>CAVYOA010000013.1:0-193417 GCA_963769945.1 uncultured Solirubrobacterales bacterium | reverse complement strand
CGGACCGTGCCGCCTTCGGTCTCGGCCACATAGCTGTCGTCCGTTCGAGTGAGGCGCGTGACGGTTGTGTTCAGCCGCACCGGGAGGTCGAACTTCGACGCGTAAGACTCGAGGTAGTTGGCTACGTCGTCCTTGCCCGGGTAGCTGCCGCGGACGGCCGGAAAGGACATTCCGGGCAGATCGTTGTACTGCCGCGCCGTGAACAGACGCAGCGACGCCCAGCGTGAGCGCCAGACATGGCCGACCTCAGGATGCGAGTCGGCAATGAGAAAGGACAGACCGCGTTCGGCGAGGTGGTGGCCCATCGCCAAGCCGGCCTGGCCACCGCCGATCACGAGGACCTCAACCTCATCCGCAGCAGTGAAGCCGTCCGGTACCACCGAACGACTTTAGTCGGACGCTGCCTGCTCCGCGCTCATCGGCCGTTTCGCTAGGTTGAACGGGCCAGCGAAATTCAAGCCGCGGGGGGCCCGAAGATGCAGGACACAGTGAAAGCGGTCGGACGCTGGTTTGCCGACGTACCCGCCGGGCGCCGTTCGAAGTGGGTCATTCTGGTCGTCTGGCTGGTGATCCTCGTTCGTCGATGGCCCCGCTCGCGGGCAAGTTCGAGGACGCCCAGGAAAACGATCCGGCCGACTACCTGCCGGCCAAGGCCGAGTCGGTCAAGGCGATCGAAGAGCTCGAGGAGTTTCCCTCGGGCGACATCTCCGAGGCCATCACCGTCTTCAACCGCGGCGGCGGCCTCACGGAGGCCGATAAGGCAGGCGATCGACGAGACCCAGGCGGCGATCAACTCCGATCCCCTCGAAGGGGTGGGCGAGACCGGGCCGCCGATCCTACTCCGAGGATAAGAGCTCAGCGCTTCTGATCACGCCGATCACGACTGAGGACAACAGCAGCGAGGCAGGCGACGTTCTGGTCGACGCCACCGACGACATCAAGGCCGACCTCGAGGAACTGCCCGCCCGGACTCGAGGCGAAGGTGACCGGGCCGGCCGGCTTCTCGGCCGATGCGATCGACGTCTTCGACTCGATCGACGGCACCCTGCTGTACGCGACCGCGGCCCTGGTCCTCGTCCTGCTGATCATCATCTACCGCAGCCCGATCTTCTGGCTGATCCCGTTCTTCTCGGTGATCATCGCCGAGCTCACGTCGCGAGGCCTGGGCTACCTGCTCGCCGAGGCCGGGGTGACGGTGACCGGCCAGTCGGGCGGCATCCTGCCGGTGCTGGTCTTCGGTGCCGGCACCGACTACGGCCTGCTGTTGGTCTCGCGCTACCGCGAGGAGCTCCGCAAGCCACGAGGACAAGCGCGACGCGGTCCGGATCGCGATGCGCCGAGCCGGCCCGGCGATCGTCGCCTCGGGACTGACGGTGATGGCCGCGCTGCTCACGTTGTCGATCGCCGAGGTCACCAGCACCGCGGGCCTTGGCCCGATCGGCGCCATGGGCGTCGGACTGGCGATGGTCTCGATGCTGACCATCCTTCCGGCGCTGCTGGCGATCACCGGCCGCCGGGCGTTCTGGCCGTTCATCCCGCGCGTCGGCAGCGAGGGCGTCGACGAAACTCACGGCCTCTGGAGCCGGATCGCCGCCTGGGTCGGTCGCGGGCCCCGCCGCGTGTGGATCGGCACCACGGCCCTGCTGCTGGTGCTCTGCCTCGGGCTGACGCAGCTGAACAGCGATCTGACCAGCGGCAACGGGTTCCGCAACGACGTCGACTCGGCTGAGGGCCAGAAGCTGATCGAGGAGAGCTTCCCCGCCGGCGCCAACGCACCAACCGACATAGTCGTCACCGACGAAGCGAAGCTCGACGCCGTTCGCGCCGCGGTCGTCGAGGCGCCCGGGGTGGCTGAGGTCAGTCCCGAGGAGGAGCAAGGGCCGACTGGGACGAAGCTCGAGGCGACGCTGGATCAGGACCCCTACAGCACCGAGGCGTTCGACCTCATTCCCGGAATCCGGGAGGCGGCGCATGGCGCCGGCGGCGACGACGTCCTCGTCGGCGGGCCGACAGCGGCGGAGTACGACCTGCGCCAGTCGGCGGCACGCGACAACCGGCTGGTCGTGCCGATCGCGCTCGTGCTGGTGCTGCTGATCCTGATGGCGCTGCTGCGCGCCGTGGTCGCGCCGCTGATCCTGATCGCGACGGTGATCCTCTCCTACGGTGCCGCGCTGGGGATCGCGACCTTCTTCTTCGAGAACGTCTTCGACTTCCCCGGACTCGATCCGACCCTGCCGCTGTTCGCGTTCATCTTTCTGGTCGCCCTGGGCATCGACTACAACATCTTCCTGATGACGCGGGTGCGCGAGGAGACCATCACCCACGGCACCCGGCAGGGAATGCTCCGCGGCCTGGCTGTCACCGGGACCGTGATCACCTCGGCGGGAATCGTGCTCGCGGGCACCTTCTCGGCTCTCGCGGTGCTGCCGCTCGTCACCCTGACTGAGATCGGCTTCACGATCGCGCTCGGGGTGCTTGCTCGACACCTTCGTGGTCCGCACCCTGCTCGTGCCGGCGCTGGTCCTCGAGATCGGCGACCGCGTCTGGTGGCCGTCGGCACTCGGCCACCGGGCCGCCGCAGGTGGCGCCGAGAAGCCGCCCGGCGAGGGCGCCGCCGAGACGCCCTAGGCTGCCCCAGTGGGCGGAATGCGCCTGGCTGTCAGCGAACGCGGTGCGTGAGCGAGCAGACCGTTGCGGGCGCCACGCCCTGGGTGGGAGACTGGACCGGCGATGTCCCAAGAAAACGTAGACGTGGTGCGTCGGACGCTCGAAGCATTCCGCACACACCTCGACGTGGAAGCGATGATGCCGTACCTGGATCCGGAGGTCGAGTTGCACTCGGCGATCGTCGGTGGTGCCGAGGGCAGCGTCTACCGGGGCCACGAGGGTTACCGCAAGTGGTCCGCCGACTCAATGGAGAGCTTCGAGGAGTTCGAGAGCGAGTGGAACGAGTTCCGAGATCTTGGCGATCGCGTCCTCGCCCTCGGGCACATAAAGGCGCGCGGGCGCGAGAGCGGTGTGGAGCTGGACTCACCGATCGCGTTTCTCTTCACGCTGCGGGGTGGAAAGTCGGTGAAGGCCGAGGGCTTCCTGAGTCGAGACAAGGCGCTCGAAGCTGCCGGGCTGCGGGAGTAGGGCGATTCGGAGGAGAGGCGCGAGCTCGTCAGGCGCAGCCTCGAGGGTTCAACAGCGGCCTCGATGAGCGCTTTGTCTTGCCTGTAAGCTCGTACGAAGCACCCGCCGCCCTTCGAGGGCCTTTCGTTTCTCCCACTTGATCGCGCGGCCACTTCGGGAGGGACGGGATCGAAGGAGCAATGGCGGATCAACCTGGGCAGACGCCTGCCTCTACTCGGCTATTTCCCGGATGGCATTGGGCAGCCGTTGCGTTCGCCTTTCCAGTCGCGGGATACATCGGCTGGGGCGTGAGTGGTCATGTGGACGCTCCGCTTGCCGCGCTGATCGGCGGTCTCATCACCGGCGCTGGCCTCGGAGCCGCGCAGTGGTTTGCGGCCAGGGGTGCCTTCGGCAGCGGTCCAGCAGCTTGGATTGCGACCAGTGCTGTCGCCTACGGCGCCGGGCTCCTCGTCGGCGCCGCGGCAGTTGGCTACAGCACCGACATCGGATCTCTGATGGCGATGGGCGCGATCAGCGGGCTTTTCCTCGGTGTAGGCCAGGGTCTCGCCCTAGTGCAGCAGGGCCGCAGACGTCTGGCTTTCGCCTGGGCGGCTGCGATGCCGGTTCTGCTCGCCCTGGGCTGGGCTGCCTCGACGGTGATCGGGGTCGATGTGGCCAAGCAGTTCACCGTCTTCGGTGCGATGGGCGCCATCGTCTTCACGCTGCTCAGTGGCCTGCTGCTGGCGCGATTCGCGCCCTCCCCGGCCCGGGCAGCGTGAGGCGATCTCGTCTATCTCCTGTGGTCCATCTCGCGAGTCGTGGCCGGCGTGGCTGAGCGCCTGACCATCGCAAGACGGCCCGGCGTTCCTGAACCTCAAAATTAGGAAGGGTCCATACCCACCATCGTCCTGATCCACGGCCAGTGGATGACTGATTACCGGTGGGGCTCCTTGGCGCCGGCGACGGTATTCGAATCACCAAGCGTCCACGGTTACGAATGCAGAACCTCGCACCAGCGGGCGTTCTGAGATGGGAGCTAGCCGGGATCGAACCGGCGACCTCCTGAACTACTTGTGCGCGATGGCGGCGCTCGTGGGACCGGCGAGTGGCACGACTTCTGTCTCTTTGAACCCGGCCTCTTGGCACCAGCCGGCAAAGTCGCTCCCGGTGAAGTCGAACGCGTCGCCGAACTCGATCAGCATGTTGAGCGACATCAGCAGGCCGAACGTGTTCTCGCGGCGGGCGTCATCGATGATGTTCTCGATTGCGATGAAAGCGCCCCCCTCCGGTAGCGCGTCGTAAGCGGCTCTGATCAGATGCTTCTTCTTCTCCAGGTTCCAGTCGTGGAGAATCAGCCCCATGGTGATCACGTCCGCGGCAGGTAGGGGAGCGGCGAAGAAGTCACCGGCGACAGCCTTGACACGGTCACTTAGCCCGGCCGCTTCAATCCTCCGAGCAGCGATGGGCTCGACGACGGGCAGGTCGAAGCTTGTGCAGCGCAAGTGGGGGTGGCGATTGGCGACGATGATCGAGAGCTGACCGGTCGCACCACCCACGTCGCAGAGCGTCTTGTACTCCGAGAAATCGAACTTCTCCGCTAGCGCCATGAACGGGCCCGCGGAGATTCCAGCCATCGCGTTCATGAACTGCTCAAGCCTGGCCTCATCGCTGTAGAGCTCCTCGAACATCGCCGTGCCCGCGTGCTTGACCTCGTTCTGTGGCTCTCCGGTTTGCAAGGCCTCGGTGAGATCACCCCAGAATCCGTAAAGCCGTGCGTTAGCCATCTCGAGGATGCCGCCGATGTAGGCGGGGCTGGCCTTGTCGAGAAAGACCGCTCCAGCCTTGTTATTGCGATACAGCGCGCCGCTTCCATCACCGTCTCGATCGAGCAGCCCAAGGGCAACGAGCGCATCCGGGAAGTCCGGGATCGCGCGAGCGTGGAGACCGAGGGCCTCGGCGATTTGCGCACCGGTCATCGCCTCGCTGCCGAGCTTGGTGAACAGCTCGAGCTCGACCGCCGACAGCAGGGTCTTTGATCCGAAAAACCCCATACCGACCTGCATGATGTGCGAAGGATCGACTTGCGCGGACACTTTTCCCCGTTAGTTGTGGGACTCGCAGCGTTCACCGTATCCGAGTGGCCCGGGCTGGCGCGGCGACCACTGCGCAGATGCGCGCGCTGCTTTCGCAATGCGCGAGGAGCGGAAGTTGAAACGTGGCGCTGCACGGAGCGCGCGCAAAGAGGCGATGCGCTGAGGGCGATCACGTGTCCGGCCGCGTCCTTTCAGAGCGATACTTCTCAGCGCTACTCCGACAGCCCGGCGGCTTCGGGCGCCTTCTCCTCTAGAAACCGCAGGGAGGCTTAAAGGATGTCGCCTTTCGTCCTAGGCGGTATCCGGCTTGACCAGGAGAGGTCCTACCCAGGTGAGCTAGGCAACGGCTTCGCGCCTGGCGGCTTCCCGCCTGGGCTGCGGGAACTGGAGCTCGCCGGATAGCGCTGGAAGTAGTCCTGATCCTCGGCCTCGGCCTCGATGAAGCGGCCAGCCTCGCTGATCTTCCGTCGCGACCTTGGGCCAGAAGCCTGAGGCCTCGACGTGAGCGATCATGTCCTCAGCGACCTTCCGCTGCTCGTCGGTCGTGTAGAAGATCTCCGAGCGATATATGGAGCCAAGAACGCTCTCATCGAGGTCGGGTCGGTGGATCTGGAAGAAGAGCTCGAGGACGTCACGGTAGGAGACCCTGGAGGCGTCGAAGACGAGTTCCACCGCCTCGGCATGCCCACCCGGCTCGTCCTCAGTCGGGTTGTCGCTCTCGCCACCGGTCCACCCGGCGCGGATGGAGATGAGTCCCTCGCAATGACGCATCAGTTCCTGCGTGATCCAGCAGCAGCCACCCGCGAGGATCGCGGTCTCGGTGTTCTCGGTCATGGCGTCGTCCTTTCGTCGAAGCCCTCCCAAGGTACCTCGAACCAAGTGGCCGATCAAACGGACGACTTGATGGCTGCTTTCCATGCCGACCGGAACTTGGACTTTGGACGAGTAGTCCAACTCATCGGTAACGCGGGACCTCCCCAAAATCGGGGCGGTCCCGACAGTTTCTGACTCTTCATCTGCTGACGCCGCACGCAGCACCTTGGACTTCCCACGCAAGTGGATCAGGGATTCGAACCCTGCTTCGACTGTGCGCCCTCGACGTGGCATATCGCTCACAGGCGTCAAGTTTCGGGCGCTCGCGCATTGGCACAGGACCGTCTCGCTGGGATAGTTGCGGTTCTCGTCCGAAGCACCTATTTCGACAGCCTGAGAGCTTCGAGGGCTTCGCTACGGGTGCCGAAGATGTCTACGCGGTCTACCTTCGCGCCGTCGAGGACCTCAAACACGCCATCGTCTCGTAGTCCGAGGCCTCCTGGGCGGCGGCTAGGTGTCCCTCCACACCCTCGATCCCGTGGTGGACCGTCGCCCCAGGCAGCTCGCGCTGATCGTGCCATTCGACGTCTGGATGAAGCAACTCGGTCCCGAGCCGTCGGGCCGGCTCCGATTCCCACCCGAGCCGGTTGAAGACCTCGTAGGCCCGTCGAATCCGCCACGTTCTCCTGCGACATCGCCCGCGCAGTATCTCGCGAACGTTCCGCTTTTCATGCAAACAGCACTCTCTCGGTGCCTGGATCCGTGCGTTGCACCTAATCCGACAGGTGGCCCGATGCGTGTCTCGCTACCACCCACGGATCGTGGAACGAGCACGGCTCAGACCTGAACGCGGGCTATCGCTGCTCTCTCGGGCGGAACTCCCTTAGGGTTGGACGACGACGACGACAACCCGGGAGGGTGCTGATGCCCAAGTTTCTATTCGAGGCCTCGTACACGCTGGACGGCGTCAAGGGAGTCCAGAGTGCCGGCGGGACCAGCAGGCGTGACGCCGTGGCTCAGGTCGCTGAGAGCGTTGGTGGACAACTCGAGAGCTTCTACTTCGCCTTTGGCGACAGTGATGCCTACGTGATCGTCGACCTTCCCGACAACGAGAGCGCGGCGGCCGTCGCGCTCGCCGTCAACGCGGCTGGGGGAGCGACGGTGAAGACCGTGGTGCTGCTGACGCCGGATGAAGTCGACGCAGCCGCGAAGCGCTCGGTCGACTACCGCCCGCCGGGAGCCTGACGAGCGCAGGCACGACGGACCCGGGCCGCTCCCGCAATGCGCGAAGAGCGGAAGCTGCACGTTGGTGTTGCGCGGAAACGCGCCGCCAAGACAACGCCGCGCTGAGGATGATTCGGGGTGTCCGGCGCGTCCTTTTGGGCACCGACGATGGCACTCGAATCGTCAAGCGTTCGGGCCCACGCCTAAAGAAACCTCGCAGTTGCAGAACCTTGTCCGATGGAGCTAGCCGGGATCGAACCGGCGACCTCCTGATTGCGAACCAGGCGCTCTCCCATCTGAGCTATAGCCCCGTGGCCCGAGTTTAGCGCTCAGGGACTGGGGATTCGGCACCACCGAGTTGATCGTCGGCTTCGCTGAAAGCAGGTGAAATCGTCCGCTGGGCCCATTCAGCGGTCATATCAAAGGAGGCGAATGGTGCATCGTCGCCACGATCCGGCCACCCGCGACCGTCAGGCGATCGACTGGCCATCGGGTAGATTCCATACGCTGCTCAACCCGGCCCGATCCGAGCTCGATCCGCTCGATCGGCCCGCCCGCTTCCCAGCCGCCACTCGCATAAGCCACCCAGACCGCGCCGTCGCCAGCCGCGAGGGCGTATGGCTGATGCGTCAGCGGAATCCGCGCGCTGAGTGCGCCGGTTGCCGCATCGAAACCGGCCAAGAATCCAGGGTGGCGCCAGCCATGACGACAGGGGGCCCACGGGGAACCGTCAACCAAACAGAGCCCGATCGCGCGGCCCGAAAGCTTCGTCGCAGATTCGATTTCACCGCTCGTCGACTCGACGCGAACCAACTTGCGCCCGCGCGCCGTAGTTACCCAGACAGATCCGTCGCTCGCTGCCAGGTGTCGTGCGCCATGGCCCACATTGGCAACCGTCTCGGCCTCGTAGGTTTCGAGGTCGGTGAGGCTCAGCTCGCCGCTATCGCGAAGCGACCACACCCCAGCCGAACTGATAGCCAGCGCGCGGAGATGATTTCCCAATCTCGCGACGCCGTCGGCGCCCTGCCCCGATCGCGGGACTCGGTAGAGCCAGCCGTTGCGACAGCCGACCCAGATTGAGTCGCGGCCTGCGGCGATCGCAGTCGGTACGGCGCCAAGCTTGACGGTCGCCCAGGACCGAGTGGTCTTCGAGTCGAGCTTTGTGAGCGATCGGCTCCGAGTGTTCGCGACCCACAAGGCGTCGTCGGTGGCGGCTATCGCGCCGCGGCCATGTCCGGTGACGACATCGGTGAGGATCCGACCAGACTCGGGATCGAAGACGCGGATCCACGCCACCGGGCCGATCCCCTTCGGCTGCCTATCACCCGCTGTCACCCCGAGCCCTCCGGCGCCCGGTTCGGGATCCGGATACCAGCCCGCTACAGGTGGCTGCCGCTCGGAACCCATGTCGCTCAGCGGGGGTGTAGGCGTATAGCACGTACCCGTAGCGCGCCGAGCACGGCCAGCACCGCCGCGACCTCGACGTCCCTCGGTCCACCCCACGGAGGCCAAGCGGGAGCTCGAGCGAACCGAGTTGTCTCCGCGGCGATCGTGCGGTGACCCCGCTTGAGCTCGACATGCGTGAAGTCCCTGAACTGATCCAGGGAGAAGACTGCAACGAGCGTGCTCTTCGCCCTCACCAGGGCCAGCCGGGGCAGGATCGACCAGCGCGGCTCCGGTACCTCCTCGAGCGCGCAGCGAAGCCGGTTCAGCTCCGCAGCGTCGAGTCGCAGCCGCGTCGGGTCGCGGCTTCGGTGTCGCTCATCCAGCTCCACGGCACCGTCCTCGAACACGGTAAGGCGCTGGTCGACGCTGACCGGGCCACCGACGACGCGGTAACGAAGGAGGACAGGTCGGCCCCCGCCGCCGTCTTCCGAGGACCCGATGCCTCGCATCGTTAGCGTCGCTTTACCAACCGGACTGTCTTGCCCTCGGTGCGCGGGCTACCGCCGGTGGGGGTGTAGGTGACCCTGGCCCTGACCGTGGCGTTGCCCTTCTTGTTCAGCCTCTCCTTCGCCTTACCCTTCGCCTTCACGAGCAGCTCCTGCGTCCCCGCCGCCTCCACCGTTTGCTCATAGCCCTTGACCTTCATGGTCCTGGCGAGCTCGAGCTCGCCGGGTCGGTCGACGTTTATCACGAGCTTCGACGTCCCCTTGCGCTTGTTCTTCTCGACCGGGCAGAAGCTGATGTCGCTCGAGAGCGATTGCGGTGGCGACGTGGATAGGGCGTCGACCGCAATCCCGCCGGGAAGGCTTGCGCCGCAGATGAACGTGTGGTCCCTGCCGGTGCCGTCGACGTTGGCACGTCCGATCGTGCCGTTGAAGTTCGCCCAGTAGATCTGCGCCGCGTCGACCGCCACCCCGGTAGTCACGTCCTTGCTTGCGATGAAGCGCCTGTCGGCGCGCTTGCCGTTCAGCTTTGCGCGTCCGATACTGGTGACGCCAGCCCAATAGACGTGCGCAGCGTCGACTGCCACGGGACAGGTGCCGAACCCAGGCTCGACGAGATGCCGATTGACGTGCGTGCCGTTCAGGTTTGCGCGTCTGATTGTGCCGCTGAGCGCATTGGCCCAGTAGATGTGGGAGGCGTCAACCGCTGGTCCGCACGGGAAGCTCCCGGCGCTGATGAAGTTCTGGTCGACGCCGCTGCCGTCGAGGTTCGCGCGCCCGATTGAGTTGCCGAGCTCGTTGGCCCAGTAGACGTGGGACGCGTCGACTGCCACCCCGCCGGGACTGTTCGCACCGGTGATGAAGTTCTGGTCGACGCCGGTGCCGTCGAGGTTGGCCCGCCCGATGGTGGTGCCAGAGAGAAAACCCTCGTTGGCCCAGTAGATATGGGAGGCATCGACGGCGACACTGACCGGAAAGTTCGCACCGGTGATGAAGTTCTGGTCGACGCCGGTGCCGTCGAGGTTGGCCCGCCCGATTGTGCCGTTGCCGGCATTGGCCCAGTAGACGGAGGCCTCGGCGGGAGCGGCCAAGGCCGCGCACAGGGCGAGGATCGCCGCGATCAGCGGGACGGCCAGCCGGGGTTCGACGCTGGTGAGCCGCAAGTCTTGGTGCCCCGCATCGGCGCAATTCGGTTTGGTTCGGCTGCGCGCGAGCGGCGCGCAGAGTTGGGCTCACTCGGAGGCGGAGACGAAACCGGGTTGCTTGAACGTCGTCCAAGAGCTCTCCTCTCATCGCTTCCTCGGCCTCCGAGCCTGAGGGGCGACAGCCTCGATTATCGTGCCGATTGTCACGTGTGTCAAGCCAGCCGTAAGGGCCTTGGCCGGTCTCTCATCGGTGGCTCCGCAACCGGGCGCTGTTGAAGGCGGAAGTTCGCAAATCCGAACTAGTCTCATGCGCTTGAGCTATCGCCTTCGACTGACGCTGTTCTTCGTTCTCATCGTCGCGATCCCGATGATCGCGCTCGTCGTGCTGGTGACCCAGATCGCGTCGGACTCAGCGAACGGAAAGGCCGACGCTCGCATCAGCGCTGGCCTGCGCACGGCGACGAACCTGTTCGAAACCGAGCGTGCGGCGGCCGAGAAGGCAGCTACCGAGATCGCGGCCGATCCGGGCCTCGCCGCGGCACTCAGCCAGGGCAGCGACTCCACCCTGGAAGGGCTAGCTCGCACTGCTCGTGCCGAGCGCGGCCTTGCAGTCGTGGAGGTCACCAGCTCCGCTGGCGCGAGCGCGCTGGCTCGGTCCTCGGGCCAGGCGGTCGCTGTGGCGAGGGTCAACCTGCGCGGTGCGGAGGGTGGCTCGATCGGCTCCGTCTCGGTCGCGACGGTCACCGCGGCGGAGCTGCTCGAGCAGATCGAGTCGACGACGGGCGAGCTCGCTGCCATAGTCGGACCGCGCAGCTCGACTAGCGACACGATCTCGATCGACGTCGCTGGGCTGCCCGACGAAGGTGATGCCACCAACTTTGAAACGGCGGGCGAGGACCTTCGGGTCGCTGCAAGCGAGCCGCTGGGCGACGAGCAGACGCGCATCGTCGTTCTTGCGCCGCGGCCTGACCAGAGCTTTCTCGCTTCCCGACCGATTCTGGGAATCGTCCTGCTCGCCTTCTTCGTCATCGCCCTGGTTGCGATCGGCTATCTCGTGCGCACTCTCCGTGGCCAAGTCAGGGAGATGCTGGAGGCAGCCCACCGTCTCGGCGAAGGCGACTTCTCACACAGGCTTCCGGTTCGTGGCAACGACGAGATCGCCGGTCTCGCAGCCGAGTTCAACAAGATGAGCGATCGCCTCGGCGAGCAGATGGATCAGCTTCGCCGCCAGCGCATCGAAATCGATCGCTCCGTCCGTCGCGTTGGTGAGGCCTTCTCGGCGGGCCTCAACCGCCAGGCTCTGCTGGAGATCCTGGTCGAAGCCACTGTCGAGGGCTGCGAGGCCGAGCTCGGCATGATCTCGCTCAGCACGCACGTCGGCGCGCAGGCGCAATGGGGCGTTGCGACGCCGGTCGTTAGCGAGGCAGCGCTCGCAGCCGAGGCGCGATCGATGACGGAGGCGGGGCTGGTCGCCCACGAGCATGACGGCGCATACGCGTTGTCAAGCTCACTCAGCGCGGTCGCAAGCTCGGATCAGCCGACTGGCGCGCTGACGGTAGCGCGGCAAGGTCGGCCGTTCGATCGCAACGAGCGCCGAGGTCTTCCTCTACTTGGTCGGTCAGGCCGCCTCGTCCGTAGAGAACGTTGCGCTGCACGAGCTCGTTTCGGAGCAGGCGGTCACCGACGACCTCACCGGCTTGGCCAACAAGCGCGCCTTCCGCGAGCTGATGAACAGAGAGGCGGCGCGGGCAGCGCGCTTCGGGCATCCGTTGTCGCTCGTCATCGTCGACATCGATAACTTCAAACAGATCAACGACACCTTCGGCCACCTTCAGGGCGATGCCGTCCTACGTGCCGTGGGGGCGATCCTCGCTGATGAGTCCCGCGACATCGACGCCGCCGCGCGCTACGGGGGCGAGGAGTTCGTCGTCGCACTCCCAGAGACCGCTGAGCAGGGAGCCCTGGAGGTCGCCGAGCGCATTCGCGCCGGGATCGAAAGCGCGACGACGCCGCTGCTCGAGGACACCGGCGATCCCGTCAAGGTGACCGCCAGCCTCGGAGTCGCCACGGCCAGCGGCAGCTTGCTCGACCCTGAGGCGCTGGTCGCGTCAGCCGACGGCGCCCTCTACGAGGCCAAGGCCGCTGGCAAGAATCGCGTAGTGGTTGGCACGGCCGCACGTCCAGAGAGCACTCGACGAGGCTCGGACCCCGATTCGCAGACGGTAGTTGCGCACGAATCATCGGTTGTGCGCTCGCACCGTCCGCACACTCAATAATCTTCTGGACCGCAGACCAATGGGCATTCTCGACGACGCGATCCGCCAGCATCTCGATCTCAAGCGGCGCCAAGGCGCCGCTGACGACGAGCTTGCCCGGCTCGAAGATGAGGCTTTTGGGCCGCCGAGCCGCCCAGACGACCCCGACTTCCCCGACACCCATAGCGAGCAGATCGTCGATCCGGGCGGTGAGGGAGCAACAAGTCCAGCGGTCGCCGGTGCGGCCGTCGAGAACGGGGCTGTCGCGGCGCAAGTGGAGCCGCCACCGGCACCGGTTGATCAGCCGCCGGCACCGGTTGAGCAAGCACCCCCGTCGGAGGAGGACGAGTCGGCGCCACCGGTGGTCGAGGAACCACCCGCGCCGGAGCAGGAACCAGAGCCGCCAGTCGAGGAACAGCCTGCGCCGCAGGAGAACGAGCCGGCGCAGCTTGTCGAAGAGCCGCTGATCGAGCCGCACGACACCAGTGAGCACCCCGACCTCAGCGCCCCGTTGCTCCCCGAGACTGGCGAACATCCCCACGAGCCGCCCGTCGAATCGCTCGACACGGCTGAGCATCCCTTCGAGGGCGCGGTCGAGGACACGGGCGAGGCGGAGGTTGTCGAGGGCGAGCTTGAAGAACCGCCAGTCTCGGGCGACCCGCTAGCTGAGGACGAGGACGTGCTCGAAGAGACCCCTGAGTTCCTTCGGGACCAGCCCGAAGACGACGAGCTGTGGTTCGAGCAGGGAGAACCCAAAGACTTCGACTTCTGAGGCGGCGGGGGCGCCGCCTCAGACTGACTTAAACGTAGCCGCGGATTCTTGCGGCTTCGTGGACGCGTTCGATACCGACCAGGTAGGCGGCTTCGCGGAGGCTGAGCTTTTCCTCCTTCGCCCGGCCCGAGACGTCGCGGTAGGCGCGGCGCATGATCGTGCCGAGGCGGTCGTTGACCTCGCGCTCCTCCCAGTTGAAGTGCTGAAGGTTTTGCACCCACTCGAAGTAGGAGGCGACGACGCCGCCGGCATTTGCCATCAGGTCGGGGATGATGTAGACGCCCTTGTCGGTGAGGATCTTGTCGGCAGCCGGAGTGGTGGGGCTGTTGGCGCCCTCGACAATCACCTTGCAGTCCATGCGGTCGGCGTTTCGCTCATGGATCATGCCGCCGAGTGCCGCCGGGATGAAGACGTCGCAGGCAACGGCGACAAGATCGTCCGGATCGATCTCCTCGACTCCGGGAAAATCTGTGATCGCTTTGCCGGCTGCGATGTGCTCTTGCAGATCGTTGGCGTCGATTCCGTCGCTTTGCTTGATCGCGCCGTTGGCGTCGGAGACGGCGACCATCTTCGCCCCCAGTTGCTGCAGGATCCGCGCCGCCCAGGAGCCGACGTTGCCAAACCCCTGGACGACGAAGGTGGTGTCGCCGGGACTGAGTCCCAGTTGCGGCGCTGCCTCGCGAAACATGTAGACGCAGCCGCGACCGGTCGCCGCTTCGCGCCCGAGCGAGCCCTCGAGCGCGATCGGCTTGCCGGTGACGATCGCCGGCGTGTGGCCGTGGAGCTTTCCGTACTCGTCCATGAACCAGGCCATCACCTGAGCGTTGGTGCCGACGTCGGGAGCGGGGATGTCGCGCGTCGGCCCGAGCACCTTTTCGATCTTGTCCATGAACGAGCGCGCAACCTTTTGCAGCTCACTGGGCTCGAGCTCGTCGGTCGGGCAGTTGATGCCGCCCTTGGCGCCGCCGAAGGGGACGCCGGCGACAGCGGTCTTCCAGGTCATCAGCGAGGCGAGCGCGCGGACCTCGTCGACGTCGACTTCGGGGTGAAAGCGGATGCCGCCCTTGTAGGGGCCACGAGCGCCGTTGTGCTGAATGCGATAGCCGGAGTAGACGTGGGTCTTGCCGTCGGCAAGCTTGACCGGGATCTGCACGGTGACCTCGCGATAAGGCGTCCAGAAAACGACCCGGATGTCGTCGGCAAGGCCGAGGTGATCGGCGGCGATGTCGAAGTAGTGACGGACGATGTCGAGGTTCGAGATCTCGGCGCCGCCGCTGGACTTGCCGTTGTTCTCGGACTTGGCTTTCTCGGTCGTCTCCGGCGACTTGTCGGGATGCTCACGGTCACCGACCGGCGTGCTCGTCTCGGTTTCAGACATTGCGCTCCTCCTCCTTGGTCGGCCCCGAGGCTCAGCGGCGATCCTCGCACACCTTGACGGGTTTCTGGCGCCGAGCTATGGTCGGACCAGCGAATCGAAGGGGGCTCATGATGAGCATCAGGAAGATGGTCCTGCTGGCGCTAGCCGCCTTGGCGATGCTGGCTGCGGGGACCCAAACCACCTTCGCGGGGAAGAGCGCAACGACCGTCAAGTTCACCTCGGTCACTGACGGCGACTCTCCCGGGACCGCGAAGTACGAGGGCAAGGTCGGCGGCAAGTGTCGTAGCGGCCGCAAGGTAACGCTGATTCACAACTCGGATCCGCCGTTCGTGATCGGCGAAACCACGACCGACGACAAGGGCAACTGGACGATCGAAGGCCCGGCGCCTCCGGATTCGGACAAGATCACGGTCAAGGTCAAGCGCAACAAGAAATGCAAGGAGGCGAAGGAGACCCGTGTGTTTGGAGACCTGATCAACGACTGAATCCCGCTCAGCACATTCGTAGAATGGGTTGCTTGGGGCCATAGCTCAGTTGGAAGAGCATCGCGTTTGCAACGCGGAGGTCGCCGGTTCGAGCCCGGCTGGCTCCATCCCCTGGTTGGTTGCTTGGTGCCATGCCGGCCGTGAGGGACAGATTGACCGGCTTCGCCTTCCGGCCTAGCCTTTAGACGATGCGACCTCTTCGATACTCCATAAACGTCACCTTGGACGGATGCTGCGATCACCGCGCAGGTTCCCCGGACGAAGAGACACATCGTCACGCCACGGAGACTCTCGAGCAGGCCGACGCGCTGCTCTTCGGCCGGGTGACTTACGAGATGATGGAGTCAGCCTGGCGGCCGCCTGGACAGACGGAAGCGATGCCTGATTGGACGGCGCCTTTCGGCCGGACGATCGATGCGGCAAAGAAGTACGTCGTATCGAGCACCCTGGACCGGGTCGATTGGAACGCGGAGCTCGTGCGCGGGGACGATTTGGGAGAAGCCGTTCAGGAGCTGAAGCGGGAGTCGGGCAAGGGACTGTTCGTGGGAGGCGTGAAGCTTCCGCTGGCATTGGCGGAGCTGGGATTGATCGACGAATACGAGTTTGTCGTGCAGCCAAGGCTTGCGGGCCATGGGCCGACGTTGTTCGCGGGGCTATCCAAGCATGTCGACTTGAAGCTCGTGGGCCGGATGGAGTTCGGCTCGGGGGCAGTGGCGTTGCGCTACGAGCCAAGGAAGTCCTAGACGACCATCACGGAGCTGGCGCCCTGATCCCGGTCAGTGAGGCGAGCCGCCGCACGAACGGAGGGTTCGGTGCACCTCCGCTAACTTCTCCGACCGTGAACGAGGCGAAGCATCAGATCAGCGCCGAGGGGCTAGCCGAGGCAGAGGCAGAGCTGAAGGAGCGGACCGAGGTCAAGCGGGCCGAGATTGTCGCCGCGATCAAGGTCGCACGGGAGTTCGGCGACCTCAAGGAGAACGCCGAGTACCACGCCGCCCGAAACGAGCAGGGGCTAAACGAATCGCGGATTCGCGTGCTCGAGCACCACATCGCCAACGCCGAGGTGATCGACACCCCCGCCGCAGGAGGCGCTGCCGATGTCGGCTCGCGGGTCACCTACCGCGACGCCTCCACGGGCAACGAAGCCGAGGTGACGCTCGTCCACCCGCTGGAATCAAGCGTGCCCGAGGGCAAGCTCTCGGTCGACAGCCCGGTCGCCAAGGCGCTCCTCGGCGCCAGCGCCGGTGACGAGGTCGTCTACGCGACGCCGCGCGGCGAGAAGAAGCTCGAAGTTCTCTCGGTCGGCTGAGCGCGCCGGCTACGGGCGCATTTCATACGCGCCCGCGAGACCCCGAACCTGACCCCAAACCTTGCCGAAGCGCTCGCCGTCGACTACCGGCTTGCGGACGTTCTCAAGCGCCCACGCCTGCTGCTCGTCAGTCGAAGCCGTGCGCCCGTGTAGCGCAACCGCGTAGGCCGAGAAGTCGCGCACGATGACGTCGAAGATCTGATCGATGATCGCCTCGTCGACGCCGACGATCGCCGCCCGCTCGCAGATCAGCTGGCCGTAGACGACGAGCGTGAACAGCTCGCCGAGCGCGAGCATGAAATCGGGGTCCTTGATCTGCGACTCCGATGGCGGCGCGCTAGTCAGCAGCGCCTTCAAGCCTTCGGCCTGCTCGAGGAACCTGGCGACGTTGGCGACGCCGGCAAACGCTTCGTAGGCAAGGCTCCACTCCTGAAAGCGAATCTGGCCCAGCCCGCGCGCCTTTCCCTGGCGAAAGAGGAACCCGTCGTCGGCTGGATCGTCACGCACCTCGACGTCGTCTACAGCCGCCGGGCTGAACAGGTAGGCGGGCATGAACTTCAAGATCAGCGCCATGTTCACGTGCACCGTCCCCTCGAGCTTCGGCAGCGCGCGGATGTCGCGTGCCGCCATCTCGAAGTACATGTCCTTCTCAAAGCCCTTGGCCGCGATCACGTCCCAGAGCAGGTCGATCACCTTCTCGCCCTCGGTCGTCACCTTCATCTTCGTCACCGGGTTGAACAGTAAATAGCGCCGATCCTCAGCCGTCGCCGAGCGCATGTAGTCGATCGCCCGTTCGGCGAACAGCTTCATCGCCACTAGCCGCGCGTAGGCATCGACGAACGCTTGGCGCACGTGGGGGAAGTCGGTGACCTGCATCCCGTAGAGGACGCGAGCATCGGCGTGGGTGATCGCCTCATAAAGCGCGTGCTCGCAGATCCCAATCGAGGCGAAGCCGAGGTTGAACTTGCCGATGTTGACGGTGTTCAGAGCGGCGTCGAAGGCAGCCGGGCCGGCATGTAGCACGTCTTCCTCGCCTACCGGGTAATCCTCAAGCTCGAACTGGCTCACGTACGACTGCGAGCTGACTACGTTCTTGACCAGCCGGTAGTTCGAGTGCTGGCTGTCGGCGGCGAAGAACACATAGCCCTCCGGGCCCTCGATGTCGCTACGCCGTCCGAACACCGAGACCATGCCCGCGAGGTTGCCGTTGCCGATGTAGTACTTGCCGCCGCGAGCGCTGAAGCCGCCATTGCCGTCGGGCGTCAGCACCATGTCGGTGGAATAGATATCGGCGCCGTGGGCCTTCTCGGAGAGGCCGAAGGCGAAAATCGCGCCTTCGTCGAGCAGCTGCGCTGCCCGCGCCCGCGCCGCCTCATTGTCGCTTTGCCAGATCGGCCCCAGGCCGAGGATCGAGACCTGCCACGTGTACCAGTAGACGAGCCCGTAGAAGGCGGTGATCTCGTTGAAGGCGCAGATCCGCTTTGTGTCCCAGCGCTTGTCGGCGTCTCCGTCGCCGTCGCGCGCGGGCGTCAGCAGCGTTGCGAAGACCCGTTCGCGCTTGACGAACTCGAGGAAGTCGGAGTACCAGCGCTGCTCGCGGTCGTGCTCTTTGAGCACCTGCTTGCCGCGCGACTCGAAGAACTCGATCGTCGCCAGCATGATCCGCTTCGCCTCGGGATCGAGATCGGCAGCGTCGTAGGCGCGCGGGTTGAACAGCAGCTCGGACAAGGGCGCGGGACTCTAGCCACACAGCGCTACTTCCCGCGCTCGAAGCTGACCAGCGCCGCGCGCCCGCCGTCGCCATCAGTATGGAAGCTCAGCAGGGGCCCGACACCGCGCGCATAGAACTTGAGCTCTTGCGTCTTGGGCTCGTTCGGGTTGAGGTCTCGGGTCATGAGTACGCCCTCGTCGAAGAAGCCGAAGGGAACCTGGACCTGCTCTTCCCCGACAGTCACGACCGCGCCCTGGTCCTCGGCCTCGCCCGCGTAGTACTCCTGGCGATACTCCATCCCCGCCTGCGGGTCGGCGGGCATCGCGACACCGGCCTCGGCGCCGTCGACGCCTGCCTCGAACGATCCCTCGTGGTCGACGGGCTTGCCGTCCTCGAAGTTGGTCACGTACTCGCCGAGGTACCAGACGTTTCCGGCCGAATCCTGGGCGAACCAGTCGTCGGTGATCTCGATCGGAACACCGTCCGCGGTCGCCGTATCGCGAACGACGCGTGCTTCGACGCCGTTGGCGATCAACTTCGTCTCGTCGACGACCTCGACCACGATCTTCTCGCGGGCGCCAGTGGTGTCCGTCTCGCTCAGAACCCACTTGTTGCCGACGGCCATCGGCCAGTACGGGTTGTCGATCTCGGTCGTGAACTCGGCCGGATCGAGCTCGACGTGCTCGCTGCCCTGCGGCAGATCGCTGCCTGAGGTTGGCTCGCCGGCGGAAGCGGAGCCGCCGCAGGCGGCGATCCCTACGACTGCCGCCGCGACGCCGATGGTCAGTGCGAGCTTGGTCTTCAAAGTCATCTCGGTCTCCTCGGGTCTGCCGGCTGAAGCCGGCGTCGATTGATGAGGCGACCGTGGCGATCGCAGATGACTGGCAAATGAAAGCGGCGGTGTTACTCGTCTGGCGGATTTCGCAGGGCGCTGATCAGCGCCAGCAGGATCATCGCGATGATCGCAATGCCAAAGACGATGAAGCCGATCAACAGCAAGCTGGACAGATTCCACTGCTGGATGTCGATCTCGGCGACCACCGCCGCCGTCATTGCCAGCAGCCCGACGCAGAAGATGATCCCGATCCCGAGGACGGCTGTGCGGATGTCGTTGCTGTTCACCGGCCCTAGTACACCGGCTGGGCAGAAGTCATGTCGCGCTCATCGGTTACAGACCTACGCACCTATGCTGCTCTCGTGACCAAGCGCCACGAGCTGCATCTGGCCCAAGTCAACATCGCGCTGCCGGTCGCACCGATGGACTCGTCAACGATGGCGGAGTTCGTCGCCAACCTGGAGCCGATCAACGCGCTCGCCGACGGTGCTCCCGGGTTCGTCTGGCGCCTTCAGGACGAGTCCGGCGACGCCACCTCGATCCAAGCCTTCGACGACGAGCGGTTGCTGATCAACATGTCGGTCTGGGAGTCGGCGGATGCTCTGTGGAACTTCGTCTATTCAGGACCCCACCTCGAGGTGATGCGACGCCGCCGCCAGTGGTTCAGCCGCATCGCGGAGATCTTCATCGCGCTGTGGTGGGTACAGGCTGGGACCGTGCCGACGCCTGCCGATGCGCGCGAGCGCCTCGAGTACCTGGCCGAGTACGGCCCAACGCCCTACGCGTTCACGTTCAAGCAGCGGTTTCGGAGCCCGGCCGCGGGCGCGGACGAGATCACCGCGGACGACCGCCAGCCCTGCTCGGCCTGATCGAAGGGACCGCCGGCGGCTAGGACGCCTGCCGCTCAGCCACTTCACGCGCCGACTCGTCGGCGTGGTAGGAGCTGCGCACGAGCGGCCCCGCCGCGACCGATTCGAAGCCGATCTCATAGGCCGCCGCGCGCAGGCGGTCGAACTCGTCGGGGTGCCAGTAGCGCACCACCGGCAGGTGCTTCTCCGTCGGGCGAAGGTACTGGCCGACGGTGAGGATCTGGACGCCGTGCGCGCGCAGGATCTCAAACGTTTCGATCATTTCGTCGAACTCCTCGCCAAGACCGACCATCAATCCCGACTTCGTGACGACGCGCCCGCCGCCCATCTCCTTCGCCATCCTCAACACCCTCGCCGAGCGCAGGAAGTTCGAGCCGCGGCGAGCCTTCGGGTAGAGCCGCGGCACGGTTTCGACGTTGTGGTTGAAGACATCGGGGCGCTCGTGGACGACCTTGGCTAGCGGCATCTCCTGGCCGCGAAAGTCGGGCGTCAGCAGCTCGATCTTGCACTCCGGTGCCATCATCCGGATCGAGCGCACGACGCCGACGAAGGCGCCGGCGCCGTAGTCGGGCAGATCGTCGCGGTCGACGGATGTGATCACCGCGTGCTTCAGGCCCATCTTCTTTACCTGGGTGGCAACGCGCAGCGGCTCCAGCGGGTCGTTCCACGTCGGCACCCCGGTCTGCACGTTGCAAAAGCCGCAGCGCCGCGTGCAGACATCGCCGAGGATCATGAAGGTTGCCGTGCCGCGCTCCCAGCACTCGCCGATGTTGGGGCAGTTGGCCTCCTCGCAGACGGTGTGCAGGTTGTCGTCGGCGATCGACTTCTTCAGCGCGCGGTAGGTGGGGCTTCCCGGCGCCGGAACTTTGAGCCACTTCGGCTTGCGCTCGCGAAACGGGCGTCCCTCGAACGTCGCGCCGCCCGGGTTTGCGCGCGAGCGGGTGACGTGGACCCGATCTGGCGTTGGCGTCTCGACCGGTTTCATGACCTAAACGTTACCGAGCGGCCCGATTCGTGCCGAGCGGCAGATTTCGTCGACTAGTGTCACGTTATCGGTGCCGCTCGGCAGTTCATCGGCGCCACTCGGCCTGCGCTTCTTGGACCTGCGCCGGCGGCGCGTCGCCACCGTCGCGCCAATGCCGAGCGCGGCGAGCCCGGCCGCGATCAGACCTGGGTGCGCGCGTAGTCGTCCGAACTCGCCCTCGACGCTTGGCCACAGCTCGTCATCGAGCAACTGCGCGGCGGCGTCTGGAGTTGCTGGGATCTCGTCCACGGCAATCGGTGTGCCGAAACTGACGCGAACCGTGGTCGGTCGGGGAACGCCGTGAAAGAAGAGCTTCTCGGTGCCGGTGATCGCCGCCGGAATCAGCGGCGCGCCCGTCTCCAGCGCGAGGCGCACCGCACCCCGCTTGGGCTCGCCAAGACCCTCGGGATCGCGCACTCGCGTCCCTTCGGGAAACAGCGAAAGCAGCCCGCCCTGTTCGAGGATCTCGCGGGCCGTCTCGAGCGCATCGGCATCGGACTGACCACGGCGCACCGGAAACGCTCCGAGGCGAACGAAGGTCTTGCCCATGCGCCCCTCGAACAGCTCCGACTTGCCCATGAAGCGGACGTGGCGCTTGGTCGCCGCGGCGAGAAAGAAGCTGTCGTAGAAGCTCTTGTGGTTGGGCGTGATGATCGCCGCACCCTCGGCTGGGATGTGCTGCGCGCCGGAGATTCGCAGGCCCCACCACAGTCGCATGAAGGGAACGACGCCGCCGCGAACGACGAAGTAGATCGGCCGCGAGACGCCCTCGTCGCGGGCGATGCGGTGAGCGTCCTCGTTACTCAGTGGCATCCGCGCGGCGACGGGAGCCGGCCTTCAGCTCGGCGCGAGAGCGCCGCTTGCAAGGGCTGAAGCGCCGGGGACTCGTCGGGTGAGATCAATGCCGGCGAGCTCGACTGGCTCGGCCTCGCAGCTCTGGGCCAAGCGCCTTGCGACGGCGCTGCCAAAGGCGTCTAGATCCTGCTCGGCGCCGTGCTCGCGCGCCACCGAGGTCATCTGGCAGGCCTCGATCCCACACGGCATCACCCACTCGAACGGCTGCAGGTCGTTGTTGACGTTGATCGCAAGACCGTGGGTGGTGATCGACTCGCGCACGCGAAGACCGATCGAGCCGATCTTCCGCGCTTTACCCAGCGGCGGAGGCGACTCACCGACCCAGACACCCGTCAGTCCCTCGAACAGGCCAGCCGTGATCTCGAAGTCGCCAAGCGCGGCGATCATCGCGCGCTCCAGCCTGCCGACGAACTCACGAACCCCGATGCCGAGTTCCGCCAGGTCGACGATCGGATAGGCGACGAGCTGTCCGGGACCGTGATAGGTGAGGCGGCCGCCACGATCGCTCTCAACGATCTCAAAGCCCTGCATCCGATACCACTGCTCGCCCATCGGTAGCTCGTCGGCGCTCGTGCGCCTGCCCTTCGTATAGACCGGCGGATGCTCGAGCAAGAGCAGCAGGTCACCGACTTCCCGAGCTCGTCGCGCCTCTGCCAGCGCCCGCTGCGCGGCCAGCGCCTCGGCGTAGCCAACCTGGCCCGCGCGCACCACGCTGAGCTCGCTCATGAACCTAGTTTCGCACGGCGCAATCGAGTCGCTCGTGGGCGAGCTCGATTGCAGCCTCGAGCGGCGTCACCGAGCGCGTCTCGGAGGTGATCAGCACCTGGCGCATCGTCTCCTCGATGTCCATCGCCATCTCCAGCGCCCGGTCCTCGTCATAGCCGCGAACCTCTCGATAGACGTTGATCAAGCCGCCGGCGTTGGCGATGAAGTCGGGCGCATAGAGCACGTCGCGCTCGGCCAGGCGTTCGGCAAGCCGATCGTCGGCGAGTTGATTGTTGGCCGCCCCGCAGACGATCTGCGTCCGCAGGCGCTCGACGCTTGCCTCTCCGATCGCGCCGCCGAGCGCGCACGGCGCCAGCACATCGCACTCGACCCTTGTCGCGACTGCCGGGTCGACCCAGCGCGCCCCGAGACGCTCGGCGAGCTGGCGTTTTTGGGGATCGGTGTCGGAGACGACGAGGCGAGCGCCGGCGGCGCGCATGCGCATCGCCAGTCGTGATCCGACGTGCCCAAGGCCGATCACCACGACTCCCATCCCGAGCAGCTCGCGCGTTCCGAAGCGCGCCTCGATGCAGGCTCGCATCGCCGCCTCGACTCCGATCGCGGTGAACGGGCTTGGGTCGCCGGCGCCACCGCCGGCTTGCGGTAGGCCGGTGACATGATTGGTGCGCTCGGCAACCACGCCCATGTCGTCCGCGTCGATGCCGACGTCCTCGGCGGTGATGTAGCGGCCGCCCAGCGACTCGACGAGGTCGCCGAAGTCGAGCAGGATCTCGCGGCGCAGATCCAGGCTCAGCATCGCGGCCGGAGCGGGGGAGCAGATGACACCCTTGCCGCCGCCGAGGTCGAGACCGGCCGCGGCGGCCTTCATCGTCATTCCCGAGGCGAGTCGCAGGACATCGGCGATGCCGTCCTCATCGCGGCCGTAATGCCACAGGCGCAGCCCGCCGAGTGCAGGACCGAGAGCGGTCGAATGCACCGCGACCGCCATCGTCGCCCCGCTGCGCTTGCCGCTGCGCACCACCAGCTCCTCGTGCTCAAAAGCGGTCAGGCTCATAGTTCGCCGCCGGCCTCGAGGTCGCGCTTGATCGTGCCGAGGAAGTGGGCGGCTACGGCTCCATCGAGAGCGCGGTGATCCCACGACATGCACAGGTAGGTCATCGGGCGGATCGCGATCGAGTCGCTCCCGTCTTCGGCCGTGATCACCACGGGCCGCTTGACGATCGCCTCGAGATCGAGGATCGCCACCTGCGGTTGGTTGATGATCGGCGTCGCCAGCACAGCGCCGAACTGGCCCGGGTTGGTGATCGTGAACGTACCGCCCTGAACGTCGTCGGGCGTCAGCTTCTTCTCCCGCGCGCGCGTTGCCACGTCTGCGATCTCGGCAGCGAGGCCCTCGACGCTGAGGCGCTGCGCCTTGGCGATCACGGGGACGATCAGTCCGGCGTCAAGCGCAACCGCGATGCCGAGGTTGACATCGTCGTGGTGGACGATCGCATCGCCGTCCACAGACGAGTTCAACACCGGGTATTGGGCCAGCGCCCCCACGGTCGCCTTGGCGACGAACGAGAGGTACGTCAGCGGCACCCCGCGCTTAGCCATCACCGGCTTGAGCTCGGCACGGCGGGCGGCGACCCGCGACATGTCGACCTCGACGATCGTCGTGCAGTGCGCCGCCGTGCGGCGGCTCTCGACCATGTGCTTGGCGATCGCCGAACGCATCGGCGACATCACCTCGCGCCCTTCGCTTGCTGCCTCGCCTTCGGTGGTCGGCTCCGCGGCCTTCTCGACCGGCTCGGCCTTCTCGGCCGGTTCAGGTTCATCGGGCCGGTAGGGCGAGTCGGAATGCAGAACCGGTGCGGCCTTGACCTCACCGTTGCCGCTTGCCGGCGCGTCATCGAGAAACGCCAGCACATCCTTCTTGCGCACGCGTCCGCCAATCCCGGTGCCGTCGACTTCGCTGATGTCGACGCCGTGCTTGTCGGCCATCCTCGCGACGACAGGCGAAACGAAGGTGGAGCGGTCCGGGCCGTCCACGGCTGGCTCATCCGAGCTCGTCGCCTCGGCTTGCACAGCATCGGTGGAGGAGTCGCCGGGTTGGCTGGCGACATCGGCGCCGGCCGGCGCGATCTCGGCGATCACGGTCCCGACGTCGACGCTCTCACCCGGCTCGACGAGCAAGCTGGAAACGACGCCCGATGCCGGAGAGGGGATCTCGACGTCGACCTTATCGGTGGTCACGTCGGCGATCGTCTCGTCGGCCGAGATCTCGTCGCCGACAGCCTTGCGCCACTCAACGATCGTCCCTTCCGAGACGGAGATGCCCATCTTCGGCATTTCAACTTGCACGGTCTCAGTAGCTGAGGAGCTCACGGCAGGCCTCCTTCATCTGCTCGAGCTGCGGCAGCACGGCCTGCTCCAGCGGTGGGCTGAACGGGATCGGGACGTCGGGCGCGGTCAAGCGCCGCACCGGCGCGTCGAGGTCCTCGAAGGCCTCGGCGGCGATCAGAGCTGCCACCTCCGCGCCAACGCCACAGGATCGAGTCGCTTCGTGGGCGACGAGCACCTTGCCGGTCTTGCGAGCACTGGCACAGCACCGCGTCGGTGTCGAGCGGGACGAGCGAGCGCAGATCGATGACCTCGATGCTCTCGTCGAGATCAGCGGCGGCGTCGAGTGCCAGGTGCACCGCGGAGCCGTAGGCGATCACCGTCATCTCCTCGCCCTCGCGGGCGATTCGGGCCTTGCCGATCTCGACCTCATGTGAGCCCTCGGGGACCTCGCCCTTGATGTAGCGATAGAGGCCTTTGTGCTCGAGAAAGCACACCGGGTTCGGGTCGCGGATAGCCGCCGTCAGTAGCCCCTTGGCATCCTCGGCGGTGGCTGGGGCAACGACCTTGAGGCCGGGCGCCTGCAGGAACCAGGCTTCGGGATTTTGGGAGTGAAAGGGCCCTCCCGAGAAGCCACCGCCCGAGGGCAGGCGCACAACCATTGGCACGGCCAGGCCCTGGCGGTAGTGGAGCTTGGCGGCAACGTTGACGAGCTGGTCGAAGCCGCACGAGATGAAGTCGGCGAACTGCATCTCACACACAGGCCGCAGGCCCTCGACCGCCGCGCCCACGGCGGTGCCGATGATCGCGTTTTCGGCCAGCGGGGCATCGAGCACACGGTCGACGCCGAACTCCTCGACGAAGCCATCGGTGACCTTGAAGGCACCGCCGAAGTGGCCGATATCCTGACCCATGCAGAACACGGTCTCGTCACGGCGCATCTCCTCGCGCAAGCCGTCAGAGATCGCCTCCAAGTAGGTGAGCTCGGCTCATGCGGCACTCCGCTCGGCCTCGGCGCCGTTCCAATGCGACCACGGCGCCGTGCCGTCGCCCAGAGGCGCCCACTCCTCGGCGAAGACGCCTTCGATGGCAGTCGCCGCATCCGGCATAGGCGATTCGAGCGCCTTGCTTGCGGCCTCGTCGACCTCGGTCTTGGCGCCGGCGCGAATCGACTCAACCTCGTCGGCGGAGAAGTCGTGCTCAGCGACGAGGCGCGCGCTGTAGAGCTCGATCGGATCTCGCTGTGCCCATTCCTCACGCACCGAGGCGGGGACGTAGCTCATGTTGTCGTGAGCGCCGTGGCCGTGCATGCGCATCGTCCGGCACTCGATCAGCGTCGGCCCGCCTCCGTCGCGGGCGCGGTCGACAGCGAGGCGCGATGCCTCGAACACCGCCTCGACATCGTTGCCGTCGACCAGCACGCCCGGGAAGCCGTAGGTCGCGGCGCGCTTGACCGGGTCAACCGCGAACTCGAGCTCGTTCGGCGTCGAGTAGGCGAAGCCGTTGTTCTCGAGCATGAAAATCACCGGCAGCTGGTGGATGCCGGCGAAGTTCATCGCCTCGTGCCATTGGCCGTTTGCGGTCGAACCCTCGCCGAAGTAGGTCATCGCCACCCGCGGCTCTGAGCGCAGCTTGAAAGCGAGCGCCAGCCCGGTAGCGACGAGCGCCATGTCGGGCAGCATCGAGACCATGCCGACGCAGCCAAGCTCCTTGTCGCCGAAGTGCAGGTTGCCGTCCTTGCCGCCGGTGGGGCCGGCGCTTCGGCCCATGTAGTTGGCGAGATAGCGATCTGGGGTGACGCCGCGGACGAAGTGCGCGCCGAGATCGCGGTGCAGGATGCACATGCGGTCCTGCGGCCCGAGCACGAACGAGGAGCCGACCGAGATCGCCTCCTGGCCGCAGCCGTCATAGAAGCTGCCGGGGATCTTGCCCTGGCGATAAAGCGTGATTCCGCGCTCCTCGGCGGAGCGCATCAGCGCCATGTAGTGCAACAGGGCGGTGCGGTCTGCCCGTGTCAGGTGATCGTTGCGGCGATCGCGCAATTCATCGCGCGAGAAGTCGCTCGCGACAGCGCCATTGGCTGGCTTCATCTCTTCCGTCCTTCGCGTTTGGCCGGGCTCTTTGGGATCTCCTCGGAACCTGGACCGTCTTTCGTTGCTTCGGGATCTCCTCGGCAACGCCTATGGACGACAGCAGCTCGGGGTTCCTCCCTCGCCGCCTATGTCTGTGATCACGCGAGCTATTTGCTCGTGCAAATCGCTACATCAGTGTATTCCCGTTTGCCGATATTTCAACCCCGGGCGTCGATTGGGCTGAGCGATTCAAGATCGTTCGGCGCGCCGGCGCACCGCGCGCAGGATCGAGCGCGTCGCGAAAACGTGCCCGCGGCTGCCGATGACGAGCATGCGGTAGACGCTGCCCGCGCGCGAGGGAAACTTGGCCCGGGTCGTCGCGCGCAGCTCGACGAGGCCGGTCGGAGTGTCGGTGGCGGTGAAGATCAGGGCGTAGCAGGAGAACCGGTGCTCTCCCATCAGCGCCAGCACGGCCGGGCGCACGGCGCGGGTGACGACGAAGCCCGGCACGGTCGAGCCGATCTCACCGACCTCGCCACTGCGCTCCAACGGCACGCAGCCAAGTGTCTTTGCCACCCGCGCAGAAATCGGTCCCGAGGTCGATCCCAAGGTGACCGCGATCAGCGCGTCCCAGACCTGATCCGCCGTGGCGACGATCGTGGTCGCGTGCTCGTCCACGTACGGCAGCGACTCGATCGGGACGTCGATCAAGCCGGTCAGCGACAACGGTCAGAGCGCCAAGCCCAGCGGCTCGCTCAGCAGAGCCTTGATCCGCGCGAGAAACTCGGCGCCGTCGGCGCCGTAGAGGATGCGGTGATCGCAGGCGAGCGTGACGCCCATGATCCGCCCGGCGGCGATCTCGCCGTCGCGAACGACAGGCTTCTCCTCGATTGCGCCGACCGCGAGAATCGCGGCCTGAGGCGCGTTGATCACGGCGTGGAAGTTGGAGATGCCGTACATGCCGAGGTTGGAGACGGTGAACGTCCCGCCCGATAGCTCCGGCGGTGTGACGGTGCCGTCGCGAACCCGTGTTGCCAGCGAGCGCGACTCGGTTGCGATCTGGCGCAGGCCCTTGCGATCGGCGTCGAAGATCGTCGGTACGACCAGAGCATCGCGAGCGGCCACGGCAATGCCGACGTTGACGCGCTCGTAGAGCTCGAACTTGCCATCGCGATAGGCGCCGTTGGCGCGCGGAAACTCTCCTAGCGCGATCGCGCACGCCTTAACGACCATGTCGTTGAAGGACGGCACCACCTCACCCTCGCTGGCGGCGGCCTTGACCCGCGCGCGCGCCTCGAAGCAGCGCGACATGTCGATCTCCGCCTGGAGGTAGAAGTGGGGAGCGGTCGCCTTCGATTCGGCCATCCGCCGCGACACGGTCTGCTGCAGCTTGGTCAGCTCGACGACCTCGACCGCGCCCTTCGCCGTCTCGGGCTTTTCCTTCGCCCCTGCCGTGGGCGCTGGCGCCGCTGCCTGCTCAGGCCCTGATTCAGCGTCCGGCGCCGGCGCCGCGGACGCGCTCTCCACGTCGGTCTTGATGATCCGCCCACCCGGCCCCGAGCCCGAGATCGAGCGGAGCTCCACGCCCTTCTCTTCAGCCATCCGTCGCGCCAGCGGCGAAGCCTTCACCCGCTCGCCATCGTCCGAACCTTCTCCCCGACGCGATCCGCTCAAAGGCTGGGTAGCGGAGGAATCCTCCTCGCTCTCGGCCGGGGCTGGATCCCCGGCCGTTTCGTCCGACTCGGGGGCGTCTTCGCTCGCCGCCCTTCTCGCTTGCGTCCGCATCGGGTTCGCCGTCCCCGCCAGAAGCGCCATCGTCCCCCTCGCCGCCACCAGACGCGGCTTCCCCCTTCTCGCCAACCCGGGCAATCACCTCACCAATCGGCAAGGTCGTCCCCTCCTCGGCCAAGATCTCGATCAGCGTCCCAGCCGCATCAGACTCGAACACCATGTTCGCCTTGTCGGTCTCGATCTCAACCAGCTCCTCGCCGAGCGCGACCTCGTCGCCGACCTGCTTCATCCAGCTGAGCACGGTGCCCTCTTCCATCGAGTCCGACAGCCGTGGCATGACGATGTCGGTCGCCATCAGACCGCCCCCTCGGTTGTCGCCAGCGCCGCGCTGACGACGTGCTCTGCGTGCGGGATTGCCGACTGCTCCAGCCGTTTCGAATAGGGCATCGGCACGTCAGCGCCGGTGACCCGCTGAATCGGTGCGTCGAGATGGTCAAAGGCCTGTTCTGCGACCAGGGCGGCGATGTTGGCGCCGACGCCGCCATGCGGCCAGCCTTCCTCGACGATGACCAGGCGGTTGGTCTTTCGCACCGATTCGAGGATCGTGTCGAGATCGAGCGGTCGCAGGGTGCGGGGATCGATCACCTCGGCTTCGACATGGTGTTCGCTTGCCAGCGTCTTCGCTGCCTGTTGAGCGGTGTGGGCCATGCGCAGGATCCCGACGATGGTGACGTCGCCGCCCTCGCGGCGAACCGCCGCCTTGCCGAACTCGACGACGTGATCGTCGCCTTCGGGAACCTCGCCGCGGGCGCCGTACAGACCCTCGTGCTCGATGAAGATGACCGGGTTGTCATCGCGAATCGCGGCCTTGAGCATGCCTTTGCCGTCGGCGGGTGTCGAAGGGCAGGCGACCAGCAGTCCGGGAATCTGCAGGAACATTGCCTCGAAGCTATGGGAGTGGGTCGGGCCGAGCTGATGGCCGCCGCCGCCCGGCATCCGGATCACCATCGGCACCCGCGCCTGGCCGTTGAACATGTAAGGGATCGCCGCGGCGTGATTGATGATCTGATCCAAGGCGAGCAGGGCGAAGTTGACGGTCATCAACTCGACCACAGGGCGCAGTCCCGCCATCGCCGAGCCGACGCCCATGCCGACGATCGTGTTCTCGGAGATCGGCGTGTCGCGAACTCGGCGCTCGCCGAACTCCTCCAGCAACCCTTCGGTGACCTTGAACGCGCCCTGAAAGACGGCTACGTCCTCGCCCATCACGTAGACGGACTCGTCGCGGCGCATCTCCTCACCCATTGCATCGCGCAGCGCTTCTCGCATTCTCAGAGCCGGCATTACCAGGGACCTTCCGTGTCGCCCTCGGCGCCCTCTTCGATGAACTCGTCGGAACTCGGCTCGAGCGCCTCACCCTCGTCGCGATCTTCGAGCTCTTCACCGGACTTGCGACCCGTCTGCGCGGCGCGCCCGCCGTAGTCGGCGCCGGCCTTGGCCAGGCGCATTGCCTCACCGGTGAGCTCCTCGCCCTCGCGCTCGCCGGCGAAGACATGGGGCGCACGCTCATCGATCGCATACCACCCGGGCACGGCTTCACCGAGCACGTAGAGGTGGTCGTAGAGCGTGTCGAGCGGCGGCTCCGGTGACTCGTCGGCGAAGGCGACCGCGTCGACGACGCGCTGCTCGATGCGCTCGCGCATCTCTTCGCGGGCGCCGTCGTCCAGCACACCCTCGGCCTCGAGTCGCTCGGCAAAGGCTTCGATCGGGTCCTTCTTGCGCCACTCGGCGACCTCTTCCTTGGTTCGGTAGACCTCGGGGTCGGCTGCCGAGTGGCCGCGGTAGCGGTAGGTGAAGGCCTCGACCATCGTCGGCCGCCGGTCCTCGCGAGCGATCCGCAGATGCTCGGCGACGGTCTCGCGCATCGCCAGCACATCCATGCCGTCGGCGCGCACGCCGGGGACTCCGAGCCCCTCGGCCTTCTTCGAGAAGTCGGTGACCGCGGAGTGGCGCTCGACCGAGGTTCCCATCCCATAGAGGTTGTTCTCGAGGATGAACACGACCGGCAGGCTCCACAACGCGGCCAGGTTCATCGTCTCGCCGAAGTTGCCGGTGTTGGAGGCGCCGTCACCGAACATGCAGACGGTGACGTCGTCGGTTCCCGTGTAGTCGGAAGCCAGGGCGACACCGGCTGCAAGTGGCAGGTTGCCGCCGACGATCCCATAGCCGCCAAGGAAACGGCGCTCGTGGTCGTAGACGTGCATCGAGCCGCCGCGCCCGCCAGAGGTGCCGTCGACGCGGCCGAAGAGCTCGGCCATCACATGCTTGGGGTCTGTGCCGCGCGCGATCGCGTGGCCGTGCGTGCGGTAGGTGCCGATCAAGTAGTCGCCCTGCCGCATCGCCGAGGTTGTGCCGACGATCGTTGCCTCCTCGCCGATCGCGAGATGAAGGAATCCGCCCGCTTTGGCTCGTTGGTACTGACGCCCCGCTTCCTCCTCGAAACGGCGAATCAGGGCCATCGTTTCGAGTAGCTCCAGACAAACGTCGGCCTCGGGAAGCGGTCGCTGCGAGGTACCAGCGCCATCCGCACTTGGCGCTTGCGCTGTCTTCTCAGCCTTGTCAGCCACCCGTCCGCAACATAGCTCACCCGCGAAGCTGGGCCTCTGCGGCATCCTCGAGCCGGTCGTCGCCCCAGAAGACCTCGTCGCCTACGACCACCGCCGGGACTCCGCGAACGCCCCGGTCGCCCGCCTCGTCGGTTGCGGCGCGCAGCCGCTGTTTGATCGCCTCGCGGCCGATTGCGATCTCCAGCGACCTCGGGTGCAGCTCCGATGATGCTGCCGCGATGAATACGTTGTCGCGCTCGCTCAGGTCGCGCCCGGCGGCGAAGCCCTGGCGAAATGCCGCCAGCGAGAAGGAGATCGTGCGGCCGATCTCCTTTGCGAACGTCGCCGTGCGCATCGCGGTCAGATAGTTGCCGGGCCAGAGCTCGGGCCAGCGGATCGGCGGCAGCCCGTACGCCGAAGCTCGCCGCTGGACCTCGCGCATGCCTTCATCGCGCGCGGGCCCCAGCGCCCACGAGCTGCGATCGAAGCGGGCGAAGAGGCCGCCGAGAAGGATCGGCTGCCACTCGGGCTGCTCGGCGCCGGCGTGCTCGAACACGGCGGAGATCCGCTCGGCGGCGAGGTAGGCGTAAGGGGAGCCGAGGTCGTAGTAGAAGGTCGCTCGCGCAGCGCCCACGAGCTAGGCGTGTGTCGCCCAGCCGTCGACGGCGCGGGCGGCGTCGAGCACCGCTTCCGACATCGTCGGATGCGGATGGACGATGCGCGCCAGTTCCTGATAGCCGCCCTCGAGCGCGATCGTGTCGACGAGCTCGCTGATCATGTCGCAGGCGCGGTTGCCGACGATATGGGCCCCGAGGATCTCGCCGTATTCGGCGTCGGCGACGATCTTGACCATGCCGTCGCGGTCGTCGTAGATCACCGACGAGCCGACGCCGCCGAGCTTGAACTTGCCGACCTTGATCTCGCGCCCAGTCTCCTTGGCCTGCGCTTCGGTCATGCCAACGCTCGCCACCTGCGGGTGACAAAAGGTCGCTCCCGGGACGAGATCGGGATCGACTGCGTGCGTGGGCGCGCCGGCGATCGTTTCGGCGGCGACCACGCCCTCCTCCATCGCCTTATGCGCGAGCGCGGGGCCGCGGACGAGGTCGCCGATTGCGTAGACCTTGTTGTTCGAGGTGTGCTGAAGCTCGTCGATCTCGATCCTGCCGTCTTCGGCGGTCTTGATCCCGGCTGCGTCGAGGTTGAGCGGCGCGGTGTCGGGCGCACGCCCGCCGGCGATCGCGAGATAGTCGAACTCGACCGCCTGATCTCCGACCTTGGCCTTAACCGACTTCGCGCCGGCAGCGACGTCTGAGATCGGAGTGCCGGTGAGGATCTCGATGCCCTGCTTCTTGAACGTGCGCTCGACGACGCGCGCGCAGTCTTTGTCTTCGAGCGGCAGGATCTGGTCCAGCATCTCGATCAGCGTCACCTTGGTTCCGTAGCGGATGTAGGCCGAGGCGATCTCGGCCCCCGAGGCGCCGGCGCCGACGACACCGATCGACTTCGGCTGACTCGGCAGCGACCAAGCGCCCCAGGTGTCGACGACGCGCTCGCCGAACTCGACGCCGGGGATCGCCATCGCAACCGATCCGGTGGCGAGGATTACGGCCTCGGCGCCGTAGGTCTCGCCGTTGACGACGACGTTGCCGTCGGAGTCGAGCGATCCCTCACCCTCGAGCGTGGCGATCTTGTTCTTCTGCAACAGCCCGTCGACGCCGCCCGAGAGCGTTTCCGAGACCTTGGCCCGGCGGGCGCCGAGAGCCTTCCAATCGAGCGTTGCGCCCTTAGTTGTGAGCCCGAGCTCGGCCGAGTTCTCGGCGTGGTCGAGCAGCTCGGCGGTGTAAAGCATCGTTTTCGCCGGAATGCAGGCGTAATTGAGACAGCGCCCGCCAGCTTTGTCGCGCTCGACCACGGCGGTCTTCTTGCCCAGCTGAGCCGCCCGGATAGCGGCGACATAGCCACCGGGGCCACTCCCGATCACGATCACGTCATAAGAATCGGCCATACGACGACTCTATAGAACGGCTCGCCGAGCGCCCCCGAACAGCCGGCGGCTCGTTATTCCACGGGCCGGCGCTCGGGCATCTGGATGCGCGCCATCGCCTTGATCATGAAGTAGAACATCGCCCCCGCCGCGGCGATCAGCACAGTGGTTCCGACCGCAAGCTTCCAGTCGGTCGCCTGTACGAGGCCGAGTGAGGCCGCCACGAGCACGATCACCAGCAAGCGCCTGAAAGCCCAGGACCGCCCAGTAGCGAGCCTTCCACATCCCGTAGGCCATCGTGCCCATGAGGGCGACCACGGCGATGATCGAGGTGATCGGGGCCTCGCCTTCGCCCTGCTCGATGCCATCGCTACCGAACCTCGTCACCTCGACGCCGGCGAGATAGCCGATCACCGATGAGATCGCGATCAAGGCTGAGACCACAGCGCCGATCGTCACCACCGGCGGGCGCTCGCCGTGCTCGAGTGGCTCGAGCTTCTCGCGCACTGCCTGGTTCTTGGCCTCCGAGCGCGCCGCGACCGTCCGCTCGCGAGACACTTGGCCGTTTTCACCCGGTGGACGCTGGGTCGAACGCTGTTTGCGCTTGCGCCGCTCGGCGCGCTTTCGTTCACGGCTGGCCATCGCCAGAAGGCTAATGGGCGCGTTGCGGGGCGCCCAGTGCGCTGCGAAGCTCGCTTGCGGCGGCAGCGGGATCGGCCGCATCGCGAATCGCGCGCACGACGACCACTCGCGCGGCACCGGCGCCGGCAACTTCGCTGATGTTCGCCGCGTCGATGCCCCCAATCGCAAACCAGGCATCGTCGGCGCCAGCGACTCGCGCTGCATGACGGATCAGCTCGAGCCCGGCGGCGGGGCGACCTTGCTTGGTCGGCGTCTCCCACACCGGCCCGGCGCTGAGCTGGTCAGGGCGCTCGGCGCCGACCGCCGCGAGCGCAGCGTCGAACTGCGAGGGGGAGTGTGTCGAGAGGCCGACGAGAGCCGCAGGGCCTGCGGCGGCGCGGGCGTCGGCGACCGAATCGTCTTCCTGGCCGACGTGGACGCCGTCGGCTGCGCATGCCTCAACGAGGTCGGGCCGATCGTTGATGAAAAAGAGGGCGCCATGATCGCGTGCGGCTCGCGCGAACGGCGCGGCGAACGCGACCAGCTCCTCGGCACACCGCGGCGGCCTTCTCGCGCATCTGGATCACGTCGACACCGCCGGAGATCGCCGCGGCCAGCAGGGCACTCGGATCCTGTCCGTGCGGCTGAGCCTCGCAGACGAAGTAGAGCCGGGCCGCGGCGAGCAGGCGCCGCCGGTCTTCGAGCAACGCCCGATCTGGTCCCTCTCGCCTCGCTGGCACGGGGGGAGTATCGTCAATGACAACGGGAGCCCGCAGCAATGGGCTGAGAGGGCGGCACGGGCCGCCGACCGTCTGAACCTGATCCGGGTAATGCCGGTGTAGGGAGAGGTCGAGGTTCGCCCGCCCGGGACAGGAGATCGCCCGTGGCGACAAGAACCGCAAGCTTTCAGGATCACAATCCGCCGGTCGTCGACGTGATCGTCGTCGGCGCGGGCGTGATCGGGCTCGCCTGCGGCTGGCGCTGCGCCCAGCGCGGACTCAGCGTCAAGGTGATCGAGCGCGACCACCCCGGGGCCGGGGCCTCGAACGTCGCCGCGGGGATGCTGGCACCGGTCGGGGAGGCGACTTGGGGTGAGGACCGCATGCTCGAGCTCGCTCTAGCCTCGCACGCGCTCTGGCCCGAGTTCGCCGCGGAGCTGGCGCGCGAGAGCGGCGCCGATATCGGCTACATGGCGCTGGGGGCGCTGCATGTCGCCCTCGACCGCGACGAGGCCGCCGAGCTGCGCCGCCGCTTCGCGCTGATGCAGGCTCATGGGCTTTCGGCGCGGTGGCTGGTGCCGCGCGAATGTCGCGAGCTCGAGCCCGGCCTGCGCGGTGGTGGCGCCGGTGGTGTTCACGCCGACCACGATGCTGCGGTCAACCCGCGGAAGCTGATCGCCGGCTTGGTCGCCGCGGCAGGCCGCGCCGGCGCCATGATCGAAACCGCGGAGGTCGTGGAGGCTGTGATCGAGGACGACCGACTGCGCGGGGTGCGCACGGTTGAGGGTCACGAACACCGCGCCGGCGCCGTCGTGGTGGCAGCCGGATCGTGGTCCGGTGCCGAGTGGCTGCCGGCCCATGCCCGGCCTCCGATCCGCCCGGTCAAGGGACAGATCCTGACGCTGGCGAGCGTCGCGGGCGACGAGCCAGTCTGCGAGCACATCGTTGTCACTGAACGCGTCTACGTCGTTCCGCACGCCGATGGCCGCCTCGTCGTTGGAGCGACGGTTGAGGAGCAGGGGTTCGACGTTCGCGTCACCGCAGGCGGTGTCTACGAGCTGCTGCGCGAGGCCTATCGGGCGCTCCCGGAGATCGCCGAGCTCGAGCTGATCGAGGCGATCGCCGGCCTGCGCCCCGCCACCCCCGACAACCTGCCCTTGATCGGTGCGGGGGCAATCGATGGGCTGATGCTCGCTTGCGGGCACTTTCGCAATGGGATCCTGCTCGCTCCGCTGACAGCGAAGAGAATCGCCGACAACCTCGTGGCGGCGCGCGAGGGGACTGAGGTGGCGGCGTGACGATCGTGCTCAACGGCGCACCGGTCGAGCTCGGCGAAACGGCGACGGTGGCAGAGGCCGTGGGCCGAAGCGGCGCTGACCCCGATCGCCGCGGGATCGCCGTTGCCGTCGACGGCGAGGTCGTCCCCCGCAGCGCCTGGGACCAGACGCTGCTCGCCGAAGGTCAGCGGGTCGAGGTCGTGGGAGCGATTCAAGGTGGCTGACACTGAGGCTTTCGTCCTCGGCGGTAGCACCTGGAGCTCGCGCTTGATCGTCGGCACAGGCGGCTTTCGCTCGCTCGAGCAGATGGAGCGTGCGCTGGTCGCTTCGCAGACCGAGATCGTCACCGTCGCGCTGCGCCGTGTCGATCCCGAGTCGCAGGGCTCGATGCTCGACGTGATCGACCGCCTCGGCCTCTTTTGCCTGCCGAATACCGCCGGTTGCTATTCGGCAAAGGAAGCGGTCGCGACGGCGCGTCTCGCGCGCGAAGCGCTCGAGACCGACTGGATCAAGCTCGAGGTGATCGGCGACGATCGCACTTTGCTGCCCGACGCCCCGCAGCTGCTGGACGCAGCCGAGACCCTGGTTGGCGAGGGCTTCACGGTCCTTCCGTACACCAATGACGATCCCGTGCTCGCGCGGCGTTTGGAGGAGGCGGGCTGCGCCGCGGTGATGCCGCTGGGCTCGCCGATCGGCTCGGGTGCGGGCATCCGCAACCCCTACAACCTGCGGATCATCGTCGAGGCGGCTGAAGTGCCCGTCCTGCTCGATGCGGGGATCGGCACTGCTTCCGATGCCACCCGGGCGATGGAGCTCGGCTGCGACGGAGTTCTGCTCGCGAGCTCCGTCTCGCGAGCAGCCGATCCCGAGCGCATGGCGGCGGCGATGCGTCTCGCCGTTGAAGCCGGCTATGAAGCACGGCACGCGGGGCGGATCTCGCAACGCTTGCACGCCGAGGCATCGACAGATGACGATGGCTTGGCCGCGCTCGCCTGACGGCAACCGCGGCCGAATGCGACGCATCAGCCGCACGAGCGGTTAGTTCACCTTCCGCTTGACCTGGGTAGGTTGCTGGGATGGCGAAGCTGGTACTCGGCCCTGTCTTGCGCTACGTCGGCGAGACCGAGGCGGTGATCTGGGTCGAGACCGAGGAGGCGTGCGAGGTCGAGGTGCTCGGCCACACCGACAAGACCTTCCGCGTCAGCGGTCATCACTACGCGCTGGTAATCGTCGACGGTCTCAAGCCCGGCTCGACGAACCCCTACGAGGTCGCTCTGGACGGTGTCAAGCGCTGGCCCGAGGAGGACTCCGAGTTCCCGCCGAGCGTGATCCGGACGATCACCGAGGGCGAGGAGCTGCGGCTCTGTTTCGGTTCCTGTCGCGTCTCGCTGCCCCACCACGCTCCCTACACCCTGTCCAAGACCGAAGTCGAGGTTGGCCGCGAGTTTGATGCGCTGTTCTCGCTGACAAAGGAGATGCTCGAATCTGACGTCGAGCGCTGGCCGCACGCGCTGATGCTGCTCGGCGATCAGGTCTACGCCGACGAGGTTTCGCCCGAGACGCTCGCGTTCATGAAAAAGCGTCGCGACATCCGCAAGCCGCCGGGCGAGGAGATCAAGGACTTCGAGGAGTACACGCGCCTGTATCGCGAGTCGTGGATCGACCCCGAGATCCGCTGGCTGTACTCGACCGTCTCGGTCTCGATGGTCGTCGACGACCACGACGTCTCCGACGACTGGAACATCTCTGCGGCCTGGGTCGAGGACATGAAGAACGTCGAATGGTGGGCCGAGCGTGAGTGTGCCGGCCTAGCCTCCTACTGGCTCTATCAGTTCGTCGGCAACCTCTCGCCGCAGTTGCTGCGCGAGAGCGAGTTGCTGAAGGCCATCCGCGAGGCCGACGACGGGCTCGAGATTCTCGAGAGCGTCGCCGATGACGAGCGCGGGATTCGCGACGGTGCCCAGTGGAGCTTCTGCCGCGACTTCGGCCAGGTGCGGATGATCGTCCTCGACTCGCGCGTTGGCCGGGTCCTCGAGGAGGGCAAGCGCTCGATGCTCTCCGACGGAGAGTGGGAGTGGCTCGAGAACAACCTCGAGGGTGACTTCGAGCATTTGCTGATCGGGACCTCGGACCCCTTCCTGATGGCGCCGGGCCTGCATTACCTGGAGCGCTGGGGCGAGGCCGTGGCGGGCGGAGCCTGGGGCTCGCGGGCCGCGGTCTACGGCGAGAAGCTGCGCCGCGCGCTCGACTTCGACCATTGGGGCGGCTTCGGCGACTCCTTCGTCCGCCTCGCTGATCTGTTGAGGCGCAAGGGCTCGGGGAGCTCGGCCCCGCTCCGGCATCGATCACGGTGCTTTCGGGCGACGTCCATCACGCGTACCTGACGGCGGTCGCTTTCCCGCGCTCGGCGGGAGTCGAGTCGCACGTGTGGCAGGCGGTTTGCTCGCCGTTTCGCAACGCGCTCGACGATCGCGAGCGCAAGGTGATCAGCTTCTGGAACGGGCCCGGGGGTGCGGCGATCGGCCGCACGCTCGCACGCCTGGCGGGCATCCGCTCCGACCCGATTCGCTGGCGCGCGCTGGAAGGCCCCTTCTTCGACAACCAGGTCGCGACGCTGACCTTCAACGGCCTTGCGGGCGAGATGAAGCTCGAGCGGACCGTCGGCGATCCTGAGAGCGATCACCGCGAGTTGCACACGTCGTTCAAGCGCTCGCTGGTGAAGTAGCCAGAGGCTTCCGCAGGCTTTCCTGACTAAGGTGGTAGGGAATGAACGATGATGATCGCGATCAGGCAGTGATTCCCGAACGCTCCTACCTCGTCTGCGCGACGCCGCGCAGCGGCAGCACGCTCGTCTGTCAGGCGCTCAAGGCGACGGGCGTTGCCGGTCGGCCCGAGGAGTACTTCGAGGCACTGCGTCACTCGGGGCGCCCGCGGCGGCCCGAGGAGTACTTCGAGGGCGTGACCGATCGCTCGATTCTCGATCACCTCGGCGAGCGCGGGCTTGGCGAGGAGCCGCGCCAGCGCTCGCCGCTTTGGAGCCGCGCCGCCTATGACCGATACCTCGAGTGGGCGATGGGGGTGGGGACCACGGCCAACGGCATCTTCGGCGCGAAGCTGATGTGGGGCTACTTCGGCGATTTCGTCAGCCTGCTGCGCAACGTGCCCGCCTACCAGGATCTGTCGCTGGCGGAGCTCCTGGCCGATGTTTTTCCTGACCTCACCTTCGTCCGTGTCGTTCGTGCGAACAAGGTTCGCCAGGCGGTCTCGTTGTGGAAGGCGGTGCAGACGGCTACCTGGCGCCAGGAGGGTGCCGCCGCCGGAGCGCCCGGCGTGACCGACGGCGATGCGCCGCCCTACCAGAGCTTCCTCGACGAGCATCGGCCGCAGCTGCGCTTTCACTACGGCGCGATCGAGCACCTGCTCAACCAGATCCTGATCGAGGAGGCGCACTGGGATGCGTTCTTCGAGCATGCTGGAATCAAGCCCGTGATCGTCCTCTACGAGAACTTCGCCGGCGATGTCGAGAACTCGACTCGCAACGTGCTGCAGCGACTGGCGATCGATGTTCCCGAGACGATCGAGCTGGCGCCGAAGATGCGAAAGCAGTCCGACGGCATCAACGATGACTGGACTCGCCGCTACTCCGAGCTCAAGCTCGGAACCGAGTTCGACCTGGTGCCCGCGGTCGGCACCGCCGCGTGAGCGCCGCCGCGCAGGGCGGCACGCCCCCGCCGAACATCCTCTACATCCATTCGCACGACACCGGTCGCTACGTGCAGCCCTACGGCTACGCCGTGCCGACTCCCAACATCCAGTTGCTCGCCGACCAGGGCGTTCTCTTTCGCGAGGCGTTCTGCGCGATGCCGACGTGCTCGGGCAGCCGAGCCTGCCTGCTGACCGGCCAGGGCGGCGCCGGCAACGGCATGCTCGGCCTTGCACACCGCGGCTGGACGCTCAACGACTACAGCCACCATCTCGTGCACACGCTGCGCCCTGCCGGCTATCGCTCGACCCTCGTCGGCGAGCAACACATCTCGATCGACCCGAACACGATCGGCTACGACGAGGTGATCGCGGTCGACACCACCCACGCCGACGAGGTCGCGCCGAAGGCGATCGAAGCGATGTCGCGCTCAGCCCGGCCCTTCTTCATCTCTGTGGGGTTCTTCGAGACCCATCGCAGCTTTCGTGCCCCGACCTCGGTTCGCGACACGCTCTATTCGCTGCCGCCGCCGAATCTTCCCGACACGCCGGCGACGCGGCGCGACATGGCCTCGTTCAAGGCCAGCGCCCGCTCGCTCGACCAGGGGGTCGGCGAGGTCCTCAACGGCCTGCACGAGCACGGGCTCGTCGAGAACACGCTGATCATCTGCACCACCGACCACGGTCTCGCTTTCCCGGGTGCCAAGGCGACCCTGTTCGATCGCGGCACCGGGGTGATGCTGATCATGCGCGGCCCGGCTGGCTTCGTCGGCGGCAAGCTGCTCGATGCGATGGTCACCCATCTCGACATCTACCCGACGATCTGCGACCTTGCCGGGATCGAGCATCCGCCGTGGCTCGAGGGGCGCTCGTTGATGCCGCTGGTCCGGGGCGAGACGGAACAGTTACACGAGGCGGTGTTCTCTGAGATGACCTACCACGCCGCCTACCAACCCCAGCGCGCGGTCCGAACCGAGCGTTGGAAGTACATCCGTCGCTTCGACGACCACGAGCGTCCCGTACTGGCCAACTGCGACGAGAGCGCCTCGAAGCAGTTGCTGGTCGATCGTGGCTGGGCTGAGCAGCGGCTCGAGACAGAGCAGCTCTACGACCTCGTCTTCGACCCGGGCGAGCGCGACAACGTCGCCGCCGAGCCGGCCAACGCTGCGGTTCGCGACGAGCTCAGAGCCCGGCTCGAGGCTTGGATGGCGCAGTGCGATGACCCGCTGCTCCAGGGACCGGTGGCGGCCCCGCCAGGCGCGGAAATCAACGACCCATCGCAGATCTCGCCGGATGACCCGACGACGATCGTCACGGCGCAGGCAGATCCCACGGGCGCGACATCCAGGTGACGCAGCGCCACTCGCCTGGCGCGGGATAGGCAGCCGAGCGCGCCTCGACAAGCGAGCGGTGCTCGAAGGCGCTGAGCGAGCAGTTCAGCGTGCGCAGCTGCCACAGCCTCCTCGTCTCGGCGGGCTGGAAGGCGTCGCCGAGAAACGAATGGACGAAGAAGAAGCGCAGGAAGATGCCGTGGCTGATCGCGAGGATGCGCTCATCAGGGTGCTCGAGCAGCTGTGACTTGACCCTCTCGACGCGGGCGTACGTGTCGGCGAACGAGTCCGCACCCGGGGGCGCGAAGCGAGGATCGTCGCCGTGGTCGGCCATCCACTCCGACCAGCGCCGTCCGCGCTGCTCGCCCGGCTCGAGCCTCGCGTGGCCGTCGGCTTCGCGCAGTTCGCGCAAATCCTCTCGCGTCTCGATTTCGAGCCCGAGCTCGGCAGCAATCGGCGCGGCTGTCTGCTGAGCTCGCCGCATCGGGCTTGCCCAGAGCCGGGTCAGTCCAAGGTCGCCGAGGTTGCGGGCGGCGAGCTCGGCCTGATCGCGCCCGAGTTGAGTGAGGAAGTCGCCTTCGGCATCGGGAAGGTCGCGACCGCGGGCTGCGTTTGAGACCGACTCGCCATGGCGCAGGAAATGAACGAGCATCGGCTGGCCGGGTCCTATTGAGAGATCCAGGCGTCAGGGTTGTGGGAAAGCTCGACGATCGGCGCGCTGAGCTCGCCGCTGACGAGGTCGGCGATCGAGACTGCCTCCAAGACCGAACGCATCGTTTGGCGCAGCGCGATCCACACCGTTTGCAGCGGTTCGGCCGCTCCGTCGTACTCGAGCGTCTCGGGGCGATGGTTGCGCACGCTTGCCAGTGGGCCCTCGACCGCCCGCATCACGTCGGCAACGGTGATCTGTTCCGGCGGACGGCTGAGCCAGTAGCCGCCGTCCGATCCGCGCTGGCTTTCGACGAGACCGGCATGGCGCAGCTCGGAGAGGATGTTCTCGAGAAACTTGGGCGGAATCTGCTGCGCGGCGACGATCGTGTCGCGCTTGACGGGATCGCCGCCGCCGGCGGCCAGCTCGATCACTGCGCGCACCCCGTAGTCGGCCTTTGCGGTCACGCGCATTCCCTGGATCTCTACCAGCAATGGGGGAAAGCGACTATCGCGGTGGTGGCCTGAGTCGCGTCAAAGCTTCGCGACGAGTCTGCTACTCTGCCGCGCTGTTTGTATTCTGAAGTAATCCAATCAAGAAAGGTCACAAACTAAATGACTCGCTTCACCAAGAAGCTTCGTCGCCACGGGGCCGCGAACGCGGTTCGCGCGGACGCGCGGCCCCGCGGCGACGCTCGCCTGCTCGCAGCTGGGGCGATGACCGCTGTCCTTGCCCTCGGGGTTGCCGCTTGCGGTGGCTCCAGTGACGAATCCAGCGGCGGCGACGCCAGCGGCGGCACGATCGACCTCGTTGCCTACTCGACTCCCGAGACCGCCTACGTCGAGAACCTGCAGCCCGGGTTCACCGAGACCGAGGAGGGCGCCAATGTCGCCTTCAAGAACTCATTCGGGTCCTCGGGGGACCAGTCCCGAGCGGTTGAGGCCGGGCTACCGGCCGACCTCGTGCACCTGCCGCTCGAGCCCGACGTAACCCGCCTGGTCGAGGCCGGCTTGGTCGCCGAGGATTACGAGGACACCGAGTACAACGGCGGCACGCAGAACTCCGTCGTCGTCATCGGCGTCCGTCCCGGCAATCCCGAGAACATCGATTCCTGGGAGGACCTGGTCACCGGCGAGATCGAGGTGATCACGCCGAACCCGTTCACCTCCGGCGGCGCCCGCTGGAACCTGATGGCCGCCTACGGCAGCCAGATCTCCCAGGGCAAGTCCGAGGATGAGGCGCTCGAGTTCGTGCGCCAGATCCTCGAGAACACCCCGGTTCAGGACGCCAGCGCCCGTGACTCGCTGCAGACGTTCATCGGCGGCAAGGGCGACGTCTTCCTCTCGTATGAGAACGAGGCGCTCGGCGCAATCGAGGCGGGCGAGGAGCTCGAGTACATCATCCCCGACGAGACGATCCTGATCGAAACAAAGTCGGCGGTGACCACCGAGGCCGACGACCCGGAGGCCGCGCAGGCGTTCATCGACTGGCAGCTCACCGACGAGGGCCAGCGAGCTTGGGCCGAGTCGGGCTACCGCCCGGTCAACGAGAAGATCCTCGCCGAGTACGAGGATGAATTCCCGCAGCCGAAGGACCTGTTCACGATCGAGGAGTTCGGCGGCTGGGAGACGGTGGCCACCGAGTTCTTCGATCCCGCCGAGGGCTCCGTTGCCGAGATCGAGCGCAGCCTGGGGGTCGCAACCGAGTGACCACCGACGCCGCAACCGTCAATGCACCCCCGAGGCCGAGCCACCGCAGGCTCGGCTTCGGGGGCCCCGGCCTCACTCGAGGCTTGGTCGTCGGCTACCTCAGCGTGATGGTGCTGTTACCTGTCGCCGCCGTCGCCGCGACATCGCTTGAGGGCGGCGTCGCAGCCTTCTGGGACGCGGTCACCGCTCCGCAGGCGGTCGCGGCGCTCAAGCTGACCGTGATCTCCTCGTTCATCGTCGTTGCGATCAACGTCGTCTTCGGCACCGCGATCGCCTGGGTCCTGGTTCGTGACCAGTTCCCGGGCAAGCGCTTCGTCAACGCTCTGGTCGACCTCCCGTTCGCGCTGCCGACGATCGTCGCCGGCCTCGTCCTGCTCGCCCTCTACGGCGAGAACGGCGTCCTCGGGATCGAGGGGATCTCGTTCACCCGGGTCGGCGTGGTCATGGCGCTGTTGTTCGTCACCCTGCCGTTCGTCATCCGCAGCGTGCAGCCGGTGCTGCTCGAGCTCGACACCGACATGGAGGAGGCCGCAGCTTCGCTCGGTGCCCGGCCGCTGACGATCTTCCGCCGGGTCGTGCTTCCCAACCTCGCTCCCGCGATCGTCGCCGGAGCGGCCCTCGCCTTCGCCCGGGCCGATCGGGGAGTTCGGCTCGCTGGTGCTGATCTCGGGGAATATCCCGTTCGAGACCGAGGTCTCGTCCGTCTACATCTTCGGCCAGATCGAGTCCGGCAACACCGAGAGCGCCGCCGCGGTCTCAGTGGTCCTGCTGCTGATCTCGGTCGGCGTGCTCTTTCTGATCAACCTACTTGGACGCTGGACCTTCCGCCATGGCCGTTAGCAGCCATGGCCGCCCCCTGGCCCGCACTCGGGCGGCTGCAGAGCCGCGCATGGCGGCGTCCTCGGTCGCCGGAATAGCTCTAGCTATTCCGGCTCCCTGCGTCCTTGCCCTGCTTGCTCTTCGCTCGCCCGAGCACGACCCAGGAGACGGCCATGGCCGCTAGCGCTACCGACAGCGGCACCAAGAACATCGTCAAGGGCGGGCCGGCCGCGCGCTGGGGCCTGCGCACCATGGCCCTCGGCTATCTGGCCCTGCTGCTGGTAATCCCGGTGATGTTGATCTTCTACAAGGCCTTCGAGGACGGCTTTGCCGCGGCCTTCGACGCGATCAGCACTCCCGAGGCTCAGCACGCGATCTATCTCACGGTGCTGATGGTCGTGATCTCGATTCCGATCAATACGATCTTCGGAATCGCCTGCGCCCTGGTGATCGTGCGCCAGCGCTTCCGCGGCCGGGCGCTGCTGAACGCCGCGATCGACATGCCGTTCGCGATCTCCCCCGTGGTCATCGGCCTCTCGCTGGTCCTGCTCTACGGCAGCCGCGACGGCTGGTTCGGGCAGGACCTGGCGGCTGCCGGGATCGAGGTCATCTTCACCCCGGTCGGGATGGTGCTGGCGACGATGTTCGTCTCCTTGCCTTTCGTCGTGCGCGAGGTGATCCCGGTGCTGCAAGAGATCGGCGACGATCAGGAACAGGCGGCGGCGACCCTCGGTGCCCGGCCCTGGCAGGCGTTCTGGAGAATCACGCTGCCGTCGATCCGCTGGGGCGTCACCTATGGAGTCATCCTGGCGACTGCGCGGGCGCTTGGTGAGTTCGGCGCGGTCGCCGTCGTCTCCGGCCGAATCTCCGGATCGACCGAGACCCTGCCGCTCTACCTGCGCAAGCTCTTCGACACCTTCAACGTCGCCGGCGCGTACGCGGCGGCGGTGGTCCTGGCGCTGCTCGCGCTCTCGGTGCTGGTGGCGATGAACCTGATCCAACGCCGTGACCGCGCAATCGCTGGCGGACCGAGCATCGTCGCCGAACCCGGCGGCGTCGTCCCTCACCTGGACGTCCCTGACGACAAGGAAGGAGCCCGCTGATGGGCATCACCGTGGAGAACGCACGCAAGCAGTTTGGAGACTTCGTCGCCCTCGACGACGTCTCGATCGAGGTCCGCGACGGCTCGCTGACGGCGCTCCTGGGACCGTCGGGAAGCGGCAAGTCGACCTTGCTGCGGGTTATCGCCGGGCTCGAGGAGCCCGACAGCGGCCGCATCGTGATCTCCGGTGAGGACATGACCCGGGTGCCGGTGCAGGATCGCAACGTCGGCTTCTGCTTCCAGCACTACGCCGCCTTCAAGCACATGACGGTGCACGACAACGTCGCCTTCGGCCTGCAGATCCGCAAGCGGGGCAAGAAGGAGATCCAGGACCGGGTTAAGGAGCTACTGGAGTTGGTCCAGCTCGGCGGGTTCTCTCACCGCTACCCGAGCCAGCTCTCAGGCGGCCAGCGCCAGCGCATGGCACTTGCCAGGGCGCTCGCAGTCGAACCAAAGGTGCTGCTGCTCGACGAGCCGTTCGGCGCGCTCGATGCTCGAGTGCGCACCGAACTGCGCCAGTGGCTGCGCCGTCTGCACGACGAGGTCCATGTGACGACGATCTTCGTCACCCACGACCAAGAGGAGGCGATGGACGTCGCCGAGCAGATCGTGGTCATGAACGAGGGGCGGGTTGAGCAGGCCGGCAGCCCGACCGATCTCTATGACCACCCCAACACCGAGTTCGTGATGAGCTTCGTCGGCACGGCGAACCGGATCGGATCGCGGCTTGTACGCCCGCACGACGTGCAGCTGGCACACGTTGCCACCGAGAACTCCGAGGAAGCGATGATCGACCGCATTGTCCATCTCGGGTTCGAGGTTCGCTGCGAGCTGACGCTTGCCGACGGCAGCCCGCTGATCGCGCAGCTGACGCGAGCGCAGGTCGAGGAGCTCGAGCTCGCCGAGAAGCAGATCGTCTATGTGCTGCCGAGCAGGGCGCGGGTGTTCGACTCCAATGGCGCCAACCCGAATACCGAGGAGATGGCGCTCGCCTGAGCGCCGCTCCGCCACGAACCGCCGATGAGCCTCGCCGCGATCGTCGCCTGGACGCTCTTGGCGGTCTTTATCGGCTGGCTCGGCCTAATCGTGTGGGCGACGATGCGCACGGTCGAAAGACGAAGCGCGCCGCGACGCCGCGCAGCGCGGCCACGGATGAGCCGAGGCCCGGCTCGTCGCTGCGGTGACTGGGCCGTTCTGCCGCGTCCGCGGTGCTCGACTCGCCCGACAGCGGCTCGGGCGGGGGGACGGCATTGGAGATCACGTCGGCGACGGTGACTGCTTCGAGCACGTCGCGGACCTGCGACCGCAGCGACAACCACACCTGTTGCAGCGGGGCAGCGGTGCCCCGGTACTCGAGCTCCTCGGCGGATTCTCCACGGACGGTCGCCAGGGGACCTTCGACGGCTCGGATGACGTCGGCGATCGTGATTTCCGCAGCGGGCTTGGCGAGCCAGTAGCCGCCGTTCGATCCGCGGCGGCTTTGAACGAGGCCATGGACGCGCAGTTCAGCGAGAATGTTCTCCAGAAACGGCGGCGGAATTGCCTGTGCGCGGGCGAGCTGATCGCCCTTGGCCGGCTCGCTTTCGGTCGAGCTCGACGCGGCGAGCTCGACCACCGCTCGCACCGCATAGTCAGCTTTGGCCGAGATTCTCATGCGGCGCCATTGTTGCCGACACCACCCTGGGACGCCACCGCGTGCTCGAGGACCTCGGCCATCAGCCGCGCCTGGCCGCGAACGTCGTGCTCAGCGGCAGCCGCGCGGGCGGCTGCGTTTGGTCTCGGAAACTCGGCCGCGCGATCGAGCGCGTCGGTGAGAGCCTGCGGGTTACGCGGGTCGACGATGATTCCCGCCTCGGGCGTGACGAATTCGGGCGGACCGCCCACGGCGGTTGCGATCACACTTCGCTCCATCGCCATCCCCTCCAGCGTCGCCTGTCCGAAGGGCTCGATCAGCGAGGGTTGACAAAGGACGTCGCAGGCGGCGACCCAGCGAGGCACGGCATCGGGCGGGACGCGGCCGATGATGCGCACGCCGTGGCGCCCTTCGAGTCGCTGTCGAAGTGGCCCGTCGCCGACGAACGCGAGTCGGCCGCGCCCGAACTCAGCAAAGGCATCGGCGAGCGCGACCACGTTCTTGCGTTCGATCAGCGAGCCGACACAGAGAAAGGCGGGACCGTCGCCTTGCCAACCGAGCTCGGCGCGGTTGGCCTCGGCGGGTTGGGGTGAGAACGCGTCCAGGTCGACGCCACAGTTGGCGATCGCCAGCTTCTCTTGTGCCGCCGGGACCTGGGCGACAAGGCGATCGGCGAGCCAGCGCGAGTTTGCGATCACGGCGCTGGCGCGGTGGACTATCGCCCGGATTGCCTGGGTCACACCGGCGATCTCGCCGATGTTGGCGACATCTTGGCCGTGGGCCATGACGACCAGCGGCGCCCGCGCGGCGAGTGAGGCGGCAGCCCCTGCGAAGCCTGCCGGGTAGAGGAAATGGGCGAAGACGACCTCGGGACGAAAGCGCCGGGCGGCGGCGACCGCCGAGGTCGTCAGCTGCGCGTACTTCGCCGGTCCCCCGCCGCGCTTGCTGATCGAGACGACCTCGACCTCATGCCCGAGCGCCTTGAGTTCGCGCGTCAACGGGACGAGGAACGCGCCGAGGTCCGGGTTCTCCGGGCTTGGCCACATCTGGGTGACGAGCAGGATGCGCATGTGGGCATCATCGCTCGCTGAAAGCAAAGTGCGCTCTACGATCTCTGGGCCGCCGTAGCTCAGTTGGCCTAGAGCAGCAGGTTTTTACCCTGTGTGTCGAGAGTTCGAATCTCTCCGGCGGCACTTATCGCAGGAGTGTCCCCGCCGGTGCTTGTGGGAACATGTGTTCGTGCCAGCTCGAAGAATCACGCCGCCGGAGTCGCTGGTGCAACGCGCGGGCCGGCCACCTTCCGATAGCCGAACCAAACCCGTCGAGGTGCGGCTGTGCCCTCGACACGGGAAAGTTGAGTTCGCTCTCTACGGGCGGTTGGACCCGAAATGGCGCTGTAAGCGCTGCGTTGCAGCGTGGGTTACGAGGCGTCATCACAAGGTGCGTCGCATCCTCGTAGACGAAGCAGGCGGCTGTTGTGCCATCTGTGGATACAACCGGACGATTCTCAACCTGCACTTCCATCACGTCGATCCCGCCCAGAAGAAGTTCAACATGACGATGGGCTCGGGTAAGGCGCTCGATACGTACCGAGCCGAAGCGAGGAAGTGCGTGCTCGTGTGTGCCAACTGTCACGGCGAGATCGAGTCGGGCTTGATCGAAAGTCCGGCAGCCGAGGCTAGGTTTCCCGCGCTCGTTGGCCCGGGACTGACGCGTGGGAGAGGTCTCGCGCCGACTCAGGCTCCCGACGCGCCATTGTTCGTGGTTGCGTAGTTGCGCACCTCGTCGAGCACCGTCAGCCCGCCGATCTCGACCAGCCCGTCTTCGAGGGGCCGCGCATGGATGACCGATCCGCGCCCTTGGTGGATCTCGATCTTGCGGCCGAGCTGCGCGACGAGGCGCATCGCGGCCGCGCCGGTCGCCTCGTCCTCTTCGATGCCCTCCTCGGGCGCGAATACGCGCTCGCGGATCAGTCCGGCATCTTCGTCGATCCAGGCCCAAACGCCTACGTTGCCGTGATCGGGCGGTCTCCCAGGCAGCGCCTCGATCTCCGCCGCTGAGCCGAGCTGGATGAACTGAAACGGCGGCGCCCATTGCGGCGGGGCGGTGATGAAGGCGAGTTCGCCGTCGAAGCGCACCCCCACGTTTCCCGCCGGTGGGCGCAGAACTGAGGGCGGCACACCTCGCTCTCGCAGCAGCCACGCCGAGCCCACCAGGGGGTGGCCGGCGAGCGGCAGCTCCACCGTCGGGGTGAAGATCCGCAGCTCGGCGCGAGCGACGTCGTCGACGAAGACGGTCTCGGCAAATCCCAGCTCCGCGGCAACCTCCTGACGCTCTGGGACGTCGACCCGAGCACCGTCCAAGAACACGCCGAGCCCGTTGCCGCCGCTGCCGTCGGGCGCGCAAAACACTCTCAGGACGTGCAATCTGCTCGTGTCATTCAATCCGTAAACCCAGTCCTCATGCGGGTTTGCGCCGATTAGCGAACTCTCAGCCATCTCCAATGCCCCTCTCAGGGGGCCGGGGCATTCTCCTCTCATCGACAAAGACAGCGGTCACATCGACCGGAAATGACCAGGAGGTAAAGGAAATGGCGTTCAAGGCAATTTACCCGGCAAAGCGCACCAGCGACAAGGGCAGCAACAGCGGTCGCGGTCGGCGCAGCGGACGCGGACGGCGCAGCGGACGCGGACGGCGCAGCGGACGCGGTCGCAGCCGCTCGAACTAGCCTGCAAAGCTGGTTTCGATGCGCACATCTGACGCGAACGACCCCGCCTCCGGGCGGGGTCGTTCCGCTTTCAAGGAACGCTTGGCGCGGCTGGTGTCGCCCGGCGATGACTACGGCGAAACTGTCGCGCACGCCCCCGAGCTCACCCTGCGCGAGGTCCTGCGCCGCTTCTGGCCCGACGCTCGGCCCTACCGGCGCTGGCTGCCGCTGTTGATCGCGCTGATCGCGATCGGCGCCGCGGTCACAACCGTCGAGATCTGGCTGTTCAAGCTCGTCGTCGACGAGGTCCTCGTTCCCGGCGACATCGACGCAATGCTCTGGATCGCCGTCGCCTATATCGGCCTCACCCTGCTCTCGGCCGCCGTTTCCTTCGGCGACGACTACCTCGGCACCTGGATCGCGGAGCGCTTCCTGCTCTCCCTGCGCGTTCGCGTGCTCGACCACGTCCAGCGCCTCTCGCTCGACGTCTTCAACCGCCACCGCCTCGGCGATCTCGTCACCCGCATCTCCAGCGACGTCCAGCAGATCGAGACGCTCGTGCTCTCGGGCATTGCTGACGGGATCTCGGCCATGCTCAAGATCCTCTTCTTCGGCACCGCCCTGTTCATCTTGGATTGGCAGCTCGCGCTCGTCGCTCTCGTTGCCGCCCCCGCTTTCTGGCTGATCGCAAAGCACTTCTCGCGGCTGATCAAACGCGCCTCGCGCGAGAAGCGCCGCCGCGTTGGCTCACTCAGCTCGCTGGCGGAGGAAACCTTCTCCAACGCCGCGCTGGTCCAGGCGACCAACTCACAGGATGCCGTCGTCAAGCGCTTTCGGCGCCAGAACGAAGGCGTGGTCGAGGCGGAGCTGGCGGCAGCACGCATTCACGGCCTCTTCACTCCGCTGATCGACCTGATCGAGCTGATCGGCGTCCTCGGCGTGCTGACGATGGGGACGCTGGCGATCGCTGACGGCTCGCTCACCCTCGGCGGCATGCTCGTCTTCATCGCCTATCTGACTCAGCTCTACTCGCCGATTCGCGCTCTTGGCTCGCTCTCGAATCGCTTTTTCAAGGCTTTGGCCGGCGCCGAGCGGGTGCTTGAGCTGCTCGACGAGCAGCCGCGGGTCGTCGACCGTCCAGACGCTGTCACGATCGGCCGGGCGACGGGTGAGATCGAGATCGACGACGTCAGCTTCAGCTACCCGGAGGCCGATTCGCCCGCCCTCGACGGTGTCTCCATTCGGCTCGAGCCCGGCGAGACCTTGGCTCTCGTCGGCGCCAGCGGCGCCGGTAAGTCGACGCTGGCGAAGATGCTCGTGCGCCTGCACGACCCCGACACGGGTGAGATCCGCCTCGACCGCCGCGATCTGCGCGAGATCGAGCTCACCTCGCTACGAGAAAACGTCGCGATCCTGTTTCAGGAGTCGCTCGTGCTTCACGGCACCGTCGCCGAGAACATCTCGTTCGGCCGCCCGCACGCTTGCGATACCGAGATCGAAGCGGCCGCCGGCGCCGCCGGCGCCGCCGGCTTCATCGCTGAGCTGCCGGACGGTTACAACCACGACATCGGCGAGCGTGGGCGAAACCTCTCCGGCGGCCAGCGTCAGCGGATCGCGATCGCCCGCGCCCTGCTCGCTGATGCGCCCGTACTGGTCCTGGACGAGCCCTCGACGGGCCTCGACGCGCAAACGCGCGACAGCTTGCTCGAGCCGCTGCGCGAGCTGATGGCGCAGCGCACGACGGTGGTCGTCTCGCACGACCTGCTGACCACCCGCGACGCCGACCGCATCGCCGTGCTCGAGCGCGGCCGAGTGATCGAGCTCGGTACGCACGACGATCTCGTCGCCGCCGGCGGAGCGTACGCGCGTCTGTGGCAGCTGCACAGCACCGAGCGTGTATCCGACCCGGTGCCGGCGTGAGCGCTGGGTCGATTCCGCCGGTGGCGCCGGGCGACCAGCTCGCGCCCGGATACGAGGCGATCGAGCATCTGCGTCGCGGTAACGATCTCGATGTCTATGACGTTTGGAGCTCCGACCGGGCGGCTCGCTGCATCGTCAAGGCGCTGCGACCGGATCGCGACTGCGCTCGCCGCCGCGAGGCGCTGCTGCGCGAGGGCGAGCTGCTCGAGCACTTCACCCATCCGCACATCGTTCGCGCCTACGAGACCCTCGCCGAGCCGCGCGCAATGGTGGTGATGGAGACGCTGACCGGAGCAACGCTCTCGGTCGAGATCGCTGAAGGCCCACCCGCCGGGGCCGGCGATGTCGCCCACCTCGGCCTCCAGCTCGGCTCGGCGATCGCCTACCTGCATCGCCACGGCTTCCTTCATCTCGATCTCAAGCCCTCGAACGTGATCGCCGAGGCCGGACGGGCAAAGCTCATCGACCTCAGCCTCGTTCGACCCCCCGGCGAAGCTCCGCCCGGCATCGGTACCTGGCTCTATCTCTCTCCCGAGCAGGCCCGCGGCGGCAAGCTAGGTCCGCCCGCAGACGTCTGGGGGCTCGGGGCCGTGCTCTTCGAAGCGGCCTCAGGCGAGGGGCCGTTCGACAATGACCCCGCGGCCTGGGACAGCCTGCCGTCCGCGAGCGAGAGCAGCGACGCACCGGCGCCCCGCTATCCGCAACTCGAGGGAGCGGTTCGCCGCGCTGCGAGCGTCAGGCCCGACCTCGACGCTGATCTGGATGAGTTGATCGCCGACTGCCTTGAGTCCGAACCCGACGACCGCCCGCTGATCGGCGAGCTCATGGTTCGCCTGGAGCAACTCGCCGAGCTGCCTGACACCGAGCGCCGCTGGGCCGCAGACCGAGCGCGCGCTCACTCCGCCAAGCGGTAGCCCATCCCGCGCACGGTCTCGATCGTCCCCTCACCGAGCTTGCGGCGCAGGTAGCTGACGTAGACCTCGACCACGTTTGAGCCGGGGTCGTAGTCATATCCCCAGACGTGCGCGAGCAGCTGCTCGCGCGAGAGCACCTGGCCAGCGTGGCGCATGAACGTCTCCAGCATGGTGAACTCGCGCGCGGTGAGGTCGACGATCGCGCCGTTGGCCGTCGCCTTTCGGGTGCGGACGTCGAGCGTCACACCACCGGTCTCGAACACTGTGGGGTCACCGCCGCGATCGTCGCGAAGCTGGACCCGCACGCGCGCCAGCAGCTCCTCGAGCTTGAACGGCTTGGTCACGTAGTCGGTGGCGCCGGCGTCGAGGCCCTCGACCTTGTCGTTGAGATCGTCGCGCGCAGTGAGCACGATCACCGGCATGCGCTCCCCGCGGCGACGGATCTCGCGCAGCACGCTGAGGCCATCGATGTCGGGCAGGCCAAGGTCGAGGATGACGAGGTCGAAGTCGCTGTCGGAGGCGATCGCCGTCGCCGAGGCGCCGTCCTCGCACAGCTTCGTCGCATGGCCGCGCGATGACAGCCCCTTGTCGATGAAGCTCGACATCCCAGGCTCGTCCTCGACGATCAGAATCCGGCTCACCGGCCCACCTCCATCTCCCACGCGTGGTCCGGGTCTTGTTGTTCGATCGGGATCACGATCTCGAAGCGCGAGCCCTCGCCCGGTTGGCTCGCGACCGAGACGCGCCCGCCATGCGCTTCGGCAATCGCGCGCACGATCGCAAGCCCGATCCCCGTGCCCTCATAGCGTCCGCGGCTGTGCAACCCACGTGAGAATCGCTGAAAGATCCTCGACTGCTCGCTCGCCGGAATGCCGACGCCGGTGTCTCGGACCCAGATCGTGGCCTCGGTGCCGTTGACCGCCGCCCCGATCCCGATCTCGTCCCCGACGTCGGTGTGGGCGACCGCGTTCTGGGCCAGGTTGACAACAGCCTGGGTCAGGCGCTGGCGATCGGCGACGATCGAGCGCGACGCCGTCTCGTCGAGGCGCCAGTTACGGTCGGCGATCCCGCTGGCCTTGGCGACCAGCTCCTCGGATAGACCATCGAGAGGAACGGTCTCGAGCTCGAGGAAGTTGGCGCTCTCGGACTTGGCCAGCAGCAGCAGCTCGTCGACGAAACGGCTCATGCGCTCGAGCTCGCCGTTTACTAGCGCGATCGCCTCGCGGCGGTCGGACGGGTCGGAGAGGTGGCCCTGAGCGAGCAACTCGAGGTGGCCTTGGGAGATCGCGATCGGGGTGCGCAGTTCGTGGCTGACATCGCGGATGAACTCGCGCTGGCTGGCGAAGGCGATCTGCAGGCGATCGAGCATGCGGTTGAAATGGCGGGCAAGGTCGGCGATCTCGTCGTCGCCCTCGACTTGGATGCGACGGGTCATCTGCGTCTCGGACACCGAGCGGGTGGCGTCTGAGAGTTCGCTCAGGGGGGCGATCACACGACCGACGATCGAGAAGGCGACGATCGAGCCCAGCAGCAGCACGCCTCCGGCAACGAGCGCAACGATCCTGATCGCCTCGTCGACCTCCTCGCGCTCGTCGGCGATGAAGCTGGCGACGACGAACGTCCCGAGCGTCGAGGTGTCGCCCTCGACCGGGACCGCGACATAGCGCACCGGTCCGCCTGGCGTGTCGATGTCCCCGCGTTCGACCTGCTCCAGGGTGCGCCAGCTGTCGACGAAGTCGCCGAACGAGAAGCTGGTCGTGTTGTCGCCGGCATCGCGGCTTGCTGCGCCACGTCGCGGCACCGTGATCAGCTCCTCGTCGTCGTCGGGCACGTTGCGCTCGAGGTAGGTCCTGAAGATCGCGTCGACATCGTCGCCGAATGGCAAACGGGTCTCGGGGTCGATGCCGGTGTCGGCGAGCGCCCGGAACTCCGCCACCTCCTGCTGCAGGTCCTCCTCGACGCGGTCGTCGAGGCGCACGAGCAGCACCTGGCGTACCGCGATGACCGACGCGGCAGCGGTGATCGCGAGCAAGATCACATACGAGGCGAGGATCCTGGCCCGAACGCCGCCGGTGATCCTGCGGGCAAATGGTCGCTTCGTTTCGACCTCGACGGGCTCAGTCGTCATCGGCTTCCGCGTCGTCGTCGGCCTCGATCGGCGCGGGGGCAGGCGAGGGCGCCGGGGCCGGCGGTGCGGCGGGCGGGCTCACGTTCGGCGCTGCGCCCTGGGCAGACGAGTCGCCCTTGTCATCACCTGCGTCTTCGGCCTCACCGGCGTCGTCGTCCCCTGCGGGCACCGGGGCCGGTGCTGGGGCAGGAGCCGGAATGGGCGCGACCGTCTCGGTAGCGACAGGCTCCTCGGTCTGCACAGGCGGCGACGTTGTCCGCGCTCGGTCGCCGTTGCCGTCACCGGAGCGGTTGCGATTGCGTCCTCGATCAGCCTCATCTCCCGCGCCACGCCGGTCATCTTCGCCGATATTGCCGCTGGGGCTGAGCTTGATCGACTCGACCTCAATCTCGGGATCGCTGGCAAGCAGCTCGGGCAACGCAAATATCGCGCCCGCTGTCGCCAAGAGCGCGAGGGCCAATGCGATTCGAGTGATCACCGGCCTCAATCTCGCGAACGGCCATGAGACCAGCCTGAGGGCTTCCTGAGAACTCTCTAATCGAGGACGCCGCTCAATGGCGGAAATGACGTTTGCCTGTGAACACCATCGACGCGCCGGCCTCGTCGCAGGCGGCGACGACCTCGGGATCGCGCTTCGATCCACCCGGCTGAATTACCGCTCTCGCGCCAGCTTCGATGGCCGCCAAAGGACCATCGGCGAATGGAAAGAAGGCATCGGAGGCGACCACGGAACCCTCCAGCGGCCGGTCGCTCCCGAAGGCGTCCTGGGCCTTCTCGACGGCGATCCTGGTCGAGTCGACGCGGCTCATTTGACCGGCGCCGACGCCGAGCGTGGCGCCTTCGCGGGCAAAGACGATCGCGTTGGAGCGGACATGGCGACAGACCTTCCAGGCGAACAGAAGGTCCTGCCACTGCGCCTCGGTCGGCTGCGCGGCCGTGACCACCGTCATCGACTCGCGCGTCTCTTCGATGCGGTCGGCGTCTTGAGCGAGAAGGCCCCCGCGGACACGCTTGACGTCGCGCTCGCGCGGTTCATAGGTGCCCGGTTCGCCATCGAGGATCCGGATCGCCTCCTTTCGCTGCAGCACTTCGAGCGCGTCGGGCTCGAACCCCGGGGCAAGCAGGACCTCGACGAACTGCTCGTTAAGGCGCTCGGCCAGATCCACGGGGATCGGCCGGTTGCAGACGATAACCCCGCCGAACGCGGAAACGGGGTCGCAGGCAAAGGCCTTCTCGTAGGCCTCACGCGCGGTTTCGCCGATCGCCGCGCCGCAGGGGTTGTTGTGCTTGACGATCACGCACGCCGTCTCGGTGAACTCGTCGAGCAGGCGCCGCGCCGAGTCGAGGTCGAGCACGTTGTTGAACGAGAGCGCCTTGCCATGCAGCTTGCTGACGCCTGAGAGCACATGCTCGCGAGCCGGCGACTCGACGTAGAGCGCCGCCTTCTGATGGGGGTTCTCGCCGTAGGAGAGGTCGAGCAGCTTCTCGTACGACATCACGAAGTGGCTCGGAAAGACCTCGTAGCGCATGCCGAACCAGCGGCTGATCGCAGCGTCGTAGGCGGCGGTATGTGCGAATGCCTCATTCGCGAGCCAGTGACGGGTCTCGGCCGAGATCGAGCCGAGCTCGCCGATCTCGGCGAGGACCGCGTCGTAGCTCTCGGGCCTGACGACGATGGCAACGTCGCGATGGTTCTTTGCCGCGGCGCGGATCATCGTCGGGCCGCCGACGTCGATGTTCTCGATCGCGGTCTGCTCCGTCACGCTGGCGCTGGCCACGGTCTCCTCGAACGGGTAGAGGTTCACACAGACGAGATCGATCGGCTCGATCCCTTCGGCCTCGAGCGTCGACATGTGCTCTGGATCGTCTCGCCGGGCCAGCAGCGCGGCGTGCAAGCGCGGATGAAGTGTCTTCACCCGGCCATCGAGGATCTCGGGCGACCCGGTGAACTCGGCCACGTCGGTGACCTCGACACCGGCGTCGCGAATCGCGGCCGCAGTGCCTCCCGTCGAGAGAATCTCGACCCCGAGCTCGCCCAGGGTGCGAGCGAAATCGACCACTCCGGTCTTGTCGGAAACCGAGATCAGCGCCCGCCGGACGCTGAGTCCCTCACCGTCCGGAGCTGCGCCGCCCTCCTCTATCTCGGCTTCGACGCTCATCGCCGCGAGTCTATTCGTGCTCTGCGGCAATCCGAACAACTCGCGTCCCGGGCGCCACCGAGACCCGCCCGGCCGCGATCATCGTGATCGCGCGCGGCAGCAGCGCGTGCTCGGTCGACTGGATCGCCGCCTCCAGCGCCTCGCGGTCGCGGTCGGTCGGGATCGGCACCGCACGCTGGAGGATGATCGGACCCGAATCGACGCCCTCGTCGACGTAATGCACGGTCACCCCCGTCACAGCAACTCCGTGCTCGAGCGCTTGGCCGACGGCGTCGAGCCCGGCGAACGAGGGCAGCAGAGCGGGGTGAACATTGATGATCTGCGTGCAAAAGCGCTCGATGAACGCGGGCGAGAGCAGCTGCATGTAGCCGGCGAGCACGACGAGGTCCACGCCCACGCCCTCGAGCCAGTCGGCGATCGCCAGATCGCGCACCTCGCGGCTCGGGTGATCGCCAGCCCTGAAGACGGCCGTTTCGATCTCCAGTGCCGCGGCTCGTTCGAGGGCGCGGGCGTCAGGCTTGTCGGAGCCGACGGCGACGACTTCGATCCCATCGCGCCCGTGGACCTGATCGAGGATCGCTTGCAGGTTGGTCCCCGTGCCTGAGGCGAGGACGGCGATGCGAAAGTCGCTGCTCAAGCGGCGCGTGCAGTCAGGGCGAGCTTGGGGAACTTGCCGCCGGTCGAGCGCAGCATGCCGCCGTCGATCAACGCGTCGACCTCGCGCAGCAGCTCGTCGGCGCGCCAGTCGTTGAACTCTCCATAGCCGGGCAGCTCGTCGTAGTCGTACTTGACGATCACCTTGCTGCGCCCACCACGCAGGATCTCGACGGTCCTCGTGCGCCCGACGCTCGGCTGTGCGTCGCGGACTACGGCGACGATCGCACGCTCGACGCTCTCGCGGCCTTCACCTCCACTCGATGAGGGCTGGCTGCTTGCCGGCCTGCTGCGCTTGGGAGCTTGCGCCACGGCCAACGCGCCATCGCAGACGTCACAGCAGCGCTCCAGCGCCACAGGCTCACTGCGATCACCGAAGTGCCGCAGGATCGCCCGTCGCCGGCAGGCATCACCTTCGACGAAACCCCAGACCTGGCGATACTGGCGCCAGCGGTGGTTCTTCGCCTCGGGGTCATCGACCTGGTTGATGAAGAACACGTGCAGGCCCTTGTCGCGGTTCTCGGCCAGCAGCACGCAGCGCGACGGCAGCCCGTCGCGCCCGGCGCGGCCCGCCTCCTGGTAGTAGGCCTCCAGCGACGAGGGCACCACCTCGTGGATCACGGTGCGCACGTTCGCCTTGTCGACACCCATGCCGAAGGCGTTGGTGGCGACGACGACCGGAGTCTCGCCGGCCATGAACGCGCGCTGTGACTCGGCGCGCGCCTCGCGCTCCATGCCCGCGTGATACGCCGGGATCGGACGGCCGAGCTCGCTCGAGAGCCAGCGCGCCGTCTCGTCGGTCTTCTTGCGCGTGCCCGCGTAGACGATCGCGGGCAGCGCATCGGGCTTCGGACAGCAGGGCCAGTGTCGCGGCCTGCTTGGCGCGAGACGAGCCGGTCGGAACGACGTCGTAGGAGAGGTTGGGGCGGTCGAAGCCGGTTGTGATCCGTAACGGCTCGCGCAGGCCGAGGCGGCGGACGATGTCGTTGGCAACCTGCGGCGTCGCCGTCGCCGTCGCCGCGAAGATGGAGTCGGCGCGCAGCGCCCGTGCGACCTCGCCGAGGCGGAAATACTCGGGGCGAAAGTCGTGTCCCCATTGGCTCACGCAGTGCGCCTCGTCGACGACGAAGAGCCCGACGTCGGCAGCGCCGAGGCGGTCGACAAAGCCTGGCGTCGCGAAGCGTTCCGGGGCCACGTAGAGCATCTTCATCTCGCCGCTCACGGCCAACTCGAAAGCGCGGCGGTTGTCGGCCGCGTCGCGCTGCGCGTTGATCAGCCCCGCACGTCCGCCGAGGCTCTGGACCTGATCGGTCATCAGCGAGACAAGCGGCGAGACCACCACCGTGAGCTGGCCGGAGACAAGCGCGGGAAGCTGGTAGCAAAGCGACTTGCCGGCGCCAGTCGGCATCACCAGCAGCAGATCGCGGCCTACGACAGCGGCTTCGACGGCCTCCTGTTGGCCGGGTCGAAAGCTGGCGTGGCCGAAATGGCGCGCGAGTGCCTCGTTGAGGTCGAGATCGGTCATTCGCTCAGAGTCTCTAGCGTGCGGCGGCGGAGAGTTCGCCCCGCAATCGCGATTGCACGGTGGGCACGCGACCTAGCGGGCGGCCTGCACGACGGGCAGCTCTTCGAGCGCGAACTTGCCGCTGACGTCGCCGTCGTCGCCGAGCGGGTAGTCGCCGGTGAAGCAAGCATCGCAGTGCACCTCGCGGGGTGTTCCGACGGCCTCATAGACACCGTCGAGCGAGAGATAGGCGAGCGAGTCGGCGCCGATCTCGGTGGCGATCTCATCGACGGTTCGGTCGTGGGCGATCATCTCCTCACGGGTCGACATGTCGACTCCGTAGTGGCATGGGTTGCGGATTGGTGGCGCCGAGATCCGCAGGTGAACCTCGGCGGCGCCGGCGTCGCGCAGCATGCCGATGATCTGGCGCGTCGTGTTGCCGCGGACGATCGAGTCGTCGACGACGACCACCCGTTGGCCGGCGACGATCTCCGGCAGCGGATTGAACTTCATCCGCAAGCCGTGCTTTCGCAGCTCCTGGCCTGGCTGGATGAAGGTGCGGGCGACGTAGCGGTTCTTGATCAGGCCGTCATCCTTTGGCAAGCCTGAGGCGCGAGCGAAGCCGTTGGCGGCCGCGTTGCCGGAGTCGGGAACGGCGATCACGAGGTCGGCCTCGACCGGCGCCTCTTGGGCGAGGATCTCACCCATCTTGCCGCGTACCTCCTGCAACACACGGCCTTCGAGCCGCGAATCGGGCCGTGAGAAATAGATGTGCTCGAAAACGCAATGCGCCTTGCGGCCGGTCGGTACGACCTGGCGCGACTCGAGCCCGTCGGCGGTCAGCGAGACCGCCTCGCCGGGCGCGACCTCGCGCACGAGCTTGGCGCCGATGATGTCGAAGGCGCAGCTCTCGGAGGCGACGCACCAGCGGTCGCCGAGCTTGCCGAGTGAAAGCGGGCGCACTCCGTGGGGGTCGCGAAAGGCGACGACGGCGCGCTTGGTCATGACGACGGTCGAGTAGGCGCCCTCGAGGCGCGGCATCACGGCGGCGACGGCGTTCTCGATCGGCCGCACTTCCTCGATCGAAAGCAGCGCCGCGATGATCTCCGAGTCGGAGCTGCCGCGAAACGAAATCTCGCGCTCGCGCAGCTCGTTGTAGAGCTCGACCGCGTTGGTCAGGTTGCCGTTGTGGGCAAGGGCGACCTCGCGGCCGTCATCGCGCCAGACCGGCTGGGTGTTCTCCCACGAGCTGCCGCCGGTCGTCGAGTAGCGGACGTGGCCGATCGCCATGTCGCCGTCGAGCGCTCGCAGCTTCTGCTCGTCGAAGACCTGCGAGACGAGGCCGGTCTCACGCAAGGTCGTGATGTGGCCGCCCTCGCAGCTCGCGATCCCGGCCGACTCCTGGCCGCGATGCTGAAGCGCATAGAGCGCGAAGTAAGTGAGACGGGCGACATCGTGGCCGGGCGCGTAGATGCCGAACACCCCGCACTCGTCGAGGGGACCGTCACGGTCCGGAACATCGTCCACGCCGCAAGGCTAGCAACGGGCCCGGAGCCGGGATCAGGGGCCTCGTCGACAGCTGCACATCGACACGCTCGCGTGCCGAGTCACACCACCGTGGGGTCCTCGACCCGCGCGGCGAGCGAGCTCCAGGCGCGCCCGGCGTCATCGAGCGGGATCTCGATCTCGACCTCGGCAGCTGCGATCGAGATCCGCTTCTCCAACGCCGAGCCGATCACGACCACTTCGACCCCTGCGCTCGCCACCCGCTCGAGCTGCTCGCGTGGGCCCGCGAGGAGAAAGCCACCGGCGCCTTCGCCGAACACTGCGTCCTCGCCCGAGCAGGCACGGCCTGCAACGAACCCACCGAGATCGACGCCGGCGCCGACGCCGCCCGCGATCGCCATCTCCGCCAGAGCGCAGGCGAGCCCGCCGTCGCTGATGTCGTGCGCGGCCGTGACCAAACCGTCGCGCACTGCCTCGCGCACACAGGTGATCGCGGCGTTCACCTCGGACACCGGCGACAACGGCAGGCCCGGGCCGAGCTCACCCCGCAGCTTTGCCAACTCCGAGCCGGCCAGCGCCGGAGAGAAAGGACCGCAGAGCGCGATCGCGTCACCCTCGTGCAGCGCCAGGCCGCCGGCACGCTCGGGATCGGACAGCTCGCCGACGAGGCCGACGACCGGCGTCGGATAGATCGGGCCGCTCTCGGTCTCGTTGTAGAGCGAGACGTTGCCGCCAACCACCGGGATGCCGAGCTCCTCACAGACATCGGCCAAGCCCTGGATCGAGCGGTCGAGCTGCCAGGCAACTTGCGGCTTCTCGGGATTGCCGAAGTTGAGGCAGTTCGTCAGCCCGAGCGGTTCGGCCCCAACGCAGGCGAGGTTCTGCGCACACTCGAGCACCGCTTCGATCGTGCCGGCGTACGGATCGCAGGCGACTCTTCGACCGTTGCCGTCGATCGCCATCGCGATCGCCGATCCCGTCTCTGCCAGCGCCAGCACGGCAGCATCTGCCGATCCGGGCCGCCGGACCGTCCGCGAGCCGACGATCGAGTCGTACTGCTCGAACGCCCAGCGTTTACTGGCCACGTTCGAAGCTCCCAGGAGCTCAAGCAGAACCTCACTGGGCGTCGAGGCTGTGGTCGTTCGTGCGTTGCCATAGCTCCAGCTGTCGGGCTCCTGCGGCGCGAGGTCATAGAGCGGGCAGCCGTCCACCAGGGCCTCGACCGGCATCTCGCCGACGATCTCATCGCCGCGCAGCACGCGCACCAGGCCAGAGCCGGTGACCTCGCCGATCGCGGTAGCGCCCGTCTGCCATTTCTCACAGAGAGCGATAACGCGCTCGACGTTGCCCGGTTCGACCACAGCCAGCATCCGCTCCTGTGATTCAGAGACCATGATCTCGAAGGGCTCCATGTCGTCCTCGCGCAAAGGCACCCGGGCGACATCGACATCGATCCCAAGCCCGCCGGCCGAGGCCATCTCGGCACCCGAGGAGGTAAGTCCCGCTGCGCCGAGGTCCTGCAGCGATACCAGCAACCTCTGCTCGAGCAACTCGAGACAGCACTCGAGCAGCTTCGACTCCTCGAACGGATCGCCGATCTGAACCGTCGGGCGCTTGGATTCGTCGCCCTCCTCGAGCTCAGCCGACGCAAGCACTGAAGCGCCGCCGATGCCGTCGCGACCCGTGGACGCACCCATCAGCACGAGCGTGTTGCCGACGCCGGCCGCCGCGGCGCGGACCATCGAGTCGGCCCGCGCAAAGCCCACGCACATCGCGTTGACGAGGCAGTTCTGCTCGTAGGGCGGCTCGAAATAGACCTCGCCGCCGACCGTGGGCACGCCGATCGAGTTTCCGTAGTGACCGATGCCGGCGACGACATGGTCGAAGAGATAGCGCGAGCGCTGCGAGTCGAGCTCGCCGAAGCGAAGTGAATCGAGGATCGCGATCGGCCGGGCGCCGAGGGCGAAGACGTCGCGCAGGATTCCACCGACACCCGTCGCTGCCCCCTGAAAGGGCTCGACCGCGCTGGGGTGGTTGTGCGACTCAACCTTGAACGCCACCGCCCAGCCATCGCCAATCGAGACCGCGCCAGCGTTCTCACCGGGACCCATAAGCACCCGCGAGCCCTCGGTTGGCAGCCGTCTCAGCAGCTTCTTGGAGTGCTTGTAGGCGCAGTGCTCCGACCACAGGAGGCTGAACATCGCCAACTCGACGTCGTTTGGCTCACGCTCGAGCTTGTCCGTGATCAACTCGAACTCGGCATCGGTGAGCCCGAGCTCACGGTGCTTTGAAGCTGAGACCGTCAAGAAGGGCGAAGACTTCTGTCAGCCGTGTCAGGCAAGGCTCGCAGTATCGCTGGTCTGCATGTCGTCTTTCAGCGCGGGGTCGCCAGCGCGCCTTTCGGGTGCGACTCGTGTTGTGATCGAGACATGCCCGGCACCCGCCGAACATCTCTGCTTGCGCTCTCGTTAGCTGCCCTTTGGGCGCTCGTCGCGCCCGCGGGCGCGGGGGCCGGGGTTCTCAATCCCGCGGTGCCCGAGGCCAGTGTCGATTCGACCGGCAACAACTCCGAGCTCGTCTCCAGGGTGCCGATCGCCACCGCGCCAGGGCTCAGCGACACGGTCGTGATGTCGGTGGGACCCGATGATCTGCCGCGGCTCGAGACAGGCGACCGCCTCGAAGTTTCGAGCGAGGTGCAAGTTTCGACAACCTGCGTCGTTGCGGGCGAGCGCTGCGTCGGCAGCAACTACACCTATAACCCGACGATCACCGCCCGCATCGTGCTCTCTGCGTCCACCGACCCGGCCGCGAGTGCGATCGCGCTCTCGGAGACCAAGCAGGTGCTCTGCAAGCAACGCCGTCCGCAGCGAAACCATCACTGCACGCTTGCCTTCCCCAATCTCGAGACCTCGATCGCCGACCTGGCGACGCTGCCGTGTCCGGATAACGCCTGCTACGTCAACCTGATCGTATCGGCGACGAACAAGCGCGCAGTCAGCGGCGACGTCGTGGTCATGGGCGCCGATCGCCCTGATGGCTCGGTCAAGCGCGACAAGGGGCGGCTCAACGTCGTGCACTCGCGCTTTGACACGCCGGCCCCGGCCGAGCTCTCGAGCACGACGCCGCTCAGCACCAGCTTGCCGCTCAACGAGGGCAAGGTGCTGAAGCGACGGGTGATCTACTCGGTCGAGATCCCGGCGCCGAAAAAGGGCGAGGTGCTGACGGCTGACGGAAGTTTCGTCTCGACGATCGACAACCTGCCCTTCAACACCTTCATCTCCTCGCGCGTGATCGTCGCCGAGACACCGACCTCGGTCGAGCCCGCCGGCCTCGCCACGTCCTCCGTCCAGTTCGGTGGGGATCTGACCGAGACCAATGGCTTCAACTGCACTCAGGGCGCGAGCGGCTTCGCGACGCCGTGCACCTCGATCAAGGCCGGCGCCGTTCGGATCACCCGCGATGCGGTCGTCGATACAGCCGGCACCCCGGCAACCCTGTACGTGAACCTGGTTGCCTCGGGCAAGCCGCTGCTCTACCCGATGCAGCGCTTGAAGAAGTTCCACCGGGTTGCGGTCACGCCCGGCAGCGGCCTACGCGTCTTGCGCTACACGCCACCGCTGTAATCGGCGGCGGTGATCCAGGCCGCAGAAGCGTCGTCGCTGACGCCGACATCGGCGACGATGACCGACACGTTGTCCTTGCCGCCGGCAGCTAGCGCTAGATCGACCAGGCGCCGAGCGCTGGCCTCTCGCGAGCGGATCGCAAGCGCGGCCTCGACCTCGGTCTCCTCGACGAGGTCGGTCAGTCCGTCCGAGCACAGCAGCAGCCGGTCTGCGGCCCGTGCCGCGACCGTGGCGATCGCCGGCCTACGATCGGCCTGCCCATCGAGGGCTGCGGTGACAACGGAGCGCTGTGGGTGGGTCCGAGCTGCCTCCTTGTCAAGTTTGCCCCCGTCGATCAGCTCCTGGACGTAGCTGTCGTCGCGGGTCAGCTGGGTCAGCGAGCCGTCGCGAAGCAGGTACGCGCGGGAGTCGCCAAGGTTGCCGATTGCGTAGGCGCCATCGCCAATCGCAACGGCGGTCACCGTCGTGCTCATGCCGGTCATCTCGGGCCGGCAGTCGGCGATGAAGCCGACGCTCGCATTGCCCGAGGAGATGGCGCGCTCCAGCGCGGTCGCGAGCGACTCCTGCAGGCGGCACTTGTCGAGCAGGATGAGCTGGTCGATCACGGCCGCGCTGGCGACCTCACCGGCCGCCGCACCGCCGACGCCGTCGGCGACCGCGACAAGCCGCGGGCTGGCGTAGACGCTGTCTTCGTTGTGTGAGCGAACGAGGCCGGTGTGAGTGCTGACGGCCGCCTGCAGAGCGAGAATCGTCATTGCGCGAACGCTAGCGCGTTCAGCGACAGCTCTCGCCGGCGCAGCGCGAGAGGATGTCGAGGCGTGCGCTGAGCTCGGCGATGACGTCATCGCGCCTCGGATCGTCGGCGAGGTTTGAGAGTTGAGCTGGGTCGGCCGCGAGATCGAACAGCTGCTCACCGCCCTGGGCATACCGGGCGTAGATGTGATCGCCGCTGCGAATCGCCTCGTAGCGACGAGGGCCGACGAGGTACTCGATCACGAGCTCGCGCTCGAGATCGGTGTCGCCTGCTGCGAACCGCAACAGCGAAACGCCGTCGACCTCGTGACCGGTCTCAGCCGCGGCAAGCTCGATGATCGTCGGCGCAAGGTCGATGTTGGCGACAAGCTGGTCGCTTGTCTGACCCGCCGCAAAGCCGGGGCCGCGGACCAGCAGCGGCACTCGCGCCGACTCCTCGTAGGGCAGCTCCTTGCCGAGCAGCCCGTGCTCGCCGAGCAGGAAGCCGTTGTCGGAGGTGAAGATGAAGACGGTCTCATCGAGCGAGCCGTTGACGTCCAGCTCAGCGACCAGCGTCGCGACCATCTCGTCGACCGCCAGCAGGCTCTCCAGCCGGCCACGAGCGACCGCCTCGCGCTCGCCGGCGGCGATCCGCTTGCGCGTGGTCCGCGCACGACTTCGCAGCGCCCGCGGCGGTGGATCACCGGCATCGGGATCGGCCAGCTCGACCGGGAGCCGATCGAAGCTGCCGAGATGCCGCGGAGCCGGCCGGGGGTCGCGTTGTGCGTCGACCTCCTCTTGCGAGCCTTCGCCGTGGGGTGCGAGCGGGGCGACGATCAGCAGCTGGGGGTTCGCGGCGCGGGTAGCGTCGCGCAGGACGTTGACGGCCTTGTCGGTGAGAACGTCGGTGAGGTAGTCGCCAGGGTGGTCGCCGTAGGCGACGATCTCGCCGTTTTCGTTGAGCTCGTAGTCGTACATCTCGTGCTCGGTACCGGCGGTGGCCGCGTACCAGTCGTCCCAGCCCGGGGGCACCTCGCGGGCGCGGTTACCGAGCGCCATCGCGCCGTAGCCGTTGAGGTACTTGCCGACGAACGCGGTGCTGTAGCCGGACCGCTGCAGCCAAACGGGCAGGGTCTCCGAACCGTCGAGCGCCGAATATCCTCCCCGCGGCGGTTCGGCGGAAAGGACGCCGTGGTTGTGCGCGTACTGGCCGGTGAGCAGCGTCGCGCGCGAGGGACAGCACTCGGGTGTCGTCGCGTAGCTGTTTGTGAACTCGAGTCCCTCGTCGGCAATCAGCTCGGCGACCTTGGGCATAACCTCGAGCGAGGCGACGTCCTGGTCGTCGGTGATGACGACGACGATGTTCGGTCGCTTGCGCGGCGGGTCATCAGCCGAGTTGCTTGAGTCACAGCCGGTGGCGACCGCGACCGCGGCAGTGGCGGCGATCAAGCCGGCGAGGCGTGGCTGCAGCTTCACGCGAGCGCAGAGTCGTCGGCAGCCACCGCAGGAGACCAACTACGCCGGTGCGTTTGCGCCCTTCTCGGCTGCCCGCTCGCGGCCCGCGTCGGTGGCCAGCTCGTAGCCAAGCGTCATCAGCATGTCGCCGGCGACGGCCTCGTATTCGGCGATCTCCTCGTCTGACATTCGCTCGCGCCACATCTCGATCCGGTCCGAGCGTGGCGGCTCCTTGGCGAGGCGGTGGCTTTCGAGGCGCGCCGCCGCGGGCTGGTCGGGCCGGCCAGTTCGCGGCAGGTCGCGGGCCTTCTCGGCCAGGCGGCCCTCGGCACGCTCGTGGTAGTCGAGCATCACCGGGTCGAAGTCGAGCTCGATGAAGTCGCACACCCGGCGCAGGACGCCCTCGGTGTCGCCCACCAATTCCTCGAAGCGGACCTCCATGTAATGGTTGACGTCGGGCGCCATCTTGCGCGCCTTGCGGATCCGGTTCCGCCACAGCCGCGCCGACTCCGCGTAGGTCTCGGGGCCCCAGTTCATTCGCATGTGCGAGAGCGAAACGTCGCGCCCGTCGCGGATGATGTGGATGAAGCGGGCCTCGGGCAGGACGCGCTGGATGCGGCGCATCTCCTTGACGTAGCCGGGGGTCTTGTCGCCGTAACGAGTCTTGCCCTCGCGTTCGGCATAGGTCATGTAAAAGGTCCGGATCGCGTCCGCTGCGGTGACCGGATCGAGGGCGACGATCTGCTCGCGCAGCTCGTCCGCGTCGAGGTGGAAGTCGCCCCAGCGCTTATGGTCGATGACGAGGTTGGCCGCGTCCTCGCCGCTCTGCTTCGAGCGCTCAAAGGACTTGATCAGCTTCGGTACCCAGTGCGTCTCGCCTGGGATCGCGACATCGGGATGCGAGTCCAGCATCAAACGCAGCAGCGTTGTGCCCGACCGGGTGACGCCACAGACGAAGGGTGCCGGCGCCGGCGTCTCAGAGCGCCCGCGCAGACGGCTGCCGGCGCGGATGATCGAAAGTCGCTTTCGGTATTTGTCGAACGTGTCGGCGAGTGACATTGAGCCTGGGCAGGCTAGCCGGTTGGCTGCAGCAGGCCTGCGAGGCCGGCCACGGTGTCCTCCCAGCGCCGCTCGGTATCGCGAACCCGCAGAGCTCCCGCCGCAAGCTCGGCCCGATAGGGGTCGTCTCCCAGCCTCTCGATTGCCGCGGTCAGCTCTTTCACATCCGGCTCTATGGCCGCGATCCCCGACTTCGCCGTGCCGGTCGCGACCCCGCCGACCAGCAGTCCATTGACGCCGTCGTGGATCGCCTCATCCATCGGGGGTGCCGCGTTCGTGATGGCTGGCTGACCGAACGCAATCGCCTCGTACAACGGCAATCCCAACCCTTCCCACCGAGCTGGAGAGAGGCAAACGTCGAAGCTCGCCTGCTGGCGCAGATGCTCGGCGGTGGGCAGATCGGCGATCCGTACCTCGATCCGCGGATCACGCGCGGCCGCCTCGTGCGCCGGCCGCACCTGTTTGCGCTCCACCTGGGCGCGAACGACCAACCGAAACCGCGGGTCATCCGTTCTCTCAAACGCCTCCAAGACCGCCGGCAAAGGATTGCGATGCCCCAAGAACCCGCCCGGGAACACGAACGAAACGGTGTCAGGTGAGGCAGATCGAGGGGATGAGGCCCCCTCAGCCTCCTCGCCAATCCCCTCCGCTGCTACTACCGCCAGCAGCTCGGGATGACACCCCCAGGGCACGTAGGGACTGTCGATCCCCATGTCGCCGTAGCGGGCCTGCTCGGCGCGCGTGAACGAGAAGATCACGTCGAACGCTGCTTGCGCCCCGGTCACGTGCTCGGCAGCGAAGTGCTCCCAGACGAAGCGGCCGATCGTCCTCACGCCCCGTGCGCGAAGCGAAGCCAGCTCCTCAAACTGATAGTTCTGGTCGCAGAAAACGGCCTCGATCCCGTTGTCGGCGACCCAGCGTTCGTACTCGCCGAGCGGGATTTCGTAGGCCGAGGCTTCGGTTACTGCGGGCTGATCCCAGACGTCGTCGCGGTCGAGCGCGCCCGGCCGAGGACCGCGCTCTTTCTTCGGCCGCGCCAGGATGAAGGTCTCGTGGCCGAGCGAGTCGAGCGCCGAGCGCGTCTGGCGCCCGACCACGGGCTGGCCACGGTTGAACCACTTCGTGACGACGCCGACTCTCACGAGACGCCGGCGAGTAGGCCTTCGAGCCCTTCCTTGGTTCGTTCCCAACTGCGTTCTCCCTCGCGCAGCTCGCGCGCGCCTGCGCTCAATCGTTGGCGCTCGTCCGCGTCCCCAAGACGCTCAATTGCAGCCGTGAGCTGGTCGAAGTCGGGATCGAAAGCGGGGATGCCCGAACCAGCCTCGCCCCACGCGATTGAGTCGACGCAAATCCCGTTGACGCCATCGAGCACCACCTCGTTCATCGGCGGCGAATCGTTGGTGATCGACGGCATCGCGAAGGCGACTGCCTCATACAGCGGCAAGCCGAGGCCCTCCCAGCGCGAGGGGGAGAGGCAGACGTCGCAGGCGGCGAACTGGCGCAGGTGTTCGTCGGTGGGGCGATCCTCGAGCTCGATCACGACGCGCGGATCGCCACCGGCCGCTTTGACGAGCTTGTTCGCCTTGCGGTCGACCTGACCGCGGATCAGCAGCCGTAGATGGTCACCGTCGGCGCGTACGAACGACTCGACGATCTCTGGGAAGGGCTTTCGCTTGCCCATGAAGCTGCCGGGAACATAAAAGCGGACGAGATCGTCTTCCTGCTCGTCGCTGGCAGCTCGCTCGCCGACCGCGACGAGCTCCGGATGACACCCCCAGACCAGCAGCGGGCTCTCGATCCCGAGCGTCAGGTAGCGCTGCTGCTCGGCGCGGGTGAAGGAGTAGATGACGTCGTAGGCCTCCGTCGCCGGCCTCGCATCCTCGGCGGCGAAGCTCTCCCAGACGAAACGGCCGATCGTCTTCACGCCGCTGGCGCGAAGCGCGGCGATCTCGGCGAACTGATCGTTTTGGTCACAGAGCACGGTGTCGATCGAGTTCGCCCGCGTCCAGGCGAGGTACTCGGCCTCGGGGATGTCGGCCTCCTCGCTGTGGGTGACGCCCGGCTGGTCCCAGACCGGGTCGACGACGCGCTCCTGTTGGGCTCGCGGGCCCTTGCCCTGCTTGGCGAGGATGAAGGTCTCGTGACCGAGCTCATCCAAGGCCGAGCGCAGCTGTCGTGAGACGACGGCCTGGCCCGAGGCGAACCACTTGGTCACGATGCCGATGCGCATCGGCGTCAAGCAGCTTCGATCAGGGCGGTGGCGCGCTCGACCGCATCAGGGCCGGTCGGATATCCGAGCTCGTCGAGCAGCCCGCCGGCGATCGCCTCGAACTCCTGACGCTGGTCGGGCGTCATCTGCGTCCGCCAGCGCGCGACGCGATCGGCGCTCGGCGGCTTTGTCGTCATCGCGTGGGTGGCCATGCGCCGCTCGACGCTGAGCTCTTTGGCGCGTCCGTCGGCGGGCAGCGCTCGCGCCATCTCCTTCAGCCGCTCGCCTGAGCGCTCGTGGTAGGACAGCATCGCCTCGTCCCACGGCAACTCGATGAACTCGCAGACCTTTCGCAGCACCGGTTCCGTGTCGAGAATCAGGTCTTCGTAGCGAATCTCGATGTAGTGGCGAAGCTTCGGCGAGTCCTCGCGCGCTTTGGTGATCTTTTTCTGCCAGCGCTTGGCGATGTCACCAGCGCTGAGATCGCGCACGGTGCGGTCGAGAACCGACAGCGCGACGTCGCGACCGTCACGGATCACATGCACGAAGCGCGCCTCGGGCAGCGCCCGCTGAATCAGCTTCATCTTCTGCACGTAGGTCGGCGTCTTCTCGCCCCAGCGCGGCTTGCCCTGTTGCTCGGAATAGGCGTCATAAAAGGTGCGCACCGCGGGCCCGGCCTCGACCGCGGGCAGGGCCCGCAGGCGGCCAAGCATCTCTTCGTCAGAGAAGCCGAAGTCGTTCCATTCACGCGCCGACTTCATTGCCTCGAGCGCGCTCTCGGGGGTTGCGTTGTCTTCGCGCGCGGCCTTGATCAGGTCGGGGACGAAATGCGTCTCCGGTGGGATCGTCAGGTCGGGGTGCGCGTCGAGCATCATCCGCAGCAGCGTCGTGCCGGAGCGGTTCATGCCGACCACGAACGGGATCGGCTCGCCGCTGGGCTCGTCGCCTCGCAATCTCGAGAGGATTCCCATGACGGCGCGGAGGCTACTCGGCGCCGGAGCCGCCGCGCAGGCGCGTGAGCAGCCCGCCACTACCACTGCCGCGGTCGACATGCGCCTTCGAGCCCGCCCATTCCTCGCGCGGCGTCCAGCTCTGCGGTGGCGTCTGTGTCTCGTAGCCGAGGTCGTCGAGCAACTGTCCTGCCGTCTCCTCGAACTCGGCGTTCTCCTCGGCGCTCATCTCGCGCTTCCATACCGCTACTCGCTCGGCGTCGGGCGGCTTCGTCGTCATCGCATGCGCCGCCACCCGTTCGCCGGCCTCGCGCTCGGGGCGCCCCTTCTTCGCCGGCAGGGCGCCGGCCATCTCCTGCAGCCGTTCACCCGCGCGCTCGTGGTAGGTGAGCATCGCCGGATCGAACTCGAGCTCGATGTGGTCGCAGATCCGGTGCAGCACCCCCTCGGTGTCGTCGATCAGATCCTCGTAGCGAACCTCCATGTAGTGCTCGACCTCCTTGGCGTCGAGCTGCGACTTGGCGATCTTCTTGCGCCAGCGCCGCGCCATCTCGCGCGGAGGAAGCGGCTCCTTGCCCCGCTTTGCGATGCGCGCGTTCTGTGAGAGCCCGGCGTCGCGCCCATCGCGAATGACGTGGATGAAGCGAGCCTCCGGCAGCGTCTTCTGAACCTTCTTCATCTTGCGCACGTAGTCGGGCGTCTTGTCGCCCCAGCGCGGCTTGCCCTGCGAGCGGGCGTAGAGGAGGTAGAAGGCACGCAGGGCGTCGCTGGTGTTGAAGGGCTCCAAGGCTTCCATCGCCGCCAGCAGTTCGTGCTCGTCGAGGCCGAAGTCGTTCCAGCGCCGGCGCTGGTCGCGAACGATCGCGCGCGTAGCGGTCTTGGCGTCGAAGCGCAGCTTGCCCGACGCCTGGATGAAGGGGTTGATGAAGTGCGTCTCCGGCGGCATCGCAAGCTCGGGGTGAGCGTCAAGCATCATCCGCAGCAGCGTCGTGCCCGAGCGCCCGACGCCGACGACGAACGGTGCCGGGGCGACGCCCTCGGCCCGCCCGCGCAGGCGGCGATTGCGAAGGAAGCGAAGCGAGTAGTCGTAAGCCATGACGCCCGAGAGTGTTGCAACTCCGCCGCCCAGCTGGACAATCGTCGCCCAGACCGCGAGCCGCACCGCCGCAGGCGAAGCCGAGGAGGTGGCGGCAGTAGTTCAGGACGGCGGTAGTTCCGGCCGCAGTTACTCGTCGTAGCCGAGCTCGCGCAGTAGCTCTCCCGCCACCGACTCGAACTCCGCCTGCTCCGCGGGGCTCATCGCCGTTCGCCAGCTGCCGCTGCGCTCGCTTGTGGGCGGCTTGCCGGTCAGCGCATGCGCCGCGGTCCGCTCCGCCGCCGACCTCGCCAGCCGCCCGCCGGTGGCCGGCAGGTTGCGCCCAAGCTCGCCGATTCTGGCCTCAGCGCCGCGGTGATAGTCGAGCATCGCCGGCGAGAACTCCAGCTCGCAGAGCTCGCATGCCGCTCGCAGTTGTGACTCCGGGTCGGCGACGAGAGCCTCATAACGCAGCTCGAGATAGCGACCTCGAAGCCGCTTCGCCTGCTTGCGGGCGTCGATGATGCGGCCATTCCACAGGCGTGCGGTGTCTGCCATCGGCTTGTCCGCACCCATGCCCCGGCGCCGGCGCGAAACAGCGACATCGCGCCCGTCGCGGATCAGATGGATGAAGCACGCCTCGTGCAGTATCGAGCCAATCTCGCGCATGTGCCGAACATAGGCCGGCGTCTTGTCTCCCCAGCGCGGCTTTCCGGCCTCGCGCGCGCACAGCGAGTAGAACGTCCGCAGGATCGCGGCGACGTCGTCGCCGTCGAGCGTCGCGGTGAGATCGCGAAACTCGCCGGCATCGATACCGAAGTCACCCCACGTGCGCGAGGAGATGATCAGATCGACGGCGTCCGCGCCGCCACCACGTGCGGCTTCGATCACCGCGGGCACGAACTGCGTCTCGGCCGGGATCGTCAGCTCGGGGTGCGAGTCGAGCATCAAACGCAGCAGCGTCGTGCCCGAGCGCCCGACGCCGACCACGAACGGTGTTGGGGCATGGTTGGGGCGGCTGCGTCGCCCGAAGCCGAACCGGCTCACGCCGCGGCGAGCGCCGCCGACCGGGTCAACGATTCGAACAGAGCGAGCCCGTCAGCCGAACCGGTTAGAGCGTCGACCGCGTGCTCTGGGTGAGGCATGAGGCCGACGACGTTTCCCGCCTCGTTGGCGACTCCGGCGACATCGCCGATCGAGCCGTTGGGGTTGTCACCGGCGACGTAGCGGAAAACGATCTGCCGCTGGCCTTCGAGCTCGCTCAGTAGCTGCGGCGGCGCGAACCAGCGCCCGCTCATGTGCTTGACCGGGATCGAGAGCCGGTCACCCGGCGCGCAGGCCGCGGTGGCTGCCGTGTCGGCGCTGACGACCTCGAGCGTCACCTGCCGGCATAAGAACCGAAGCCCCGAGTTCGCCAGTAGGGCTCCGGGCAGCAGCCCCGCTTCGCAAAGAACCTGGAAGCCGTTGCAGATTCCCAGCACCGGGCCACCCTCGTCGGCGAACCGCCTAACCGCCTCCATCGCTGGTGAGAAGCGCGCGATTGCGCCCGCGCGCAGGTAATCGCCGTAGGAGAAACCTCCGGGGATGACGATGGCGTCGAGCTCGCCGAGGTCGGTCTCGTCGTGCCAGACCAGGCGAGCTTCGCCGACTCGCTGACAAGCCTGCACGGCGTCGCGCTCGTCGCAGGAGCCAGGGAACTGCAGCACTCCGATCACGTGATGATCTCGTAGTCCTCGATCAGGGTGTTTGCCAGGAGCTTGTGGCAGAGGGCATCGAGGTCGGCGTCGTCGTCGACCTCGAGCTCGACCATGCGGCCGACGCGAACATGCGAGACACCGTCGAATCCGAGCGCGGGCAAGGCTCGCTCGACGGCCTTGCCCTGCGGGTCGAGAATTCCCTCCTTCGGCCTGATCAGCACGCGCGCTTTCATGGGCTGAATCTAGCGCGGTGGGAGGCGGCTCCGGCCCTTGCGGTACGAGCTAGCTGCGGCCGATCGCAAGCTGCAGCGAGCGCTCGGCCTTATTGCGATCGGCGCCCAGACCCACCATCAGATTGACTGTGAGCGGTGCGATCAATCCCGGCGTTTGCTCGGTGATCAGGCCGCCGAGCGCGAGCAGTAGGTATCCGTGGGTGACGCTGAGGATCTGGATTGCCGCAGCTCGGGGGTCCTGAGCCCGAAAGTCCCCGGCGGCGATGACCCGTTCAACGGCCTCGAGCAACACGGAAAAGGTTCCGTCTCCTTCCTGCAGCCGCCACGTATCGGCGCGATTGAGGTCAGGTGCCGGGCCACGAAGGCCTAGTGAGCACTCGCTCAAGTCGGGCGGCAAGTAGCGCTCCTTGATCGGCTCCGAGATTGCTAGGGGCGTCGCCGACGAGCCCGGCCCATGAACCCGGCCAGGCGAGAGCGCGCCGGGGGCGGCGTCAGGTCGAGTTGTGGACCACCGGCGTCGGTGTGCTCGAGAATCGCTTCGTAGCCCGCCAGTTCGAGCTCGCGCCCCATGCCGACGGCCCGCGCCCCCTGCGCCCAGCGGGGGTCGTCTGCGAGATGCACAGCGGAATCGTCGCGAAAGTTGGCGCGCGCCCACGATGTCACCGGCTCTGGTGCCTGTCGTCCGAGCAGGCCGTAGACACGCCCAAGCTCTAGGGCGGGGTTGGCGCGCAGGTCCTCGAGGCGAACCATCGCGTAGCGCTCGCTGAACAGCCGCTCGCCGTCGTCGTTGGTTGCCGCGAAGGCGGAGCGCCAGACCAGCAACGGACGCAGGAAGTCCGGTACATCGGGCGGGAGCTCAAGCGTGCGGTATCGCGTGAGCAGATCGTCGGCGATGCGCCGGCTCGACCACAGCCTGCGGCCCGTGCGCGCAGTGAAGAAGGTGTCAGCGTCGGGGTAGATATCTGTGCGTCGGCGGCGTCCGAGCAGCATCGAGGCACAGACCGCCCGGGGGTCGCGGACGAGGTGGACGATCGCCGCTTCGGGATCGATCTCGGCCAGCGCAGCGAGCTTATGGTGAAGCCGCGTCTCCTTGATCGCAACGTCGGGCGCCTGGCTCAGCAGGCTCGCCAAGAGGCCGCTGACGTGCGCGGGGAGCTCGGCGTGGAGCTCGATCTCGGGCGCTCGAGGGACCGCCCCAGTTGAACAGCTCGATCTGAAGCTCCGGGAAGTTGGCGGCTCGGAAGCGCTCGCGTTCGCGTCGCGTTTCGGCAAAGACGTCGATCTCGGTCGCGCCGCTGCCGCCTCCGATCGTCTCGCTGTCCTCGCGTAGCGGCTCGTAGTAGCAACGTAGGTCCGGGTCGCGGCTGAGCGCGTCGTAGAGGATCGTCGTCCCCGAGCGGCGCAGGCCGATGACGAATAGGTTCATCGCGAACTGGCTAGTGGGCCGTTAAAGCGTGCGGCCGCTGATTCGCTCGTAGGCCTCGACGTACTTGGCCCGCGTGCCGGTGACGACCTCGTCGGGGAGATCGGGTGCCGGCGGTGTGTGGTCCCAGCCCGATTCGTCGAGCCAGTCGCGCACGTACTGCTTGTCGAAAGAGGCCTGACCGCGCCCGGGCTCATAGTCGTCGGCGGGCCAGAAGCGTGACGAGTCGGGCGTCAGGACCTCATCGCCGAGCACAACCTCAGCCCCAGGCGACGCCCCGAACTCGAATTTGGTGTCGGCGATGATGATTCCGCGCTCGGCGGCGTGGTCGCGCGCGTGGGAGTAGAGCTCGAGCGTCGTGTGGCGAAGCTGCTCCATCAACGCCCGGTCACCGATCAGCTCGACGGCACGCTCGAAGTCGATGTTCTCGTCGTGGTCGCCGACCTCGGCCTTGGTCGCCGGTGTGAAGATCGGCTCGGGCAGCTTGTCGGACTCGCTGAGGCCGGCCGGCAGCTCGATCCCGCAGACCGAGCCGGTCGCCTTGTACTCCTTCCAGCCCGAGCCGGTGATGTAACCGCGCGCGACGCACTCAACCGGGTACATCTCGAGCTTGCGGACCCGTAGGGCACGTCCCGCGACCTCGTCAGGGACGTCCTGCGAGACGAAGTGGTTGGGGCAGATGTCGGCGCTGGTCTCGAACCAGAACACCGACATCTGCGTCAGCACCTTGCCCTTGTCGGGGATCTGAGTCGGCAAGATCACGTCGTAGGCCGAGATCCGATCGGAGGCGACCATCAGCAGGTCGTCTTCGACCTCGTACATCTCTCGGACCTTGCCCGAGGCGACGAGCTTGAGGTCGGCAAGCGAGGACATCGGTCGGAATGTAGCCAACGGCGCCGGCGGGCGCTGGGACTTGGATACCCCCCGGTAGTACCATCGCCTTTCCCATGGCGACCTCGCGAGCCGGATACGTAAGCGACAAGCAGGCGGTGCTGCGTCGCCTCGCCCGGATCGAGGGCCAGGTTCGCGGAGTCAAGGCGATGGTCGACGACGAGGCCTACTGCGTTGACGTGCTGACCCAGGTCGCTGCGGTGACGAAGGCGCTCGAGGGCGTATCGCTGAAGCTGCTCGCCGACCACACCAACCACTGCGTTCGCGACGCCGTCGAGTCGGGCGGTCCTGATGGCGATGCAAAGGTCGATGAGCTGCTCGCCGCGGTCGAGCGTTTCGCGCGTACGCGATGAAGCCCGCGACCGAGATCCCGCCAGCGCTCGAGCGCTCCGGCGCAACGGCTCGGCCGTTCGCCGAGCTGCCGCGGATCCCACTGACGAAGCTCGTGCAGTCGGCGCGCTTCGTCGCTCGTCCGATCTCGTTTCTGGAGCAGTGGCGCCGCGAGCTCGGCGAGCCGTTCCACGCCTCGATCTACGGTCCCGGCGACGTCGTCTTTCTCTCTGACCCCGCTTCGATCAAGACGCTGTTCGGAGCCGACCGGGTGCACACGATCGCCCCCGGGCGCAACATCATCCTCGAGCCGCTGCTCGGCAGCGGCTCTCTGCTGCTCCAAGAAGACGGCGAGCACCTGCGCCGCCGCAAGCTGATGCTGCCGCCGTTTCACGGCGAGCGCATGCGCGCCTACGAGGGCGTGATCCGGGAAGCGACCGAGCGGGCGATCTCGACTTGGCCGCGCGATCAGGAGTTCGCGCTTCACCCGAGCATGCAGGAGATCACGCTCGAGGTCATCCTGCGCGCGGTCTTCGGCGTCGAGGACGCCGAACGTCGACGCGGCCTGCGCGCCGGCCTCGTCGAGATTCTCGCGGCCTCGGCGTCGCCGACCGCGGTCGGCTTCGCGATTCCCGGCCTTCGCCGGGTGCCGCCCTATGACCGCCTCGCCCGTCTGCGCAAACGCACCGACGAGCTGCTCTATGCCGAGATTGACGAACACCGCGGCCGCGATGACCTCGGCGAGCGCGACGACATCCTCTCGATGCTGCTCAGCGCGACGTTTGAAGATGGCTCGAAGATGGACGACGCCGAGCTGCGTGACCAGCTGATGACGCTGCTGCTCGCCGGTCATGAGACCACGGCCACCGGCCTTGCGTGGACCTTCGATCTGCTCCTCCACGATCAGCCGCGACTCGACCGCCTACAGGCGGAGCTCGAGGCGGGCGAGCACGAGTACCTCGACGCCGTGATCAACGAGTCGCTGCGGATTCGGCCCGTCGTCACGTTCACGGGCCGCAAGCTGCGCGAGGACGCAGAGCTCGCGGGCTACGAGCTGCCCGACGGCACTGTGGTCCTCGTCGGCATCTACCTGGCCCACACCCGCGCCGACGTCTTCGAGAACCCTTTCGCTTTCGAGCCCGAGCGCTTCCTCGGCGATCGCGCTCCCGAGACCTACTCGTGGGTGCCGTTCGGCGGCGGCACCCGTCGTTGCATCGGCGCCGCCTTCGCCCAACTAGAGATGCGCGTCGCGATCGAGACGATCTTGCGCTCGCGCAAGCTACTTCCCGCTGCCCGCGAGCTCGAGCGCCCGACGCGGCGCAACGTCACCCTGTCGCCCGCAAACGGGACGCGGGTCCAGCTCGGCTAGCGTGCCTCGTCATTAAGCATCGCGTTCTTCGGCTTTGCGAATCATGATCAAGAAGGAGCTCTCGCCGTTGCCGAGGGAAGACTCCTTTGCGAAACCATGTTCTTCGGCCACTCGCCTCGAGCGCTCGTTCCAGTCGAGGATGTAAAGCCGAAACCTCTTCGGCGCATAACGCACCGCCGCGAAATCGAGAATCGCCGCGACGAACTCGTAACCACGCCCTTGTCCCATGAGCTCCGGCGCCACGCCGTACCCGACGTCGAGCGTGCCCGCTTGCGCTGTCGCTCCCGTAACCCGCGCCGGGGCACCGAAGCAGCAGTATCCAATTAGCTCGTCGGCATCCGTCACCGCCCCGTTCGAATCTCCATCTGCCGGATTGTGAAGGCACAGGCGCGGCTCGGGCCCGAGGACGACGCGTACCTCTCGCTCTATGGGAGAGGGCGCTAAGCCGATTCCTGCTCGGGCTGAGCGGACGAATGTTCAGTCGCTCAGCGCGTCGAGGCGGGCAAGCACCTCCGGTACGTGAACGAGGTAAGCGTCGGGGTCGAGGACGACGTCGAGGTCCAGGTCGGGCGCGCGCTCGGCGAGCAGGTCGCGAAACGGGGTGCCGGTGTCCCAGGCCGTCTGCGCCGCCTGCTGCACCAAGCGATAGGAGTCGTCGCGGGTCATCCCCGACTCGATCAATGCCGTCAGCGCGCGCTGGCTGAACAGCGCGCCGTGGGTGAGGTCGAGGTTGGCGAGCATGCGGTCGGCGTGGACGGTCATGCCCTCAACCAAGCGCAGCGAGAGATGCTGCATGTAGTCAAGCGTGATCGTCGCGTCGGGAAGGATGACCCGCTCGACGCCCGAGTGCGAGATGTCGCGCTCGTGCCAGAGCGCCACGTTCTCCAGCCCTGCTTGGGCGTAGCCGCGCATGAGGCGGGCGAGTCCGTTGACGCGCTCCGCCGTGATCGGGTTGCGCTTGTGCGGCATCGCCGACGAGCCCTTCTGCTGACCCGGCGCAAACGGTTCCTCGACCTCCCGCACCTCTGTGCGCTGGAGATTGCGGATCTCCTGGGCGAAGCGTTCGAGCCCGGCGCCGGCGAGCGCCAATGCCTGCAGGACCTCGGCATGGCGATCGCGCGGAACGACCTGGGTCGAGACGTCTTCCGCGCGCAGGCCGAGGCGAGCCAGCACCGCCGCCTCCACGGTGGGCGGAATTGAGGCGTACGTACCGACCGCGCCCGAGAGCTTGCCGACGGCCACTTGAGCGAAGGCGGCGCGCAGGCGCTCGAGGTTGCGATGCGCCTCGAAGGCGAAACCGGCGAGGCGGAGGCCAAACGTGGTCGGCTCGGCGTGGACGCCGTGGGTGCGACCGACGCAGAGCGTCGTCGCGTGTTCGCGAGCTTTGGCGATCAATGCGTCGCGGTAGGCAGCGGCGCCGGCGACGACGATCGCTCCGGCCTCGGCGAGCTGGACCCCGAGCGCGGTGTCGAGCACGTCGGAGGAGGTGAGTCCGTAGTGGATCCAGCGGCCTTCCTCGCCGATCGAGGCGGCGACGACGTCGACGAATGCGGCGACGTCGTGGTTTGTCGTGCGCTCGCGCTCCTTCACCGCCGCGACGGTGAACGCCGCCCGCTCGCGACACCCGCGGGCGGCCTCGACCGGGACCCTGCCGGCTTCTGCCCAGGCGTCGGTCGCGGCCAGCTCGACCTCGAGCCAGCCTTGCATGCGCCGCTGGTCGGACCAGACTGCGCCGATCTCGTCGCGTGTGTAGCGCGCAATCACGCAGAGATTCTCGCGCGTGCGGTCACGAGGTGAGGATCCTCACCGCCAGCAACCCGGCGTTCTTGGCGCCGTCGATGGCGACGCAGGCGACCGGCACACCCGGCGGCATCTGCACGGCCGACAGCAGCGCGTCGAGGCCGCCGAGGCTCTTGCCGAGGATCGGCACGCCGATCACAGGTAGGTCCGTATGGGCTGCGACCACCCCGGGCAGCGCTGCCGACATCCCGGCCCCCGCGATGATCACCCGCAGGCCGCGCATGCGCGCGGCGTGGCAATACTCGCGCACCTTCTCAGGGTCGCGATGGGCGCTCATCACCCGCACCTCGTACATAACGCCCGCGTCCTGAAGCGCCTGCCCCGCCGGCTGCATCTTCGGCTTGTCGTTCTTCGATCCCATGATGATTCCGACGCGCGGCGCGTCGACCTCGATCTCCTCGAACATCGCCTCGACCCCGGGCATCGTCTCGGGTGGCTCGCTGCTCGTCACCTCGATGCCGCTCCCGCTCTCGGTGTTCGGTTCCTGAATCTCCACTTCGCTCCTATCTGGTCAGAGGCTGGTCACAGGCTGATCGCGCCGTCGCTTACTGAGGCGGCGATGTCGGTTCGCATCTGCTTACCGTCGAACTCGATCATTGCGGCCGCATCGTAGGCGCGCTCGCGCGCTTCGTCGGTGCTCGGGCCGAGAGCCGTGACATTCAGAACCCGCCCCCCCGCGGTGACGATCCCCTCGTCGGTTCGCGCGGTGCCGGCGTGGGTGACCTCGATCCCGTCGGGCATGCGATCGAGCCCGGTGATCAGGTCGCCCCGCGACGAGCCTGCCGGATAACCGGCCGAGGCGAGCACGACCGTGACGGCAGCGTCGTCGCTGAACTCGCACTCAGCGCCGAGCAGGCCACCGGGCTCGCGAGCTGCCACGAACAGCTCGAGCAGGTCGCTGCGCAGTCGCGGCAACACCGCTTGCGTCTCGGGATCGCCGAACCGGGTGTTGAACTCGAGCACCTTTGGCCCGGCGGCGGTCAGCATCAGGCCGGCGTAGAGAACGCCGTGGAAGGGTGTGCCGCGGCTCGCCATGCGCTCGACGACTGGGCGGTGCACGCTGTCGACGATCTCATCGACGCGCTCGGCGTCCCATCCAGGCACTGGCGAGTAGCTGCCCATGCCGCCGGTGTTCGGCCCCTCGCCGCCGTCGAAGATGCGCTTGTAGTCCTGCGCCGGCGCCAGCGCGATCACGTTGTCGCCATCACACAGCGCCAGCAGCGAAAGCTCTTCACCTTCCAGAAACTCCTCGAGCACGACCTCGGTCGCGCCGAAGCGGCGCTCGACGAAAAACGTCTCAACAGCCCCGCGAGCCTCGGCTTCGGTCTCGCAGATGATCACGCCTTTGCCAGCGGCCAGGCCGTCGGCCTTGAGCACGACGGGATAGGAGGCGCAGCGAAGCTGGCCGAGCGCTTGATCGCGATCGCCGAGCACGGTGTGGCTCGCCGTCGGCACGCCGGCCTCGGCCATCAGCGCCTTCGCATGCACCTTGGAGCCCTCCAGCTGGGCGGCTTCGGCGCTGGGCCCGAAAGCCGCGATCCCCTCCTCTTCGAGCGAGTCGACGAGGCCGTCGACCAGCGGCGCCTCGGGGCCGACGACGACGAGATCGCATGCTTCGCCTCTGGCCACCGAGACGATCTCGGGCACGCTTGAGGCGTCGAGGCAGCGTGCATCAGCCTCGATCCCGGCGTTACCGGGCGCGCACAGCAGCTCGGGCTCTGCGCTCGAGCGCGCCAGCGCGCGCACTATCGCGTGCTCGCGCCCGCCTCCGCCAACGACCAGGACCCTCATAGAGACTTTGTGAACTCCTCGGCCTCAATCGCGGTCAGCGTCTCGTTCATGACCGAGCCGCGCGAGCCCATCTCGATCGAGAGCTTGGCCATCGTTCCCTCGTCGGGAGCCTCGACCACGGTGATGAAGTCGTAGGCACCCAGGGTCGCCCATTGGCTCACGACCTTGACGCCGATCTGCTCGACCTCCTTGTTGACCTCCTGGACGCGAGAGGGGTTGTCTTTGATCGTCTTGACGCCGTCTGAGGTGAGCTTGGTCAGCATGATGTAGGTCGGCATCTGGTCTTTCCTCCTCGATCGGGTTGTCGCGAGCGGCGCCGCGCACCCCTCTTTCTTTCACGTAGCGGGCGTTCGCGCAAGTAGACCTTCGCTTGTCGCGCCTGCGATCAGCTCGGCGGTCGCATCCTGGCGGTAGTCGAAGATCCGCTCGAGGTCGCGGCGCACGAACACCCGCAGCGCCAGCGCGCCCGCGGGCCCGTAGCCGATCCGGTAACGCACTCGGTCGCGAATCACGGTCGACTCGCCATCGCGTTCGAACTCGTGCGTGTGGTGCCACAGCGCGTAGGGCCCCGAGAGCTGCAGGTCTACAAAGCGGTGAGGCGGCTCCCAGAGCTCGATCCGAGTCGTCCAGCGAACCGGGATCGCGTGCAGGCGCAAGCGGTAGGAGATCAGAGCGCCTTCGCGCATCTCGATCGGCAGCTCGGAGGTGATGCGAAAGTGAAGCCACGGCGGCGTGATCGCCTGCAAATTGGACGCATCAGAGTAGATGTCGAACGCGCTCTCGAGCGGTGCCTGCACCCGTTGCTTGCGCTCGAGCAGCTGTTCGCCAGGCTGGTACTGGGTGCCGGCGATCACGTCGCGCTGTCGATCAGTTGCGCGTAGTCGAACTTCGTCTGTTCCCAGGAAAGGCCCTCGCGTGTCGCCGCGACTCCGCGGCGAAGTTCGGCGAGGAGGTCGGGATCGGTCGCGGCGTTCATCGCCGAGGCGAGATTGCGCACCCGCGGCAGGTAGGCCGCGATCCCTGACTTCGCCTTGCCGGCGCGGCGACTCTTGACGAGCAGGCCGTTCTCACCGTTGCGGATGACCTCGTTCATCGGCGGGTTGTCGTTCGTGATCACCGGCAGCCCGAGCGCCATCGACTCGTACAGGTGCAGGCCCAATCCTTCCCAGCGACTCGGTGCGACGCAGACGTCAGCGGCGCCGAATAGGCGCAGATGCTCGTCGGTCGGCAGGTCTTCGAGCCGGACCTCAACTCTCGAGTCACGTGCCACACCACGGTCCAGCAGGTCGAGCTCGCGCTCGACCTGGCCCTTGATCAGCAAGCGCGCGTCGCCGGCTTTCACCCGCCTGAACGCCTTCAGCACTTCCGCCACGGGCTTGCGCTTGCTCAAAAACCCACCGGGGTAGAAGAACATCAGGCCCCCATCTGACCCGGGCGGAACGCTGGCTGTGTGCTGCAGCAACTCCGGGTGGATACCCCAACGCACCCGCGGGCTCTCGATGCCCATGCCGGCGTAGCGCTCCTGCTCGCACGCGGTCAGCGAGTAGACGACGTCGAGCGCCCGCTTTGCCGGTTCGACGTGGCCGTTGGAGAACTGCTCCCAGACGAAGCGGCCGATCGTGCGAACGCCAGATTCGCGAAGGCCCTGAATCGCCTCGAAGCCGTAGTTCTGGTCGAAGAAGGCGAGCTCGAGAGAGTTCTCGCTGCCCCAGGCGACGACCTCGCCGGTGGGGATCTCGTAGGCCGAGGCTTCGGTGACGCGAGGCTGGTCCCAGACCCCGGAGCGATCGATGAACGCGGGGCGGATGTTGCTCCCGCGAGTCGGCCGCGCGAGCACGAACGTTTCATGACCGAGGTCATCGAGGGCCGAGCGAAGCTGGCGGGCGACCACGCCCTGGCCGCGGTTGAACCAGTAGGCGCAGATCCCGATTCGCACGCGAGCAAGCGTAGAGCTGCGACCGATGCGCCGCCGCGATCACGCGGCGGTTGGTGCCGGCTCCGCAGCTGCCTGCTTGGCGAAGGCGAGCTCGCCGTCGACTGCATCGACGTCGATGACATCGCCTTCGACGAACTCGCCTTCGAGCAGCCTCAACGCGAGCTTGTCGACGAGCTGGCGCTGGATCACCCGCTTCAGCGGCCGGGCGCCGTAGGTCGGGTCGTAACCGAGGTTGCCGAGCAAGGTGCGGGCGTCGTCTGCGAGCTGGATCTCGATCCCGCGCTCGCGCACCCGTTCGGCGAGCAGCTCGACCTGGAGGTCGACGATGCGACTGATCTCCTCGCGGCCGAGCCGGTGGAAGATGACGGTGTCGTCGATGCGGTTGAGAAACTCGGGCTTGAAAGTCGTCGCCAGGACCTCCTCGATCTGCTCGCGTATGCCCTCATCAACCATCGCCCCCGTGATCCGATCGGAGCCGACGTTCGAGGTCATGATCAGGATCGTGTTGGTGAAGTTGACCGTGCGACCCTGGCCGTCGGTGAGGCGGCCGTCGTCCATGATCTGGAGCAGGACGTTGAAGACGTCGGGGTGGGCCTTCTCGATCTCGTCGAGCAGCACCACCGCGTAGGGCCGGCGGCGCACGGCCTCGGTCAGCTGCCCGCCTTCGTCGTAACCGACGTAGCCCGGAGGCGCACCTACCAGCCGCGAAACCGAGTGCTTTTCCATGTACTCAGACATGTCGACGCGAACGATCGCCTGCTCGGAGTCGAACATGAACTCGGCCAGCGCCCGCGCGAGCTCGGTCTTGCCGACGCCGGTCGGGCCGAGGAAGAGGAACGAGCCGATCGGGCGGTGCGGGTCTGCGAGGCCGGCGCGCGAACGCCGCAACGCGTTGGCGACCGCCGCGACGGCTTCGTCCTGGCCGATGACGCGATCATGAAGGCGCTCCTCCATCTGAATCAACTTCTCGACCTCGCCCTCCATCAGCTTCGAGACTGGGATCTGAGTCCAGCGCCCGACGACCTCGGCGATGTCCTGCTCGGTCACCTCCTCGGCCAGCAGCGAGCTGCCGGCCTCGTCGAGCTCGTGGCTGCGCTGCTCCTGCGCGGCGACGATCTCCTCGAGCTCGGGGATGTCTGAGTACTGAAGCTTGGCGGCGCGCTCGAGATCGTTTTCGCGATTGGCGCGCTCGAGCTGGCCGCGCGCGTCGTCGAGGCGCTCGATCGCCGCCTTGCGCGCGTCGATCGCCTCTTTTTCGGCATGCCAGCGTGCCTTCAGCTCCGAGGCTCGCTCGTTGAGCTCGGCGAGTTCGGCCTCGATCACCTCGAGGCGCACCTTCGAGGCGTCGTCCTTCTCGTTCTTGAGCGCCTCGCGCTCGATCTGCAGCTGAAGAATGCGCCGGTCGACCTCGTCGATCTCGACCGGCGAGGACTCGATCTCCATCTTCAAACGCGAGGCTGCTTCGTCGACCAGATCGATTGCCTTGTCGGGCAGGAAGCGATCGGCGATGTAGCGCTCCGAGAGCGTCGCTGCGGCGACGATCGCCGGGTCGGTGATGCGGACTCCGTGGTGGCGCTCATAGCGCTCCTTCAAACCGCGCAGGATCGCGATCGTGTCGTTGATGTCGGGCTCGCCGACGAGCACCGGCTGAAAGCGGCGCTCCAGGGCAGCGTCTTTTTCGATCTGCTTGCGGTACTCGTCGAGCGTCGTCGCACCGATGCAGCGCAGTTCGCCGCGCGCCAGCATCGGCTTCAGCAGGTTGGCGGCGTCCATCGCGCCCTCGGTGGCGCCGGCGCCGACGATCGTGTGCAGCTCGTCGATGAAGAGGACGATCTGGCCGTCGGCGTCCTGAACTTCCTTGAGCACGGCCTTCAGTCGCTCCTCGAACTCACCCCGGTATTTGGAGCCGGCGACCAGGGCACCGACGTCGAGGGCGACGACGCGACGCTCGCGAAGCGACTCGGGCACATCGCCGTCGACGATGCGCTGCGCGAGGCCTTCGACGATCGCGGTTTTGCCAACGCCTGGCTCGCCGATCAGGACCGGGTTGTTCTTGGTTCGGCGCGAGAGCACCTGGATCACCCGGCGAATCTCCTCGTCGCGGCCGATCACCGGGTCGAGCTTGGAGGCGCGTGCATCGGCGGTTAGATCCCGGCCGAACTTCTCCAGCGCCTCTGCCATCTCCTCGGCGTTGGGGGAGGTGACGCGGCTCGAGCCCTGGGTCTCGTCGACCGCCGTCGCAAGCGTGTCACGATCGGGCAGCAACTCGGCGACAGACGAGCCCTTCTCGGCCAGAGCGAGCAGCAGGTGGCCGACGGAGATGTACTCGTCGCCGCGCGACTTCATCTCCGTCTCCGCACGCTGCAGGACCTTCACCGAAGCGGAGGAGAATCCAACCTCGGGCGCGTCGCCGCTGACGCGGGGAAGCGCTGCGACCGCATCCTTGGCGCGGCTGGTAATCGCGCCGACGTCCGCCGAGAGCTTGCGCAGCGCCGCGGGCGCGAAGCCGCTCTCCTGCTCGAGCATGGCAAGCAGGAGGTGCGCAGGCGCGACCTCGGTATGGCGGAAGCTCGCCGCCAGCCGCTGGGCGTCGGCGATTGCCTCCTGGGACTTGATCGTGAACTTGTCGGCCTGCATGGGAGCCGAACTCTAGGTGCCTGAGCCCTATTTGTCAAGAAATCTAAGTGGCTGCCACTTAGATAGCGCCTGTCGAAGAGGTTTTCTCTAGGCGGGGTCCGACCCGAGCCGCCGCACCAGCCAGGCGCCCGCGAGCGTCGCGGGCACGGCGCCGACGAGACCCCTGAATCCTGCGCCTCTCGTTTGCGACGCGGCCGTTGCGAGCGCGAAAGTGAGCGCGTCGCCGGCGTCGGCAACGGCAACCGCGAGCGACGCCCGGCGCAGATCCTCGCGATCGTTCAAGGCCGAGAGCTGCCAGACGCCGAGCACGAGATCGCGGCTTGCTGCGATTCGGCCAAGCGCCAGTGCCTTGGCGTCGAGCGACCCCAAGCCCAGCGCCTTCGCCGCCAGCCGGGGCGCGAGCCAGATGCCGGCGCCGATCGCGAGCCGCCCCGCGGCGAGGGCGACAGCCGTTGTCCGCGCGAGCGGATCGTCTCCGAGCTCAGCCATCGTGCTGAGCCTAAGCGCTGGCCCACTCCGGCGCGCGGTCCGTCATCTTCCAGCGATGCGCACACTCGCAGTCATCGTCGTCACAGCGCTCAGCATCCTCGCTGGATTGACGATCGCGGGCGCCTTTGATATCCGCACCACTGACGCTGCCCCCGTAGCGCAGGCGCCGGCAGGCGGACCCGAATCGAGCGAAACGGTGGCGGCCGCAAAGCACAGCAAGCCGGCCGTTTCACAGAAGCCGAGGCGACGGGGGCGCTACCCCTCGGCGCGGGCTGTCGAGCGCGCCCGCGAGTTCGCCGAGACCCGCGGCGAGGCTGTCTCGTTTGCCGTTGTCGACAGCAAGGGCGCGATGCACGGGCTCGACGAGCGCCGGCGTTACTCCTCGGCCAGCGTCGTCAAGGCCATGCTGCTTGCGGCCGAGCTTCGCCGTCTCAAGCAGGCAGGCGAGCCGGTCGATGCGCAGACCGACCGCCTGCTCGAGGCGATGATCACCGTCTCCGACAACGCCGCCGCCGATGCCATCTATGCCCGCGTCGGCGATCCTGGCCTTGTCGCCGTAGCCAAGCGCGCCGGTATGCGCGATTACTCGGTCGCCGGCTACTGGGGTAACTCGCTGATCAGTGCCGCCGACATGGCGCTGATGTTCGCCGACCTCGATCGCTCCTTCGTGCGACGCGACCGCGAGTACGCCAAGGGTCTGCTCGGCTCCATAGTCGACGACCAGAGCTGGGGCATCCCCGACCCTGCCGGCCGCCGCTGGGCAGTCCGCTTCAAGGGCGGCTGGCTACCGGACCACGCCCTGGTCCATCAAGCGGCGGAGTTGCGCGAGCGCGACGGCCCGCGCGAGCTCGCGATCGTCGTGCTCACCGATTCCCAGCCGTCGTTCGACTACGGCATCGCGACGGTGCAGGGCGTCGCCTCGAAGCTGCTCAGCCGTAGATGAGTGATCCCACGACCTCACGACGCGGATGACGCGCACGCGATTGCGTGGCATCAATCATCTGGTGCGACGCCGGACCGGGATCGAAACGGGCTCGTAGGCGCCGTAGGGAACGATCTCGGCCCGCAGTGAGCGGCGCACGCGCGCGACCTCCTCGGTCATCTCGCGCTCGAGCTCGTCCGCGCGCTCGCGCATCCGTGCGACTTCGGCTCGAGCACGCTCAAGCTCGCGTTCGAGTGTGAGGACCGTCTCGACGCCGGCCAGGTTGAGCCCGTCGTCGGCGGTCATCTGCTGAATCCGTCGCAGTCGCTCGACGTCGTCATATGAGTAAAGGCGCGTGTTCTTCGGCGAGCGCCTGGGCGTAATCAGCCCGCGGGCCTCATACATTCGCAGCGTTTGTGGGTGCATCTCGGCGAGCTCGGCCGCGACCGAGATCATGAACACGCCGCGACGGCGATCGAGGCCCGTCGCCGTAACCGACACTTTCCTGCGGCTCGGGCTCATTGCTCGCCGCCAACCTTCGCGGAACGCGCGGACGCATCGCGCAGCAACCCGGCGCGAGGATCGTGGTCGTTGATCGAAGCCGTGAAGGCGTCGAGTGCCTTGCGTTGCTCGTCGCTCAGCTCTCGTGGCATCTCGATCTCAAGCCGGTAGAGAATGTCGGCGCGCTGGCTCGAGCCTCGGCCCGCCTTCGGTGGTCCCTCGCCGCGCAGGCGCTGCACCGTGCCGTGTTGAGTCCCGGCCGGAACGCGGATCCGCTTCGAGCCGTTGAGCGTCGGCACCTCAACCGTCGCGCCACCGATTGCTTCCCCGATCGTGATCGGCACCGTGACGCCGAGGTTGCCGTCCTCGCGCTGGCGAAAGACCGGCGATTGGGCAACGCGCGTGACCACATAGAGATCCCCCGGCGGCGCTCCGCGAGGTCCGTCCTCGCCTTTGCCGGCGACGCGGATACGGCTGCCATCGTGAACACCGGCGGGAATCCGCACTCGATAGCGCTTGCGCTGCAGCGTCAGGCCGCTGCCGCTGCAGGTATTGCACGGATCTTTGATTATTTGGCCGGCGCCGCCGCAGCTAGGACAGGGCTGGCTGATCGAGAAGAAGCCCTGGCTCTCGGAGTCGACGCCGCGCCCGTCGCAGCGCGGGCACACCGTTGGCAGCGTTCCAGGCTTTGCCCCGGTACCGCTGCAGGTCTTGCAGCTCGACTGCTTCGGCACGGTGATCGAGACCTCGGTTCCGCTCATTGCGTCGTGAAAGCTCAGCTGCACCTCGGTCTCGAGGTCGCGGCCGCGCGTCTGTTGCGCCGCGCCGGGGCCGCCGCGCCGGAAGATCGTCGAGAAGATGTCGCCGAGGTCGGCGCCGAAGCCGGGACCTGCGCCGGGGCCACCCGCGCCGCGCCCGAATCCACCGAGCCTGCCACCGGCGTCGTACTGCTTGCGCTTATCGGCGTCCGAGAGCGTGTCGTAGGCCTGCTGGACCTCCTTGAAGCGCTCCTCTGCCCCGGCGTCGCCAGGGTTTCGATCGGGGTGGTACTCGCGCGCGAGCTTGCGATAGGCCTTCTTCAGCTCCTCGGCCGAGGCGCCGCGTCCGACCCCAAGCACCTCGTAGAAGTCGCGAGCCATGGCTGCTTGCCTCGAGCCGTCTACTCGCTGACGATCACGCGGGCAGGGCGGATCACCTGCCCGTCGAGGCGGTAGCCGCGCTCCAAGGTCTCCAAGACGATGCCCGAGGCGACAGTCCCGTCCGCCTCAGCCGTCGAGATTGCCTCGCACACGGCCGGGTCGAAGGGCTCGCCGGCGGGGTCATAGGATTCGACCCCGGCGCGCGCCAAGCCCGCCTCGAGCTCGCTGTGGACGAGCGCGACGCCGCGGGCGAGCGCTTCCTGGGCCGACACCTCCTCGGAAACGTCGGGCGATGCTTGGCCTGCGTCAGCCGAGCTCGGCGCAGAATCACTGAACGGCTTCACACCCGAAGCGCGCAGGGCGCGCTCGAGGTTGTCGATCGACGGCAGCAGCTCGCGCGCGAGGCCCGCCTTGCCGCGTTTCTCGGCCTCGGCGCCATCGCGCGCGGCGCGCTTGCGGAAGTTCTCGAAATCGGCCTTCGCCCGCCGCGCCAAATCCAGATACTCGTCGCGCTCGCGCTTTATGTCCTCGAGCAAAGCATCCAGATCCTCCTCGACGGCATCCCCATCGCCATTGCGCTCCTGCGGACCGGCGCCAACGTCCTCAGCAACTCCACTTTCAGTAAGGGGAGCGTCGTCGTCGAGCGTGGGCTCATCCGCGGAACCCGAAGCACTGTGAGACGCAGGGCCTCCCGGCCCCTTCACCTGGTTGTCGTGTCGGCGAGACATGCGCCTAGGCCTTGTCTTCCTCGACGACCTCCGCGTCGACCACCTCGTCCTCAGCGTCGCCGGCGCCGTTGGACGAGGACGCCCCGTCGGCCCCGCCGGCTGCGGCTTGCTCGGCCGCCGCCGCCTGATAGATCTGCTCGGAGACCTTGTGGAAGGCCTGCTGCAGCGCGTCGGTCTTGGCCTTGATCTCGTCCGCGTCGTCGGACTCGAGCACGCCGCGAACATCGGCGATCGCTGCCTCGATCTCGGTCTTCGACGCATCATCGACCTGATCGCCCAGCTCGGTCAGCTGTTTCTCGGCCGAATAGGCGGCGTTCTCAGCGACGTTTCGCGACTCGGCGAGCTCGCGCTGCTTGTGATCGTCGTCGGCGTGTGACTCGGCGTCCTTGATCATCTGCTCGACCTCGGAGTCTGAGAGGCCGGAGCCGCCCTTGATCTCGATCGTCTGCTCCTTGCCAGTCCCGAGATCCTTCGCGGCGACGCTGAGGATGCCGTTGGCGTCGATGTCGAACGTGACCTCGATTTGCGGCATGCCTCGAGGCGCCGGCGGAATCCCAGTCAGCTGGAACTTGCCCAGCGACTTGTTGTAGGCGGCCATCTCGCGCTCGCCTTGAAGCACGTGAATCTCGACTGACGGCTGGTTGTCGTCGGCGGTCGAGAACGTCTCCGAGCGCTTCGACGGGATCGTCGTGTTGCGCTCGATCAGCTTCGTCATCACGCCACCCTTGGTCTCGATCCCGAGCGTCAGCGGGGTAACGTCGAGCAGCAGCACGTCCTTGACGTCGCCCGAAAGCACGCCGGCCTGAATCGCCGCGCCAATCGCAACCACCTCGTCGGGGTTGACGCCCTTGTGCGGCTCCTTGCCGGTCAGCTCCTGAACCTTCTCCTGAACTGCCGGCATCCGGGTCATGCCGCCGACCAAGACGACGTGGTCGACCTCGGTGCCAGCGTCGGCTAGCGCCTGCTTCACAGGCGAGACGACGCGATCGAGCAGGTCTGAGGTGAGCTCGGCGAGCTTCGCTCGCGAGAGCTTTATCTCGAGGTGTTTGGGCTCGTTGTTGATCGCCGTGATGAAGGGGACGCTGATCTGCGTCTCCTGTGTGGTCGAGAGCTCGATCTTGGCCTTCTCGGCCTGCTCGTAAAGACGCTGCAGCGAGCGCTTGTCGTTGGAGACGTCGACGCCCTGGTCTTTCTTGAACTCGGCAACCAGCCATTCGACGATCGCCTTGTCCCAGTTATCGCCGCCGAGGTGGTTGTCGCCGGCAGTCGACTTGACCTCGAAGACGCCATCGCCGATCTCGAGCACGGAGACGTCGAAGGTGCCGCCGCCAAGGTCGAAGACGAGGATCGTCTGATCGGTCTCCTCCTTGTCGAGGCCGTAAGCGAGCGCGGCCGCCGTCGGCTCGTTGATGATCCGCTTGACCTCGAGGCCGGCGATCTTGCCGGCATCCTTGGTCGCCTGGCGCTGGTCGTCGTTGAAGTAGGCGGGAACGGTGATCACCGCGGAGTCGACGGTCTCGCCGAGCTTGGCCTCGGCGTCGGCCTTGAGCTTCTGCAGGATCATCGCCGAGATCTCAGGCGGCGAGGACTGCTCGCCGCGAACGTCGACGCGAACGTCGCCGTTGGGTCCGGCGACGACCTTGTAGGGAACGATCGTCTCCTCCTCTTTGACCTCTGCCTCCTTGCGGCCCATGAAGCGCTTGATCGAGAAGATCGTGTTCTCCGGATTCATCACGGCCTGGCGCTTGGCGACGGTGCCGACGAGTCGCTCACCCGAGTCGGTGAAGGCGACCACCGACGGAGTCGTGCGCCCGCCTTCGGAGTTCTCGATGATCTCCGGCTCGCTGCCTTCGAGGACAGCCATGGCGGAGTTGGTAGTGCCGAGGTCGATCCCGATCGTCTTGCCCATTTGCTTTCTCCTTAAGTCTCAGTATCCAAGAAATCTGAGTCAGAGGCTAGCAGATGTATGCGCAGGTAGGCCGATCTCGGCGGTGGCGGCCGCGTTGCGTGCGTGAGGCTGGTCGCTCTGGGCCCGAGGACTCGAGATCAGGCTTGCGGCGTCTCGCAGGGCACCGGCTCGGGGCGGGCCGCGGTGTCGATGTCGACCACGGGCCCCTTGCCGATTTGGCCCGCATACGCGGCGACGAAGGCAGCGACCGATTCGGCCTCCTCGCCGATCAGGATCTCCCTCGGCATGCGCCCGCCGAGGCCGCAGTTGACGGCCCGCAGGACGCGGCTGTAGCTGCCCTCGTACTGCTCGGCGGTGTTGGTGCCGGTGACGATCAGCAGGTCGTCGAGATTGGGGCCGACGACGCCGTCGGTGCCTGCCGCGGCAAGCGTGTGGCAGTAGCCGCAGTTGTTGTCGAAGAGTTCCTTGCCCTCGACGTCGCTGGGGGCGACCTCGACCGTCGCCGCGCTGTCGGAGCCTTCCTTGCCAAGTGCCATCCACGGCAGGACGATGAGGCAGATCGCCGCGAAGACCCCGAAGATGATGAACGGCCGCTTGCTCACGAGCGGAAAACTACCGAGTCATGGCGCCGGACGAGATCGCTCTTCGGGAGGGCGATCTCGAAACCAGGGACACATCCGTTGCAGAGCGCACTCCTCGCAACGCGGCTTTGGCCGGCAGACCCGGCGCCCGTGGGTGATCAGGTTCATGTGCAGTTCGTAGGCATCCTCGGGATCGGTGACGGCGAGCATCTCATCGTGGGCGAGCTCGAACGTGGCGCCTGCCGGGAACAGTCCCAGGCGCCCGCCGACGCGGTGCACGTGCGTGTCGACGGGAATCTCGGGGCGGCCGAGGGCGAAGATCATTACGCAGGCGGCGGTCTTGCGGCCAACTCCGGGCAGGTCAATGAGGAAGGCGATCGCCTCGTCGCGCCCGGTCTGCGCGAGCCAGTCGAGGGTAGGCTCGCCGCCCTCGTCATCACTGTCACTGTCATTTGGCAATCGCCGCAGCACCTCCTGGATCCGAGGTGCCTTTGTCTTCGAGAGCCCGCCGGGCTGGATTGCCGACTCGACCTCGCCGACGGGCGCGTCGCGAACGTCGACCCAGGTCGGTAGGCGCTCGCGCAGGCGCGCGTAGGCGACGTCGCGATTGCGATCGTTGGTGTTCTGCGAGAGGATCGTGCGCACGAGCTCGGCGATTGGCTGGCCATGCGGCTCATTCACAGGTCTGCCGTAGGTCTCGCGCAGGCGGTCGCGGATCGCTCGAACCCGCTCGCGTCGCGGGCGTCGCCAGTCGCGCTTGGGCCCCTTGGTCGCCATCGTGGCCAGGATATGTTGCGCCCCGATGACAGCAATCAGGCAGGCCGTCGTCTCGGTCGAGGGAGTGAGGACCTTCTACCGCCATCGCGAAGGCATCGGGGCCCCGACGGTCTTCGTCCATGGCAATCCCACGCATTCGGAGGATTGGATGCCGTTCCTGGCGCAGATCAACGGTGCAGCGGTCGCCCTCGACATGCCGGGCTGGGGTTATTCGGAGCGCCCGCCCAACTTCGACTATTCGATGTTCGGTCTCGGCAACTTCGTCGCCCGCTTTCTCGACACGCTCGGGATCGCAGAGCATTCGCTGGTCGTGCACGACTGGGGAGTCGTCGGCCTGATTGCCGCCCAGCAGCGGCCAGCGTCAGTGAATTGTCTTGTGATCATCAACGGGGTGCCCCTGCTGCCGGGATTTCGCTGGCATTGGGTTGCTCGATGGTTCTGGCGTCGCCGCGTTATCGGCGAGCTCGCAAATCGCTCGACGACGAAATCGTCGCTGGCGGCGGTCATGCGCTGGTCCTCGCCAGCTCGACGCCGTTCGCCGGCGCAGTTTCTCGAAGCGGCGATGCACTGTTGGCCACCGGGTGATCCCCGCCCTGAGATGCTCGAGCTCTATCGCTCAGCCGATCCCGAGCGCCTCGAGGCCGCCGGCGACCGGCTCGCGCGTCTCGACTGCCCAGCGCTGGTGGTCTGGGGTGCGGCCGATCCGTTTATTCCCGTCGCCTTCGCCCGGGCCTATGCCGAGCTACTGCCTGCCGCAGAGCTCGCCGAGTTCGAGGCAGCCGGCCACTGGCCCTGGATCGAGCGCCCGGAGATCGTCGATCGGGTCACCGGCTTTCTCGCCGCCTCGTAGGTACGGTGCTCGTATCGCCGAACCGCGCCCACAAGCGAGAACCGCGTCCGAGTGGAAGGGACTCGCCCGTGACCGGCTGATCGAGTCACGGCTGACACCGAACACGATCTCGATCACCGGCCTGGCGCTACACGTGCCCGCTGTGATCCTCATCGTCGAGGGCTATTTCGTGCTCGCGGGCTTGGCCTTCATCTTCGGCTCGGTGATGGACACGCTCGACGGTCGCTACTCGCGCATGTCGGGCAAGGGCACGATGTTCGGGGCGTTTTTAGATTCGACGCTCGACCGGATCGAGGAAGGCGTGGTGCTGACGGCGATCGCCTACTACTTTGCCGATCAGGGCGATGCGATTCCGGCTGCGGCCTGCGTGCTCACCGTTCTCGGCTCGCTGATGGTCTCCTACACACGGGCCCGCGCCGAGGCGCTGGGCGTCGAATGCAAGGTTGGGATCGCCACACGGCCGGTTCGCGTGGTGATACTTTCAATCGGCCTCGTGTTCGGCGCCGGCGACCTAATCACCGACGTCGACCTGCTACCGGCAGCGATCTACACGCTGGCAGGCCTGACGGCATTCACGGTCGGACAACGCGTCTGGCACGTGCGCAACGAGCTCAAGGCACTTGAGGTCGCAGAGGCCTCGGAGCTGTAACCAACGCATCAAAAGCGGGTAGTTCGCCTTCCACCCGCCTCGAGAGGATCATCTTCATATGAGCAAAGCAAACGGCAACGCGACGAACGGCGCGAGCGCCAACGGGCATCACCCGGACGACGGCAAGGTTCGCGTCGCGATCGTCGGTGTCGGTAACTGCGCGAACAGCTTCGTCCAGGGCGTCGAGTACTACAAGGACGCTGACCCGCAGGAGCAGGTTCCCGGGCTCATGCACGTCGACCTCGGCGGCTATCACGTGCGCGACATCGAGTTCGTCGCGGCTTTCGATATCGACTCCGAGAAGGTCGGCAAGGACCTCTCCGAGGCGATCTGGTCGGGACAGAACGACACGATCAAGTTCGCCGACGTCGGCAACCTCGGCGTCGAGGTCCATCGCGGCATGACCCATGACGGTCTCGGTAAGTACCTGAAGCAGCGAATCACCAAGGCGCCAGGGCCGACAGCCGACATCGTCGGCATCCTCAAGAGGACCAAGGCCGACGTCCTCGTTTGCTATCTACCGGTTGGCTCCGAGGCCGCGACCAAGTGGTACGTCGAGCAGGCGCTCGAGGCGGGCGTGGGCTTCGTCAACTGCCTGCCGGTTTTCATCGCCCGAGAGGACTATTGGGGCAAGCGCTTCACCGAGGCCGGCCTGCCGATCATCGGCGACGACATCAAGTCCCAAGTCGGGGCGACGATCGTCCACCGCAATCTCGCCCGCCTCTTCCATGAGCGCGGCGTCGTGCTTGAGCACACTTCGCAGCTCAACGTCGGCGGCAACATGGACTTCTTCAACATGCTCGAGCGCGAGCGCCTCGACTCGAAGAAGATCTCGAAGACCAACGCAGTCACCTCGGTGATGGGGACCGAGCTTCCCGCCGATGACGTGCACGTCGGGCCGTCCGACTATGTGCCGTGGCTGACCGATCGCAAGTGGGCCCACATCCGGCTCGAGGGCAAGTCCTTTGGTGACGTGCCGCTGACGGTCGAGCTCAAGCTGGAGGTCTGGGACTCGCCGAACTCTGCCGGCGTCGTCATCGATGCGGTTCGCTTGATCAAGCTGGCGCTCAACAACGGCGTCGCCGGTCAGCTCGACGGTCCCTCCAGCTACCTGATGAAGTCGCCGCACAGCCAGCGGCCCGACGATCAGGCGCGTGCGCAGACTGAGGAGTTCATTGCCAAGTACGCGCGCAAGGCCGCAGCGAGGTCGACCGACAAACGGCGAAGAAGAGACCGCTTCGGCCTGAGGCTCGGCGCGCCGACCGCTCCATCCTCCAGCGCGCGGGTTGAACCGAGGAGGGAGTTCTTCCGTACTCCCTCGGATGGCACGAAACAACCAAAGGAGGAAGGCTCGATGGGCCTGAATAGATTCCGACCGAGCGGATCGATGATCGTCGCGATCGTGGCCTTGGTGGCCGCGCTGGCGGGCACGGCGTATGCGGCAACGGTGATCACCGAGCAGCTCGCAGATCAAGGGCAGAGTCGTAGGCGGCAAGGACTTGCAGAAGAATTCCGTCGGCGGCGAGGCGGTCCGAGAGAAGAGCCTCAAGGGCGTCGACGCCGACACCCTCGACGGCCAGACCGCAAACGATCTCAAGGTCCGCTGGCTGCTGCTCAACGAGCAGGGTCAGATCGAGGAGCAGTCGGGCGGCTTCACCGTGCTCGACGGCTACCAGACGAACAATAATGCCTACATCGATACGGGCGAGACGCTCGTCGGCAAGGGACTGAGCGCGACGATCGCGATCCAGAACCAAGTCAACGTCGATGGCGCCGACGGCGACGCCGAGCCCAACTTCGGCGGCGAAGTCAGCGTCGCACGCTGCCAGGTCGCGGGGGTGGTCGAGTGTGCGCCGGCGAACTCGAAGACGATCAACGCGCTCGTCGTCAGCCCACGCAACAGCGACGGTACCGCTACCGGCCCTGGTGCCCGCAAGCGCGTTTACGTGCAGGTCACCGAATAGCGCGGCCAGCGCCGTTTCGGTTTGTCAGAGCCCCGCTTCGGCGGGCCTCTGACGTTTGCCGGCTTGCCACTGATCCAAAGTGAGTGAATAAAAGGTCGCCAAGTTCAAGATCCTGGGCACCTTCACGGACTCCGACGGCACCACCAAGAGCCGGGTCAAGCTCCAGCTCGGCTGACCCGAAGCGCACCCCTGAGCAGGAGGCCCGTCTCTGAACCACGAGGTTTGGGGCGGGCCTCTCGCCTTTGTCTCATATCCTGGGCCGGGTGGGTACCGAGCAACCGCTTTCGATCGCGCAGGTGACGTCGCATCCGTGGGAGACCCGCAATGAGATCAACGAGTTCTCGTCCCGCGTCGCCGCCGAGCTCGCCGAGCGCGGTCACCGGGTTCTGATCGCAGCGCCCTCGGACTCGCGGCGGCAGGTGCGTGAGTCGCGACGCGCGATCAAGGTTGCCCCGGACAATCCCGACGCCCTGTTCGGCGATTGGGAGGGCGTGCGCGTCGGCGAGCACGGTCCCGCGGTGGTTGCGCTGGGCAGCGGTATTCCGCGTCCTCGTGGCCCTGGCACTCGAGCAGCGCCGCTACCGCTCGACGTCAACCGGGCGCTGGAAGCACTCTTCGTCGGCGTCACCCTCGACATCGTTCATGTCCACGACCCGTTCTTTCCCAGCGTCGCATCGGCAGCGCTGAGACATTCGCGGTCGCTCAACGTCGGCAGCTTCTACGAGCCCACTGAACGCATCCTCTCGACTCAAGTGGCTCGCCCATTGGTCGAGATCTTCCTTGGCCGCCTCGATGCGCGCACCAGCAGCTGCGCCACAACCGCCGGGTTGATGGAACGGTTCTTCCCCGGCGCCTACGAGCGCGTCACCCCCGGCGCTGACGCGACGGTGCAACCCTGGTGGCCGGCGGGGCGCAAGAGCGCCGGCGACAAGCAGCCGTTGCGAATCGCTTTCTGCCTCTCGGAGGAGCGCGGCGCGCTACGGCTGTTCCTGCGTGCAGTGCGCAGACTGAGCCTCGACGCCGACTGGGAGGTCGCGGTCTGGATTGGAGATTCGACCGAGGTGCGGATCGCGCAACGCCTGCGCCAGCGCGTGCGCGTCGTTGACGCGCGCGAGTGCAGCGCCGAGGCGCTGATCGCGGGTGCAGATGTCGTCTGTGCCTGCTCGGGCGGCCCCCTGCTGGCCCCAGGCATCATCCGCACCGCCCTTGCCAACGAGACGATTCCTGTCGTCTCCCAGAACGGCCTCTATGCGGAGCTGATTGGCGACGGCGAGCTCGGCCTGATGTTTCCAGCCGGTGATGCGGTGACGCTGGCGGGGCAGCTCGAGCGCCTTGGGCAGACGCCCGCACTGCGGCGCGAGCTCCTCAGCCGGGCACGCGGGGCCCAGCGCGATTGGCAGGCGGCCGCCGACCAGGTCGAGGAGATATACCGGCGGATCGCTTCGCGTCGCCATGACGCGGCTGGCAATGCCGAGGTTCGCCGCCGGATCTCGCGACGGCGCGAGATCAACGTCGACCTGCATATGCACACCGATCATTCGTCCGACTGCGCGACGCCGGTGGAGACGCTGCTCGCCACAGCGGCCGAGGCCGGGCTCGGCGCAATCGCGATCACCGACCACAACGAGATCTCGGGCGCGCTGGCGGCACGAGAAGCTTCCGAGTCCTTCGGCATCAAGGTGATCGTCGCCGAGGAGATCAAGACGGCTGAGCAGGGTGAGGTGATCGGCCTCTTCGTCGAAGAGCTCATCCCTCGGGGAATGAGCATGCGCGAGACGATTGCCGAGATCCGCCGTCAGGGGGGCCTCGTCTACGTCCCGCACCCGTTCGACCGCCTGCATTCGGTGCCCGACTACGAGCATCTGCTCGAGATCGTCGAGGAGATCGACATCATCGAGGTCTTCAACCCCCGGGTCGCTCTGACGGCGTTCAACGAGGAGGCCGAGCGCTTTGCCGAGAAGTACCGCATCGTTCCCGGCGCCGGCTCCGACAGCCATGTCGCTCAGGGTCTCGGCAGCGTCATGACCACAGTCCACGATTTCGACGGACCCGAGGAGTTCTTGGAAGCGATGCGCAGCGCCGACATCGTGCGCAAGCACAAGAACCTCGTCTACGTGCAGACGCTGAAATGGCTTCAGACCGGTGGTGGTCGCGGCGGCAGGCGCGTCAGCGGCGACCCCCGGCCGCGCCCGCGCAGTAGCAAGGCCTGATGCAAGCCGGCGGCGCGGCAGGAGGGCAGGCGGGGCCGTCAAAGACTTCGTCGGGCTCGTCCATCGGGCCGAGAGGAACGAGCTTGCCAATCACCGACGACGAGATTCAAGAGAAATACCTCGAGCGCGCGATCCGCGAGCTCAACCAACTCACGCACCGGCTGCAGGAGTGCTCGCACTGCCCACGCGGGAACCTGATGCCGGTGCTCGGCTCCGGCCATCCGCAGGCGGATGTGATGCTGCTCAAGTACGCGCCGAGTGCGGCGGAGATCGAGGAGGGTGTCGCTTTCTACGGTCGCGCGGGCAACGCGCTGATGAAGAGCTTCAAGCGGCTCGGGATCGATCCGCTCGCGGTTTACGGAACGCTGTGCGTCAAGTGCCCTGTTGGGGACACCTCGCTAGCCGCGGCGGAGTGCGTCGAGCGGGTCGTCGAGGAGATCGCGATCGTTTCTCCACGCTGCATCGTCGTCATGGGAGAGCGCGCGCTCGATGCCTTGAACGAGCTCGAGCTGCCATTGGCGAGCCCGCTCGAGGAGTCGCTCGGCCAGATTCAGAAGCTGACTCCGAGCATCGATGTGCTCTACGTACCCGACATCGACGAGTCGCTCGACTCCGAGGAGTCCAAGCGCGATTTCTGGGCCGCCTTTCGCGCACTCGGCGACTGGTACGCCGACCTGCCTCCGTACTAGCGGACTTCGGGCGCCGTCGCCGATGCCAGCGCAGTCATCGCCTCGGCGCTGGCGCTAGCGAGGCCGCGAACGACGGTGACGTCGAGCGCCTCGTAGTCCGAGAGCTCAGTCTGGGCGGCTTCACGATCGGCCGCGGCGACGCCGACCGTGCCCTCGGGCTCGCCGAGGCGCTCGAAGTGGCTGCGGTAGCCGTCGTGGAGATCGCGGTAGAACGATTCCTCCTTGGCCAGCCGCTCGCCGGCGTCCCCGCCAACTGCCGCGCGCACGTAGCCGAGCACGGGCGGCGTGGATTTGCCTGCGTCGGCGGCACCAGACTCGACGTGAGCGCGAGCAGCGGTGGCGAAGTCGGGCGTCATCCAGTTGAAGAAGACGCCGTCGAACTCGGCGCCGCCGAGTGCGCACATCTTCGGGCCCATCGCGGCGAGGACGAGTCGTACATCCCCCACCGCCTCGCGCAGTCCGCCGACCGCCTCACGCATTTTGGTCAGCGGCTTGTTCGAGAACCCGGCGCCGATCCCGAGCCAGAGCTTGGAGCGGTCGAGGCCGAGGCGATCGATGTGAGCGTTGATCTCGCTGGGGTCGTGGCGATCCAGCGCCATCACGCCAACACCCAGGTCGAGCTTGGGCGCGTGCTCGGAGAACACCGCCAGCGTTTCGAGGCCGAGGGCGCCGGGATGATCGTTGGACCACAGCGAGGCGTATCCGAGCTCCTGGCAACGCGCCGCCAGCGGCCCCGCCACCTCAGGGTCGAGACCTGCGGCAACGCCGAACGCGCGAGCCTTCACCGCTCCAGCACCGCCACGCATTCCACATGCGGCGTCTGCGGGAACATGTCGACCGGCCTCACGCGACGCAGCGTATATCCCGCCTCAACGATTTGAGCGGCGTTGGGCGCGAGGGTCGTCGGGTTGCACGAGACGTAGACGATCCGGGGCGCCTCGCACTCGAGCACGCGGCGGACGATCTTCTGTGAGAGACCGGCGCGTGGGGGGTCGACGACGACGACGTCGGGCTTACCTGCTCGTTCGAGCAGGGGCGCAATCCCCAGGCGCGCGTCGGCGCAGACGAAGCGTGCGTTCTCGATGCCGTTGAGAGCTGCGTTCTGCTCGGCGTCTAGGACAGCATCCTCGACGCTCTCCAGGCCCCAGACCTCGCCTGCCTGGTCGGCCAGGGCAAGCCCGATCGTGCCGATTCCGCAGAAGAGGTCGAAGACGCGCTCGGCGCCTGTCAGCCCCGCCGCTTCGCCGGCGATTGCGTACAGGCGCTCGGCCATTTCCGTGTTCGTCTGCATGAAGGCTGTGTGAGAGACGCGGAAGGAAAGTCCGCAAAGCCGCTCGGTCAAGTGCTCGGCCCCGAGCACGCCGGTCGGTCCATCGGTCGCGCCCGCCGATCCGTCGATCACGGTGTGCAGGTCGACGGGAGGTCGTGGGATCTGCTGCGGCGACGTCACCAGGCGGGTCTGCACCTGCCCGGTGCGCCGGCCGTCGCGAACGACGAGGTTTCGCAGGATGCCGGTCTGCGCGCGAGTGTCGTAGGTCGAGACGCCCTCCTCGCGCGCCCACTCGCGAACCGCGTTCCGGGCTGCGTTGTTTGCTTCGGAGGCGAGCTTGCAGTCCTCGACGTCGACCGTCTCCGACCAGCTGCCGCGCCGGTGAAAGCCGAGTGTCGGTTGGCCATCGCTATCGCCGAAGGAGTACTCGAGCTTGTTGCGATAGCGCCAGGGCTCGATCGCCGATTCGATCGGCTCGAAGTCAAAGCCCTCGAGGTGGCCGAGGCGCCGCAGCGCGTCGGCGGCCTGCTCAGACTTCTCGGCAAGCTGGCGCTCGTAGGTCATTCCCTGCCATGGAGCGCCTGGGCACGGCTCGCCGTCGTGGACGCAGGTGTCTGCGATCCGCTCGGAACTCGCGCGTAGCAACTCGACCGCCTTGCCCTCGGCGAAGCTCTTTTTCGTCTTGGTTAGGCGCACCCGGACGCGATCGCCAGGCAGAGCGCCGCTGACGAAGACGACGTAGCCGTTGCTGCGAGCGACGCCACGGCCCCCCTGGGCCAGCGAATCGATCTCCAGTTCGAGTTCGGTTCCGGGACGCGGCTTGGCCGCCGTGGTCTCCACGCAACCTATGTTGGCAGGGCGCTACTTCAGCTTGGTTTCGATCTCGTCGAGGATGCTCTTACGCGCCATGCCTCGTTTCTCGGCCGTGCGGACCTTGCGCAGATCGGCCTTGTTGAGATCGCCGAGCCTTGACTTGATCTGCGCCGCGGTGAGCTGCTCATAGCCCGTGATCGGCGGGCCGCCGACCCCGGCTCGCCGGCGCAACTTGTCGGCTTCGGCGAGCGGACGCTCGGCGGCGTCGCGGGCCGCGCGGGCGGCGCGCTCGGCGGCACGGGTTGCCTGGACTCGCGTCGTCGCGGTGCGCGACTCGACCTCTCGGCGAGTGCGGGTGGTTCGGCTCTCGACTTCCTTGCGGGCCTGGTCGAGCAGCTTCTCGAGGTCGCGGATGAGCTCGTCGGTCGCCCGGCGTCCGCGGTCGACAATGCTGGAGATGAGCTCGTTGGCGTCGCTTCGCTGCATCCGGCCGCGCTTGACGAGATCGTCGACGACTTCCTGGAGGCGATCGCGAGAGACGGTGACGTTCGACTCCAACGCCGAGCGGCTGCGCTCGACGGCGTCGCGAAACGCCTGCACGCTCTTGTCGGATCGCCCTGCCGCCGTGCTCTTGCGCGCGCTCGACGTGGGCTTTCTCGCCCGGCTGGCGGCTGGCTTCTTCGCCCGGCTGGCGGCTGGCTTCTTCGCCCGGCTGGCGGCTGGCTTCTTCGCCCGGCTTGCGGCGGGCTTCTTCGCCCGGCTTGCGGCGGGCTTCTTCGCTCGGCTGGCGGCTGGCTTCTTCGCGCTGCGAGTCGTCGACTTCTTTGCCCGACTAGCGGGCTTGCGTCGCGCACCGCTCGCCGATTTTCTCGAACCACCGGAACTCGTTGCCATGCAAACCCCTCCTAGGCTGGGAAACCGTATTCGCGGGCACTATTTCATTCCTCGGCGCAACGCGTATCACGGCGCGCTTATGATCCTCGCTTGAACGGGTCCGCATCTCACTTCCTCAGTGGCGAAGAGTTCTCACGCTCCGACCTCAGCCGGGTTCTCGAACGCGCCGGCGAGCTAAAAGCGGGACGAAGCAACGCGGTGGGTATTGACTCGCTCGCTGGGAAGACGGTCGCGCTGATGTTCGAGGTTCCGTCGACCAGGACCCGGGTCTCGTTTCAGGTCGGCGTCGCCGAGCTCGGAGCAAATCCGCTGCCGCTGCGCGCCGATGAGCTGCAGCTCGGGCGCGGCGAGTCGATCGGCGACACCGCCCGCGTCCTCTCGCGCTACTTGCATGCGATCGTCGTTCGCTCACGCTCGCACGACAAGGTTGAGGAGCTGGCGGCAGCGTCCGCAGTGCCCGTGGTCAATGGGCTCACGCCGCTGCACCATCCATGCCAAGCGCTGGCCGACCTGCAAACGCTTCGCGAGCGCTTCGGCGAGCTCGAGGGGCTCCAGGTCGCCTACGTCGGCGATGGCAACAACGTCGCCCGCTCACTGGCAGTCCTCGGTGGCGCCGCGGGCGTCGAGGTTCGGGTGGCAGCGCCGCCGGGCTATGAGCTCGAGCCGGGCTTGGCGGCGCTCGACACGCACGATCCGCGCGAGGCCGCCGATGGCGTGGACGCCGTCTACACCGATGTCTGGGTCAGCATGGGCGATGAAGACGACGCCGAGCGCCGCCGCCGCGATCTCGAGCCTTACCGCATCGACTCGGCGCTGATGGATGCGGCATCCGACCGGGCAATCGCGCTGCACTGCCTGCCCGCTCATCCCGGCGACGAGATCACCGAGGATGTTCTGTATGGGGAACGCTCAGCCGTCTGGGATCAGGCCGAGAACAGGCTGCATGCGCAGAAGGCGTTGCTAGAGCTCCTGCTCGCCTCCTAGCGTCGGCGCGTCCCCTCCTGTAAGAAACTGACCCTGCCTACACTTCGCCACCCCCGGCCTCGTGGTGTAACGGTTAGCACGTCAGGTTTTCAACCTGGAAGCTCGGGTTCGATTCCCGGCGGGGCTACTGACCATGCAACCTGAACTCGAAATTGGTCCGATCACGCTGCAGACCTTTGGGATCATGTTCGCGCTCGGGTTCATCGGCGCGGGCATCCTCGTCGGCAAGCGCTTCCAGGAGCTCGGCAAGCCCGTCGATTGGGCCTACGAGATGATCTTTGCCGGCCTGGTTGGCGGGATCATCGGCGCCAAGATCGACTTCGTCATCCAAAACCCGTCCGACGATTGGCTCGGCGATCTCTTCTCCGGCTCGGGCCTGGTCTGGTTCGGCGGCGGCATCGGCGGCGCGATCGGCGTTCTGTTGTGGGCGCGCTGGCGGGGGCTGCTCAACCTGACGCTGCTCGACGTAGCCGCTCCCGGCCTGGCGATCGGATACGCGATCGGGCGCATCGGCTGCCAGCTCTCGGGCGACGGCGATTACGGCATCCCCTGGGACGGGCCGTGGGCGATGTCATACGAGAACGGCACGGTGCCGACGCCGCCCGGCGTCGAGGTCCACCCGACGCCGATCTACGAGACGATCGCGATGGGCCTCGTGACCGTCGTCCTCTGGCGCCTGCGAAACGCATTCAGGCCCGGCCTGCTCTTCGCGCTGTACTTAATCTTCGCTGGAACTGAGCGCTTCCTGGTCGAGTTCATCCGCCGCAACGACGAGGTCCTGCTCGGCCTCACCCAGGCCCAGCTGCTGAGCCTGGCGATGGCCATTGCCGGTGCGATTTGGATCGCACGTGCCTCGGCCCGCAACGAGCTCCGTGCCGACGAAGCGATGCGGGCGGCACCGCCGACGCGCTTGCGGCGAGCTGCCGAAGCCGCGACGTAGCTGTTCAGCGCCCGCCGGTGAACTTCGTGAACGCGCGCCACGCCGGCTTCGGCTTCAGCTGCGCCGAGAACAGGCCTGCGTTGGCACACCAATCGCAGATCGAAACCTTCGAATCGGTCCAGGCAAACCACGTCACCACCTTGATCTTGAGCCGGTTTCGCTGATCGCGAAAGTAGTCGAAGGCCTGGCGCAGTCGTTGGGCTTGGCCCTGCGAACCGACGTTTAGCGGGTTGCCGCCTGACGCCGAGCCCCAACCGGTCTCCGTTATCCACAAACCCGTGCGGCTGTCGCCGGCACGGCGGATCTCGCTGCGAAAGAGCTCGACCTGATCGGTCACGGCCTCAAGCTTCGCGCCGTAGGGGTGGACGCCGACACCGTTGAAGTCGCGCGCCACACCGCGAACCCCGTAGAGCTTTCGCAGGTACTTCGAGCCGGCGGTCGCCTTGCTCGAGCCGCCGAGCTGGGGCATGCCGCCGAGAATCACGTCGGCCCGGCGATCCTCGCGCTCGACAGCAGCCGCGGCGCCAGACAGCAGCCGTGCGTAGAGGCGCGGTTTTGGCTTCGGCGCGAAGAACGAGCTCGAGTTCTGCTCGTTCCAGATCTGCCAGGCCCTGATCGGGCGCTTTGGTATCTGCGGATTCTCGCTCCAGAATGTGCCCTTGCGGCCGTAACGTGCGACCGCGGCCCCAACGAACTCACGCCAAGCCGAGAGCGCGGCTTTGCTCTTCGGCGCGTAGGCCGCGCACGCTGATCCGCAGCTGCGGTTGTCGAGCTTCCTCGCCACCCACTCCGGCGTGCCGTACACAAACGGCAGCACCTCGACCCCGTTGCGGGCCGCTTCGCCGACGACGTAGTCGGTGCTCGAGAAGTCGAAATCGCCGCTCGGCGCCGTCGCGTCGGCCGCAAACCAGAAGATCGGGATGCGCAGCGTGCCGACATCGCCCTTGCCCATGCGCTTGAAGTCGCCCCGTTCTAGGCCCGTCTGGGGAACGACGCCAAAGAAGCGCTTGCCGGCGGCGCCTTGAGCGGGCCCGGCGATCGCCGCGGTGAGGAGGCAGGCGGCAAGGAAGGCCATTGAGCTAAATCGCAGCATGTTCTCGTGATCACACGAGCGCGTCGCGTTTGTTGCGGTCGCTGAACAGATACTTAAGCTGCGCCGACCGCGGCGCTAGATCGAGCGCAGGAGGCCGCCGTCAATCGCGATCGAGGTCCCGGTGATGTACCCCGCCCGCCCCGAGCAGAGGAAGGCAACGAGGTCACCGTACTCACGCGGGTCTCCCAGACGCCCGGCCGGAACGTCCCCGATCGCCTCCTTCTCCATGCGCTCGCGCCCGCCCCAGTTCGAGGCGAGCCGGTCGGTGGCAAATCGGCCGGTGACGATGTCGTTGACGGTGATGCCGTCGACAGCGACCTCGCGTGCCAGCGTCTTGAGAAAGCCGATCAGCCCAGGCCGGTGTGAGTTGGAGAGGGCCAAGCCTGCGATCGGCTCTCTGGTCGAGCTCGAGCCGACGTTCGCAATTCGCCCCCAGCCGCGTTCGCGCATCTCCGGCAACACGGCCTCGATCAGCACGCGAGGGGATAGGAGCAGGTTCAGGTAGGCGTCGCGCCACTGCTCGACGCCGGCCTCGATCGCCGTGCCCACAGGCGGACCGCCAGTGTTGGTAACGAGGATCTCAACCGGTCCCAGCTGCCCGGACACCTCCACGGGCAGCCTCTCCATCTGGTCGAGATCGCCGGTGTCGGCGACGAAGATCGCAGTCTCGCCGTCGATCTCGCTCGCCGCTCGCTCGAGGTGCTCGCGCGACCGGCTCGCGATCGCAACCCGAGCTCCCTCGGCGCCGAGCGCCTGGGCGATCCCGAGTCCGATCCCTCTGCTCGAGCCCATGACGAGCGCGACCTTTCCCGTGATCTCGAGGTCCATCACGGCAACGCTATCGGGTGCGACAGCGCTTTCGGTAGCGATCGCGGACGAACTTTGATCCGGCTCACGGTACCCCGCGTAAGTGATTGCAAGCGGGGAGGAAAGACCTCTTCCGATCCAATCGACAACTGGAGGTCCACCAATGAGCAGATCTCGCAAGGAGAGCGCTGTCAGCCGACTCGCTCGCGACCCGGTCTCGCGCCGGCGCTTCCTGGCTTTGAGCGGAGGCACAACGGCTGCCGGCCTGCTCGTCGCCTGTGGCGACGACGAAGAGGAGACGGCGGCTACGAGCACGTCTTCTTCCACTACCGCGACGGACGACATGGCTTCGCAGTTCGGCGAAGGCGACGTCGGCATCGTCAACTACGCGCTTACGCTCGAGTACCTCGAGGCCGCGTTCTACGCGGACGTCGCCAAGAGCGGCCTGTTCAAGGGCGACGATCTCGCCCTGATCGAGGCGATCGGTCAAGCCGAGCAGGAGCACGTTGATGCGCTCACCGCGACAGCCAAGGATCTCGGCGGCACTCCCGCCAAGGAGCCCAAGGCGCAGTTCCCGCTCGACGACGCGAAGTCGGTGCTGGATCTCGCGGCGACGGTCGAGAACCTCGGCGCGGCCGCCTATCTCGGCGCTGCGCCGATGATCGAGAGCCCCGACGTTCTCGCGGCAGCACTCTCGATCCACTCGGTCGAGGGTCGCCACGCGGCGGTGCTCAATGTCCTAACCGGCGCAGAGCCAACACCCGATGGCGCCTTCGCCCAGGGTGCCGACATGCAGACCGTGCTGGACGAGGTCCAGCCGTTCCTCGCCTAGGCGACGCGGAAAGCAGAAAGGAATCAAAGATGCATACCCCAAGAAATGCAGTAGCACCTGAGCTCGCTTCGATCGAGGTCGAGAACCTCAATCGCGGCACGTTCCTGATGCGCGGAGCTCTCGCGGCGGGCGCGCTCTATGGCGCCACAGCCATGAGCCCGATCCTCCGTAAGGCATTCGCGCAGGCGTCGATGGGCGATCTCGACATCCTCAACTTCGCCCTCACCCTCGAGTACCTCGAGGCGGCGTTCTACAAGGAGGGCGCCAACGTCAAGGGCCTCTCCGGAGAGGTTGCCGGTTACGTGAAGACGTTCGGCGGCGAGGAGCAAGAGCACGTCGACGCTCTCTCGGCGACGATCACGGATCTCGGCGGCAAGCCCGTCAAGGCACCAGCGGTCGATTTCGGTGATGCGTTCGCCAACGCGGACAACTTCATCCAGACCGCGATCACGTTCGAGGACCTCGGCGTCAGCGCCTACAACGGCGCTGCCCCGGAGATCGAGGACAAGGATCTGCTGGCCACGGCCGGCGGCATCGTTCAGGTCGAGGCCCGTCACGCGGCGACGATTCGCTACGCGGCCGGGGAAGATCCCGCGCCGGAGGCGTTCGATCCGAGCATGACCGAGGACGAGGTCCTCAAGGCGGTCCAGCCCTTCCTCGCATAGGGCTGAGAGCTGCACCGTGATCAGCACAGACGCAAGCGACGATCGGGGCTCCTCAAGGAGGAGGGGCCCCGTCGCCGCGCTCACGGTCTGCGCGATGTTGGCGCTTGCCGGCGGGGCTGGGATCGGATGCGGTGATGACGACGAGGAGTCGGTGACACCCGCTGCCGAGACCACGACCTCGGCTGAAGAGTCCGCGACCGAGGAGCCGGCCAGCGGCGGCAGCGCGGCCGAGGAGGCCGACGCGATCGAGATCCTGGACTTCAAGTACGACCCCGAGACCGTCACGGTCGAGGCCGGAGCCGAAATCACCTGGACCAACGGCGACGAAGCCCCGCACACCGCCACAGCCGACGACAGCTCGTTCGACACGGGCACACTCGACCTCGATGACAGCGGTGCGGCGAAGTTCGATGAGCCAGGGACCTACTCCTACTACTGCAGATTCCACCCATTCATGAAGGGCACGGTCGAGGTTCAGTAGACCGCGACCGGCCGGAAAGGAAGTTGAAGAATGCCGAACATCGGAGCACTGGAGATTGCGATCGTCGTAATCCTTGCCCTCATCGTTTTCGGGCCGTCGAGGCTTCCGCAGCTGGCCCGTTCGGCGGGCAACGGACTGCGCGAGCTCAAGCACGGAATAAGCGGCCACACCGACGGCTTCAAGGAAACCGTAGCCGCGATCGATCCCCGCGAATCGAGCTCGGACCCCGCCAAGAGCTAGCCGCGCACGCGGCGCGCACAAGGGCCCGGTTCTACCCCTCCCGCTTGACCTGCGAGCCGCCGACGATCGCGTCGGAGCCGTCTGCGAAGCGCACCCAAGCCTTGTTGCCGCCGTCGTAGTCGGGCGCCCAGAGGATCATCGTCGCTTCGTCGCGCGACTCGGCGTCGGCGGGGCCGATCGAAACCGGGTCCGAGCCCTCCTCGTCGAGATCGCGCCAGATACGAACGAACGGGTTGCTCTCCCACTCCTCACCGATCGTTGAGGGCTCGCGGTGGCCGGGGTGGATGCGGGTCTCGGGCGCGAGCTTCATCAGCTTGTCCATGATCGAGCTCTTGAGGTCGGCGAAGCCAGTCGCCCCCGGGGCGCGGGTGCCGCCGACCGTCCCCTTGAAGATGACGTCGGCCGTGAGCACGTCGGTGTCGTCGATCTTCAGCGCGCAATGGTCGGCACAGTGGCCAGGGGTGTGCATTACCTCGATCCGCAGCTTGCCGCTTTCGATCACGTCGCCGTCGCCGAAGGTGTTGCTGACCTTTGCGTCGAGCAGCTCCGCCGTCTTTTCGTGGGCGAGGATGGGGACGTCGAAGCGCGCCGCCAGCTCCTTCATGCCAACAACGTGGTCCCAGTGGTGATGGGTGAGCAACAGATGGGTGATCTGCGTCCCCTCGCGCTCAGCGCGCTCGGCGAGCGGGTCGGTGACCCCGTTGGAGTCAACGAGAATGCCGCTGCCGCCTGGTTCGTCGATGACGAGATACGCGTTTGAGAGCCATTCGGCCTGTTCGACTCGCTGGAGGATCATGCTTGCTCTCCTTTCCCGTTCTAGTTGAAGGCGATCACGCTGCGAATGCCGTCCTGGGCCTCCATCAGCTCGAAGCCGCGGTTGACCTCGTCGAGCGTGATCCGGTGAGAGATGAATGGCTCGACGTCGATCTCACCGGCGAGGTAGCGGTCGACGAGCTTGGGCACGCCGTCGCGGCCCTTGACGCCGCCGAAAGAAGAGCCGGCGACCCGGCGGCCGGTGATCAGATAGCGGGGGATGACGTCGAGGGTCTCGCCCTTGCCGGCCACTCCTGCCATCGTCGCCAGTCCCCAGCCCATGCGCGCTGACTCGACCGCCTGGCGCATGACCTTGACGTTGCCGGTCGCCTCGAAGGTGTAATCGGCGCCGAAGCCATCTGTTTCGGAAAGGACCCAGTCGACGACGTCGTCGCCACCGATCCTGGTCTCTGTGGCGCCCTGGCCCATGGCAAGCTCGAGCCGATCCTCAGAGAGATCGACGCAGATGATCCGCTCGGCACCCTGGATGCGGCAACCGGCGACGGCGCCGAGCCCGACCATGCCGGCGCCGAAGACGACGCAGGTCGAGCCCGCGCTCACCTTGGCCGTGTTCATCGCCGCGCCAAGCCCCGTCGAGAGGCCGCAGGCAAACAGCGCCGCGCAGTCGAGCGAAGCCTCGGGGCTGACCTTGGCGAGCGCGATCTCCGGCATCACCGTGTACTCGGCAAAGGTCGAAGTGCCCATGAAGTGCCGGATCTCTTCACCGTCGCGCTGCAGCCGGGTCGACCCGTCGGGCAGATAGCCCTTGCCCTGCTGCTCGCGAATTGCGAGGCAGAGATTGGTGCGCTCATCGACGCAATGCACGCACTCGCCGCATTGCGGGCTGAACAGGGTGACGACGTGGTCGCCGACGGCGAGGTCGCGCACGCCCGGCCCGACAGCCTCGACCACGCCGGCGCCCTCGTGACCGAGGACGGTCGGGGCATAGCCGGAGGGATCGACGCCGGATGCCGTGTAGAGGTCGGTGTGACAGACGCCGCAGGCGACGAGACGGACCAGAGCTTCGCCTTCCTTGGGATCGAGGAGATCGACCTCCTGAACGACCAAGGGCTCACCGAACTGCTCCAGCACGGCCGCGCGCATCTTCATCGCCACATCTCCTTCACCCTCCATCCGAGTACAACAGCTGCGGGTCCGGGAAGCGATCGTATGCGATCGCCATCGGCCACAATCTTCCCGGGCGGTTAGCTCAGTTGGGATGAGCGCCTGATTTACATTCAGGAGGTCGCCGGTTCGAGCCCGGCACCGCCCATGGACAGTTCAGCAGTTGCGCGGTTGGCACACCCCTCACGCGGGTAGGCTGCTCGTAGTGGGCAAGGCGCTCTACATTCCCTTCAGCATCGCCTCGGGCTTTGCCGCCGGCTTGGTCGGCAAGAAGCTGTTCGAGGCCGTCTGGGGCGTGGTCGACGATCAAGAGCCGCCTCAGCCCGAGCATCGTGACGCCAACATGCCCAAGCTGGTCGCGGCGCTGGCGTTGCAGGGCGCGATTTTCACGCTCGCGCGCGGGCTCACCGAGCGCGGCTTTCGCAGGGGCTTTTACCGCGCGACTGGTTCCTGGCCGGGCGAGGAGCGCCCCGACCCCGAGTGAGTCTCGGAGCTCGCCTCGAGTAGCAGCCCGGCGATCAACTCAGGGTCGTCCCAGGTCGGCGTATGGCCGACACCCGGGAGCTCGACGTAGCGTGCGCCGGGCGGCATCCGTTCCAGCTTCGGGGCCGCCACCAGGCGATCCTGAGTACCCCACGCCACCATCGTCGGCACCGCAACCAGCTCGGGATCCGCGAATACATGCGTGCGCATCTCTGCGTTGGCAGCGCTGTAACCCTCGGAGTCGAGCCAGTCGTAGATCAGCGCCTTCGCCTCCCTGCGACTGAGATTCTGCGGGCGCGCGACGGTGGTCTGCAGCAGCCTCGAGCGAACCCGCTTCGAAGCGATCAGCATGCCAAGCAGCGGCCGCAGCCGGCGGGCAGCGCCATGCGAGTCGTAGGTGCGCGGGCCAAGCGGCTTTCGCCACAGTCCGGCGGGGGAGATCGCGCAGACGCTTGCCGCGCCGCCGGCTTTGGCGATCTCGAGCGCGGCCCAGGCGCCGAGGGAGTTACCGGCCACATGCGGTCGCTCGATCCCGAGGTCGTCGCAGTGAGCGCGGACCGCGGCGCCGAGATTGGCAGCCGTCGGAGTCGTGCCTGGAGGCAGGATTGGTGAATCACCGAAGCCGGGCATATCGACTGCGATCACGTCGCGCTCGCGAGCAAGCCGGTCCATCACCGGCGCCCAGACGCGTTTCGAGCCGCCGAGACCGTGGATCAGGACGAGAGGCTCGCCTGAGCCTGCACGGGTGTGGCTGAGAGCCATTCGTTCTCCTCGACGGCCCATCCGGGCTTCGCCAGCACGATCTGGAGGTCGCGAATGCGCCGCTCGCGAAAGCCGCCCTCCGAGAACGCGAGATAGAAGTTCCACAAGCGCCGAAAGCGCTCGTCATAACCAAGCGTCCTCAGGCCAGCAGCCGCACCGTTGAAGCGTTGGCGCCAGATCTCGAGGGTGCGCGCATAGTGGCCGGTGATGTCCTCGATCGTCGAAACCGGCATCTGGTGGCGAGCGCCGAGCTCGGCGATCAGCCCGAGTGACGGCAAGCAACCGCCGGGAAAAACGTGGGTGTTGGCGAAGCTCTTCGAGGCTTTCTCGACCTCATAGGCGTCGTCTTCAATCGTGATCGCCTGCAGGAACATCGCCCCACCGGGGCGCGTTAGCTGCGAGCACTTGGCGAAGAAGTCGTCGAAGTATTGCCAGCCGACAGCCTCGATCATCTCGACCGAAACGAGCTTGTCGTAGTCGCCGTCAAGGTCGCGGTAATCGCGCAGCAGAACTTCGACCCGGTCGGAGAGGCCCTCATTTGCGACTCGCTCGACTGCGTAGGCATGTTGCTCGCGCGAGATCGTCGTCGTCGTTACGCGACAGCCACGAGTTGCGGCGGCGTGGACCGCGAATCCGCCCCAGCCGCTGCCGATCTCGACGACATGGTCTGAGGGACCGAGGCGCAGGGCCTCGCAGATCCGCTCGAGCTTTGCCAGCTGCGCCGCCTCGAGCGTCGAACCTGGCTCCGGGAAGTAGGCGGCCGAGTACATCATCGTCTCGTCGAGAAACGACCCGAACAGCGTGTTGCCAAGGTCGTAGTGGGCGGAGATGTTCTTCGCCGCGCCGAAGCGGGTGTTGCGAGGGACCAGGGTCCAGCCGCGCTGAAGCGGTCCCAGCAGCGGGTGAAAGCGGCGTCGCCAGCGATCGAGGCCCGGCAGGTTGCGACAGCACAGGCGTGACAGCGAAACGAGGTCGTCGCAGCTCCAGAGGCCGTCGATGTATCCCTCGCCGAGGCCGGTGGAGCCGCGCAGCGTCCAGGCGTAAGCACGGGGATCGTGAACCTCGACCCTGGCGCGCAGCTCCGAGTCGAGCGGCCCGAAGCCGTAAGTGCGCTCGCCCTCGTGGATCTCGAGGCGTCCGCCGGTCGTACCACGCAGGAGGCGAAACATCGCCCGGCGCCCGAGCTCTCGTCGTGTCGCGTTCATCAGGAGCGCTCCGGGTGTGGATGGTAGGGGGCGCCTTTGAGCTTCAGCCGCAGGCTCTGCCAGTAGATCTTGGCGACGACCTGCGCTGTCATCGCCGGATAGCGAACGAGCATGCGCCGAGCGTTGGCGCGGTTGAGCTCAAGCCGTTCGAGCGACAGCGTCGCGTCGAAAGCCCGCCCGCCGTCTTTGTGGCTTTCGATATGCACCTGGACGTCGTCGCCGGGCACGGTCGTGCGCCACTCATAGACATGGTCCATGCCCATCAGCGGTGAGACATGAAAGTCCTTTCGCAGCGAGGCCTTGATCACGCGCTCGCCGTTAGCTTCGATCACGTACGAGTAGCTCTCGCCCCAGGGCGTGTTGTTGACCTGCGCGAGCACCGCTTCGACGCGCTCGGCGCTGCGGTCAAAGCAGTAGAAGAAGGTCACTGGGTTGAAGCAGTGCCCGAAATAACGCAGATTCGTCAGCATGCGAACCGGGCCGCTTGGGCGCTCCCCGGTCTCCGCGGCGACCTGATCGCGGATCACCTGATCGAGCGCGAGCTCGGGATCGCCGATGTGATCGGAGCGCTTGAACCGGGCCAGCGCCGGGCCTCGCGCCGACCATCCGCGCAGCGGGTCGAGCACGTGTGGCAGCTCGGCGAGATCGAGATAGGTCATGAACATGCGGTAGCGAAACGAATGCTCGACCGGCTCGAGGCGGCGGTGGCGTACCCAGCCTTCGTAAAGGGCTGAGGCGGTCATGCGGCGAGCTCCAGATCAGCGATCAGCTCGATCTCGGGCTCGGCGGCGAGCAGGGAACGACAGGCGCGGATTGCGCTCCAGCAGCCATCCTCGTGAAAGCCCCAGCGCCAGTAGGCGCCCGCATAATGGATGCGGTCGATGCCGCTGATCTCGCCCCATCGGCGCTGCGAGGCCACACTGGCTTGGGTGATGATGGGATGCGAGTAGGAGATCGTCTCGATCACGTGGGCGGGGTCGATTCGCTCGCGGAGGTTCAGCGTGACCAGATAATCGCGCTCGGCGTCCAGGCGTTGCAGGTTGTTCATCCAGTAGGTGACGGCGGTGCGCTTGCAATCGCCCTCGAGCAGATGGAAGTTCCAGCTCGCCCAGGCGCGCCGGCGCCCGGGCATCAGCGAGGCGTCGGTGTGAAGCACGGCCTCGTTTCGCTGGTAGCCCATCGCCCCGAGCACGCCGCGCTCGCCGGCGCTGGGCGCAGCGATCATCGCCAGCGCCTGATCGGAGTGCGTCGCCACCACGATCTCGTCGAAGAGCTCGGTCTCGCAGCCGTCGGCCGAAACGGCGACGCCGCCGGCGACGCGTTCGAGGCGGCGCACGGCGGCGCCGAGACGGATGCGATCGGCAAACGGCTGAGTCAGCTTCTCCACATAGACGCGCGAGCCGCCCGGGATCGTCTTCCACTGAGGCCGTCGGCGAAGCTCGAGCTGGCCGTGGTTATCGAGGAACTCGGCGAGGAAGGCCAGCGGGAACTCCCAGATCGCGTCCGGGTCCGACGACCACACCGCCGACACCTCGGGCATGATCACGCGCTCGGTGAACCAGCGCGAGTAGCCGCCGTCGCGAAGGAACTCGCCGACGGTGGGCCCGTTGGGCCGCCCAGACAGCGGTCTCACCTCGCGGTTGAAGCGCAGCTGGTCGCAGATCAGCCGCCAGAACTTCGGGTGCAGCAGATTCGAGCGTTGAGCGAACAAGCCGCGACGCGTGTTGGCGAACTCGAAACGCCCTTCGCCGTCGGAGATCGACATTCCCATCTCCGCATCCTGTGAGTCGATCCCGAGCTCGGCCATCAGCTCGGTGAAGTGGGGGTAGTTGCGGTCGTTGTGGACGATGAAGCCGGTGTCGACCCAGACGCTCGCCGCGCGGGTCATCGACGCGAATCGTGTTGGTGTGGCCGCCGATGCGCTCGTCGGCCTCGAACACCGTGATCTCGTGGGCAGTCGTCGAGCAGTCGCGCCGCGGTGAGACCGGCAATGCCGGTACCGACGACCGCGATTTTCAGCCGTTTGTCCCGCACGCTGAATACAACGATGGCGCAACGCGTTCAGATCATGCCTCCATGCGCTCGCTTCGAAATTACAGGTCGCTAGTAGGCTCGCGCGCTGATGGCGAGAGCGCGGATGTCAGTTTCGCTCGCGATCTGCGCGCTCGTGGCGACGGCGTCGGCGGCGACGGCATCCGAGGATCCTGCACGCCAGGCGCCGTTCGGCGGTGAGGTAGCCCCGGCGCTGATCGAGGCCGAGTCGCCAGCCACCGGCCCGACGGCTTTCGAGCTCACCGCTGCAGCGGCGATCAACGTCGCCGACGCCACCGACGTCGTCGCTGATGAGCGCGCGGAGTCGCCCGGTGCGACCGCGACGGCCTACATCCGCGGCGAGCGCTGGCAGGTGAGCTACTTCGATGGTGAGGTCGAGGTCGCACGCGTGATCCTCGACCCGGGCAGCGGTGAGGTCGATGAGGCGTTGCGCGACTTCCAGGTCGAGACACCGCTCGCGCGCGGCTACGAGGGCGCGGTAGCGCAGAACGTCAACTCGCCGTGGGTATGGATCGCCCTGTGCCTGCTGTTCGTGGTGCCGTTCTTCGACCCGCGACGTCCGTTTCGCCTGCTTCACCTCGACCTGCTCGTCCTGCTCGGGCTCGGGGTGTCGCTCTATTTCTTCAACGCGGCTGAGATCACCGCATCGGTCGCGCTCACCTACCCGGTCCTCGGCTATTTCCTCGTGCGCATGCTCATCGCCGGCCTCCGGCCGCGCCGACCCTCGGGACCGCTCGTGCCGCTGGCGCCGGTGCGCTGGCTGGTGATCGGCCTCGCGGTGCTTGTCTGTGCGCGGATCGCACTCAATGTCGTCGATTCCCGCGTCATCGACATCGGCCTCGCCGGAGTGGTCGGCGCCGACCGCATCGGCGACGGGCTGGAGCTGTATGACGGTGCCTTCTCGACCGGCATCGATCTCAAGGGCGATGTCTATGGGCCCGGGAATTACCTCGCCTATGTCCCGTTCGAGCAGGTGCTTGCGTGGGACGGCAGCTGGGATGAGCTGCCCGCGGCGCATGCGGCCGCGATTGCCTTCGACCTGATTTGCATCGCCGGGCTCGTCGCGCTCGGACGCCGTCTGCGCAGGGGGGCGGAGGGGCGCACGCTCGGATGGGCGCTCGGCTTTGCCTGGGCCGCTTGTCCGTGGACGCTCTACGCGATGAACGCCGGCGCCAATGACGCGCTCATCGCCGCGCTGTCGGTTGGCTCGATGCTCGCGCTGGCGTCACCCGCGGGGCGCGGTGCTTTCCTAGCGCTCGCGGCTGCGGCGAAGTTTGGCTCGGCGGCGCTGGGGCCGCTATTTGCGACGGCGAGTGCCACGGGCGAGCGACGCTGGCGCTCGGCGGCGATCTTCACCCTTGCTTTCGCCGTAGTTGCCGCGGCGGTGACGCTGCCCTTCGTCCCCGACGGCGGCTTGCGCGAGCTCTACGACCGCAGCCTCGGCTACCAGGCAAGTCGCGGCTCGCCATTCAGCGTCTGGGGTCAGGCGCCCTCGCTCGACTGGCTGCAGCCCCTGGCTCGCGCCGGTGCGGTGGCGCTGGCGGTCGCCGTCGCGTTCTACCCGCGCCTGAAGACGCCGGTGCAGATCGCTGCGCTGGCGACCGCGGTGACGATCGCGGTTCAGCTGACGGCGAATCACTGGTTCTACTTCTACGTCGTCTGGTTCTTGCCGTTCGCGCTGGTGGCGTCGTTCGCCGAGCTCGAACGGATGGAGCGTGAGAACGACGAAGGGCCGCCGAAGCGGCCCTTCGTCCCGACCGAATGAGCTTTCGTCAGCTCGGCTTCAGCGTGTTGACGCCGGACGGTGCCGGGGTGCGCTTCTTGACCTCGTCGAAGTCATAGAACGTGCCCGGGCTTGCGCCCTCCTTGCCGAATCCGAACCCGAGTGCTTGCAGGTTGCGGACGTGATCGTTGATGTCCTTGAACTTGAACTTCATGAACGCGCGATCGTTGCCGAGCTGGCCCAGCGACTGCTTCGCCAGCGCGCGGTGGACAGCCTCGGCGCCCATGAACTCGGCGGTGGTACGGGCGAGCTTGCCCTCTCCGAGATCGCCGAAGATCGTCGTGCCCAGCAGGTAGGCGTTGACGAAGATCTGATCGCCTTGAACGAGGCCGCCGAGAAAGCTCGACGAGCTCGCAAAAAGGCCGTCCGGAATCCAGATCTTCTTCGTCGCGGGACGTCCTCCGACGGAGCGCAGCACCTTGTAGTGGATGAGCTCCTCGTAGGCCGCAGCGTCGACGTTGGCCTTGGTCACCGAGTCGAGCGCGACGCGCTCGCCACCGACGGTGTTGACGATCGTTGCCAGCACCTCTGCGGTAGCGGCAACGTTGAGGATCGTTGCCGGATCCTGTTTGCGGGCGGTCTTGGCGAGGGCCGATGCGCCACCCGTCGCGCCGAGCAGCCCCATGCTTCCGAGCGTTGCCGCGGCTCCACCGACGAACTTGCGCCGTGTGCTTGCGGATTCGTTCGCGTGCTCCTCGTCGATCGCCTGATAGACGAGATTTTCTGCGTTGGTCACTAACACACCACTCCTTTGTATGTCCCCCTGGGACTTCGAATAGGTACGTACCTATTCAGGGCTACGCGTCGCGATCCAGCCCGGATCACTGCGATGCGTCTGATCTGTTCGCGGAGCTCAGGCGATCGTGGTGCGAGAGCCGGCCGAGCTCGCTGGAGATCACTTCGACTCGGTCGCCGGAACGCAGCCAAACCCGCGGCTCGCGGGCGCCCCCAACGCCCGCGGGGGTGCCGGTGGCGACGATGTCGCCGGGAACCGAGGGTCATCAGCTTCGACAGCTCCGACACCAGTGCGGGGATCGAGAAGACGAGATCGGCGGTGGTCGAGTCCTGCATGCGCTCACCGTTGAGCTCGAGCGCGATCGAGATCGCGTCATGCGGGCCAGCCTCGTCCGGCGTCACCAGCGTCGGGCCGCAGGGTGCCGAGCCATCGAAGACCTTGCCAGGCATCCACTGCGGCGTTGCGAACTGCAGGTCGCGGGCCGAGAGGTCGTTGAACAGCGTGTAGCCGGCGATGTGGCCGAGCGCGTCTGTGACGGCGACATCCTTGGCCACACGACCGACGACGAATGCGACCTCAGCCTCGTAGTCGACCTTGGCGCTTGCGGCGGGCAGCGTCACGGTGTCGCCGTCGCCGCGCAGCGCGTTGCGAAACTTGGCGAAGAAGGTCGGGCTCGAGGGCGGTTCGAGTTGAGCCTCGGCAGCGTGCGCTTTGTAGTTGAGGCCGATGCCGATGATCTTGTCGGGGTCGGGGATTGGTGGCAGGAGCGTGGTCTCGTCAATGGTGATGGCGGTGCCGTCGATGTCCTCAAGCTCGTTGAGCCGGCCGGCCTCGAGTAGCTCGCGCACGCTCGTGCCGTCACCACCGATCGCATCCCACGCGTCGACGATCTCGTCGCCACGAAGCACGCCTGCTCGCGGCCCCCGCTGCGATTCGTAAGTCACCAGCCGCATCGCGCGACCCTATCCCTATGATCGACGCGCGGGCTCACCGGCTCGCCGCGCATGCGCCCGGGGGCGTAGCTCAGTTGGTTAGAGCGCCGGCCTGTCACGCCGGAGGCCGCGGGTTCGAGTCCCGTCGCTCCCGTTCGCTTGTTACCGCTCGTTGCAGCGTGCTCGCTGCGAGCGAGATACTGCGCTTGCGTGTCCGCCGAGAACGTAAAGACGCTCATTTTGCGGGCCCGACGAAGGTCGAGAGTTCTTCCGGCGCTGGGCGATATGTTGCCGACGTGGCATCACTGCTGACACTCGAGGCGATCGGCTCCAAGGGCGAGGAGCTGGCGATGCAGGCCGGCGACTCGACCGACATTCCCGTTGGCTTCGACTCCGAGTTCCAGTGCGCGACGTTCGACTCGGACGACCTCGGTGAGCCCGAGCTTCAGGCCGCGGTCTTCGAGGCGCTGGCTGCGATCGACCCCGACTGGCGGCAGCACCTGCGGGTAGCCGAGTAGCGCTCGAGGCTCAGCCCCAGCGAAAGCCGGTTTCTGACTGCGAGGGGTCCATCGGGCTCGTCGGCATGCCCTTGGGGACCGCCGGGTCGTTGTAGCCCGAGGGCGCGGTGTCGTTGGGGGTGCTGGGGTGAAAGAGCGAGGCCAGGTACTGGATCTGGCCGCGGCCGCACTGGACCTCGCCCTGGCCGCCGCCGTAAACGGCGATCTCCTCGCGCTCACAGTGCTCGTAGACCTCGAGCAGCTCGCGCAGCGAGCCGAAGCGCGACGGCTTCGAGTTGATCGCCTTGCCGGCCATCTCCTTGACGTCGTCGAGCGAGTGAAGCGGCGCGTCGTAGGTGACGCGGTCCATGTGCTCAGCGAGTGCCTTCTTCGTCTTCCCGTTCAGATCGGGATCCTCGATGTAGGCGTCGGGGAACGCCTCGGCGACCATGCGGTAAAGCTCGGGATCGGTATCGACGTCGACCGGAGTGCCCTTGTAATGCCCCTTGAGATCGAGGATCTGCACCGGCGCCAGGCCGGCGATCTCCGCGATCAGCTCGGCGGTCCCAGTCGTTCTCGGGATCGAGCTTGAACTCGAGCTCGGGGTACTTTGCGAGGCGTCGTTCGATCGCCGCCGTGCTCGAGCCCTTGCCGCCGTCGCCGAAGCTGGTCAGCCGCGTCGAGCAGACGAAGCGAAGCGGCGACGGGTCGCGCTCGACCACTTCCCACAGCGCGAGGCCGTTCTGGTTCAGCGCCAGATCGAGCGCGGCGGACTCATATGCCCAGCGGCGGTAGTTGGCCGAGGCCGGGTACTCCGGCGGCGTGGGGAAGAGGTCGAGCATGCCGATCACGTCGCAGAGCTCGCCCAGCGTCCGCTCCCCGGCGAGCTCGCCCGCGAGGACCGGCCCGGCATCGCGATGGGCGATGTGGTCGAGCACGGTGTAGACGACGTCCTCGCCGATGCCCTCCTTGCCGGACCCGCGCAGGTGCACGACGGTCGATGGCCGCGTGAACTCGGCGAACTCGACGTCGTGACCCGTGAGCTCGTAGCTCTCGACCGTGACCGGGAGCTCAGCGAGACGGTTGTAGGCGTCACTCATGGCTGGCGAGGTTAGCCGCGTGGCCGAGCCAGCGACTACGTCGCGCACCGGCACGACGAGCACCGGGCACTCGGCGACATGCAGGAGCTTGTGCGGGGTCGAGCCAAGGATCGCGCCGCGAAGCGGGCTCTCGCTGTGCGTGCCGACGACGATTGCGCGCGCGTCGTGCTCGGCCGCGAGCGCGACCAGCGCGTCGACCGGACGCTCGGCGATCAGCGCCAGGGTCGCCTCGACGCCGGCCTCGGCGGTGCGCTCGATTGCCGGGGCGGTGACGCGCTCGCCGAACTTGCGCACCTCCTCGCGATGAGCGGAGTGCTCCTCGCCGTAGCTGCCGGGCTCGTAGCCGAAGCCGATGACGATGCGGTCACCGGTCTTGCCGGCGAACTGGATTGCCGCTTCGAGCGCTGCCTTGGCGCAGTCCGAGCCGTCGTATCCGACCACCAGTGCTCGTTCGTCCATCTCACTCTCCCTTTTCGCGCGAGTTGTCTGCGGCGGCGTCGGCATCCTCTTCGGAGACCCCGATCGCCTCGACCTTCTCGACCTCGCCGATTGCGACCTCGTGGGGCACGTGCTGGAAGGCGCGGCGGGCGAAGAACTCGCTGGCTGGCCGGCGGGCCGAACAGGCGCCAGGCCAACATCAGCACGAGTCCGAGGGCGACGAACGTGATCGCGATACCCAAGGGCATCCCGACGCCGAACAGCTCCGAACCGGAATACGACGCCTTCGGATCGGAGAGGTCGCGCGCCGACTCGAACAGCAGGTAGAACAGCATCCCGGCGCCGATCAGCGGGGCGATCCCGATGAAGACCAGGTTCTTGGCCGACTTGAACAGCTCCGTGCGCCAGTAGATCGCGCAGGCGAGCCCGGTGAGGCCGTAATAGAAGGCGATCAGCAGTGACAGCGCCGAGAGCGAGTCGAAGAGGAAGTTCTCAGAGAGCAGGCGGCCGGGCACATACCAAAGCGTCGCCAGCGTGCCGACGACGATCGTGCCGAAGGCCGGTGTGTAGTAGCGGGGATGGATCCGCGCAGAACGGCTTCGGCAGCGCACCGGCCGAGGCCATCGAGAGCGAGGTGCGCGAGCCCGGCAGGATCGTCGTCTGCGCCGATGAGATGCCGGAGATGATCACGGCGACGACCAGCAGCTTGCCCAGCTCCGAGCCGAGCACGGCGTTACCCGCGATTGCCAGCACGCGCGCGTTGTCGTCGAACTGCTCGACGCGGCCGAGGCCGAGGAAGGCGACGAGCGCGATCGTGACGGCGACGTAGGTGACGAGAAGGATGACGGTGCTCGCCATGCCCGCGAGCCCGGGCGCACGGCTCGAGTCCCTGGACTCCTCGGAGAGGTTGACCGCGCTCTCCCAGCCCCAGTAGATGAAGACGGCGAGCAGGACGCCGGTCAGCATCGACGAGTACTCGACGCCGAATGGCGACAGCCAGCCGAGCTCGGGGTCGATCGAGCTCGCCGGCGCGTCCCCGGTCGGCGAGCTTGACGAAGGCGACGACCGCGAACAGCAGCAGGATCGCGACCTGACCGAGGGTCATGAAGCGCTGCAGCTTCGCCGAGATCTCGGTACCGATGACGCAGATCGCCGTCATCACGACGATGATCGCGACGGCGAGGATGACGTTTGCGATATCCGACTTGCGCAGCTCGTTGAGCTCGAGTAGGTCGAACAGGAACAGCGCCGAGACGTCGGCAAGCGAGCCGATCACGAGGATGCCAGTCGTGCAGATCGCCCAGCCACCCATGAAGCCCGCATAAGGGCCGAGCGCGCGCGTAACCCAGGAGAACGTCGTGCCGCAGTCCGTATCGACGCGGTTCATGTAGAAGAACGCCGCCGCGATGAAGAACATCGGCACGAACGACAACAGCAGGATGCCGGGAGCTTTGACCCCGACGGCGACGACGATCGAGCCGATCACAGCGGCCAGCGAGTAAGCCGGGGCGGTCGAGGCGAGGCCGATGCAGAGGCCGTCGATGAACCCGATCGAGTCCTTCTTCAGCCCCTTGTCTACGTGCTCGGGGTTGTCCTGAGCAACGGTCCCGCCGGCGGCAACGCTCGCGCTTTCCATCCGCTCCTCCCTGACTGGCTCGGGTCAAGCCAACTCTATATTCAGGCCTGGTTTCGCGGCTAGCGGTACTCGGGATTGGGGAAGTCGAAGCTGCAGCCGGCGTCCCACTTGTCTCGCTGGTTGCCGTGAACCGGGATGCCGCCCGCGTCCTTGAGCATCCGCGCCAGGTGCAGCATGTTCCAAGTCGCAAACGTCGTGTTGCGGTTGGTGAAGTCGTTCTCGGGCCCGCCCGAGCCCTCGTCGAGATACGACGGCCCGGGCCCGGCCTCACCGATCCAGCCAGAGTCGGCCTGTGGTGGGATCGTGTAGCCGAGGTGCTGGAGCGAGTACAGCGTGTTCATCGCGCAGTGCTTGACGCCGTCCTCGTTGCCGGTCACCAGGCAGCCGCCGACGCGGCCGTAGTAGGCGTATTGGCCGTGCTCGTTGAGTAGGTGCGAGTTGCCGTAGAGGCGTTCGATCACCTTGGTCGCAACCGACGACTTCTCGCCGAGCCAGATCGACATCCCGAGCACGAGGATGTCGGCCGCCATCACCCGTTCGTGGATCGCCGGCCAAACGTCTGCTTCCCAGCCGTGCTCGGTCATGTCGGGCCACACACCTGTGGCGATCTCGTGATCGATCGCGCGCAGCGTGTCGACCTCGACCCCGTTTCGGCGCATGATCTCCTCGGAGATGTCCATCAGCCCTTGGGTGTTGGAGACCTCCGGGCTGCGTTTCAGGGTGCAGTTGATGAACAGCGCCTTGAGGTCGGAGTAGTCGGTCGCGCTGCTTTCGCAGAGCTCGACCTGCATCGCGTTGAGGACGTCTCGATCGCTCACTCGCTGCTCCTTTGCTGTTGGGGAACCGAAGAGCAGTCCAGCACGTCCGTGATCCGTTACGAGGTCGAGACGGGCAAGCTCGCGCTCACCCGTTAGCTGCGGGCGTCAGCTCAGCAGTCTCGACAGCCGATCTGAAGCACCCACACGGCGGCGTTTGAGCTACCGCTGAAGGAGCCGCGCTTGAGTCCCAGGCCGACGTGCTCGAAGGCGCCGCTGAGCATCGTTTCGCGGTGTGGCGGCGAGGCCAGCCAGGCCTTGAAGATTTGACGGGCGCTGCCCTCGTTGCGCTTTCCCCAGGCAAGGTTCTCTCCGAGCCTCCAGCCCGAGGTGCCCGAGGCGTAGCCGTAGCGCTTTGGGTAGGTGTCGAACGAGAGCCCGCAGGCGGTGTGGCTGAAGCCGCATCTGAAGATGTCGCCGACCTTGCGTCCGGCGCCGCGCTCCAAGGCTCGGTGGCCGCCCGTCGATCCGCGAGCATGGTCGATCAGACAGAACATCGCGTCCTCCTGTCTCGGCTCGGGTGCCTTGACGTTCTGCTGTCCGCGACAGGCCGCCGTCGAAGCGACCAAATCAGCTTCGGCGCCCACCGGCGCGATCGTCATTGCCAGGACCGCAAATGCAGGTCCGAGTACCAGGGTTCGCCGCCGAGGTCCCACCACCATCGCAGTAGCTCTACTTTCGTCTCGCTCTTCTATTGCCGGCGGGGTTAGCTGTCGGGCTCGCGCTGAAGAGTGCGCTACGGCTCACGTCGAGCCGATTCGCCCCCGGGGTTCGAATTCCCCCATTTGGGCCCCCCGCTCCCTCACATCGTGAGTTTGGGATTAGGCGGCGCGCAGGCTAGCTGAAAGGGCGGACGAATGTATGACTATTGTGAGCAATCTATGTGAGTTTCCACAAATTGCACACTTTTTCTCTCGCTAATTACGAAGGATTGAGGTGCTGAGGGCGGCAAACGCCTCGATCGCCACCTTGAGATCCGCCTCGGCGGAGTCCTCCTCGCGGGCGTGGCTGATACCCCCGATCGAGGGGCTGAAAACCATTGCTGCCGGGATCACCGCAGCGAGCGCTGCTGCGTCGTGAAGGGCTCCGCTGACGATCCGCTTGTCCGTTCCGGCAGTCGCCGCGATCGCCTGCCCGGCGTGCTCGACCAGCTCCGCGTCGAAGGCGATCGGATCGATCTGCCACACAGGACGCTCGTCCAGTTCACACTTGCGCGCCGCGGCGGCGCTGCGCGCAATGTCGCGAGCAGCGGCGAGCATCTGCTCGAGCTTGGTCGCATCCGCGTGGCGCAGATCGGCCGCGAGCGTTGCTTGCCCGGCGACCGCGGTCGCGATCCCCGGTCGCAGCTCGAGCTCGCCCGTCGTCGCGACCCCGCCGTACTCGCGCGGAATCTGCTCTATCTCCAGGGCCGTCTGCGCCGCAGCGAGGCCGGCGTCGCGGCGCATGTGCATCGGTGTCGTTCCGGCGTGTGCCGCCTGCCCACCGAAGCTGAAACGCAGCCTGCGGACTCCGGCGCAGCCGCTCACCGCAGCGGCCTGGAGCCCGAGGTCGGCCAGAACCGGCCCCTGCTCGATGTGAAGCTCGACGTAAGCGCCGAGACGGTCACGGCCGGCTGCTGCATCGCTGGCGCGGGCGAGATCGACACCGTTTTCGGCCAGCACCTCCGTGATCGAGCGACCCTGCGAATCGGTCAGCGCTTCAAGCTCGGCGGCGTTGAGCGTGCCCGCGAACGCGGAGCTTCCGAAGAGGCTGTTGCCGAACCGAGCTCCCTCCTCATCGGCGAAGTCGACCAGCGCCAAGCTACGAGGCGGGGGCGTGTCGTGTTGCGCCCATGCCCGCAGCACGCCGAGGGCCGCCATCACGCCGTAGGCGCCGTCGAGCCAGCCTCCGTCGGGGACCGAGTCGATGTGAGAGCCGAGCGCCAGCGCGGGCTCGCGCTCGCCCTCGAGAAAGGCCCAGACGTTGCCGGCGGCGTCGCGCTCGCCCTCGAGACCGATTTCGCCGAGCAGCTCCTCCAAGTACGCCCGAGCGACCCGCCACTGCTCTCCCCAGCAGAGGCGCTGGGCACCGTTCTCGTCTGCGGTACGCGCCTGCAGCTCGCGCAGGTCGGCGATCACGCGGTCGGCGTCGACTACCGGGGCGCCGTCCATTGGCTCACCCAGGGTCGCGCCGCAGTGCCTGGGCGAGGCAGTGGGCGCCACCACCGCCGGCGGTGAACATCGAAAGGTCGGGGTCGTAGACGTCCAGGCCCAGGCTTCGCATCTGCTCGTTGAGGTCCTTCGACGCAAGCGTGGAGATCACGCGCTCGTTGCCGAGTGAGATCGCGTTGACGCCGAGGTTGAAAGCGTCGGCTGTCGAGACCTCGAGGATCTCGAAGCCCTTGGCGCGAAGCCAGGCTGTGAGACCACCGGAAGCGGACTCGACGCAAACCGCTGCGAGCTTGGGCGCCAGGATCGAGACGAGGACGTCGATATGCACGAACTGACCGGGAATCGGCTCGATGCGCACCTCCCAGCCCTCGGCCTCCATCCACCCGGCGAGCTGGCGCGCGGCCTGGATCTGAGTGCGCTCCTCGCCGTTACCGATCAGCAGCACGCCGGGCTCAACGATTGTCACGTCGCCGCCCTCGAGCGAGCCCGCGCTGATCATGCCCCGGATCGGAATCTGGTTGCTCTCATAGAAACGGATCACGGGCGCGTACTCGCCGCGGCGCCACCGCTGGGCCGGCTGGGTGACGACAGCGCCGCCCGGCATCATCACGCTCGAATCGCGAGCGAACACCTGGTAGGGAAGCGCCGGGTCGGCTTCGAGCTGATGCACCTCGACGTTGGCCGAGGCGTAAACCGAGGCGAGCTCGCGGTGCTGGGCCTGTGCCATTTCGCCGTCGAACTCCGCCCCGCTCTCGAGCGTCGCCTTCGAGATCGCGCTCGTCGGCAGCCACCTGAAGTTTTCCGGCGGCCCGAGCAGCACGTCGCGCAGCAGGCCGTACTCGGAATCCGCCCCCCAAACAACCCGCGCCACGTCCTCGGCTTCGCCTCCGGGCGTGCGCGCAGCCTGGTCAGCGTCGCTCATTACTCCAAGACCACCCGAATCGTCTTCAACGTTCGATCCGAAGCTCCGCGCACGAGCCCGCCGTGGGCGATCGAGTCGGCGATGTAGTCGAGCGTCTCGCGGGTCAGGCGCTCGCCGGGAAGCACGTTCGGCACCCCGGGAGGGTAGGCGGCGAGCGACTCGGCGGCGATTCGGCCGGCGGCAGCGTCGAAGCCGACGACCTCCTGCGCGGCGAGGAAAGCTTCGCGGGGGGTGCGCGCGATCGGCCCCCAGGGCGGCGGTTCGGCGAACGGCTCCTCGGGCTCCCGTTCCTCTTGATCGAGGCGATCGACGGCGTGTCGCAGCCCCTCGAGCAGCCGCGCGCCGGTCTCTGCTGCGTGCTCGCCGATGCCAAAGACGGCGACGACGACGTGTTCAGAGAAGAGCTCGAGGTTGATGTCGTCGCTCTCCAACATCAGGGCGGCTATGCGGTGGCCGGTGGCCCCGGTGCCGCGAACGTCGACGACGAGCCGGAACGGGTCATAGGCATGGACGCTGGGGGCGCCGACAAGACGCTCGTCGAGCGTGTCGAGGCCGGGGATCTCGCGGATCCGCTCGCGCAGGATCGCCAAAGACTCCACCGTTTCACCGAGCAACTCGGCGCCGTGCATCGCGGCCTGGCGGCGGGCGACATCGAGCGACGCGGTCAGCAGTGCGTTCGGACTCGTTGACTCGATCAGCGTCACGGCGCGATCGATGAGCTTTTCGTCGATGCGACCGGAGTCGGAGACGTGCAGGATCGCCGATTGCGTGATCGAGCCGAGGATCTTGTGCGTCGAGGAGAGCACGGCGTCGGCGCCACAGGCGAGGGCGCTGGCTGGGAGGTCGTCGGAGAAGCTGAGCTGCGCGCCCCAGGCCTCATCGGCGATCAGCGGCACCCCGCGCGAGTGAGCGACCTCCGCGAGCCCGGCGACATCGGCGATCGCTCCGAAGTAGGTGGGCGAGACGATCATCGCCGCGACCGCCTTGGGCTCTGCATCGAGCGCCTCCGCCAGCGCCTCGGGCATGAGGCAATGGGCGACACCGAGCTCGGGGTCGAGTTCGGGCGCGACGAAGTGTGGGCGTAGTCCCGAGAGCACGAGGCCGTCGATCGTCGACGAGTGCACGTTTCGCTGAACAACGACGCGTGAACCCGCATGAGCGAGCGCCAGGCAAAGCGCGTGGTTGCCCGCCGAGCCTCCGTTGACGAGAAACCAGCTGCGCTTGGCCCCGTAGGCCTCGGCGGCCAGGCGCTGGGCGAGCGCGAAGGGGGTCTGCAGCGGGTCGCGACCGACATCGATGCCCTCGACGCCAGCCGGAATGTCGAGCCGAAGCAACTGCTCGCCGAAGACTTCCGCCAGGCGCGTGTCGGCACCGCCCCCGCCCTTGTGACCGGGAACGTGAAAGCGCCCGGGATCACGATCCGCGTAGGCGATCAGGGCGTCGAAGTACGGGGTCTCGGACTGGTCGATCTGCTCACGGTAACGCCACCTCGAAGCCGGTGCCGGCGTGCGCTGCTGCTACCGTCTCGGCGGCTTACGTGGACGACGACCGACCTCGAAGTACCGGGCTCATCTCGCGCCCTGAGCAGTGACCGCTCTGTTTCTCGCACTGCTCGTCCTGCTCGTCATCGTGAACGGGCTCTTCGTCGCTGCCGAGTTCGCGCTGGTGCGAACTCGCACGGGTCGGATCGAGGCGCTGGCCAAGGAGGGCGAATCGGGCGCCGAGGAGGTTCTCGATCAGCTCGACAAGATCGACGAGACGCTGGCCTCGTGCCAGTTCGGCATCACCCTCGCCTCGATCGGCATCGGCTTCCTCGGTGAACCCGCGATTGCCGACCTGATCGAGCCCCTGGTCGGCGACGGCACCGGGGCCACGGCTTTGGCCTTCGCGATCTCTTTCGTGATCGCGACCTCACTTCACATCACGATCGGCGAGCAGGTCCCGAAGATGCTCGCGATCACCAACGCCGAGCCGATTGCACGCGCATTGTCGCGGCCCCTGAATGTCTTTCGCACGATCAGCGCCCCTTTCACGTTCCTGCTGAACAAGGCTTCGAACGCGGTCGTGCGCCTCTTTGGCGTCGACCCCACTGATCTCAACGAGAAGCACACCTCGAGCGATCTGCGCGAGCTGATCGCGACCTCGGCCAAGGGCGGCACGCTCGACCCGGGCGAGGCGGTGATGCTCGGAGGGGTCTTTCACCTGCACGAACAGCAGGCGCGTGAGGTGATGACGCCGATTCCGGCGGTCGTCACCGTCAACACCGATGAGACTGTCGAGGAGGGCCTGCGACGCTGCGTCAGCTCGGGCCACACTCGCCTGGTCGTTGTCGAGGACGACAATCCCGACAAGGTCCGCGGCATCGTCCACAACAACAGCCTCGTTCGCCTCTACCTCAACGCCGGCGGCGACGCCTCGCTCGAGCCCGCTGTGCGCGAGGCGCCGGTATTCCCCGAGACCAAGCCGCTCGACGACATGCTCGCCGAGCTTCAACGCCAACGTTCCTCGATCGGCATCGTCTCCGACGAATACGGGCGCACCGTCGGGATCGCAACGATCGAGGACATCCTCGAGGAGGTCGTGGGCGAGATCGAGGACGAGACCGACGCCCGCGCGGTCTCACTGCGCCGGCTCACCGATGGCGACTGGTACGTACGCGGCCACGTGCCGCTCGGTGACCTCGAGGACGCCGGGATCGAGCTCCCGGTCTCCTCCGATGCCTTCAACTCAATTGGTGGCTACGTCTTCTCCGAGCTCGGCCGCCTGCCCAAGCGCGGCGACAAGGTCCTCGCCGGCGACTACGAGCTCCGGGTTGAATCCGTGCGCGAGAACCGGATCGTCGCCGTGCGCATCCATCCGGTGACGACCGAGCATCCGATAGTCCCGACGTAAGCGTCCCGATCCGTCCGCAGGCGAGGCTAGTTTGGCGCTGTAGCGATGTGGATGGTTCGGCTCACCGATAAGCAGCTGGAGGTGCTGAGAGCGATGCTCCGCACGGAGGAGCACCTCGGACCGGCACTGCGAGGGGCGCTAGAGGCGATGGACCTCGCTCGCTGGGATGAGCTGCCCGACGCCCAGCTGCCGTGGGGGACGATCAGTGAGGAAGCGCGCCGCCAAGGCGTCTCCGAAGCCGAAGTCGTCTGGGATATCTGCGGTCGGCATCCCGAGCCAGCCGCACCGCGCAGACGTCTCGCGGCTCAGTAGTCGTAGAACCCTGCGCCGGCCTTGCGGCCGAGTCTGCCGGCGGCGACGTGCTCGCGTAGCAGCGCCGGGACGAGATCTGACTCGCGGTCTGAGTCTTCGTGGAGCGATTCACCGATGGCGACGCAGACGTCGAGGCCGACGAAGTCGAGCAGCCTCAGCGGCCCCATCGGATGTCCGGCGCCGAGCGTCATGCAGCAATCGACTGCCTCCGCGGACATCTCGGTTTGCTCCATCAGCCGCACCGCTTCGAACAGAAACGGAAAGAGCAGGCGGTTGACCACGAATCCAGGTTGATCGGGAACCTCGACCACGGTTTTGCCCATGGCTTCGCACCATGCGAGTGCGCGCTCGCGCGCCCCGCTGCGAAGCCGGGGCCCGGCGCAGACTTCGATCAGCTTCATCCGCGTCACCGGATTGAAAACATGAAGCCCGAGCACTCGGTCCGGCGCTCCGCTTCGCTCGGCGAGGTCGGTGATCGAAAGTGATGAGGTCGTCGTCGCCAGGTCGGCCTCGGGGCAGGCGCTGGCGAGGTCGGCGAGCAAGCAGCCCTTGGCTTCGGGATCCTCGGTGATCGCTTCGACGACGATGCCGCACTCGGCGAGATCGCTCGCCTCGAGCGTCACAGTGATCCGCTCCGGGACTCCGCCTTCGAGCTTGTCAGCCTGTTGGTGTGCCGCCTCGGCGACTCGAGCGGCGGAGGCTTCGCTACGGGCGAGCACCATCACCTCGGCCGCCTGCGTCGCACATGCGGCAAGGCCCGAGGCGATGACGCCGCTGCCGGCGACGCCGGCTCGTTGGTATGCGTCCTGCACTTTCAAGCGCTGGTTGTCTCGAACCACCACGAGCGCGCGAGTGTTCCACAAACCGATCCGCAGTCGGTTACCAGCCTGAGACGCGCCCGTTGCGCCACAATTCTGGCGATGGCCGAGGTTCTGTACTACGCCGTTCCCTTCTTCATCCTGCTGCTCGTACTCGAGTACCTGGCCTACCGGCACCTGGGCGAGGAGCACAACGAGGGGCTGGTCGGGTTCGAGTCGCGGGACACTCGTACCAGCCTGACGATGGGGCTGGGAAACGTCGCGATCAACTTCGTCTGGAAGTTCGCGGTGTTGGCTCTGTATGCGGCGATCTATGCGCTGACGCCGCTGCGCCTCGACCCCGGTGACTGGTGGGTGTGGGTGCTGCTGTTCTTCGCCGACGACTTCTCCTACTACTGGTTTCACCGTGTCTCGCACGAAAGCCGCGCCTTCTGGGCCAGCCACGTCGTCCACCACTCAAGCCAGCACTACAACCTCTCGACGGCGTTGCGCCAGACCTGGGTGCCGATGACGTACCTGCCGTTCTGGCTGTGGTTGCCGGCTGTCGGCTTCGAGCCGTGGATGGTGCTGCTGGCCCAGGCGTGGTCGCTGATCTATCAGTTCTGGATCCACACCGAGCGCATCCGAAAGCTGCCGCGCCCGCTCGAGTTCGTGCTCAACACGCCCTCTCACCACCGCGTACACCACGGAGTCAACGAGCAGTATCTCGACAAGAACTACGGCGGCATCCTGATCATCTGGGATCGCATGTTCGGCAGCTTTGCGCCCGAGGGAGAGCGGGTGCGTTACGGGCTCACGACCCAGCTGCGCACCTTCCGCCCGGTGCGGGTCGCCTTCCACGAGTACGTCGCGATGTGGCACGACATCAAGCGAGCACCGCGCATTCGCGACAAGCTTGGAGTCGTGTTCAAGGGCCCTGGCTGGACTCCGCCCGGTGTCGCGGAGTCAGAGGCAACGCGCGGCTGAGGCTGGCGGGTACCCTCAGTTCGTCGCACCACAAGCTGACTTGACCAAAGCTGAAACCGGAGGAAGATGATGGCCGCCAACGGCAAGTTTTCAGGACGCGAAGTAGTGATTGTCGAGGCCGTGCGCACTCCGGTGGGTCGCGGGCACGAGGAGAAGGGCTACTACAAGGACACACATGCCTCGACCCTGCTCGCAGACACCTACACGGAGCTGATCAGGCGTTCGGGTATCGACGCCGGCGAGGTCGAGGACGTAGTCGCCGGCTGCGTGCAGCAGTTCGGCGAGCAGGCGATCAACATCGGCCGCAACGCCTGGCTCGAGGCCGGCCTGCCGATCGAAACGCCCGCGACCACGGTCGATCGCCAGTGCGGATCTGCCCAGCAGGCCGTCAACTTCGCGGCGGCGCTGATCGCTTCCGGCGTCCACGACGTCGCCATCGGCGGCGGTGTCGAGCACATGGGCCACATCTCCTTCATGGACTCGATGGAGGTGCAAAAGGAGCACGGGTTCGCGTTCTCGCCGAAGCTGCTCGAGCGCTACGACCTCGTCAACCAGGGCCTCTCGGCGGAGATGATCGCCGACAAGTGGGAGATCCCCCGCTCCGAGCTCGACGAGCTCGGCGTCCGTTCGCACCAGCTTGCAGCCAGGGCTACCGAGGAAGGCCGCTTCGAGCGTGAGATCGTTCCGATGCAGGTCAACGGCGATACCTTCACGGCCGATCAGGGCATCCGGCCCGACTCCAATGTCGAGACGCTGTCGCAGCTGAAGCCGGCGTTCAAGGAAGACGGCAAGATCACTGCCGGCAACTCCTCGCAGGTCTCCGATGGTGCGGCCGCATTGCTGTTGATGGCGCGGGAGAAGGCCGAGGCCCTCGGGCTGACGCCACGCGCGCGAATAGTCGATCAGACGACCGTCGGCGTCGACCCCGTGATCATGCTCACCGGGCCGATTCCGGCGACGAAGAAGATCCTCGAGCGCAACGGGATGACGATCTCAGACATCGACCTGTTCGAGGTCAACGAGGCGTTCGCCTCGGTGGTCGCGGCCTGGCGCCGCGAGCTCGAGCCCGACTTCGACCGCGTCAACGTCAACGGCGGCGCGATCGCGCTCGGCCATCCGCTCGGCTCAACAGGCGCGCGCCTGCTGACCACGCTGCTGCACGAGATGGAGCGCGATGACAAGCAGATGGGGTTGGTGACGATGTGCTGTGGCGGCGGGCTCGGCACCGGGACTTTGATCGAGACGGGTTTGAGGCTCGCTAGACGGCGACGGCGCCGATCGCTCCAGCGGGCGCTTCGCCATCCAGGCTCGCACCGTCCTCGGCATCCATGCCTGCGGAAGCCCGCTGTGAGCGGTCGCCGCCCTTCGCCGCCTCGTTGGTCTGCCACGTCTCTATTGCTGCCGGTCGTATTGGGCCGGCTGTGGCCGGATGGGGGCGATGAAGAGGAGGCTGACGAGGGCTTCGCAGCTGGTGTCTCCCGGCCGCAGACGAAGGTCGAGTTTCTGACTGAGGCGGATCGGATTTGCCTTTCGGCCGAGCAGCAGATCGAGGCAGCGGCGGACGACCTGCTCGCCGAGAAGGGGGGGCTCGATCCGGCCGAGGTCGAGCGCGTCGCCCTGGAGGTTGCGGTGCCGGCGCTGGAGACCGAGGTGCGCGCGATCAGCGCGATTGCAGTGCCCGAAGGTGATGAGGATGCGGTCGAGGCGATCCTCGCGGCAACCGAGCAGGGAATCGCAGAGATCGAGGCCGACCCACGCGCGCTTGCCGACGGGCCGCCGCCGAGCCTGCGCAAGGCGCAGCGGCTGGCAGAGCGCTACGGCTCCATCGAGTGCGGTTTTTCTGCCGGGTAAGAAGACACACGGTGGTGCCGTTAACGGTCCGCCGCCAGTGGCTACGCCGCCAAGCGCCCGCCGACGAACTGGACCAGGCCCGAAAGCCGGCGGTGGATACCGGTGAAGCCACGCTGCTCCAGCGCGGCGACGATCTCGTCGCCCTCGAAGATCTGCATGCCGCTGGCGCGCTCGAGCAGCGGCTTCAATGGCTTCAGCGTGAGCTCGCGACGGACAGACGTCATCAGTGCGATACGACCGCCCGGGCGTAGGACGCGGGCCATCTCGTCAAGCGCGCCGAAAGGATCGGGAAAGAGGTGCAGAGCCGCGAAGCAGCAGGCGCCGTCAAAGCTTCCATCACCGAACGGAAGCGCTGTGGCGTCACCTCGGATCAGGGCCAAGTTCGAGGTTTGCGCCTGGCGTAGCTCCTCGCCGCCGCGTTCGAGCATCGTGCGCGAGGCGTCGATACCGACCACGAGACCTCCGGGGCCGACGGCGCGGGCGAACTCGCGGGAGAAGTTCCCCGGACCGCAGGCGACGTCGAGAACGTTGTCGCCCTCGCCGAGGCCGAGCAAGAGGCGCGCGATCCTTATCTCCTCGGCCATCCCGGGCCCGGTGACGCCCTTGAACGCTCGTCCCAGAGCCGGGCGCCAGTAGCGCTCGTAGATCGCCGGCACAATGCGGGTCACCATCAGATCCTGCGTGCGCCCGGTCGATTCGAGCTCGCCATCGAGCAAATCGAGATAGCCCGCCTCGTTCAGGCCCCGCGCTTCCGACTGCGCCCGTGCGTCGGGCTCGAGCAGGTGCTGAGTGCGCTCGAGCGCACTTTGCGCCGGTTCGCTCGCAGCTGTCGTCATCGGCTACCCCGAGGCTCACCTGAATGCTGCGCTAGTGCGGTCAGTCGCTCGGCCTGGCGCTCGCCCTCGAGTCGGGCCGGGTGATCGGCCGGCAAGCCGGCGATCAATCGCTCGATTCGGTTTCGGATCTGCAGCGCGAAATGCGGAGTCGCGGGCCCGGCCAGCGCGCGAATGTCTTCGACCGTGATCTCACGGCCCGAGAGTCGATCTGGTCGCTCGCTTTCGCTCATCGGTTGGAGTCGTCGTCAGCCGGTCCCGGTGTCGGGTCGCCCTCGGGCGCCGGCGCCGGCGCCGGTGCGTCCTCGCCGCCTGAGCCCGACGTTACCGGGGCGACCTCCGCAATCTCGTCGACCTGAGCCTGAAAGTCGACCGACAGCGCGCTTGTGTCGCCGACCAGCCAGATGTGGTTATAGAGGGCCCGAGTCGGGTCGTTCTCGTATCCGGGCTTGAGGTCGAGCAAGTAGCCGCGAAGCGCTGAGGGAACCCTTGCTGACTCCTCGCTCACCAGCAGCGGACCCCAGGTTCCGCTCGCTGATAGCGGCGAGGCCACGCCGGCGTCCAGCGGTCGGGTCGTCGCGGCGATGACGAAGCCATGCCCGGGGTCGTTGATGTTCCAGCCGAAGTCGCCATCGGAGTAGCGCGCGAACTCGATCGCGTTCTCGGCTGGATCCTCGGTACCGATACGCGTTGCGCCGGGCGCGAGCTTGCGGATTTCCTTCATCGCTTCGGCGCCGATTGCCGATTCAGGACCGAGGACATAAACCGGCACGTCCTCGTAGCGCTCAAGCGCCTGCGCGGTCGGCTTCGGCACGCTTTCGCGTTGAACGAACAGCACCGGATCGCCCGAGCGAGCCGCCCAAGCTGCTGCGGGCATCGCCAGCGCCGGCTCGTCAGAGCTGACTAGCACGATGTGCTCGGGCTCCCCGGCGAGGCGCTCACGTAGCTGCTCGATCTCGGCGGCGAGCGCGGCCGCGTTGGCGGCGTCGACGGAAAGCGAGTCGAAGCCCTCGGGCGCGGCCGCCGCGCCGACGGTGAAAACTTGGCGTCCTGCCGTCTCGGAGGAGCCCTGCGGTCCCAGCGCGCGAAGCGCGCTCGAAGTGATCGCCGGGACCTCGCCAGATTCGGTGACGAGGATCGGAGCCGAGACTGGCTCGGCGACCAGCGACGAGGCGGCGAGCCCGGATTGCCAGTCGCCGACGTCGACCAAGGTCACCGCACCGGGGCCGGTGACGCCGCCGGTTGAGGGAAACACGGCGAGCGCGACAGCTGCCGCATCGGAGATCGGGTCCGGCCCGGCAACGCGTGTGGTGTTCTTCGTTGCGAAGGTGGGAAAGCCGAGATCGTCTGTGTCCTCGGGCACCGCGACCTCGCGAACGATCACCTCGGGTGCCGGCGCGGCGAGCGTCGGGTCGTCCTCCTCGCCGCCGTCCTCACTCGCCACGAGGACGAGCGCGACGCCACCGCCGATGACAACGAGCACTGCCAACGCGGCGAGCTTGTGCCTTCGCATTGCGCGAAAGGGGCGAGAGACGAAAGAGCCAATTCTTTTCAGCACCGCGGGAACTATGCCTGAGAACTGCGTTGCAGCGGGCCATGTTGCGACGCGAAGCCGGCTCCGCTGCCGCATCCTGTTGCTAGCCTGCGGACAGCTTCGCCGAGTCCAGCCGGGCACAGCCTGGCGGAACGGGGGACCCACTCCCTTCGGGGGCGAATGGCCCGGATCGAACCGGACCTAGCGCTTGTTCAAGCGCGAGCCCGTCAGCTAACCCCGTAGGCGAACGAAGCATGAACGTCGACAATCTGACTTTCAGCAATCGCCTTCGAGCGCTTTTCGCGCTCGCGTCAGCCTGCCTGCTGGTCGCAGTCAGCCTCGCCGTCGGCGTCGCCAGCGGTCAGGATCTTCAGTCGCAGCTCGACTCCAAGGAAGCTGCGCTCGAGTCCGAAAAGGACAAGGCCGGGGTGCTTTCGACCGAGCTCGAGCGCTACAGCGATCAGGTCGATCAACTGGCGGGCGAAGTTGCCGTGCTGCGCAATCGCGAGGCCATCGTCCAGGCCGAGCTCGACGAGGTCAAGGCACGCCTTCGGTCCGAGCGCCAGCGTCTGGAAAGCCTTGCCGGTCAGCTACATCGCTCGCTCGGTGTCCTGCGCAACCGCCTCGTCTCGATTTATCGCTCCGGCGAGCCGGACGTGCTCACGGTGATGCTCGAGTCCGACGGCTTCGACGATCTCCTCTCTCGCTACGAGTACCTGCAACGGATCCAAGATCAGGACGCTGCAATCGTCGGCCGCGTGCGCGGCCTGCGCGACGAAAGCCGCGACACCATCGCTCGAATCGAGGACGCGCGCGACGAGATCGCGGCGAAAAAGGCAGAGCTCGAGCGCACCCGGATCCAGCTCGAAGCTCGCGAAGCCGAGCTTGCCGCGGTGCGCGACCAAAAAGCGGTCGCGCTCGACAGCGTGCGCACCGACATCGAGCGTCTCGAAGGCGATATCGGCGACATCCAGGACGACATCCAGGCTCAGCTGCAGGCGGCTACCTCACCCGAGTCCTCGACCGTGGCGCCGCTTCCAGCCGGGCCGATCCAGGGCGGCAGCTCGGGCTTCATCTGGCCGGTCAACGGTCCCGTCACATCTCCGTATGGGCCTCGCTGGGGGCGGATGCACGAGGGCATCGACATCGCGGTGCCGTCGGGCACGCCAATTCGCGCGGTCAAGGCCGGCAACGTCGTGCTCGCCGCGCCGACGTCGGGCTACGGCAACTACACCTGCGTCGATCACGGCGGCGGTCTTTCGTCCTGCTATGCCCATCAGTCGAGCTTCGCGACGAGCGTCGGCGCCAGCGTCGCTCAGGGTGAGGTGATCGGCTACGTCGGCTGCACGGGCAGCTGCTTCGGCGATCACCTGCACTTCGAGATCCGGATCAACGGCGCAGCGGTAGATCCGCTCGGATACCTCTAGCTCGCGTAACTGAAGTCGCGTACTCTCTATAGCGATGGCACCGTGAAGCGCCCGGTGCGCGCTTCGGCATCGAGGAGCAATGCAGACCGTCGCGAACGATCAGCCCCCGAGGGGCAGAAACTTCAACCTTCGCGCTTACCTAGCGGGTGGCTCGGCGACGGCGGCGCTGATCGCCGGCGCTGTAATCGTGTTCGCGGCACTGGCGGCTTACGTGGGGTTCAACGGCGTTCCGCTGGGGGATGACGACGGCGCTGCCCCCGACGTGGTGATCGAGACCGGTTCCCCGGAAGCGGCTGTCTCAGCACTTTCGGCGGCGCCCGCGGCTGTCGAGCAAACGTCCGCCGCATCCACGGCGATCGCCCCCGCGCCCGGCCCTGCCGGCGAGGCCGATGCTCCAGGCAGTGAGGCTGCTGCCGCCTCCAGTGGCGCTGACAGCCCCGCCGCCGTGGCGCCATCTGCCCCGGATGCGCCAGTGGGCTGCGATCGGCAGCGGCGGCTCCTCCACCGGGGCGGTCGGGGGACCGGCTGAGGGCGTTGACAACCCCGGAGCCGGGATTGGCTCCGATCTGCCGGTCGGCGGAGCGACTGAAGTCACCGGCGCAGTCGACGATGCAGTCAGCGATCTCGGCAGCGTCGTTGGCGCACCCGACGTGGAAGGGCGGGCCGCAGACCTGCCCGGCCAGTTGGCCGACCTCGGCGAACTCCAGCGAGTAGATCTTCCAGCGTTCGCCGACGCTCAGCTTTTCAGCGCCCGCGTCATCCACCGCAACGCCATCCCCTGCAGCTCTGCGTCGTGTTGAGCCGAGCGATGGTGGCCTCCCGGGAGCAAGACAAGCTTTCGCGGCTCAGCTGCGCGAGCGTACAGCTGCTCGGAGAACTCGCTGGGAATGCGCTCATCGCCGACGGCGTGGATCAAGATCAGCGGCTTTGGCGCCATCCGCTCGACGGCGTCGCGCAGGTCGTGTTCTTGAAGCCATGCCGTGAGATCCGCCCGTGCTTCGGCACCGGCGCGAATCTCCAGAGTCTTTTGGCGCAGCCCACGCAGCAGATGTTCCTCACCCGCCGGGCAGATGGCGATCACCCCGGCGATCTCAGCGGACGTTGCCGCCGCGTGGATCGCGATGAAGCCGCCCATGCTGGAGCCGCGAACGCAGATGCGCCCGGGATCCACTCCGTGCTGGGCAGCCAGCAGGCGACACATGCGCTGCGCGTCGGTGACCGCGGCCGCCGACATCTCGTCGCGGGACTCACCGTGGCCGCGCTGGTCGTAGGCAAGCGCTGCCCAGCCGTTGGCAGCGCAGGCGCGGGCAAAGTCGGCGTGGTTGGACTTCTGCGAGCCGGCACCGTGGATGATCACCATGGCGGGCCACGGCGGTTGCGACTCCGGCAACCACAGTAGGTAGGGCCGGCCCTCATGCTCGGAGCTCGTGTCCGGCAGACGGGGAGCCGGTAACCAGCGTCTGCTCATCAGCTCGCGCACGCTAGATGATCGATTCCAAATTCATCGCACGCCCGGATGACGCACGGGCACCGTCCGCCCCCGAGCGCACGACAATTCGGAATCAACCATCTAGCGCCGTCGGCGCTCGGTGGCTCGGTCCCGTCACAATGCCTCGCCCATGAACGCCGGCGAAGCGACAACCGATCAGCATCGTGGCGCTGAAAATGACGGGGTCAGCGGCTCGGCTGTGTTTCCGCGCGGCAGCCGGGTCAACGAAGCAGGCCATCTCGAGGTGGGCGGATGCGATGTCCCCGCGGTGGTCGAGCGTTTCGGCACGCCGGCATACATCTACTGCGAGGACGACCTGCGCGCGCGCGCCCGCGATTATCTCGATGCTTTTCGCGCGCGCAGCGACGACTTCGAGGTCGTCTTCGCGAGCAAAGCGGCCCCGATCACCGCGATCTACTCGCTTTTTGCCGAAGAGGGCCTATCGGTAGACGTCGCTTCTGGCGGCGAGCTGCACGGCGCTTTGGCAGCGGGCTTCGAGCCGGCCCGCATCCACATGCACGGCAACAACAAGAGCGCCGCCGAACTGCGCTACGCGATCGAGGCCAACGTCGGCCACATCATCTGCGACTCCTTCGACGAGATCAGCCGTCTCGATGCAATCTGTGCCGAGGCCGGCCGCGGCCAAGATGTATTGATCCGGGTAACCCCGGGGGTCGAGCCCGAGACCCACTCGCACATCCAGACCGGCCAGCTCGACTCAAAGTTCGGCTTTGGCCTCGAAGACGGCCTGGCCGCGCGGGCGGTCGCAGCGGTTCGCGAATCGAGATGGCTGCGTCTCGTCGGGCTGCACGCGCACATCGGCTCGCAGATCTTCGAGCTCGAGCCCTACGTCAGGGCGATCGAGGCGCTCGCCGGACTCGCCGGCGAGGATTGCCGGATGCTCAACATCGGCGGCGGGCTCGGGATCGCGTACACGTCGGCTGACGAGCCGCCGTCGATCGAGTCCTACGTCGAGACCAAGGTGCGCGGAGTCGAGCGTGTCTTCAGCCCGGTGCCGCGGATCCTGATCGAGCCGGGGCGTTCGCTCACAGGTAACGCGGGGGTGACGGCGTATACGGTCGGCACGGTGAAGGAGATTCCCGGGGTCCGCACATACGTCGCGGTCGATGGCGGCATGTCCGACAATCTGCGCCCGATGCTCTACGGCGCTCGCTACGAGGCGCTGCTTGCCAACCGCGCAGCTGATGCACCCGAGACAACAGTCTCGATCGCCGGCATGCACTGCGAGTCCAGCGACGTCCTCATCCGCGATGTCGAGCTCCCCCGTCCGCGACCCGGAGACGTACTCGTCACCCCGGCGACGGGCGCCTACGGTCACGCGATGGCCAACAACTACAACGCCGTTCGTCGTCCCCCCGTGGTTTTCTGCAAAGACGGTGAGGCCCGGCTCGTCGTGCGCCGCGAGACCTACGCCGATCTGCTTTCGCGCGATGTCTGATCCGCCCGAACACGGCGAAGCCTCCGGAGACGAAGCCGTGGACGTGGCGCGCATTGGTCTCCTCGGCCGCGGTACCGTCGGCGGCGCCTTCGCCGAGCTTGTCGGCGAGAGTGCCGAAGCGATCGCGGCGGCCTCGGGTTCACGAGCCGAGATCGCCGGCGTGCTGCGCCGTTCGGAGGGTGATTTCGAGCAGATCCTCGAGAACTCGGACATCGTCGTCGAGCTGATCGGCGGTACCGATCCAGCGCGCGAATACGTCACCCGCGCTCTCGAGTCAGGCAAACACGTGGTCACGGCCAACAAGCAGCTGATCGCTCAGCACGGCGAGGAGTTGTTTGCGGCGGCGCGCGCCGCCGGCGTCCAGCTTCGCTTCGAGGCCGCAGTCGCCGGTGTCGTCCCGGTCATCCGCGTGATCCAGGAGAGCCTGGCGGCGACCGAGATCACAAAGGTCTTCGGGATCGTCAACGGGACGACCAACTTCATCCTCAGTGAGATGGCGAGCAGCGGCGCGTCCTACGTCGACGTCCTTGCCCGAGCGCAGGAGCTTGGGTACGCCGAAGCCGATCCGACGGCCGATGTCGGCGGCGCCGACGCCGCGGCGAAGATGGCGATCCTCGCGCGGCTGGCATTTCACACGCCGGTCAGCCTCGATGACGTCTCATACGAGGGCATCTCAGAGATTCAACCGGATGACCTCGCCTATGCGAAGGAGCTCGGACTGTCGCTGAAGCTGCTCGGTGTGGCCGAGCTTCGCGACGACGGCATCAGCGTCCGCGTTTTTCCCTGCTTCCTGCACAGCGGCCACCCGCTGGCTCCGATCGGAGGGCCGTTCAACGCGGTCATGGTCGAGGCGCCGGCGATCACCGAAGTGACGATGTCGGGACCGGGCGCCGGCGGCATCCAGACGGCGACCGCGGTGCTCGGCGATGTGGTCTCGATCCTTTCCGGTGACGCGCCCGTGCACGAGACGCGGCGCAAGCTCGAGATCGTCCGCGACGTCAGTTCCTCGTTCTATTTGCATATGGAGGTCGCCGATCGCCCTGGGGTGCTGGCGCAGATCGCGGATGTGCTCGGTCGCAACGAGATCTCGGTCGAGAGCCTTGCCCAGCGCGGGCTCGGCGACGACGCCCGTCTGGTCATGGTCGTGCACGAATGCCCGGAGTCGAGCTTCTATGCCGCGCTGGAGGAGCTCGCCGGGCTCGAGTTCCTGCGCTCGACGCCGCGAGCGATTCGGGTCATCGAAGAGGAGTTCACCTGAGCCTCGCGTTCGCCGAAGATCGCGCGCGAGGCGCGCGGTCGAGGGCGAGTTTCGCCGCGTCTACCTGCGCAAGCGCATTGTCGCCGCAGTCAACTTGTCAACTAGATTCCGCCGCATGCCCCAGCCCCTGATCGAACGGTTTCGCGATCGCCTCTCGCTCGAGCCGGGCGATCCGGTGGTGACCCTGAACGAGGGTTCGACGCCGCTAGTCGAGGCGCCGGTGATCTCCGAGCGCGTCGGCGCGCGAGTGTTGTTGAAGCTCGAAGGAGCGAACCCGACCGGCAGCTTCAAGGACCGCGGTATGACCGTGGCGGTCTCGCGAGCGGCGGGCCGCGGCGCCGAGGCTGTGATTTGCGCGTCGACCGGTAACACGGCGGCCAGCGCCGGCGCCTACGCGGCGCGTGCTGGATTGCGCTGCGCGGTGATCGTGCCGGAGGGCAAGATCGCCATTGGCAAGCTTGCCCAAGCGCTGATCCACGGCGCCCGCGTCATCGCCCTTCGCGGCAACTTCGATCAGGCGCTCGAGATCGTTCGCAAGCTCGCCCAGGACCATCCGATCGAGCTCGTCAACTCCGTCAACCCGTATCGGATCGAAGGGCAGAAGACCGCTGCCTATGAGGTTGTGGACGAGCTCGGCGAGGCCCCCGACGCGCTGGCGATTCCGGTCGGTAACGCCGGCAACGTCACGGCCTGGTCGCGCGGCTTCTCCGAGCTCGGCAAGGTGCCGATCCTCTACGGCTTTCAGGCCGAGGGGGCGGCTCCACTAGTCCATGGCGCCCCGGTCGCTGAGCCCGAAACGGTGGCTTCGGCGATCAGGATCGGCAATCCCGCTCGGTGGGAAGAGGCGATGACGGCGCTGACCTCGTCGCGAGGCCGGGTCGAGGCAGTGTCCGATGAGCAAATCCTCGACGCGTACAGCCTCCTGGCTTCACGCGAAGGCGTGTTTTGCGAGCCGGCATCGGCCGCTTCGGTGGCTGGCCTTCTAGCTCACGGCCTGCCCACCGTGGGCGAGGCCGAAGCTCCCCGCACGGTCGTCTGCGTGCTCACCGGGCATGGACTCAAGGATCCCGACACCGCGCTGGGAACGGCGCCGGCGGTGATTGGGTGCGAGGCGGACGTAGGTGACGTCGAGCGTGCGGTGTTTGAATGATCAGCGCAATGTTCAGCGAAATCGGCTAAAAGCTGTGAGCGTGGGGGCGTTTGATCTCGCGTTGGCGGGGGGCCTCTTTGTCGTGTGCCTCCTCTTACTGGGAGCGCTGATGCGTCTCCGCAGCGAAGGACGCCGAAACCGGGCGATGATCGACCAGCTGCCGCAGACCGCCGTACTGACCTTCGATCGCGAGCTGATCGTCACCTTCGCCGCCGGGCCTGCCCTCAATGGCGGCGGATGGGACGCCGCCAAGCTCGAGGGCAAACCGATCATCGAGATGTTCGCGCCGGCTCAGGCCACTGCGCTGAAGCCGAAGTTCGAGGCGGCGCTGCGCGGTGAGAAGCGCTCGTTCGAGTACCGCGTACCGACGTCGGGGCGCGAGTACTCGATGCGCCTGGTTCCGTTCGCCGAGGCCGATGGGACTGTCGAGACGGGGTTGTTCTTGGCCCGGGATGTCAGCGAGACCAGCCAGGTCGAGGGTGAGTTTGCAAGCCGCGCGGCCGATGCCGCCGCGGTATCCCAAGCGACGCGTGCGCTCGCGCGCAGCCTTGATCCCGAAGCTGCTCGCGAAGCCGTTTGCGCAGGCGCGTGCGAGGTGGCCCAAGCGCCCGTGGCCGTGCTATTCGAGCCCGGGTTGACTTCGCCGGCGCTGGTTGCCCGGGCGGCCGTCGGCGCCGAGCTCGCGGGTTTCGAGATGGAGCTCGATGGCGAGTCTGGAGCAGCGCTTGCCTTCAGTCGAGCCGAGGAGGTATTCGTCTCGCGCGGCGCGGCGAGCCAGGTTGATGAGAAGTTCATGCGCAGCGCCGGAGCAGAGGCAGTGCTGTGGCATCCAGTCGTCCGCGATCGTGCCGCGATTGGCGTCCTCGCGGTTGCCTGGAGCGACGAGACCGCCGGCGTCTCGCTGCGGCTCTCGGCAATGCTCGACGTGCTCGCCGCGGAGGCAGCGGTTGCGATCGGTCGAGCCGATCTGCTCGGCCAGCTCGAATACATGGCGCGTACGGACAGCCTCACCGGTCTCCCGAACCGGCGCTACTGGGAGCAGCAGCTACCGCGTGAGCTCGCTCGTGCGAGGCGTGACGAGACACCACTGTGCGTGGCGATGCTCGACCTCGATCATTTCAAGGCCTTCAACGATCGCCGCGGCCACCAGGCGGGCGACCAGTTGCTGACCGCAGCCGCCGCGGCCTGGCGTTTGGCGCTACGGCCTTACGACATCCTCGCTCGCTTCGGCGGCGAGGAGTTCAGCGTGATCTTGCCGGGCTGTGCGACGCCGGATGCGGTTCGCCTGATCGAGCGTCTTCGCTTCGTCACCCCCGATGGCGAGTCATGCTCTGCCGGGATCGCGGAATGGGACGGAGTCGAGCATTCCGACGCGCTTGTCGGCCGCGCCGATGCCGCGCTCTACCGTGCCAAGCGCGCCGGCCGCGACCAGTCGGTCACGGCCGGAACGACGTAGCTCGGATTGGGGTGCGGCTCGCGCCGCTGCCCGTTGGCGACACGAGCTTGGATTGCTGGGTACGGAGGTGGTGCCCTCCCGCTTGGCGCAAGTCCTTCATCTGTGGAGATCCAAGAACGACTGCCGTTCCTAGTGGTGGAGATCGATTCACGACAGTCGTGAACGGATCTCCGCAGATGCTCAATACGCCTCCCTCACTGCGCCCTTAGTCTTTCGCAGCGCGGCGGCCGACCGGGATTGAGGCGTCAAACATCACGCATTCGGCTCAGTCAGCGCGCCACCCACGCGTCCCCGGCCGCCACCCTCCCGAGATCGATTGGCGTGCGAACACCAGAGCGCTTGCCGAGTCTCGATTGCCCCGCCGCGCTGCGCGATCTGCTCTCAGCCCTGTCCAGCCTCCTGCTGCATCTGCGCTGATTGCAAGCGTGAGCTGGCTCTCGCGCGCCCGGCGAAGTTGATCTGCCGGGCCTCGGCGCGGTCCGCTTCGCCGCTCCCTACGAAGGTGCCGCTCGCGGCTTGGTCGCGGCCTTGAAGTTCGAGGCGCGTTTGCCACTCGCTGATGTCGCCGCAGAGGCGATGGTGCGATGCGCTGCGCCGGCGACGACGGCGGTCGTGGTCGCGGTGCCGGCAGCGCCACTACGACGGCGCGCTCGCGGTTTCGATGCGGCCGAGCTCGTTGCCTCGGCGTTCGCCGCGCGCATCGGGGTTCAGCGCTCGGCCTGTCTCGTGCGCCGCGACGGGCCGCGGCAGGTTGGGCGCGATCGTGCCACGAGGCTCGTTTCGGCGCCGGACGTGCGCTGCATCAGGCAGGCACCGCAGCGAGTGCTGCTCATCGACGATGTGTTCACGACCGGCGCCACGCTTGCCGCATGTGCGCGGGCGCTGCGCGCGGGCGGTGCGAGCGAGGTGTTGGCCGCGGTGTTCGCGCATTCGCTTGGCACGGACAGGCGCGAGGCGTACGATGATCGTAAGCAAGCTGTCGATCGAGGAGGCCGACATGCGAATCGAAGTCAGGGGCCGAAACGTGGAAGTCACCGACGAGCTTCGAGAGCACATCACCAAGCGCTTTGCGAGGGTCTCAAAGCAGGTCTCTGAGCTCGCTCGGCTCGAGATCGAGGTCCATGAGGAGCGCAATCCCTCGATTACCGACAAGCACGTGGCCGAGGCAACCCTCTATCTCAAGGGCAAGACCCTGCGCGCCCGCGAAGCTTCCCCCGAGATGATCCACTCGATCCACGAGCTCGCCGAGGACATTCGCCGCCAGGTCAAGCGCTACCGCGAGAAGCGCCGCGGCCGTGCTCGCAGCCGGCGAGTGATGGGCCGGCTGCGCGGGCGCGAGGCCTGAGCCACAGCTGAGCACTCGGCCGGAGCCATCCGGCTACTCTGATTTGTAGCCATGGCCCGGGGAATCATCGATCGCGCCCTTCGCGTTGGCGAGGGCAAGAAGCTGAAGGAGTACGAGCGCCGAGTCGAATCGATCCAGCGCTTCGAGCCCGAGCTCGAGCTGCTCGACGACGGCGAGATCCGCCAGCGCGCCGACGAGTTGCGCACCCGCGCGCGAGAGGGCGGCGAAGCCACAGATGACCTCATCCCCGAGGCGTTCGCGCTAAGTCGCGAGGCCGGCAAGCGCACGCTCGGCCAGCGCCACTACGACGTGCAGATGATCGGCGCCATGGTCCTCGACTCAGGCGCGATTGCAGAGATGCGCACGGGCGAGGGCAAGACCTTGACCGCGACAAGCGCGGTTTTCCTCAACACGCTTGGCGGCGACCCCGTCCACCTGATCACCGTTAACGACTACCTCGCCCGCCGCGACGCCTTGTGGATGAAGCCCATCTTCGACATGCTCGGCGTCAGCGTCGGCGTCATCCAGTCGGAGATGAACCCGGCCCAACGGCGCGACCAGTACGCGCGGGACGTCACCTATGGCACCAACTCGGAGTTCGGCTTCGACTACCTGCGCGACAACATGGCGAACTCGCTTGAAGAGTGCGTGCAGCGAAGGCACACATTCGCGATCGTCGACGAGGTCGACAACATCCTCATCGACGAGGCGCGCACGCCTCTGATCATCTCCGGCCGCCCCGAGCAGGCCGCGGACACCTACTACACCTTCGCTCGGCTGTCGAAGCAGATGGTGGGCGAGGAGATGGTGACGAAGCTGAAGTCGCTGGGCGAGTCGCGCGACACTTCCGAAGCGACACACGACTACGAGTACGACGAGAAGCACAAGACGGTTGCCCCGACCGAGGCAGGAGTAGAAAAGGCCGAAAAGTTCCTCGGGATCGAGAACCTCTACCTCTCAGAGCACGGCACCCTCGTCAATCACCTGATCCAGTCGCTCAAGGCCGAGTCGCTGTTCAAGAAGGACATCGACTACGCCGTGATCGACAACGAGGTCAAGATCATCGACGAGTTCACCGGACGCATCCTCGACGGGCGCCGCTGGTCCGACGGCTTGCACCAGGCGATCGAGGCGAAGGAGGGCGTGCGCATCCGCGAGGAGAACCAGACCCTGGCGACGATCACCCTGCAGAACTACTTCCGCCTCTACGACAAGCTCAGCGGAATGACCGGAACGGCGCTCACCGAGGCGACCGAGTTCATGAAGATCTACAACGTCCCGGTGGTCGAGATCCCGACCCACCGGCCGATGATCCGCGCCGACCATAACGACCAGATCTACAAGACCAAGGACGGGAAATGGGCTGCTGTCGTCGAGGAGCTCAAGGAGCGCCACGAGGCCGGTCAGCCGGCGCTCGTGGGCACGATCTCGGTCGAGGTCTCCGAGAAGCTGTCGGATGAGCTCAAGCGCTCGGGGATTGAGCACGCGGTGCTCAACGCCAAGCCCGAATACGCCCAGCGCGAGGGCGAGACCGTGGCTCAGGCCGGCCGCCTCGGCGCGCTCACGATCGCGACCAACATGGCCGGTCGTGGCGTCGACATCAAGCTCGGCGGTGACCCCGAGATGCTGGCGATCGACGAGCTGCGAAAGCTCGGCGTCAAGCCCGACGACGAAAGCTGGGAATCCGAGCTCGCCGCGCAAAGCGAACGCTTCAAGGCACAGACCGAGGCCGAGGGCGACAAGGTTCGCGACCTCGGTGGCCTCTTCATCCTGGGCACCGAGCGCCACGAGTCGCGGCGCATCGACAACCAGCTGCGCGGCCGCTCCGGGCGCCAGGGCGATCCCGGCGAATCGCGCTTCTTCCTCTCGGCCGAGGACGACCTGATCCGCCTCTTTGCCGGCGAGCGCATCTACAAGATCCTCGACCGCCTCGGCCCGGTCGACGAGGAGGGACGCGAGTACCCGCTCGAGGCGAAGATGCTGACGAAGACGATCGAGAACGCGCAGAAAAAGGTCGAGCAGCAGAACTACCTGATCCGAAAGCGCGTGCTCGAGTACGACGACGTCATGAACGAGCAGCGCCGCGTCGTTTACAAGTACCGGCGCGAGATCCTCGAGGGCCGCGACATGTCAGACGTCGCCCATGAGGAGCTCGAGGCCGTCGTCTCGCGCATCGTCGAGGAGTACACCCCCGGAGAGATCTTCGAGGACTGGGACCTCGCCGGCCTCGAGGGCCACGCGCGCGGCCTGTGGCCGCTGCAAGCCTCGGTCGCCGATCTCGATCCCCAGCAGAGCTCGAGCCGCGAGCAGATCGACGAGCTGCTGACCGAGGATGCGATGGCGGCCTACGGCCGCCGCGAGCAGGAGTTCGGCGAGGAGCTGATGCGCTATCTCGAGCGCCAGATCCTGCTGCAGATCATCGACAACCGCTGGCGCGAGCACCTCTATGAGATGGACTACCTGCGCGAGGGAATCCACCTGCGCGGCTTCGCGCAGATCGATCCGCTGGTTGCCTACAAGAACGAGGGCTTCACCATGTTCCGCGACCTGATGGCCTCGATCTGGGAGGAGTTCATCCGCGTCATCTTCCATGTCGAGGTCAACATCGAACCGGCTCAGGCAGAGCAGATGTTCGGCGACAAGCGCCAGTCCGAGCGGGAGATGCAGTACGCAGGCGGTGGCCCCGAGCAGCCCTCGGCGCTGGCCGAGGCGGCGAGCGCGCCCGCCGCCGCCGCCGCGGTCACCGGCGGTGCAGGCTCAGGAGCCGCGGCCGCGGCCGCAGCGCCAGCCACCAGCGGCAATGGTGGTGTCAACCCGGCTACGGTCGTCAAGGACGATCACGACAAGGTGGGGCGAAACGACCCCTGCTGGTGCGGCTCGGGCAAGAAGTACAAGAAGTGCCACGGCGCCTGAGCGCGGTTGCGCCACCAGCTCGTTGCGGTTAGGCTCGCCTCAGGCGAAGCGCGAGCGGTAGAAAGCGAGATGTCGAGCCGAATCCACGCGTACCTGCGCAATAACGTGCTCGGCTTGGTCGCGATCTTCATCGCCCTCGGGGCCGGCGCCTATGCCGCTGGGCTCCCGAAGAACAGCGTCAAGTCGAAGCAGATCAAGGATGGGCAGGTCAAGGCAAACGACCTCGCCGTCGATTCGGTCACCACCGAGAAAGTGGTCGACAACTCGCTCGATGGCGGCGCAATCGCCGAAGCGAGTCTCGACTCCGCGGTGCTTCAGTCGAGGGTGAGCGGTGCCTGCCCGGCCAACGAGGCCGTTCGCGCGGTGGGACAGAACGGGAACGTGACCTGCGAGGCTTCGATCTCGGGGCCGCCCACTGGCGCTGCTGCCGGCGACCTCGCCGGCAGCTATCCAGACCCGACTCTGCGCGCCGCAGAAGGGCTCCATTACATCGGGGCGGCGGGCGAGCCAGGTTTCCAGAATTCCTGGGGCAACTTCGGCAGTCACTTCGCCAAGGCTGCCTTCTACAAGGATCGTGCTGGCGTCGTTCATCTGCGAGGTCTCGTCAACGGGGGGACCTTTGGAGTGTCGAACTCCACGATCTTCTCCCTGCCCAGCGCATATGCGCCATGCGGCGCAGGCTCGCTCGATCCCAACATCAGCTTTCTCGCCTTCGGAACGATCTCGAACAACGCGATCGGCAGGATCTCGGTCTACGACGGAACGGGCGAAGCGGTCGTCACCGCGGAGGTTGGCTCGAGCTGGATTTCGCTCGATGGAATCTCCTGGCGCGCCGACGGTTGCTGAGCGACGCGCACGGCTAGATCTCGGCGCGTGACCGACCCGCTGTCGTGCGCGCCTTCGGGACCTGAGCGTCAAACTTCGTGGTCGAACCACGATCTAGCGCTGTTCGTCTTGAGATCCCGTGCCTCTAGCCTGCGCGCTCATGGACGCCAACCGTGAAGTGGTCGCGCGCCTGCTCGCGGCCCTAGCCCGCCGCGACGAACAGGCCGTCGCCGCCGAGCTTCATCCGGAGATCGAGGCCGTCGGCCAGCGCGGTCCCAAGCGTGGCGTCGCCGAGGTCGTCGCATGGGCGAAGCCCAGCGACGACGGTCACCTTCGCTCGCACGTCGAGGTCGACGAACTGCGCGATGTCGGCGCCGACCACATCGCGGTCGCCGCGCGGCGCCAGTGGCGCTGGACCGATGGCGATGAGGTCGCCGACGAGGCTCCGTTCGGCGTGCTCTTCGAGCTGCGCGACGGCAAGATCTATCGCTGGCGCCAGGACTTCGACTCGATCGTCGACGCGATCGAGGCGATCCCGGCTGAGCGCTAGGCTGGGTCACATGGCTGATGCACCTGCGAAAGAGGCTGTGAGCGAGCGGATCGCCGAGATCCGCCTGGGCTTGACCCGGCTCGCGGACTACCTTTGACCCGGCTCAGCTCGAAGCGCAGATAGCCGAACTCGAGGCACAGATGGGGGCACCCGGCTTCTGGGACGACCAGGAGCACGCGGCAAAAACCTCAGCCACCCATGCAAGTACCCAGAAGCGCCTGGCGACCTTCCGGACGCTTCAGTCCGATGCCGGAGATCTCGACGAGCTCGCCGAGATGTCCGAGGAGGACCCCGAGCTTGCCGCTGAGCTCGACTCCCAGCTCGCCTCGGTCGAATCGCGCCTCGCCGAGCTCGAGGAGGCGAGGCTGTTCGCCGGCGAGTACGACCACGGTGACGCCGTTGTCACGGTTCGTGCCGGCGCCGGCGGCACTGATTCTCAGGACTGGGCCGAGATGCTGGTGCGCATGTATCTGCGCTGGGCGGAACGGCGCGGCTTTGCCGCCGAGATGAAGGAGGCCTCCGAAGGCGAGGAGGCGGGGATCAAGTCGGCGACCTTTCTCGCCAAGGGCGAGAACGCGTACGGATTGTTTGCCGCCGAGCGCGGCGTCCACCGGCTGGTGCGGATCTCGCCGTTTGATTCGCAATCGCGTCGCCACACCGCTTTTGCCCAGGTTGACGTCGCGCCACTGGTCGATGACGCGGTCGATGTCGAGATCGACGAGGAGGATCTGCGCATCGACACCTACCGCGCCTCGGGCGCCGGCGGCCAGCACGTCAACAAGACCGACTCCGCGGTGCGAATCACCCATATGCCGACCGGGATCGTCGTCCAGTGCCAGAACGAGCGCTCGCAGCTACAGAACAAGGCGACGGCGATGAAGCTGCTGCAGTCGCGGCTGCTCGAGGAAGAGGAGCGAAAGCGCGCCGAGGAGCTTGCCGCCGAGCGCGGCGAGCAGAAGGCGGTCGAGTGGGGCTCGCAGATCCGCAGCTACACGCTTCATCCCTCGACGCGAGTCAAGGACCACCGCACCGGGATGGAGGTCGGCGACGCCAATCGCGTCCTCGACGGCGACCTCGACGGTTTCATCCGCGAATACCTGCTCTCAGCCGCCGGCGCGCGATAGGCGGCGCTGGGCGGCGTCATCGGTCGCTTGCGTGCATTGCACGCGGCGCTCCCTGCTTCCTTGCCCAGCTTGCCTCTCGCGCGCCGGGCGAGGGACGGGCCCTGCGAACAGCCGCTTGCGGTGCCGATAGGGTTCAGGGATGGCGGTGAGCATCGCGGTTGGTGTCTCGGATGAGCTCGATCCCGTCGAGGCATTTGCCGCCGCCGCCGACTCGGCGGCGAACGGGCTCGGGACTCAGTGCGATCTCGCGATCGTCTTTGCCGCCGCACCCCACCTTGGCCATGCGAAGACGATCCTCTCTGAGGTTCACGCGCGACTTGCCCCGCGTTCGCTGATCGGCTGTGGTGCCGGCGGCGTACTCGGCGCCGGCCGCGAGATGGAGACCGGCCCCGGGGCGGCGGTCTGGGCCCTGTCGGCGCCGGACGGCGATATCGCCACCCATCACTTCGAGGTCGAGCCGGCCGACGGCGGGCGCACGCTGAACGGGCTGCCCGAGGTCGACGGACTGGGCGAGGCGCTGGTCGTGCTCGCCGATCCCTACACCTTCAGCGCCGAGGCATTGCTCTCCGTGCTCAACGAGCGCCGGCCTGGAATGCCCGTGCTCGGTGGCCTCTCGAGCGCCGCGGCCGCCGGCTCGGCCGTGCTCTTTCGCGAGGGCGAGGTTCTTCACGGCGGCGCGGTCGCCTGCTCGTTGGACGGGGTCGCGATGGTTCCCTGTGTCTCGCAGGGCGCCACGCCGATCGGTCCGGAGATGACAGTGACGGCCGCACACGCGAACGTGATCGAGCAACTCGCATCGGAGCCGGCGATCGTGCGCCTACGTGACGCGATCGCAGGGCTCGACCCAGAGCAGCAGCAGCTCGTCGCCCAGGGACTGATGCTGGGCGTCGTCATCGACGAGAACCAGCCTGAGTACGAGCGCGGCGACTTTCTCGTGCGCCCGATCATCGGCGCCGACCCCGACAAAGGCACGCTCGTGCTCGGCGATCGCGTTCGCGTCGGCCAGACGGTGCGCATGCACGTGCGCGATGGCGCCACCGCCGACGAGGACCTGCGCGACGCGCTGCGAGCACAGTCGCTGGCGCTCGGCGCCGACGGGGCCGCCGGTGCCCTGCTGTTCACATGCAACGGCCGCGGCTCGAACATGTTCGACGTTCCCGACCACGATGCCGGCGCCCTCGACGATGCGCTCGGCGCCCCCGCCGCCGGCTTCTTCTGCGCCGGCGAGATCGGGCCCGTTGGCGGGCGCAACTTCCTGCATGGCTTCACCGCAACGATGGCCGTGTTTCCCAGGGCGAGTTGAGCCGGGAGGCTCACAGCGCGCAACCGAGGTCGTTGAGCGAGCTCGTAGCTCGCACGCTGGCCGAGGACATCGGCGACGGCGACATCACCTCGGAGGCGATCGTCTCGGCGACCACCCGCAGCGAGGCGCGGATCGTGCAGAAGCAACCGGGCGTGGTCTTCGGCCTCGATGCCGCGGGCGAGGTGTTCTCGCAGGTTGGCGCCAACGGATTCGAAGTGCTGGCGCACGAGGGCGAGTGGCGCGAGGCGATTCCGGCCGACGTCGTCGCGATCACCGGCCCGGCGCGCGCCCTACTTGCGGGTGAACGCACCGCGCTCAACCTGCTCGGCCATCTCTCCGGCATCGCGACGCTGACGGCAAGCTTCGTTGAGTGTGTGCGCGGCAGCGGCGCCGAGATCCTCGATACGCGCAAGACAACCCCGGGGCTGCGGGCGCTGGAGAAGGCGGCGGTGGCAGCGGGCGGGGGTGTCAACCACCGCCTCGGCCTCTATGACGCGATCCTGATCAAGGAGAATCACATCGCGCTTGCCGGCAGCCTCGTGCATGCCGTCCAGCTCGCGCGAGCCGCACATCCCGAGCTCGAGCTCGAGGTCGAGTGCGCAAGCGCTCGGCGAAGTTGCAGAGGCGCTCGCCGTGGACGCCAACCGATTGCTGCTGGACAACATGGACGAGGCCGGGCTGCGCGCTGCGGTCGCCGCTCGCGACGACGCCGGCAGCGTCGCCAGGCTCGAGGCATCGGGCGGGATCACCCTCGCCAACGTCACCGCGGTCGCGGCCACGGGCGTCGACCAGATCTCGATCGGTGCGCTGACGCACTCGGCCCCGGCGCTCGATTTCAGCCTCTTGCTCAAGCCCGAAGCCGGGTGACGAGTGAACGCAACGAACGAGACGAATGTTGAGTTCCTGCGGCGCGCGTACGCGACCTGGGCCGAGAGCGGCAGCCTCGATGCCCTACTCGCCGGCTTTGTCGCCGAAGACGTCGTCTGGCTGACGGCGCCCTCGGCGCCCGAGCCGGGGCCGCATCACGGCCACGCGGCGATCCGAACGGCTGTCGGCAACTACCTGGACAGCTTCGAGTACTTCCGGCCGGAGATCGAACGCATCATCGAAACGCCCGATCCCAATCGCCTGCTCGTCTTCGCCACCACTCGCGTCAAGGGGAAGGGAAGCGGCGCAGAGGTGGCGGCCAGCGTCGCCCATCTGGTCGAGCTTGGCGATGGCTCGATCATCCGCTTCGAGGTCATCCCCGACCGCGAGGACGCAGTTCGCCGCGCCGGCCTCGGCTGACCGCGGCGCCGCTACTTCAGCAACCGCGACAGCCGCCGGTCGGCGAGCACGCGCCCGCCGGTCTGACACTGAGGGCAGTAGTTGGTCTGGTGCTCGGCGAAGTAGACCGCCTCGATCTTGGTAGCGCAGCGCGGACAGGGCTCACCCTCGCGGCGGTGGACCTGAAGTGGCATCGGCAGCTTGTCAGGCACCTGATCGCCGATCACCTCCTCGTAGGTGTCGATCGCCGAGCCGAGCACCGCGAGTCCGTCGTGTAGGCGCTCGACCTCGTTGGCCGCGAGATCCTTGCCTTTCCGAAACGGCGCCAGCTTCGCCTGCCAAAGCACCTCGTCGACCCAGGATCTGCCGATGCCCGAGATCACTCGTTGGTCGCGGAGCATCGGGTGCAGGTGGCGCGGCAGGTCGATCGCCGCTTGCAGGGCCGCGAGCGGCGGGGCCGGCCAAGCCTCCGGGTCCGAGCGTCGCCACCATCTCATCCGCTTCGACCTCAGACGTGGCCATCAGCTTCGCCCAGGCGCGCTGCTTGGTCCCGAACTCGCGCAGCCGCAACTCGCGGCCGTCGCTGAGGCGGATCAGGATGCGCGAGCGGCGGTCCTTCAGCGAGGCGCGCTTGTCGAAGACCTGAAGACGCCCGGCCGACATCAGGTGGACGAGCAGTGAATGCTCGTTGCTCAGGTCCAATACGAACATCTTTCCTATTCGCCGGACCGCGACGAAGCTCTCGCCGACGAGGCTGGAGATCGGCGGCGTCATGCTCTTGACCGCGACCATTCCCGGGGTCAGCACCGATTCGACCTCGGCACCGGCCATCGCGGTGTTCAGTCGTCGGGCAGCGATCTCGACTTCCGGCAGCTCAGGCATACACCTCAGTAAACTGTGCGGCAGTTCATTCGCTCTCACTGATGCGGGTCAACCGGACCCGCGCCCAGGAAGCGAACATACGAGCGAAGGATGGCGCTGATGCAGGAGCTGCCGACACTTCAACCGAACACGAGCGCGGAGCTTTCGCGAGACGAGATCACGCGCCTTTCCGCCGAGGTGCGATCGCTCGCCGCCGAGCGAAACGCGGTCATCCTCGCCCACAACTATCAGGTGCCCGAGGTCCAGGATGTGGCCGACCACATGGGCGACTCGCTGGGTCTCTCACGCGAGGCGGCTTCGACCGACGCGGAGGTGATCGTTTTCTGCGGCGTGCACTTCATGGCTGAGACGGCCTCGATTCTCTCGCCTGAGAAAAAGGTGCTGATCCCCGACCCCGACGCGGGCTGCTCGCTCTCGGACTCGATCGACGCCGATCAGCTTCGCGCCTGGAAGGCCGAACATCCGGGCGCGGTTGTCGTCATGTATGTGAATACCTCTGCTGAGGTCAAAGCAGAGACCGACTACTGCTGCACGTCGTCCAACGCCGTGTCCGTGGTCGAGCACATCTGGGCCGAGCACGGTTCCGAGACCGAGATCCTCTTCGGCCCTGACATGTGGCTGGGCGCTTTCGTCGCGCGCGAGACCGGGCTCGTCGACGATCCGCAGCGCTACGCGCGCTTTCACGTCTGGGACGGCGAGTGCCACGTCCACGCCGGCATCCGTCCCGACGACATCACCCGCACCCGCGCCGAGCACCCCGAAGCCGAGTTCTTGATCCATCCCGAGTGCGGCTGTTCGACCCAAGCCCTCGAGTACGTCGCTTCGGGCGACATCTCCTCCGAGGGCGTGCACATGCTCTCGACTTCGGGCATGCTCGAACACGTCCAAAGCCACCCCGACGGTGAGTTCATCGTCGCGACCGAGAACGGCATGCTCTACCCGCTGCAACAAGCGGCGCCGCAGGCGAACCTGATCGAGGCCAACCGGATGGCCTTCTGCAAGTACATGAAGATGATCACGCTGCCCAAGGTCCGCGATTCGCTGCGCGACCTCGAGACCGAGATCAAGGTCGCCCCGGAAATAGCTGCTCGGGCGAGGATTCCGATCGAGCGTATGGTCGCAATCGGCTGACGGTTTGACTTTTCCGCGCTGGCCGGGATAGGATCCGCGCAACGGGCCAAGAGGGCTATCACTGGGGGTTTCGGTTGCGGCTAGGTCTTGAGCGGTGCGATGTAAGGCGGACGATGAAGAGTCGACCGAGTTCACCTCGCTTCACCAGAGGGGCGACGCTGTCGACGTTGCTCTTGGCGCTAACATTCGTGGTCGCCCACGAGGGCGTCGCGCACGCGACTCTTCAGCTCGTCAAGCCGAACCCCTCGGTCAACGCGACATTCGTCGGCAAGGGCGGGTACTCGGCTGACGGCCTCGGGCAGGACGGTACCGGGGGCACGGTGCAGGCTGAAGTTCCCGTTGGCTCCACGGTGACCCGGGCCTACCTGTATGCGACCTACTTTGAGAACTCGACGCCGAGCGCGGCCGACCGAACCTTCGACTTCGACGGCACGACCGTCGTTATGGATTTCCTGGCGAACTCGGAGCCTGGGCCCTGCTGCAGCCTTGCCACGGCGCGCGCCGAGGTCACGGGCCAGGTGGCCTCGAAGGTTGGAGGTGGTGGCGGGATCACCGACTTCGCGGTGAACACCGATCCCGCGACCGTCGATGGCGTCGCCCTTGTAGTGATTTTTTCGAACCCCGCTCTTCCCGACGGCACGATTGCGGTGCTCGATGGTGGTTCAAAGCAGACAGGCGATTCGACGGTCTTCAACTTTTCCGCACCGCTGGACAAAACCGTGCCGAATTTTGCGGCTCAGATGTCGCTGGGCAGCGGATTCTCGTTCCAGGACTCCGTCGGCGGGCATAGCTGCGGTGGGGATCAGTTCTCGACCGTCGCCGTCAACACCCAGCCGCTGGCGAACTGCGCCGGCAACTACGACGACGGGCTCGGAGAAGACGGCGCGTTGATCACGGTCGGGGGCGTCGGGGACAGCATCGACAACCCGACCCCTCCGCCACCCGCCGATCCGGTGGAGGACGACGAGCTCTACAACCTCTCGCCGTTCCTGAGTCAGGGCGACAATGCGCTCGTCATCGACACTACGAACCCCTCCGGTGACGACAACCTCTTCCTGGCAGTGATCAGCTTTACAGCGAGAGTGGCCGGAACCGTCGAGCTTTGCAACAACGGGATCGATGAGGATGGAGACGGACTGATCGACGGCGCCGACCCCGACTGCCCGCCCGACCCCTACGCAGAGACGTGCTTCGGGAACACGATCGACGGCTCGAACGTTCAGGGCGGCGAAGCGAACGACAAGCTCAATGGCACGCCGCGAACGGACCAGCTGCGCGGCGGCGGTGGCAAGGACAAGATCAAGGGCAAGGACGCCGCCGATTGCCTCTTCGGACAGGCCGGTGGCGACAAGCTCGGCGGTGACGACGGCGGCGACATCCTCCGCGGCGGTTCGGGCAACGACAAGCTCTCCGGCAACAAGGGCAACGACACCATCCGCGCCCAAGACGGAGATGACCGAGTCAAGGGCGACGCCGGTGATGACACGATCAAGGCTCAGGGGCGCGGTCGCGACAAGGTCAACTGCGGCTCCGGAAAGGACCGTGTGGTCGGTGACATCAAGGACACGATCTCCAAGAACTGCGAGAACGTGAAGATCGTCGACCCGAAGTAGGCCGGCGGGCGCGAACGCGTTCGGCGCACGGTGGACGCGCGGTAAGTCGCCTCGTGCGCTTGGTAGTTTGGGGTCGTGCTCGAGGTAGCGGGACGATTGGTCCTTGGCGGGATCTTGATTGGCGCGAGTTTGGCGAAGCTTGCCGCTCCGGGATCGAGTCGCGCGGCGCTGGCTAGCTTCGGGATTCTCGACCGGCGGGTGCAGGCGGTTGTGTTCCCATCGTTGATCGCCACCGAGCTGGCACTCGGCGGCGGGGTGATTGCGGGGTCGGAGTTGGCCGCTTGGCTGGCGGCCGGGTTGATGGCGATGTTTGCCCTGACGATGGTCGGCGCGATCCTGCGCGGCAACGCCGGCGCCCCGTGCGCGTGCTTCGGCGCGCGCTCGACGGTGAGCTGGACGGCCGTTGCGCGCAACGGGCTGCTCGCGGTCGCCTTCGCCGGACTGACACTGTTGCCCAGCAGTGAGCTGACGACCGACGAGTGGCTCGGCCTTGGCCTTGCTGCGGCGCTGGTTGGATGCGCCGGACTCGCCGTCGTCGTCCTCGCGCTCGCGCGGGAGGTCGGCATGCTGCGTTTGCGCTTAGGCCCTGAGGGAGCGCTGGAAATCGCCGAGGAAGGTCCACGGCTGGGTTCGCGCAGCGACGTTGTCGAGCGTTTTTCATTCGAGCCCGAGACGTCGCTGGCGCTCGCCGTCTTCGTCTCCGACGGGTGCCATGTCTGCCAGGCGCTCGAGCCCTCGATCTCGGCGCTCGCCAACGACCCAACGGTCGCGGTGGAGAGCTTCGAGGAGCATCAGGAGGCGGCGGTTTGGAGTGAGCTCGAGATCCCCGGCAGCCCGTTCGCAGTGGCGCTCGACCGAGAGGGCACGGTGCTTGCAAAGGGCACCTTCAACAACCTGGTCCAGCTCGAGAGCGTGCTTGGCGCCGCCGAGCGCCGCAGCGCCGAACGCGGGCTGGCCGCCGCAGCGGGCGTCCATGGCTGACCGCTTCGAGCGAGCCTTCGAATCGCTTGCGGGCAACAGCTCGCGTCGCGGCTTCTTGGCCCGCGTCGGCGCTGCTATCACCACGGTCACGGCGGGCGGGCTCGTAGCCAAAGCTGTGAAGCCGGGGGAGGCCGACGCCTACCACTTCTGTGGCCACATCTACACCACGGGGTCGTGTCCACATCCGACCGGGACGCCTCGAATCGACGGTCACGGCTATCCCCTTCGCGCCGCCGACGGTCAGCCGGTGGACAACCTCGGCCGCCCCGTGAACAAGCGAGGCGAGCCGATTGCCGACAGCGGCGAGGTCCTGCGCGATCCCGACGGGCGACCGCTGCCCGCTGCCCCGCGAAACCGCGTCTGCGATGAGACCGCTCGGATCCACGGGATCTCGACCCAGGTCGACGGCGGCTGGTATCGCTGCTGTGGCGGCCGGGTGAGAAAGCTCGTCGACTGCTGCTCGCCCTCAGACCGGCGCATCAACGGCGACGCCTCGCTTCAGGGCTATTGCTATCGCGGGCGCAAGGTCTTCTGCGTCATGTACTTCCAGACGAAGGTCCCATGTTGAGGCCGAGCTGATGGGCGGTCTCGAGATCACGCTCGTGGTTTCCGCCGCCGTCGCGGGACTGACCGGCACCTGGTCGCCTTGTGGTTTCTCGATGATCGAGACGATCGGGCCGGTCGGCCACAGAGGCGGGCGCTCGACGACTTTCTCGGCCTGTCTCACCTTCACGCTTGGGGCGCTGGCCGGCGGCGTCATCACCTTCGGCCTGCTCGCTCTCGCCGGTGAGTTCGTCCACGGGGCGGGTGGCAGCGTCGCCTACAGCGTCGCAGCGGCGATCGCCCTAGCGGCTGCGATCGCCGAGCTCCGCGGCACGCCGATCCTGCCGCAGCTGCGACGCCAGCTACCCGAGCACTGGCGGCGCCTGATGCCGATGCCGGTCGCCGCAGGGCTCTACGGAGTCCTGCTCGGCCTCGGCTTCACGACCTTCGTGCTCACGTTCGGCGTCTTCGCCCTGGCGGCAATCGCCTTCGCCCTCGGCGAGCCGGCCACCGGGGTTGTCGTCGGCCTTGCCTTTGGGATCGGGCGGGCGCTGCCAATCGCGCTGATCGCGCCGATCGCAGATCGCAGTCTCGGCATTCGCGTGACGACGCTGATGGCCGAACGCCCGGCGATCTACCGCGGCTTTCGCGTCGGTGACGCGATCGCACTGGCCGGCTGCGCCGCCGCCCTCTTGGTTGCCGTTCCCGCCGGCGCAGCCGAGACCGAGGTGCGACCGGCTGCCGATCCTGGTGTTCGCGAGGACGGCTTCGTCTTCCAGCGCCCGGACGGGACCGGTGTGCTCGAGCGCGGCGGCAAAGAAACCGTTCTACCGGGCGAGGATCCGGCGCTCGGGGGCGGTCGCATCGCCTTGATTCGCGGCGGTGAGATTGTCGTCTTCAGCGCGCTCGACGTGTCTGAGATCGGTCGTTTTCCGGCGCTCGGGGCAGACGCCGTCACCATCTCCAAGAACTGGGTCGTCTGGCGTGCGCACAGCAACGGGCGCGACTACCTGCGAGCTCGCAAGCTGAAGAATCCGGATAACCCGGGCGCGCAGAGGTCGCTGGGCAGGTCGAGTCGCCTTGCTCAGCTCGGTCGGCCGAGCCTCGATCGCAACCGGGTCGTCTACGCACGTGCCTCAAGCGCTGAGAACTCAATCGTCAAGCGGGTACTGGGTGCCAAGGGCCGAAAGGCGCGCGAGACGACGCTGATTCGCTCCGGGGTCGAGGGTCTCTCGAATCCGTCGCTTTACGGCAAGCGCATGCTCTACGTCCACCACACCGCGCGCGCCGACCGACTCAAGCTTGCAGCCCTCGGCCGTGGTGCGACGGGGCGCACGCTGCTTTCGCACCGGCGAGGGACACTGTGGTCGACGTCGCTAACCGACAAGCGCGCCTACGTCACCGTGATCAGCGGAGCTGGCCCCCGCCAGCGGATCGTTTCGGTCGCGCGTTAGCCGACAACGAACGGCGTCGGTGAGGGGGTCGGCCGTCGCTACGGGGGTGTGAGCACCGATGGTGGGATGTCGGCGATGCCGACGGCGCGGTAAAGGGTCGAGCTTGGCTTGGCGATCGCCCAGGTGCCGCCCTGGCGAACGAGGTAGACGACGTCGTCTTCGATCGAGACCTCGTCGCGGTCGGCGAAGCGGGTGACCACGGTCGCGACAACGGTTGCCTGGGTGCCGTCGAGCTCGGTGGAGACGATCGTGGCGACATTAGCCGCCTTCCACACAGGTAGCCCGCGTGGATCGCGGTAGCCGATTGAAGCCGCCAGCGAAGCGCCGCAGTCGCCCCTGCTCTTCGGCAAGTCGATCGCTTCGATCGCGCCGTCGGCGAGCAGGGCGCAAGCCTCCTCGCCGTCGCGCGCGTCGAGCGCAGCGACGAAGCGCGTCACGGTGCGCTCGGCCGAGCGCTCGAGCGCGGTCAAGCGGGGATCGCCGCCAGGTCCCTCCGCCGGCGTAGTCGGCTTCGGCGGCTTCTCGGTGGCCGGCTCGCCCCCGGCGGCAGGGGAAGTCGAGGTTGTCGTCTGTGCCGGCGCCACCGTGACCGTAGTTGTCGGCGCTGGCTCGCTCTCGTCGCCGCATGACGCGAATCCCAGCGTCGCGCTCGCGAGCAAGAGCGATGACGTTCTTTTAGCGTTCGCTAACAAACTCAGCTAGCCTTTCTCGAACCACGCGGCGGCAAGGGAACCGCCGCAGAGAACATTGCATCAGGCGCGCGCACGCGGCACACGCAGGAGTGGTGCGCACGCCGCAGAAAGAGGGCACGCATGCCACTTCTAACTCGCAAGTCAAATCGGGCGCGCAATCGTGCCGAGGCGAAGCATCCTCGCTCGTCGCGCAGCTCGCCCGCGCCGAACCGCTCGAATCAGCCACCGATCATCAGCGTCGACGACGCCACCGTCGTCTACCCGGGTGGGCACGTCGCCCTCGAGCGCCTCTCGCTCGAGATCGAGCGTGGTGAGTTCGCCTTCATCACCGGCCCCACCGGCTGCGGCAAGTCGACGTTGATCAAGCTGCTGATCCGCGAGATCGAGCCGCAGGCGGGCAAGGTCGAGATCGCCGGTAAGAACATCAACTCGATGGCCGCCGACCGCACGCCATACCTGCGCCGGCGCATCGGCACGGTGTTTCAGGATTTCAAGCTGCTTCCGAACCGCACCGTTTACGACAACGTCGCCTACGCGCTGCAGGTGATCGGCGAGCCTCGCTCACAGATCCGCAAGAAGACCCCCGAGATCCTGCGCCTCGTCGGTCTGCAGGCAAAGATTCACAGTTACCCGGACGAGCTCTCAGGTGGAGAGCAACAGCGGGTAGCGATCGCACGCGCTTTCGTCAACCATCCGCCGCTGCTGCTCGCCGACGAGCCCACCGGCAACCTCGATCCGGTGACCTCGATCGGGATCATGCAGTTGCTCTACCGAATCAACCGCACCGGTACAACCGTGCTGGTCGTCACCCACGACCGCGAGATGGTCGACAAGATGCGCCGGCGCGTCATCGCCCTCGAAGAGGGCCGCCTCGTCCGCGATCACAAGGAGAGCGGCTACCACGACGAGTCGACCAAGGAGTTCGCCGCACGCGTTCGCGCCGAGATGGGCGTCGACGGTGGTGACGCCAACGGCCAAGCCGGCGACGACTTCTTCGGATTCGAGCACTAGATGGGCCGCATCGCCTTCTTTCTTTCCGAAGCGTTTCGCGCGCTTCGGCGTAGCGCCGCCCCCAGCGTCGCCGCGATCGTGACGATCGTCGTCACCACGCTGCTGCTTGGGGTGTTGGTGCCTGTGTTGCGCGCGAGCGAGTCGAAGGCGAGTGAGGTGCGCGAGCAGATCGGCCTCAAGGTCTTTCTCTACAACGACGCCTCGCGCGCCGAGATCGACTCGCTGCAGGCAAAGCTCGAGGGCATCGCGCACGTCGATGGCGTCACCTTCTGCTCACCCGAATGCGCGAAGCAGGAGCTCGCCGGCGAGCTCAAGGGCGACCTGCGGGGCTCGATCAAGGAGCTCAACTCCAACCCACTGCCACCGTCGTTCGACCTCAGCCTCGACGATCCCAACAGCCTCGAATCGGTGCGTGCCGCGCTGCTCCCGACCAACAGCGCCGGCAAGCCGACCCCGATCAGCCCGGCGATCGATCCCCCGATCGGTGACAGCCGCGAGCAGGCCAACCAGATCCGTGAAGTCACTGGAGCGGTCAAAATCGTCTTGCTCGTGATCGCGGGTCTGCTGCTGATCGCTTCGCTGCTGCTGGTCGCCAACACGATCAGGCTTTCGATCTATGCCCGTCGTCGCGAGGTTGAGGTGATGCGACTGGTCGGCGCGACCAACTGGTTCATCCGCTGGCCGTTCATGATCGAGGGCGTGATCGTTGGTCTGCTGGGGGCCGGCATCGCCGTCGGCCTACTCTTGCTGGGCAAGGTAACCATCGTGGATCCACTGGCAGACGATTTCGCTCTCGTAGACAACCTCTCGACCACCGGCTTCTTGCCGCTGGTCGCGATGCTCGTCGCCGCCGCGGTGCTCGTCTCCGCAGCCGGTAGCGGCATCACCTTGCGCCGCTTCCTGCGCGTGTGACGCCGCCCGACCGGGGCGCCTTCGGCTCTGGCGTCGTTACCGGCCTCGTCATCGGCCTCGTCATCGCCACCGCGATCGGCGTGCTCACCGGCGTGCTCACGGACACAAGCTCGGGGGGCGCCATTTCCGAAGCCAAGGACACGATCGAGGCCAACTACTTCGAGGAGGTCGAGCCCGCCGAGCTCGAGGAGGCCTCGATCTTGGGCATGGTGCGCGAGATCAAGGAGCGCTACGAGGACCGCTTCTCCCATTACTTCACCGCCGAGCAGCTCGAGGACTTCGAGGCGGCGACCTCGGGCTCGTTCTCGGGCGTCGGCCTCACCGTCAGTGAGATCCCCAAAGGCCTTCGAATTGCGACCGTCTATCCCGACACTCCCGCCGAGGAAGCTGGGCTCGAGGTCGGCGACGCGATCATTGCGGTCGACGGAAAGTCGATCGAGGGGCTCTCGGCGGAGGTCTCGACCTCGAGGATCAAAGGTCCGCGTGGGAGCGAGGTCGAGGTGACGATCGAGCCGGCAACAAGCGGGCGCCCGAAAGATGTGACGCTCGAGCGCGCCGAGGTTCGCATTCCCGCGGTTGAGGGCGAGATTCGGCGCACCGAGGACGGGCGCGAGATCGCCTACGTGAGCTTCAAGACGTTCAGCGAGGGTGCCCACGGCGAGCTGCGCGACACCGTCGATCGTCTCTACCGCGCTGGTGCAGAAGGCCTGATCCTTGACCTGCGCGGAAACGGCGGCGGCCTGCTCAACGAGGCGGTGCTGTCCTCGAGCATCTTCGTCGAGGAGGGCGAGGTCGTATCGACGCGAAGCCGGACCCGAGGAGAGCGCTCATACGAGGCGGTCGGCGAAGCGATCGAGCCGCGCCCGACCGTCGTCCTGGTCAACCGCGACACGGCCTCGGCCTCGGAGATCCTCACTGCCGCGCTTGAGGTCTACGACCTCGCCCAGGTGGTGGGCACCCGGACCTTCGGCAAGGGCACCTTTCAGGAGGTCCTGCCGCTCGATGCCGGCGGCGCGCTGGACCTGACCATCGGCCAGTACCTGACCGCTGACGGGACATCGCTCGCGGGCGAGGGCATCGCGCCAGACATTCGCGTCGAGGACGATCCCAAGACCGAGCGCGACGATGAGGCGTTCGACCGCGCGGCGGAGGTCCTCGCCCAGGAGCTGGACGCCGAGCCTTCGAGCTAGATGAATCGAGTGAACGCGACCTTTGTCGCCTCCGTCGCGCGCCGCGGTCGCTTTCTCGTCGCAGAACCGCTGTTTGAGCGCACGCCGCAGATGCCGCTAGCCGGCGGTCGGGTGCGCGTTCGTGGTGGGGAGATGGTCCTGGCCAAGTCGGCGGGCAACGGCGCCCAGATACTCGAGCTGCTCGGTGATCCCGCCAACGCTCGCGAAGTCGCCGCCGCGCTGCTCAGCGAGCGTGGTCTCGATCGCGGCTTCGACCAGGCGCTGGCCCGCGACGCGCGCGAGGCCGCCATGTCGGCGCAATCCGCCGACGCGACGAGCTCCCGTCGCGACCTGACGGACCTGGACACTTTCACCGTCGATCCCGCCACCGCACGCGACTTCGACGATGCGGTCTCTGCCTCCGAGGAGGGCGATGCGATCCGTCTTTGGGTCCACATCGCCGACGTTGCCGCCCACGTGCGCCCCGGGACTGCCCTCGACCTCCAAGCAGCGCACCGTGCCACCAGCGTCTACGTGCCTGGGTCTGTCGAGCCGATGCTTCCGCCCGAGCTCTCCGACGACGCCTGCAGCCTCGCTCCCGGCGTCGAGCGGCTCGCTGTAACGGCCGAGATCGTGCTTTCGTCAAACGGCACACCCCGGTCGGCGAGCTTCTATCGCAGCCGGATTCGCTCCGACCACCGCCTTTCCTATGACCAGCTCGACGAGTACTTTGCCGGCCGTGCCGAGCCGCCCGCGGTGATTGCCGCGCCGCTCCAGCTCGCGCGGCGCGCTGCCGCTGCCCTGCGCGACCGCCGCAAGCACACAGCGCTGGAGATCTCGACCAGCGAGCCGGAATTCGAGTTCGACGTTGAAGGTCACGTCGTCAGTGCCCACGGCGTTGCGCAGACCGAAGCCCACGGGCTGATCGAGCAGCTGATGATTCTCACAAACGAGCAGGTGGCCCAGGTGTGTGAACGGCGCGGGGTGCCGACGCTCTATCGCGTACACGAGCGCCCCGATCCGGCTCGGGTGGCGGTGATGGTGGAGAAGCTGGCGGCGCTTGAGATCCCGACGCCCCCCCTGCCGGACTTGGAGACGATGTCGCCGACACAGGCCGGTGAGCTCGCCGTTTCGGCGAGTCGGCTGGTCGCGCGCGAGGCCGAGCGTCGCGGGCACGGGCGCGCGGCGTATACATCGCTTGTGCTGCGTTCGCTCAAACCGGCCGTCTACATGCCTGAAAACCTCGGCCACGCCGGTCTCGGGAGCTCGGCCTACTGCCATTTCACCTCGCCCATCCGTCGCTACCCCGACCTGATCGCTCACCGGGCGCTGCTGTCGTTGATCGGTGCCGGCGAGATCGAGCCCGAACGCGGCGTTGTCGGCGAGGCTGGCACCTGGTGCTCTGAGCGCGAGCGCGATGCGATGCGGATCGAGCGCGACGCCGACAAGGTTTGCGCCTCGTTCTTGCTCGAGCGCGAGCTCTACGAAGGCGATCCACGCCGCGTTTTTCCTGGTGAGGTCTCAGGCGTGATCTCGCCAGGAGCGTTCGTCAGCTTCGGCGGCGAGCTTGGCGACGTCTACGAGGGCTTTTTGCCTGCGCGCAGGATTCGCGGCGAGCGCTGGGATCTCGATGCGACCGAAACCGCGCTCGTAGGCGGGCGCAGCGGCGGTCGGCTGCGCCTTGGTGACCCGGTCGAGGTTCGTGTCGACGGCGTCGAGGCGCCGCGCGGGCGGATCGACTTGCTTGCGGTAGGAGAAGTTGGGCGATGAGCAAGAAGGCCAAGCGAAAGGCCGAGGCTGGCGACGTTGCCAGCAATCGCCGCGCCTCACACAAGTACGAGCTGGTCGAGCGCTTCGAGGCCGGTATCGAGCTGCGTGGCAGCGAGGTCAAGTCACTGCGCGAGGGCAAGACGACAATCGGCGACGCCTACGCCTCAATCGACGACGGTGAGGTCTGGCTGCGAAACGCCCACATTCCTCCGTACGACCCGGCAAGCGCCGAGAACCACGATCCCGAGCGGCCGCGAAAGCTCCTGCTTCACCGCCATGAGATCGAGCGCCTGATCGCGCGCATGCAGCGAAAGAACCTGACGATGGTCCCAACCCGGATCTACTTCAAGGGCCCGAAGGCGAAGGTCGAGCTGGCGCTGGCACGCGGTAAGGAGCATGCCGACCGCCGCCGCGAGATCAAGGACCGCGACATCCAGCGCGAGGTCGAGCGAGATTTCCGCCAGCGCCTAAAGTGAGCAGGAATTGCCCGCGCGGCGTAAAACTTTACGGTGATGCGCTCGTTCAAGCTCGAACGTTCGAAGAAGTCAACGCCTGAGGAGCCACCCTCGACCGCTGTGTCCGAGGGCGACGCTGCCGCGGCGCCTGCGGCCCCGCCGGTCAAGGAGCCCTTCTTCGAACGTCGCCGGCGCGAGCGCGGCGCTCGCAAGCTGGCGAAGGAGAACGCAAAGGCCGAACAGCATGAGAGCGAGCGACCGCCCGAGCCAGTTGCGGCGATGGCCGTCGAAGCCGGTCAGGCTGCATCGTCTCCGACTGCGTCCTTCGCGACCCCAGGCGCGACCGATCACGATGCGATTCGCGAGGCAGCCGAGCGCGAGGCTTTGGCCAGGCTGGCAGAAGCCGAGCGACGCAGCGAAGCCGAGACCGAGCATGAGGCGGCGCCGGTGAGCAGCGAGGCGCAGGAGCACATCGACAGGGCCAGGCGCGAGGCAGAGCAACAGCGAGCGGCACCGATGGCTGAGCCGGAGGCGCCTGACGAGGCCGACGCCGACCTCCCTAGCTCAGAACCCCAGCCTGCCGAGGTGCCTCAGTCCGTCGAGCCGGAGCCCAAGCGCGAGGCGCTGCTGGCAGAGTTGCGCGAGGCCGAGTCGAGCTTGACGCAAAATCGAGAGGAAGAAGAGGCGCTCGTCCGCGAGCTCGCTTTGACCGAGCAACGCTTCGCCGAGAGCAAGCGCTTGACCGACGAGGCGCTCGAGCGCGCCGCGGCCCGCCTGAACGAGATCGAAGCCCGCGCCGTCGCGGCGGAGAGACGCGCCGAGCAGGCCGAGAAACTGGCGGCCGAGAAGGGCGAAGAGGCCAAGCGCACCGGCCAGCTTCGCGAGATGCTCGACCGCATCGCCGAGGCCGAAGAGCGTGCGAGTGCTGCCGAGCAGCGGGCACGGATCGCCGTCGAACGGGTCACCGCACCCACTCCCGAGCTCGAGGAAGCAGCTGCGATGTTCGGTGCTTCGAGCGACCCCGATCCCCCCGTGGCCGCTTTCCGGGCCGAGCCAGAGCCCTCCTTTGAGGCGGAGCCGGAGCCGTTTTCGGCGGAACCGGAAATGGCTGCGCCCGCGGCGTTCACAGCCGAGCCGGTCGAGGTCGAGCCCCAGCCGTTTTCGGCCGAGCCCGAGATCGCCGAGCCCGTCGAGTCGCCGGCCGGCGCTCCACCAGCACCCGGGCCGGCGCCAGCGGATGAGTCCGTCTCCGATCCCGACGGCACGCAGGCTTTGAGCGCAGGCGCTGATGGCCCGGTCGCGATCAACACGGCCAGCTACGAGGAGCTGCGCGCCCTTGGCCTCTCGGTCACCCAGACGGGGCGTCTGCTCGCCCAGCGCGAGCGCAACGGCCACTTCGAGTCACTCGACGAACTCGACGGCATCCCCGGCTTTCCGCAGTCGTTTCTCGATCAGCTGAAGCAGAAGCTGACGCTCTAGCCCTCGCTACAGCCCGTACTTCTCGAGCAGGTAGAGCCAGACCTCGTTTCGGCTCGGAAAAGCGGGTACCGCGTGCCAAAGGTGTTGCAATGAGACGGCGGCGGTGACGGCGATCGTCGCCGCGTGCAGCGATTCGGAGATCTCCGAGCCGACGAAGGTGGCGCCGACGATCACCTCGCGATCGGTGTCGACGACGATGCGCGAGGTGCCGGCGCTGCCGCGACCGCGAAAGCTGGCGCCCGCGTTGCCCGCGGTCGTGGCGTCGACCGCCCGCGCCTTGATCCCGGCCTTCTTGGCCGCATCGAGCGTGAGGCCGACCGCGGCAAGTTGCGGATCGGTGTAGACGACGCGCGGCGAGCCGTGCTTGTCCTCGGTCGCCGCAACGTCTTTGCCGAGGATGTGGTCGGTGGCGATTCGGGCCTGGTATTTGCCCATGTGGGTGAGCAACGAGCGCCCGTTGACATCACCGATCGCATACGAGCCAATCGCTGCCGCCGACGCGCATCTGGTCGTCGACGTCGATGTAGCCACCGGGTTCGACGCCAACCGTCTCCAGCCCGAGATCGTCGGTTCGCGGCTTGCGCCCGACCGCCACCAATAGCTCGTCCCCACGAAGCTCGTCGCCGTCCTCGAGCTGAAGCGAAACCTGACCGCCCTCGCCGCGTGACGCGCCAATCGCCTTGACCCCGGTCTTTACCTCGACGCCGCTGTGCTCGAGTGCCGTCGTAATCTCCTCGCTGGCGAAGGGCTCCTCGTTGAACAGGATCCGGTCCATGGCCTCGACCAAGGTGACGCTCGAACCAAGGCTCGACCACGCTTGGGCCATCTCGACGCCAACGACGCCGCCGCCGAGGATCAGCAGTCGCTCGGGAACCTGCTTCGCGGTCGTCGCCTCGCGATTCGACCACGGGGCCGCCTCGGCAAGCCCCTCGATCGGCGGCACCGCGGCGGCGGTGCCGCAGGCGACTACGACCGCCTTCCGCGCTTTCAGCGTGTTGGTGCCCGCGGTCACAGTGCGCTCGCCGGCGAGTGTGCCCCGGGCACGGATCAAGGCGATCCCCCGCGACTCGAGCCAGGGCAGCTGGCTGGAGTCATCGAGATCGTGAATGACCTCGTCGCGTCGCGCGAGCACGAGCTTTGGGTCGAGCTTTCCCGTGACCATCTCGGCGACACCAGGCACGCGCGCAACCTCGGCCAAGAGCTCGGCGGGGCGCAGCAGCGCCTTCGAGGGCATGCACGCGTAATAGGAGCACTCGCCGCCGATCAACTGCTGCTCGACCACCGCGACGTCCAGCCCATTGTCGGCGGCTCGGCCGGCAAGGACCTCGCCGGCGGGGCCCGCGCCGATCACGATCACGTCGAATTCTCGTTCGCTCATGGTTGCTGTGACTTCCCCCGCAGCGGACCATTACGCATCGGCACCGATGCGTGCGATCAGACGTCGCTGAAGTCCTTTTCGAGGAAGGTTTCTGAGACTCCCACCGCGAGCAGCGCGGCAAGGCCGATGTAGACGATTGCAACCGCCACCCGTGTACGCCCGGAGACGGCGTGAAACGCGCGCGACTCGGGTGTGTGGCGGTTCTTGAATCGGCGCCAGCTCTCGTACCCCCCGAGAAGGAGGAAGAGGACCATGATCGGGTTCGGGAAGGCAAAGGTGAAGGCGACGAGGAGCGCGAAGCCGGCGAACCACATCCACGGGGAGAGCGCCGCCATCGCCCGGCCGCCGTCAAACGGCACGATCGGAATCAAGTTGAAGAGGTTGATGAAGAAGCCGACGTAGGTGAGCGCCTGCCAGAACTCCTCGCCGGTGGCAAGCCAGATCCCGAGCGGGACCAGCGTTCCGATCGTGCCCAGGATCGGGCCGGCGAGCCCGACTCGCGCCTCGGCCGCGGCGTCGTCGCCGAGCGACCTGGCAGCAACCACGGCGCCGAGGAAGGGGATGAACATCGGCGCCGATGCCTCGATCCCCTCGCGGCGAAGCTGAAACACGTGGCCCATTTCATGCACTAACAGCAGCAGGACTAAGCCGACGGCGAACTGCCAGCCCCAGATCAGCGCGTAGGCGGCAATCGAGACCAGCATCGTCGCCGAGGTGGTCAGGATCTTGATCTTCGGCAAGATCAGCAGGACGGCCTTGAGCTTGGTCGCCAGCAAGATCAGCCCAGCGAGGATCGGACCGCCGAAGCGCTTCGCGCGCTCGCGCCAGCTCTCGCGACCCGATCCCGGATGGATCGGCTCGTATGCGGGCTCGGGCTCGGCAGGCGGCGGCGGACTACTGGCCGGCTCGCGCCATCCCGTGTTCGGATAGTCGCTCATGCTCAATCAAAGGATAGGCAGCCGATCTAAGCGCACGACTAAGTCACTGGCGCAGTCGTCGTGCAGCCCATGACCATGAAATCGGCCGGCTCACGACCGCGCTTGAGCTCAGGTTCGGCTTAGGCGCTCGCTGAGCGCCTGGAAAGTGGAGGCGGCGGGACTTGCACCCGCGTCCGCGGTACCTGCCTCGATGCGTCTACGAGCGTTCCCTCGAAGTCTGATCTCGACGCCGGTTAGGTCAATCCGAGGGATACGTCCCCGGCGTCACACCTTCCTTGTGATTTTCCCCGCCGCTCGAAGGTCCTAGCTTCGGGGTAAGCCCGCTGTTGAAGCCGCAAACCCGGAGCGCGGGCTCTCCGGAGCGACTCCCTCAACTACCTAAGCAGCGAGGGCGAATTCGTGATTGGAATTCGCATTTGGGTTTTCCCGGGAGAGTTTTACGAGGCCAACCCGAGATCCTCGGCTCGCAACATCAAGGCGATCGATTCCACGTCGAATCTAAGTCGCCCCCGTATGTTGTCCTGCGAGGATTGTACCTGCCCAAAACGCGATTCTGGTGTTATTCAGGGCAAGTACGGGTACTGCTAGCTCGCGCTCAGGCTCATGGATCCAAATCTGGCGATTGAGGCGCTGAGCAGGCGACGTAGAGGAGGAAGGTGATGGCTAGCCGCCAAGTGAAGGAATACGACGACTATGCGCTTGTCGACCCGAAGAAGATCGCGGATGGGCCTGACGTGCTGCTCGATGTTCCCGTCGTCAAAGTCGATGAGATCGATCTTGAAGTAGACAATCTTCGCGCCCGGGTTTCGGTTTCGGCCGAGGTGCAGGGGCTGGTCGAACTCAACGTCGGTGCCGAAGCTCACCTCGGAAACGTCGAGCTCAACATTCAGGGTGTCGAGGCCCAGGCGCTTGTCAAGGCTCGCCTCAACAACATCTCGAACATCCTCGAGCGCGTGCTGCTCTCGCTCGATCGCAACCCCGAGCTGCTCGAGAGCGTTGGTGAAGCGGTTGAACGCGTAGGTGGCGGTGCAAACGAGATGCTGCAGGACACCGGTGACGCCGTCGAAGAGATCGGTGAGGGCGCCGGGAAGGGCGTCAAGGGCGTCGGTCAAGGTGCCGGTAAGGGCGTCAAGCAGATCGGACAGGGCGCCGGCAAGGGCGTTGGCAAGCTCGGCAAGAAGGGCTGATCACGATGGCATCGCAGAAGACCAAATCGACCTCGCGAAACGGCCGCAGCGCGTCGCAGAAGCCCGAGAAGTACCGCTTCGCCCAAAACGTCCACGGCGAGGAGACGGTCGCCGAGCATGTCTATCGCGGTTACGTCGAGGAGGCCCTGAAGAAGGGAGCCGCCGACCCCGACGTGGTAATCGACGTGCCGGTCGTCAAGGTCGATTCGATTCATCTCCAGCTCGAAGACCTCCAGGTTCACCTCTCGCTTCAGGCGAAGGTGATGGAGCTCGTCAATCTGAACGTCGGCGTCGACGTCGAACTGGGCAAGTTGCGACTCGACATCAAGGGAGTCGAGGCACAGGCCTTGCTCAAGGTTCGCCTCGATTACGTCGCCTCGATCGTCGATCGCGTCCTGACGACGATCGATCGCAACCCCGAGCTTGTAAAGAGCATCGGCAAGGCAGTGGAGGATGTGGGGGAGGGCGCTGGGCATACTCTTTCCGAGACCGGTGAAGCGGTCGAGGAAACCGGCGAGGGCGCTGGCGATGCCGTCGCAGAGATCGGCGAAGGAGCCGGAGACGCGGTCAGCGGTGTTGGCGAAGGAGCCGGAGATGCCGCCGGCAACCTGGACGAGCTTCTCGCCTCCGCGGGCAGCGCAGCGGGGTCTGCCGCCGGTGGCGGTGGCGGCCGTGGCGGCGGTGGCCTCGGCCAACTCGGCGAGCTTGTAGCTCCGGATCATGGAACTCGTGCCAAGGCCGCCGCAAAGATGACGGTCAAGGAGATCGGCTCCGCGGCAAGCGAGAAGGTCAAGGGCATAAGCGAGAAGCGCCGCGAGCGCAAGGCCGAAAAATATGACGCGACCGAGCGCGCCGTTGAGCTCGCCAAGGAACTCGGTGTCGACCTCGAGGACGTCGACGGCAGCGGGGCTGAAGGACGGATAACCGTCGCTGACGTTCGCGCGGCGGACTCCGACTGATGGCGCGCGATCCCGACATCGAGATCGGCGCCAGCGTCAAGGCAAAGAAGCTGCGCTTCGAGCACGTCGATGAGGTCAAGGTGCGCTTCAGCGGCAGCCCGCGACCGGTCAGCGCCAGCGGCTCAAGTCGAAAGAACCTGCCGGAGCAAGTCACCGAGAACGAAACCTACCGCGACATCGAGGTGGACTCGTCGGCGCGGGCCTCGGTTCCCGACGAATAGTCACACCAGCGCGCAAGCGGCGCGACATTGCAGGTTCTCAATGATCGCGCTTGTGCGCGGAACCGTCGCCACAGCCTGAGAAGATCCCGCGATGGCGAGTGCGAGTTGGCCTACCGAGGCGGCTGCCGAGATCTGCGAGCGATTCGAGCGCGAGCTTGAGGCGATGGTCGCGGTCTCTTCGCCCTCGGGCGACGCCGAGGGCGCAGAGCAGCTCTGCACGATCATCGCGACGCGCCTGCCCGCAGCTGCAACGGTCGAGCGCCCACCTTGCTCAACCGCCGACCACGCGCCAGATCTGCTGGCGACGGTCGCCGGCAGCGGCAGCGGGCGGCTGTTGTTGCTCGGCCATCTGGACACCGTCGTTGCCCACGCCAACCACAAGCCGCTCGAGGCAAATGGAGAACGGCTGGTCGGTTCCGGCTCGATCGATATGAAGGGTGGGGTAGTGATGGCCCTGGGCGTGCTCAGTGCGCTCGCCGAGATGCCCCAGGAGTTCGCAGAGGTCAGCCTGCTCACGGTCGTCGACGAGGAATGGCGCGTCGGAGCCTTCGACCACGGCCCGCGCTTTGCCGACTACGACGCGTGCCTTTGCTTCGAGGCCGGTCAGCTGGGCCCCGGGCGGGTCGAGGCGGTGGTCGCCAAACGAAAGGCCGCAGCGACGTTGAAGGTGACCGCCACCGGTGTCGCCGCACACTCGGGCAGCTCTCCCGAGAAGGGCCGCAACGCGCTGTTGGCGCTGGCCGAGGTCGCGCGCCGGATCGCGGGGTTCAGCGATCCCAGCGGCGATCAGCATCTGACCGCGGTGCCGACCGTGCTCGCCTCGGGCGAGGCCTTCAATGTCGTCCCGGCGGCCGGCGAGTTGATCTGCGATCTGCGCGCGGATTCGCTCGAGCAGTTCGAACCCCTGCTCGAGGCGATCCCGGCCGAGCTCGAAGGCGTCGCGCTCGATGCCGCGCTCGTTCGCCGCTGGCCCGGTATGGACAGCCGCGAGATCGTCGGCGAACGCCTCCAGGGCGCCGCCGAGGAAATGCTCGGGCGGTCGCTTCACGTCGGCGCTCGTGGTGGCGCCAGCGATGCCAGCCACATCGCGCAGCACATCGAGCTGACCGTCGATGGGCTCGGTCCGCGCGGAGGCCACGCCCACCACCCCGACGAGTTCGTCCTGATCGAATCGATCCAGCCGCGTACCGAGATCGCGCTTGCGCTCGCCGCGGCCTCACTCTCTGGGAACTGACCCCCCTCGCGGGCTCGACTAGCGGTCGGACCCCAAGAGGGGTCTAACCGTCTCTGGGAGGGGTTCGCGCTATCCGACATAGCGCGGTGTCATGATTCGGGGCGAGGTGAGCGTTCGTGGTCGCAGCGGCTCTGATCGCGGTTATTTTCCCGCTGGGGAGTCGGTTCTGCGTCGCGTTCAGTCAGAGCGAGCGGTGGGACTCAACTACGGTCAGCGGGCGCTGATGCTCGGCGCGGCTCATCCGGTCAACTTCATCGGCACCCAGGCCAGCACCGGCTCGGGCTCGCGCCCTTTCTTGCGCCTCGCCCACACGGCGAAGGTCTTCGAGACGATCTTCTTCGGCACCCGGGCCGAGGCCGACAAGGCACTGGCGTTCGTCGACCGCCTGCACCAGCGCGTCCGTGGCGAGATCCCGCAGACGGCGGGCATCTGGCCAGCCGGCACTTCCTACAGCGCCTTCGATGCGCCCTTGATGTTGTGGACGGTGGCCGTCATCGCCGACTCGGCTCAGGCGTTCTATGAGACTCTCGTGCGCCGCCTCACAGACTGCGAACGCGACGAGCTGTGGCAGGACTACGTCCGCTTCGGCGAGCTCTTCGGGATGCCGCGCGATGTGGCGCCGCCGACCTACGCGGGCTTTCGTGAGTACTGGGAGCAGATCTGGGACGGCGACGAGCTTCACCTCACCGACGAGGCACGCGCGGTCGCGCTCGCAATCGCCTTCGAGATCCCAATGCCGCGTTATCTGCATCCTTCGCGCGAGGTGCACAATCTTGTCCTGCTCGGCACTCTGCCCAAGCGCGTGCGCTCGATGTTCGGGCTCCGCTGGACGCCGCTTCATGCGGCGGCGTTTCGCACGATCGTCGCAGCCGCCCGTGGCGCCCGCCCGGTCGCCCCGATGACGCTTCGCCGTGGCGCCAACACAGCTTCGTTCGACATGGTCGCGCGCACCGAGAAGGCGCTGGTCGCAAACGGCCGCGCATCACTTCCCTCAAACGCCGCCGCGGTTGACTTGCAGCGATAGGGTGTGCCGCATGGAGGAGCGCCCTACCTTCGGCGAAACCCTCGTTGGTGATCGCGAGCGCTGGGCCGACGGCCCGCCGAACGAGCTCTTCAAGGAGCTGCGAGCACAGTGTCCGATGCATTGGTCGGCGCAGATCACCGACTATCCCGAGGAGGCCGGGTTTTGGTCGGTGACGACCGCCGACGACGTCCACGCGGTCAGCCGCGACTGGGCCACGTACTCGTCCGAGCGTGGTGGGATCACCGCCCTGACCAACGCAATCATGCCGCTGGAGCTGATCCAGGCGATGTTCATCGGCATGGACCCGCCAAAGCACGACCGCCTCAAGGCCCTGTTTCAGCGCGGCTTCACGCCGAAGCGAATAGCCGAGCATGAGGACGAGATCCGCGAGATCACGGTCGAAGTCCTCGACCGACTCGACGGTCGCGATCGCTGCGACCTCGTCACAGACGTCGCCCAGCCGGTCGTCTCGCGAGTGATCGGCAGCTTCATGGGCATCCCGCCCGAAGACGACGCGGTCTGGGCGCGGCTGATGAACTCGGCTCTCGGCGCCGGCGACGACGACGTCAACCCCGATGGCGTCGAGGCCGTGATGGAGAGGGACGTGCCCGAGATCTTCGAGCGCTGCGGCAAGCTGATCGCCGAGCGCCGCGAGAACCCGACGGAGGATCTCACCAGCATCCTCGTCCACGCCGAGGTCGACGGCCACAGCCTCGAAGAGCACGAGATCGTCATGGGCTTCTTCCTGCTCGTCGCCGCCGGCAACGACTCGACCAAGGCCACCTATTGCTCGGGCATGCGGGCACTGCTCGAGAACCCCGACCAGATGAGTCAGGTGCTCGCCGACCCGGGCCTGATCCCGGGCACTGTCGAGGAGGCGCTGCGGATGTTCCCCGCCTTCGCCCACTTTCGCCGCACGGCGATGAACGACACCGAGCTCAATGGTCAGAAGATCCGCGAAGGCGAGAAGGTCGTGATGTGGTACGTCTCCTCCAACCGCGACGAGACGCGCTACGAGGACCCCGACCGCTTCGACGTCACCCGCAACCCCGAGCACCAGGCTTTCGGCGCTGGTGGCCGCCATTTCTGCCTCGGCACCGCCCTCGCGCGCCTCGAGCTCCAGATCCTGATCGAGGAAACGCTTGCCCGCTATCCGGACATGGCACTCGACGGCGAGCCCAAGTACGTCGCCTCGCCATTCGTCAACCAGCTGAAGACGCTTCCGGTTCGGTTGCTCGCGGCCGGAAAATGAGAGGGCAGAGATAGAGGGCAGAGATGTTCGAGCAGTTGCGACCCAGGCTGACCTACGCGAACGTGATGTCGACGATCGCCGTGTTCGTCGTCCTCGGCGGCAGCGCCTACGCGCTCACCCGCGGCGAGGTCAAGTCCAAGCACATCGCCAAGAACGCGGTCAAGACCAAGCAGATCAGCGACGGCGCGGTGACCAGCGCCAAGCTCGCTGACGGTCTGGGCGGCCAAGCCGGGCCGCAGGGTCCACAGGGTCCTCAGGGGCCGGTCGGCCCCAAGGGCGACACCGGGCCGCAGGGCGATTCCGCCTGGGATGCCGCCTGCAACAAGGGCCTCGCCGCTAACGATGTCATGGTCCGGGTCGGCTCGGTTTGCGTCGACAAGTACGAGTCCTCGATCTGGGACGCCCGCACCGGCGGCAATCAGATCACCGGCGCGATCCCGTGCAACGTCAACGGCCAGGACTGCACCAACATCTACGCTCGCTCGGTCGCAGGTGTCGCCCCGAAGGGCAGCATCACCTGGTTTCAGGCTCAGCAGGCGCTCGCCAACTCCGGCAAGCGCCTGCCGTCAAACGCCGAGTGGCAGATGGCGGTCGCCGGCACGCCGGACCCCGGGACCGACAACGGCACAACGGACTGCAATGTCAGCACCTGTCCGGCCCCGCTAGCACCGGGTCGCGCTCTGCCTGCGTCTCAAATTTCGGCGTCAACGACATGGTCGGTAACCTCAACGAGTGGGTGGCCGACTGGGTGCCGCGATCGAGCGGCTGCGGAAGCTGGCCGGCCGGCTACGGGGACGACAGTCAGTGCCTTGCGGGGGCGGCCGCGACCGGCGCCCCCGGCGCCCTGATTCGTGGCGGCTACTGGCTCAGCGGCGCAGGTGCCGGTCCGTTCGCGGTCAACGCCGACGCCGGGCCGTCGGGCTTGAGCAACATCTTCGGATTCCGGGGCGCCCGCTAGTCGCCACGATCGCCGACCTACGCCCGGCCCGCCTCCAGCAGGCGTCTGAGGAAGCGTTTCGTCTCAGGCTCTGATGGGTTCTCGAGAACTTGCTGCGGCGGTCCCACCTCGACCAGCCGTCCCTCGTGCAGGAAGCAGACGACGTCGGCGACCTCACGGGCAAAGCTCATCTCGTGCGTAGCGAGCAGCATCGTCACCCCCTCGGCGCGCAGGTCGCGCACCGCTTGCAGTACGTCGCCGACGAGCTCGGGGTCGAGCGCGCTGGTGACCTCGTCGAGCAGCATTGCCCGTGGCCGGGCGGCGAACGCTCGCGCGATCGCTACGCGCTGCTGCTGGCCGCCTGAGAGCCGATCGGGGTGGTCGTTCTCGCGCCCTGCGAGTCCGAGGCGGCCGATCAGCTCGCGCGCCGCTGCTTCCGCCTGCCCGCGCGCCGCGTCGTGGGCCTTGGTCATGCCGAGGACGACGTTCTCGAGCACCGTCAGGTGGGGAAAGAGGTTGTAGGCCTGAAAGACGAAACCGAGGCGGCGACGGACCTCGACCGCGTCCACCGACGGGTCGGTGATCACTTCGCCGTCGAGCAGAATGTCGCCGTCGTCGATGTCCTCGAGCAGGTCCACACAGCGCAGCAGCGTGGACTTGCCCGACCCCGAGGCGCCGATCAGGGCGACGCTCTGGTGCTCTGCGATCACGAGGTCGATCCCGTGCAGGACCTCGAGCTCGCCGAACGACTTCGTCACGCCGCGGATCTCGAGCACCGGCGAGCTCATCAGCGCGCCTGCCCTCCGATACCCCAGTGGTCGAGCAGACGTGCCATCGGGATCGTGATCGCCATGTAGAGCAGAGCGGCGGCGACGAGCGGTGTGTAGTTGAAGTCGGCTGCCGTCTGGATCTGCGCCGTGCGAAACGCTTCGCCGGTGACTCCGAGAATGGCGATCAGCGCGACGTCCTTCTGCAGAGCGATGAAGTCGTTGAGCAACGGTGGGCCAACCCGGCGTACGGCCTGGGGAACGATCACGTGGCGCAGCGTCTGGCGCTCGGTGAGCCCGACCGCGAGCCCGGCGTCGCGCTGGCCACGGTGGATCGAGTTGATCCCGGATCGGTAGACCTCCGAGACGTAGGCGCCATAGGAGAGGGCGAGCGCGAAGCCGCCGAGCACGACAGGCTCGGTCGGCAGCCAGGACAGCGGTGTCGAGCCGTCTTCGTCGCTGGCAACCGCGAGCGCCGGAACGCCGAAGCCGACCAGGTAGACCAGCAGAATCGTCGGAATTCCGCGAAACACGTCCGTGTAGACGATCGCCAGCACACGCAGCGGAAACAGCGCGGCGACGTTGACCGTGCGCACCAGCGCGACGGCAAGGCCGATGATCAAGACCGCGACCTCGACGATGAGGAACACCCGCACGTCGAGCCAGAAGGCCTCGAGAATGTCTGGGAAGGACTCGACGAAGACCTCGGTCGAGAAGAAAGAGTCGCGCACCACCGGCCAACCGGGGCTGGTCAGGATCAGCGCTGCGATCCCGCCGAGGACGACGACCGTGGAAACCGCCGCGATTGATTGCCCGCGCAGAGCCCGTGAGCGCCGCGCCGCGGCGCGCTCGGCGCGCCGGTCGGTGCCCGGGGCGACCGGATCGTGCGCTACTCGAGGACCGGAGCGCCGGTCGCTTCGCTCATCCACTGATTCTCGATCTCGGCGAGCTCGCCCGACTCGTTGAGCTCGTCGATGGCAGCCGAGACGCAGTCGGTGATCGGCGAATCCTTCTCCAGCAGCGCGCCCCATTCGTCGCCGCCGGGCGCGGGGAACTGACCGGCGACGACGCCATCAGTCACCTGGACGGCGGTGAGGAAATAGGCGGTGGGCACGTCGACCACGACCGCGTCGACCTGTTCCTGCTTCAGCGCGGTGACGACGTCGTTGGACGTGTCGAACACCTCTGGCTCCGACGAGGGCTGGATCACCTCATTGACGGCGTCGAAGCTCGTGGTCCCGATCTGGACACCGATCGAGGCGTCGGCAAAGTCGTCGAGCGAGGTGGCGCCGTCGAGCTCCGAGCCCTTGATCACGACCAGCGCCTGCTCGGCCGTGTAGTAGGGGATGGAGAAGTCGACCTGCTCGGCGCGCTTGGGCGTGATCGAGATCTGGTTCACGTCGAAGTCGAAGTCCTTCGGGCCGGGAGCGTAGGAGGAGTTGAAGGCCTCGACCACCCACTTCACATCGGGCTCGGCAAAGCCGAGCTGCTCGGCGATCGCGTAGGCCACGGCGCTCTCGAAGCCCTTGCCGTTGGTCGGGTCGTCATCCTCGAAGTACGGGGGAAAGGCCGGCTTGTCGGTGGCCACCGTCAGCGTTCCCGGCGTCTTCGTCTCCAGCGAGTCGGCCTGGCAGTCGTCGAGCGAGACCGCCGCCGTTTCGGAGCCGTCCGGGCTCGTGGACTCCTCGTCGTCGCTGCCGCAGCCGGCGAACACGGCGAGCGCGAGAAGGGCGGAGAACAGAACGACGATGCGGATCTTCGACACGTAAGCAACCTCGATGCTCGGGGAAGGGACGCGAGAATCCTACGCGGCGCGGCCGATCGGGGACACACCGCGCTAGCCTCGCCCCGAGATGAGTGGGTGGACCGCAGAGCAGATTCCCGACCAGACCGGGCGCACGGCGGTCGTCACCGGAGCCAACAGCGGCCTCGGCTTGGTCACTGCGCGCGAGCTCGCCAAGGCGGGTGCGACCGTGGTCGCGACCGCGCGTTCGAGCGAGAAGGCGCAGGCCGCGGCGGAGCAAATCGCTGGTGCGGCCGAGGGCACGACGGTCGAGCCGAAGGTGCTCGACCTCGCCGACCTCAGCTCAGTGCGCGACTTCGCCGCTACCGCGAGCGCCGCACATCCCGCGCTCGACCTGCTCGTCAACAACGCCGGCGTGATGATGCCGCCGCGCGAGCTCACCGCCGATGGCTTCGAGCTTCAGTTCGGCACCAACCACCTCGGACATTTCGCGCTCACGGGCCTGCTCCTCGAACGCCCTTTCGGCTTCTGACGACGCGCGCGTGGTCACCGTTTCCAGCCTCGAGCATAAGCCGGGCAAGATCGACTTCGACGACCTCGGCTCGGAGCACAGCTACTCGCCTCGCCCCGCTTATCAGCGCTCGAAATTCGCCAACGCGGTCTTTGGAATCGAGCTTGAACGACGTCTACGCGAGGCGGGACTACCGATACGCAGCATGCTCGCCCACCCTGGGTATTCGGCGACGAATCTGCAGAGCTCAGGACCCACCGGCCCGATGAAGGCCGTGCTCGGCGTCACCAACCGGATCTTCGCTCAGAGTGCAAATGACGGCGCCATGCCGCAGCTGTACGCGGCGACGGAACCATCGCTGGAGGGCGGCTCGTTCATCGGCCCCGACGGCTTCATGGAGGCCCGCGGTTCCCCCGAGGTGGTCGAGCCGGTTGGGCGTGCCCGCGATGCGGATACCGCGCTGCGCTTGTGGGAGGTCTCGGAGGAGCTCACCGGCGTCAGCTACCTGTCGAGCTGACCGGCAGCACGGCTGCCTCGGTTGATGAGCGCGCTCGACGTCAACGCGGTGACGGGTCAGGTTGGCCTTCCCGCTCCGATCGCGCAGCTCGCGGCGCGCGCCTGGGACGTGGTTGTGGTCGGCGGGGGTCACAACGGGCTCACGGCCGCCGCGTATCTCGCCAAGGCGGGGAAGTCGGTCTGGTGCTCGAGCGCCGCGACCAGCTCGGCGGCGCCGCACTCTCGAGCGCCCTTTCGAAGATCAGCGCTTCGTGATCAGCCCGTGCGCCTATGTTGTCGGACTGCTCGACGCGGTCGTCATCGCCGACCTCGAGCTCGAGCGCCACGGCTATCGCGTCACCCCGGCCGACCCGAACCTCTGGTGTCCGTTCGAAGACGGCACCTCCTACGCCGGCTTCATCGACGGCGCCCGCACCGCCGAGTCACCTGCGCGCGCAGGGTTTCGCCGACGCCGACATCGACGGGCTTGGCCGAGTTCGGCGAGGTCTTCGACCGGATCCGCGAACTGCTGCGCGCGCGGCGCTGCCGGCGACAGCTGGCAGGCGCCCGTCGCCGACCGCGACGAGATCGAGGGGCTGCTCGGCGACGACCGGAGCTGATCGTCGGTCGTGTTCGAGGAGTCGATCGCGTCGATGCTCGACCGCTACGTCTCCGACCAGCGGCTCAAGGACGCGATCGCGTGCCAGGGAACGATCGGGACCTTCGCCGGGCCGCGCGACCCGGGCACGGCCTCGATCCGGCTGATGCACCATCAGGGCGACCTGCTCGGGCTGGGCTCGGTCTGGGGCTACGTCGACGGCGGGCTCGGCCGTGTCTCGTTCGCGATCGCCCAGGCCGCGATCGAGGCCGGCGCCGCGCTCGCCGCGGGCGTGCCCGTCGCGGCGATCCGCCCCGGCGAGGGCGTCGAGCTCGAGTCGGGCGAGCTGATCCGAGCCGCGACGATCGATCTGCAACGCCGACCCGAAGCGGATGCTGGCGATGCTCGACGCGGGCGATGGCGAGCTGCCCGGCGAATACCGCGACCGGCTCGAAGGCTGGGACGTGACCTCGCCCGTGCTCAAGCTCAACGTCGCGCTCGAGCGCTTCCCCACCTTCACCGCCGCTAACGGTGTCGAGCCGCAGCGGGCGATGGTGACGATCACCGACGGCGTCGACGCGCGCACAGGCAGCTGTCGAAGCGGCGCGTCGTGGCGAGCCTGCGATCGGCTTCTGCGAGCTCTACTTCCAGAGCGCCTACGACGACTCGGTCGCGCCGCCCGGTCACGAGGTGATGAGCGTGTTCTGTCAGTACGTGCCCTACGAGCTCGCCGACGGCGACTGGGACTCGCGCCGCGACGAGATCGCCGAGCTGGTGCTCGACGCGATCGAGGTCCATGCGCCCGACGTCCGTGACTGCATCGTCGAGATGCAGGTGATGGCGCCGCCCGACATCGAGGAGCGGATCGGTCTCAGCGGCGGTCACATCTTCCAGGGTCAGGCGCTGCCCGGGCAGATGTGGGACCGCCGCCTCGCGGCCCGCACACCGATCGATGGTCTTTACCTCTGTGGCGCCGCCACCCACCCCGGCGGCTCGGTGATCGCGCTCAACGGCCGGATCGCCGCCGATCAGGTGCTCGCGGACAGTTGACGATCCTCGGCGGCCCCTGGTGTGCCAGCTCGCATTAGGCTCGGCGGACACGTGAGCCACCATCTCGTCAACCTGATCACGATTCCGCTGTTCACGGGCGCGATCGGCTACCTGACCAACTGGAGCGGCGTTTGGATGCTGTTCAACCCGAACCGCTTCCGCGGCGTTCGGATTCCGGGCCTGAAGCCGCTGGTCAGCGTGCTGCCGCGAAAGATCCAGCAGATCCCGGGATTCGCCCACGGCGGTGTTGGCTGGCAGGGGATCATCCCCTCGCGCGCGGCGAAGATGGGCTCGATCTCCGTCGACAAGGGCATCGCCAAACTCGGCAGCCCAAGCGAGTTCTACTCGCAGCTCGAGCCCGAGAAGATCGCCGCGCACATCCTCTCCTCGGCGCGCAGCGACATCCGCGAGGTCACCGAGCGAATCCTCGAGCGCGAGCACCCCGAGCTCTGGGCTGACCTGCCGCCGCAGCTGAAAGAGCGTGTGCACGAGCGCGTCCAGCGCGAGCTACCCGAGATCGTGCGTCAACTCACCGACGACATCGGCGACAACATCGAGCAGCTGATGGACATCAAGCTGATGGTGATCAAGCGGATGGAGGAGCGCCCCGAGCTCGCCAGCCGAGTTTTTCAGGACGTCGGCAAGAAGGAACTCAGGTTCATCATCAACTTCGGCTTCTTCTTCGGAGCATCGCTCGGCTTTCCGCTCGTCTTCATCAGCGAGGCGTTTCCCTACTGGTGGGTGCTGCCGATCGGCGGCGTCGTCATCGGCTACGTCACCAACTGGATGGCGCTGTGGATGATCTTCGAGCCGGTCAACCCGATCAAGATCGGGCCGCTGAAGCTGCACGGACTGTTCATGCGCCGCCAGCCAGAGGTCGCCGACGTCTACGCGAAGATCATCTCCGACGATGTCGTCACGCTCGCCAACATGGGCGAGGAGCTGCTGCACGGTCCGCAGTCCGACCGCACGCGCTGGATGATCGAGGACCGGCTGCGCCCAGCGATCGATCGCAGTGTCGGCCGCGTCAAGCCAGCCGTCAGGGTTGCCCTCGGCACGCGCCAGTACGACGCGATTCGCGAGTCGATCGCCAGCGAGGCGGTCGAGTACACGATGACTCCGCTGACCGATCCCGAGTTCAACCGCCAGCAGAGCTCGTCGGTGCGCAAGCTGATCGCCGACCGCATGGTCGATCTGCCCTCGGTCGACTTCCAAGACATGTTGCGCTCGGCGATGAAGGAGGACGAGTGGCTGTTGCTGCTGCACGGCGCCGTCCTCGGCTTTGCCGCCGGCTTGCTGCACCTGGCGATCTTCGGGCCCGGACTGAACGCCTCATACCGGGGTGCCAGTGTCAAACCCGTTTCCTCACTGACCGTCCGGCAGCGCTTCGCGCTGAACACCCGACCAATACCGTGACGCCATGCGCCGTCTCTTCATCCTCGTCTCCGCAGTCATCCTCGTCGACACGATGTTCTACGCGGCGATCGTGCCGCTGCTGCCCGCCTACAGCGACGAGCTTGGGCTCTCGAAGTCGGCGACGGGGATTCTCAGCGCGTCCTATGCGGCCGGCACCCTCCTCGCCGCGCTGCCCTCGGGCTTTCTCGCGGCGAAGATCGGGGTCCGCCCGACGATGCTCGCCGGCCTCGGCCTGCTCAGCTGCTCGAGCGTCGTCTTCGCCTTCGCCGACACCATCGTGCTACTCGACGCCGCCCGCTTCGCCCAGGGCGTCGGCGGCGCCTGCGCCTGGACCGGCGGGCTTGCCTGGCTGCTCGCCGCGGGCCCGCCCGAGCGCCGCGGTGAGCTGGTCGGCTCCGTGCTCGCAGTGGCGATCGCGGGGCTCCTGCTCGGACCCGTGATTGGCGGCATCGCAACCGAGATCGGTCCCGGAGCCGGTGTTCGCTTGCGTCGCCGGGCTCGCTGCGGGCTTGGCGGTATGGGTGTTCGTCACCCCCGGCGCCGCGACCTCGCCGGTCCCGCGGCCGGGACGGGTCGCCGCCGCGATTCTCACCGCACCCGTGCTGCTCGCGTTCTGGCTCGTCGCCCTGCCCTCGGTTCTCGCCGGTCTCGTCGACGTGCTGGCGCCGCTTCGCCTCGACGAGCTCGGCGCCGGTGGGCTCACCGTCGGCGCGGTGTTCTTGATCGCGGCGGCGATCGAAGCGACGCTGAGCCCGGCGATCGGGCGCTTCTCGGATCGGCGCGGGCGCTGGACTCCAATCCGAGCCGGGCTCGTCGTTTCCGCCCTGGTCGCGGTGATGCCGGCCCTGCCGGGCAGCGTGCTTGGCGTTGGCATCGCAGTCGTCGTCGTCTTCCTTGCCATGAGCCTGATCTGGACCCCGGCGATGGCGCTGCTCTCCGACGACGCGGAGGCGGCCGGACTCGATCTCGCCTTCGCCACGGCGCTGGTCAGCCTCTCCTGGGCCGGCGGCCAGGTGATCGGCGGCTCGGCCGTCGTCGCGCATCGCTGACGCGACCAGCGACGCCCTCGCGTACGGAATCGTCGGGCTGGCCTTCGTCGTCACCTCGCTTGCGCTGCTCGCAGCCCGCCACCGCGCCAACTCACCCGCCGTTGCCGTTAGGGTCGCTCGGGTCAGATGAGTCCAACCGGCTCGATTCGGGTAGGAGGTTCCGCGTGAGCAGAGGGCAGCCAGGCAGGATCCCGGTCCCGGCGACACCGGCGCCGCCGCCAGAGGGCGATGAAGGCGGGCTCAAACGAGCGATCACGCCGAAGCTGCTGCTGCTGTTCATCGTCGGCGACATCCTCGGCGGTGGCATCTATGCCCTGGTCGGCGAGGTCGGTGCGGAGACCGGCGGTGCGATCTGGTCGGCCTTCCTGCTCGCCTTGGTCATGGCCGCCTTCACCGCCGGCTCCTACGCCGAGCTCGTCTCCAAGTACCCGCACGCCGGTGGCGCCGCCCTCTACGTCCACCGGGCGTTCAAGAACCGATTCATCTCGTTCATCGTCGCCTTTGCCGTGATCCTCTCGGGGATCACCTCCGCCAGCGCGCTCGCGCGTGGCTTCGGCGGCGACTACCTGGGCGAGTTCGTAGACATCAAGATCGTTTTCGGAGCTCTGCTGCTGCTGGCCGCGATCACGCTCGTCAACCTGCGCGGGATCGCCGAGTCGGTGAAGCTCAACGTCGGCTTCACCCTGGTCGAGATCGGCGGCCTGCTGCTGATCGTGACGATCGCAGCCGTCGCGCTTTTCCAAGGCGACGCCGACGCGGGCCGCGCCTTCGAGTTCAAGGAGGGCTCGTCGATCTTCGCCGCGGCGCTCGCCGGTGCCGCGCTCGCCTTCTATGCGCTGATCGGCTTCGAGGACTCGGTCAACGTCGCCGAGGAGACCCAGGAACCGTCCAAGACCTATCCCAAGACCCTGTTCCTCGGGCTCGCGATAGCGGGCGTCGTCTACTTCCTGGTCACGGTCGGCGCCTCGATCGTGGTCCCGGTCAGCGACCTCTCGAGCTCTGACGGCCCGCTGCTGGAGGTCGTCAAGCAGGGCCCGCTGGGAATCCCGGAGAAGGTGTTCTCGGCGATCGGGCTGCTGGCGCTGGCCAACGGCGCCCTGATCAACATGATCATGGCCTCACGGTTGCTCTATGGCATGGCGCGCGAGGACGTGGTTCCGCGGGCACTCGCGACCGTCGGCAGCTCTCGCCAGACGCCATGGGTTGCGATCCTCTTCGTCACCGCTCTCGCCGCGTTGCTGATCATCACCGCCGACCTCGAGAAGCTTGCCGCGACGACCGTCGCGCTGCTGGTCTGCGTCTTCATCATCGTCAACGCAAGCGTCCTCTATCTGCGCCGCGACAAGGTCGACCACGAGCACTTTCAGGTCCCGAGCGTCTTCCCGGTACTCGGCGTCGGTGTCTGTATCGCCCTACTGACCCAGATCGAGGTCGAGGCCTACGTCCGCGGCGCGATCCTGCTTGGCGTCGGCCTCGTGCTGTGGCTGATCAACGAGGTCTTTCAGCGCATCAGAGGCTAATTCGGTCGGATAGGTTTCGTGCAATGAGCGAGACGTTGAAGCTGACGGCGAGCGAATCGGTGCGCATTGTCGAATCCTCGGCGGCGAGCTTGGAGGTCGAGGCGACCTATGGCGGCGGGGGCGAAGCGCCGCCCGCACATCTGCACCCGGCCCAGGACGAGCATTTCGAGGTGCTCGAGGGAAGCTTGCAAGTGCGCATCGATGGCAGCGATCGCGAGCTCGCCGCAGGCGACACGCTGGACGTGCCGCGCGGCAGCGTGCATCAGATGTGGAACCCGGCCAGCGAGCCGGCACGGGTGCGGTGGACGACGACGCCGGGCGGGCGCACCGAGCGATGGTTTCGCGAGCTCAACGAGCTTCAGCTCGCCGGCAAGACTTCCGGCTCGGGTGCACCGAAACCGCTGGCGATGGGAGTTCTGCTGCGTGAGTACGGTGACGTCTTCCGCCTCGCCGGGCCCGAGCCACTGCTGCGCCCGGCGCTCAGCGCCCTCGGCCTCGCGAGCCGCCTCGCCGGCAATCGTCCGGCCCACGCCGGCGATTAGAGGCTGGGCGCGTGAAGTTCGCCGTCGGCTACTTCCCCACCGACGAGGGCATCGATCCGGCAACGCTGGCGCAGATGGTCGAGCAGCGCGGCTTCGAGTCGCTGTTGTTCACCGACCACACCCATATCCCGGCGAGCCGCGAGACGCCGTACCCGCCGGGCGGCGAGCTCCCGCGCGAGTACTCGCGCGTCTACGACCCATTCGTGGCGCTGATGGCAGCCGCGGCGGCGACCGAGACGCTGATGATCGGCACCGGCATCTGCCTCGTCGTCGAGCGCGATCCGATCGTCACCGCGAAGCAGGTCGCGAGCGTCGACCGGCTCTCGGGCGGGCGCATGCTGTTCGGCGTCGGCGCCGGCTGGAATCACGAGGAGATGGCAAACCACGGCACCGATCCCGGCAAGCGCTTCGGGATCATGCGCGAGCGCGTCGAGGCGATGAAGGAGATCTGGACCAACGATGAGGCTTCCTACCACGGCCGCCACGTCGACTTCGAGCGCATCTGGTGCTGGCCCAAGCCACTGACCGAGCCGCACCCACCGATCATCGTTGGCGGTCACGGCAGCGGCGTCATCGACCGCGTCCTGCGCTACGGCGACGAGTGGATGCCAAACCGCTTTGGCGACGACGAGATCCTCTGCGGGCGGATCGAGCGGCTGCGAAACGCGGGCATCGAGCACGGGCGTGGGCCGATCCCGTCGACGCTGGCGAACGCAAATGGAGCGGATCCACAAGTGCTCGAACGCTACGAAGCGGCCGGGGTGCACCGGGCGCTTTACTGGGTCGCCCCCGGCAGCGAGGAGGACCTCGAGCGCCGGATCGACCGCATCGCCGCCGGGATCGCTGTCTACGAAGCAGCCTGAGCTGCGCCCGGGGAGGGCAAGGCTGCGATCAGAGCTGCGAGGCGTCGAGCTCGAGACCGAGCAGCGAGCGCCCGCTGAGCTCCCACGTCGCCGGTGCGACGAGCATGTGCTGAGTCGCGGTGTGGACGTCGCGAAAGCGGCGCTGAAGCGGACTCGTCTCATAGATCGCACTGCCGCCGCCGAGGTTGTAGGCGATATCGACGGCGGTCACGGAAGCTTCGACGCCGTGCGTTGCCGCGAGCCGCAGACGCGCACGAAGCTCGACCGGGATCTCGCCGCTCGACGCCGCTGCCCGCTCCGCCTCGGCGACCGTTTCGTAAAGCAGTGCGCGCGCCGCTCTCAACTGCGCCTCGGCGCGTGCCATGCGCTCCTGAGTCGCCGGGCGTTCGGCGAGCTTGCGCGTGCTCAGCGTCGGCGTCTTCACCCCGGCGAGCTCGGCGAGATCGTCGAGCGCACCGCGGGCGGTGCCGAGGCAGACTCCGGCGATCGACGCCGCCAGCAGGCCGAAAGCCGGAAACCCGTAAAGCGGGCGGCGCTCGCGCGGCTCGCCTGAGATCAGCGAGGCCGAGCGTGCGGCCTGCAACTCGAGCCCGTCGACTGCCGTGTCGTGGCTGCCGGTCGCGCGCAGGCCGGAGACCGACCAGGTGTCGATGACCTCGGCGTCGGCGGCAGGGAAGAGGACGAGCTGGACATCGAGGCGGCCATTGGCGCCCATCCGCGGCTGATCGTCGTCGTAGACGATGCAGCCGCCCATGAGCCAATCGCAGTTGGCGACGTTGGAGGTAAAGCGCCAGCGTCCGGTGACCGTGAGCAGGTCGTCGTTGGCAGCGGCGCGGCCAGTGGGGGCGAAGACGCCGCCGGTGACCGAGGCCGGATCAGCGAAGACCTCATGTGCCGTTTCCTCGTCGACGTAGGCGGCAAGCATTCCCGAGGTCGCGCAAACCGCCACACACCAGCCCGCGGCCGCGTCGCCGACGGCCAGCGCTTCGACCGCGCCGACCAGCTGCGACGGGCTCGCCTCGCCTCCGTCAAGCGAAGCCGGCACGCAGAGTCGATACAGACCGGCTTCGGAGATCAGGCGCGAGAGCTCGGTCGGCAGCTGTCGTTCGCGCTCACCCTCAGCAGCGAGCTCGGCGGCGAGCGGCGCCAGCTCCCGGGCGGCTTCGATCGGAGAGCTGGTTGCGGCCATAAAGAGATGATCTCATCGCGCCGGCATGAAACGTTTGATGCGACCGCCAGACGCATGCTGAGAAGGCATGAAACCGAGCTTGGAGGACGTTGTGAAGGCGAAAATGCTGGTCGTGACATCGATCGCGGTCGGTGCGCTCGCTCTCGCTACGGCGGCACCGGGCGATGAGTGGGGTGACAGCGACACCAAGTCGAATGCGGGGGCCGCGCTCGAGCGCGGACCGCAACCGCGGGAGCCCGCCTCGGCCAAGCGCGCCGCCGATGCCGGCGCTGCGAGCGTCGAGCGCAAGCGCGCCGACACAATCAAGCTGAAGCTGAAGCGCTCGCCATATGGCAAGGTCCTGTTCGCCGACGGCTTCGCTCTCTATTTGTTCACCGCCGACGGCGGCTCGGGCTCGGTGTGTAACGGCGAGTGCGCAAAGGCGTGGCCGCCGCTCGAAGCTGGCGATCTCGCCGCGGGCAGAGGCGTTCGCGCCAAGCTTCTCGGCGAGACCACTCGCGACGACGGTTCGCAGCAGCTCACCTATGCCGGCAAGCCTCTCTATTTCTACGTCCACGACCCTCGCGGGGAGGTCTATTGCAACGACGTCTTCGAGTTCGGCGGCGACTGGTTCGCGGTGAAGAAGACGGGCAAGCCGGCGTGAATCCGACGTAACCGGCCGCGTGGCGCGGCGCCTGGCATCCTCGATCGATGGCTCGGTACGCCGCCATCCTGCGCACGCCTCGCGTCGCCGCCCTGATCGCGGCGACGACGCTGAGCCGGATTCCGTTCGCGATCAACGGCCTCGCCGCTCTGCTCTTTCTGCGCGAGGTGACCGGGTCGTTTGCGATCGCAGGGCTCGGCACAGGGGCGCTGGCACTGGGCGCCGGAGTTGGCGCGCCGTTCGCCGCTCGTCTGATCGATCGGCGAGGCGTAGGCATGCTGGTGCCGCTGGCGTGCGTTCACGCAGGCGGGATGATTGCGCTTGTCGGACTCGGGCTCGCCGACGCCCCAGGCGGCCTGCTAGCTCTCACTTGTGTCGTAATTGGCACCAGCTTCCCGCCGTCGGGTTCCGTCCTTCGCTCTCGCTGGCCCGCGCTGCTTGGCGACGAGGAGCTGGTGCGAACGGCATATGCGCTCGACTCGGTGACGATCGAGATCTCATTCGTGAGCGGACCGCTAGTCACGGCGCTGATCGTCGCCGTGGCGGCGCCGGAGGTCGCTCTGCTGCTTTCGGCCGCGCTCGTTATCGCCGGTACGGCGCTGTTCGTCTGGTTGCTTCCCGGCGACGCACGAGAAGATGACGCGCCGCGGTTCGGCGGCGCTCTTGGTGCACTCGCCTCACCGGCGATCAGGATCGTCGCCTTGACGACGATTCCCGTTGGATTCTGCATCGGCACGATCGAGGTCGCGTTGCCCGCGTTCAGCGTCGCCGAGGGCCGCGAAGCGCTGGGGGGCGTGCTGCTGGCGTTATGGTCGGCCGCGAGCGGGATCGGCGGACTCGTCTACGGCGCGCGTGCGGTTCGGGGCGAGCTCGACGCCACCTACCTGCGGATTGCGCTTCTGTTCCCGCTGGCCTGTTTGCCGCTGATCCTGGCCTCGTCGCCACTGGCGATCGCGGGGCTGGTCATCCTGGCGGGCCTGCCGATCGCACCGCTGATCGCCAGCCGCAACGAGCTGCTCGCCGCGATCGCGCCGCGAGGGTCGGGAGCCGAGGCGTTCACGTGGCTGACGACGGCTCTGGTCAGCGGCCTTTCCGCCGGGGCCGCCGCGGCCGGGTTGCTGGTCGAGGCCGAGAGCTGGCGCGCGGCTGTAGTCGCCGGTGTCGTCGTCGCCGCGCTCGGCGGCGCGATTGCCGCGGCTCGCCGCGACCGCCTAGTCGTCGCCGTCGCCACGACCTGAGCCGAGCGGCGAACACCGAACACCGAGCGGCAGATGGCGCCAATGGTCGTACGTTTTCTGCCGTTCGGCGCGGCGGGCGCCGAGTTCGGGTTCAGCTCAGGGGGCGGTCGCCGACCCAGTAGCGGGGGCCGGGGCCGAGGCGGGCGGCACGGTCGCCGGGGTTGGCGAGCTTGCAGCGCTCGAGCGAGAGACAGCCGCAGCCAATGCACTCCGTCAACCCATGCTTGAGCCGCTCGAGCTCGGCGATGCGGTCGTCGATGCGCGAGCTCCACCTAGTCGAGAGCCGCGACCAGTCGCGCTTTGTCGGCGCCCGATCGGGCGGCAGCTTCGCCAGCTCGCTGCCGATCTCCTCGAGGCTGAGGCCGACTCGCTGGGCGAAGACGATGAAGGCGATCCGTCTCAGCACCGAGCGCGAGAAACGCCGGTGCCCGGAGCCGGCCCGCCCGGATGCGATCAAGCCGCGCTCCTCGTAGAAGCGCAGGGCGGAGGCAGCGACGCCGCTGCGCTGTGCCACCTCTCCGATCGTCAGCTCGGTCGCCACGCAACAAGCTAATCACGGTCGGCCCTTGACTTCAAGTTGACTTGAACTTGTAGTTTTGACGACAGCAGCGACGAACGAGGAGCACGGGATGACCGAGTCACAGACAGCCAGCGAGCAGATCACCTCCGAGGTCACGAGCTGGCCGGGAGTCACAGCAGGCCCGGGCTCGCGCGGTGAGTTCAGCTTCAAGCTCGGCCGCCGCGAGCTCGGACATCTGCATGGCGATCGGGTCATGCACTCGGGCTTTCCCAAAGAAGTTTGGAAGCGGCTCTTCGACGAGGGGCGCATCGACTACCACCCGGTCTTCCCCGGCAGGCCCGGCTACGCCTCGCGTCTGATCGAAAATGACGAAGACGTCCGCGACGTGATCGCCATGCTGCGTCTCAACTACGACCGCGGTATCGAGCGCCACGGCCTGCCCGCCGAGGTTGTTAGGTGACCTCGGTCGAGGCCTCACCCGAAACAGCCTGACGGTACGTCTCGTACGTCGCTCGCCGAGTTGCAGGCAACCACGGCCCGCGGTTATGTTGGAGCCATGCAAGTTGATGCCCCCGCCACACCAGCTGTTCGATGTCAAGACCTCAGCCGCCGCTTCGGCGAGGGCGCTGCCGCAGTCGATGCGCTCGACGGCGTCTCGCTCGAGTTCCCCAAGGGCCAGCTGACGAGCATCGTCGGCCCATCGGGATCGGGTAAGTCGACGCTGATGCATCTGCTCGCCGGCCTCGACCGGCCCACGAACGGGCAGGTTTGGGTCGATGGCACCGAGATCACGGCGCTCGACGATGGCGAGATGACCGAGCTTCGCCGCGACAAGCTCGGCTTCGTCTTTCAGTTCTTCAACCTCGTCCCGGTCCTCGATGCCGAGGAGAACATCACCCTGCCCCTGCGAATTGCGGGGCGCGATGTCGATCAGGCATGGCTCGACTCGCTGCTCGACACGGTGGGCATCGCCGATCGACGCTCGCATCGCCCGGCCGAGCTCTCAGGCGGCCAGCAGCAGCGCGTCGCCGTGGCCCGCGCTTTGGTCAGTCAGCCTGCGGTGGTCTTCGCCGACGAGCCCACCGGCAATCTCGACTCGTCCTCCAGCAGCCAGGTGCTCGACCTGCTTCGACGTGCCGTCGACGAGCTCGACCGCACCGTGGTCATGGTCACCCACGACCCGCGCGTCGCAGCCTATGCCGACCGGGTGGTCGTCCTCGTCGACGGCAAGGTTTCCAGCGACACCACCGTCGAAGGACCCGAGCAGGTGCTGCAACTGATGCAGAGCGTCTGAGCGGGCTCGCGGCCGATGACGATCCTCGCCCTTCGCAACTTCAGCGCTCGCAAGCTGCGCGCCCTGTCGACGGCGCTTGCCGTGTTCTTTGGCGTCGCCATGGTCGCCGGGACGCTGATGCTGACCGACTCGGTCAACAGCTCCTTCGACGAGCTCTTCGCCGAGGTCAACGCGGACATCGACGTCGCGGTCACGCCCAGGATCGAGGTCGAAGGGGAGTTCGGCGAAGGAGAGGCGTTCGCGCGCGCAGTGCCGGAATCCGTGCTCGAAGACGTCAAGGCGGTTGAGGGCGTCGAGCTCGCCGCCGGCGTGATCGCAGACGAGACGATCACGATCGTCGACGAAAATGGCGACCGGATCGGACCGCCTCAGGGCGGGCCGCCCCACATCGCAGTCAGCGGCAGCGACCAGACGAGTGAGTTCGCACCCTTCGACTTCGAAGAGGGCTCCGGTGTCGCGCCGCAGGCCGACGACGAGGTCGCGATCGACAGCTTCACCGCCGAGGCCGAGGGCTACGCGGTCGGCGACACGATCCGCGTCACCGGAGCAGCCGGCGAGTCCGACTACACCATCTCCGGAGTCGGTGTCTTTGGCTCCGGCGTCTCGCTCGGCGGTGCCAGCCTGGTCCAGTTCACGCTTGCAGAAGCGCAGCTGATCACCGACAAGGAGGGCCGTTTCGACGAGATCGACATCCGTGCCGCCGAGGGTGTCGAGCCCGAAGAGCTCGCGCTCACGCTTCAGAGCTCGCTGCCGGACACCGTCGAGGTACGCACGGGTGAGCAGACAGCCGCCGATCAGGCGGGCGACATCAAGGAAGGCTTCAGCTTCCTCTCGACCGCGCTCCTGGTCTTCGCCGGAGTCGCTGTCTTCGTCGGTGCCTTTCTCATCTTCAACACGTTCTCGATCACAGTCGCCCAGCGTTCGCGCGAGTTCGCGATGCTGCGCACGCTCGGCGCCTCCTCGCGCCAGGTGCTGACCGCGGTGCTGATCGAGGCCGCGCTCGTCGGCCTCTTGGCATCGCTCCTCGGGATCGCCGGCGGTTTCGGCTTCGTCGCCCTGATCAAGGGCTTGTTCGAGCTGATGGGCTTCTCGCTGCCGACCTCGGGGCTGTCGCTTGACGCGACCACGATCATCGTCGCGCTCGCCGTCGGCGTGCTGACGACGGTTATCGCCGCGCTCAATCCCGCCCGCCGAGCGACCCGCGTGGCGCCCCTGGAGGCACTGGTCGAGAGCACCGGTGGCACTGAGGGCGAACATTCGCGCTCGCGGCGAAAGACGGTCGTCGCCTCGGTCCTGGTCGTCGCCGGCGTCGTCCTGCTGCCACTGGGCCTGTTCGCCACCACCGACTTCGGCTCCGCCCTGCCGATTCTCGGCCTCGGCCTCGTCTTGCTGTTCATCGGCCTGGCGATGGTCGGCGATCGCTTCGTCGGGCCGCTCGTCAGCCTCCTCGGCTGGCCGATCGAGAAGCTGCGCGGTGTCACCGGTCGGCTTGCTCGCGAGAACGCGCAGCGCCAGCCTGGGCGTACGGCGACCACCGCCGCGGCGCTGATGATCGGCGTCGCCCTCGTCGTCTTCGTCGGCGTCTTTGCCTCCTCGATCAGCGCATCGATCAACGGCACGCTAGATCGCCAGTTCGCCGGCGATATCGCGATCGTCAACACCGACGGCTTCTCGCCGATCCCGTCAAAGGTGGCCGAGGAGGTCGCAGCGCTCGAGGGCGTCGGTGTCGTTTCGCCGACGACTCTGATCCCGACCAGGGTCTCACCCGGCGACAACAATGTCTTTCTCGCCGGCATCGAGCCCGAGACGCTGGGCGCCGTCGCCACGCTCGACTGGGCCGAGGGCTCCGACGCAGTCGTCGACGGCCTCGCGGACGACGAGGCGATCGTCGACGAGAACTTCGCGGAGAAGCACAGCGTCGGCGTCGGCGACGAGCTCGAGGTCACCGGCCCGAGCGGTGACGAGGTCACGGTCGAGATCGCCGGAATCACCAGCGAGAGCCGCTTCATTGTCGACAAGGTCGCCTTGACCCGCGACACGGTTCGCGAAGAGTTGGGCGGGCGCGACGACTCGACCACCTTCGCCAACTTCGCAGAGGGGGCCGACACCACGGCTACGCGAGCGGAGATCGACGGCTTGCTCGCTGAGCGCTTTCCCAACGCCGAAGCGCGTTCTCAGGAAGAGTTCAAGCAGGATCGAGAGGACGAAATCAACCAGCTTCTCGCGCTGATCTACGTCCTCCTCGGGCTCTCGGTCCTGGTCTCGATCTTCGGTGTCATCAACACGCTCTCGCTGACGATCTTCGAGCGCACGCGCGAGCTCGGGATGCTGCGCGCGATCGGCACCTCACGCAGCCAGGTGCGGCGGATGATCCGCTACGAATCGGTGATGACCGCGCTGCTGGGCGCCGTGGTCGGTGCGGTCATCGGCCTCGCCCTCGGGATCGCGGCCGTGATTGCCCTGGAGGATGAGGGCCTCGACCTGGCGGTCTCGCCGAGCTTGCCGCTGACGGTGGTGATCGCGGGCATCCTGATCGGCGTGGTCGCCGCGATCGGCCCCGCCCGGCGGGCATCGAAGGTCGACGTGATCCAGGCGCTTCAGTACGAGTAGTCGTCTAGAGCTCGAAAAAC
>CAVYOA010000012.1:0-15889 GCA_963769945.1 uncultured Solirubrobacterales bacterium | reverse complement strand
GTACGGCGTCATCGACCCCGAGGAAGGGCGGCTTCGTCTCGCTACGGCGGCGCACCCTCCGGTCCTGGTCATCGGCCCCACCGGAGGAGCCCACTTCGCCGAGGGCCCGGCCGGGCAGCCCGCTCGGGGTCGTGCCGTTTCCCAACTACGAGGCAGTCGACCTGCCGCTGATTGCGGGCTCGACCGTGCTTCTCTACACGGATGGGCTGGTGGAGCGCCCCGACGCTTCGCTCGATGAGGGCCTGGAATGGCTGCGCGGGTTCGCCGCCGGCGTCTCGGCGGTCCCAGACGAGCTCTGCGGGGCGTTGCTCCAAGCGCGCTTTCGCGAGGCGGCGCCGCGCGACGACGTCGCCTTGTTGGCGGTCCGCCTCGAGCCGGTGGCCCTGGAGCGGATGGAGATCACGCTACGGCGCCGAGCCCGAATCGCTGGCGCAGATGCGCCGGGCATTGGGGCGTTGGCTGCGCGCGGTCGGCGCCAGCGACGCTGAAGCGTACGAGGCACTCGTCGCCTGCGGCGAGGCAAGCGCCAACGCAATCGCGCACGCCTACCCGCCGGGCGAGGCCTCCTATCTGGTCGAGGCCCGGCGCAACGACACCGGCGTCGAGGTGCGGGTTCGCGACTTCGGCAGCTGGCGGGCACCGCGCTCGGGCTCGCAGGGGCGCGGTCTAGGATTGATCGAGGAGTTGATGGACGAGGTGGATATAGACCGGGCCACGGCGGGAACCACCGTGCGGATGCGCCGCAATCTCGCGGCGTTCGGTCAGGCGCCGGCGTGAGGGACCGCATTGCCAGTTTCGAGTTCGAGCACCACGATGGTGTGCTGGTGGCAGCCTTGGAAGGCGAGATCGACGGCTCCAATGCGGCCGACCTCAGACTCGCTCTGTCAGAGCGCCTGCCGAGCACCGCGAGCGCGCTCGTTCTCGACCTCTCGCAGGTGCGCTATCTCGACAGCTCGGGAATCCACCTGCTCTTCGACCTCGGCCGACGTCTCGCCGCCCGGCGCCAGGCGATCAGGCTCGTGGTTCCCGACGGCGCGCCGACGAAACGCGTGCTCGAGCTCTGTGCGATGGAGACGGTCGCGCCAATGGACCAAGACCGCGAGCAATCCTTCAAGGCGCTTGCGGCGTCCGGAATCTGACCCCGAGGGCCTGGCCAGGGCTTGATCAGCCGGCGCGCGTGGCGGCCGACCAGGAGGCCCGGAAGCTCTCCATCGCGCGGTCGAGCCGGTCTCGACCTCACCGCCGGCCAGCACCACCTCTGCGATGCGATTGGCAAGGGCCTGCAGCAAGAGCAGCTCGCTGCGCCCGATCGGGCGACTGAGTCGCGCCGCGAGAGCGATCACGCCGAGCAGTCGGCCGGCGCCGATCATCGGTGCCGCGATCAGCGCCCCGCCGCTCGAGGTGCCGTCGCCCCGCCCGCCCATGAGCTGAGCCCGGCGCTCGAGGGCTGCCCGTCCGAGCGCCCCTTCCCCGAGCGAAAAAGCGGTGGGGAACGCGGCGACGGCTGCAGCCCCCGGCTCGGTGATGCGGCGCAGCGAGAGGCCGTCCTCGTCAGCGAGATAGATCGCGCCGCCATCGACGTCATAGAGCGAAACGAGGCCCGAGAGCATCTGCGCCAGCGCCCGCGGCGAACTACCCTCGAGCGGCGCCGCGGTCGGCGGCTGCGCCGAGCGGCTCGAGCTCTCGGCCGTGTCACGGCCTATCTCCCGGCTTTGGAGGGCGAGCGCCACTGCCTGCGAGCGAGTCGCCGCGCCGAGTTTTCCCATCGCGTTGCGAACATGGGTGCGCACGGTCTCAGGCGAGAGCACCAACTTGGCGGCGATCTGGGCCCCGCTCATGCCCTCGGCAAGAAGCCCGAGAATCTGCCGTTCGCGCTTCGTCAGCGGTACCCGCATACGCGGGCTGCCTACGGCGGCAGGCGGGGCGGGACTGATCTTCTCCGGGGTCTCCAAGTTCTGCGCTGATGCTACGGCAGGGATATCCGTCCCGAGTCAACCCGAAACTACGGTAGCCGCTTTGCAGTAATGCGAACGAATCTTCCTGGTATTTCGGACCCGGTACCGTTGACGACTGCAGGTATACCGGCGTAGAACCGATGGACAGTGGGGGCTGCCGCCCCTCGATGACCAGTAAGGGTGGATCGGATTGTCGGGCCAAGAGCACAACCTGAGCGCAGGAGTCGCGATCGAGGCTGCCGTCAGCGCGGCAGATATCAACGTCTCGAACGGGCGCCCGCAGCGTCGCGGCCTGAGGGCGCTGGAGGCGCAGCGCGTGATCGATCTGACGACCTTGCGGCTGGCCCCCTCGCTGGCCGCCGGCCTGATCGCGTACCTGCACATCGGCGAGGTCGGTCAGGCCCTGATCCTGTTCGCGTCGGTCTTTATCGCCACCTCGACGATCCAGCGCTCGCAGTTGCCTCTCCACCTGATGCCCGCGAGTCGCGTCATCCTCGGCTTCGCGACGCCGCTGGTTGGCGTCGGCGCCGGCTGGCTCGTCGCCGTGGCCGCGGGCCAATCGTACTCGCTGGCGAGCCTGGAAGCCGCGGTCGCAGCCGCCTGGCTCGTAATGGCCCTCGGAGCCTGGATCCGAGGGTATCTCGAGGACGGGCTCCAGGCTCGAGTTGCAGTCATCGGCTCCCGTGAGTTCGCGGCCGACTTCGTCGCTGAGCTCGAGGCGGCCCGAATCAAGACCTACAACGTCACCGGCTGGATCAGCGCCGGGGGATCCCGGCGAGTATCGGGGTCTGCGCTGGCTCGGGACGATGCAGGAGGTGCGCCACGCCGTCTTGGCCGAGCGGATCGAGATGCTCGTCGTAGCGCCGACCCCCAACGAGCTCGAAGGTCGCATCGAAGACGTGTTCGCCGCCGTCGCCGACCAGTGCCTCGACCTGCCGGTTCGGCTGATCGCCGCCAACCAGCTCTACGAGGACGCCTTCGGGCACGTTCCCGTAGGCACGATCGACGCCGCCTGGTACCGCTACATCATGCATCCTCGCTTTCGCGCCGCCGGCCCGACCTCGAAGCGTGTCTTCGACCTTCTGGTTGGCTCCCTGATGGCCATTCTCTTTCTCCCGGTCCTGGCAATCGCCGCACTCGCGATCAAGCTCGTCGACGGCGGTCCCGTCTTCTACACACAGCGTCGCCTTGGAGAGCACGGCGGCGGGTTCGACATCATCAAGCTGCGCACGATGCGTGTGGACGCGGAGAGCGACGGCCCCCAGTGGTCGCTCGAACGCGACGAGCGGATCACCCGCATCGGCAGGCTCCTGCGACGGTCCCATCTCGACGAGATCCCGCAGCTGCTCAACGTCTTTCGCGGCGAGATGACCTTGGTCGGCCCGCGGCCCGAGCGCCCGGAGATCGTTTCCCAGCTCGAGCGCCGCTTCCCTCACTACACCCGCCGTCAGCTGATCAAGCCCGGGATAGCCGGTTGGGCCGCCTTGCGCTGCGGGTACGCCGGTTCTGACCTGGGCACGGCATGGAAGCTCTGCCACGACCTCTTCTACATCAAGCGCCGCTCGGTTCTCTCCGACACGTTGATCCTCGCTGAAACCGGCGTCGAGGTGTTCCGCGACGCGCATCGCGGACTGCGTGCCCCCGGCGAGCGCTTCCTCATCGGTAAGGAAGCCGGGGCTGAACGGCCTGTCGCCGGTCAAGGCGATTGCGCAGGCGCTGGCCAGTCCTCCGGGTCGAGGCCGAGATCTCTGGCCAGGGTCTGCACCTGCTCGTCGAGCGGATTGAGCTCGAGTGCAATCAGGATCTCGTCGCGGGCGAGGTCCGGGTTCTGCTTTGCCTGTAGCTCGGCCAGCAGATAATGGCCGGCGTACTCTTCAGGGCGAAGCTCGGTCGCCTCGCCCAGAGCCGCGAGCGCGCGCGCACGGTCACCGCCGGCCATCGCAATCGCGGCTTCGGCCAGTAACGGAGCGTCGCTGAGACGGTTGAGATCGCTGGCGCGATCGAGGTCGGCATAGGCGCGATCGGGCTCCACTCGCCAATTCTCGTAGGCATCGTTCACGTAGCGCTCGCTCAGAAATGGAGGCACCGCGCTCACGGCCAGCAGCGACAGCCCGACCAGCAGCCACGGTCGCCACCCTCTTTTTCGGCCGTCCTCGAGCACGACCAGGCCTGGCGCGCTGGCCGCCCCGGCCAGCATGATCGCGGGGGCTGTCACCGCTGGATAGGCCCAGAACCAGTCGACCGACGAATGCACCAGCCAGTAGGTGCCGCTCGCGAGCGCAATCGCGCCGAGTCCAGCCGCCGACGGCTCGAGCTTGCGGGCGCGCAGGACCGCCCACGCGGCAGCGGCGATCGCCGTGAGCAGCAAGACCAGGCCAACAATGCCCAGTTCAGCCAAGGACCTCGAGCTCCACGCTGTGGGCATCGCGCGCCGTCCGGTAAGTGAACTCACGCTCCTGCAGGTAGGTGTACTGATAGCCGCCACCACCGTCGCCCAGTAGCGGCTTCTCGGCCGCAACGTCGAGCGCCACACCCCAGAGGTCGATGCGATCCGAGCTCGCGTCGAAGCCGAACCTCGTACTCCCCTCGCCCGAGGGTCCGCCTCCGCCGGCGCGAACCTCATCGACGCGCTGCTCATCCAGTCGACCGGGTCACCGACGGCCACGACGAAGCCGACCATGCCGGCCGCAATCAGGACCGCCAGGCCCCCGGCGACCAGCCGATTGCTTCGCCCGGCGTTCGAGCTGCGGTCCGGCAGGCGCGCCTCGACGAGGATCGCGACGGCGCCGACAACGACCCCAATCGCCGCGCACAGCGCTGCCGAAGCGCCGGCAAAGCGGATCGCATCGAGGGCCCCGCGCAATCCCTCATCCGTTCACCGTCGTGTAGAGGTCCGTCATCGCGGGCACGGCGCCGATCGCAGGCAGCGTCGCCAGCACGAGCCAGGTGAGGGCGCGAAGGCGAAGGGGCGACAACAGCAGGTAGACGATTACGGCGAGTCCGAGCGCGGGGATCGAAGCGCGGCTTTGACACAGCAGGATCATCGTGATGTTCAGGGTCGCCGCGCCCAACGACACCGCTCGCATGCGGGGGTCCAGGTCGCGGTTGCCGGCCAGCCCCAGGGCCGGGAAGAGCGTGATCGCAAAGAACGCGGCGGTGGCGTTGCGATAGCCCAGAGGGAAGTCCAGGGTGCCGTCGATCTCGAGCACGCTGCGCGCGCTGTCGCTGGTCATCAGGGCGACTACGGTGATGACACCGGCAACTGCAGCCGCTCCCCACGACGGGTACCAATGAGAGCTCCGTCCGTGGCCCAAGCAGCTTGCACGACCACAGGCCGAGGCCGAAGATCAAGGCGTAGACGAGGATTCGCTGGGCGTCGGCGACAGCGATGTCGGGCGTTGGGCTCGAGGTGGCCGAGAGCAGAGACCAAAGGCCCAGCCCCGCGAGCGACACAAGGGCAATCGCCGCGGCGCGATTGCGGCGAAAGCCGAGTCGCTGTGGCGCTAGGACAGCGACCAGCGCCGCCGTCACGCAAAGCAAGACCGTCGCCGGCAGCAGTACGACGCCGAAGTAAGCCCCCTCCTTCCAAGCCCACCAGGCGAAGATCGTCCCGAGCACGGTGATCAGGACGAGTGCCGCCGGTTGGGGTCGCGTGAAGCCGTGACCGTGCTCCGCCGAGTTGGGTGACGTCTTCATCAGCTCGCGAAAGCTAGATGAATGATTACCAATTGAACGCACGCCCGGATTACGCATACCGTCGCCGACGCGCCCGTCGGACTCGCCCATGCCCACCAGCATGGGCTTGCCCGCCGCGCGCCAGGCCGCCCCCCGAGCGCACGTCAATTAGGACTCAGTCATCTAACCGCTGCGAGCGACCGTGCAGCGAGCGGAATCACGATGCGCGCCGCGAAGCCACTTTGGATGACCGAGTCAAGTGCCGCCGGGCGCGCTCGCGAGGAGCTCCTGCGCCAGCTCGCAGACGAGGCGGCGCGCCTCGATGCCGAGCTCGGCGAGCTCACCGAGCGCGTGCTGGAGGGGACGACGGCGATCGCGCGAGAGCGCGTCGAGAGCGAGGTCGCGCGCCTCGAGGGCGTGATTGCGGCACGCTTGGAGGAAGTCGAGGACTCGGTCGCCGAGCGGGTGGAGATCGAGCGTCGCGAGAACAAGCGCCGTCGCAAGGCGGTCGTCGCGGCGGCGCAGAGCGAGATTCAGGGTGAGATCGCTCGCCGTGTCAAGAAAGCGAGAAAGCAGCTGGCCGATGGGCTCGACCACAAGGCCTCCGAGCGCGACGCCGCGATCTCGATCGAGCTCGCGGATCGGATAGCCGCGCTTCGCGGCGAGCTGCGAACCGAGGTCTCGATGGTCGTCGCCGAACAGCTCGAGGCGGCAAAGCTCGAGCTCGGCGTGGCCGCCGATCGAGCCGCGCGCGAGCGCGCCCAGGAGCTCGACAGCGAGATGCGCGGCTTCGTGACAACGGCGAGTGCCGCTGTGGACGGGAGGTTCACGGCGGCGCTGGAGCGCGCGCGCCAAGAACTCGACGACGACCTCGAACTGCGCCGGGTCGCGGGCGAGCGGTCGATCGATCAGCGTGCTCAGGCGGCCACGGAATCATTGGCGGCCGAGCTCGAACGCGCTGAGCGTTCGCTGGCGGCAACACGAGAGCGCAGCGAGGCAACGATCTCCTCCACGGCCGAGGCCGTCGTCGACTCCGTCAGCGAACGGCTTTCGATACAGCTCGCCGATCAAGCGCAGACCGCGGCCACCGCGGCGGCATCCGAGGTCGAACGAGCGATCACAGCACACGCCGACAAGACGCTTTCGCGCAAGGCGCGGCGCCAAGAGCTGAAGCTGGCCCGGGAGGAACGCGAGTCTCGCATCGTCGCTGCCGAGCGCCGAATCGCCAAGCGTGGGGACGAGGTCGTCGCCGAGCTGACGAGCACGGTCGAGCGGCTTCGAGACGAGGACCTCGCGGGGCTGCGCGCGGATGTGGAGGACCTGGGCCGAGAGGCGCGCGAGAACGTCGACGGCTTACGCACCCTGATGGTCGAATCCGAGCAGGCCGTCGCGAAGCAGGCGGAGGCGGTCGCGAGCGAGATCGCCGCGCTCGAGGAAGAGCTCTCCGATATCGATGACGCTGTCCGCGCGACCGCGGCCGTCGCGGTCGAGCGTGTCGCCGAGACGGCGAAGATCGCCGAGGCCACCGTGAGCGCGGAGGCCCACAACGCGGCTGCGGTGGCGATCCGCGACGTCACCGAAACGGCCAGTCAACTGACGCGCCGGATCGAGCAACAGGCGAACACAGCCGAGGCGCGTGACCGTCTCGACGACGTGCTGGAACGCCTGCGCGCCGCCGACGAACGCTTGCGCGAGAGCGACGAACGCACTCGGCTGGCGCTCACCTACCTGCGCGTCGTCTCCTAGTCCCTCAGTCCAGCTCGGCGATCCGGCGCAGCGCGTCGGGGCGCAGGAGCGCGTGCACGACGCTGTCGTCGATCACCACCAGGCCCCCTTTCTTCATCTCCACCCGAGCGCCGGTGGCAAGCTGCACGGCCCGCGAGAGATCGGGCTCGTGGCCGACGAGCAGAACCTCGCCGCGCCCCCGAGCCAGGGCAGCCGGATCGAAGTCGCCGCCGCCCAAGGCGTCGCTCGGCTCCGCTTCGATTCCGAGCGCGTCGCAGACGAGCGTGGCCGTGGCGGCGGCTCGCACCTTGGGGCTCGTCAGGCACGCTTCGATCCCCGCATCCAGCCTTGCGAGCGCCGCACCCGCGGCCCGCGCCTGACGCTTGCCCTTGGCCGTGAGCGGTCGCGACGCATCATCGTCGACGATGTCCTCGGCGTCGCCGTGTCTCAGCAGCCAGATCATTCGCCTGACGATCGTCGCACTTTGCGCAATCGCCTGCCGGTGACATCTGGCCCGCTTGCCATGATCGAGCGGTGAGCGGGAAGGTCGCACATCTGCACGTCCACAGCGAGTACTCGCTGCTTGACGGAGCATGCAAGATCGAGGCGATGGCGGCGCGAGCGGCGCAGCTCGGGATGCCGGCGCTCGGGCTCACCGATCACGGGGTGATGAACGGAGCGGTGGAGCATTTCAAGGCTTGTCGCAAGCATGCAATCAAGCCAATCCTCGGCCTCGAGGCCTATTTCGTCGACGATCGCCGCGCCGAGGGCCGCGTCGAGCGCAACCACCTGACCCTGCTGGCCGCCGACGACGCAGGCTTTCGCAATCTCGTCAAGCTCACATCCGCCGGCTACTTGGAGGGCTTCAACCGCGGCAAGGCCAACATCGATGCCGAGCTGCTGGCGCGCCACTGCGATGGCGTCATCGCCCTGACCGGATGTCTGCAGTCGCGCTTTTGCCGGCGCCTGGTCGAGGACCGGCCCGCGGACGCTCGTGCCCACCTCGACGATCTCGTCCAGATCTTCGGCGCCGACGACGTCTACTTCGAGGTGCAAGAGAACGGGATCCCAGAGCAATCCAAGGCCAACGAGGGCATCGTCCGCTACGCCCGCGAGCTCGGGCGGCCACTGGTTGCGACCGCCGACGTCCATTACCTGCACAAGGAGGACTACCAAAACCACGCGGCGCTGCTCTGCGTGCAAACGAAGTCCACGCTCGAGCAGCCGAAGCTGACCTTCGACACCAACGAGTTCTTCCTCAAGAGCGCAGAGGAGATGACCGAGGCGTTCGCTGCGCACCCGGGCTCGGTCGAGACGACGTTGGAGATCGCCGAGCGCTGCCAGGTCGAAATCGAGCTCGGCAAGCTGCTGCTGCCACGCTTTCCGACGTCCGACGGTGAGGAGCCCGGCGCGATGCTGCGCCGGCTTGTCGAAGAGGGTTTGGGCCATCGCTACGGCGACCCGATTCCAGCGGCAGCGCGCGAGCGTGCGGAGTTCGAGCTCGGCGTGATCGCCGAGATGGGCTTCGAGTCCTACTTCCTCATCGTCTGGGACTTCGTCCGCTACGCGAAGGAGAACGGTGTGGCCGTGGGACCGGGCCGCGGCTCGGCCGCCGGCTCCATCGTCGCCTACTCACTCAACATCACCGATCTCGACCCGCTCGCCAACGACCTGCTGTTCGAGCGCTTTCTCAACCCGGCGCGCAAGTCGATGCCCGACATCGACATCGACTTCTCGGTTCGTGGACGCGAGCGTGTGATCCGCTACGTGCAGGAGAAGTACGGGCGCGAGTCGGTCGCCCAGATCATCACCTTCGGCAAGATGGCGCCGCGCGCGGCCACCCGCGACGCCGCCCGTGTGCTCGGTCACACGCACGCCACCGGCGACCGGCTTGCGAAGCTGATTCCGGAGCCGATCATGGGCCGCAGTCCGAGCTTCGAGGAATGCATGAAGCCCAACCAGGACCTGCGCAAGGCATACGACGCGGAGACCGACGCGCGCGAGATCGTCGACGTCGCCCGCGGTCTCGAGGGGATCGTCCGCAACAACTCGATCCATGCCGCCGCGGTGGTGATCGCGGACCGGCCCCTGGACGAGATCGTGCCGCTGCAGCTGGCCGAGGATCGTGGTGCCGGCGCCGAGAAGGGGAGCAACGGAAAGCCGGTGCGCCAGTACAAGATCGTGACCCAGTACTCGATGGGGCCGATCGAGGAAATCGGCTTGCTGAAGATGGACTTCCTCGGGCTGCGAAACCTCGATGTGATCGAAGACGCGGTCGAGATCGTGCGCCGCTCGCGCGAGATCGAGCTCGACATGCAGGCGATCCCGCTCGATGATGCGAAGACCTACGAGATGCTCGCCAAGGGCGACTCGGTCGGTGTTTTTCAGCTCGAATCCGAGGGCATGCGAGACGCGCTTCGCAAGGTCAAGCCGACACAGTTCGACGACATCGTCGCCCTCGTCTCGCTCTATCGCCCCGGTGCGATGCGCTACATCGACGAATACGCCAGCGGCAAGCGCAATCCGTCGCAGGTCAAGTTCGCGGACGACCGCCTGCGCTCGATCACCGAGGCGACCTATGGCTGCTGCATCTACCAGGAGCAGCTGATGGAGATCTCGAAGCAGCTCGGTGGCTTCAGCGGCGCCGAGGCCGACGACCTGCGCAAGGCGATCGGCAAGAAGAAGCGAGACCTGATGGCGACGATGAAGGACAAGTTCATCGAGGGCTGCGCCGCATCCGGGACGGCAACCGCCGTGGCCAAGGATCTGTGGTCGCTGATGACGGCGGCAGCCGACTACTCGTTCAACAAATCCCACGCGGCTTGCTACGCGCTGATCGCCTACCGCACCGCCTATCTCAAGGCCAACTACCCGGCCGAGTACATGGCGGCGGTGATCTCGTCCGTGATGTCAACCAAGGACAAGGTGCCGTTCTTCGTCAACCGCTGCGAGGCGATGGGCATCGAGGTGATGCCGCCCGACGTCAACTCCTCGGTGCATGGCTTCGTCGTCAGCGGCAACTCGATCCGGTTCGGGCTCGACGCGGTCAAGAACGTCGGCCACTCAGCGGTCGAAACGATCATCGCCTCGCGCGAAGCCGGTGGGCCGTTCGAGTCGATCTGGGATTTCTGTGACCGCGTCGATGCGCGGGCTGTCAACAAGCGCGCGATCGAGTGCCTGGTCAAGTGCGGGGCGCTCGATTCCACCGGCGACGGCCGCCGCGGAATGCTCGAGATCCTGCCGCAGGCCCAGACCGCGGGCCAGAAGTCCCAGGAGGACTCCCGTCGCGGGCAGGGGTCGATCTTCGATCTCGGCGGTGAGCCCGGCGGCGGGCAGACATCCGAGCCGGGGTTCGCCGCGCCGCGCCACTCACCGGTGCCCGAGGGCGAGTTCGACCAGCGGGAGCTGCTTCGACTCGAGAAGGAGACGTTGGGAACTTTTGTCTCGGCGCATCCCCTGGCCGAAGTGCGCGAAGCGCTGCGGGCCCGAACCGAGCGGCCGCTGGCGGCCGTCGCTGACCTCCCCGACGGCGCCTGGGTCACGGTCGGGGGCATCGTCAGCGAGGCGAAGAAGGTCCGCACCCGCCGCGGCGGCTACGTCATGTTCGCCGGGCTCGACGACCTCGAGGGTCAGATCGAGCTCTTCGTCCGCGACGCAGCCTCCGAGGCGGCCGAGGCGATCGAGGTCGACAGCGTCATCGTCATCCGGGGTCGTGTCGACAAGCAGGAGGGCGGCAAGCTCAGCGTCGTCGTCCATGAAGCCGACCAGTTCGAGCCCGATGCGAACGAGCTCGCGGTTGCCCGGGCCAAGGCGAAGGCGGTGACTGGGCCGTTGACGCTGAGAGTCGACGCCGCCGAGTTCCGCGCCGGGCTGATCGACGAGCTGAAGACCGTGTTCGAGTCGTTTCCGGGTCACAACGAGGTGATGCTCGAGATGCGGACCCGCGAAGGCACGCGCCGGTTGCGCTTCGGCTCCGACTACCGCGTCGCGCCGTCGCCGGCGTTGCGCGCCGAGCTCGATCAGCTGCTCGGCCCCTCAGCCCTCGCCGCCTGAACGGCGCTCGCCTTCGCTGAGCGCCGCTCACGGTTGGATCGCCGCCTGAACGCCTAATATTCAGGCGTGGCAACGGTCCAGAGAGCGGGCGCGAAATCAGGCGAGTGCCGGCGGTGTCGCACGTTCTGCGACAAGCTCGTTGAGCCGCGTGGATGTATCGCGCTCGGCTGCCGCTACCTCTACAGCTACGAGGACGCGATCTCCGGCGGGCGTTTCATGGGTTGTCTCAAAAAGGTCTTTCGGGCCGAGATCGACATCGACATGTTCGAGCTCGCCGAAGCTGCCGAGGGGTTCGGCGGCATCAAGATGACCGGGCAGCCCCTGCCGCATTGCCAGTTCAAGGTCGAGCCCTGCTACGAGGGCGCGGGCAGCTCATTCGAGTGCATCAACCCGCGCTTCTTCGACTGCACCGACGACGGTCCCGAAGGCATCCGCGCGTTCGACCTTCGTAACGCCCTGGCCGAGTAACCCCGCCCTGAGCGCCCAGCGCCGGCGCCGGGCGCTCAGGATCGAAAGCGGTAGCCGACTCCGCGAATCGTCTCGACGGTTTTGCCGCCGAGCTTCTTGCGCAGGTAGCCGACATAGACATCGACGACGTTCGAGCCCGGGTCGTAGTCATAGCCCCAGACGCGAGCCAGCAACTGCTCGCGGCTGAGCACCTGGTTGGGATGCTGGAGAAAGGTGCGAAGAAGCTCGAACTCGCGGGCTGAGAGCTCTATCGTCTCGCCGCCGACGCTGGCCCAGCGGGTGCGCAGATCGAGGGCCACATTGCCGACGCGAAGTTGCGTCTGCTCGGTGGCGGCACCATCGCCGCGTAGCCGAACCTTGATTCGCGCGACCAATTCCTCGAAGTGAAAGGGCTTGGCGAGGTAATCGTCGGCGCCGGTATCCAATCCGGCAACGCGATCGTGAGGATCGCCGCGGGCGGTGAGCACGATGACCGGCAGACGCTGGCCGTCGCGGCGCAGGTCCTTCAGCACCTCGAGGCCGTCCTTACCCGGTAGGCCGAGATCGAGGATGACGAGGTCGAAATCATCGTCGTTGGCGAGCGCGGTAGCGGTCAGCCCGTCTCCGACGACGGTTGTCGTGAAGCCGCTTCCGCGCAGCCCCTTCTCCAAGAATGAGGCGAGTCTGGCCTCATCTTCGACGAGCAGGATCCGGCTCATGACCTCGATCCAGCCGCGATCACGATCGTGAAAGTCGAGCCCAGTCCGGGCCGCGAGTCCAGCTCGACCCGCCCGCCGTGGGCCGCGGCGATGGCGCGGACGATCGAAAGCCCGAGGCCCGCGCCCTCACCTGAGGTCTGCGACGCTGCTTCGCCGCGGGCGTAGCGAGCGAATATTCGCTCGCGATCGGAGGCGCTGACGCCCGGTCCCTCGTCGCGAACCCAGAGCCGCACCTCGTCGCCGATCAGAGAGCTGCCGAGCCAGATCGATTCGCCCTCTCGCGTGTGGCGCGCAGCGTTCTCGGCCAAGTTCATGACCGCCTGTGTGAGGCGATGCTGATCGGCCACCAGGATTCCGACTCCGGTGCCGTCGAGGCGCCAATCGCGTGCACCGAGGTTGCGCGCCTTGGCGAAGAGATCGTGCGTGAACAGATCGAGGTCGAGTGGCCCGAGGTGCAGGAAATCCGGTCGCGCCGCCTTGGTCAGCAGCAGGAGGTCATCGACGTAGCGGCTCATGCGATCGAGCTCGTCCTGGACGACGGCGATCGCCTCCTGGCGCTCCTGCGGAGAGTCGCCCAGGGTCTCGATGTAACCGCGGATCACGGTGATCGGCGTCCGCAGCTCATGGCTCGACGTCAGAAAGAAAGTCCTTTTGATCGGCGAACGCCGTCTCGAGGCGATCGAGCATTCCGTTGAAGGTGTGACCGAGCTCGGCGATCTCGTCGGCGCCGCGAACTGGGATGCGACCCGAGAGATCTGTCTCCGAGATCGTCCTCGCCGTGCGCGAAAGCGCCTGCAGCGGCGCGATCACACGGCCCGCCGCGAGCCAGATGAAAAGGGAAGCGAGCAGGAGGACGACGATCGAGACTCCTATCGCCAGCCGGACGGCATCTTCGACCTGACCGCGTTCGGGGGCGGTCAAGGCCGCCGCGAACACGGTCGCGTCGCTGTTGCCGACAGTGACCGGGACGCCGATCCATACCGCCTCTCCACGATCCGTGTCCACGGTTCCTGAGTCCGGTGTCGGCCCCTCGTGCACCGCTTCGATCGCCTGCGGCAGCCCGGAGTCGGTGACCTCGCTGTTGGCACTGGATATCTGACAGGCGGCGCCTTCGAGGCAGGCCGCATGGAGCCCGTCGAAAGGCGGAGCGTTGCGATCGAGGAAGTTGTTCAGCAGAACCGCCACATTGGGCCAGGGACGGCCGCTGCCGGGCTGGCCGGTGGCGAGATCCTGCAGTGGCTCGAGGTCGCGGGTGAGCTCGCTCGTGACCTGATCGCTGATCCGCGAGATCAAGACCTGACGCAAGACGAGCACGGAGGCAGCAGTCGAAAGCACCAGCAAGGCCAAGAACGAAATCAGCACCCGCGTCCGAACTCCGGCGAGAAGCGGTATCCGGTTTGCGTCGCCGGCGCCTTCGCCTTCCGTGGTCGCAGGCCGCGACTCGATCAACACGCCAAGAATGTAGCCGGGATCACCGACCGGACTCGCCGCGACGAGTGCCTTGGGTCGTCAACTCCCGTTCTTGACCTATGGTGCTCTCGCGCTGAGAAGGTCGTTGCTGAGGCGTGCCAGCGTGTTCGCGTACTGATCGCCGGTCGGAGAGTCACCGTCGCCGGGATCAGCCACGCCCGGTAGGGCTCCGCCTGCAAGCGGCGGCCCGGATCCCAGCGCGTCGGTTGATGCCGGCGGCCTCGCGTTCGGCGTGCCGGGGCCATCACCGTCGCGAGTCGCAGCGCCGCTGTGGCTGCTGCGGTCTTGGAGGTAGTCGGACTGCGCGCCGCCGTCCGCTCCTTGCTGCCCAGGCGCCTGCAGTCCGGACGGTATATCTCCGCCCTCCGGTTGCAACAGGGTGAGGAAGACGACGATGGCGAGCACGGCGACGACCGCCGTCTGAACCGCGACTATGCCTGTCCGGCGCCGACTCACCCGACTCCACGAATGAACGTGACGAGGTGCATCGGGTGCACCCTTGCCGACGTGCATGAGAGAGCGATGAGACCAGCATGAGAGAGACATGAATGTTTCCATCCATAAGAGCGTTTCTCATCGAGCGCTCACGCTGGTCTCATCACCGCGCATATAGTCGAGGGAGTCAATTTCCCTCAGAGGAGGCGCAGTGCGAATCACCCATGTGCTGAAGAAGAAGCTCGCCGGAGCATTGATCGTCGCCCTCTGCGCGACGGCAGCTGCACCGGCTTTGGCTGGGGCTCAGCAAGTCGATCCGACATCAAGGCAGTACGACCAGACGCTCACCCAGATCACCTCCGGGACTCAGCCGCCTTCTGACACCGGCACCGGCAGCGGACTCGGCGGCAACGTTGGCCCGCTTCCGTTCACGGGGTTCGATGTCATCGCCATGGCAGCGGTAGCTCTCGCCGTCACCGGACTCGGTCTCGCGTTGCAGCGTGCTGTAGCCCGCGACCCCCAGTAGCCCAAATCCTACGTCGCTACTTGCGCTTGCGCGCGGCCAAGCCGGCCTCGCGTAAGCGCTTCGCCGTGGCGACTTCGCTGAAGTCCGCCCCGTGGCCGTCCGGGCCCGGGGTCTCGATCAGCGCGGGCAGCGTCTCGAACCGCGGCTCGGAGAGAAACACCGCCAGGCCCGTCTCGCCGATCTCCCCCTCGCCGAGGTTGGCGTGGCGGTCGCGATTGCCGCCGAGCGGGATCTTCGAGTCGTTGACATGCAGGCAGCGCAGCCGCTCGAGCCCGACCTTGGCCTCGAACTCGTCGACGACCTCGCTCAGGGCGGCGACCGTGCGGATCTCATAGCCGGAGGCGAGCAGGTGGCAGCAGTCGAGGCAGGTGCCGAGACGTTCGTCGCCGCCGCCAAGCTCGATCAGCTCGGCGAGCTCGTCGAAGTCGCGGCCGAGCGGCCCCGAGGTGCCCGCCGTGTTCTCGAGCAGCAATGGGCATGAATCACTGGCGGCCAATGCCTCGGTGATCGCCTCGCCTGCGCGCTTCATCGACGGCCCGTGCGGCTCGCCCTTGCGGGCGCCCGCGTGCAGCACGACTCCGGCCGCGCCGATCTGATCGCCAACCCTGAGGGCGTGGGTTAGCGAGGCGATCGACTTTTGCCGGATCTCGGGCTCCTTGCTCGCGCAGTTGATCAGGTAGACCGCGTGGATCGCGATCGCGCGGACGGTCGAGATCGCCATCGCCTCGTGAAAGGCGGCGTAGTCGGCCGGTGCGTAGGCTGTCGGCCGCCACGCCCTCGGGTCTGGTGGAAGATCTGGATCGCGTCGGAGCCTGTCTCGACTCCGCGCCCGACCGCCTTGGCGAGCCCGCCGGCTGTGGAAACATGCGCGCCGATCAGCAAGT
>CAVYOA010000011.1:0-19486 GCA_963769945.1 uncultured Solirubrobacterales bacterium | reverse complement strand
AGCCGGCGAGCTGGCGCGCTCTGACCTCGAGCTCGTCGGCGCGCTCCTGCGAGACGAGCAGGGCGCCGACGCAGGTACTGGAAGACCAAGATCACGGCTCCGAACATCGCCAGCGCACCGATCCCGAGCTCGACGTAGGCGACCGCAATCGCGACCGTGAGCAGCGCCGAAGCGAGCTCGGAGGGCAGCAACGGCACCAGTGCCCGGCGAACCTTCGTCGCAAAGCTCGAGCGCTCGACGTAGCAGGAGTAGCCGGCGATCAAGCTGAAGTCGACGATCAGGGCGAGGACGAAAACGGCGAAGATCAGCAGGTAGAACGCGGGGGAGCCGTAGTCGAGCGCGAGGCCGTCGCTGACCGCGTGAAAGACGAGACCGGCGATCAGCGGGAAGGCTGCGTAGGTGACGACGTTGATCAGCAGGTAGTCGCGCGGATAGCGCTCGCGCGCCCAGCTGGCGAGGATCGTGACCACGCCGATCGCGACGGCCGGAGCGACGCCCGAGAAGACGGCGGCGAGGACGATCGCGAGGAAGCTGGCGGAGACGAAGATGCGATGGGGACTTCGATGCGCAAGAGGTCGCTGGCGACCCCGAGAACGACGAGGGTGCCGAGCAGCGCCATGTCCCAGTCGGCGTCGGCCGCGCGCCCAGATCGAGATCGCGACGACGACGCCGAGGATCGCAGCCTCGATGGCGATCGCCGTGGGCGTCGGACGGCCTGAGCCTGCTTCTTTCGTCTCGGTGGGTCAGCTAGCTGTTGAGCGGTTCAGCCGCTGATCGCGCTCGCGGTGCGGCCGTAGCGAGGTACCGCGCGGTCGTCGCGCTCGCTGCCGGCTGACGCATCGAGGCGAGGAACTGGTCGAGATCGATCGGGTCGTAGCGACGCTGGCCACCCGGGGTGCGATACACGGGGAGCAGCCCCTGGTCGGACCACTTGCGCAACGACGCGGCGCTGACGCCGAGGAGCTCCGCTGCCTCGCTCACGTTGAGGAATCTCTGAATCGTTGTCTGCATGGTCTCCTCTAAGTTGGGGATTGTTGGCCCAAAATGCGGAAATTGATGCTGAAGGGGTGGGTACCCGGTTTTCGGCACCGATGGCGGACGCTTGAGCCTGTGCAAGGGATGCGGAGGTTTTCGCCGCCGAATGTGCTGTCCCTTGCACAACCCTGTGCAACTGGTACAAAACTTGCGCAGCTCTTTTTCCCGGTCTCGCGGCGAGACGGCGCCGGTTCCGCAGTCCCGGCGGCGTGAACCTAGAAGCTCTCGAGCAGTGCCTGAGTGGCCTGCGCCGGCTCGTCGCCCAAAGAAGGCAGGCCGTCGCGTCCTGAGACCAGTCGCGCGGCGCGATAACCGTAAAGTCGCGCGGGGCCGTTCTCGGTTCGCAGCGCCCGGAGCGGGTCGCCGAGCACGTTCAGGCGTGCCTCCGAGCCGCAGAGTACGACCGCGTCGGGCTCCAGCGCGCGCAGCGCGCTGCGAAAGCGACCCTCTGCGAGAGCGGCGGACAGCAACAGCACGCGCAGTCCGGCGCGCCGCAGGAAGAGCTCGAGCGCCTGCACCTGAATCGCCTCGACGCCCAGCGGCGAGCCTGAATCCAGCAGCAAGACGCCCTCGGGGCGTGAGGCACCGGGCGTCAGGCGACGGGCCCGGTGAAGCCAGCCGGTCGACCAGCGACACGCGTGCTCGAGCTCGGCGGCGCCGTCCTGCCGGTGTTCGGCCAGCTCGAGCGCGGGAAGCAGCAGCTCCGAGATGCTGCGCTCCACGGAGCGAACCGCGAGGCTCTCCTCCAGCTCGCGGTCGGCAGCCGCCTCATCGAAGCGGTCGAAGGCGGCCATCAGCCGAGCGGCCGAGGCGGGTCCGCGTCCGCGCTGGCGGGCGACCTCGACGGCGCTGGAGATGTTCTGGGTCTCGCGCAGTGCTTCGCGCAGGGCTTCGACCTCGGCCAGCTCATACAGGCGGTGGTTGCCCGGCGTGCGGCCCGGGTGCGGGTAACCGAGCCGGCGCTCCCAGCTGCGCAGCGTGCTGGCGCTGACACCGAGCATTTCCGCAGCTGCGTTGATCCTGATCCCGCTCATCTCATTCCTCGGCCGAAACCTGTGAGGATCTCAGCAGGTTCTCGAGGTTCCGACAAGGTTTGGCTCGGTTGCGTCAGGGATCTTGCAAGGCGCGCGACGTGTGCGCGAGGCGCGCGGCGGGGATGCCGGCGGCCTTGGCGGCGTAGCCGGCTTCATGCGCGCTGGCGATCAGCTCGTCGGCGGTCGAACCGTCGTCCGGGCAATCGACGACGCCTGCGCTGATCGCGATCCGCGGCCCCTGGGAAGCCTGCGAGCTGTAGATCAACTCGACCAGCCGCTCGATCATCGGCATCAGCCGTCCGGCACTGGTCTGCGGAGCGACGACGTAGAACTCGCCATCCGCGAGCTTGAAGGCACGATCCGCGCTTCGCACCTGGCGCTCGATCACCCCAGCGACCGCGTTGAGGATGCGCTCGGCGCGCCTCCGGGCCGTGGGCGTCGCTGAGGCAGATCGAGGCCGTCGACCTCGATCAAGGCGAGCGCGAAGCCGACGCCATAACGCTGCTGGCCTGCGGCCAGGGTCCGAAGCCAGCCATCGAGCTCGGCGCGATCGACGCTGGCCACGGCGCCGGGGATCGGCGCCGCGCGGATGCGATCAACCCGGCGAACTCGGCCTGGATCGAGCCGAACTGCTCGGCGAGGCGGACCAGCGATGAAACCAGCGCGTCGTCCTGTTGCGGCGGCGAGGCGAGCCGACCGATCTCTTCGATCAGGACGACGTGCAGGGCCGCGAGCTCGCCCGCGACCTGTCCCGCCCGGCCGGCTCCCGGTCGAGCAAGGCTCTCGCGAAGCTGGTCGGCCGTGCGTGGGATCGCGCTTGCCGGCTGGCCCTCCATGTCTCGCTGACGCTAGACCACGCGTCAGTCGAGAAAATACCGCAGCCATGTCTTCGGCTTCGCCTGCGGGCGCCCTACCGGCGATGGCGCCTGCGGGCGTGATTACACTCGCAGGGACTTGTCTGGCGATGACAGAGCAGACGATGACGTTCGCCCAGGCGGCGATGCGATCATCGGTGCCACCCTCGACGGGCTTCGCCGCGCGGCGGAGGAGGTCGAGCACGTTGCCGCGGTCGCCGAGACGCTCCAGCGCAGCCTGCTTCCCGAGCGCCTGCCCGAGCTGCGCCGGCCTGTCGCGTGTCCGCACGCTACGTGGCCGGCAGCGCCGACGCCCAGGTCGGAGGTGACTGGTACGACGTGATCGCGCTTCGCGACGGCCAGGCCGGAATCGCGATCGGCGACGTCGTCGGGCACGGTCTCGATGCGGCCGCCCGCATGGCCCGTCTGCAAAACGCGCTTCGGGCCTATGCGCTCGACGGCCTTCGACCCTCGCTCGTGCTCGAGCGCATGAACGGGTTCGCCCGTGAGATCGCCGGCGGACCGATGGCGACGCTGCTGTACGGCGTCATCGACCCGGAGGAAGGGCGGCTTCGTCTCGCCACGGCTGCGCACCCTCCGGTCCTGGTCATCGGCCCCACCGGAGAGGCCCACTTCGCCGAGGGCCCGGCCGGCAGCCCGCTCGGGGTCGTCCCGTTTCCCAACTACGAGGAGTCGACGGTCCCGCTGGTTGCGGGCTCGACCGTGCTTCTGTACACCGATGGACTGGTTGAGCGTCCCGACGCTTCGCTCGATGAGGGGCTGGAGTGGCTGCGCGCGTTCGCCGCCGGTGTCTCGGCCGTCCCGGACGAGCTCTGCGGGGCGTTGCTGCAGGCGCGCTTTCGCGACGCGGCGCCGCGCGACGACGTCGCCCTGTTGGCGGTTCGCCTCGAGCCGGTGATCCTGGAGCGGATGGAGATCACGCTGCGCGCCGAACCCGAATCGCTGGCGCAGATGCGCCGGGCACTGGGGCGTTGGCTGCGCGCGGTCGGCGCCAGCGACGCGGAAGCGTACGAGGCGCTGGTCGCCTGCGGCGAAGCAAGCGCCAACGCCATCGCCCACGCCTACCCGCCGGGCGAGGCCTCCTACCTGGTCGAGGCGCGGCGCAACGACACCGGCGTCGAGGTGCGGGTTCGCGACTTCGGCAGCTGGCGGGCACCGCGCTCGGGCTCGCAGGGCCGGGGCCTGGGGTTGATCGAGGAGTTGATGGACGAGGTCGACATCGATCGGGCCACGGCGGGAACCACCGTGCGGATGCGCCGCAATCTCGCGGCGTTCAGTCAGGTGCCGGCGTGAGGGACCGCATCGCCAGGCTTCGAGTTCGAGCACCACGATGGTGTGCTGCGTGGCAGCCGTCGAAGGCGAGATCGACGGTTCCAACGCGGCCGACCTCCGGCTCGCGCTGTCCGAGCGTTTGCCGAGCACCGCGAGCGCCCTCGTTCTCGACCTCTCGCAGGTGCGCTATCTCGACAGCTCGGGAATCCACCTGCTCTTCGACCTCGGCCGGCGCCTCGCCGCCCGCCGCCAGGCGATCAGGCTCGTGGTCCCCGACGGGCGCGCCGACGAAACGCGTGCTCGAGCTCTGCGCGATGGAGACGGTCGCGCCGATGGACCAAGACCGCGAGGAATCCTTCAAGGCGCTGGCGGAGTCCGGAATCTGACCTCGTACAGGCCTGCGCGGCGCGCTTGATCAGCCGACGCGTGTCGCCGCCGACCAAGAGGCGCGGAAGCTCTCCATCGCGCGGTCGAGCCGGTTCTCGATCTCTCCGCCGGCCAGAATCACCTCAGCGATGCGATTGGCAAGGGCCTGCAGCAAGAGCAGCTCGCTGCGCCCGATCGGCCGACTGACTCGCGCGGCGAGAGCGATCACGCCGAGCAGGCGGCCGGCGCCGATCATCGGCGCCGCGATCAGCGCCCCGCTGGTCGCGTTGTTGTCGTCCGCGCCGCCCATGAGCTGAGCCCGACGCTCGAGGGCTGCCCGTCCGAGCGCCCCTTCGCCGAGCGAGAAAGCGGCCGGGAACGCCGGCGACGTCTTCGGCCCCCGGCTCGGTGATGCGGCGCAGCGAGAGGCCGTCCTCGTCGGCGAGATAGATGGCGCCGCCATCGACGTCATAGAGCGAAACGAGGCCCGAGAGCATCTGCGCCAGCGCCTGCCGGCGAACTCGCCGCCGGGCGGCGCAGCGGCCGGCGCTCTGCGCTGGCGGCTCGAGGCTCTCGGCGGTGTCACGGCCTATCTCCCGGCTTTGGAGGGCAAGCGCCACGGCCTGCGAGCGAGTCGACGCGCCGAGTTTTACCATCGCGTTGCGAATGTGGGTGCGCACGGTCTCAGGCGAGAGCACCAACTTGGCGGCGATCTGGGCCCCGCTCATGCCCTCGGCGAGATGTCCGAGAATCTGGCGCTCGCGCTTGGTCAGGGGTACCCGGCGTCGCGGCCGCCTACGGCGCCAGGCGGGGCGGAACTGATCTTCTCCGGGGTGTCCAAGGGCTGCGCTGATGCTACGGCAGGGTTTCCGTCCGCGGTCAACCCGAAAGTACGGTAGCCGCTTTGCAGTAATGCGGGCGAATCTTCCTGGTATTTCGGACCCGGTACCGTTGACGGCTGCAGGTATTCCGGCGTAGAACCGATGGACTGTGGGGGGCTACCGCTTCTTGATGACCAGTAAGGGTGGATCGGATTGTCGGGCCAAGAGCACAACCTGAGCGCCGGAGTCGCGATGGAGGCTGCCGTCAGCGCGGCAGAGAACACCGTCTCCAACGGGCGCCCGCAGCGCCGCGGCCTGAGGGCGCTGGAGGCGCAGCGCATGATCGACCTGACGACCTTGCGACTCGCCCCTTCGCTGGCCGCCGGCCTGATCGCGTACCTGCACATCGGCGATGTCGGTCAGGCCCTGGTTCTGTTCGCGTCGGTCTACGTCGCCACCTCGACGATCCAGCGCTCGCAGTTGCCGCTCCACCTGATGCCCGCGAGTCGCGTCATCCTCGGCATCGCGACGCCGCTGCTCGGCGTCGGCGCGGGCTGGCTCGTCGCCGTGGCCGCGGGCCAGTCGTACTCGCTGGCGAGCCTGCGAAGCCGCGGTCGCAGCCGCCTGGCTCGTGATGGCCCTCGGAGCCTGGATCCGAGGGTATCTCGAGGACGGGCTCCAGGCTCGAGTTGCGGTAATCGGCTCGCGCGAGTTCGCCGCCGACTTCGTCGCTGAGCTCCAGGCGGCTCGAATCAAGACCTACAACGTCACCGGCTGGATCAGCGCCGGGGGATCCGGCGAGTATCGCGGTCTGCGCTGGCTCGGGACGACGGAGGACGTGCGCCACGCCGTCTTGTCCGAGCGGATCGAGATGCTCGTCGTGGCGCCGACCCCGAACGAGCTCGAAGGTCGCATCGAAGACGTGTTCGCTGCCGTCGCCGACCAGTGCCTCGACCTCCCGGTTCGCCTGATCGCCGCCAACCAGCTCTACGAGGACGCGTTCGGCCACGTTCCCGTGGGCACGATCGACGCCGCCTGGTACCGCTACATCATGCACCCGCGCTTTCGCGCCGCGGGGCCGACCTCCAAGCGCGTCTTCGACCTCGTGGTCGGCTCCAGTGATCGCTGTTCTGTTTCTCCCGATCCTGGCGATCGCCGCACTCGCGATCAAGCTCGTCGACGGCGGTCCCGTGTTCTACAAACAGCGCCGCCTCGGAGAGCACGGCGGCGAGTTCGACATCATCAAGCTGCGCACGATGCGTGTCGACGCCGAGAGCGACGGCCCCCAGTGGTCGCTCGTTCGCGACGAGCGGATCACCGCGCATCGGCCGGCTCCTGCGACGCTCCCATCTCGACGAGATCCCGCAGCTGCTCAACGTCTTTCGCGGTGACATGACCTTGGTCGGCCCGCGGCCCGAGCGCCCGGAGATCGTTACCCAGCTCGAGCGCCGCTTTCCTCACTACACCCGCCGTCAGCTGATCAAGCCCGGGATAGCCGGCTGGGCCGCCTTGCGCTGCGGCTACGCCGGGTCTGACCTCGGCACGGCGTGGAAGCTCTGTCACGATCTCTTCTACATCAAGCGCCGCTCGGTCCTCTCCGACACGCTGATCCTCGCCGAAACCAGCGTCGAGGTGTTCCGCGATGCGCATCGCGCCCTACGCGCCCCGGACGAGCGTTTCCTCATCGGCGAGAAGCCGGCTGAGGTCCCGCAGCCGGTCAAGGTGACTGCGCAGGCGCTGTCGGGTCTCCGGGTCGAGGCCGAGCTCTCCTCGCCAGCTTTCGCGCTTTCGGTCGAGCGGGTTGAGTTCGAGCGCAATCAGCATCTCTTCGCGGCGCAGGCTCCGGATTGCGATGTGCCTCGAGCTCGGCGACCAGATAGTGAGCGGCCCATTCCTCGGGACGAACCTCGGCGGCCTCGCGAAAGGCATCGAGCGCCCGCTCGGGTCGTCGCTCGGCTCTCGCGATCGCGCCCTCGGCAAGAAGCGGGGCATCGCTGAGACGGTTGAGGTCGGCGGCCAGATCGAGATCGGCGTAGGCGCGATCGAGGTCTACCGACCAACTCTCATAAGCATCGTTGACGTAGCGCTCGCTCAAGAACGGCGGCACGGCGCTGATCGCAAGCAGCAAGAGGCTCGCGAGCAGCGACGGCTCGACGGCCTCCCTTGAGGTTGGCCTCGAGCCGCGAACAGCCCCGGAGCGCTGGCGGCGCCCAGCAACAAGATTGCGGGCGCCGTCACCGCCGGATACCCCCAAAACCAGTCGATCGAAGAGTGCACCAGCCAGTAGGTCGCAGCTGGCCAGCGCGATCGCGCCGAGGCCGGCCGTCGCCGGCTCGAGCTTGCGTGCGCGTATGACGCCGCAGGCGGCAGCGCGCGATCGCGCTCAGCAGCAGGACGAGGCCGGGAATGCCCAACTCGGCCAGGGTCTCGAGCTCGATGCTGTGCGCATCGAGGGCGTCTTGGCGGGCCACGTCTCGCTTCTGCAGATACGTGTACTGAAAGCCGCCGGCGCCGTCGCCCAGCAGGGGATCCTCAGCGGCATCGTCGAGCGCCACGCGCCAGAGGTCGTAGCGGTTCGAGCCGGCGTCGACGGTGAATCTGGTGTTGCCCTCGTTGGCGGGCTCGCCGCCTCCGGCTCGAACCTCATCGATGCGCTCGTTCAACCAGTCGACCGGATTGCCGGTGGCGACGACGAAGGCGACCGCCCCGGCCGCGAGCACCGCTGCCAAGCGCCGCGCGACCGCCCGGTTGCTTCGCGCGGCGTTCGCGCCGCGATCGGGGAGGCGGGTTTCGACGCCAATCGCGAGCGCGGCCAACACGACCGCAACCGCCGCGCAGAGCGCTCGCTGAGACACCGGCGACGCGTGTCGCGTCGAGCGCCTGCCGCAGGCCCTTCGTCGGTAACCGTCGTATAGAGATCGGTCTAGCGCCGGCACGACCCCGATCGCGGGCAGAATCGCCAGATGAGCCACGACCAGCGCGCGCAACCGCAACGGAGCGAACAGCAGGTACACGAGCACAGCGAGCGCGATCGCCGGGACCGAGCCGCGGCTCTGGCAGAGCAGGAGCAAGCTGATGTTGAGGGTCGCGATCCCGAGTGAGGCCATGCGGAGGAGCGGGTCCAAGGTCGCGTTTCGCGGCTAGGCCGAGGGCGGGGAAGAGCGTGATCGCAAAGAAGGCGGCGTTGGCGTTGCGATAGCCGAGAGGGAAGTCGAGCGTGCCATCGATCTCGAGCACCGCTGTCGGGGCTGTCGCTGGTGAGCAGGGCGACGACGGTGACGATTCCGGCAAATCCCGCCGCGGCGACGACGGCTCGACCAGCGAGAGCTCGGTCCGGGGCCCAAGCAGACTGCTCGCCCAGAGGCCGAGCCCGAAGATCAGCGCGTAGATGAAGATCCGCTGGGTGTCGGCAACGGCGATGTCGGGCGTCGGGCTCCAGATCGCCGAGAGAAGAGTCCAAACTGCGAGCCCGCGAGCGAGGCAAGTGCGATCGCCGCCGCGCGATTCGCCGAAAGTCGAGCCGCTGCGGGCGCCAGGACGGCGACCAGCGCAGTCATGACGCAGAGCACGACCGTCGCCGGCACCAGGACCACGCCGAAGTACGCGCCCTCCTGCCACGCCCACCAGCCGAAGACCATCCCGAGCACTGCGACGAGGCACGAGCGCCGCCGGTTGCGGGTCGGGCGAAGGTGTCCCTGCTCCGCTGGATTCGCTGACGTCCTCATCGCTCGGCAAAGTTAGACAACGCGTTCCGCCTCACTCCAGCCGCTGCGGAGCGACCGTTGCAGCGAGCGGAATCAGCGAGGCGCGCCGCGAAGGCCACTCGGGATGACCGAGTCAGGTGCCGCCGAGCGCGCTCGCAACGAGCTTCTGCGCCAGCTCGCAGACGAGGCCACACGCCTTGACAACGAGCTCGGTCAGCTCTCAGAGCGGATCCTCGAAGGCGCGGCCGGTCACTCAAGACCGGGTCGATCGCGAGGTTGCGCGCCTCGAGGCCGTGATCGCGGCACGCTTGGAGGAGGTCGAGGACACGGTCGCCGAGCGGGTGGAGATCGAACGGCGCGAGAACAAGCGCCGCCGCAAGGCGGTCGTCGCGGACGCGCGGAGCGAGATTCATGGTGAGATCGCCCGCCGGGTCAAGAAGGTGAGAAAGCAGCTGGCCGAAGGGCTCGACCAGCAGGCCTCGGAGCGCGACTCCGCGATCTCGATCGAGCTCGCGGGCCGGATCTCGCGCAGTACGAGACGAGATGCAGACCGGGGTCTCGGCCGCTGTCGCGGAGCAACTCAGGCGGCAAAGCTCGAGCTCGGGGCAGCAGTCCAGCAAGCCGCGAGCGAGCACGCCCGCCAACTCGACGGCGAGCTGCGCGCCGCCGTCGAAGCCGCGAGCACCGCCATGGATGCGCGAATTACGACGTCACTGGAGCGTGCGAGACAGGAGCTCGCCGACGGGCTCGAGCTGCGCAAGACCGCGGTCGAGAGCTCGCTCGATCAGCGTGCGCAGGCAGCCTTGCAGTCACTGGAGACCGAGCTCGAGCTCGCCGGGCAATCGCTGGTGGTAAGTCGCGAGCGCAGCGAGGCCTCGATCACGGCGACGGCCGAGGCCGTCACCGAGTCCGCCACAGAGCGGATCTCGAAGACAGCTCGGCGACCAGGCGCGCAGCGCGGCGGTAGCCGCCGCGGCCGAGGTCGAGCGTGAGATCACAGCGCACGCCGAGAAGACGCTGTCGCGCAAGGCGCGTCGCCAGGAGCTGAAGCTGGTCCGCGAGGAGCGCGAGTCGCGCATCGAGGCGGCCGAGAACCGGATCGCCAAGCGCGGGGACGAGATCGTCGCGGAGCTCGACAAGCGCCATCGACCGGCTTCGAGCGAGGATCTCGGGGAGCTGCGAACCGAGGTAGACGATCTGCGCCGACAGGCCGCCGACGACGTCGATCGCTTGCGCACGCTGGTCGTCGAGTCGGAGCGCTCTGTGACGACGCAGGCCGAAGCCGTGGCGACTCAGATCGCGGCGATCGAGGAAGAGCTCACCGCTATCGATGAGAACATTCGCGTCGCTGCCGCGGCTGGATCCGAGCGTGTCACGGAGACGGCGCGGATCGTCGAAGCGACCGTAGGCACGGAGGCTCACAATGCGGCGGCGGCGGCGATTCGCGAAGTCACCGAGACGGCCAACCAGCTCACGCGGCGGCTCGAGCTTCAGGCAAACACGGCCGAGGCGCGCGACCGCCTCGACGACGTGCTGGAGCGCCTGCGAGACGCCGATGAACGCCTGCGCGAGAGCGACGAGCGCACCCGTCTAGCCCTCGGCTATCTGCGCGCGGTGCATAGATCGAGCTAGCCCAGCCCGGCGATTCGGCGCAACGCACCGGGGCGCATGAGCGCTACCAGGACGCTGCCGTGGATCACCGCGAGGCCACCCTTCTTCATCTCGACACGAGCGCCGGTTGCGAGCTGCACCGCACGCGAGAGGTCGGGTTCGTGGCCGACCAGCAGACACCTCGCCGAGGTCACCGGCGAGCTCGACCGGGTCGAAGTCGCCGCCGCGCAAGGCCCTCGCTCAGCTCCGGCTTCGATGCCGAGCGCGTTCGCATGCCAGTTTGGCCGTGTCCACGGCTCTCAGCTTTGGGCTCGTCAGACACGCTTCGATCCCCGAATCCAGCTTCTTCAGCGCCGCACCCGCGGCATGCGCCTGACGTTCGCCCTTTGCGGTCAGTGGCCGCGACGGCATCGTCGTCGGCCACGTCCTCGGCGTCACCGTGTCGCAGCAGCCAGATCATAGAGCATGATCGTCGCAGTTTGGGTAATCGCCTGCCGGTGACATCTGGCTCGCTTGCCATGATCGAACGGTGAGCGGGAACGTCGCACATCTGCACGTCCACAGCGAGTACTCGCTGCTCGACGGGGCGTGCAAGATCGACGCGATGGCGGCGCGGGCGGCGCAACTCGAGATGCCGGCGCTGGGTCTCACCGACCACGGCGTGATGAACGGAGCCGTCGAGCATTTCAAGGCCTGCCGCAAGCACGGGATCAAGCCGATACTCGGCCTCGAGGCCTATTTCGTCGACGACCGCCGCGCCGAGGGCCGCGTCGAGCGCAACCACCTGACGCTGCTGGCCGCCAACGACGCCGGCTTTCGCAACCTCGTCAAGCTCACCTCGGCCGGCTACCTCGAGGGCTTCAACCGCGGCAAGGCCAACATCGATGCCGAGCTGCTGGCGCGCCACGCCGACGGTGTCATCGCCCTGACCGGCTGCCTGCAGTCGCGGTTCTGCCGGCGCCTGATCGAAGAGCGACCCGCCGACGCTCGGGCACACCTCGACGACCTCGTGCAGATCTTCGGTGCCGACGACGTCTACTTCGAGGTTCAAGAGAACGGCATCGCCGAGCAGTCAAAGGCCAACGAAGGCATCGTCCGCTACGCCCGTGAGCTCGGGCGTCCGCTGGTTGCGACCGCCGACGTCCACTACCTGCACAAGGAGGACTACCAACAACCACGCGGCGCTGCTGTGCGTGCAGACGAAGTCGACGCTCGAACAGCCGAAGCTGACCTTCGACACCAACGAGTTCTTCCTCAAGAGCGCCGAGGAGATGACCCAGGCGTTCGCCGCCCACCCGGGCTCGGTCGAGACGACGCTCGAGATCGCCGAGCGCTGCCAGGTCGAGATCGAGCTCGGCAAGCTGCTGCTGCCGCGCTTCCCGACGCCCGACGGACGAGGAGCCCGGCGCGATGCTGCGCCGGCTCGTCGACGAAGGCCTGTGCCGCCGCTACGGCGACCCGATTCCAGCCGACGCCCGCGAGCGCGCCGACTTCGAGCTCGGCGTGATCGCCGAGATGGGCTTCGAGTCCTACTTCCTCATCGTCTGGGACTTCGTTCGCTACGCGAAGGAAAACGGGGTCGCGGTCGGGCCCGGCCGCGGCTCGGCCGCCGGCTCGATCGTCGCCTACTCGCTCGACATCACCGATCTCGACCCGCTCGCCAACGACCTGCTGTTCGAGCGCTTCCTCAACCCGGCGCGCAAGTCGATGCCCGACATCGACATCGATTTCTCGGTTCGTGGCCGCGAGCGCGTGATCCGCTACGTGCAGGAGAAGTACGGGCGCGAGTCGGTCGCCCAGATCATCACCTTCGGCAAGATGGCGCCGCGCGCGGCCACGCGCGATGCCGCCCGCGTGCTCGGGCACACCCACGCCACCGGCGACCGGCTCGCGAAGCTGATCCCGGAGCCGATCATGGGTCGCAGTCCGAGCTTCGAGGAGTGCATGAAGCCCAACCAGGACCTGCGCAAGGGCATACGACGCCGAGAGCCGACGCTCGCGAGATCGTCGACGTCGCCCGCGGCCTCGAAGGGATCGTCCGCAACAACTCGATCCACGCCGCCGCGGTTGTGATCGCCGACCGTCCGCTGGACGAGATCGTGCCGCTGCAGCTGGCCGAAGATCGCGGCGCCGGCCGTCGAGAAGGGCGCCAACGGAAAGCCGGCGCGCCAGTACAAGATCGTGACCCAGTACTCGATGGGCCCGATCGAGGAGATCGGCCTGCTGAAGATGGACTTCCTCGGGCTTGCGCAACCTCGACGTGATCGAGGACGCAGTCGAGATCGTCCGCCGCTCGCGCGAGGTCGAGCTCGACATGCAAGCGATCCCGCTCGATGACGCGAAGACCTACGAGATGCTCGCCAAGGGCGACTCGGTCGGTGTCTTCCAGCTCGAGTCCGAGGGCATGCGCGACGCCCTTCGCAAGGTCAAGCCGACGCAGTTCGACGACATCGTCGCCCTCGTCTCGCTCTACCGCCCCGGCGCGATGCGTTACATCGACGACTACGCCAGCGGCAAGCGCAATCCGTCGCAGGTCAAGTTCGCCGACGAGCGCCTGCGCGCGATCACCGAGGCCACCTACGGCTGCTGCATCTACCAGGAGCAGCTGATGGAGATCTCGAAGCAGCTCGGCGGCTTCAGCGGTGCCGAGGCCGACGACCTGCGCAAGGCGATCGGCAAGAAGAAGCGCGACCTGATGGCGACGATGAAGGACCAGTTCATCGAGGGCTGCGCCGCCTCCGGAACCGCCACCGCCGTCGCCAGGGACCTGTGGTCGCTGATGACGGCGGCGGCCGACTACTCGTTCAACAAGTCCCACGCCGCCTGTTACGCGCTGATCGCCTACCGCACCGCCTATCTCAAGGCCAACTACCCGGCCGAGTACATGGCGGCGGTGATCTCGTCGGTGATGTCGACCAAGGACAAGGTGCCGTTCTTCGTCAACCGCTGCGAGGCGATGGGCATCGAGGTGCTGCCGCCCGACGTCAACTCCTCGGTCCACGGCTTCGTCGTCAGCGGCAACTCGATCCGCTTCGGGCTCGACGCGGTCAAGAACGTCGGCCACTCGGCGGTCGAGACGATCATCGCCTCGCGCGAGGCCGCCGGGCCGCTTCGAGTCGATCTGGGATTTCTGCGACCGCGTCGATGCGCGGGCCGTCAACAAGCGCGCGATCGAGTGCCTGGTCAAGTGCGGGGCGCTCGACTCCACCGGCGACGGCCGCCGCGGAATGCTCGAGATCGCTCCCCCAAGCCCAGACCGCGGGCCAGAAGTCGCAGGAGGATTCGCGCCGCGGGCAGGGTTCGATCTTCGACCTCGGCGGTGAGCCCGGCGGCGGGAGAATCGTCCGAGCCCGGCGTTGCCCGCACCGCGCCACTCGCCGGTGCCCGAGGGCGAGTTCGACCAGCGCGAGCTGCTTCGGCTCGAGAAGGAGACGCTGGGGACGTTCGTCTCGGCGCACCCGCTGGCCGAAGTGCGCGACGCCTTGCGGGCGCGGACCGAGCGGTCGCTGGCCGCCGTCGGCGACCTCGCCGACGGCGCCTGGGTCACGGTCGGCGGCATCGTCAGCGAGGCGAAGAAGGTGCGCACCCGCCGCGGCGGCTACGTCATGTTCGCCGGGCTCGACGACCTCGAGGGCCAGATCGAGCTCTTCGTCCGCGACGCGGCCTCCGAGGCAGCCGAGGCGATCGAGGTCGACAGCATCGTCGTCATCCGCGGCCGCGTCGACAAGCAGGAGGGCGGCAAGCTCAGCCTCGTCGTCCACGAAGCCGAGCAGTTCGAGCCCGATGCGAACGAGCTCGCGGTCGCCAGGGCGAAGGCGAGGGCGGTGACGGGACCGCTGACGCTGAGGGTCGACGCCGCCGAGTTCCGAGCCGGGCTGATCGACGAGCTGAAGACCGTGTTCGAGTCGTTTCCGGGCCACAACGAGGTGATGCTCGAGATGCGCACCCGCGAGGGCACGCGCAGGTTGCGCTTCGGCTCGGACTACCGCGTCGCGCCCTCGCCTGCCTTGCGGGCGGAGCTTGATCAGCTCCTCGGACCGTCGGCCCTGGCCGCCTGAGGAGGTCTGAGGCGCGCCGCGCTTGGCGGCGTCGGTCGAGTCGCTTGTGTGGCGGAGCACGCGGCGCTCCCTGCGTCCTTGCCCAGGGCGCCTCAGACCTCGGAAGGCTTTCGCACAGATCAGCAGACCTGCTGGATCGCCGCCTAACGCCTAATATTCAGTCGTGGCAACGGTCCAGAGAGCGGGAGCGAAATCCGGCGAATGCCGGCGGTGTCGCACGTTCTGCGACAAGCTCGTCGAGCCGCGCGGATGTATCGCTCTCGGCTGCCGCTTCCTCTACAGCTACGAGGACGCGATCTCGGGCGGTCGCTTCATGGGCTGCATGAAGAAGGTCTTTCGCGCCGAGATCGACATCGACATGTTCGAGCTCGCCGAAGCAGCGGAGGGGTTCGGCGGGATCAAGATGACCGGCCAGCCGCTGCCCCATTGCCAGTTCAAGGTCGAGCCCTGCTACGAGGGCGCCGGCAACGCCTTCGAGTGCATCAACCCGCGTTTCTTCGACTGCACCGATGAGGGCCCCGAGGCGTATCCGCGCGTTCGACCTCCGCAACGTCCTGACTGAGTAGCGAACCACCTGAGCGGCGAGCGTCAAGCCGGGCCAGGAAGCAGGGAGCGAAGTGTGTGCCAGCACACGACCGACCGATGACGCCGCCCGGCGCCGACGCTCGCCGTTCAGCTGCGAAATCTGTAGCCGACGCCTCGTATCGTCTCCACGTGACTGCCGCCTACCTTCTTGCGCAGATAGCCGACGTAGACGTCGACGACGTTGGAGCCGGGGTCGTAGTCGTAGCCCCAGACGCGAGCCAGCAGCTGCTCGCGGCTCAGCACCTGGTTGGGGTGCTGGAGAAAGGTGCGAAGGAGCTCGAACTCGCGAGCTGAGAGCTCGACCGTCTCGCCGGCGACGCTGGCCCAGCGGGTGCGCAGGTCGAGGGCGACGTTGCCGACGCGAAGTTGAGTCTGCTCGGTTGCGGCACCGTCCGTCGCGCAGGCGAACCTTGATTCGTGCAACCAGCTCCTCGAAGTGAAAGGGCTTTGGCAGGTAGTCGTCGGCCCCGGTCTCCAGTCCGGCGACGCGATCGTGGGGATCGCCGCGCGCGGTGAGCACGATCACCGGCAGGCGCTGGCCGTCGCGGCGCAGGTCCTTCAGCACCTCGAGCCCGTCCTTGCCCGGTAGGCCGAGGTCGAGGACGACGAGGTCGAAGTCATCGTCGTTGGCGAGTGCGGTCGCGGTGAGCCCGTCGCCGACGACCGTGGTCGTGAAGCCGCTCCCGCGTAAGCCCTTCTCGAAGAATGAAGCGAGCCGGGCCTCGTCCTCGACGAGCAGAATCCGGCTCATGACCTCGACCCCGCGACGATCACGATCGTGAAGGTCGAGCCCAGGCCGGGCCGCGAGTCGAGCTCTACCCGCCCGCCGTGAGCGGCGGCGATCGCCCGCACGATCGATAGCCCGAGGCCGGCGCCCTCGCCTGACGTTTGCGACGCTGCCTCGCCGCGCGCGTAGCGGGCGAAGATTCGCTCGCGATCGGCGGCGCTCACTCCCGGGCCTTCGTCGCGCACCCAGAGCCGGACCGTCATCTCCGATCAGCGAGCTGCCGAGCCAGATCGACTCGCCCTCGCGCGTGTGGCGCACAGCGTTCTCGGCCAAGTTCATTACCGCCTGTGTGAGGCGATGCTGATCGGCGACCAGGATCCCGATTCCGGTGCCGTCGAGGCGCCAGTCACGATCGCCCAGGCTGCGCGCCTTGGCGAAGAGATCGTGCGTGAACAGATCGAGGTCGAGCGGTCCCAGATGCAGGAAGTCCGGCCGCGGCGCCTTCGTCAGCAAGAGCAGGTCGTCGACGTAGCGGCTCATGCGATCGAGCTCGTCCTGGACAACCGCGATCGCCTCCTGGCGTTCCTTCGGCGAATCGCCGAGGGTCTCGATGTGTCCCCGGATCACGGTGATCGGAGTTCGCAGCTCATGGCTGACGTCGGTGAGAAAATCCTTTTGGTCGGCGAAGGCGGTCTCGAGGCGGTCGAGCATGCCGTTGAAGGTGTGGCCGAGCTCGGCGATCTCGTCGGCGCCGCGCACCGGGATGCGACCCGAGAGATCGGTCTCGGAGATCGTCCTCGCTGTTCGCGAAAGTGCTTGCAACGGTGCGATCACGCGGCCGGCCGCAAGCCAGATGAAAAGCGAAGCGAGCAAGAGGACGACGATCGAGACGCCGATCGCGAGCCGGACTGCGTCTTCGACCTGGCCGCGCTCGCCTGCGGTCAGGGCGGCTGCGAACACGGTCGCGTCGGTATCGCCGACGGTGGCCGGGATGGCGATCCAAACAGCCTCTCCGCGGTCGGTTTCCACCGTCCCGGAGTTCGATGTCGGGCCCTCGTGCACCGCCTCGATCGCCGCTGGCAGCCCGGATTCGACGACATCGCTGGTGGCGGTGGATATCTCGCAGGCGCCACCCTCGAGACAGGCCGCGTAGAGGCCGTCGAAGGCGGGGAGTTGCGATCGAGGAAGTTGTTGAGCAACGCCGCCACGTTGGGCCACGGACGACCGCTGCCGGGTTGGCCGGCGGCGAGGTCCTGCAGCGGCTCGAGGTCGCGGGTGAGCTCGGTCGTGACCTGATCGCTGATCCGCGAGATCAGGACCTGGCGCAAGACGAGCACTGAGGCGGCAGTCGACAGCACCAGCAACGCCAGGAACGAGACCAGCACCCGCGTCCGAACGCCGGCGAGAAGCGGAATCCGGACGCTCGCGTCGCTGGCGGCTTCGCCTTCCGTGGTCGCAGGCCGCGACTCGATCAACACGCCGAGAATGTAGCCGGGATCGCGGCCGGACTCGCCGCCACGATCACCGGCGGGTCGTCTACACCCGATCGTCGACCTAGGCGCTCGCCCAGTAGAGGTTGGTCGCTGAGGCGCGCCGAGCGTGTCCGCGTACTGAATGTCGGCGGGCGAGTCGGCGTCCGGGTCGTCGTCGCCGGCGATCTCGTCTCCGCCGGCCGGCGCAGCTCCGCCCGCCGTCGGCGGCATCGATCCAGTGCGTCGAGCGACGCCGGCGGCCTGGCGCTTCGGGCGCCGCCGACGGCCTTCACCTCGCGAGCGCGCATCGCCGCCTTGCTGGCTGCGGTTGGCGTACGTAGTCCGACTGGCGGCGCCAGGCGCCGGCGCCGCGCCGCTCCATTGCGGCCCGGCGCCTCCAGTGCCGGCGGCATCTCTCCGCCCTCCGGTTGCAACAGGGTGAGGAAGACGACGACCGCGAGTACGGCGACGACCGCGGTCTGAATCGCGACAATGGCTGTGCGGCGCCGACTCACCCGACTCCACCCTCAACGAAACGAGGTGCATAGAGGTGCACCCTCGCCCACTCGCATGAGAGACGGATGAGACCAGCATGAGAGAGACATGAGGGGGTCGTTGCCGCTATTGGGTGACGAGGATTTGCCGCCGGATTGCCGCGGATCCCTAAGAGCGTTTCTCATCAGACGCTCACGTTGGTCTCATCACCGTGCATATAGTCGAAGGAGTCAATTCCCTCAGAGGAGGCGCAGTTTCGTGCGAATCACCAATCTGCTGAAGAAGAAGCTCGCCGGAGCATTGATCGTCGCCCTCTGCGCGACGGCAGCTGCACCGGCTTTGGCCGGAGCTCAGCAAGTCGATCCGACCTCCCGTACGGCAGTACGACGAGACGCTCACCCAGATCACCTCCGGGACTCAGCCGCCGTCCGATACCGGCACGGGCAGCGGACTCGGTGGCAACGTTGGACCGCTTCCGTTCACGGGGTTCGATGTCATCGCCATGGCAGCGGTAGCTCTCGCCGTCACCGGACTCGGTCTCGCGTTGCAGCGTGCAGTCGCCCGCGACCCGCAGTAACCAAGTCCTACGGCGCTAATTGCGCTTACGCGCGGCCAAGCCGGCCTCGCGTAAGCGCTTCGCCGTGGCGACTTCGCTGAAGTCCGCCCCGTGGCCGTCCGGTCCCGGGGTCTCGATCAGCGCGGGCAGCGTCTCGAACCGCGGCTCGGAGAGAAACAGAGCCAGGCCCGTCTCACCGATCTCGCCCTCGCCGAGGTTGGCGTGGCGGTCGCGATTGCCGCCGAGCGGGATCTTCGAGTCGTTGACATGCAGGCAGCGCAGCCGCTCGAGCCCGACCTTGGCTTCGAACTCGTCGACGACCTCGCTCAGGGCGGCGACGGTGCGGATCTCATAGCCGGAGGCGAGCAGGTGGCAGCAGTCGAGGCAGGTGCCGAGACGCTCGTCGGCGCCGGCAAGCTCGATCAGCTCGGCGAGCTCGTCGAAGTCGCGGCCGAGCGGCCCCGAGGTGCCGGCCGTGTTCTCGAGCAGCAGCGGGCATGAATCGCTCGCGGCCAATGCCTCGGCGATCGCCTTGCCCGCGCGCTTCATCGACGGCCCGTGCGGCTCGCCCTTGCGGGCGCCCGCATGGAGCACGACTCCGGCCGCGCCGATCTGATCGCCAACCCTGAGGGCGTGGGTGAGCGAGGCGATCGACTTCTCCCGGATCTCGCGCTCCTTGCTCGCGCAGTTGATCAGGTAGACCGCGTGGATCGCGACCGCGCTGACGGTCGATGCCGCCATCGCCTCGTGAAAGGCGGCGTAGTCGGCGGGTCCGTAGGCTGTCGGCCGCCACGCCCTCGGGCTCTGGTGGAAGATCTGGATCGCGTCGGAGCCGGTCTCGACTCCGCGCCCGACCGCCTTGGCGAGCCCGCCGG
>CAVYOA010000010.1:0-112167 GCA_963769945.1 uncultured Solirubrobacterales bacterium | reverse complement strand
GGGCCCCTCGGGAGTATGCGATAGCGCTGTACTCACGAGGCTGCGCGACCACTACGGCCATGTCGGGCCTCGCAACGCAGTAGAGCGCAACTGCCGCCGCTTGCATCTTCGAGCCAAGAGGAACGATCGAGATGTTGGCGTCGAGACCATGCTCCTGGTGGACGCCTTCCAGGGCGTACAGTGTTTCGCGGTAGTCAAACGTGCTCACGACCCGCCTGCTGATCGTGCGACGCAGGAATCTCGTGCAGGTCGGCCACAGCAGCCTGCCGCCATGCGTCCTCGGAGTGGAGCGGCTGTCCGATCATCCAGGTCAGTGGAGCACGATCGAGTTCAACGACAAAGTCGTTATCTACTTGCGAGATGGCAGCGCGGACGCGATCGCGGTCGAACCCAGGGAAGACAACTATGCGGTGGGGGCTTCCCACGGTGTGATTCCCGGGTAGCTCGCTAACGACGGTCACGTCCAATACTCCCCGTGCGAGCTCGGAGTCACCTTCGAGGTGGTGGGCTGCCCGGCCGGACTCGAATTCACTCTTCGTTGGTCGGTAGAGATCTGCCTCGGCGTACAGCAGATGAAGATCTAGGTCGCAATGAAGGAGAACCGTGAGAAGCCGCAGGATCAGCGCATTCGATGCCACGCTGATGTCGAGGACTACCCGCAGCGGTTCAGTTCGGCCTCTCGCGCGAGATCCAATGAGGTCGCGCACGGTTCCAGGAAGATCCTCGGCAGCACGAAGCTCCTCCGCAGGCTCCGCGCTGATCCGAGAGATGCACTCCGACAGCGTTCTTCATTGCGCCGATTGTCCGCTGGGTTTGTCGGATAACGACATACGGCAACCGACCCCGCGTTGTGGCCGGCGTCCAGCAGAGCATTCGGGATCGCAAGGCACCGCTCCTCGAAGCCGAGCACCTCGATGAGCAAGTCGGATTCGGGAACGTCGTCCGTCTGCAGCTCCTGCGCCTCCGGTAGCTTGGCGATCGCGTCGCCGAGCGCGAACGTGAGAACTCGTCGACCCTGGTGCGCCTTCATTTGGGCTCGTCCTCGACCCGAAGCTTCGTTTGCCCGTCTCGCTCGGCGTCGTCACGCGAAGTCCATCGCTGCGTGAGCGTGTCACACGCCTGCTCAGGATTGTGGAGCAGGAACTTGAACTCGCCTGGCGTGAGGCTTACGGGCCGGTTCTTATCGAGCGCAGCGCGAAACGCTGGAGGTGTAGACGCGGCGGAGTTGCCACTGCAGCGTCTGAACGTTGCCGTGTCGGCCGAGGCCTGGCTCCATCTCGATGAAGACGGCGCGACGCACTAGCTCGTCGAAGAGGGCAGTCAGTTCGTCGGAAAGCTGCTCGGCCGTCTCGGCGGCTCCATCTACTTCGAGGCGAGGGCAAAGTGGGTGGGACCAACCGGTTGCTGGTCTGTTGAATCTCGCGACCGTTCCGCAAGACGTTGCCTACGAATGTGCCAAAGGCTTGGACGAGGCGATGCATCTCCGGTCCAGCCGGCACGTGCGTTCGCAGAAGCGCGACCTGGTCGCTGGAAACCTTGCGGATGACTTCATGCTGGGTTGCCTTTGAGATCAGATCGTTGCCAGTGGATGTGACGTTCGCGGCCTCGAAGATGCGGCGATAGATCAGCAGGAGCGTGCTCACGTCGCCGGAGCATGTATCCGCGATGCACTCGAGGCCGTGATACTGGTTACGTCCACGACTGTCCCTTAGCGCGCGGCTGAGGGTTCGATAGTCCCCCCAATCGCTGCTGCCGAAGAGAGTGCGTCCGCGTCCTTGCCACTGGGCGGCTTCAAGTCGGTTGTCGAGCAGCTTCGCCGCAAACTCTCGGGCCCGGTGCTGGCTGGGCCCGTCCGATAAGTCGAGGTACTCACGACCGATATCGATCTCGACGAACTCGCGCGCTACATCAAGCGGCGCGCCGGACGAGTCGGTTAGCCACACACCGCGCTTCTCACTTGAAACCTTGAAGAGGAGGGAATCACGGCGCAGACGGATCACCTTGTTTAGAGCAACCTGGACGTAGCGGTTGACCCGGCGCGCAGTGAAGTCGTCGACAAGGAACGCGATCCGGTGAGTCGCGAAGAAAGGCACTAGCTGCACTAGCAAGCCCGAGAAATCTCCCAGGAGGGTTTCGGGCGTAGCGTCCGGACAAGCTTTGCCTCGCCGCATGGCGACATCGCAGCGCCACCGTTCACGCTCTACTAGGTGATGTGCGTGATCGAGACTGCTGACGCCGGAGAGGGGCGAGCTCGTCTGAAGGTTCTTCATGACGAACTCCAGAACCCGAGCCTGCTCGGTTTCCCCAAGGGACCACGGCGCTGCTGTCTGGCCCGCCCCCTGTAGGCGGCGCTCGTAATGGCTCATTACCAGCAAGGTGTCGAGAATCTCGCGCATGAGCACGAGATTGAAGTAGTGGATGAGAGCGCCTTCCTGAGACTCGACATCGGACTGGGTCCAATCCAGCTGAAGCGGCCCTCGAGGTCGATCGAACATGGGATATAGAACCCTGCGATCTCGAACTGATCAAGGTCGGGATCGGGACGAGCCAACTGCGTCTTCAGGCTCAACCAGCGGAACAGCGTGCTTTTCCCGCATCCGCGTGGGCCTGTGACCAAGCATGGATCCCGGCCGGAAACCTTCGGGAGCCACGGTGTCTCGGCGAACAGTTCGACGAAGGTCAAGTCGTCAGCGATGTGCTCGCTCGAGATGAATTCAAACGGAGCGTTGATTCGACTCCCACCTTGGTGGGCGCCGTATGCCGAGCGACTATCCGCCTCGGCGAGTGCGGCATTGATCCGGCGGGCATCCCGCAATGCCCTGCCTGGATCCGGGTCGACGATCTGCTCAATGAGTTTGCGAACCTCGCGGAGGAATCGGCGGTCCCGCCGATCCGCCCGACCGTCCTCGACGACGATGTTGTAGATGCTCGTTAGGTGGTCGACGACATGATCGAGGTCATGCATGTTCTTAGTCACGTCGTCGAACGGCTTGAGACTCCCCATGTCGACGAGCTTGATCCGGTACCCGCCCTCAAAATCACTGGCCCCTGGGGGCCCGAGCATCACATTGCCTGCATGCAGGTCGTCATGGGCGAGCTGCGCCTGCTCGAGCGCAGCGAGCGGGCGCATGATGGTCTTCCCGTACCAGAGAAGAAAACGGGCGGTGATGTCGTCTCGATGCGTCTCCAGGAACTGGTGAAGCGGTTGACCGCTTCACCCATTCCTGCACGAAGAAGACGCATTCGTACTCCCCCGCATCGATTGGTAACGCCTTCCTGCCAGACGCGTCAATTCGCGCAAACCACATTTGGTCGTCTTCGAGGCGAGCTGCGTACGCTCTCTCTTCTTCTGCTGCGGATCGGTCTAGGAAGTCCTCGTACGTGGCGAACTTCAGTGCACGTTTTCGGCCCTCGTTGTTCTTGGCTTCCCAGACGACAGATTTGTGGCCCGACCCTGCGGCTCTCGTCGGCCAGTACTCCCGGCCGTCGAGCTCGATCGTCTCCGGCAGATTCCGATCGTCAAGCAAGTAGCGCCTGACGTCTTCGGGCATGGTGATGCGGCGTTGCACGATTGGAGGATTGCACCTCGCTCCGGCGGGTTTAGATCACCGACTGCCGTCCTCTACTCGTAGAGGCGCCACGATTCGGGATCCCACGGAGGCAGGACGATCCGCCGAGACCTCGGCTCTATCCATTGCCATTTAAACCAATCAACAAGATGGGTCGTCGGCTGAGTGAACTCGGAGAGGTTGGGTTCGTCGCCGACAAGGAAAGCTCGGGCGTTCGTGCCCAACGGGCACACGAAGATCTCGCGACGGACTCCGTGATAGAGGAGACGATCGCTGAAGCCCAATGTGGGCAAAGCCTTCTTGACGACCTCACGACGGTTTCGGAAGCCGGTTCCCCAACGCGGATCCTTAGCAGTGGGCAGGCAGTACTCCAGCGCGAAGTCGGTGATCGTGCTGTGGAGGCCATCACTGAAATGGAACTCACCCGACCCCCGGGTTTCGCCTACTCGGTGATACATGAGTTCCGGCCCGAACCCGAGGCGGTTGGGAGATAGAAGACCGGCCGAGCGCACTAGTTGTCGTGAGCATCGCAAGCCGCCCATCGCGCTCCTGTGCGGCGATAAGCGAGGTCCGTCCCCCGTACCGGTTTCGCCAGGCTGCGCGGACCTCGTCACTGGCGGCGAGGGCCGCCACAAGCTTCCCTCCGAGCAGGCTGTTATAGGGCGGTACGGCCCCCAATACGAACGCGTCGGCGAGGTGATGGAGATGGTGCCCACGGGTGGCGCGGTCCCAGCCGATCCACGTGTCTCGGGCAGCCAGCGCGAAGACAGGATCCCCAAGCCCGATGAGGCCAACGAGCTTCCCGTTCGACCGGTCGATCACAAGGCAGCGCAGCCGACGCCCATAACCCGACGAGACGGGGATCGACCAATGAAGTGCGGCCCACCTGAAGAGAAGCTCATCCTGGGTTCCGCGGCGCACGGTTACAAGCTCAGGTTCCATTGCCGTCACGTTCAGCTCGTCGTTGTGCGCGAGGCGCCGAATAAGGGCGTTCTCATGACGGCGTAGCCCTTCTCGCGCACGGTGCCGACGATGAGCTACGGCTGAGGTGTGGAGCGCCCGCAAGGCATCTTTGCTCTCCGGGTCTGGCGGAACAATGAGATCGCCCTTGAGTTGGAACCCTTGTGCCCTCAGCGCCTTCCGCACCTCCCGGCGCAACTCCCGCACTAGTGCGGGCGGCGGCGTGCTATTGCTGGACATGGTCTCTAGGGCTGGCGCAAGATCTGGCCGGCGGTCGGCCTCGCATTTGACTGCATAGCTGGGACACAGCAAGGTGCGGCGGGTCGGCTGACCGATCCGTACGTCGATCCCTTGGATCACGTCAGACCTTGACGTTTCTCGGTGTCCAGGTACCGTCATTGCCTCTTGAAAGTCGTGAAAGAGAGCCGGCGCCTGGTCGACACAGATCCTGGCAATCTGGTCGAAGACGCTGCGAATCTCCTCCTCCGCAGCTGGGTCTGTACGCATCGTAATCACGTGCCTGAGAGTCCTCACGTTCATAGTCGCCACGATGTCCGTCGACAGGCCCATCGGCGCGAGACGCCGGAGCGCCGATGTGAGTTCCTTCTTCGCAGCGAACGGGAGGTTGTCGTCGTCGAGGCCTAGGTCTCGTGCGGCGCTCTGCTGAAAGTCCTCAAGTTGCTCAACTAGCTGGGAGGACCGATTGCCTTACCGGCTCTAGCCCCGGTGGCACGCGAAATCCGAGTTCGGTGAGACGGACGTATCGAAGGCTCTCCTGGCTGTATGCGGCGCCGGCGCGGTGCCGTACCCACTCATGAGTGACGACCCTGCGCGACACGTCCCGAGCCACAAACGTAAAGTTTGCGTGCTCGAGAACCGAGCCGTGACCACTGGCGAGCAAGTTCTCGAAGTAGTCGTAGCGATCCTGTCGGATCTTGCGGACGTTCGGGTTGAGACCCGGCTTCCATGATCGGTAGCAGGCGCGGCCGGCGAACTCGGCGAGAAGCTCGACGTCGGGAACGGCCTCGTTGATTCGCCGCTCCAACCAGTCTGCTCCTCCGACCTCGTCGAGATACGCCTGCATCTCCTTCAGATCAACTGACGGCCGGGAAACAAGGAAGACCTTCGGGCTCGCTTCGCGCATCGGAGGAGTGTCTCGCAGATCCTGGATCCGATGGCGACATCCGCTGCGCCGGGAACGCTGGACTGCAATCCAGCCAGGCCCGCCCCCGCACGCTGGCGAAACTCCGTCTCAAGGGCTGCGCTCCCTGGGATTTGACCCGGGATTTGACCCGGGATCGCCCGTCCCGCCCGTAACCGCATAGACAAGCGGCGTGAGGGGTCACGCTGGAGCCGACCCCGCCCCCACACGATGTGGTGAGGACGGGGTCGGCTCCAGCATGTTCGGGGGTGGTTGAGGTGAGCTATTCGGGCGGACGGACGGATCAAGTTTTTCCGGACTTTCCGGGTTCTGGTGGCACTAGGTAGTGATGGGTCAGATGGTGATTTCAAGGACGGGGGAGCTGACCCAGCGAGACCTGGCGATCGTCGAGTGGATCGGGCGAGTGGGGGCGGCGACGATCGATCAGGTGGCTCGGCGATTTGGACTCAGCAGGACGCGGGCGTATGCGTGTGTCGGGCGGTGCGTCGCGATGGGGTTGCTCGAGCGAAGGCGCCTCCTGCATCGCGCGCCGGCCCTTCTGGTTGCGACGCGCGACGGGCTGCTCGGCGCCGGGCTGGCACTTCCATACGCGCGGAGTCTCGCCGGCGCTTGGCGCGACACCACGAGGCGTGCGGGTCGGTCGCCGTTTGGCTCGCGGAGCGCTATCCGCGGGCGGGCGATCCTGAGCGACCGCGAGCTGCGCTTCGAGGAGCGTCGCGCCGGTCGGCCGATCGCGAGCGCGAAGGTCGGCGAGCTTCCGAACGGTGCGCCGCGACTTCATCGACCTGACTTCGCGGTCGTCGGTGAACGAGGTCGAGGCGTTCGAGGTCGAGCTCACCCCGAAGGCGCCGCGGCGGCTGGAGCGGCTGGTGCGGGCGTGGCGGCGCGCGTCGCACGTCTCGCAGATCACCTACCTGTGTGGGTCGGCGCGAGACGCGGGGGGCGGTCGAGCGAGCGATCGCGCGAGACGTGCTCGGAGGAGAGGGTGCGGGTGGCGTCGCTGTCGGAGGTCGTGCGGTGATGGCTACCGTCGAGACTCGCGCTCGATCCGTTCCGCGGGTGACCCTGACCAAGGCAGAGGCCGCGGCGGCGCTCGGAATCTCGATCGACTCGTTCGAGCGGCACGTCCAGCCCGAGCTGCGCGTGATCCGACGCGGGCGGATGCGGCTCGTCCCGGTGCGCGAGCTGGAGCGATGGGCCCGGAGAACGCGTCGTTGACCCTCGACGGCGCGATCCGATGACGCGCGTAATCTCGGTTCGGCGACGGGATCCGAGACCGAGAGGAGCACCGATGGCCGCCGGCATCGTCAAGCGACACACTGAGGGCTGCAGGGGAGCCGACGGCGGCAAGTGCGGGTGCCGGGCCGGCTACGAGGCCTGGGTCTACTCGCCGCGCGACGGCCGCAAGATCCGCCGGACCTTCGCGAACTACGCGGAGGCGCGTTCGTGGCGCGCCGATGCGAAGCGGCAGATCGACCAGGGCGTCGCTGCGGGCGCCGGCGCAGCAGACGCTGCGCGCAGGCGGCGGAGGCGTGGCTCGCGGGAGCCGAGAGGGGAGAGGTGCGCAACCGCTCCGGCGATCCATACAAGCCGTCGACGCTGCGCGGCTACCGCCACGCGCTCGAGGAGCGGGTCCTGCCGCTGATCGGCGGCGAGAAGCTGAGCGCGATCACGACGTCGGACCTGCAGCTGCTCGTCGACCGGTGGCAGGCCGACGGGCTGCCGGCGTCGACGCTGCGCAACATCATCAAGCCGCTGCAGGCGATCTACCGGCGGGCGAAGTCGCGCGGCGGGCTCGCCGTCAACCCGACCCGCGACCTGGAGCTCCCCGCGCCGCGGCCGCGCGAGGTCGAGATCGTCTCGCCGGACGATCGCCGAGAAGCTCCTTGCCGCCCTACCCGCCGAAGATCGCTGCGTCTGGGCGACCGCGCTGTACGCGGGGCTGCGCTACGGCGAGCTGCGAGCCCTGCGCTGGGACGCGGTCGACGTCGCCGGCGGCACGATCGAGGTCCGCGAGTCGTGGGACGCCAAGGCCGGGCGGATCGATCCGAAGACGAGGACCTCGCGGCGGCGGGTGCCGATGCCCGCGGCGCTGCGCGAGCTGCTGCTCGATCGGCGGCTCGAGGAGCCGACCGCTGACGGCGACGCGCTCGTGTTCGGGCGTGGGGCGGAGGAGCCGTTCCACGCGGCGACGCTCTACCGGCGGGCGCGACTCGGCGTGGAAGGCGGCTGGGCTGACCGAGCGGCTGCGGCTGCACCAGGCGAGGCACACGTACGCCTCGTTCATGATCGCCGCCGGCGTCAACGCGAAGGCGCTGTCGCAGTTCATGGGCCACTCGTCGATCAAGGTGACGTTCGACCTCTACGGGCACCTGATGCCGGGCTCCGAGCGGGAGGCCGCGGGGATGCTCGACGCCTTCCTGGAGCGGGCGAGCTCGCAGGCGCGCCTCGCGGCGGTCAACACCGGATAGGTCGACGGGACGATCGGACTATGGCTACGCGTTGGAACTTTCGGATTCGGTTTGATCTGGAAGGCACTTTCCGGATCGCGTCGCTGGACGGAGAAGAGTGTGCTCGAGGTCTCAGAGCCGGAGCGTGTGGTGTTGCAAATCAGAGATCCTGATCCGCACGAGGGCAGCGCGCATTCGTCGGTGATTGTTCTGGGCTCCGGCTACGCGTCAGCGAGGGCGGCAGAGGACGCGGCTGGTCGATGGCATCATCCTCCAGCGCGCGTTCGCATCCCTGAATATTGGTGCCGACCTTGGCAGCCGCCGGGCCGGCGATGTGGACGACCTCAGCCGGATTCGTGGACTGAAGGACGGAGGCGACTCGCCGGCTGTAGATGCCTCCGGTGTTGAGCAAGGCGTGGTCAACGACGAATCCGGGATCGTCGTGTTCGAGGGCGATCCCGAGCCGATTTTCGTCCGTCGCTCGTCGTCTTCATGGGCTGGTATCGCCCCGTCACAACTCGTCGAGGCAGTGACGGCTGTCCGGCGATCAAGCGCGCCCCTGTCGGCTATCGAGCAAACGGCTTACGAGCTGTACAGCAGTTCGTTCTCCGCAGTCTCGAGTGATGCTCGCTTCGTCGTGCTCATGATGGCTCTGGAGACCCTGATCGACCCTCAACCTCGGGACGCGGACGTGATGGCCCATGTGGACGCACTCATCGAGCAGACTCGCCAGGCGAAGCTTCCCGACTCGGAGATCGCGTCGCTGACGGGCTCTCTGCGCTACGTGACATGCGCGAAGAGTCGATCGGCCAGGGCAGGACGCCGCCTGGTCCAGAGCCTCGGGCCGCGCAGGTACATGGATCTCGACCCTGGCAAGTTCTTCACCGAGTGCTACACGCTTCGTAGTCGGCTCGTACACGGCGGGCACCCGCGTCCGACGACGCAGGAGATCGACGCTGTAGCGCCCGCCCTCGAGCGACTCGTGAGTGACTTGCTCGCAGCAGACGTAGGTGAAGACGAACCTGAGCCACCGGTCGAGCCAGAGGCGCCATAGCCGGAAAGAGCACAGCTCAACTGGCGTCACTGGCGCATGGACTGGCGCACAGCCCCCGCATCCCGCTTGAACAAGCCCAATCCGACCCCCCATGCGCGGACTGCAAAGCCGTTTACGCCGGTTCGATTCCGGCAGGCGCCTTGAACTCGCGGGATTCGAACCCGCGACCGCGGTACGCGACAGCGAGCTACAGGTCGTAGGAGATCCCGTCGATCCCGTTGGCCCGCATCCGCGCCTGCAGCGAGGCGAGCTTCGGGCTGGTCGGCGCCACCTCCTCGGCCACCTTCATGGCCGAGTAGAGCGCCGTCTCCTGAAGGTCGGCGCCGGTCGTGTATGCGCCGCTGAAGTAGAGCCCGTGGCGGCCCTGCAGCGGACGCAGCGCTCGGGCGGCCGCGATGGCGCGCGGGGTGATCAGCGGGTGCTTGAAGCGCCGCTCCAAGAGGATGCGCTTGGGATCGGCGCGCCGTCGCTGGGCCCAGGACTTGAACACGTCGACCGTCGCGCCCGACGGCAGGGGATCGTGCAGGGCGCCGACCCACGCGCTGCCCTCGCACTCGCGTCCGTCGACCCCCGCGTTGTAGGCGGTCCAGTACGTCCGCTCGCGGTACGCGTAGGCCGGGTCCTTGTGGATCAGCAGGCGCGACTCGAAGTACCTGTACTGGTCGAGCAGCGCGGTGACGTCGCGGAGCGCGGACAGCGGCCGCAGCAGCTTGCGACTGATGCGCGGCGGCGCGTTGATCACCACGTACCGGTACGGGCCCTCGCCGGCCGGCGGGCGTGCGCAGGGTCCAGCCGTCGCTGCTCCGGGACAAGGCGCGCACCGGCGAGTTGCGGTGGACCCGCGCCGCGGGCACGCGATCCAGCAGCCGCCGAAGATTGCCCTGGAGGCCGATCCTCGAGTTGTACGTCGTGGCGCCGGAGGTGGGGTCGGGCGGGAACGCGAGCGCGAAGGTCTGCAGGATCGAGCGCGCCGACACGCGCTCGGCGTCGGCCCGCGAGCACCCGATGGTCGCGGTGATCCACGGATACAGCACGTCTGCCTTGAACGCCGGGTCCAGAGGCAGCGACGCGATCCACTCATCGACGGTGGTCTCCCAGGCCAGCCCGTCGAGGACCGCCTGCCGCGCGAGCTGCGTGAAGGAGGCGAACTCGAGCGCGGTGGGCAGCGTGTCGAGCGGATGGGTCGACGTGAACCGCGGCGGGCCGCCGCCGGTCGATCGGGAACACGCACAGGCTGCCCGGCGACACGTGCGTCTGGCGCGAGTTGGGGTTCGCGGGGTCGTAGAGGCCGAGCTCCTCGAGAAGCGTGACGTAGAGCGGGTGGGTGTCGGGATGGAAGAACTGCGCGCCGAGATCGACGGTGACGGGATGCCCCTTGTAGTCGATGGTCCGCGAATCGCAGTGCCCGCCGATCCGCGAGCGCGCTTCGAAGACGTCCACGTCGTATGTGCCGGCGAGGAAGTACGCGGCGGCGACGCCGCCGGCGCCCGCGCCGATGACGGCGACGCGGTCTCGCTTGGCGGCTTGGGCGGGTGCGGCCAGGGTCGCGCCGGCACCGAGCGCGCTCAAGCCGACCGCGGCGCCCTTGAGGACCTCCCGGCGGGTCAACGGCGTGGACACGGCGCCGAGCCTACGGCACCCAGTGGGCGACGCACCCTCGCGCCGCCCCGCACGACCGAGAGGAGGCATCGACCGCGTTCCCCAGGACAAGAGCCGCCGACGCGCCGCATCAATCAGACAGGTACAGCTTGCGCTCCTCCGCCGTCAACTCTCGGGTGACGTTCTCGCGGGCGAGGGCGAGCAGGTCATCCAGCGAGGGATCGCACAGCTCGCACGAGTAGACACGCGCAGTCATCCCGTCGGCCATCGCCAGCCTGGCGCCGTCAGGACTGAAGGCGATGTCAGCCGCCCCCGCGTCGTAGGTGTAATCGCGGTCAACTGCTCGCGCTCTCTGTATCCCAAATCCCGCGGTGCCATCGTTGGCCGCCGTCGCATCAGCTGTCCGTCGGGCTGAAGGCGGCTGCTCCGACAGCGTCCTGGTGGCCTCGCAGGATGGTCTGCTCGTCGCCGGTTTCCGCATCCCAGATCCTCGCGGTTCCGTCGCGCTCGCCGTCGCCGCCGACCCCGTCGGGGCTGAGAGGCGACCGAGACCACGATGCTCTCATGGCCGCGGAACACGGCGAGCTCCTCGCCGCTTTGCGCATCCCAAACCCTGGCGGTGCCATCGAGGCTCGCCGTCGCTACCGAGCTCCCGTCCGGGCTGAAGGCGAGCGCAGCCACGCTTTCGTCATGACCGCGGAGAGCCGCCAGGCCTTCGCCGGTCTCGGCGTCCCAGACCCGCGGCGTGACACCGTCTGCGGTCGCCAACATGCGCCCGTCAGGGCTGAACGCAACCCACGAGGCGAATCCCGCACGGCCGGGCGGGCACCTCGACTCCAGGTCACCGCTCTCGGCGCTCCAGATCCGCGCGGCCTTGCCATCACCCGCCGCCGTTGCCACCGAGCCGCCGTCGGGGCGAAGGCCGACGGCGCGACGGCATCCGGGTCCTCGGCATCGAACGGGACGGTCTCGGGGCCGGTCGCGAGATCCTCGGAGCCAACCAGCACCGTCATCTGCTCACCGCTCTCGGCATCCCAGATCCTGGCGGTGCCGTCGGCGCTCGCGGTCGCCAGCATCCTTCCGTCGGGGCTGAAGGCGAGCTGGGCGACGCCGTCCTTGTGCGCCGGCGAGTACCACGCACTTCGCCGGCGGTTGCCTCCCATGACCTCGCCGTGCCGTCGCGACTAGCCGTGACCAGCGACTCTCCGTTCGGGCTGAAGGTGACATCCTTGACGGTGTCTTCATGACCGCGTAGCACCGCCAGTTCCTGACCGGTTTCCGAGCTCCAGGTCCTCGCGGTTCCGTCGAAGCCCGCCGTAGCCAGTGTGTCTCCATCGGGGCTGAAGGCGATGCCCTGCAGACCATTCTCATGCCCCTGGAGCACCGCGAGCTCCTCGCCGCTCCGCGGCGTCCCAGATCCTGCCGGTGCCGTCGAAGCTCGCCGTCGCCACCGCGTCGCCGTCGGGGCTGAAGGCCACCTCGAATCAAGTCGTGCTCGTGTCCGCGAAGAACCGCCAGCTCCTCGCCGCTCTCGGCGTCCCAGATCCTGGCCGGTGCCGTCGAAGCCCGCAGTCGCAAGCAGGCGTCCGTTCGCGACTGAAGGCGAGCGGAGAGCACCTGGCCCTTGGTGCCCACTGAGTACCGCCAGGTCCTCGCCGGTCTGCGGCGTTCCAGATCCTTGCCACTCCAAGGCCGTCGCCGTTACGAGCGTCCTCCATCCGGGCTGAACGCGACCGCGTCGACCTCGTCCTCGTGGCCGCGCAGCACCGCCAGCTCCTCGCCGGTTCGGGCGTCCCAGATTCTGGCTGTGTCGTCGATGCTCGCCGTCGCCACGGCGTTTCCGTCCGGGCTGAACGCGACTGCGGACACCACCCAGTCGTCATGCGAGAGCGTCAGGCGTTCGTCGCCGGTTTCGAGTCCCAAACCCGGGCCGTGCCGTCGAAGCTTGCGGTCGCCAGCGAGCTCCCGTCGGGGCTGAACGCAACCTCCCACCAGGTTCGCCTTGTGCCCACGGAGCACCGCGACCTCGTCGCCACTGTCGGCGTCCCAGATCCGTGGCGCTGCGGCCCGCGCCGCCGCCAGCCGGCGCCCGTCGGGGCTGAGAGCGACGTTGGTCAGCTCGCGCTCGGCCATCGAACACCTGACGCAGCCGCGACTCGCCCAGCGATCGTCTCAGTGCGGCAACCGCCGCATCCGTGTCGTCGGTTTCGGCCGCCTCGATCGCGATCAGCAGGCCGAGCTCGGGGTCGCTGCTGAGCGTGTCCAGGGCAGTCGCCGCGAGCTCGCGGGAAACCGCCTGGTTGCGCTGGGAGATCGCCTCGTTTCGCTGCAGCAGCGCGACCACGGCGAGAGCAGCGAAGACGACCAGTGCGGCGACGACCGCCCCGAGGGAGAGGCGTTGGCGCCGCGTGGACGACTGGCGGCTGACGAAGACGTAGGTCCGCTGGAGGTCCGTCGGTTCGGGCTTCTTGGCGGCCTGTCCCGCGAGCCAGCGCTCGGCATCCTCGAGGTCGGCGCCACGCAGCAGCAGGCTCGTGTTGCGGTCTTTTCGGTCCCATTCCTCCGCCCGGATGCCCCAGTGGGTGTGGGCCCTCGTCCATTCGAGGTCCGTCTCGAGGGCGTTGATCAGCCGCTCGAGGTGGGAGTCGAAGCCGTCCTCGAACGCGCCATCGCTCGGGATCCAGTTGAGGGCCCGAAGCGCCGTCCGGCACCTTCTCTCGGTCTTCGACCGCGATCGACCTCAGCGGGATGATCTTCTTGTTTCGCTCCACCGCGTACTCGAGCTCGCGCAGGCAAGGAGCCGATGCAACCGATCCGGGGCTGATCACGAACAGGAATGCATCGCACTTCCCGACCCCCTCGCGCAGATCCTCCTCCCACCTGCTGGCGGGTGGGATGTCGTCGAGGTCGATCCAGGCGTCCTTGTCGCGGCGCTCGAGCGCCGCATGGAGCCGCATCGCGAACGCCTTGCTGTCCTTGCGTGAGTAGGAGATGAACGAGTCAGGCATCCGAGCTCGACTCTAACCCCTGCCCGACGTGCTGGCAAAATGCCCCGCCTCGGGCGAACAAGCCGGCTCACGTGGCTTGGTCTAACTCGCGAGATACTGCGTGGGCGATGTCGCAGGAGAACGTGGAGATCGTCCGCCAGGCCTATCAGCACGTCAGCAGGACTGGCCGGCTCCTGTCTGAGGTGGTGCGTCCGGACCTCATCTGGGACACAACCACGTTCCGGGGCGGCATGAACCTGGAGCGGTGCGTCGGGGTTGATGAAACCAACCGATGGCTCGCCCAATGGATCGAGAGCTTCAACGACTGGTCGATCGACGTGGAGGAGATCATCGACGCCGGGGATCAGGTGGTCACGATCGCCTGCCAACGCGGGACCGCCGGCCATGGCGGCCCCGAGGTGGAGATGCGCCTCGCACAGGTCTTCACTCTTCGAGACGGCCTGCTGGCGCGAATGGAGATGTATGCCGACCGGGCCGAGGCCCTCGAAGCCGCCGGGCTCCAGGACGTCAGAAGCGCCAGCGCACCCTCTTGCCATCCTTCGTCGCCACATATCGATCGCTCGCCGGTCGCAGGTTGCCACTCACGTCCCAGCCCTTGGATCGGTACTGCAGGTAACCGTCGGGCGACGGTGCCATGGCGAGACCCTTGCGGTGCGCGCGCTTTGCGACCCGGCGCGCCTTCTGACACTTGACGCCCCTCGCCTCGATATGGCTCAGGTCGACTCCCTCGTACTGCGTGCCTTCGTACGGATTTACGACCCGGGCGCAGGACTTCGCCGTGGCCGGCGCCGGAGCGAAGGCCAGAACCGCTGCGATCCCGAGGACGGCGGTGAGCGCCCGCCGCTTGAAGTGGCTGATCGTCATGTCTGCAGCTTGCGAACTTCGATTACCCCGAGGTAATCGACTGGCCTACCCGCGCGGGCTAGAGTCGCGCGCATGACCACGACCGACAGCCACCAAGGCGTCGGGCCGCTTCTGCGCGAGTGGCGCGGGCGCCGCCGACTCACGCAGCTCGAGCTCGCACTCGACGCGGGCATCTCGGCCCGCCATCTGAGTTTCGTCGAGACCGGTCGCTCCAAGCCCGGTCGCGAAATGCTGCTGTCGGTTGCCGAGCAACTTCAGATCCCGTTCCGGGAGCGAAACCAGCTCCTGCTCGCCGCCGGCCACGCTCCGGCGTTTCCCGAGCGCCCCCTCGCGGATCTGGAGCTCGCGCCCGTGCGCGAGGCGCTCGATCGAATCCTCGCCGCGCACGAGCCCTACCCCGCGGTCGCATTCGATCGCGCCTGGAACCTCGTCGCGGTCAACGCCCCGATGGCCGAGTTGGCGGCGACGGTCGAGATCGACCCGAGCTGCTCGAGCCGCCGATCAACCTCCTGCGGACCGGCCTGCATCCGCGTGGATTCGCCCCGCTGATCGTCAACCTGGCCCACTGGCGCGGGCACTTCCTCGAAGCGCTTGGCCCAGCAGATCGCGATCAGCGGCGACGAAGACCTGAGGTCGCTGATGGACGAGGTTGCCGCCTATCCGGTGCCCGAGGGCGAGAACGGCGTCCCCACCGAGGCCGGAGCGGCGAGATCCTCGGGCCGGTGAGGGTGCGCGCCCCCGGCGGCGGCGAGTGGTCGTTCTTCGGCATGTTCGCCGAGCTTCGACACCCCGTTCGAGGTGACCACGTCCGAGCTCGCGATCGAGCTGCTTTTCCCCGCCGACCGAGCGACCGCAGAGGCGCTCGAAAAAGGAGCGCCATGACCACGATCAACCCCGGACTCGGACGCCTGCTCGCCGGCTGCGGCGGGGTGCTGCTGATCGCCTCGTTGTTCATGCAGTGGAGCGATGCCGCAGGTGTCACTGACGACGGCTGGGAGACCCTGCTCACGTGGGACGTCTTCTTGGTCATCACCGGCGTCTGCGGGATTGCAGCCGCGATCACGGGTGGGAGATTCGGCTTCTTCCGCCCGGATCTCTCCTTCAACGCCATGACCGACATCTTCGGAGTGATCGCCACGACCCTGATCGTCTGGCTGCTCGCTTTCGACTTTCCGTCCGAGGCGAGCCCGCAGATCGGTGCCTATCTGGCCCTGGTCGGCGCGGCTGCGATCGCCACCGGGGCGGGCGACTTCCGGGTCAAGTCGATATTTCCAAGGATGCCCGCCGGCTCGTATTGACATATACGCATATAGGTATATGATGCCTGCATGGCACGTGCCGCAACCACCGCAGACGCGTTCAACGCCGTGGCCGAGCCTCGCCGGCGGCAGATCCTCGATCGCGCTTGCCGATGGTGAGCGGCGCGCCGTCAACGACCTCGTCGAAGAGCTCGGCCTGAGCCAACCGCAGGTCTCCAAGCACCTGAGGGTGCTTCGGGAGGTTGGTCTGGTGGATGTGCGCGACCAGGGCCGGCAGCGGCTGTACCGGGTCAACGGACAGCCGCTGAAGCCGATCCACGACTGGATCAAGAACTACGAACGGACGTGGAGCGAGCGGTTCGAAGCGATGGATGTGGTGCTGGAGGAACTCAAGGGCAAAGACGAAGGAGATGGACAGTGATGAGTAGCGGTACGGCAGTCGTGACGACCCCGGCGGAGACGCAGATCCTGATCACGCGCGAGTTCGACGCAAGCAAGGACCTCGTCTACAAGGCGTGGACCACGCCAGAGCTGATCAAGCGCTGGTGGGCGGGAAAGCGAGGCGAGGTCACAGTCGCCGACGTCGATCTCAGGGTCGGCGGGAGCTGGCGCTACGTGATGATCGCCGACGGTGGGTTCGAGGTCGCCTTCCACGGTGAATACCGCGAGATCGTCCCGAACGAGCGCATCGTCTCGACCGAGGTCTATGAGGGCATGCCCGAAGGCGAAGCGCTGAACACGCTGACCTTCTCCGAAGAGGACGGGCGCACGACCCTGACGATCCTCGTCGAGCACTCGATCAAGGAGCACCGCGACGCTCACATCGAGTCCGGCATGGAGGCCGGCATGCAGGAGTCGATGGACGCCCTCGAGCAGGTCGCGATCTCGCTCGCCTGAGCTTCGCGTCGTCGATCAGGGTCGCAAGGTTCCAACCCCAGGGACGAAGCGACCGGTCTGCGCGGCGTACTTCGCGTAGGCCGCGCCCTGGGCTCGCAGCAGGTAAGGCTCCTCGACGATCCGCACCTGAAGCTCGAGCGCGACGACCAGAGCGAAGAAGCCGACGATCGCGAGCGCGCTCGGCACCATCAGCGTCAGGCCGAGCGCGGTCGGGATCATGGCGCTGAAGATCGGATTGCGAACCAGCGCGAAGGGACCGTGGGTGACGAGCTCGGTCCGCTCGCTCGAGTCGACGCCGATCCGCCACGAGTCGCCCATGGAGATCTGGGCGTAGAGGGTCGCGGCGATGCCGAGCACGCGCGAGCACGATTCCGACGATGTGCAAGGCCTCGGTGTCGAGCGCGCCGATCGGCTCGAGCACGTCGGCGAGCGCGAGCACCGGCGCCGCGGCTCCGAGGACGAGCGCGACCGCGAACAGCACGCCCGCCAGCCATTCCGCCGAAAGCGGGCGACCGCCGATGCCGACGAACCCGGTCGATCCGGTCGATCGCCACTGGACGAACGAGCGCAGGCCGAACGCCAGCGCCAAGTAGGCGACGTAGAAGGCGATCGCGAGCTCGGCCAAGACCGACCGATCAGCCGGGCTCGGAGACGATCAGGCGCAGGGAGCCGTCGAAAGCTGTCTCGCTCTCGCAGGTGTCCGTGCTCTCGGTCCCATGCTCCCGAGGCGAGCGCCTCGGCGAGCCGCTCGACGATCCGCTCCTCGACGCCCGGTGCCAGCAGCGCCCACATCGACTGCGCCGCGCGGACCTGCGGATCGAGCAGGGCCTCGGGCCGGCGCCAGAAGGCCTCGAAGAACCCGTCGACGCAGTCGCCGGGCGTCGGAATCGACTCGACCCGGGTCTGTCCGCCGAGCGCGTCGGCGATCGCGTCCAGCGAGGGAAACCGCGGGCGTTCGATCTCCAGGCCTTCGGCGAGATGGTCTCGCTGCCAGTCCGGCAGAGCATCGAGCTCGAAGCTGAAGACACCACCCGGTCCACGAGCGACGCGACGCAGCTCCGCCAGCCCGGCCGCCAGCGGCTGCCAGTGATGGATCGTCATGCACGCCATCGCCGCGTCGACGGCGTCGTCGTCGAATGGCAGCTGCTCGGCCCGTGCATCGATCGCGGGTGCCACGATCTGACGGGCCGCTGGGCGCGCATCGTCGCGCTCGGCTCGACCGCCAAGACCCAGCGATCGTCCGGTTCGTAGGAGCCCGTGCCTGCACCGACGTTGAGCACCGTGCGCGCATCGCCGAGCGCCGCGTGAACGCGCGCGGCGATTCGCAGGTCCGTGCGGCGGTGGCGAGCGTAGTCGAGGCCGTGAAGCTCGTAGTCGACGCTGGGCGTGGCCATCAACCAGGATGATCTCAATTGTGATCCTCGCGCTCGCGATCGCCGGCCTTTTCGTCCTCCCCGACCCGTGGCGGCTTGATCTTCCTCTGCGTCGCGCTCGTGGTCGAGGTGGGGGAGGTGTTCGCGTGGATCCGCTTCCTGCGCCGCTACCGCGTCACGACCGGGGTCGGAGGGCTTGATCGGCGAGCGGGCCGAGGTCGATCGCGCCGTGGTCGGACCGGGGCGGCGGCCGGGTTCGCGTCCGCGGCGAGCTCTGGAACGCTCGCGGCGAGGGCGGACAGACGCAGGGCGGTCTGGTTCGCGTCGCTCGTGTCGACGGTCTCACCCTGGTCGTCGAGCCCGACGACCGAGACATCGACGGGCGATAACCGAACCGACACATCGTCGCGGTCGGCCGCGCTAGGCTCGGCGCAAGCTATGGGCAGGCTCGCCAGCTTCACCTGCGTCGCCGCGATCGGCTGTTGCGCTGTCGGCGCGCTCGCCGGCGCGGTCGAGCGCTCGGGCGGCGCCCAGGGCGATCGCCTCAGCGGCACCAAGGGCGACGACACGCTCAAGGGCCGGGCGGGACGCGACGTGCTCAGCGGTGGCCGTGGACGCGACGTGCTCATCGGCGGCGGCGGCGCCGACGTCCTTCGCGGCGGTCCCAGCCGCGACAGCTTCAACATGCGAAACGGCGTCGAGTTGCCGGCGCCGGGCAACGACCGGATCGAGGCCCGCGACGGCGGCAACGACGAGATCAGCTGCGGCGCCGGCAAGGACGTCGCGATCGTCGACGCTCAGCGAGGACGGGATCTATGACTGCGAGAAGGTCAAGGAACCCGCCCCGGTGGCCCGCGGCATGATCGGCCGGCCGCGCAGATCACTCCTCCAATCGGTTCGCGGGCGAGCACGCCGACGCCGGCGTCCGCGAGCGCCTCGAGTCCGAGAATCGCGACGAGTACCTGCGCCGGCGCGAGTTCCTCCAGCGCACGGCAGCGGTCGCCGGGCTGGCCGGGATGGCGTCCGTGCTGCCGGCGGAGACGCTGGTCGCCGAGGCGGCCAAGCGGGCGACGCGAAAGCCGTTCCCGAAGCCGCGCGACCTGCCGATCGACACGTTCGTCGTCCTGATGATGGAGAACCGCTCCTTCGATCACTACCTCGGCTGGCACCCCACCGCCGACGCCCAGAACGCCGGCCTCTCCTATCCCGGGCTCGACGGCACCAGCCATCCCACGCATCACCTCACGCCCGACTTCCAGGGCTGTGGCTTTCGCGATCCCGACCACGGCTGGGACGGCGGCCGCCACCAGTACAACCGCGGCAAGATGGACGGCTTCTTTCAGGGCAACGAGGAGGGCACGGGATCGGACGAGTTCGCGATCGGCTACTACGAGCGCGAGGACGTCGGCTTCCTGCCCGGGGCCGCGGACGCCTACACGCTCTACGACCGCTACTTCTGCTCGATCATGGCCTCGACGTACCCGAACCGCCACTACCAGCTCGCGGCGCAGAACGGCGGCCAGAAGTCGAACGTCCTGCCGGTGGTCGAAGACCCGAACTCGTTCGGGCTTCGAGTGGGAGACGATCTTCGATCGGGCCAAGGCGCGCGGGCTGACGTTCGGCTACTACGTCAACGATCTGCCGGTGCCGGCGCTCTACGGCCAACGAGGGCTGAGCTGGGTGCGCCCGTTCACGCAGTTCTACGCCGATTGCGCCGCGGGCAGCCTGCCGCAGCTGTGCTTCGTCGACCCGCCGTTTCGAGACGGCGGTGGCGGCGACGGGGTCTCGGCCGACGAGCATCCCCACGGCGACGTCCGCCTCGGCCAGGCGTTCATGTCAGACGTCGCCCACGCCTTCATCGAGGGCCCGCAGTACCAGACGCGGAGCGATGTTCATCAACTACGACGAGTGGGGCGGGTTCTTCGACCACGTGCGCCCCAAGCGCGTGCCCGACGACCGCGCCAATCGCAAGGACCTCGAAAACGACTGGTCGCTGACCGGATTTCGCATCCCCGCGGTCGCGATCTCGCCCTATTCGCGCGGCGCCAAGAAGGGCGGCCGCGTCAGCCACATGGCCTGCACCCACGAGTCGATCCTGAAGCTGATCTCGTATCGCTACGGGCTCGGCTACCTGACCAAGCGCCACCGCTACGCCTCCAACATCGGTCGCAGCTTCGACTTCTCCAAGCAGGATTTCGAGCCGCCGCCGCTGCCTGATCCGCCGGCGATCGCGGCGACGACGTGCTCGTCGCAGAGGCGAGGCGGCCGATGCCCGGCGCAGCAAGCGCCCCGACCCGGCCCGAAGGAGCACGACCTCGTCCGCCTCGAGACCTCCGGTCTGCTCGATCGCCTCGGCTACGAGGTGCAGCCGGTCACCTACGAGACGCTGTTTCGCCAGCCGGACTCGGTCAAGAAGGCGTTCGACTCGACTCGCTAGAGCGTCGCGGCGCCACGGAAAAGGGCCCCGGTGAGGGGGCCCTTGGTTTCCGAAAGGACGTGCCGCCCGCGTACCTGCCGCTGGCCCGTCGGTCCTTCAAGTCTCATCCCCCTATCGGCGGGAGACACATCAGCCTTAAACACTGACTTTCGCCGATTGTTACGGTTCGGCGCGGCGCCCGCGTCACGTCTGCCAGCCGGGTTGCAGCCGCGAGAGATGGCTAGACTCGCCCGACTCGGGCGCTTAGCTCAGTTGGGAGAGCGCCGCCTCGACAAGGCGGAGGTCACTGGTTCGAGCCCAGTAGTGCCCATATGAAGCCTCGTCTTCCGGAGCGCGACGAGGTTCTGCTCGGCGACAACCTCGAGCTCACGCCGCAGTTCGCCGATGGCGCCTTCCAGCTCATCTACATAGACCCGCCGTTCAACACGGGCAAGGCCCAAACCCGCAGGACGCTCGAGACGATCCCGGACGCAGGCGGCGACCGCACCGGGTTTCAGGGGCGTCGCTACCGCACGCGACTGCTCGGCCCAGGCCTCCTACCGCGACGCCTTCGACGATTACATCTCGTTCCTCGCGCCGCGCTTCGAGGAGGCGCTGCGGCTGTTGGCCGAGAGCGGCACGTTCTACCTCCACGTCGACTATCGCGAGGCCCACTACTGCAAGCTGGCTGCTGGACGAGATCTTCGGCCGCGAGAGCTTTCTCAACGAGATCATCTGGGCCTACGACTACGGCGCTCGCTCGAAGCGCCGGTGGCCGGCCAAGCACGACACGATCCTCGTCTACGTCAAGGATCCCGACCGCTACTTCTTCAACTCCGAAGCCGTGGACCGCGAGCCGTACATGGCCCCGGGCTTGGTCACCGCTGAGAAAGCCGCCAAGGGAAAGCTCCCCACCGATGTCTGGTGGCACACGATCGTTCCCACGAACGGCAAGGAGAAGACCGGCTATCCGACCCAGAAGCCGGAGGGGATCGTGCGGCGGATCGTGGCTGCCTCGAGCCGGGAAGGTGATTGGTGTCTCGACTTCTTCGCCGGCAGCGGCACGCTCGGGGCGGTCGCACGAGCAGATGGGCCGCCGCTTCGTGCTGATCGACGAGAACCCGGACGCCCTGAAGGTGATCGAGTCCCGGCTCGGGCTCAGCGCGCAGTCGCCGACGGCGCGCATCTGAACGCCGGCTTGCAGATCATCCGAGGCGACCGGCGGGCTGGGCAAACTCGCCGGCGATGACCGAGCCCGCCGCTTTCGCCCTGATCGTCTTGCTCGGTCTCGCCCTGATCTGGGTCTCGATCTCGTTTGCGCGCTATCGCCTCGTCTATCGCTACGGCGAGGCGGACGTCCTCGCCCAGCGCCGGGATGCCAGCAAGCGCAGCCGCAGCGTCGTCGCCGGCATGACGGCCGAGCAGCTCGCTCCCCTGCTGGGAGAGTTCGGCGAGCGCTTCGACCCCGGCGACGCGCGTTTTCTCGGTGCGCCGGTCGACTACGTCGTCTTCGACGGGATCGCCGCCGGGGAGCTGCGTCAGGTCGTCCTCGTCGAGATCAAGACCGGCGGCTCGAGGCTGAACGCCAACGAGCGCGAGGTGCAGCGGGCCGTGCGCGAGGGCCGGGTTGGCTTCGAGATCATGCGGCTGCCGTGACCGTCCGGCTCGAGGCGGACCGTTTGCCGTCATCCGGCGGGGTAACTTGCCGTCTGTGCCATTCGCGGCACCCCGAAAGGAGGAGGATATGTACATCGGAATTGGCGCACTGATCCTGATCATCATCATCATCGTCCTGCTCGTCTAGCCGACAGGGGGCCACCGCTCGGCTCAGCGGTGGCCCTTGAACGAGATCACCTGCTGGATCCCGCTCGGGCGGTTCGTGTAGCGCATCGTGTACGGCAGCAGCCCGGGCGCGAACCTGATCCGCTCGCGCGGTCGCGTCGGAGCGCCACAGCTCGGGGTCGGCGGTGCCCTGCGCGGCCGTGAGCTCGGCGCCGGCCGTCGGCGATCGCCTGCCAGACGGCGTCCTGGCACGCCGCCTTGTTGCCGCCGCCGCAGTAGTCGTTCGCGAACGGCGCCTTGATCTTCATCCCCAGCAGAGCTTGCGGATGTCGCGGTCGAAGTACTGATACCAGCCGGAGTACTGGCCGCTCGGGGGCAGGTCGAAGCGCGAGAACAGGCGAGTCGAGCTCGTCGAGCTGCGTGCCGAGGCGCGGCGCCATGAAGGCGTCGGCGATCTTGCGGCCAGGCCGTGTCCATGATCGCGGCGCCGGGATCGTCGATCGAGCCGTCGAGGTCGCGGTCGAGGCGGCTGCCGCCGCGCTGCTTCCAGGCGACGAGCAGGTCGAGCATCTGCTGCGGCCTGCGCGTTGGGCGCGGTCGAGCCCTTGAGCAGCTCGCTTCAGCAGCGGCACGGTGTCGATCGCGCGGACGTCCTGGGTCGCGCCGGCGTTCATCGCCGAGGTCACGCGTCGCGAGCGACCACTTGCCCTGCTTGTTGGCGAGGCGGTCGAGGTTCTTGTCGAGCAGGTCGATGCGGCCGACCGAGCCGTTGCGGCCCCACTCGTCGTCGGCCGCGCCGAAGCCCTTGGCGACGGTCTGGTTCCAGTTGGTGATCGTCCCGTCCTTGGGGTCGATGCCCTGCGGATGGCCGTGCCTTGGCGAGGAAGCCCTGCCACTCGTACTTGCCGGTGCCGTTGGTGAGCAGGCCGGGGTCGACGTCGGGGTGGCGCAGCGGCAGCTTGCCGCTGGTGTACTCGGCGATGTGCTCGTTGTCGATGTAGAACGAGTTGAACGTCTGCGGCGTCTTGCGAGGCGGCCTTGAAGAAGCGTCTTCGGGCTGTCGACCTGGCCGTTGGAGAGGCGGCGGTTGAAGAGCAGGTCGAGCGTGTCCTTGCCGTAGCTCGAGCGCTTCGGCGAGATCGCGACCCGCTTGCCGTCGACGGTCGCGTAGCCGACCACCGGGCCGTGGACGGTGGTCCGGAAGCGTGACCGGCTCGCCGTCCAGCGTGCCGGCGTCGAAGTTGCCCATCTCGCGGCACTCGCCCTTGTAGAGGTACTTCGTGTCGCTGCCGTCGCAGAGCGTCTCGACGTACTGGTCGATGATGTCGCCGGAGGCCGAGGTGAGCGTGTTGGCGAAGTCCTCGCCGCGGCCGATCAGCAGGTAGCCGGGGAACGGCGCCGAGGTGGCGCCACGCCACTGCAGGTCGCCGGCGTGCATGTCGATCTCGTAGGTGAGGCCGGGGTAGAAGTAGCCGATCTGCGGGCCGCCGACCATCAGCGGCCGGCCCGTCGTCGAGCGCTCCGTGGTGATCATCAGCGTGTTCGACGCCTGCGTCGGCTGCGGGCGCTGACGTCAGCCGCGCGTTGGCGCACCGCGGGGGTGGCGGTGAAGCTGCCGGGGTCGATGATCACGCTGCCCTTGGGCTTCTTCGGGATCGAGCCGTAGGGGAATCGCCCGTCGATCGAGGTCGGCAGCTCGCGGTTCTTGAACTGGCGCAGGTCGTTGAAGACGCTCATGCCCTTCTTCGTCGCCGAGCCGCTGCTGCAGCCCGGCGAGGAACTGCGAGCGCCGCGCCTCGTCGCCGCCGCCCTGGCCGAGGAACTGGCCCTTGAGCGCGTTGAGGGCGAAGATGTCGTTGCGGGTCCACGGCTGCGGTCGACGGGCTGTTGGCCGCGAGGTAGTCGTTGATGCCGCTGATGAAGACGTCGATGTCGTGCAGCACCGCCTCGGCCCTCCTTGCCGGCGGCCTCGAGCACCTGGGTCTGCTTGGCGACCTCGGCCTCGGTCTGCGGCGCTGGGCTGGAAGTTCTGCGAGCTCGGTGACAGGCCGATCGCGCTGAGCCCGGGCGCGTCGATCGCGGCGACGCGGGCGTTGTAGCGCGCCTGCTGCAGCAGCAGGCCGCGGTCCTTGGCGGCGATCCAGCCGGCGGCCCAGACGCCGTCGTCGTGGGTCGCGCCGTCGACGTGAGGGACGTTGTAGGCGTCGCGGGTGATCGTGACCCCGGGGCGCGGGACGGGCTCGATCGACGCCGGGGCCGTCGGTGTCCGATGCCGAAGCGCCTCGGACTTGAAGTAGGTGGTGAGGTCGGCGTTGCTCGACGTGGTCGAACAGCGGCGTCAGGCCGTCGTACATGCGCGCCTGGTCGATCGGCCTCGGGGTCGATCGGCACGCCGCCGTACTGGCCGGAGGGAATGATGTTGAGCGCGGTCTGGGCGTAGTCCTTGCCCATCGCGTTCGATGCCGGCAAGGCGATCAGCCCCGCCAGCAGGCCAATCACATACACAAAGCGTCGCATCCTGCGCCCCTTTTCTGCCTCGCCTCACGGCTCGCCGTCACGGCGCGCCTCTCTCGGTGGCCACTCTACCTCAGGGGCGCAGCCGCGCAGCAGCCGAGCGCATCTATGCTCGCCGCCGATGCTCGGCGACCTACGTCTCCTTTCTCGTTTGCCTGATCGCCGCGGCGATCATCGGTCAGGCGATCATGATCGCCTCCGGGCGAAAGACCTGGTCGCGGCTTTCGCCCGCGGTCGGGATCGCGGCGCTCTGCCCGCTGGCCTGGTGGACGGTGCGCTTGCCCGGCGAGGGGGTGGCGGCGATCATCGCGATCGCCGTGGCGACGGTGGCTCGCGGCCTACTTCGTCGTCAAGCGAGTCGAGGGATTTCGCTCTGCGCTGCGTCGTGGCATCCCGGTCGAGCTGGCGGCCCTCGCGCTCGCCTCGCTGCCGTTCTTCGTCGAGGGACGGTTCGGCATCCTCGGCACCGGGCTCAACCCCGACATGTCGCAGCACCTGTTCGCCGTCGACCGTCTCGCCGCCGGCGGCACCGAGAGGCTGATCTCCGAGGGCTATCCGCTCGGTCCGCACTCGATCGTCGCCGCCCTGGCCGAGCTCGGGCCGAGCACGGTGCAGGCGTTCGACGGCCTCACGCTGTTCGTCGCCGTCGCGGCCTGCCTGGCGCCGCTGGCGCTGCTCGATCTGCTCACGGGCTGGCGGCGCTTCGGCGGCGCGCTGGTCGTCGGCTTCGCCTACCTCGTCGCCGCCTACCTGGTCCAGGGCGCCTTCAAGGAGACGATGCAGGCGCTGTTCGTGCTCGCCTTCGCGATCGCGCTCGGGCGTCTGGCGCAGCCGTGGCCGACCAAGGCCGGTGGCGCCGGGCGGCCGCTTCGCGCGCTGCCCTGCGTGGTGCTGGCGATCGGCAGCGTCTACGTCTACAGCTTTCCCGGCCTGCTGTGGCTCGGAGGAGCGTTCGCGGTCTGGGCGGCGATCGAGCTCGGTCGAGCCGCGCGAAGCGCGGGGCTGGCGAAGGCCCGGAGCATGGTCCGCCTGGCGCTGCCGACGGCCCTGGTCGCGCACCGGCGTGCTGATCGCCGTGATCACCCCCGAGCTCGGGCGGATCGTCAACTTCGCCGGCTTCGAGACCTTCAACCCCGCGGGCGGCGGGCTCGGCAACCTCTTCGATCGCCTCTCGCCGCTGCAGGCGCTCGGCATCTGGCCGTCCGGCGACTTTCGCGTCGAGCCCGGCGACGGCTCGATCCCGGCGGTGATCTTCTACCTCGGTGCAGCCTTCGGCCTCGCCGCGCTCGTCTACGGCCTGGCCTGGTGGTGGCGCCGCGGCGAGCGCACCGTCGCCGCGGCGCTGGTGGCCGCCGTGGCGCTCTGGCTCTACACGCTGGTGGTCGGCACCCCGTATCAGGAGGCAAAAGCGCTCGTGCTCGCGGCGCCGCTGGTGGCGCTGATCTCGGTTCGGGCGCTGGCGGCGTCGGCACCGGCGCGTGATCACCGCCGCGTTCTACCTTGCGGCGGGCGGCTCGGCGGTGCTGGTGCTCGCCAACGGCCCGTCGGTCCCTCCGGCTACTCGCCCGAGCTGGCCGAGGCTCCGCCCCAAGCTCGGCTCGGCTCGACTCTGGTGATCGCCCCCGAGAGCTCTGCTGAGCGAGCAGCACGGCCGCGACTACCTGCTCTGGGAGCTGCGCGGCAACCGCGTTTGCATCGAGGCCGCCGGCGCGGGCGCGGCAACAGCCGCTGACCGGAATCGCGAACGTGATCGCGATCGGCGACGGCGACGCCGTCGAGCCCGTGGCGGTGTACACCGGCAACCTCGGCCGGCGACGGACCCTGCCCGCTGATTGCCGAGGGCGCCCGCGCCGACCCGGCCGGCGACGGCTGAGCTCGCCGGGTTGGTTCTGCTACTTCGGCTTCAGCGGGCCGCGAACGGCGCCGTCGGGATACTCGTTGTTGCGGATGTTGACGAAGTAGCGCTCGGGCTCGGAAGCGATCGATCGGATCAGCTTCTTGTCGACCTTGCGCAGGCAGCGCTGGTCGAAGCTGCCGTCGCCGTCGAGACCGGCGGCGTCCTTGAACAGTCGCAGCGTCACCTCACCGACCTCGTCGCGCTCGCCCTCGAAGATGAAGCCCGCGGTGATCGGCGCCAGCTCGCTGACCGAGAGCGTGAAGCAGACCCTCGCCTTCTTTGCGTTGAGCACCAGGCTGACCTTGCCGGTGCCGGTCGGATCGCCGGGCCCCGGAACCTCGTTCTTTCCCTTGAGGATCGCGCGCAGCTTGACGCCGGCGATCCGGCTTGGCGGGCGCGATCGCCGGTGCGACTACGGCTGTGATCGCCAGCACCGCCAAGGCGACGGCGGCGATCGGCGAGCCCTGCGGCTTGCGATCGATCCGGATCATCCCTACCTCCACATCGTTTGCGATCGAGGTTGACGTTACCTATCGGCGACAGAACCCGGTCGCCTATGGGCCTCTAGGATCGCCGCCGTGCAATCGATCACCGTCAAGCTTCCCGATGGCTCGCCGCTCGAGCTTGCCGAAGGCGCGAGCGGCGCCGACGCCGCCGCCGCGATCGGCCCGCGGCTGGCCCAGGACGCACTCGCGATCAAGGTCGACGGCGAGCTGCGCGATCTCTCGGCGGAGCTCGGCGACGGCGTCACGATCTCCGTCGTCACCGCGAAGAGCAAGGGGGAGGACGCCGACGATGCGCTCTGGCTGATCCGCCACGACGCCGCGCATGTGATGGCCACCGCGGTCGTCGAGCTCTGGCCCGGCACCCGAGTTTCGATCGGGCCGCCGATCGACGGCGGCTTCTACTACGACTTCGAGTTCCCCGAGGGCGTCTCGCCGACCGAGGCCGACCTCGAGCGGATCGAGGCGGCGATGCGCGACCACATCGCCGCCGACGAGCCGTTCCAGCGCAGCGAGATCTCCGCCGCCGACGCGATCGAGCGCTTTCGCGCCGAGGATCAGCCCTACAAGGTCGAGCTGATCGAGGACCTCGTCGCAAACGAAGGGGTCGAATCGGTCTCGCTCTATGCGAACGGGCCGTTCACCGATCTCTGCCGCGGTCCGCACGCGCCCTCGACCGCGCGAATCAAGGCGTTCAAGCTGAGCTCGATCGCCGGCGCATACTGGCGCGGCGACGAGAAGCGCCAGATGCTCACCCGCATCTACGGCACCGCGTTTCATTCGCAGAAGGACCTCGACCGAGCATCTCGCCAAGCTCGAGCTCGCGCGCGAGAACGACCACCGCAAGCTCGGTCCCCAGCTCGATCTGTTCCAGCTGCGCCCCGAGGCGCCGGGGATGCCGTTTTGGATGCCGCAGGGAACCGTGCTGCTGCGCCTGATCGAAGCCGAGGTTCGCGCTCAGCTCGACAAGCGCGGCTACAGCGAGATCAAGACGCCGCGCGTGCTCGACGAGGAGCTCTGGCACCGATCCGGGCATTGGGAGAACTACCGCGAGAACATGTACTTCGTCGAGCCCGCCGAGCGTGAGGGCGACGAGCGGCGCTTCGCCCTCAAGCCGATGAACTGCCCGGGCGCCTGCCTCGCCTTCGCCGCCAAGCGCCATTCCTATCGCGACCTGCCGCTTCGCCTTGCCGAGTTCGGCGATGTCTCGCGCTACGAGCGCGAGGGCGTCCTGCACGGGTTGCTGAGGGTGCGCGCCTTCACTCAGGACGACGCGCATGTCTTCTGCACGCTCGAACAGGTCGCCGACGAGGTCGACTCGATCTGCGAGGCGGTGGACGAGCTCTACGCGCGCTTCGGTTTCGGCGAGTTCCGGGTCGAGCTCTCGACGCGTCCCGGAGAAGTCGATCGGTACCGACGAGCAGTGGGAACGCGCCGAGGCCAGCCTGCGTGAAGCGCTCGAGCGTCAGGGCCGCGATTACGAGGTGAGCCCGGGGGAGGGGACGTTCTACGGACCGAAGATCGACTTCCACATCACCGATGCGCTTGGGCGATCGTGGCAGATGCGGCACCTGCCAGGTCGACTTCCAGATGCCCGACCGCTTCGGGCTCGCCTATCAGGGCGAGGACAACGCCGAGCACAGGCCGGTGATGATCCATCGTGCCCTGCTCGGCTCGATGGAGCGCTTCGCCGGAATCCTGATCGAGCATTACGGTGGGCGTTTCCCGACCTGGCTGGCGCCGACGCAGGCCGCGGTGCTGCCGGTCTCCGATCAGTACCTCGCCTATGCCCGCCGCGTTGCCGACGAGCTCGGCGAGGCCGGCGTGCGGGTGCGCGTCGATGAGCGCTCGGAATCGGTCGGGCGCAAGATCCGCGACGCCGAGATCGCGAAGATCCCGTTCATGCTCGTCGTCGGCGAGCGCGAGCAGGCCGACGGCACGATCTCGGTGCGCGCGCACGACGGCGGCGATCTCGGGACGATGGCGCCGCGAGAGGCCGCATCGCGATTACCGACATCCGACGGGTGACGCGTGCGATCGGCGATGGCACTCAAGCGCGGACGCCTAGAGTTGCCCGATGGTGTCCAGTCTGCTGGCGGCGACGGCCTCGATCTTCCTGCTCGCCGGGCTCGGCCCGATCCCGATCCCGATCCCGATCGTGCCGCCATCCGACCCGCCGGTGGCCCCGCCGCCGCCGAGCGATCCGCCGCCGCCGCCGGGCCCGAGCCCGGACCCCGATGGCTTCCCGGACGTCGGCGATGCCCGCTTCGTCGACTACGGCGACGCGGCCCGGTCGAAGCCCTGCTGGGGAGCGAACGACTGCGTCGAGCCGCGATCGCATCGACGTCGGTCAAGCGCGGAGGACGATCCGGCGCCTCGGGCCGACGGCAAGTCCGCAGGGTCCCGATCGGTTTCGGCGATTGCGGGTGCTCGACGGCGACGACTTCTACGGCGAGCGCTGCGAGATCGGGCTCAACGACCACCGCAAGAGCCCGACCGCGCTCTATCGCGAGGGCGATCGGCTGATCACCTACATCTCGCTGAAGCTGGCGAAGAAGTTTCCGATCGAGCGAGACCGCTGGCAGGTGGTGATGCAGATGAAGCAGAGCCAGCCCTCCGACAACGGCGGCGGGGTCCCGGCGCTGGCGCTGCACGTCTACGGCCGGCGCTGGCATCTGGTCGATCAGCACACCGAGCTGTGGAGCGCTCCGGTTACGACCAACCGGTGGACCAGGTTCTCCTTCGACGTCACCTACTCCGACGCCCCGACCGAGGGGGCGATCCGAGTCGCCGCCGATCTCAACGGAGACGGAGACGCCCACGACACGGACGAGCGCAGCCGCAAGATCGAGATCGCGACGCTGAAGACGGAGGGGACTCGGAACCGACAGCGACGGCGTCGTTCAGGGAAGCGCGATCCCGTCGCACCTTCGAGCGGGGGTCTATCACGAGCCGAGCTATCGCTGCTCGCGCTACAGGTGCTCGATCGGGGTGGACAACGTCGGCGTCTACGAGCCCGACTGAGAGAACGGCGGACGCTCGACCGAGCTATTCCGCCGGCCGCCAGGCGCTCAGCGCCCTGCGGTCGACCTTGCCGTTGCTGTTGCTGCGGCAGCTCGCGATGAATCTCGATGCGTCGCGGCACCTTGTGGTCCTCGAGCTGCTCGGCGCACAGCGCGCCGCAGCGTCGCCGCGTCGAGCCGGCTGCCCGCGGTCGACGCAGACATGGGCGACGACCGCCTCGCCGAGCAGGCGGTCGGCGACACCCGACGACCGCCGCTTCGCGAACGCCCGCAGCCGCGACGAGGATCTCCTCGATCTCACGTGGAGCCACCTTCTCGCCGCGCGACTTGATCACGTCGTCGCGGCGGCTGACGAAATGCAGATGACGATCCTCGTCGAGGCGGAAGAGGTCGTTCGTGCGCGTGACGCGCTCCCAGGGCCAGCGCCCGGGACGCAGTCGATCGGCGCTTGCCTGCGGGTCGTTCCAATAACCCTGCATGACGTGAGCGCCGCGGACGATCAGCTCGCCCGTCTCGCCCGCGCCGAGCACGTTGCCGGCGTCATCCTCGATCCAGACCTCGGTGCCGGGAATCGCCTCGCCGACCGAGGTCGGCTTCGCGTCGACGAGCTCGGGACGCAGGTAGGCGATCCGAGTCGCCTCGGTCTGTCCGTACATCAAGAACAGCTTCGCCTGGGGAACGTCTCGCGGATCCCCGCCACGGCCGTCGCCGGCAGGGCCGCGCCGGCGTTGGTGATGAAGCGCAGATCCGGGTAGCTGCGCTGGCCCAGACCGCGCAGCGAAAGCAGCGTCTGGAACACCGTCGGGACGCCGGGAAGGCCGGTGATCCGCTCGTCGCCGAGAAGCGAGACGGTCCGCCCGGCAAACGCGAAGCCCGGCTCCAGGACCAAGGTGGCGCCGACCCGGATCGACATCAGCAGCTGATAGAGGCCGTAGTTGAACGAGAGGGGCAGCAGGCAGAGAATGCGATCGGCCGGCCCCAGCTCGAGGTACTCGATGATCGAGTCGGCGGCGAACGTCATGTTGCGATGGGTCAGCGTCACGCCCTTGGGCTCGCCGGTCGACCCCGAGGTGTAGATCACAGCCGCCAGGTCGATCTCCAGCGGCGCCGCGAAGTCCCCGGCCGCGGCCTCCGTCTCCGCGCCATCGCCGACCTCGCAGATCACAGGGATCTCCCCGGCGCTCGCGGCTGCGCGCATCGACGAGCTCATGCAGATCCGGGCTGCAGATCGCGGCGCGGGCGCCGAGATCGGTCGAGGAGCTCGGTCAGCCGGTGGCCCTTGGTGGTCGGGTCGACGGGCGAGAAAGCGGCGCCCGCGCGCAACACCCCATAGATCGCGGCCGCCGCAAGTGCGCCGTTGGGACAGACCGTGGCGACTCGGTCCCCGGCTCGACTCCGGCCTCGCGCAGACTTGCGGGCGAGCGAGGTGGCTTGGCGATCGAGCTCGGCGTAGGAGACATGCCCTTCGGGGAGGATCAGGGCGGTGCGTTCAGGATGGCTCTCGGCGCGCGCGCTCAGATCCTCGGCGAACGTGCGTCCGCTCAACGGTCGCCACGCTTGCGCTCGACATAGGCCGCGATCGCGTCGATCGAGCCGAAGTTCTGCTCCGTGATCTCGACATCCTCAACCGCGATCGAGTACCGCTCCTGGACCTCCTCGACGAGTTCGACGAAGCCGAGCGAGTCGACCAGTCCGCGGGCGAGCAGGTCCTCGCTGTCGGTGAGCTCGACGTCGGGATGCATGTAGAGGAAGTTCTCCTCGATGAACGCCCTGATCGCGGTTCGCACGCTCGCATCGTCAGCGCTCACGGTCGCGCCTGCGTCGCGACCGAGAGATCACGCTCGATCCGCACTTTCGGGGTCGCAGTCTGCGCTCGCCACGACCGAGCCTCGGAGATGAACGTCGCGTGCCACAACTGCGTCGAGAGCACCCCGATCAACGTCATCTCCTCGCGCGGGCTCGTGACTCGACCCTCACGGCAGCGCCGCAGAGGCCCGAGACTCGAGCGGGGTCCCAGATCCCGGCGCCGCTCAAGCGTTCGTCCGTGAGCGCTGCCTCGACCCAATCCGGAGCGCTCGGGGCCGAAGAACGGCTCGACTGCGGGGGCGCGGTAGGGCTGCTTGCCGCGCCGTGCGATACCCGCGGGCAAGACGCGCGACGCAAGCTTTCGCAAGGCCACCTTCTCCTCAAGTCGATCGAGCTTCATCTCCGGTGCCAGCCGGGCAGCGTAGCCGAACACCCGGTGGTCCAAGAACGGATAGCGACCCTCGACGCCGTGGGCCATCGCCACCCGATCTCCCTGCGTCGGAGAGCAGGTAGGGCTCGAGCAGCGTCGTCAGCTCGAGCCAGGCGGCGCGCTGCATCGATCCCAAGCCGGCGAATGCGCTCGGCAGATCTGCGCGCAGGTCGTCGAGCGCGCGCTCGGCGTCGCCCACCTCCGCCACGACCTGCGCCGAGTAGAACGCCTTGATCGCCGCCGTCGAGCGCGCTCGCGTGAGGTGCGAGGCGAGAGGGTCGTCGCCGGCTCCCGTTTCGAGCATGAACCGCCGCCACGCGGGTCCGCGACGGGCCGCGTCAGGTCCGAGGTAGGAATAGAGCTGCTCGAGCAGCTCTGCTGCGCGATCGGGATCCGAGGCGGCGAGCTCGCGCAGGACCACCTCCTTGAACAGGTCGTAGCCCCAGAAGAGCTCGTCGGCCCCTTCGCCGGTGGCGATCACGTTGATCCCGTTGGCGCGTGCCTCGCGAGCGAGCAGGTACATCGGCACCGGCGCGGTGCGCACCAGCGGAGACTCGGTATGCCAGATCACGTCGGGCAGCGCTGCGGCGATCTGCTCCGATGCGATCTCGAGCGTGTGATGCTCGGTGCCGATTGCCCGAGCAACCGCCTCCTGATGGGCGCGCTCGTCATACACCGAGTCGGAGAAGGCGAGCGAGAAGGTGCGCAGGCGATGGTCGGTCTCCTGCTGGGCGAGCGCCGTGATCAGGCTCGAGTCGAGCCCGCCGGAGAGGTAGGCGCCGACCGGCACGTCGGCACGCAGGCGCAGGCGCACGCTCTCGCGCAGGAGCTCGTCGAGCTCCTCGAGCGACGGACTCGTGGCGTCGCTCGGATCGAGGTCGGGAGTCCACCAGCGGCGCTCAGCGACGACTCGACCGCCCTCCCACACGACCAGTTCACCGGGACCGAGTTGGTGAACGCCTCGAAACGCCGTCCGCGGGGGACGCGGGCCCCACAGGGTGAAGATCTGGTCGAGGCCGATCGGATCGCTCTCGGGGTGGACGAGGCCGGAGGCGAAGATCCCCTTGGCCTCAGAGGCAAAGACGATGCCGCCGTCAGCGAGCAGTGAGAAATGCAGTGGCCGCACTCCGAAGCGGTCGCGGATCATCGTCAGGCGCCGCGGCCCGGGTTCCCACAGCGCGAGCGCGAACTGACCGTTGAGCCGATCGAGACAGGAAAGCCCTTCGCGCGCCAGCAGGCGCAGCACGACCTCGGTGTCGCAGGTGGTTTCGAAGCGCTCGCCGTGAGCCTCGAGCTCGGCGCGCAGCTCCGGGTGGTTGTAGACCTCGCCGTTGTAGACCAGAATCGAGCCATCGCCGCCGGCCTCGAACGGCTGCCATCCGCCGGGGAGGTCGAAGATCGCGAGCCGAGCCGAAACGAGGCCCGCTCCTGGCGTTCGCGCGAGACCGAAGCCGTCGGGACCGCGATGGCGAATCGCAGTCGCCATCGTCACCAGGGTCTCGTGCTCCACCGGCTGTCCCGCGTCGGCGCGGACGATGCCCGCGATCCCGCACACCTTCTCAGTCGCTCTCTGAAGGCAGGATCGCGTCGGCGTGCAGATACTCGGTCGCCACGCGCCGTCGCTCGATCTCGCCGTAGGCCGCCCGGACCTCGTCGCTGGTCAGGCCAACCTCGGCGGCCAGCTCTGCCGCATCGACGCCGAGGCGGTGTCCGCGAAGCAGCGCATCCATGCGCTCGTAGGGATGGCCGAAGTAGAACTCCTCCTGCGTCTGGGGAAGGCTGAAGGTCTCGGTCGTCGGAGCTCGCGTCGCGATTGCCTCGGGAAGGGCGAGCACGCGCGCCAGTGCGTAGACCTGGCCCTTGTACAGGCGTGCGATCGGCTTCACGTCAGCGAGCCCGTCACCGCCCTTGACGAAGAAACCCTGGTCGTACTCGAGCAGGTTCGGCGTGCCGACCACCGCGTACCCGAGTCTGTCGGCCCAGGTGTACTCGACCAGTTTTCGGGTTCGTTGCTTCATGTTGGTGGCGGCGAGAAGCTCGCGATAGCCCCTGGGAGGCATCCGACGGCGCTGCTGGGTGCCGTCGGGGCGCTCCACGACCAGCGAGAACACGATCATCGAGCCCGTCGGGCTCGAGCGGACCAGCTTGTGCTTCCAGTCGGCCTCGTACTCGGGGAAGACGCTGCGAATCGCCGCGTCACGACGCTCGTAGCAGCCGAGCCCCTCCAGCGCCGCCGTGATCGACTCCTCCTCGGTCCTGGTGCCGAGCTGTCGCGCCAGCTCCAGGCCGAGGTCCGAGGACGAGTCGCCGACGTCGCGCTCGGGAAGGCGTAGGCAGAGTACGTGCTCGGGCCCAAGCCCGCGGACGCTGAGCGCTGCGCAGACTGCGGAGTCGACGCCACCGGAGACTGCCACCACCGCGCCGCGGCGCCCGAGCGAACGAACCGCGTCAGCAACCGCGGTGGCGAGGCGCCCGGCGCACGCGAGCGCGTCGAACGACTCGTCCGGATCCGTCACCTCGCGGCTGACCGTCATCGGGGCTCACGCTAGCCCATTCGCCGGTGGCTGCCGCGGGCGCGCAGGCGGAATGCTGAGTGCGGATAGCTTGTGTCAGATGACCGAGATCCGGGCGATGCGAGAAGACGAGCTCCCGGCCGTCGCCGACCTGCTCGACAGCTTGCTGCCTGAATGGGGTGGTGACAGCGCCTTTCTCGAAGCCACTGTGCTGAAGCACCCCTGGGCCGAGTCCGAGCTCAGCTCCCTCGTCGCGGTCGATGACGACGGCGTCGTCATCGGCTTCATCGGCGCGCAGGCCCGCCGGTTGCGGTTCGGCGAGCGTGAGTTGCGTGGCGTCTGCTGCTCGCACCTGGTGGTGGCGCCCGACCGCCGGGCCGGCGCTGCGGGCGCCCTGCTACTCGGCCGGCTGCTCGCGGGACCTCAGGACCTGACCTGGTCCGACACGGCCAGCGAGAGAGTCGCACGAATGTGGAGGACGTTCGGAGGTCAGTTCGATCACGCCAGGGCCTGCGACTGGATGCTCGTGCTGCGTCCTGGCGGCTGGATCTGGTCGCTCGTCGCGGCGGCTGCGCAGCGGCGGCGAATCGGCCGCGATCTGGTGCCCGTGGAGGCTTTTCCGATTCACGTCGTGACTCGCCGGGCCCGAACGAAGGCTGACCCTGATGTCCGCGGTGAGCAGGCTTCGGCTGCGCAGGTGGTCGCGGAGCTCCCTCCGATCATGGGTCGGTCGCGGCTGTGGGTCGCGCATGACCAAACCCACCTCGAGCACCAGTTCGCGCTGATCGCCCGCCGTTTCGGTGAGCTGGTCTGTCGCCTGGTACGCAGGCGCGACCGCACGATCGGCTGGTACGCCTACGTTCCAAGCCGTACCATCGCCAGCCGGGTCCTGCACATCGCCGCCAAGGAGAGGGAGGTCGAAGCCGTCTTGGCGGACCTGCTCGTCGATGCCGGTACGCGCGGGGCGCGTGTCGTCGCCGGCCGCTTGGAACCGCATCTGGATCGCCCACTTCGCAGCCGGTGGCCGGTGATAGGCCTCGCGCGAGAGCCGGTCTTCCACGCGCGGGATCCGGAGATTCGCGCCGCTGTCGCCAGCAGCGCGGGACTGCTGACGCAACTCGACAGCGAATGGTTCGTGCTTTGAGCTCTATACTTCCAGCCGATGAAGGGCACCCACGAAAGCACGCGCCGCTAGCCTGCGTGTCAACTTTCGTGCTCTTCACCTCCTTGCTACCGATCCCGACCGCAGGTAACTTGAGTCTCCGCGCCCGCGTGAACCCTTAGTGCCTGTCCCGAGACGGTTCGACCGGCAGCCTCCGGAGCGCGACTCGACGCGGATCAACGAACGGATTCGCGTCTCGGAGGTCCGCCTGATCGCCGAGGACGGCAGCCAGATCGGGGTGATCAAGACCGATGAGGCGCTGCGCATGGCTCAGGACCGCGACCTCGACCTGGTCGAGGTCGCTCCCGATTCGCGCCCGCCGGTCGCTCGCCTGCTCGACTACTCCAAGTACAAGTACGAGCAGGAGCAGAAGGCGAAGGCAGCGCGAAAGCATCAGACGCAGGTCAACGTGCGCGAGATCAAGCTGCGCCCGAAGATCGCCGACCACGACTACATGACCAAGCGCGGCCACGTCGAGCGCTTTCTCAAGCACGGCGACAAGGTCAAGGTGACGATCATGTTCCGCGGTCGCGAGCAGGCTCACCCCGAGCGTGGCCGGATGCTGCTCGAGCGCCTCTACGAGGACGTCGCCGAGCTGGCGACGGTCGACTCACAGCCTCAGCAGGAGGGCCGCAACATGCACATGATGCTGGGGCCGACTCGCGCCGCCGTCGCCACCGCGCGCGATGAGCGCAAGGCCAGCGCCGACGAGACCGCCTCGACGCCCGGCTCCGAAGCGCCCGCCGAGACCTGAGCGCACCCGCCTGAGCAGCGGCCGGGCCTGGCTGGTCTGCTTCAATAGTCCGCCGTCATGCCAAAGATGAAGACTCATTCCGGCGCCAAGAAGCGGTTTCGAAAGACCGCCAAGGGCAAGCTGCGCGGTCGCCGCGCCTACTCGAGCCACATTCTCGAGAAGAAGTCGCCGAAGCGCAAACGGCGCATGGCCAGGCCGGTCGAGATCTCGCCCAACGACGCGAAGACGGTCCGCAGCCTGCTCGGAGGCGGCAAGTGAGCCGCGCCACCAACGCCGTCGCGCGCAAGCGCCGGCGCAAGAAGGTGCTCAAGCAGGCAAAGGGCTATTGGGGTCGCAAGCACTCCAGCTACCGCTTCGCCAACGAGCAGGTGATGCGCTCAGGCGCCTACGCCTACCGCGACCGGCGGGTGCGCAAGCGCGAGATGCGCAAGCTCTGGATCATCCGCATCAACGCCGCCGCGCGGCAGGAGGGGATGAGCTATTCCGACCTGATCCACGGGCTCAACGAGGCCGGAGTCGAGGTCAACCGCAAGATGCTCGCCGACATCGCCGTGCGCGACCCTGAGACGTTTCGCCGATTTGCCGAGCAAGCCCGGGAGGCCACGGCGGCCTGAGCTGATTCGACCGCCGAGCTTGCTTCACCGGGCGCCCCAGGGGCGCCCTTTTTGTTGTCGCGGGCACGGAGTGTGAGATTGATGATCACAAGCAAGGAAAACGAGAAGCTGAAGCTGATTCGCAAGCTGAGCGAGCGCAAGTGGCGCGAGCGCGAAGGGCTGTTCGTGGCCGAGGGCGAGGATCTCGTCGCCGCGGCAGAGCGGGCCGGGGCGACGCCGCGGTTCGTCCTCCGCGCCGGGGTGGACGTGGAGCCGCAGCTGCTCGACGCGGTCAGCGCGCTGGGCTCCGGCACGCGGGTGATCGGCGTCTACGAGCGGGTCAGCTCGACGGCGTCCGCAGCGCTCTGCCTCTACCTGCACGGGGTCGGTGACCCGGGCAACGTCGGCGCGATCGTGCGCACGGCGGACGCCCTCGTCGATGCGGTCGTGATCCTGGGCCCCGGCTGCGCCGACGCCTACTCGCCGAAGGCCGTACGGGCGAGCATGGGCTCGATCTTCAGCGTCGCGGTCAGGCCCGGTGAGCTTGCCGAGACTCCTGCTCCTGTCGTCGGCCTCGTCGCGCGCGGCGGGGTCGCGCCCGACGACGAGCCTGTGGGCACGCTTTGTCTCGGCGCCGAGCGCGACGGCCTTCCCGGCGAGATCGTCGATCGCTGCGAGCGGCTGTGGACGATCCCGCTGCGCGAGCGCGGTGCCGAGTCGCTCAACGTTGCCGCCGCCGCAGCGATCGCGCTCGGGCGGATATCGTCGGCGGCTCTGCGCGACGGGGACCCAATTGATGCTTGAGCGGATCGAGAGCCTGCGAGCCCAGGCGTCGGAGGCGATTGCCGCGGCTCCCGATCTCGCCGCGCTCGAAGAGCTGCGCGTGCGCTACCTCGGTCGCAAGTCGGAGCTGACGTCGATCCTGCGCGGCATCTCCGAGCTCGAGCCGAGTGAGCGCGGCCCGGTGGGCTCGGCGGCCAACGCCGCTCGCCTCGCGCTCGAAACGGAGCTCGAGTCGCGCTTGGCCGAGCTCGAGGCGGCCGAGATCGAGGCTTCGCTCGCAGGAGAGTCGATCGACGTGACCCTGCCCGGCGCAGCGCCCGTAGCCGCCGGCCATCTGCACCTGTTGACCCGGACCCGGCGTGAGATCGAGGACGTCTTCGTCGGTCTCGGCTACCGCGTGCTCGAGGGTCCCGAGATCGAGCACGACTTCTACAACTTCACCGCGCTCAACCATCCACCCGGCCATCCGGCGCGCCAGGCCCAGGACAGCTTCTATCTCGATCCGGCGACCCTGGCGAGCGACGTCGTCAACGACCGCGAGCCTGGCGCCGGGGCCGCAGGACGTGCTGCTTCGAACCCATACATCGCCGATGCAGGTGCGCGCGATGGAGGCTCAAGATCCGCCGATCTTCGTCGTCGTGCCCGGCACCGTCTACCGGCGCGACACGATCGACGCCACCCACTCGCCGATGTTCCGCCAGGTCGAGGGCCTCGCGGTCGCCGAGGGCCTCTCACTCAGCGATCTCGCGGGCACGCTCGAGCACGCTCGCCAAGGCATTGTTCGGACCGCGAGCGCGAGACTCGGCTCAAGCCCGACTACTTCCCCTTCACCGAGCCCAGCGTCCAGGTCGATGTCTCGTGCTTTGCCTGCGAGGGCAGTGGCCGGCTCGCCGACGGCAGCCGTGACTCGCTCTGCAAGGGCACGGGCTGGATCGAGATCCTCGGCGCCGGAATGGTCGATCCGAACGTGTTCGGGTTCGTCGAGGGCGGTTACGACCCGGAGACGACCCAGGGCTTCGCCTTCGGCATCGGGATCGAGCGGGTGGCGATGCTCAAGCACCGGATTCCCGACCTGCGCCTGTTCTTCGAAAACGACGTGCGCTTCCTGAGGCAGTTCGCATGAAGGTTCCGTTCAGCTGGCTGAGCGAGTACTGCGACCCGGGGCTGGAGCCCGAGGAGGTGGCCGAGCTGCTCTCGATGCGCGCGGTCGAGGTCGAGCGGGTGACACGCGTCGGCGTGCCGTCGACGGAGGGCTTCGTCGTCGGCAAGGTGATCTCGGCCGAGCAGCACCCCAATGCCGACCGCCTGCGGGTGTGCGAGGTGGAAACCGGAGAGGGCGTGCAGACGATCGTCTGCGGCGCGCCCAACGTGGCCGCGGGTCAGACGGTCGCCGTGGCGCTACCCGGGTCGCGCCTGCCGGACGGCAGCAAGCTGAAGCGGGCCAAGCTCCGAGGGATCGAATCCAACGGCATGATCCTCTCCGAGCGCGAGCTCGAGCTCTCAGACGAGCACGAAGGGATCATCGTCTTGGAGGGCGACCACGAGGCCGGTAGTCCGCTCGACGCGGTGCTGCCGATCGCCGACGTCGGTGCTCGAGCTCGACCTCAATCCGAACCGGGTCGATTGCATGGGCGTCTACGGCGTTGCGCGTGAGGTCCATGCGATCACGGGAGCGCCGCTGGCGGACCCGCCGTGGCAGCTCGACGCCGAGGCGACCGGCAGCGACGGGGTCGAAAAGCTCGCCTCGGTGCGCGTCGACGTTCCCGAGCTCTGTCCGCGCTTCAGCGCTCGCGCCTTCACCGGGGTCGAGATCGGGCCATCGCCGGCCTGGCTCAAGGCACGCCTGACAGCTGCCGGGATGAGGCCGATCTCGAACGTCGTCGACATCACCAACTACGTGATGCTGATGACCGCTCAGCCCCTGCACGCCTTCGACCTCGACAAGCTGCCGGGCGGCGAGCTGATCATCCGCACGGCCGCGGAAGGGGAGACGATGACCACGCTCGACGGGGTCGAGCGCAGCTTCGACTCGCAGACCGTGCTCGTCTGCGATCGCGAGCGGCCCGCGGGCATCGCCGGGATCATGGGTGGCCTGATCTCCGAGGTCTCCGACGAGACCACGCGCGTGCTCTTGGAGGTGGCGACCTGGAACGGCCCCAACATCCTGCGCACGTCTGCTCTGCTCGGCCTGCGCTCCGACGCATCGGCGCGCTATGAGAAGCAGCTTCATCCCGAGCTCGCCCTGCGCGCGCAGCGGATCGCCTCGCGCCTGCTGGTCGAGCTCTGCGGCGCGACGCTGGAGCCGGGCACGATCGACGTCGCGGCCGAGATTCCCGCGCCGCATCGGATCACGCTTCGCGGCGCGCGCGCCGACTCGCTGCTCGGGGTCAGACTCGACCGCGACGAGTCGAAGCGGCACCTGGAGCGCCTCGGCTTCGGAGTCGAGCCGGTCGCCGATGCCGACCTCGAGCTCGACGGTGCCGGTGCATCGCCATTACGACGTCAGCCGCGAGGTCGACGCGATCGAGGAAGTCGGGCGCCTGTACGGCTTCGACAACCTGCCGCGCGCTCTGCCCGCTCACGCCGACCTCATCGGCGCGCTCAGCCTCGAACAGCAGGCGCGCCGGCGCGCGGAGGACGTCCTGCGCGATCTCGGCTTCGACGAGATCGTCACCTGGGCCTTCGTCGATCCGGCGCTTGCCGACCGCCTGCGGCTGCCGGCCGACGATCGACGCCGCAGCGCGATCGCCACCGCCAACCCGATCTCCGAGGAGCTCTCGCGGATGCGCACGACGCTGCTCGGGGGCCTGCTCGATGCGGCCCGATACAACGCAGCGCGGGGTGCGCAGCGCCTCGCCCTGTTCGAGTCGGGACGCGTCTACCTCGCCGAGAGCGCCCCGGATGCGGGCACGGCCGAGATCGATCCGGCCATCGCCGTGCTCGCCGGCAGCTTTGCCGGACGCATCGCATCGCCCGCGCACGAGCCGCACAGGATCGCCGCCGTGACGATCGGTGGCCTTGCGCCTGGCGCGTGGGTGACGGCAGAAGGCGACGAGGTCGAGGCGGCGGGCTTCTACGAGCTCAAGGGTGCGCTCGAGGTGCTCGCTTCTCAGCTCGGCGGCACGGTCGGCCTCGTCGCCGGCAAGCGAGCCCTTCCTGCACCCGGGCCGCGCTGCCCGGATCGAGGTCGACGGCCGGCCCATCGGCTGGATCGGCGAGCTGCATCCCCTTGTCGCCCGCGCCTGGGATCTGCCGGCGGCGAACGCGTTCGAGCTCGACATCGCGCCGCTGGTGGCCGCAGCGACGGCCGGTGACGAGGTCTACGAGGACGTGACCACCTTTCCCGCGGTGCTTCAGGATCTCGCGGTGGTCGTCGCCGAGGACGTTTCGGCGCAGCGCGTACGCGAGGCTGTGCGCGCGGGCGGGGGAGAGCTGCTCGCAGCCGCCGAGATCTTCGATCTCTATCGCGGCGACCAGCTCGATCAGGGCCACAAGAGCCTTGCGCTCCGGCTCCAGTTCCGTGCCCCCGACCGCACGCTCACCGACGACGAGGTCGCCGCGGTACGCGCACGCATCGAGCAGGAGCTCGACGCGATCGGGGGAGCGCTGCGTGGCTGAGCAGCCTCAACCGCTCGAGGGGGACGCGGTCGCGCGGGTGCTGGTCGCCGGCGCTTCCGGATTCGCCGGCGCGCTGGCGGCCGAGCTCGTCTGGCGACATCCGCGCCTCGAGCTCGGACTGGCGACGGCGCGGACCGAGATCGGCTCGCGCCTCGACCGCCTCTATCCGCGCTATCGCACCCCGATCGAGCTCACCGAGCTCGACCTCGACCGCATCGAGGAGGTCGACGTCGCGATCGTCTGCTATCCGCATGGGGCCGCCGCGCCGGTGGTCGCTGCCCTGCGGGGGCTCGGGGTCCAGGTCGTCGACCTCTCGGCCGACTTTCGCATCCGGGCCCTGCCGACGTACGAGAAGTGGTACGGGCCGCACGGCGATCCCGACCTGCTTCAAAACGCGGTCTACGGCCTGACCGAGCTCTACCGCGATCAGCTGCGCGAGGCAGAGCTCGTCGCCAACCCTGGCTGCTATCCGACCGCCGCCGTGCTCGCCCTCGCCCCGCTCGCCGAGCGCGGTCTGATCGCCTCGGTCGCGATCGACGCGAAATCGGGCGTTTCCGGGGCCGGGCGCGACGGTGGCGATCGACTGCATTTCGTCAACGTCGACGAGAACCTCAGCGCCTACGGGGTGGATGGGCATCGCCACCTGCCCGAGATCGAGCAGGAGCTCTCGGCGCTGGGGATGTCTGCGCCGCTGACCTTCATCCCGCATCTGGTTCCGATCGATCAGGGCCTGCTGGTCACGTGTCACGTCGAGCTCGGCGAGGACCTCGAGCACCGAGGATCTTCGCGACCTCTATGCCGAGCGCTACGCGGGCGAGCGCTTCGTCGAGGTCGTCGAGGCGCCGCCCGGGGTGCGCGACGTTCGCGACAGCAATCTCTGCCGGCTCAGCGTCTCGCGGGTGGCCGAGCGCCGCGCGGTCGTGTTCGGCGCCATCGACAACCTGTGGAAGGGCGCGGCGGGGCAGGCGATCCAGAACCTCAACCTGATGCTGGGCATCGATGAGAGCGAGGGGCTGCGGTGAACGCCGAGCCGGCAGCAGCCAGCAGGCAGCAATTCTTGCGCTCGCGCTGGGTCGACGGTTCCCGACGGCGTCGCAGGAACTCGATCCGGCGCAGCTCGCCCCGGGCTTTCGCGCCGCCGGCGTTGCCTGTGGATTGAAGGCATCCGGCGGCACCGATGTCGGCCTGGTCGTCTGCGACGCCCCTGAGGTGGCCTCGGCGTTGCTGCTGACGCGAAACGCCGCCGCGGCGGCGCCGATTCGCGTCTGTCGCGACGAGTGCGATCGCGATGCGATCCGCGGCGTCGTCGTCAACTCCGGCAATGCCAACGCGGCGACCGGCGAGCAGGGCTATCGCGACGCGCTGGCGATGCGCGACGCCGCCGCTGCAGGCTCTCGGCACCGCGGCGGCCGACACCGCCGTCGCCGAAACCGGCGTGATCGGCGTGCCGCTCGAGATCGACCTCGTGCTCGAGGGCATCTCGCGGGCGGCAGCCGAGCTCGACGAGCGCGGTGGCGGCGACTTCACCCGGGCGATCATGACCACCGACAAGGGGCCGAAGTTCTGCACCGTGAGCGCCGATGGCGTCACCGTCTCGGCTCAGGCCAAGGGCGCGGGGATGATCGAGCCGGGCTTTGCGACCCTGCTCTGCTTCGTGCAGACCGACGCCGTCGATCGCCGACCCCGAGACCGCGCTTGCGCCAGGCGGTGCAGGGCTCGTTCGAGCGGATCACCGTCGACGGGCAGATGAGCACCAACGACACCGTGCTGCTGCAGGCAAGCCGGGACCGTCGGGGCGGCCGATGCCGGATGGCCTGCTCGGACGCGGTGCTCGCTGCAGCTCGCGCTCGAGATCGTCGCCGACGGCGAGGGCGCGAGCCGCTCGGGCGCGGATCGAGGTCAGCGGCGCAGCCTCATCCGACCGGAGGCCGAACGGGTCGCGCGCGCGATCGCCAACTCGCCCCTGGTCAAGACCGCGCTTCATGGCCGCGATCCGAACTGGGGCCGGATCGCCCAAGCCGCGGGCATGGCGCTGGCGGGTGAGCAGATCGACGAGCTCGGCCCCGACGCGATCGATGCCGCGGCGCTCGGCGGCGAGGAGGCCGAAGCCGAGATCTCGATCGAGCTCCGCCGAGGCGACGGACCGCGGCGCACGTCTATCTTCTCCGACCTCGGCCATGAGTACATCCGCATCAACGCCGAGTACACGACGTGACGCCCGAGAAGAGAACGCGAGAGGCCGTTGCCAGTGTCGAGACACTGCTCGAAGCCTTGCCGTACATCCGTGAGTTTCACGGGCGCACCGTGGTGATCAAGTACGGCGGCGCGGCGATGAGCGACGAAGCCCTTCGCGACGGGTTCGCAACCGACGTCGTCCTGCTCAAGTACGTGGGCATGAACCCGGTGATCGTCCACGGCGGCGGCCCGGACATCACCCGGTACATGGAGCGCTTGGGGATGGAGGTCCGGTTCGTCGAGGGCATGCGCGTCTCCGACGCCGAGACCGTCGAGGTGGCGAAGATGGTCCTGCTCGGCAAGGTCAACGCCGACATCGTCATGCGCCTCAACCGCCACGGCCAGCCCGCCGTCGGGCTCTCGGGCGAGGATGGATCGCTGTTCACCATCTCCCCGCATGCCAAGGCCGATGAGGTCGGCTTTGTCGGCGAGATCGAACGCGTCGATGTCGACGTGCTCAACCACATCGCCGCCGACTACATCCCCGTGATCGCCTCGGTGGGGGCCGATCGTGCCGGCAGCTCCTACAACGTCAACGCCGACACAGCGGCGGGCAAGGTGGCCGCCGCGCTGACAGCTCACAAGGCGATCTTCATCACCGATGTCGCCGGCTGGCTCGCCGATCCCGACGATCCCGCCTCGTTGACCTCACGTGCGACCGTGGCAGAGGTCGAGGCCGCGCTGCCGGCGACCTCCGGGGGCATGCGCCCCAAGCTTGCGGCCTGCGCGGAGGCGATCCGCGGCGGGGTCGGCTCGTCGCACATCGTCGACGGGAGGCGACCTCACAGCTTGCTGCTCGAGCTCTTCACCGACGCCGGCATCGGCACCATGGTCACGCCTGAATGAGCGTCGAGGAACTGCAGCGGCTCGAGGCGCGCTATGCGATGGACACATACGCGCGCGCACCGGTCGAGTTCATCCGCGGCGAAGGAGCTCGGCTGTGGGACTCCGACGGCAAGGAGTACCTGGACTTCTTCAGCGGCCTCTCGGTCCACAACGCCGGCCATTGCCATCCCCGCATCGTTGCCGCAATCGGTCGAGCAGAGCGCCACGTTTGCAGGCAGTTCGAACCTGTTTTACTCGGAGCCGGCGCTTCGCCTTTGCGAGCGGCTCGCCGAGTCGAGCCTCGGCGGACGCGTATTTCTCTGCAACTCCGGCGCCGAAGCGAGCGAGTGTGCGATCAAGCTGGTTCGCAAACACGCTCACTCCCGCGGAATAGAGCGCCCTGAGATCGTCGTGCTCGAGCACGGGTTTCACGGCCGCACACTGGGGGCGCTGGCGGCGACCGTGAAGCTGGCTCGCGAGGACGTGTTCGGACCCCTTCCGGCGGGATTCGTCGGTGTCGCCCGCGATGACCCGAGCGCGCTGCGGGCGGCGATCGGCGACCGCACCGCAGCGGTCATGATCGAACCGATCCAGGGCGAGGCGGGGGTCTATCCGATCGCCGACGAGCTGCTGGTCGCCGCCAGGGAGGCCTGTGACGCCTCCGGCGCACGGCTGATCTTCGACGAGGTCCAATGCGGGATGGGCCGCACCGGCAGCCTTTGGGCCTACGAGCAGCTCCCGGTCCGGCCCGACCTGCTGACCTCGGCCAAGGCTCTAGGGGGCGGACTACCGGTCGGCGCCGTCGTTACTGTGCCCGAGCTGGGCGACGTGCTCTCCCGCGGCGATCACGGCTCTACCTTCGCGGGTGCGCCGATCGCGGCGGCGGCCGCGCTCGCCGCGCTCGAGCTGATCGACGATCCCGATTTGCTGGCGAGCGTGCGCGCCCTCGGCGAGCGGTTTCGGGCCGGGCTCGCCGCGCTCCCAGCGGTGACGGAGGTGCGCGGCCGTGGCCTCATGGTCGGTGCAAGCCTCGGCAACGGAGTGGACGCGGCGGACGCGGCGGCAGCGGCGCTCGCCGCGGGTCTGGTGACCAACGTGCCCGGTCCGGGCATGCTCCGCTTCCTGCCCCCGCTGACGATCGGCGAGGCCGACGTCGATCGAGCGATCGAGCTCCTCGCGCCGGTGCTCGCGGCACAGGGTGAGCCGTGACTCGCAGGGTCAGCAGCGATCGGAGCCGGAGTCGGTGAAGCCGGCGCCGTCGGCGGCCCGGAACTCCCACTCGTAGCTGGACGGCCGCAGGGTCAGCTCGAGCACCCCGTAGGTCTCTGCCTCGCGAACCTCGCTGTTGGGCGCGGTCTCACTGAAACCCAGCAGGCTGTTGCCGCCTGTGCCGACGACGAACTGCCGGATTCCCTCCGGGTCTGCGACCCCGCGCGGATTCTGTGGCGCGAAGCGCTCGTAGAGGTGGTCGTGGCTGCTCAGAACGAGATCGGCGCCGGCGGCGTGGAGATCGTCCCAGAACGGACCTGTGCGGGCGAGGCTGCCGTGCTCGGCTCCGGAGCTGAAACGTGGGTGATGCCAGTAGGCGAGCACGCATGTGGCCGGGTTCGCGGTGAGGTCGGCTTCGAGCCAATCGTTCTGAGGACGGCCCTCCTTGCAGCCTCCGACCGCGGTGCAGTTCGAGTTGAGGGCGATCAGGTGCCAGTCGCCGACATCGAAGCTGTAGTAGCCGCGCCCGCGTCTGTTCGCCGCACCGTCTGCGACACCGACGCCGTTGAAGTAGTCGAAGTAGCCGGCGGCGCCCGGCGTGTCGTACTCGTGATTGCCAGGCACTGGCCGTGTGATCTCCTTCAGCTCGCCCCAGCTCGGCTCGTAGGAGGCCTCGAACTGCGCCAGTGTCCCATCCTCGTACTGGAGGTCGCCGAGCGGCAACACGGCGGCGAGGTCGCGGTCGGCGAGCAGCCCGGCGGTCGAACCCTGACGGCACGTGACCGTGGTCCCCTGACCGCCCTCGAAGTCCGGATTCTCCGGATCGCAGGCGATGTCTCCGGCTGCGGCGATCACGGGGGCGGTCGGCCCGTCGTTGTCCGCGCCGCCGGCGCTTGCGATCACGATGATGATGATGGATACGGCGGCGATCGCGAGAATCGCGAGCAGCAGAGCGCGCCGAGTCACCATCGCGATGCTACACGCGGATCAGCGCTGGCCTTGGCCACGGCCTTCGCCGCGGACAGTGCCCCTAGATGAGTGATCCCACGGCCTCACGCACGCGGATGACGCACGGACACCGTCGCTGGATCGCGCCCGTCGGGACTCGCCCATGCTCACCAGCATGGGCTTCGCCCGCCGGCCACGCCCAGCTCGGTCCCGTGCGCCCCCGCGCACGCGACTCCGTGGAATCAATCATCTACGCAGGGCTAGACTCGCCGCCGTGCACGTGGATCAATGCGAGCCCTGATCGTCGAGCCCGGGGGGGACCGCGGCTCGCTGAGCGCGACCCGAGCCTTGTCTCGCGCGGGCTGGACCGTTGGTGTCGCGTCGTCGGGCGGCCGTGGCCTTGCGGGCTATTCGCGCTTTGCCTCTCGACGCCATCGCGTCCCCGGCGCCCAGGAGGATCTCGATCGGTTTGTAGCCGCAGTCTCCGATGCGGTTGACGAGGGCGACTACGAGGTCGTGTTCTGTGGTGCCGGCGATGCGGAGGTGACAGCGCTGTCGCTTCGCCGCGCCGAGATTCCGGCCGTGATCCCGTATCCACCGCACGAGGTCGTCCTGCGAGCGGTCGACAAGCTCGAGCTCTCGCAAGCCGCCGAGCGGGTCGGACTGGAGGTTCCGTCGATCGTTGAGGCCACCTCGCAAGAGCTCGAGCGGGTCCGGTCGCCGGTGATGGTCAAGGCTCGCCTGCACGCTCCACTGGGGGATGATCTCGGCCCCTCGCGCCTCGAGGCCATGGTTGCCTCCGATCGGGCCAGCGCGAGCCGTCGGGCCAAAGAGGTCCGCAGTCTCGGCGGCGTTCCGCTTCTGCAGGAGCTGGTCTCGGGCAGCCTGGTGGCATTCGTCGCCGTAGCCGACTCCGATTCGCGCATCGTCGCGCGCGTGCAGCAGGTCGCCGAGGGCACATGGCCCCCCGCGGCCGGGGCCAGCGCCCGGGCCCGAACAACCCGCGTCGACGAGGAGCTGGCCTCGCGGGTATCGGCGCTGCTCGCGGAGCTCGGTTGGTTCGGGCTTGCGGAGCTTCAATTCATCACGGCGGGCGGCGGCGCACCGAAGCTGATCGACCTCAACGCTCGCTACTACGGGTCGCTGGCGCTTGCCGTGTCAGCCGGCGCGAACCTGCCCGCGGTCTGGGCGTCGCTGGCAACGGGGAGGGAGCCGCCGCTGCCGGCAGAGGCGGCTCCCGGCGTGCGTTACCAGTGGCTGGAGGGTGACTTGCGGCGCGCCCTCGTGGAGCGACGCGGCGGCCTCGGGCGCGACATCCTCGGCTCGCTCGGCTACGCGCGGGGGGCCACCCACAGCATCTGGAGCCACGCGGATCCGTGCCCGGCGATGCTTGCCGCCGGCCGGCTGGCATCGCGCGCATCAAGGCGCGCTACGGGGCGGGCGGCGGGGACCTAGACGCAGATGGCGATCACGATCGAGACCCACGAGAGCATCGCCCCGGTTGCCGCCGAGTGGGATGCGCTGGCCGAACAGGTCGACGCTCCCCCATTCCTGCGACCTGGATGGATCGCGTCCTGGCATCGCTCCTTTGGCGCCGGGCGCCTGCTGGTGGTTTGCGCGCGCAGGGGTCGCGGCATGGTCGGGGTGGTTCCGGTCGTCCAGCGCCTTGGAGCGATCAGCTCGCCGACCAACTGGCACACGCCCTTGTTTCGGCCGCTCGCCGCGGACTCGGAGGTGACCGCGGCGCTGATCGGTGCGGTCTTGGGGCGGCGCCCACGGCGTCTCGACTTCAGCTTTCTCGACCTGGGCGACAAGGCCTTCAGCGATTGCGTGAATGCCGCCAAGGCGCTTCGCCACCAACCCGTGTCGCGGGTGGTGCAACGGTCGCCATACATCGAGATCGAGTCCGACTGGACGAGCTTCGAGTCGGAGCTGCCGAGCCGCCGGCGCAGCAAGATGCGCCGCTTTCGTCGCCGCCTGGAGGAGCAGGGCTCGGTGGCGATCGGGGTAGAACACGGCACCCACCGTCTCGATGCACTGCTGGCGGAGGGTTTCGCGGTGGAAGCGTCCGGCTGGAAGGGCGAGCGCGGCACGTCGATCCTCGCGAGTCCCAAGACGGCACGCTTTTACCGCGAGGTCGCCGCCTGGGCGGCGGCCGAAGGGTGGCTGCGGCTTTGGTTCTTGCGCCTCGACGAGAAGGCGATCGCGTTCGCCTACTGCCTCGAGCAGGGGGGCGCGCACTATGAGCTGAAGGTGGGATTCGACCCGGAGTTCCGGCGATTCGGACCCGGTGTCCTCCTGACCAGGGCTAAGCTGGAGCATTGCTTCTCCGCAGGTCTCGGGAGCTATGAGTTCCTCGGCCAGGCTGAGCGCCACAAACTCGATTGGACAGAGGATTGCCGCGAGCTCGCGCGCCTGCAGGTGTTTGCTCCGACCGTTGCCGGTCGCGCGAGCCGCATCGCCTGGACCCATGGGCGCGATCTGGCACTGCGGGTGAGACGCTCGCTCGGGGCCCGGCGATGAACGCGGGCACCGCCGGCACCCGGGCGAGCGACCGAAGCCTCGCCTAGCGTGGCGGATTCATGGCTCTGCTGATCGACATCGGCGCCGCGGCCGCCGTGGTAGCGGGATTCGCTGCCGTCGTGCTGGCGGTCGGTTCCCGGCTTGCGTCCGCGGATGGTGAGACCGGTTTTTGGGCCTGCCTGCACCGCATCGCAATCGCTGTCGACGAGCGTGTCGCGGCATGGGCAATAGCTGGATTCACAGTGATAGTGGTCGGGGTCGGCGCTTTGGTGGGGATCGCCGACGTCCCCCTGGAGCCGTTTCGCCTGAACGCGGAACAGACCCTGCCGACCGCCTTCTCGACCCTGCTCCTGGTCGCTGCGGGCGCTCTCGCCTTGCTGACAGCGCGACAGCGGTGGGCGGCCCCGGTCTGGCCTTGGTGGGTGCTCGGCCTCGGTCTGATCGCGCTCGGCATCGACGAGATGGCGGAGCTTCACGAGCGCCTCGAGGTACGCGCCGACCTTCCGACAGTGGTCATTCTGGCGCCAGTCGGGCTGGCGATGCTGGTCGCCTGGGTCGCGTCGCTGCCGCTGCTGCGGGAGCGCCCACCTGCGGTCGCCCGCTTCATTGCCGGGGGCGCTTGCGGGGTCATCTCGCAGGCACTGGACCCGGTACATGACGACTGGAAAAGCGTCGCCGAAGAGAGCCTGGAGATGGCGAGCGGGGCTCTGTTTCTGCTGGCCATGCTTGCGGTGGTGGGGCGGCCTCCGCCCGACCTCGATGAGCGCCATTTACCGTGAGCACGGTGCACGAGCCGACCGCGAATCCGCCTTTCACGGAGGTGGCCGTGATCACCGATCTGGCCGAGGCGTCGGAGATCGAGTCGGATTGGCACCGCCTGGCGGCCGCGCGGGGCAACGCCTTCATCACCCCCGAATGGATGCGCGTCTGGATGGCTCACTACGGCGAGCGGGCGACCCCGCTGGTGGTTGCCGTGCGCGACCGGTCCGGCAAGCTGCGAGGTGTGATGCCGTGGGTCAGGCACGGCGGTCGCTTCGATTCGGTTCGCTTTGCGGGGGCGAACCTGGGGGATGTGTTTCATCCTGCAGCGCTGAAAGTGGATGAGGATGCGGTTGCAGAGGCGGCGTTTGCAGCGCTGACGGCGGAGGGGATCCGGCCCGCGACGATCGTCCTCGATCGAGTCGAGCGATCCGCGTCGTGGTTGCGCCACCTCCCGCGAGGGTCGCCCAGCCGGCGAGCTGGACCGGTCGTGTTTCGGGAGGATGTGCTGCCGCTGGTCGACTTCGGCGATCTGGACTGGCCAGGCTACCTCGCGTCGCGAAGCCGAAACCTGCGAGCCCAGATCGGGCGCAAGCGGCGTGCGCTCGAGCGCGATCACGAGCTCGGCTTTCGGCTGAGTCGCGATCCCGATCAGGTCCGCGACGATGTCGCGCTCTGCTTTGCGCTGCACGATGCGCGCTGGGAGAGTCAGGGCGGGTCGGCGGCATCGACCGAGGCCTCGAGGCGATTTCACGCGGACCTGGCCGCCGCTTTGCTGAAACGCGAGGCCCTCCGCCTCTGGTTTCTGGAGCTCGACGGCGAGGCGGTTGCGAGCTGGTACGGATGGCGACTCGGAGGGCATTACAGCTTCTACCAGTCCGGGTTCGATCCAGACTGGGCATCGGCCAGCGTCGGCTTCGTGCTGTTCACGGAGACGGTGCGGGCCGCGCGATCCGAAGATGCGACCGTGTACGACCTGCTGCTCGGCAGGGAGCCCTACAAGCTGCGCTTTGCGACCGGCCAACGCGAGGTGATGACGGTGGTCAGCGCAAGACGCGGACATCCGATGGCGCTGTTGACCCGGGCCGAAGCGGCGCTGTGGCGCTTCAATCGTCGCTTGCCGCCGCGGGTTCGCTCACCGGCGAAGTCCGTTTACAAGGCCTTGACCAGGTCCTTTCCCTCCGCGGCGCGCAGGTGAGCAGGCCGATGAAGGTTCTGATCCTGACTCAATACTTCACTCCTGAGGTGACGGCGGCGACCCAGCGCCTGCATCCGTTCGCCGCCGGCCTCGCGGCTCGGGGTCATGATGTCCAGGTGATCTGCGAGGTTCCCAGCCACCCTCGTGGGCTGGTCGACGCCGCCTACGGCGGCCGGCTCGCTGAAACACGCGACCTCGACGGCTTTCGAGCAACCTATGTCTGGACCCACGCGAGTCCATCGAAGCGCGCCCGGCACCGGCTCGGCTCCTACGCGTCCTATGCGGCGGCGGCAAGCGTGGCGGCGGCGGCACGTGCGCGACCGGATGCGATCCTCGCCTCCTCGCCACCACTCTCGGTCGGAGCCGTCGGCGCGTTGGCGGCAGCACGCCATCGAACGCCTTGGCTGCTTGACGTCCGCGATCTTTGGCCGGAGGTGGCGGTGGCGCTCGGAGAGGTGGACAACCCGCGAGTGATCGCGGGGGCGGAGAGGCTCGAACGCCGGCTCTATGAGTCCGCGGCGGCTATCACGACCCCCACCGAACCCTTCCGAGAGCACATCGCGGCGCGAGTCCGCGACCGTGCAAAAGTCCACGTGATCCCCAACGGCACCACCGCCGCGTGGTTGCAGGCCGGGGCGGACGAGCCGCAGCGAACGGCGGTGGGCTTACCGGCTGACCGGTTCGTCTGGACGTACGCCGGGAACGTTGGCCTTTCGCAGGATCTCGAGACCGCGCTCGAGACCGCCCGCCTGCTCGGCGACGGTTATCAGCTCGTGGTCATCGGCGACGGTTCATCGCTGTCGCGACTTCGTGAAGCCGCCAGGGATCTCGGCGAGGACCGTGCGCGTTTCGTCGGGCTCGTCGAGCCGTCGCTTGCCGCCCGGTACATGCGCGCTTCGGATGCCCTGCTGTTGCCGCTGGCGGCGAAGCCGGAGCTCGGCAAGTCGGTGCCGATCAAGCTCTACGACTACTGCGCTATCGGGCGCCCGTTGCTGATCGCCGCCCCGGGGGAGACGCGGCGAATCGCCGAGCAGGAGGGTCTCGGCCTCATCGCCGGGCCAGGAGATCCGGCGCAGCTCGCCGCTGCTGTGCGCAGGCTGGCTGCCGATCCGCCACTCCGCGAGCGTCTCGCCACCGCGGCTCGCCGGTTCGCCGGCGAGCATCGCCGCGAGTCCGAAATCGAGCGCCTGGAGCAGCTGCTCGTCTCGATTCAATGAGCCGCACCGGGCCCGCGGACGAGTCGATCGCTCGCAACGCGGCCTTCGGGCTCGCCTCGCAGGTCGTCACCGCGGCCTTCACTGCCGGCCTGACGTTGTTCTTGGTCCGAGCGCTCGGACCCGCCGGGTACGGTGTGTTCGCGCTCGCGCTGGCGTTCAGCAGCCTGGTCGTGCTCCCGGCCGACTTCGGAGTCTCGCACTCGGCCGCCAGGTTCATCGCCGAGCGGCGAGGCGACGATCGCGCGGTAGCCGACGTCGTCGCCAAGGCGCTCAAGTTCAAGCTCATCGTCACCTCGATCTTCGCAGCGCTGCTATTCGCGCTGGCGGAGCCGATTGCCTCGCTCTACGACGCGCCGGCGCTGACGGACCCGCTGCGGGGAATCTCGCTTGCGGTGTTCGCGCAGAGCGTGATGTTGTTGTTCATGTACTCGTTCGTCGCTCTCGGCAGGCTCTCGTATCAGTTCCGGCTCGTGGCTTCGGAGAGCGCGATCGAGGTCTCGGCGAGCATCGCGCTGGTGCTACTTGCCGGTGGCGCCACCGCGGCGACCTTCGGTCGAGCGATCGGCTACGGCTGCGGCGCCCTGATCGGTCTCTTGCTGATGATCCGCCTGCTTGGCGCGCGCTCGTTCGCCGAGCGCCGCGGCGCGCCGTCGACGCGGGAGCTGGCCGGCTACGCGGGGGCGCTGCTGGTCATCGACGGGGTCTGGGCGATCTTCGCCCAGCTTCAGCTGCTCCTGGTCGGAGGGCTGCTCGGCACGGTAGCGGCGGGCATCTACGGAGCCCCCGCCAAGCTCGCTACGTTCCTGCACTACCCGGGGCTGGCGGTTGCCAACGCCGTGGCCCCACGCCTGGCTCGGCATCGAGATCGAGCGCCAGACGTGGTCTCGCTCGGGCGCGCGCTGCGCTACGTGCTCATGGTTCAGGCGCTGTTCTTGGCGCCGATCATCGTTTGGGCAGAGCCGCTCATCGAGCTGCTGCTCGGGCCCGACTACGCTCGCTCAGCCGATGTCCTGCGCGCCCTGGCCCCATTCCTGTTCCTGCAGGGTTTCGCACCGCTGGTCGCCCTCTCGATCAACTATTTCGGCGAGGCGCGACGGCGGATCCCGTTCGCGGTCTCGGCGCTGGTTCTCAACGTGGGACTGTCGATCTGGTTGATCGAATCAGATGGGGTCGTTGGCGCGGCGATCGCGATCGATATCGCCTTCGCCTTCTATGTTGGAGCCCACCTCTGGCTCTGCCGGAAATTGCTGGGTCTCGAGCTCGCTCCACCGGCGCTGACTGCTGCTCGAGCGCTGCTTGCGGCGGGCGCCTTTGCCGCGGTGCTGGTGGCGCTTGGGACACAGCAGCTGAGCCCGCTCGACTGGGCAATCGGGGCGGTCGCCGGACCACTCGCCTTCGTCCTTGCCCTGCTGGTTAGCCGCGAGCTCAGCACCGTGGAGCTGCGGCGACTGCGCGCAACGCTTACGCGGATCCTCCCCAGGCGCACCTGACGCCACTCTGAGGACGCCGCGAGCCTGTTCCAAGGCAGCCGCGGCTTGCGCCGCATGGCCAATTCGTCCAGGCGCATGGCCAATTCGTCCAGGCACCCCCTTTCGGCACATGCACGGCTAGTAACCGCCGACAACAGCTTTAGAGAGCGGAGTCCGCGCGGCTCCCGAAAAAGGCAAACCCGTCGCAAGGCGGGGACGCAAAGCCAGAGGTCTCCGTCAAGGAGACGGCTCGGCTGCCAACAGGAGGCGCTTAGTGAGCAGTACCGGTCACAGGCTTACCCGCATCGTCAGGGCCCTCGCCCTCGCGGCCATCTTCGGGATCACGGCGTTGACGATCGCGGAGCGCCCGGCCACGGCGCAGGCTCGAAGCTGTGCCGCAAAGAGCAGTGGCACGGGGCTGGGGGAGAAGCTTGTGGGGACACCGGGGAGCGACTGCCTACGGGGGGGCGGCGGCCGCGATCGAATCCACGCCCGCGCCGGCGGCGACACCCTGCTGGCTCGAGACGGACACCGAGATCGCATTCGCTGCGGCCCCGGCCGCGATATCGCCGTCGTCGACCGCAAGGACAGGGTGTCGAGCTGCGAGAGAGTCCGCAAAGGGAAGTCGGGGGGCGGGTCTTCTCCTGCGGGAGCAAGCCCGCCCGCAACCGTGCTGGCGGGCCCATGCGAGGTCCCGCTGGCCGAGCTCGCCCTCGGAGGCTGCGAGCTGTTGTTCAACGACCCGGGTTTGACGATCGACCCAAGCTTGCTCTGGGGTGCAACCGACTGCCAGCACGATTCCCGCCACAGATTGCTTTTCGGCGGCGATTCCACGGCGATCGCCCCGGGACTGTCGGAGGCGTCAGAGGACTCGTTTCGCCGCCTCGCGGTTCTCGATGGCGACGACGTTTGGGGTGAGCGGTGCGAGCTCGGCCTCAACGACCACCCCAAGGGCCCGACCGCGCTCTACCGGGAGGGTCAGCGCAGGCTGACCACCTTCTCCCTCAGGCTCGCCGATGATTTTCCGCTCTCGACCCAGAACTGGCAGGTCGTGATGCAGATGAAGCAGGCTCAGCCTTCAGCCAATGGCGGTGGCACCCCTGCGATCTCGCTCTCCGCACGCAGAGGCCAATGGCAGCTTCACCGATCGAGCTCCGTAGGCCCCTCGTCGGGCAGCGAGCAGCTCTGGTCGGCACCGGCGGAAACCAGCCGGTGGACACGCTTCACCTTCGACGTCAACTACTCGCAGGATGCTTCGCTGGGGTCGATCAAGGTCCATGTCGACCTCAACGGCGATGGGGACAGCACCGACCTGGGCGAGCAGAGCCCGACGATCCAGACGTATACGCTCAAGCGTGAGACCGACGGCGGTGAGGCCGACGACGGGATCGCCCCCGGCGAGTCGATTCCAGCGCATCTGCGGATCGGCCCGTACCACGACCCGGCGATTGCCTGTCCGCCGCCCGGTGGTTGCTCCCTGGACCTCGACAACGTGCAGGTGGTCAACCCCTTGTGACCAAGGCGATCACCGTACCGCCTAGCCCCGCAGCGTCCCCCAAACGGGGAGTGAGCGAAGCCTTCGCAGGCTCGGCGAGATCTTGAGCCGGAACCGCCGCCGGCCATCGATGCGGTAGATCCCCAGCCGCGGATAGATGTGAGGCTCGGGGCGGCCCGGGGTTTGGCCGGGCAAAGTCGCGGCCACCTCATAGCCGGCAACGCGCGCTGCGGCTACGACGCGCTCGTCATTTGCTCCGTAGGGATAGGCGATCGACCTGCAGGGCGTGCCGATCTGATGCTCGCACTCGCGTTTCGAGATCGCCAACTCCGCCGCGAGGTGGTCGTCGTCGATCAGCGTCAGCCGGGGATGCGAATGGGTATGCGATCCGATCTCCCAGCCGTCGGCGGCCAGGCCTCGCAGCTCGTCCCACGACATCGGTATCAGCTCATGTTCATGCTCGGTCCCGTGCCAGTGCTCGATCCCGGGCCACAACATCGGCTCCTCGACGCCTGCGTAAGCCGTTGGAACGAACACGGTCGCGGGCAGGTGGAGGGAGTCGAGAATCGGCTGTGCGCGCTCGATCACGGATCGGTAGGCGTCATCGAAGGTGACCGCCACCTGGCGTCCCGAGCCGTTGCCGAGCACCGCGTCGGTGAAGGTCACCCCGCGGTAGCCGCGGTCGACCAGGGTTGTGAGTTGCTGGGCAAATCGCTCGGGCGTGACCGCAAGCGTGGCGGGCCAGCGCTCGCTGATCGCGTGATAGCAGAGGACGAGTACGTCTTTCATGCGTTGGCAGGCAGCCCTTCCAGCAAGCGCTCGTACAGCTCCGCGTACCTGCCAACGATCCGATCGACATCGAACTCCGAAGCGACTGCCCCGGCGTTGGCGGCGAGCGAGCGCCCGAACTCGGGGTCGTCGAGCACAGAGAGGATTGCGTCGGCGAGTGCAAGCGGATCACGCGTCGGAACCAATCGGGCGCTGACGCCGTCCTCGAGATATTCCGCCGGGCCGCCCACTCGTGTCGAAACGAGCGGCGTCCCGTGAGTGATGCATTCGATCATGAACAGGGAGGTCCCCTCGTAATCTGAGCTGATCGCGGCGACATCGATCCCCCCGAGGACCGTCGCGATATCCATCCTGACGCCGAGAAAGTGCACCGACGAGGCGATCCCCAGCCCTGCCGCGGTGGACTCGAGCAGGCTCCTTGCGGGACCGTCGCCGGCAACCACCAGTTGCGCCTGCGGAACCCTCTGAGCTACGTCACGGAAGGCCTCCAAGAGCACTTCCAGCGCCTTTTCGGGGCGAAGCACGGCGATGGTTCCGACGATCGGGGTTGCCTGTGCGAGCCCGAGCTCGGCGCGCAGGTCACCGCGGCGCTCGGGTCGCGGGACATGGGCGCCAGGAATGACGACTATCTTCTCTGCCGCAAGCCCCGTGACGTTGATCATCTGTTCACGCGAAGCCGCCGTCCCGGCGATCCAGGCATCGACGGACGGCCCGATCAGGTAGCGATCGAAGCGGCGGCGAAGGGGCTGCCCGCTGAAGGACCAATTGTGCTCGTGAGCGACCAACGCGTCGACGCGCGCGGTGCGGCCAACGATCGCGTTCCAGGCGTTCGAGCCGAACATGTGCGAGTGAACCACCTGCACTCGATGCCGCCGGAGGTAACGCCCCAGTCGAATCAGCGGAAGCAGATCGAACCGCCCCCGGCGTTGGAGGCTGAAGAGCTTGATCCCGGCAGCCTCGAGTTTGGCAGCGAGCGGTCCGCGCGCCTCACGCGTGGCACAGACGCTGACCTCGTACCTGTCGCTGGGCAGATGAAGGGCGATCCCGGTGAGCAGCGTCTCGGCGCCGCCGACCGCGTGTAGGCGGTCGACCAGCATGAGGACACGGACTCTGCGCCGGTCTATGCCGTCACCGAGGTTGTGGTGTCCGGGCGCGTAGAAAGGGCCAGCAACGCGGGACCGAGGGCGAGCAACAGCCATAACTGCGGAAGGAATTGAATCGAGGCGAAGCAGGCGGCAACGAGCATCCCGATCTGCGCGATGAAGACTGCGCGCGAAAGCGTGTCCATTGAGGTGTCGCCGCGGAGGAAGAAATTACGCCCCGCGCGTGCCGCCGTGCTGACTGCGAACAGAATTATCGCCACGAAGAGCGTGAATCCAATCACCCCGAGCTCAGCCATCACCTCGAGATACATGTTGTGGACGGTGCGCGGATCCTCGATGATCAGGTCGCCACGGGTGAGACCGCCCGGCTCGGCGCGTAGATAGCGCGCCGAGACGACGGGGAAGTTGCCGGCGCCGACGCCGGCAACGGGCCGGTCCTCCACCATCCGCCAGCCCACGGTCCAGAGGTCGAGGCGCCCGGAGGACTCCACGCTCTGCACTCGGTCACGGGCCTCCGGCGGACCCCAGAATCCGAAATATCCCACCGTCGCAACCGCGACGACCAGCGCGACCACAGCCGCCGATCCCCGCCGCCCCCGGGCAACGATCAGCGACGCGAGCAAGCAGACGGCAAGCGCGACCAGACCGGTTCGAGAAAGCGTCAGCAGCAACCCGGCCACGCAGATGAATGCCGCAAACGCGAGCGTCAGGCGCTGCAGCGGAGAGCGCTTGGCGATCGCGAAAAGGCCGGCCGAGAGGACCAGTCCGCTGACCAGAATCGCGGCGAGGTAATTCGGTGTGATTCCAGCGCCGATCAGCCGTCCCTCCGCGGCTATGGCCTCTGGACTCGACTCAGGCGGCGGCGGGAGGATCATGCCGTGAAGTGCAGAGAGGACGGCGCCGGCGACGAAAGCGCCCAGGATCCACACGACGTGCTTTCGCTCGCTGATCGCCGCGTAGACAATCGGAAACAACGCCAGGTCGACGATGTAGCCGAAACTCGCCACGCTTCCCTCTCCCAGGTCCTCGGCCCATTGGTTGGAGAGCACCGCGAAGGCGCCGAAGACGATAGCCAGGTAGACGAACCCCCTGTGGTTGACGACCATCCCGGTGCGCGAACGTTCGCTCGTGCGTGTGGTCAGGGTCGCCAGCCAGGAGAGCGCAAGCACCACCCCGGCGATCTTCGTCCCGCTCAGCAACGGGCTGTCGCCGATTCGCAAAAACTCCGCGAAGGAGATGATCGCGAAGACCGAAAGTCCGGCCGCGAGATCGACGAACGTGATCAGGGCAAAGGTCAGCGCCAGCGAGGCCGCCACGGCGATCGCCGGACTGAGTCCCGCGAGCATGCCCAAGGCGACGGCCGCGGCCCCGAACAGAGAGGCAGGAACCCACTGCGCGGTGTCAATACGAGCTTGCATTTCGGCCTCGCCAGCGTTCCGATCGCTGGAGTCCGCCTAGGCGGACGGGTATTCCGTCGGGACTGCCTCGGGCTTTCGGGAGCGCTCTCGACGAGCGCGATCGCCGTCTGAATCTTGATAGTAGGAGTGGTAACCGGAACGCTCGCCACGAGGGGTGCCGATCAGCGCGAACCCGAGCGGCTTGACCTGGTTCGTCGCCAGCAGTTCGGCGAGCTGACGAAGGTTGTCGAGCCGAGTGCGCTCCAGCCTGCAGACGACGATCACGTCGTCGACACGCAGCGCGAGCGGAAGCGTGTCGATGACCGCGGTCAGCGGAGGCGAATCGATGATCACGTACTCCGCGAGCCGCTTCGCATCTTCGATCAAGCGCTGAGTTGAATCCAGCGAGAACAGCTCCGCGATCCAACCTCCACTGTGGTCGGCCAGCAGGAGCTTGAGGTTTGGTCCGAAATGGCGAGGAGACACCAGTGCGTCCTCGAGCGAGGTGCTGCCGAGCAGCACGCTGACGACGCCGGTGTCGACTTCGATGCCGAAAGTCGAGCCAATTGCGGGTCGACGCAAGTCCGCCTCGATCAAGATCGTGCGCTTGCCGGCCAGGGCGAGCGAGGTCGCGAGATTGATTGCGGTCGTTGTCTTTCCCTCCGAGATACCCGAACCGGTCACGATCACGGCCTCTGACCCGCGCTCGCCATGGCGACGCCGGGCGGCGATCAAGTTCGCCCGCAACGTCCGGTATGCCTCGCCGGTGGCGGACGACAGCGTGCCTGGAGCGAGGGGCCCCGACCTCGAGCCAAGACCGCCCGGCTCTTGTGGGACGCGCACGAGGATCGGCAGTCTGAACCGGGAGCGAAGTTGATCTTCGCGGCGCAGCCGCGGATCGAGAGTCTGCAGGGCAAACGCGGCGCTGCCTCCGAGGATCAGGCCGGCGATCAACGCGCCGACGGTTGTGAGCAGCGGGCGCGGCCAGCTCGGGCTCGGCGGAGGTGTTGCCTCGGTCTCGGCGCGGATGGTCGGATCCGAAGCCTGAAGCAGGGTCTGATAACGGGCGAGAGTCGCCTCGATAGCCGGGCGGGAAGGATCGTCCGGCGCCAGGATCGCCAGCTCGTCCTGAAGCCGATTGCGAACCTCCCGGACGATGTCTTGGAAGTCTTCGGTGCGTTGAGCGACCGCCGCGGCTGCGAACGCGTTGGCGATGTCCGCCGCCTCTTCGGCGGAGGACCCCTCGGCGGTGATCGCGACCAGATTGCTCTCGGCCACCGGCTCGACAGAGACGTCTTCGAGCAACGCTTCGGCGCTGCGCTCGGTATCGAGAATCGTGCGGGCGCCCTCCGCAATTTCAAGCGTGGTCACCAGGCGTGCGGCGGTCTCGACGTCGCGGGTCGGATCGGAGGACTCTCTAGGAATGGGAAGGCTGGAGAGAATGGGGTCCGTGTTGGAGGCAGGCGTGACCAGGAGATCCGCCTCAGCCTCGTAAACGCTGTCGGCGGTGGCCACGTAGGCGATCGCCGCGGCCACGGTAACCAGGGTGATGGTGGCCACCAGCAACCAACGCTCGCGCAGAACCCGGACGTAGCGGCTGAGCCCGGCCTCCTCCTCGGCGGGTTGCATCCATGCGGGCGACTGCGGATTTTTCTCGGCGAGGCTCATTCCCGGTGAGGTGCGACGGCTGAGATTGTTGCAGCCGCGGCGGTCCCCTCGTGGCGCTAAGCGGCGACGGCCTCGCCGGCCATGTACGGCGGTGCTGGCACCCCGTACATCTGCAGGACGGTCGGCGCGACCGAGACCAGCGGAACCTTCTCGGTACGGACGCTATGGCGGCGGTCCGGGCCGCGGATCCACATCATCCCGTCGGGATGGTGCTCGCCGCTCTTCATCAAATCGATCTTGTAGAAGAGATCGAAGAAAGGCAGCGAGCTGCCCCCATCGGGCTCGAGCATGGCGGTGGCCTCGAGCTGCTCGAAGATTCGGCACCCGGACTTGATCTTTGTCGCGGTTCGCTCTGCGCCCAACGCCGGCTTGCCGCCCACGCGCACAGCCTCGAGCTTCGCCTGTCCGGCTCGAGCCGCCTCCTCGCTCTCGAACTGGAGATGGAAATCCTCGGCCATCAGCGGCGTCACCTCGACCGGTTCTGTAATCCCGATTGCCTCGACGAGGCGATCGAAGTCGAGTGGGCGGTAGAGCTTCTTGCCGCCGATCTCCTCGAACGAAAGACTCGGCTGCTGACTCAATGCCGTCAGCAGCACGAGGGTGACATCGTCGCCTGCGAGATCCAGCAGCTGGCCGACGATGCGGTCCATCTGCTGGTAGCCGTAGAGGATCGCGTGCTCATAAACCTCCTGCTCGCCGGGCTCTGGCTTCACCTTGAAGTGGTCGGGCTCCATGTTGCGCCAGTAGAGGTGCTGGTAGTGGGCGGTGCTGTTGAGAAAGAAGGTGGAGAAATCCGGTTGAGCGTGCTTGAAGCGCCAGCGAAAGAGGTCGAACTGGAGCCGGTCGAGCAGCACCGCCCGCCGCCAGCGCGTGTCTGAGAAGCGCTCGCCGCCGACCTGCCGCCCAATCGCAGCGACGGTTGCCGGGGAGAGGCCATGGCGTGCCATGAAACGCAGGAAGTCGAGCTTTTCGTCGCGCGAAAGGGCGGACTTCTCGCGTGTGTGCTCCTGGACGTTCGCCGAGACGAAGCGGGAGTAAGGCTCCAGCTCCGCCCGGGGGAAGGGCTCGACATTCGTCGACCAAGGATCGGGCAGCACCCAGCCGTTGATCGGCGCCTCGTAGCTGATGTTCATCGACCCGCAGACCCAGACCGCCTTACCTTCGTCCGACAGCAGGTCCCAGAGATTCTTGCGCCCGAGCATGTGTCCGTCGTCGAGATGCTCGATTCCATGGTCGCTGTAGGGCACGCCCGAATGTACGGCGACCCACTGAACCCACGGCTCGAGGTGCTCGAAGTCGTCGGCCTCGGTGGTCGCGATCTCCGACTCGCCGTACATCCGACGAAAGTTCGGGAGCTTGCCGGCGGCCATGAACTTCTCCGTGAGCTGCGGCGACAGCTCGTTGAACTCCATCAGGATGGCCCGCATGAGAACGGGAGTGTAGCCACAGCAAGCAATGGCTCCGGCAGGCCTGGCCGGTCACCTCTCGAGCAACTCGACGACTCGCTCGACCTCGGCTTCCAGGGTGTGGCGGCGCGCGTAATCCGTGCCGGCGGCGGCAAGGTTGAGCCGCAGGTCCGGCTCGTCGGCCACCCTCTGTAATGCGTCCACCGCCGCATCGACGTCACCGCTGGGGACCACGAGAGTTGCATGACCGACCGCCTCCGCGACCCCGCCGACGTCGGTGGCGACCACGGGTAGTCCAGCGGCAAGCGCCTCGATGATCACCTGGGGCAGCCCCTCTGTTAGCGAGGTATGCACGAGCGCGTGACTCGTGCGGTAGATCTCCGCCATCGCCGCGTGGTCGACATAGCCCCGAAGGTCGGCCCGGTCCGCGACCCCGAGCTCCGTCAGCCGCGCCTGAAGCCGCGCGGCAAGCTGCCCCTCCCCGCAGGCAAGCAGCCGCCAGCGGCGATCGGCGGCGCACAGAGCAGCGAACACTTCGGCCAGCATCATCGGGTTCTTCTCCTCGTCTATCCGGCCAACGCTGAGCAAGGTCATCTCTTCCGCGTAGGAACGGGATACCGCGGTGTCGACGTCGAGAATGTCTTCGGGGCGGACGAGGGATACGGCGATCTCGAGCAGCCGCGTGGCGCGGTGGTAGCGGCGACGCAGGGCCGGGCCTACTACTACGGTGGGAAATCGCTTGGAGAGGAGGCGATAACAGGCGTCGAGCAGAAGCGCCGCCGCCGCGATCGCCGGCCGTCCAGGATGACGACTGCGCGCGTAAGCGGGCAGATCCTGGCGAACCCCGAGGAAGATCCGCCTACCACGCAGGGCGGCGATTGCGACGAAGGCAAGTGAGAGCGGGTGCGGTCCGAGCAACCAGCAAGCGTCCACGTCGTCGATCGCCCGCCAGAACCGGGTCAGGGAGCGGAGCGTTCCCCGCGCCGCCGCCAGCGGGGATGCGAGGCTCTCGTAGTACGGAAAACCGACGAAGACGACCTCGTCTGACAGTTGGTAGTGGGCGAGCTCGCCGCCCTCACGCAGCCGACCGACGATCACCAGCTGTTCGAGTCGCTCCGCGAGGGGGGAGAGGAAGAGCGTGAACGCGCGGCGAGCGAAGATCCTCCCACGGTAGTTGGAGTACTCGTCGTCTGTGTAGACCGCCAGGCGCAGGGCTTGACAGCCTGTCAGCGCGGGCGACTTCGAGGTTCGCCGCGACGGGCTGCGGGCGCGGTCAGGCTCACGATGAGACCGACCCGAAGAGCTCGTCGAGCACCGCGTCGGTGACGTCGACCTCGAACTCGCCCCGCAACCGTGCCTCGACCTCCTCGCGGTTACTGCCGCCGACGGCCATCTGCAATGCCATCAACCGAACACCCTCCGATGCCGGCTCGGGCGCACGCGCGTTAGAGCTCTTGCGCGGAACCGAGCCAGGCGTCGCTGCCTGCGGGGGAGCGCTTGCGTCTCGCCTGCTCTTCGACGACCTTGACGGAACCTCGAGCTCGCCGGCCGCGCGCCCGAGGGCATCGGCGAGCCCTTTCGCCTCATCGTCGAGTCTTTGTGCCCGCCGGGTCAGCGATTCCAGGATCCGGACGATGATCGCTCCATCGCCCTCCTGGGGGCCCTGTCGCAACCGCTCGACATCGGCGCCGATGTCACGTACGGCGCGGCTCGTCAGGACGCGAATATTCTCGAATCGCCTGACAGCGCGCACGAGCGCATCCGTCGCGCCGGCGACCACCTCCTCGCCGGCTTTGGCCGTCGATTGGCTGCCTCGATCGGGCGGGGGCTTCACGCCGCCACGGTAACGCATGGTGCGATCAGACCTGCCGGCATCTGAGTCGCTGCGGCGAAAAGGGCTGGTATCAGCCGCGGTTGCCGGATCCAGCGCCACTGACATCGGTGATTCGCGCGAATACGGCCCAACGCTGAGCCGCGCTGTAAAGCGGGTGACACGCGGTCAGCACCAAGCGCTCGTAGCCGACGTCGCGGATGATCTCGACCTGCAGAGGGATCGACGATCTCGTGTCCTTCGACCTCGTAGGTGAATGTTGCCATAGGGCATCTCGAGCGTGATCTCGTCGCCGTCGTCGATCTCGTTGATCTTTCGAAACGGCGCCAGGTAGGTGGTCCGGTGCCCGGCGATCCCGATCGTGCGGCCCTGGCCGGGGAAAGCGGTAGTCGGGATAATGGCCGGGGCCCTTGCGCAGGCTGGCCGTGTCGGTGCCTTCGACAACCACGGTCTCGAGGTCGATGCTGGGGATCTCGATCCGCCCGATCCCTTCCCCCGTCCTGACCTCCTGCTCGAAGATCCGCGCCAGCTCGCGTGCGCGCTGCGGGCTCAGGACGTCGGCGGTGGTGTCGACATCGGCACGGTCGAGAAAGCGCTGCTCGAGAGCATCGAGCGAATCGCTTGCCTTGCCCTGCTGGATCGAGCCGTAGATCGTCGAGACCGGCTCCTTCCAGGCCAGCGTCATTGCGACGTCGACCGCGACGACGATTCCGGCGGTGATCAACGCGGTCGAGAGGATGTGAAGAGCGCGGCGCAGGTGGCAATGATTGCGCACGGCCACGACGGCGATGGCGTCCGCAGCTACGGCTTCGTTACCTTGGCATCGATGCGATTGCTTCGACCGCCGGCGAATCGCGCTGGGCATGAGGCCGCGCGATGGTCGCTGAGCCCGATGGCGATGGGTTGGAGCACGGTTCCGAGCTGAGACGCTCGGTGTCGGCTGCGGCGCAGAGGATCGAGGAGATACTGCTCGAGGCCGAACGCGCCGCTGACGAGATCCGCCGCGATGCGATCGCGGCCGGGCGAGCTCTACCTGGCCCGGCGCCGACGTGAGACAGACCAGTTCGTCGAAGACCAGCTCGGACGTTTGCAGGCCGCGCTGGATGCCTTCCGCGACACGCAGCAGCGGGGCTGAGCCGGAGGATCGTCTCGGCACACCATCGGTGGACCCGGCGCCCGTGCAGGCTCAACCGCCGGACGCCGCGCCTCGTCCGCTCGACCCGAGCACCACCGCCGCCGCCGAGCCTGCGCCTGTCGCCGACCGCCACGACGAAGCGCTGATCCGCGCCACGCAGCTGGCGGTGCAGGGAACCGAGCGAGGCGAGATCGTCGCGACGCTGCGGCGGGAGTTCGCGCGCACCGACCCCGAGGCGATCGTCGCCGAGATCCTCGACTAGGTCCGAAGACATGCGAGACTTGCGCGCCGATGAGCACGGACGCGCCACGCATAGCCAGCTATCAGGCTGACCCCGACCAGGTCGGCCGGGTGCTGCTGCTGTATTCGGGCGGCCTCGATACCTCGGTGATGCTGCATTGGATCCAGCAGCGCTACGGGGCGGAGGTGGTGACCCTCACCGTCGACCTCGGGCAACCGGGCGAGGACTGGGACGTCGTCCTCGGCAAGGCCCGAGACCTCGGCGCGATCGAGACGTTTCGCGCCGATGCACGCGAGGTCTTCGCTCGTGACTACGTTCTGCCCGCGATCAAGGCAAACGCCCTCTACGGCGGCGGTTATCCGCTCTTCACCGCCCTGGCCCGTCCGCTGATCGCGCGGCTTGCCGTCGAGCACGCTCGTGCCAGCGGCTGCGACACGATCGCCCACGGCTGCACCGGCAAGGGCAACGACCAGGTACGGATCGACGGCACGATCGCCACGCTCGATCCCGAGCTCAGGGTGCTCGCCCCGGTGCGCGAGTGGAAGATGGGCCGCGAGGAGGAGATCGCCTATGCGCGCGAGCACCGGATCCCGATCAAGGGTGCAAACGAGGCTGCGGCGCCGTACTCGATCGACGACAACCTCTGGGGCCGCTCCTCGGAGGGCCGTTCGATCGAGGACCTGGCCGAGCCGACTCCCGACGACGTCTTCCAACTCGTCACGCGTCCCGAGGACGCTCCGGACGAACCGCAGTACGTGCGAATCGGCTTCGACAGCGGGTTGTCCGGTTGCGATCGACGGCGAAGCGACTCGGGCTGGTCGACCTGATCGAGCGAGCGGGCGAGCTCGGTGCAAGCCACGGCGCCGGCATCGTCGACCACATCGAGGACCGCATCGTCGGCCTCAAGGTGCGAGACATCTACGAGGTGCCCGCGGCGGCGCTGATCCTGCCCGCTCATCGCGAGCTCGAAAAGCTCGTCTCGACCATCCATCAGAACAACTTCAAGCGCACGCTCGAGGACAAGTGGGCATACCTCGCCTACGCCGGGCTCTGGCTGGAGCCGCTGCGCGAGGACCTCGACGCGTTCATGGAATCCGCCAACGCCCACGTCACCGGCGAGGTGACGATGAAGCTCTACAAGGGTTCGGCGACGGTCGTCGCGCGCAGCTCGCCGTATGCCCTCTACGACCAGTCGCTCGCCAGCTTCGGCGAGTCCGGCGGCGAATTCAGCCAGGATGCGAGCCCGGGGTTCATCGAGCTGTTCACACTGCAAAGCCGTCTCGCGCATCGGGTTCGCAACCGCGATCGCGGGTAGACGAAACGATCAAGGAGCTACTGCATGTCCGTCATCTACGAACACATCGGCCGTCTCGTCGTCCGCATGGCCTGGTTTCAATTCGGCAGGCAGATCAAGCTCGCCGGAGGCGTGTTCGCCGTGCTCGCGCTCGCGATCGGCGTTCTCACTCGCGAAACGCCAACCCCCCGAAGGCTAAGAAAGCGCGAATCGCGCGGCGCAGGCGCCCGCGTCCACGATTCAGCAGACCCAGGCTGCTTCGCCCGAATCGGCCCAAATCTGGGCGGCGATCTCGGATTGCTCGGCCGGGGAGGCGTCTTGGGGCTCGCCCTCGCCGCCGTAGAGCTCCCAGGTCGAAGGCAGGATCTGATAGGCGCCGCCTGCGCCCGAGCTCGGGTTGACCGCGTCCCAGTTGCCGCCCGACTCGCAGATCACGATCGACTCCGGAATCGCCCAGTCGCCGAACCACTCGCCGACCTGCGCTCGCGCCTGACGTTCTGAGATGCGCTCGAGCCGCTGCACCCGGTCGGTCCACTTGCCCACCTGGGCTTGGAGGCTCTCGACGGCGGTCTCACGCTGCTCGCGCAGGCTGGCGAGAGAGGCCGATTCAGCTTCTGCGTCGGCGCGCAGCCGCGGCGATCTCGTCGCGGGCGCTGAGCACGCGTTCGTTGAACGCCTGCGTGCGTTGCTCGGCGGCTTCGACCTCGACCAGGTGCGCGGCGACCTGCGCGCGCATCGTGCGCACCCGGCTGACCAGGGAGGCGTCGGCATCCTCGATCCGGCTCAGGTATTCGCTGCGCGTCGCGAGATCGTCGAAATCGTCGGCCTCGAGCATGAGTGAGGTCGCGTCGGGCATCGGACTGCGATAGATCGCGACGAGACGATCGGCGAGGGCGTCCTGGGAGCGTCCGAAGCGGGCTCGCGTCGCAGCAAGTTCCTCGATCGCGAGCCCGAGGCTGGCCTCGAGCCGAGCTTCACGCTCGCGGCCACGCGCCAGAACCGCGGTCAGCCGTGCTTCCTCCCGCGCGGCTGCGATGGCGCGCTCCTGCGCGGCAGCGAGGGCGGCCGTCGCGGAGTCGATCTGTTGCGCGAGGGCCTGGGCCTCGTCACGGGCATCGGCGATCTGCGCCCGAAGCTGTTCGATCCCGGCGGCGCCCGACTGGGCGACCCCGATAGCGAGCGCACTCACCAGCGCCGCCAGCCCCAAGGCTCGGTGGACGCAAAGGCGGGTGTTCGTTCTCGGTCGCGTGAAGCGCATGTCGCGGGCGTCGATGGGGTGGCCTTTCAAGGCTCGCGCCTGTTGGCGGCGCTGTGATTCGCCCCTGGCGAAAGCGGCGTTGACGCCCGCCGCCGATGGCCCCCGATTCCCGGCCCGTGATGATCTCGAAGGACTGGATTTGCAGGGAGTTGGCTGGGCGTGAGACTAGCGAAGCGTTAGGAACCGGTGAGTATCGGGCGCGTGGAATCGCCTGCTGCAACGGAAGTTGCATCGTCGGGCGACTCTCCCTGGTCGAGCTCCGGGGTCCAGTCGACGTTTCGCAGGAAGGTGATCGCGGCGGCGAGGATGACGACGACGCCGGCGCCGGCCACCGCGTAGCTGAGGCGGGGCTCGAAAAGGGACGCGATCGCGCCGCCGAGCAGGAACCCGACGCCCGGCATGGCGCTGGCCAGCGCCTCGAGCAGCGATAGGACGCGCGCCTGGTAGGCGGCGCGCGTCAGCTCCTGAACGGCGGTGACGAGCGCGATCCACTGCACACCGTTGCCGAGGCCACCGACGACCGATGCCATGCAGGCGAAGGCCAGGGTGGGCGAGACGGCGGTGGCGAGGTAGGCGACGCCGATCGCCGCGGTGGAGTAGACGAGCAACGAGCGCAGTCCGATCTTGCCGAGAGCGGTGAAGGCGAGGCTGCCCACGACCATGCCTACGCCCCAACTTGCCAGCAGGGCGCCGTAACCGGCGTCGCCGGCATCGAGGGTCTCCTTCGCGAACACGACCTCGATCGGAACGACGAGGGCGAAGAAGATGAAGGCCAGCCCCTGGGCACCGAGCAGGCGCCCCAGCGCCGGTCGCGAGCGGACGTACTCGCGGCCGCTGCGAAGGCGCTGGCGCCAGTCGTCTTCGGCCTCGTCGGGGTCGGCGTCGGGGTTCGGCAGCCTACGGGTGAAGCCCAGCAGCACGGCCACCGCCAGAAATGAGGCGGCGTCGGCCAGCAACGCCGTCTGAACTCCGGCGCCGGCGACCACCACTCCAGCGATCGCCGGCCCGCCGGCGGCGCCGGCGGTGAAGGCGATGTTGAGCAGCGCGTTGCCCTCGCGAAGCTGCCCCGCGGGGGCGAGCACGGCAGCGGCCGATGCCCGAGTCAGGGCTCTTGCCGCCGACGCGATCGAGCCGTCGAACGTCGCCAGGACGAGGATCGCGACCAGCGAGAAATCGGCGGCCAACAGCGCGAGCAAGGCAAATGCCGCCGCCTCGGCCGCATAGAGGCTCGGCAGGACCAGCCGTGCCGGCGCCGCGTCGAGCCTGGCCACGATCGGTGGGCCAAGGATCGCCGGGGTGAAATGCATGCCGAAGAACAGCGCCGCGGTTGCCATCGGGCTCCCCGTCTGGTCGAAGACCAGGATCGCGAGCGCGATCTCTCCGAGCCAGTTGCCGAACTCGTTGACGAAGTACGCGAGCCCGAGGTTGGGAAACCCCGGTAGGCGGAGGGGGCGGAGCGCTGCTGCCATCGGCGCTCGAAGTTACTTCCTGCGGTTGCAGGACGTTGCAAGCGCGCGAGATCTTTTTACAAGTTCTCTCAATGTTGTGTAAGGTCCCTCAAGTTCCATGGGGGTTTCGTAAGTTCTGTCATGGGGTTTTCGTAAGTTCTGCTGATCCCGGCAGACTGAGCGTGAGGGAGGTAGCCATGGGTTACCGCAAGGGCTGAGGCCACAGCTTCATCGCCGCCCGGGCCGTACTGCCGGGCGGCGTTCGCACTTCTCCGCGTCCCCGACGCGGGACGGGACGTTCGCCTCAGGCGGTCGTTAGCGGAGCGCGCTGGCTCTGCGACGATGCCGTCACGTAGTCGTGGATGCGCTTGTCGAGCGCCAGTTCGGCCTCGAAGTCGGCGTCCTCGCCGTGGCGATACGCGAGATCCTTGCCGTCGAGCACCTCGATGAACGCCTCGACGAAGCGCGGGTCCAGCTGGGTTCCGGAAACGCGGCGAAGCTCGACCACGGCGTCGTAGGAGCTGATCGGGTCGCGGTAGGTGTCGCGTGCCGTGATCACGTCGTAGGTGTCGGCGACGGCAACGATCCGTGCCACGGCCGGGATCTGGTTGTGGCTGAGCCGGCGCGGGTAGCCGGTGCCGTCGACGCGTTCGTGGTGGGCGAGAATGATCTCGCCGATCGGCTGATAGCCGTCGATCTGGGAGACGATCCGAGCGCCCTCGTGGGGGTGCTTCTTGATCTGCTCCCATTCCTCGTCGGAGAGCTTCCGGCGGCCCGACTTGAGGATCGCGTCCGGGAGCACGAACTTGCCGATGTCGTGAAGAAGGCCGGCGGAATGGGCGAGCTCCTGCTCGCTCTCGGAGAAGCCGAGGTGAGCTGCGATCTCGCGCGAGTAGCGCGCGACGGCGGCGCTGTGGCGCGCCGTCATCCGATCTCGCAGGTCGAGCGTGCGCAGCAGGGCCGAGAGCAGCGCGACCTGGAAGCCGGCGAGCTGGCGGGCCCTGACCTCGAGCTCGTCGGCGCGCTCCTGCGAGACGAGCAGGGCGCCGACCAGGTACTGAAAGACCAAGATCACGGCTCCGAACATCGCCAGCGCACCGATCCCGAGCTCGACGTAGGCGACCGCAATCGCGACCGTGAGCAGCGCCGAAGCGAGCTCGGAGGGCAACAACGGCACCAGTGCCCGGCGAACTTTCGTCGCGAAGCTCGAGCGCTCGACGTAGCAGGAGTAGCCCGCGATCAGGCTGAAGTCGACGACCAACGCCAGGACGAAAACGGCGAGGACCAGCAAGTAGAACGCGGGGGAGCCGTAGGTCGAGCGCGAGACCGTCGCTGACCGCGTGAAAGACGAGACCGGCGATCAGCGGAAAGGCTGCGTAGGTGACGACGTTGATCAGCAGGTAGTCGCGCGGGTAACGCTCACGCGCCCAGCTGGCGAGGATCGTGACCACGCCGATCGCGACGGCCGGAGCGACGCCCGCGAAGACGGCGGCGAGGACGATCGCGAGGAAGCTGGCGGAGACGAAGATGCGGTGGGCGCGGACTTCGATGCGCAGCAGATCGCTGGCGACACCGAGGACGACGAGGGTGCCGAGCAGCGCCATGTCCCAGTCGGCGTCGGCCGCGCGCCAGATCGAGATCGCGACGACGACGGCGAGGATCGCAGCCTCGACTGCGATCGCCGTTGGCGTCGGACGGTCCGGGCCTGCTTCGTCCATCTCAGTGGGGTGAGGGCTCACTGTGGAGCGGTTCAGCCTGTAATCGCGCTCGCGGTGCGGCCGTAGCGCGGTACGGCAGCGGTCGTCGCGCTCGCGGCCGGCTGGCGCATCGAGGCGAGGAACTGATCGAGATCGACCGGGTCGTAGCGGCGCTGGCCGCCAGGGGTGCGATAGACGGGGAGCAGGCCCTGGTCGGACCATTTGCGCAACGACGCCGCGCTGACGCCGAGGAGCTCCGCCGCCTCGCTCACGTTGAAGAATCTCTGAGTCGTTGTCTGCATGGTCTCCTCTGAGGTGGTAGTTGGCCCAAAATGCGGAAGTTAATGCTGAACCGGGTGTACCGGGTTTGTCGGCAGCGATCGCGCGACGCTGCAGCCCGGGTAAGGGATGCGGAGGTTTTCGCCGCCGAATCTGCTTCACCTTGCACAACCCTGTGCCAACTGGCACAAAACTTGCGCAACTCTTTCTACCGATCTCGCGGCGAGATGGCGCCGGTTCCGCACCGACCGCGGCGTGAAGCCCTTAGAAGCTCTCGAGCAGTGCCTGCGTGGCTTGGGCGGGCTCATCGCCCAGAGAAGGCAGGCCGTCGCGTCCCGACACCAGTCGCGCGGCGCGATAGCCGTACAGTCGCGCGGGGCCATTCTCGGTTCGCAGCGCCCGAAGCGGGTCGCCGAGCACGTTGAGGCGTGCCTCCGAGCCGCAGAGTACGACCGCGTCGGGCTGCAGCGCGCGCAGCGCGCTGCGAAAGCGACCCTCTGCGAGAGCGGCGGACAGCAGCAGCACGCGCAGTCCGGCGCGCCGCAGGAAGAGCTCGAGCGCCTGCACCTGAATCGCCTCGACGCCCAGCGGCGAGCCTGAATCCAGCAGCAGGATGCCCTCGGGGCGGGAGGCACCAGGCGTCAGGCGACGGGCACGGTGAAGCCAGCCGGTCGACCAGCGACACGCGTGCTCGAGCTCGGCGTCGCCGTCCGGCCGGCGCTCGGCCAGCTCGAGCGCGGGAAGCAGCAGCTCCGAGATGCTGCGCTCGACGGAGCGAACGGCGAGGCTCTCCTCCAGCTCGCGGTCGGCAGCGGCCTCATCGAAGCGGTCGAAGGCGGCCATCAGCCGAGCGGCCGACGCGGGTCCGCGTCCGCGCTGGCGGGCGACTTCGACGGCGCTGGAGATATTCTGGGTCTCGCGCAGGGCTTCGCGCAGGGCTTCGACCTCGGCCAACTCATAGAGGCGGTGGTTGCCCGGCGTGCGGCCCGGGTGCGGGTAGCCGAGCCGGCGCTCCCAGCTGCGCAGGGTGCTGGCGCTGACGCCGAGCATTTCCGCAGCTGCGTTGATCCTGATCCCGCTCATCTCATTCCTTGGCCGAAACCTGTGAGGATCTCAGCAGGTTCTCGGAGCCTCGACAAGGTTTGGCTCGGTCGCGTCAGGGATCTTGCAAGTCGCCCGGCGGGTGATCGAGACGCGCGGCGGGGATGCCTGCGGCCTTGGCGGCGTAGCCGGCTTCATGCGCGCTGGCGATCAGCTCGTCGGCGGTCGAACCGTCGGCCGGGCAATCGACGACGCCTGCGCTGATCGCGATCCGCGGCCCCTGCGAGGCCTGCGAGTTGTAGATCAGCTCGACCAGCCGCTCGATCATCGGCATCAGCCGTCCGGCGCTGGTTTGCGGAGCGACGACGTAGAACTCGCCATCCTCAAGCTTGAAGGCACGATCCGCGCTTCGCACTTGGCGCTCGATCACCCCAGCGACAGCTTTGAGGATGCGCGCGGCGGCCTCCGGGCCGTGGGCATCGCTGAGGAGTTCGAGGCCGTCGACCTCGATCAAGGCGAGCGCGAAGCCGACGCCGTAGCGCTGCTGGCCTGCGGCCAGGGTCCGAAGCCAGCCGTCGAGCTCGGCGCCATCGCCGCTCGCCATGGCGCCTGGGATCGGCGCCGCGGATGCGATCAAGCCGGCGAACTCCGCCTGGATCGAGCCGAACTGCTCAGCGAGGCGGACCAGCGATGAAACCAGCGCGTCGTCGTCTTGGGCCGCCGAGGCGCGGCGACCGATCTCTTCGATCAGGACGACGTGCAGGGCCGCGAGCTCGCCCGCGACCTGCCCCGCCCGGCCTGCTTCCGGTCGAGCAAGGCTGTCGCGAAGCTGGTCGGCCGTGCGTGGGATCGCGCTTGCCGGCTGGCCCTCCATGTTTGGCTGACGCTAGACCACGCGTCAGTCGAGAAAATACCGCAGCATCTTCGGCTTCGCCTGGGGGGTCCTGCCGGCGATGGCGCCTGCAGGCGTGATTACACTCGCAGGGACTTGTCTGGCGATGACAGAGCAGACGCTGACGTTCGCCCGGGCGGCGATGCGATCATCGGCGCCACCCTCGACGGGCTTCGCCGCGCGGCGGAGGAGGTCGAGCACGTTGCGGCCGTCGCCGAGACACTCCAGCGCAGCCTGCTTCCGGAGCGCCTGCCCGAGCTGGCCGGCCTGTCCGTGTCCGCACGCTACGTGGCCGGCAGTGCCGACGCCCAGGTCGGAGGTGACTGGTACGACGTGATCGCGCTGCGCGACGGCCAGGCCGGAATCGCGATCGGCGATGTCGTCGGGCACGGTCTCGATGCGGCCGCCCGCATGGCCCGTCTGCAAAACGCGCTGCGGGCCTATGCGCTCGACGGCCTGCGACCCTCGCTCGTGCTCGAGCGGATGAATGGGTTCGCCCGTGAGATCGCCGGCGGACCGATGGCGACGCTGCTGTACGGCGTCATCGACCCCGAGGAAGGGCGGCTTCGTCTCGCTACGGCGGCGCACCCTCCGGTCCTGGTCATCGGCCCCACCGGAGAAGCCCACTTCGCCGAGGGCCCGGCCGGCAGCCCGCTCGGGGTCGTGCCGTTTCCCAACTACGAGGAGTCGACGGTGCCGCTGATTGCGGGCTCGACCGTGCTTCTCTACACCGATGGACTGGTTGAGCGTCCCGACGCTTCGCTCGATGAGGGGCTGGAGTGGCTGCGCGCGTTCGCCGCCGGTGTCTCGGCGGTCCCGGACGAGCTCTGCGGGGCGTTGCTGCAGGCGCGCTTTCGCGAGGCGGCGCCGCGCGACGACGTCGCCCTGTTGGCGGTTCGCCTCGAGCCGGTGACCCTGGAGCGGATGGAGATCACGCTGCGCGCCGAACCCGAATCGCTGGCGCAGATGCGCCGGGCACTGGGGCGTTGGCTGCGCGCGGTCGGCGCCAGCGACGCGGAAGCGTACGAGGCGCTGGTCGCCTGCGGCGAGGCAAGCGCCAACGCCATCGCTCACGCCTACCCGCCGGGCGAGGCCTCCTACCTGGTCGAGGCGCGGCGCAACGACACCGGCGTCGAGGTGCGGGTTCGCGACTTCGGCAGCTGGCGGGCACCGCGCTCGGGCTCGCAGGGCCGCGGGTCTAGGATTGATCGAGGAGTTGATGGACGAGGTGGACATCGACCGGGCCACGGCGGGAACCACCGTGCGGATGCGCCGCAATCTCGCGGCGTTCGGTCAGGTGCCGGCGTGAGGGACCGCATCGCCAGCTTCGAGTTCGAGCACCGCGATGGTGTGCTGGTGGCAGCCTTGGAAGGCGAGATCGACGGTTCCAACGCGGCCGACCTCCGACTCGCTCTGTCCGAGCGCCTGCCGAGCACCGCGAGCGCGCTCGTTCTCGACCTCTCGCAGGTGCGCTATCTCGACAGCTCCGGAATCCACCTGCTCTTCGACCTCGGCCGACGCCTCGCCGCCCGCCGCCAGGCGATCAGGCTCGTGGTCCCCGACGGCGCGCCGACGAAACGCGTGCTCGAGCTCTGCGCGATGGAGACGGTCGCGCCGATGGACCAAGACCGCGAGCAATCCTTCAAGGCGCTTGCGGCGTCCGGAATCTGACCCCGAGGGCCTGGTCCGGGCTTGATCAGCCGACGCGCGTGGCGGCCGACCAGGAGGCGCGGAAGCTCTCCATCGCGCGGTCGAGCCGGTTCTCGATCTCTCCGCCGGCCAGCACCACCTCTGCGATGCGATTCGCAAGGGCCTGCAGCAAGAGCAGCTCGCTGCGCCCGATCGGCCGACTGACTCGCGCCGCGAGAGCGATCACGCCGAGCAGGCGGCCGGCGCCGATCATCGGTGCCGCGATCAGCGCCCCGCCGCTCGAGGTGCCGTCGCCCCGCCCGCCCATGAGCTGAGCCCGGCGCTCGAGGGCTGCCCGTCCGAGCGCCCCTTCCCCGAGCGAGAAAGCGGTCGGGAACGCGGCGACGGCTGCAGCCCCCGGCTCGGTGATGCGGCGCAGCGAGAGGCCGTCCTCGTCAGCGAGATAGATCGCGCCGCCATCGACGTCATAGAGCGAAACGAGGCCCGAGAGCATCTGCGCCAGCGCCCGCGGCGAACTACCCTCGAGCGGCGCCGCGGTCGGCGGCTGCGCCGAGCGGCTCGAGCTCTCGGCCGTGTCACGGCCTATCTCCCGGCTTTGGAGGGCGAGCGCCACTGCCTGCGAGCGAGTCGCCGCGCCGAGTTTTCCCATCGCGTTGCGAACATGGGTGCGCACGGTCTCAGGCGAGAGCACCAACTTGGCGGCGATCTGGGCCCCGCTCATGCCCTCGGCAAGAAGCCCGAGAATCTGCCGTTCGCGCTTCGTCAGCGGTACCCGCATACGCGGGCTGCCTACGGCGGCAGGCGGGGCGGGACTGATCTTCTCCGGGGTCTCCAAGTTCTGCGCTGATGCTACGGCAGGGATATCCGTCCCGAGTCAACCCGAAACTACGGTAGCCGCTTTGCAGTAATGCGAACGAATCTTCCTGGTATTTCGGACCCGGTACCGTTGACGACTGCAGGTATACCGGCGTAGAACCGATGGACAGTGGGGGCTGCCGCCCCTCGATGACCAGTAAGGGTGGATCGGATTGTCGGGCCAAGAGCACAACCTCAGCGCAGGAGTCGCGATCGAGGCTGCCGTCAGCGCGGCCGATATCAACGTCTCGAACGGGCGCCCGCAGCGTCGCGGCCTGAGGGCGCTGGAGGCGCAGCGCGTGATCGATCTGACGACCTTGCGGTTGGCCCCCTCGCTGGCCGCCGGCCTGATCGCGTACCTGCACATCGGCGATGTCGGTCAGGCCCTGATCCTGTTCGCGTCGGTCTTTATCGCCACCTCGACGATCCAGCGCTCGCAGTTGCCTCTCCACCTGATGCCCGCGAGTCGCGTCATCCTCGGCTTCGCGACGCCGCTGGTTGGCGTCGGCGCCGGCTGGCTCGTCGCCGTGGCCGCGGGCCAGTCGTACTCGCTGGCGAGCCTGGAAGCCGCGGTCGCAGCGGCCTGGCTCGTAATGGCCCTCGGAGCCTGGATCCGAGGGTATCTGAGGACGGGCTCCAGGCTCGAGTTGCAGTCATCGGCTCCCGTGAGTTCGCGGCCGACTTCGTCGCTGAGCTCGAGGCGGCCCGAATCAAGACCTACAACGTCACCGGCTGGATCAGCGCCGGGGGATCCGGCGAGTATCGGGGTCTGCGCTGGCTCGGGACGATGCAGGAGGTGCGCCACGCCGTCTTGGCCGAGCGGATCGAGATGCTCGTCGTAGCGCCGACCCCGAACGAGCTCGAAGGTCGCATCGAAGACGTGTTCGCCGCCGTCGCCGACCAGTGCCTCGACCTGCCGGTTCGGCTGATCGCCGCCAACCAGCTCTACGAGGACGCCTTCGGGCACGTTCCCGTAGGCACCGATCGACGCCGCCTGGTACCGCTACATCATGCATCCTCGCTTTCGCGCCGCCGGCCCGACCTCGAAGCGTGTCTTCGACCTTCTGGTTGGCTCCCTGATGGCCATTCTCTTTCTCCCGGTCCTGGCAATCGCCGCACTCGCGATCAAGCTCGTCGACGGCGGTCCCGTCTTCTACACACAGCGTCGCCTTGGAGAGCACGGCGGCGGGTTCGACATCATCAAGCTGCGCACGATGCGTGTGGACGCGGAGAGCGACGGCCCCCAGTGGTCGCTCGAACGCGACGAGCGGATCACCCGCATCGGCAGGCTCCTGCGACGGTCCCATCTCGACGAGATCCCGCAGCTGCTCAACGTCTTTCGCGGTGAGATGACCTTGGTCGGCCCGCGGCCCGAGCGCCCGGAGATCGTTTCCCAGCTCGAGCGCCGCTTCCCTCACTACACCCGCCGTCAGCTGATCAAGCCCGGGATAGCCGGTTGGGCCGCCTTGCGCTGCGGGTACGCCGGTTCTGACCTGGGCACGGCATGGAAGCTCTGCCACGACCTCTTCTACATCAAGCGCCGCTCGGTTCTCTCCGACACGTTGATCCTCGCTGAAACCAGCGTCGAGGTGTTCCGCGACGCGCATCGCGGACTGCGTGCCCCCGGCGAGCGCTTCCTCATCGGTAAGGAAGCCGGGGGGTGAACGGCCTGTCGCCGGTCAAGGCGATTGCGCAGGCGCTGGCCAGTCCTCCGGGTCGAGGCCGAGATCTCTGGCCAGGGTCTGCACCTGCTCGTCGAGCGGATTGAGCTCGAGTGCAATCAGGATCTCGTCGCGGGCGAGGTCCGGGTTGTGCTTTGCCTGTAGCTCGGCCAGCAGATAATGGCCGGCGTACTCTTCAGGGCGAAGCTCGGTCGCCTCGCCCAGAGCCGCGAGCGCGCGCGCACGGTCACCGCCGGCCATCGCAATCGCGGCTTCGGCCAGTAGCGGAGCGTCGCTGAGCCGGTTGAGATCGCTGGCGCGATCGAGGTCGGCATAGGCGCGATCGGGCTCCACTCGCCAATTCTCGTAGGCATCGTTCACGTAGCGCTCGCTCAGAAATGGAGGCACCGCGCTCACGGCCAGCAGCGACAGCCCGACCAGCAGCCACGGTCGCCACCCTCTTTTTCGGCCGTCCTCGAGCACGACCAGGCCTGGCGCGCTGGCCGCCCCGGCCAGCATGATCGCGGGGGCTGTCACCGCTGGATAGGCCCAGAACCAGTCGACCGACGAATGCACCAGCCAGTAGGTGCCGCTCGCGAGCGCAATCGCGCCGAGTCCAGCCGCCGACGGCTCGAGCTTGCGGGCGCGCAGGACCGCCCACGCGGCAGCGGCGATCGCCGTGAGCAGCAAGACCAGGCCAACAATGCCCAGTTCAGCAAGGACCTCGAGCTCCACGCTGTGGGCATCGCGCGCCGTCCGGTAAGTGAACTCACGCTCCTGCAGGTAGGTGTACTGATAGCCGCCACCACCGTCGCCCAGCAGCGGCTTCTCGGCCGCAACGTCGAGCGCCACACCCCAGAGGTCGATGCGATTCGAGCTCGCGTCGAAGCCGAACCTCGTACTCCCCTCGCCCGAGGGTCCGCCTCCGCCGGCGCGAACCTCATCGACGCGCTGCTCTATCCAGTCGACCGGGTCACCGACGGCCACGACGAAGCCGACCATGCCGGCCGCAATCAGGACCGCCAGGCCCCCGGCGACCAGCCGATTGCTTCGCCCGGCGTTCGAGCTGCGGTCCGGCAGGCGCGCCTCGACGAGGATCGCGACGGCGCCGACAACGACCCCAATCGCCGCGCACAGCGCTGCCGAAGCGCCGGCAAAGCGGATCGCATCGAGGGCCCCGCGCAATCCCTCATCGTTGACCGTCGTGTAGAGGTCCGTCATCGCGGGCACGGCGCCGATCGCAGGCAGCGTCGCCAGCACGAGCCAGGTGAGGGCGCGAAGGCGAAGGGGCGACAACAGCAGGTAGACGATTACGGCGAGTCCCAGCGCGGGGATCGAAGCGCGGCTTTGACACAGCAGGATCATCGTGATGTTCAGGGTCGCCGCGCCCAACGACACCGCTCGCATGCGGGGGTCCAGGTCGCGGTTGCCGGCCAGCCCCAGGGCCGGGAAGAGCGTGATCGCAAAGAACGCGGCGGTGGCGTTGCGATAGCCCAGAGGGAAGTCCAGGGTGCCGTCGATCTCGAGCACGCTGCGCGCGCTGTCGCTGGTCATCAGGGCGACTACGGTGATGACACCGGCAACTGCAGCCGCTCCCACGACGGGTACCAATGAGAGCTCCGTCCGTGGCCCAAGCAGCTTGCACGACCACAGGCCGAGGCCGAAGATCAAGGCGTAGACGAGGATTCGCTGGGCGTCGGCGACAGCGATGTCGGGCGTTGGGCTCCAGGTGGCCGAGAGCAGGGACCAAAGGCCCAGCCCCGCGAGCGACACAAGGGCAATCGCCGCGGCGCGATTGCGGCGAAAGCCGAGTCGCTGTGGCGCTAGGACAGCGACCAGCGCCGCCGTCACGCAAAGCAAGACCGTCGCCGGCAGCAGTACGACGCCGAAGTAAGCCCCCTCCTTCCAAGCCCACCAGGCGAAGATCGTCCCGAGCACGGTGATCAGGACGAGTGCCGCCGGTTGGGGTCGAGTGAAGCCGTGACCGTGCTCCGCCGAGTTGGGTGACGTCTTCATCAGCTCGCGAAAGCTAGATGAATGATTCCCAATTGAACGCACGCCCGGATACGGATACTGCCGGATCGCGCCCGTCGGACTCGCCCATGCCCACCAGCATGGGCTTCGCCCGCCCGCCGCGCCAGGCTCGGTCCCGTGCGCCCCCGAGCGCACGTCAATTAGGACTCAGCCATCTGCCGCTGCGAGCGACCGTGCAGCGAGCGGAATCACGATGCGCGCCGCGAAGCCACTTTGGGATGACCGAGTCAAGTGCCGCCGGGCGCGCTCGCGAGGAGCTCCTGCGCCAGCTCGCAGACGAGGCGGCGCGCCTCGATGCCGAGCTCGGCGAGCTCACCGAGCGCGTGCTGGAGGGGACGACGGCGATCGCGCGAGAGCGCGTCGAGAGCGAGGTCGCGCGCCTCGAGGGCGTGATTGCGGCACGCTTGGAGGAAGTCGAGGACTCGGTCGCCGAGCGGGTGGAGATCGAGCGTCGCGAGAACAAGCGCCGTCGCAAGGCGGTCGTCGCGGCGGCGCAGAGCGAGATTCAGGGTGAGATCGCTCGCCGAGTCAAGAAAGCGAGAAAGCAGCTGGCCGATGGGCTCGACCACCAGGCCTCCGAGCGCGACGCCGCGACCTCGATCGAACTCGCGGATCGGATAGCCGCGCTTCGCGGCGAGCTGCGAACCGAGGTCTCGATGGTCGTCGCCGAACAGCTCGAGGCGGCAAAGCTCGAGCTCGGCGTGGCCGCCGATCGAGCCGCGCGCGAGCGCGCCCAGGAGCTCGACGGCGAGATGCGCGGCTTCGTCGACAGCGGCGAGTACCGCTATGGACGGGAGATTCACGACCGCACTGGAGCGCGCGAGACAAGAACTCGACGACGAGCTCGAGCTGCGCAAGATCGCGGGCGAGAATCGATCGATCAGCGTGCTCAGGCAGCCTTGGAATCGTTGGAGACCGAGCTCGAACGCGCTGGGCAATCGCTGGCGGCAACACGAGAGCGCAGCGAGGCAACGATCTCGTCGACGGCCGAGGCGGTCATCGACGCCGTCAGCGAACGGATCTCAAGACAGCTCGGCGACCAGGCCGCAGCGCGGCGGTAGCCGCCGCGGCCGAGGTCGAGCGTGAGATCACAGCGCACGCCGAGAAGACGCTGTCGCGCAAGGCGCGTCGCCAGGAGCTGAAGCTGGTCCGCGAGGAGCGCGAGTCGCGTATCGAGGCGGCCGAGAACCGGATCGCCAAGCGCGGGGACGAGATCCTCGGGGAGCTCACAAGCGCCATCGACCGGCTTCGCAGCGAGGATCTCGGGGAGCTGCGAACCGAGGTAGGCGATTTGCGCCGAAGGCCGCCGACGACGTCGATCGCTTGCGCACGCTGGTCGCCGAGTCGGAGCGCTCTGTGACGACGCAGGCCGAAGCCGTGGCGACTCAGATCGCGGCGATCGAGGAAGAGCTCACCGCTATCGATGAGAACATTCGCGTCGCTGCCGCGGCTGGATCCGAGCGTGTCACGGAGACGGCGCGGATCGTCGAAGCGACCGTAGGCACGGAGGCTCACAATGCGGCGGCGGCGGCGATTCGCGAAGTCACCGAGACGGCCAACCAGCTCACGCGGCGGCTCGAGCTTCAGGCAAACACGGCCGAGGCACGCGACCGCCTCGACGACGTGCTGGAGCGCCTGCGAGACGCCGATGAACGCCTGCGAGAGAGCGACGAGCGCACCCGTCTAGCCCTCGGCTATCTGCGCGCGGTGCAGTAGATGAGCTAGCCCAGCCCGGCGATTCGGCGCAACGCACCGGGGCGCATGAGCGCTACCAGGACGCTGCCGTGGATCACCGCGAGGCCACCCTTCTTCATCTCGACACGAGCGCCGGTTGCGAGCTGCACCGCACGCGAGAGGTCGGGTTCGTGGCCGACCAGCAACACCTCGCCGAGGTCACCGGCGAGCTCGACCGGGTCGAAGTCGCCGCCGCGAAGGCCCTCGCTCAGCTCCGGCTCGATGCCGAGCCGTTCACATGCCAGTTTGGCCGTGTCCACGGCTCTCAGCTTTGGACTAGTCAGACACGCTGCGATCCCCGAATCCAGCTTCTTCAGCGCCGCACCCGCGGCATGCGCCTGACGTTCGCCCTTTGCGGTCAGTGGCCGCGCGGCATCGTCCTCGGCCGCGTCCTCGGCGTCACCGTGTCGCAGCAGCCAGATCACAGAGCATGATCGTCGCAGTTTGGGTAATCGCCTGCCGGTGACATCTGGCTCGCTTGCCATGATCGAACGGTGAGCGGGAACGTCGCACATCTGCACGTCCACAGCGAGTACTCGCTGCTCGACGGGGCGTGCAAGATCGACGCGATGGCGGCGCGGGCGGCGCAACTCGAGATGCCGGCGCTGGGTCTCACCGACCACGGCGTGATGAACGGAGCCGTCGAGCATTTCAAGGCTTGCCGCAAGCACGGGATCAAGCCGATACTCGGCCTCGAGGCTTATTTCGTCGACGACCGCCGCGCCGAGGGCCGCGTCGAGCGCAACCACCTGACGCTCCTGGCCGCCAACGACACCGGGTTTCGCAACCTCGTCAAGCTCACTTCGGCCGGCTACCTCGAGGGCTTCAACCGCGGCAAGGCGAACATCGATGCCGAGCTGCTGTCGCGTCACGCCGACGGTGTCATCGCCCTCACCGGCTGCCTGCAGTCGCGGTTCTGCCGGCGCCTGATCGAAGAGCGACCCGCCGACGCTCGGGCACACCTCGACGACCTCGTGCAGATCTTCGGTGCCGGCGACGTCTACTTCGAGGTTCAAGAGAACGGCATCGCCGAGCAGTCAAAGGCAAACGAAGGCATCGTCCGCTACGCGCGTGAGCTCGGGCGTCCGCTGGTTGCCACGGCCGACGTCCATTACCTGCACAAGGAGGACTACAACAACCATGCGGCGCTGCTGTGCGTGCAGACGAAGTCGACCCTGGAACAGCCGAAGCTGACCTTCGACACCAACGAGTTCTTCCTCAAGAGCGCCGAGGAGATGGCGCAGGCGTTTGCCGCCCACCCCGGCTCCCTCGAAACGACTCTCGAGATCGCTGAGCGCTGCCAGGTCGAAATCGAGCTCGGCAAGCTGCTGCTGCCGCGCTTCCCCACCCCCGAGGACGAGGCGCCCACCGCGATGCTCCGCCGGCTCGTCGACGAAGGCCTGTGCCGCCGCTACGGAGACCCGATACCGGCCGACGCCCGCGAGCGAGCCGACTTCGAGCTCAGCGTGATCGCCGAGATGGGCTTCGAGTCCTACTTCCTCATCGTCTGGGATTTCGTTCGTTACTCGAAGGAAAACGGGGTCGCCGTCGGGCCCGGCCGCGGTTCGGCGGCCGGCTCGATCGTTGCCTACTCGCTCAACATCACCGATCTCGACCCGCTCGCCAACGACCTGCTGTTCGAGCGTTTCCTCAACCCCGCTCGCAAGTCGATGCCCGACATCGACATCGATTTCTCCGTTCGTGGCCGCGAGCGCGTGATCCGCTACGTGCAAGAGAAATACGGGCGGGAGTCGGTCGCTCAGATCATCACCTTCGGCAAGATGGCCCCGCGGGCGGCCACGCGTGATGCCGCCCGCGTGCTCGGGCACACCCACGCCACCGGCGACCGCCTCGCGAAGCTGATCCCGGAGCCGATCATGGGTCGCAGTCCGAGCTTCGAGGAGTGCATGAAGCCGAACCAGGACCTGCGAAGGGCATACGACGCCGAAGCCGACGCTCGCGAGATCGTCGACGTCGCCCGCGGCCTCGAAGGGATCGTCCGCAACAACTCGATCCATGCCGCAGCTGTTGTGATCGCCGACCGTCCGCTGGACGAGATCGTGCCCCTGCAGCTGGCAGAAGATCGCGGCGCGGCCGTCGAGAAGGGTGCCAACGGAAAACCTGCGCGCCAGTACAAGATCGTGACCCAATACTCGATGGGCCCGATCGAGGAGATCGGCCTGCTGAAGATGGACTTCCTCGGCTTGCGCAACCTCGACGTGATCGAGGACGCCGTCGAGATCGTCCTGCGATCTCGCGAGGTCGAGCTCGACATGGAAGCGATCCCGCTCGATGACGCCAAGACCTACGAGATGCTCGCCAAGGGCGACTCGGTCGGCGTTTTCCAGCTCGAGTCCGAGGGCATGCGCGATGCCCTTCGCAAGGTCAAGCCGACACAGTTCGACGACATCGTCGCGCTCGTCGCGCTTTACCGCCCCGGCGCGATGCGTTACATCGACGAATACGCCCGCGGCAAGCGGGATCCGGCTTCCGGTCAAGTTCGCCGACGAGCGCCTGCGAGCGATCACCGACGCCACCTACGGCTGCTGCATCTACCAGGAGCAGCTGATGGAGATCTCGAAGCAGCTCGGCGGCTTCAGCGGTGCCGAAGCCGACGACCTGCGTAAGGCGATCGGCAAGAAGAAGCGCGACTTGATGGCGACGATGAAGGACCAGTTCATCGAGGGCTGCGCCACCTCCGGAACCGCCACCGCCGTCGCCAGGGACCTGTGGTCGCTGATGACTGCAGCGGCCGACTACTCGTTCAACAAGTCCCACGCCGCCTGTTACGCGCTGATCGCCTACCGCACCGCCTACCTCAAGGCCAACTATCCGGCCGAGTACATGGCGGCTGTGATCTCGTCGGTGATGTCGACCAAGGACAAGGTGCCGTTCTTCGTCAACCGCTGCGAAGCGATGGGGATCGAGGTGCTGCCGCCCGACGTCAACTCCTCCGATCACGGCTTCGTCGTCAGCGGCAACTCGATCCGCTTCGGCCTCGACGCCGTCAAGAACGTCGGCCACTCAGCGGTGGAGACGATAATTGCCTCGCGTGAGGCGTCGGGCCACTTCGAATCGATCTGGGATTTCTGCGATCGCGTCGATGCGCGCGCCGTCAACAAGAGGGCGGTCGAGTGCCTGGTCAAATGCGGAGCGCTGGACTCCACCGGCGATAGCCGCCGAGGAATGCTCGAGATCGTTCCCCAAGCTCAGACCGCGGGCCAGAAGTCCCAGGAGGACTCGCGCCGCGGGCAGGGTTCGATCTTCGACCTCGGTGGTGAGCCCGGCGGTGGGAGCCCGTCCGAGCCCGCGTTCGCGCCCCCGCGCCACTCGCCGGTGCCGACGGGCGAGTTCGACCAGCGCGAGCTGCTTCGGCTCGAGAAGGAGACGTTGGGCACGTTTGTCTCGGCGCACCCGCTGGCCGAAGTGCGCGATGCGTTGCGGGCGCGGACCGAGCGATCGCTGGCCTCCGTCGGCGACCTCACCGACGGCGCCTGGGTTACGGTCGGCGGCATCGTCAGCGATGCGAAGAAGGTGCGCACTCGCCGCGGCGGCTACGTCATGTTCGCCGGGCTCGACGACCTCGAGGGCCAGATCGAGCTCTTCGTCCGCGACGCCGCCTCCGAGGCGGCGGAGGCGATCGAGGTCGACAGCATCGTCCTCATCCGCGGCCGCGTCGACAAGCAGGAAGGGCGGCAAGCTCAGCCTCGTCGTGCACGAAGCCGAGCCTGTTCGAGCCCGATGCGAACGAGCTCGCGGTCGCCAGGGCGAGGGCGAGGGCGATCGACGGGACCGCTGACGCTGAGGGTCAACGCCGCCGAGTTTCGAGCGGGCCTGATCGACGACCTGAAGACCGTGTTCGAGTCGTTTCCGGGCCACAACGAGGTGATGCTCGAGATGCGCACCCGCGAGGGCACGCGCAGGTTGCGCTTCGGCTCGGACTATCGCGTCGCACCGTCGCCTGCGTTGCGGGCTGAGCTTGATCAGCTCCTCGGACCGTCGGCCTGGCCGCCTGGATCGAGGGCCCTGGCGCGTCGGTCGCGGTGAGGAGCGTCGCTGGTCGGTCGGCCTGCGGCCGTCTGCGCCGGGTGTGGCACCGGTACTGAGGAGATCTATTCACGACAGTCGCACTGGATCTCCAAGTGAGAGATCACGTGGCATCGCCGCTCGAACGCCTAATATTCAGTCGTGGCAACGGTCCAGAGAGCGGGAGCGAAATCCGGTGAGTGCCGGCGGTGTCGCACGTTCTGCGACAAGCTCGTCGAGCCACGCGGATGTATCGCTCTCGGCTGTCGCTTCCTCTACAGCTACGAAGACGCCATCTCGGGCGGTCGCTTCATGGGCTGCATGAAGAAGGTCTTTCGGGCCGAGATCGATATCGACATGTTCGAGCTCGCCGAAGCAGCTGAGGGGTTCGGCGGGATCAAGATGACCGGCCAGCCGCTGCCGCATTGCCAGTTCAAGGTCGAGCCCTGCTACGAGGGCACCGGCAACGCCTTCGAGTGCATCAACCCCCGTTTCTTCGACTGCACCGACGAGGGCCCCGAGGCGCATCCGCGCGTTCGACCTGCGCAACGTCCTGGCTGAGTAGCGAACCACCTGAACGGCGAGCGTCAAGCCGGGCCAGGAAGCAGGGAGCGAAGTGTGCTCGCACACGACCGACCGATGACGCCGCCCGGCGCCGGCGCTGGCCGTTCAGGAGCGAAAGCGGTAGCCGACGCCGCGTATCGTCTCCACGTGTTTGCCGCCGAGCTTCTTGCGCAGGTAGCCGACGTAGACATCGACGACGTTCGAGCCCGGGTCGTAGTCGTAGCCCCAGACGCGAGCCAGCAGCTGCTCGCGGCTGAGCACCTGGTTGGGATGCTGGAGAAAGGTGCGAAGAAGCTCGAACTCGCGGGCTGAGAGCTCGATCGTCTCGCCGCCGACGCTGGCCCAGCGGGTGCGCAGGTCGAGGGCGACGTTGCCGACGCGAAGCTGAGTCTGCTCGGTTGCGGCCCCGTCGTCGCGCAGGCGAACCTTGATTCGCGCGACCAACTCCTCGAAGTGAAAGGGCTTGGGCAGGTAATCGTCGGCCCCGGTCTCCAGTCCGGCGACGCGATCGTGGGGATCGCCGCGCGCGGTGAGCACGATCACCGGCAGGCGCTGGCCGTCGCGGCGCAGGTCCTTGAGCACCTCGAGCCCGTCCTTGCCCGGTAGGCCGAGATCGAGGACGACGAGGTCGAAATCATCGTCGTTGGCGAGTGCGGTCGCGGTCAGCCCGTCGCCGACGACCGTTGTCGTGAAGCCGCTCCCGCGCAGCCCCTTCTCCGAGAAATGAAGCGAGTCGGGCCTCGTCCTCGACGAGCAGGATCCGGCTCATGACCTCGATCCCGCGACGATCACGATCGTGAAGGTCGAGCCCAGGCCGGGCCGCGAGTCGAGCTCGACCCGCCCGCCGTGGGCAGCGGCGATGGCTCGGACGATCGAAAGCCCGAGGCCGGCGCCCTCGCCTGAGGTCTGCGACGCTGCCTCGCCGCGGGCGTAGCGAGCGAATATTCGCTCGCGATCGGCGGCGCTGACGCCCGGGCCCTCGTCGCGCACCCAGAGCCGGACGTCGTCGCCGATCAGCGAGCTGCCGAGCCAGATCGACTCGCCCTCTCGCGTGTGGCGCGCAGCGTTCTCGGCCAAGTTCATCACCGCCTGTGTGAGGCGATGCTGATCGGCGACGAGGATTCCGACTCCGGTGCCGTCGAGGCGCCAATCACGTCGCACCGAGGCTGCGCGCCTTGGCGAAGAGATCGTGCGTGAACAGATCGAGGTCGAGGGGTCCCGAGGTGCAGGAAGTCCGGTCGCGCCGCCTTCGTCAGCAGCAGCAGGTCATCGACGTAGCGGCTCATGCGATCGAGCTCGTCCTGGACGACCGCGATCGCCTCCTGGCGCTCCTTCGGCGAGTCGCCGAGGGTCTCGATGTAACCGCGGATCACGGTGATCGGCGTTCGCAGCTCATGGCTGACGTCAGAAAGAAAGTCCTTCTGATCGGCGAAGGCCGTCTCGAGGCGGTCGAGCATGCCGTTGAAGGTGTGGCCGAGCTCGGCGATCTCGTCGGCGCCGCGAACCGGGATGCGACCCGAGAGATCGGTCTCCGAGATCGTCCTCGCCGTACGCGAAAGCGCCTGCAACGGCGCGATCACGCGGCCCGCCGCGAGCCAGATGAACAGGGAAGCGAGCAAGAGGACGACGATCGAGACTCCGATCGCGAGCCGGACGGCGTCTTCGACCTGGCCGCGCTCGGCGGCGGTCAGCGCCGCCGCGAACACGGTCGCGTCGCTATTGCCGACGGTGATCGGGACGCCGATCCACACCGCCTCTCCACGCTCGGTGTCCACGGTCCCGGAGTCCGGTGTCGGCCCCTCGTGCACCGCTTCGATCGCCTGCCGGCAGCCCGGAGTCGGTGACCTCGCTGGTGGCGCTGGATATCTGACAGGCGGCACCTTCGAGGCAGGCCGCGTAGAGCCCGTCGAATAGGAGGAGCGTTGCGATCGAGGAAGGTGTTCAGCAGCACCGCCACGTTGGGCCACGGACGGCCGCTGCCGGGCTGGCCGGCGGCGAGGTCCTGCAGCGGCTCGAGGTCGCGGGTGAGCTCGGTCGTGACCTGATCGCTGATCCGCGAGATCAAGACCTGGCGCAAGACGAGCACGGATGCAGCAGTCGACAGCACCAGCAAGGCCAAGAACGAAACCAGCACCCGCGTCCGAACTCCGGCGAGAAGCGGAATCCGGACGCTCGCGTCGCTGGCGCCTTCGCCTTCCGTGGTCGCAGGCCGCGACTCGATCAACACGCCGAGAATGTAGCCGGGATCGCCGCCGGACTCGCCGCTACGGTCACCGGCGGGGGTCTACGCCCAGATACGCGACAGGCGCCGCATCAGTAGAGGTTGGCGCTGAGGCGTGCGAGCGTGTCCGCGTACTGATCGGCGGGCGAGTCGGCGTCCGAGTCATCGTCGCTGGCGATCTCGTCTCCGCCCGGCAGGCGCAGCTCCGCCCGCCGATCGGCGGTATCGACCCTAGTGCGTCGAGCGACGCCGGCGGCCGCGCGCTTCGGCCGCCGCCGACGGCCTCGCCATCGCGAGTCGCATCGCTGCCCTGCTGGCTGCGTTGCGGACGTAGCCGGTGGCGGCGCCAGGCGCCGCGCCGTCGCCGACTCCATCGAGGCCCGGGGCCTCCAGTCCGGCGGGATGTCGCCGCCGTCAGGTTGCAACAGGGTGAGGAAGACGACGACCATGAGTACGGCGACGACCGCCGTCTGAATCGCGACTACGGCTGTCCGGCGCCGGCTCACCCGAGCCCACGTCTCAACGAAACGAGATGCATAGGGGTGCACCCTCGCCGACTCGTATGAGAGACGGATGAGACCAGCATGAGAGAGAGATGAGGGGAGGTCGTTGCCGCTATTTGCGGCGTCGACGAGGAGATTTGCCGCCGATCGCGATCCTAAGAGCGTTTCTCATCAGACGCTCACGTTGGTCTCATCACCGCGCATATAGTCGAAGCGAGTCAATCCCCTCAGAGGAGGCGTAGTTTCGTGCGAATCACCCGTCTGCTGAAGAACAAGCTCGCCGGAGCATTGATCGTCGCCCTCTGCGCGACGGTAGCTGCACCGGCTGTGGCCGGAGCTCAGAACGTCGATCCACCCCGATACGGAGTACGACGACAGACGCTGACACAGATCAGCGCCGGCACTCAGCCGCCCTCCGACACCGGCACGGGCAGCGGACTCGGTGGCAACGTCGGTCCGCTTCCGTTCACCGGGTTCGACGTCATCGCCATGGCAGCGGTAGCTCTCGCCGTCACCGGACTTGGTCTCGCGTTGCAGCGCGCAGTCGCCCGCGACCCACAGTAGGCAAGTCCTCGGCGCTAATTGCGCTTACGTGCGGCCATGCCGGCCTCACGTAAGCGCTTTGCCGTGGCGACTTCGCTGAAGTCGGCCCCATGGCCGTCCGGTCCCGGGGTCTCGATCAGCGCGGGCAGCGTCTCGAACCGCGGCTCGGAGAGAAACACGGCCAGGCCCGTCTCGCCGATCTCGCCCTCGCCCAGGTTGGCGTGGCGGTCGCGGTTGCCGCCGAGCGGGATCTTCGAGTCGTTGACATGCAGGCAGCGCAGGCGCTCGAGACCAACCTTGGCTTCGAACTCGTCGACGACCTCGCTCAGGGCTTCGACGGTCCGGATCTCATAGCCGGAGGCGAGCAGGTGGCAGCAGTCGAGGCACGTGCCGAGACGCTCGTCGCCGCCGGCAAGCTCGATCAGCTCGGCGAGCTCGTCGAAGTCGCGGCCGAGCGGTCCCGAGGTTCCGGCCGTGTTCTCGAGCAGCAGCGGGCATGAATCAGCTCGCGGCCAATGCCTCGGCGATCGCCTTGCCTGCGCGCTTCATCGAGGGCCCGTGCGGCTCGCCCTTGCGGGCGCCCGCATGCAGCACGACTCCGGCCGCGCCGATCTGATCGCCGACCGCTGAGGGCGTGGGTGAGCGAGGCGATCGACTTGGCGCGGATCTCGCGCTCCTTGCTCGCGCAGTTGATCAGGTAGACCGCGTGGATCGCGATCGCGCCGACGGTCGAGGCGCCATCGCCTCGTGAAAGGCGGCGTAGTCGGCGGGTCCGTAGGCTGTCGGCCGCCACGCCCTCGGGCTCTGGTGGAAGATCTGGATCGCGTCGGAGCCGGTCTCGACTCCGCGCCCGACCGCCTTGGCGAGCCCGCCGGCTGTGGAAACATGCGCGCCGATCAGCAAGTGATGAATCAGTCCCCGAGAGTCAGGTTTGCCCCGTCGCCCACCGGTGCCTTGCACATCGGCGGGGCGCGCACAGCACTCTACAACTGGCTCGTCGCGCGCTCGAAGGCCGGCACCCTCGTGCTTCGCATCGAGGACACCGACCGCGAACGCTCGACGCCCGAGAACGTCGAGCAGATCCTCGATGCGCTGCGCTGGCTCGGGCTCGACTGGGACGAGGGCCCGGTGAGTCAGGCCGAGCGCTCAGAGCGCCACCGCGCTCGCATCGCGGAACTGCTGGAAGCGGGCCTTGCCTATCCAGACCCCGCGAGCGGCGATGACGTGCGCGCCTGGAAGCAGGCACATGGCGGCGCCGGCTATCGGGGCCAGTCACAGCCGGGGGAGGGGGCCGCGATTCGCCTGCGGGTCCCCGATCAGGGTGAGACGATCGTCGACGATCTCATTCGCGGGCCGGTGCACTTTCGCAACGAGCTCACCGATGACCTCGTCATCGCCCGAGGGGATGGCACGCCGCTCTACAACTTCGCCGTCGCCGTCGACGACGCCGAGATGGAGATCACCGACGTGATCCGCGGCGACGACCATCTCTCGAACACCCCGAAGCAGCTGCTCGTTCTCGCCGCGCTGGGCGCCACCCCGCCGCGCTACGCGCACCTGCCGTTGCTGCACGGACCCGATGGCAAGAAGCTTTCCAAGCGCCACGGCGCTGCCTCGGTGCAGGAGCTCCGCGAACGTGGCTATCTACCGGCCGCCGTGCGCAACTACCTCGCCCTGCTCGGCTGGGGAACCGACGACGACACGACCATTCTCTCGACCGAAGATCTGCTCGAGCGCTTCGAGATCGAGCGCGTCGGCAAGGCGTCGGCGATCTTCGACGAGCAGAAGTTGCGCTGGCTCAACGGTCGCTTCATGCGCGAGCTCGATCTCGACGAATACGTCGATGCCGTCGCCGCCGAGCTCGAGCGCGAGGGCCACACGGAGGCTGCGAGTCAGCGCGAGCGCTTGCGCGCCGGGTGCGAGATCGCGCAGGACAAGGCGCAGACGCTGACCGAGGTCTGGCCGCTGATCGCCTTCCTCTTCGAGGAGCCGATCGACGACGAGAAGGCGTGGCGCAAGGTCATGGGCGAGGGCGTCGAAGAGCGCCTCGAGGCCGCGTCGTCGGCGCTCGAAGCGACCGAGCCCTTCGATGCCGCCACCCTGGAGATCGAGCTCGGACGAGTCGTCGACGAGCTCGGCGTCAAGGCGCGCGAGCTCTATCAGCCGATTCGCGTGGCGATCACCGGGACGACCGTCTCACCTGGGATCTTCGATTCGCTGGCTGCGCTCGGACGTGAGCAGTCGCTGAGGCGTCTGGCCGCGGCTCTTGGACCGGGTCCGCGCCCAGTCCTGACGCCATTTTCAGGCACCCGCAGGCATGTCCGCGGCTAATGCCCTGCGCTCGTTTGCCGATCTATGAATAGACCGCGCCAGGCAGCGCGTCGAAAGCCATGAGAGCGAAACCACGATGAGCGTTAGCGCAAAGGGATCCCAGCGTCGAGCGGGAGCAGGCGGCCACCGCCTCTCGGCGGCGTTCGATGCTGCCTCGGCAGTGCCCGCCCTGGCCGAGGCCCGCCGCCGCGTGCTCGGCCTCTGCGATCGCGAGGCGACGTCGGCAAACGACCTCGCCGAAGCGGTCGAAGCCGACGCGGCGCTCGCGATCACGCTGATGCGCGCCGCCAACAACGGCAATGGCCCGCCCGGGCGCACGGGCGGCGTCGCCCAGGCAATCGAGGCGCTCGATTTGGAGTCGGTTCGCGCCCTCGTCTCGCAGGTCGAGACCTACGACATCCTTGAGCAGCCCGGAGTGCGCGCCGACCGCTACGAGCGTTTTCGCCGCCATGCGGCGGCCGTGCGCATCGCCAGCGAACGCGCGGCCGAGCTGGTGCGCCTGCCACAACGCGATGAGCTCGCCGTCGCCGCGCTGCTTCATGACGTCGGCCGGCTCGTCATGGCCGAGCTCTATGGCGACATCCACCTCGGCGACGGTCGCGGCGAGGCGCCCGACGAGCGCGCCCGCCGTGAGCGGCGCGAGCTTGGCATCGACCACGCCCTCGTCGGAGCCGTGCTCGTCCGGCGCTGGAGCTTGCCGGCCGCTATCGCGGCAGCCGTCGAGCGCCATCATGCGCCCGATGCGACCGGCCACGCAGCGGCCATCCGCCTCGGCGACCTGATCGTTCATCACGCCGCGGGAGATCCCGTCCCCGCCGCAACGATGCATAAGGCCGCAGCGGCACTGGAGCTCGACGAGGCAGCGCTCGACGGCCTCATCTTCGAGTTTCCCCACGTCGGCCAGCGCCGCCGGCGCTCAACCGAGCCGTGCCCGCTGTCGGGGCGCGAGGTCGACGCACTGCGCGGGCTGGCGGAGGGCAAGGTCTACAAGCAGATCGCCCAGGAGCTGTCGCTGTCGGTGAGCACAGTCCGAACCCATCTTCACAACGTCTACCGCAAGATCGGCGCGGTCGACCGCGCCCAAGCGGTGCTCATCGCCCGCGACCGCGGCTGGCTCTAGACCTACTCGATCAGGGAATTGCGGATGCCGATGGCGACGGCGTGGGCACGGTCGCGGGCTCCGAGCCGCTGCAGCGCGGCTTTCGTGTGAGTGCGAACGGTCTCGGTGCTGAGGCCGAGGCGCTTGGCGACCGCGGCGGTGCGGTCGCCGTCGGCGTAGTGCTGGAGGATCTCGCGCTGCCGCTTGGTCAGCACCGCGCGCTTCGACTTGGCTGCGATCGGGTCGATGAACTTCTCCGAATCGGCGGCAGAGGTGACGGCCTCGGTCAGCGAGTCGGGGGCGAGCTCTTGGCGACGAAAGCGGTGGCGCCGGCGCTGATCGCCGCGCTGGCGGCGTGCTTTTCGGGGCGGGGGCCGTGGGCGACGATCCCGAGGCCGGGAAGTTCCTTGCGCAGTGCGCGAATCGCCGCCATCCCCACCAACGTCTCGCCGTTTCCGTTGCCGTTGCCGCTGCCGGAAAGCTCGACGATGGCGACGTCGAAGTCGCCCAACGAGGTGATCAGCTCGAGCGCGACGTTGCCGTCGTGGGCCTCCTCGACCTCGTAGCGGTCGGCGAGCAGGCCGCGGACGCCGAGGCGAACCGTGGGGTGTCCATCGATGATCAGACAGCGTCGTTTTGCAGTCATTTCCTATCTCTCTGTGCCGAAGCCGGTGGGGCTTCGGAGGTCTCAAACCGGCAAAGCTCGGCCGCAGGTCGCGGCCCGTTGGCAAAGCTCGGCCGCAGGTGCGGCCCCGTTCGAACCGAGGCCATCCTAGCCGGGCCCGACCGAACGCAAACCACGGTGACCGGTACGAGCGAGGTTTTTGCCACCGATCCGCTAGAAACCGGTCGCGATGATCTCCGTCACCTCGAAGTCGCGCTACGCCGTGGTTGCGATGGCCGAGTTGGCGAGATCGGGCGAGCATCCGGTTCCGATCGCACAGGTCGCCGAGCGTCGTGCGATGCCCGTTCAGTTCCTCGAGCAGCTGTTCTCGACCCTGCGTCGTGACGGGTTGCTGACCAGCCAACGCGGCGTCAAGGGCGGGTATCGCCTTGCCCGTCCGCCGGAGGAGATCACCGTGTTGGAGGTCGTCCAGGCACTCGACGGCCGCGTCGGCGAGGAGGCCCGCGAGGCCGGCGGGATCTGGAAGGAGGGCGTCGAATCGATGCGCGACGTGTTCAGCCGCACCACCATCGCCGACATCGCCCGCCGCGAAGCCGAGGAGGGCGGGGCGGGCATGTACCACATCTAGATCACGACCGTGTCGGAGCCGGATTCCGCTTGGTCAAGCGGTTGCTGTCCGATTGCGTCCGGTTGTTTCCGATGGGGAGGGTCGCCGACTGTCCCAGGACTGTCCCGTGGGCCACGACTGTCCGGGCGGTACTCGTCCGTCTGAGAACCTCACCGACTCGCACCCACTCGCTGAGATTGCTCGCCAGCTCCGAAACGCCGTTCGCGACGGACTTACGGTCGACGCTCCGCTGCCGCACTGGGCAGGTCGCGAGCGACGTGAGGAGAGTCAGCGCGCGGCAGCCCAGGTCAAGCAGGACCGCGCGCCTGAGACCGCGGTGGAGCGGCTGTGAGGGGGCGCCGATCAGGACCACCCGACATCCCCTCGGAACACCGGAGCGGCAGGACGGACGGATTGCGGTGTTCCTACCAGGGGGCGCCCGGAACCATGCCGCTTAGCGTTTACGGACACCGCGCCTGTCCGTTTTTCTCTCCCCGATGGTCAGCAAGCCGCCGAGCAGGACGCACCCGACATCGCCTCGGAACACCCAGGGGCGCTCGGCCCTGCCGTTTAGCGATTATCGGACCGCCGGCGCAGTCGTACTACGGAATAAGGATCGCCTGGACAAGTCGTCGTCAGGTCTACGGACGTTGGGCCGGAAATCACCGTAGCGATCTCAAACTCAGCGGCTCGAACCATCATCGCACGTGGCTTGTAACCGAGCCCCGCGAGCGCATTGCGCCCAGTGATCACGCGAGTCACCCGCGGCGACCAAGACTCGCTTGGCGCTACTTCGAGGAACGACTCGATGAGTGAACCGCTCCGGGCGCTGCTGCCATCGCCCCCGCCGCAGAAGCTTGCGCTCCGGCGGCCGACAGTTGCACGGCGTTGAGAACGCACGAACTCGCTTGTTGCGATGAAGCGCGCATGAGTCGACTCCGGGTTCCCGACAACTGACTCCCCGTACAAGCGCGAAGGCGCGCGCGCCGCGCGCCGAGGCGCCGAGATCGCCGTCTCTCGATCGAGGCGTTCGCAACCTCGGAAGACTCCCACCGCAGGATGGGCCTTGCGAAGTCGACGGCTCCGAGCTCGCCATTCTCCAAGCTGTCATTTCGGACGTCCGCGGTATAGACCTCGTCGTTGACGATGTCCGTGCTGAAGACCGTGTTGGCGGCGTAGGCGACGCCGCCGGTGAGGACGAGGAACACGAGCCAGCGCCCCCATCCACTGCTCGTCGCAGGTGGACAAGGACACGACTGGCTCGGACTCGCATGGCGGTCTCCTCTGTGATCGGGCCCTGTCACTCTCCCGTCATCGAGGGTCGATGTCAAGCGGGCGTGCGATCGAATGTACCTAGCCTTCGATCCCCCAGTGAGCCCGTCGATCCTGATGAAGTGCAGCTCGGATTGTTTCGAAGCGTTCCAGTCGTCCGTGAAGCCGTCGCACACAAGTCGAGGCTGCTCCGGTCCGCCGAAAAAAGTGCCGATGAACGTGTCGTGCACAGTCTCCGGACTCGTCGTCGTAATGAGATAGCGCGGGATCGTCAAGAAGCTGCCGTCTGCCGAGGACCCCGCATTCGTAGCGTTGCGGGTCGCCGCGTCAGCCTGCTCTACATCCGGAAGGAGAATCCCCGCCGTGGCTTTGATTGCGCCCCCACTAGGCAGGCGACTTCTACTGCCGATTGTCCGAAACGCCTACTGGGCGACCGTCTTTAGATCCGCTGCGATGTCTTACTCCTTGTCGTCGTTGCTCTTGTCACGTCGTAGGCGAGCTCACCCAGTCACGAGTCGACGCGGTGATCGACGACTGCGATCAGCTGCGTTACTCGCCGAAGACGGTGCGCGTCGGCGTCGACACCCGTCGTCTTTTTGAGCGCACGTCAGAAACCACTCGTGACGGTGACCCAGGCGAGCTCGAGCAGTTCGACTCATCGATGTCGCCGCCCAGCAGCGAATCCGCTCCCACCTCGAAGATCTCACCGAGCCGGCCTTGAGGTCGACGTGCTGCGAGCCCGCCGTTCCCCAAAGCGTCGTTGCGGACGTCCGCGGAATAGACCTGGTTGTTGACGATGTCCGTGCTGAAGACCGTGTTGGCGGCGTAGGCGACGCCGCCGGTGAGAACGAGGAACAGAGCCAGCGCCCCCATCCATTGAGCTCGAAGGTGGACAATGACGCGATGGGCACGGTCTCGCATGGCGGTCTCCTCTGTGATCGGGCCATGTCACTCTCCCTCATCGAGAGTCGATGTCAAGCGGGCAGCCGATGGGATTGGACGAGTTCCGAGCTCACCACCGCTCGAGTACTTCGGCCGCCGCCGCGCTCCCCGCATGGCGCAGCATCACCGCCACCTGCGCTCGCGCAACATCCGGCGACGCACCTTGCAGCGCCTCAAGGGTTCCAGCGAGTTCTGCGGCGAACTCCAGCCCGACCTCGGAGTTGTCGGTGAGCCACTGACCGAGCCAACGGACCACAGCGCGCTCGTATCGCTCGTCGCCCGTTTCCCGCATGAGCAGCACCAGCGCGAGCGCGTCGTGGCTGTCCAGTCGCCCCAGCTCGCGAGCCGCAGCCTCGGCCTGCAGCCAACGACCGGCGCTCGATCGAGCGGAGGAACAGGGCATAGGGGCTGGCGCCGGCGCTCACCGAACGCATGTTCGCATTGGTGTCAACTGGCGCACAGACCGGGGCTCTTGAGACCGTCCTGCTCATGGCAGAACCACCCTCAACGCCTGCTCGGGTGGCACGCCGACCCCGAGCGACCCGACACGTGCGGTATTGGGACGGCTTCTACGTGGACCGAGCACAGACACCCCGGACTACCAGCCCACGACAGAGCCTCACAGTCTACTCGTCGTCAGCTACCCGGCGCTGCTGCTGCCGATCGTCCTCATCCTCAATCGTGCTCTTTCCGCAACCGCTCCTCGAGCGGCGGCCGGTGCGGCTGCCAGCCGAGCTATCGGGCGTCGGTGTGGTCCAATCGGGAGGGCAGAGCGCATCCGCAAGGTCTTTCCGACGATCGCCGCCGCGAAGGCGTGGCGCAGCGATGCGCAGACAGCCGTGCGAAGGACACGATGCGCGCACCTACGCCGACGACGATCGAGGAAGCGTGGCGTGCGTGGGAGGAGGGCGCGCTCGCAGGTCTCATCCAGAACCGCTCGGGCGAGTCCTACAAGCCGAGCGCGATCCGCGGCTATCGAGAAGGCCATGCGCCGAGAAGTGCTGCCGGCGTTCGGTCTACGAAGCTCACCGAACTCCGCGTGATCGACGTTCAGGACTTCGCCGACGAGCTCCAGGCGCAAGCACCTGCGCACCGAGCACGATCAGCACCGTGCTCAACCCGCTGCGGGCGATCTATCGCCGGGCCGTGAACCGAGGCGAGGTAGCGGTCAACCCGACGCGTGGGCTCGAGCTGCCGCGATTCACCGGTGGGCGCGACCGAATCGCCTCACCGGACGAGGCCGAGAAGCTGATCCAGGCGCTGAATCGAGCCGACCGACCGATCTGGGCGACGGCGATGTACGCGGGGCCTGCGCCGCGGCGAGCTCATGGCGCTGCTCTGGGAGCACGTCGACCTCGCTGCCGGCGTCATCCGCGTCGAGCGGCCTGGGACATGGTCGAGGGACCGATCGGCCTCAAGAGCCGCGCAGGGCGCCGCTCGGTACCGATCGCCGGCGTGCTGCGCGACTACCTGGATGAGCACCGGCTGAGGAGCGGGGGAGAGGGCCTGGTATTCGGCCAGGCGAGCCCGTTCCTGCCGCGGCGGCTCTCGAAGAGCGCCGACCTCGCCTGGGAGTCGAAGGGCCTCAAGCGGATCACCTGCACGAGTGCCGCCACACGTTCGCCTCGCTGATGATCGCGGCGGGCGTCAACGCGAAGGCGCTCTCGACCTACATGGGCCACGCCAATATCGGGATCACGCTCGACCGCTACGGACACCTGATGCCGGGCAACGAGGAGGAGGCCGCGGGCCTGCTCGACGCCTACCTCGCCCGTGCGGCGCACAGGGCAGGGCAACAGGGCGCCGCATCGAAAGTTCCCAACGGGCAGGATGCGATCCTGAGCTAGTGGCTATGGACGTTCGACTCGGAGGTTTGAGGCTCAGTGGATCGTCACCACTCGAACCGGGAGGTCACTGATCGCGGCCGAGGTCGGCGCCCGGTGAGGTTGCAGATCTTGATGTGCACCTGGTCGGTGAGTGCCCGCTGCGCGAAGATCATCATCCCCGACGGGATCGAGCCGTTGGTGGTGAGCATGGCAACGTCGCCGGCCTCAGCGCCGCTGACTGCTGCCCGTGATCGTTGCGCAGCGGCCGTGGGAGATCGCGCCGACCGAGATCGACCCGGAGCGGTCGGCGCCGTTGAGGTCGTCTGCGTCGACCGTGCGGTTGGCGATGTCGCTGGTGGTCACTGCGGAGGCGGCGATTCTGGAGCCCGTGATCGACGAATGCCGAGGTCGTCGGGCGGATCTCCGAGCGTCGCCACGGCGCCTGGGCGAGGGTGAAGTCGTTCTATAGGAGCGCGCGCGCCGGAGGAAACAAGGAAGCCCTGCCCGTTCGCGGCCTCGCTCCAGGGCGTTATCGGCTGTAAAATGGTCGCCTACGACGGCGACGACCGACGCTCGAACTCGGCGCGAGCACGGTTCCGCCCGGGCGCGGTTACTCGGCGTCGGCGCAGGCCTGTCCGGCGTCGAAGCCGGCATCGATCAGGTCCTGGGGCGCCTCGCCGCTCTCGGCCGCCTCGAGGATCGCTGCTTGCAGCTCGTCGTCGCTGACCGTTGACTCGAGCTCTTCGATCGCGCACTCAGCCTGGGCCTCGGTCAGGTTCTGCTGCTGCGTCAGCACCGTGATCAGCTGCTGGTTGAACTGGTCGCGAAGCGCCCCGGCATCGGCGGTGTCGAGCTCGCCGGTGTCCCCGGTCGTTTCGGTGGTGGTCTCCTCGGCCGCGGGCGTGGTCGTCGTCTCCTCGTCGTCGTCTCCGCAGGCGGCAAAGCCGAGGGCTGCGACGCAGGCAGCGATGACAGCGAAGGCGCGAAAGCGGGTCCTCTTGCTTGAGCTGGACATTCGTCTCCTTTTGCCGCGGCGTTGCCGCGCCGCAAGATCGTCGTCGATTGGCTGCGCAAGCCTAGAGACAGGAGCGGCGCCTCGTCCGGCCGACCCGTGAGCCCGCGCTTGCGGCTACCGTGACGGGGTGGATTCGAGCGAGCAGGGCGCCGAAATTCGACCGCCGGCCAAGGAGGCTTCGGCGGTCGTCGGGCAGACCCCGCTGGTCGAGCTCGGCCGCCTCTCGCAGGGGCTGCCGGCGACGGTCTACGCCAAGCTCGAATACCTCAATCCCGGTGGCTCGGTCAAGGATCGCATCGGCGTGGCGATGATCGACGCTGCCGTCCGCGACGGCCTGCTTGCGCCCGGAGGCACGATCGTCGAGCCGACGAGCGGCAACACCGGCATCGCCCTGGCGATGGTCTGTGCTGCGCGAGGCTACGAGCTGGTGCTCACCCTCCCCGAAGGAATGAGCCGGGAGCGGGGCAAGCTCCTGCGCGCCTACGGCGCCGAGGTTCACGAGACACCGTCGATGGGTGGCATGGGAGAAGCGATCGGCCTCGCCGAGAAGATCGCCGCCGAGCGCGACGCCTTCATGCCCCAGCAGTTCTCGAACCCCGCCAACCCCGAGGTACATCGCCGCACCACCGCCGAGGAGATCTGGCGCGACACCGGCGGCGAGATCGATGCGATCGTGACCGGGGTCGGCACCGGGGGGACGATCACCGGTGTCGGACAGGTGCTCAAGCAGCGCCGTCCCGGCTTTCTCGCGATCGCGGTCGAGCCGGCGACCTCGGCCGTGCTCTCGGGCGGCGTGGCGGGCCCGCACAAGATTCAGGGCATCGGCGCCGGGTTCGTGCCGCAGGTGCTCGATCGCGACGTGATCGACGAGGTCATCGGCGTCGGCGACGAGCAGGCCCTGCACTCGGCCCGCGACGCGGCCCAGCACGAGGGTCTGCTGATCGGGATCTCCGCCGGTGCCGGCCTGCACGCAGCCCTCGCGGTCGCCGCCCGACCCGAGATGGAAGGCAAGCGCATCGTCACGATCGCCTGCGACGGCGGTGAGCGCTACATGTCGCTGCCATTCTTCATGGACTACTAGGGACGGAAGCTGTGTTTGGTCTGGGTACCGTTCGAGAGGTCCTTCGTGAGATCGGCTGCGATGTCGCCGCGGCGCGCGATCGTGATCCGGCGGCGCGCGGGGTCGGGACGGTCGAGATCCTCTCGAGCTGGGCGGGAGTGCAGGCGCTGCTCACCCATCGCGTCTCGCATGCTCTCTATGACGCCGGGGTTCCGCTGGTGCCGCGAACGATCTCGTTCGCCAGCCGTGCCGTGACGGGAATCGAGATCCACCCTGCCGCGCAGATCGGCCAGGACTTCTTCATCGACCATGGCTCGGGGGTCGTCATCGGCGAGACGGCCGAGATCGGCGACCGGGTCACGCTGTACCAGGGCGTCACCCTGGGGGGCACGGGCTTCGCTCGCGGCAAGCGCCACCCGACGGTCTCCGACGACGTCACGATCGGGTCCGGGGCGAAGCTGCTCGGCCCGGTGACCGTCGGCCACGGGGCCAAGGTCGGCGCCAACACGGTCGTGATCGAGGACGTGCCGCCGAATTCGACCGTGGTCGGCAACCCCGGACACCCCGTCCGCGTCGAGGGCAAACGACCCGAGGGGCCCGACGCCGACTGGATCCATCTCCCGGACCCGATCGCCGATGCGATCAAGGCCCTCTCAGAGCGCCTCTCGAGGCTCGAGGAGCGCATCCGCGAGCTCGACGGAAAGCCCGCCACGGGCGAGGTCAAGGAGCTGCATCCGAAGCAGGGTCCGAGCTCGGCCGGCGGCTAGTCGCAGCCGCGATCGCCCGCCGCATCCGGCTCTATCCTCGGACGGGTGAGCAGCGAAGCCGCATACGGAGCGCCGACGCAGGTCGGCGCCGACTACGAGGAGCGCCTGCTCGCCGAGCTCAATCCGGCCCAGCGCGAGGCCGTGACGCACCCGGAGGGGCCCCTGCTGGTGCTCGCCGGGGCCGGCTCGGGCAAGACGCGGGTGCTCACGCACCGCATCGCCTGGCTGCTGGCCACGGGGCGCGCACGCCCGAGCGAGATCCTCGCGATCACGTTCACGAACAAGGCGGCAAGCGAGATGCGCGAGCGCGTCGCGGCATTGATCGGCGGCGTCTCGCGCGCGATGTGGGTGACCACCTTCCACTCGGCCTGCGCCCGCATCCTTCGCAGCGATGCCGAGCGCCTCGGCTACAAGCGCGCCTTCACGATCTACGACGAGGCCGACTCGGTGCGCATGGTCAAGCGCTGCATGGGAGAGCTCGAGCACGACCCGAAGCGTTTTCCTCCACGCTCGATCAAGGCGGCGATCTCGGCCGCCAAGAACCAGCTCACCGACGCCTCCGACTACGCGGCCGCCGCCGAGACCGAGCGCGAGCTGGCGATCGCCGAGGTCTACAACCTCTACGAGCGGCGCATGGTCGAGGCCAGCGCGATGGACTTCGACGACCTGCTCGTGCGCACCGTCAACCTGCTCGAGCTGTTCGAAGACGTCCGCGACAAGTACCGCCGGATCTTCCGCCACGTGCTCGTCGACGAGTACCAGGACACGAACCGGGCGCAGTACCGGATGCTGCAGCTATTGGCCGAAGAGCACCGCAATCTGACCGTGGTTGGTGACGACTTTCAGTGTCTGCTGAAGGCACCGAAGTCACCATGGCCGACGGCTCGACGAAGCCAATCGAGAGGCTGATCATCGGCGACCAGGTGCTCTCGTGTCACGGAAGCGGCGAGTTCCGCGCAGCTGAGGTGACCGGGTTCTTTCGCGGCAAGGAGCCTGAGGGCATCGCGATCACGACAGCGTCTGGGCGGCGAATCGTGAGCACACAAGACCACATGCATTTCGCCGGTTACAAGTTCGGTCAGGTGCCACAGATGCACCTGACTTATCTGATGTGGAAGCGGAACGTCGGCTTTCGGGTTGGCACAACCCGGGTCTACACCGACAATCGAACGAAACCGACCTTTGGTCTCAGAACCCGCTCATTTTCGGAGTACGCCGACGCGGCTTGGGTGATCACGACTCACGAGAACGAGCTGGACGCACGTATGTCGGAAACCCTGCTGTCGTTGCGGTACGGGCTACCGACGATCCCATTCGTCGCTCGCGTGGGCCGGAAGGTGGGACAGTCCGTGGTGGCAGATCAAGGCCGCATCGACGAGGTCTTCGAGTCGATCGATACCGAGGCCGCAGGGCACAGGCTGCTGGCGGATGAGCGGCTCAGCTTTCAGCATCCGCATCACCTCCCGGGGTCCTTTCTCGGGCGGCGACGGACCGTGACCTTGACGGTGTGCGGCGAGCGGCGCGGCAAGACACCGATGCATCGCATCGCGATCGTCGGGCGCGACCAAGAGGGCAGAAACGCGCTCGAGTCCGCTGGCTTGTCGATCAGGCCGGCGAAGAGCGAATCGGACTCCTGGCGCTATGAGACATGCATGAAGGACTTCGGCGACGCCGTCGGCACAGTCGGCAAGATCAGCGATGCGGTTGACATCTCCGTGAGGATCATGGGGCGCTTCGGCAACGACAAACAGGGCCAGGTCGGGACGAACTCGCTGCCGTGTATCCCTGCTGCCTCGGTCCGTCCCGGGATGGCGATGTTCCTCGAGGACGGAAGCTATGACTTCGTCACGACGGTCGAAGCGGTCAAGCTCGATCGGCCGGTGTACGACATCAACGTTGCCGGCACGCACAACTTCGTCGCCAACGGACTCGTGACCCACAACTCGGTCTACTCGTTCCGCGGAGCCGACATCCGCAACATCCTCGAGTTCGAGCGCGACTTCGCCGACGCGACGACGGTCCTGCTCGAGCAGAACTACCGCTCGACGCAGACGATCCTCGACGCCGCCAACGGGCTCATCGCCCACAACGAAAGCCAGAAGGAAAAGCACCTGTGGACCGACGGCGCCAGGGGCGAGAAGATCACGGTCGCCGAGCTCGACGACGAGCACGCCGAGGCGCGCTACGTCGCCTCCGCGATCAACCAGCTGGTCGAGGAGGGCACCGGCCGCGACGAGATCGCCGTCTTCTATCGGATGAACGCTCAGAGCAGGGTGCTCGAGGACACGCTGGTGCGATTCGAGATCCCCTACCAGGTGATCGGCGGCACGAAGTTCTACGAGCGGGCCGAGATCAAGGACGCGATCGCCTACCTGCAGCTGCTGGCGAACCCGGCCGACGCCGAGTCGTTCTCGCGCATCGTCAACTCGCCGCGACGGGGCATCGGCCAGCAAACCGAGGCACGGCTGCGCTCGCACGCGAACACGATCGGCGCCGACATCTGGGAGGTGTTCTCCAACCCGCAGGCCGTGCCCGGGCTGGGCGCGGCGGCGCTGAAGGCGGTCGGGCGCTTCGGCGAGACGATGGCGGCGCTGCGCCAGCGCGCCGAGAGGGCCGGCAAGGTCTCCGAGCTGCTCGAAGCCGTGCTGCACGAGTCGGGCTACATCGAGGCGCTGGAGGCCGAGCGCACGATCGAGGCCGAGGGGAGGGTCGAGAACCTCGAGGAGCTCGTCGGCGTCGCCGGCGAGTTCGACGCCAACCGCGAGCTCGAGGGCGAGTCGGAGTACACGCCGCTGGAGGAGTTCCTGGCGCAGATCTCGCTGGTCACGGTCCAGGACGAGATCAAGGAGGCCGAGAGCCTGGCGACGCTGATGAGCCTGCACAACGCCAAGGGCCTCGAGTACGAGGCCGTGTTCGTGATCGGCTGCGAGGAGGGTGTCTTCCCCCATTCGCGCTCACTCGAGGAGGGAAACCTCGAGGAGGAGCGCCGGCTCGCCTACGTCGGCGTCACCCGTGCCCGCGAGCTCTTGTGCCTGACCTTTGCGCGACGACGCTCCCTGCACGGCAGCTCGAGCTGGAACCTGCCGTCGCGGTTTCTCGCCGAGCTTCCCGAGCATCTGCTGGAACGTCACGTCGCGACGACCGCCACCGGCTGGTCGCTGGGTAGTCGTGGCGATTCGCGCAGTCGCGCCACCGGTTTCGGCGAAGCTCGCCCCTCTGGCGGTGGCTTTGCGGCACCGTCGCCGAAGCAGCCCTCGCCGCCGCCGCAGCCGTATGCGGTCGGTGACGACGTCGTTCACGCCACCTTCGGCGAGGGAGTGGTGACCGGCGTCGAAGCCGGCGCGGTCGTCGTCATCCGCTTCGCCGGCGACGGCTCTGAGCGCAAGCTGATGGCCGACTACGCGCCGATCAAGAGGGTTGCTTGAGCGCCCGAGTGATCGACGGCAAGGCGATTGCGGCCGAGGTTCGCGAGCGCGTTGCCGACGGGGTGGTCGAGTTCAGCGCCGCACATGACGGTCGCACTCCCGGCCTGGCGACGGTCCTGGTTGGCGACGATCCGGCGTCCCACGTCTACGTCTCGAACAAGCGCAAGCAGACCGAGGCGGTCGGCATGCGATCGATTCACCATGGCCTCATGGCCGCCACGCCCGAGGACGAGCTGCTCGAACTGGTGGCCGAGCTCAACGACGACGACACGGTCGACGGCATCCTCGTCCAGCTCCCCCTTCCCGAGCAGATCGATCCCGATCACGTCGTCGCCGCGATCGAGCCCACCAAGGACGTCGACGGGCTCAGCCCGATCAGCGCCGGGAGGCTGGCACAGGGGCACCCCGGGCTCGTGCCCTGCACGCCGCAGGGGGTGATCGAGCTTCTCGCACATGCCGAGGTCGAGCTCACGGGGGCCGAAGCGGTCGTGCTCGGACGCTCGGTCCTGGTCGGCAAGCCGCTCGCAGCCCTGCTCTTGGCGGCGAACGCGACCGTGACGGTGTGTCACTCGCGAACCCGCGACCTGGCCGCGGTCTGCTCGCGAGCCGACGTGCTCGTCGCCGCCGTCGGCTCTCCTCGGCTGGTCACCGCCGAGATGGTCAAGCCCGGCGCGACGGTGATCGACGTCGGCACGAATCGCGGTGATGACGGGCTCGTGGGCGACGTCGACTTCGAAGCGGTGGCGGCGGTGGCGGGGGCGATCACGCCCGTACCGGGCGGCGTCGGGCCGATGACGATCGCGATGTTGCTCGCAAATACGCTGAAAGCGGCCCGGGAGCGTCCGATCTAGCGAGATACGCTGCGCGCGACCGTCACTAACCCAGAGGAGAGTCAATGGACCACAGAAGGCTTCGCACGGGAGAGATGATCGCCGCCGTCGGCGGTGCAGCTCTTCTGATCATCATGTTCCTGTTCGACTGGTTTGGCATCGGGGGCGCCGCCGGCGACGCGATCGAGCAAGCCGAAGAGCTCGGCTTCGCGACCCCGGATATCGATACGGGGGCGAACGCCTGGGACTCGATGGAGATCATCAGGTTCCTGCTGCTGATCACGGGACTCGTCGCCGTCGGGCTCGGGATCGCCACGGCGATGGCTCGCGACGTCAGGATGCCCGTTGCCAGCAGCGCGCTGGTCGCCGGGCTCGGGATCCTCTCGGTGATCTTCATCGCCTACCGGATCCTCGACCCGCCGTACGAGGCCGGCCGCGAGATCGGCGTCTTTCTCGGCCTGATCGCCGCAGCGGCGGTGGCATACGGTGGCTGGCGCTCGATGCAGGAAGAGGGCACGTCGTTTGGCCAGCAGGCCGATGCGCTGCAAGACCGCCACGGCGGCGGTGGCGACGCACCCTCCCACCTCCGCCTCCGACTCAGCCGCCTCCACCTCCGACTGAGCCGCCTCCACCTCCGACTCAGCCGCCTCCGGCCGACGGGTGGTCCGCCCACGCGCTGAGCTCGTACCACGCCGGGCCTTCCTGGCATTGACTCGACCACGCGACGGCCGCCCTCGGGCGGCCGTCGCTGTCGGGGCGTCGTGTCAGCGGACGAATAGTCGGTTGACACGGCAAGAGTTCCGTGGTAGCGTTCGCTCGCGAGATCGGCACGAAATCGCGGTTCGCGCGGTTCACGTACGAGCGCAAGGGGATGCAGTGTTCCGAACGCGCCGGGGAGCCGAGGTCCGCCAGATCGATCTGAAGCTCGTGCCGTCGCGGGCCCCGTTGGCGCCGCGTCGACGGTCGTGTCGTGTGCGAGCCTTTGTCCTGCTCGGCACGAGTGCGAGCAGCCTGGCCGTCGGCGGCGAGCGCGGCACGGACGAGAGCCGCGCAACGCAGAAAGACTTCGCTTCGGGCGCCGTGCGCACGGCCCGGACACCGCGAAGCGGGGCGCCGAGGTCGACCGGGCCGCGCGCCCGTCGCGATCCACGCCCCCCAAGGGGAGGAGATCCGCTCTCCAGAGCCGCATCGTCGGCGGCACGGTCGCTCCGACCGGCGCCTATCCCTTCTTCGTCTCGGTGCAAGACCACCGGCGGCTTCGCCTTCTGCGGCGGCACGCTCGTCTCCTCCGTCTGGGTGCTGACGGCCGCGCACTGCGTCGACGGCGGCACGACGCCGGCGAGCCTGCAAGCTCGTGATCGGCGCCAGCCAGCTCAACAACGAGGCGCCGGGCGACATCCGCTCGGTCACCGCGATCCACCTCCACCCGAGCTGGAACCCGGCGACGTTTGACAACGACGTCGCCATGCTTCGTCTCAACACCGCCTCGACCAAGGCTTGGGCACGAATGGCGGAACCTGGTACGATCCGGTCGCCCCGGGCAATACGGTGCGGGCGATCGGCCATGGTGCACACGACCCAGGGCGGGGCCGCGTCCAACGACCTGAGGCAGGTCGACCTGCCGATCCAGTCCGACGCCACGATGTCGGCTCCGGCCCAGTACGGCGCCAGCTTCCACGGCGCCGTCATGATCGGCGCCGGACCGCTGGCCGGCGGTCAGGACACCTGTCAGGGCGACAGCGGGGGACCGCTGTTCATCCCCGGTGGGCAGGCCCGCCTCGTCGGCGACACGAGCTGGGGCAGCGGCTGCGCCCAGCCGAACAAGCCCGGCATCTACGGCGAGGTCTACCAGGGCGCGCTGCGAACCTTCGTCAACGGCCTCGTCGGGCGTCCTGCGAACGACAACTTCGCCGGCTCCGGGATCAGCGGCGCCGACGGAACCGTGTTCGGCAGCAACACGGATGCGACCGGGCAGACGGGCGAGCCGTCCATCGCCGGCAGCCCGGCCGACACCAGCGTCTGGTACTCGTGGACGGCGCCCGAGAACGGCCCGACCAGTTTCAACACTCGCGATGCCGCGTTCGATACCACGCTCGCACGTGTTCACGGGCAGCAGCCTGCGGCACGCTGGCCTCGGTCGCGTCCAACGACGACTTCAACGGCGCGCTCCAGTCGAAGGTGACGTTCAACGCCTCGGCGGGAACGACCTACCGGATCGCCGTCGACGGGTTCAGTGCCGCGCACGGGCCGTTCTCGCTCCAGTGGGCGCAGAACTCGCCGGCAACTGACAACTTCGCGACTCCCGCCACCATCACCGGCGCCACCGGTAAGGACTACTCCAGCACCGCGCGCTCGACCGGCGAGCCCGGCGAGCCGTTCCACGGGTCGATTCCGGACCGGACGATCTGGTACTCGTGGACGGCTCCGGAATCGGGCTCGGCGGTCTTCAACACCCGCGAGTCGGACTTCGACACCGTGCTTGCCACGTACAAGGGCACGACCATCGCCGGGCTCGACGCAGCTTGCGTCGAACGATCAGTTCAACGGCAACGAATCAGTCGAAGATCGTCGTTCCCGTGATCTCCGGGACCGACGTACCACATCGCCGTCGACGGCTTCGGTTCTTCGACCGGCAATCGTCGGCTTGCAGTGGTCGATCGATCCGCCGGCAAACGACGACTTCTCCGCCCCGCGCGGTGCTTGAACGGGACCTCGGGGATCATCGTCGGCGACCACGGTGCGCGCAACCGGCGAGCCCGGTGAGCTCGACTACCACGGCGGCGCCGTCGCCGACAACTCGGCGCTGGTTCAGATGGAGACCAACGCGACAGCGGTCCGGCGCGTCGTGCGACTGACAAGCGTCGCAGGGGTCTTGCGCCCGGAATCGGTGTCTACACCGGCGACCAGCCTCGGGGCGCTGACGTCGGTCGCCAGCGGAGCAGCGCAGGCTCCGCTGAACGTCGTCGCGGGCACGACGTACCGGATCGCGGTCGACGGCAACGGTGGCTCGACGGGGACCTTCAATCTGGAGTGGCTGCTCGCCGAGTGCAACGGGCTCAACGCCACCATCTTCGGCAACGGGGACACCGATCACGGGCACCGCGGGCGCTGACGTCATCGTCGGCTCGCGCACAGGCCGACGCGATCGACGGCGGCGGGGGCGGCGACACGATCTGCGGTCTCGACGAGAACGACGCGATCCAGCCCGCCGTGGCGGGCGCGGACTCGCGAGCGCGGCGGTCCAGGCGCCGACACCTTCCGCCAGGGCTCGGCGGCCGACGGGGCAGATCTGCATCGATGGTGATGGCCGGCTCCTTCGACCACCGTCCATCGACAAGGATCGCGCACGGCCCCGCTCACGGTGACCTTGGACGCGACCGCCGACGACGGCTCGCCGGCGAGGGCCTGACGATCCGTCGCCGCGACGGTCGAGAGCGTGAACCGGCGGTTCGGCCGCCGACGAGTATCGTCGTCCCCCGGCGGCCACGATCATCGACAGCAACTGCGGGGCGGTGCCTGGTGGCGACCGACTTGCGTCGGCGGCTCCGTCGCGGCGACACGCTGATCGGAGGCCGCGGGCTTGGATCGCGTCTTCGGTCATGGTCGGTAACGACACCCTCAACCTCGTCGACGGCGCACGGCGCCGATCTCGGATCCGGCGGCCCCCCGACAGCGCCTCGCTGGACGCCGGCGACGTACTCATCAGCGTCCCCTGATCGACGGCACCGAGATCGCACCCGGAAATCGCTCGAGAGACTCGAGCCCGCGAGCGGACAAATAGGCGAGTGAAACGTGCGGTTGACACGGCCAATTTCCGTGGTACGTTCGGCGCGAGATCGCGCTCGCGCGGTGCGGCTACGAGTGCAAGGGGAACAAGAAATGGTCCGCAGGCTCAGGAACCGGCTCGCGTTCGCAAACGTCGTCTCGGTCACGGCGCTCTTTGTCGCCCTGGCCGGCGGCACGGCTTACGGGACTGCCGTGGCCGGCGACCCGAGCAGCACGCAGGACGACCCTCCGGCGATCTCCTCCGGCTACATCGGACTAGCCGAGCCCGGCACGAGCACGGCCGTCACCGCCGGGGACCGCGCGGGCGACCGCAAGGCCGAGGGCCTCGGCGCGGTCGGGGAGCGTACGTCGGACACCCCCGACGTCCCGGGTGAGCCCGTCGAGGACGAGCCCGGTTCGGCGGGCATCGAGGAGAGCCCTGCGCCGGTGGGTGACTCCGCCGCCCGTCTGCGTGCCGCCGTGGAGAACCGCGGGTCCGTACGGCTCATCGTCACCATGAAGCAGGATGTGGCCGTCGAGGCGGACTTGACCAGACGGCAGGTCAGGCGGCAACGGGCCGCGATCGAGGCCCGGTTGAACTCTCTCGACCAGATCCTCGCCGGCACGAGCTCGAGAGTCGTCACCGAGTTCACCGTCACCCCGGCGGCTGTGGCCGTCGTCGACGCCGAAGGCCTCGAGTCATTGTTGGCCGACCCGGCGGTAGCGGCGCTGACGCTGGACCGCGAGGCGCCCATGGCCCTCGACGTGTCGACGGGCGTGATCGACTCAGACCTGCTCAACACCGCCGGCGTCCTTGGCAACGACTTCGAGGGCAGCACCGGCGGGGCCTACGAGACAGCGATCCTGGACTCGGGCGTCGACAACCAGCACAACGCGTTCACGGGTCGGATCGTGGCGCAGGCCTGCTTCTCGGCCACGTCCTTCTGCCCTGACGGCACTGCGTCGCAGATCGGGGGCGCTGCAGGTGACAACTGCACCTACTCCACGCAATGCGACCACGGCACGCATGTCGGCGGCATCGCCGCCGGCTCGACCTTCACGGGCGGGCACGAGGGCGTCGCCCGGGGCGCGCGGCTCGTGGCCATCCAGGTCGGGCACCGGTCGACCTCGTGTAATTTCGGGGAGCCAAACCCCTGCTGGCGTTACTTCTTCAGCGACCTCGACCTCGCCCTCCAGCACACACTCAACCTCCGCAACGGACCCCCCGCGCGCAAAATCGCCGCGGTCAACCTGAGTTTGGGTGGCCCGCTGCACTCCACGGAGGCCTCCTGCGGCGCTGCCTTCCCGAACACGCAGAACTTGGCGTCCAACCTGCAGGCTGCCGGCGTCGCGGTCGTCGCGGCGGCAGGCAACGACGGCTCCGGAACCAGCGTGAGCTATCCGGGCTGCCTGCCGAGCACGTTCACGGTGGCGGCGACGGACGACAGCGACATCCCGGCAGGGTTCAGCAACAACAACGCGATCACCGACTGGTGGGCGCCCGGCGTCAGCATCGATGCGCCTGTCACCAGCGGGCCGAACGACCACGGGTTGAAGTCGGGTACGTCGATGGCCACCCCGCATGTCGTGGGCGCGATGGCGCTCCTGCGCGAGTGCGTGGACGGCAACGGGGTTCCGCAGACGGTCGCTGCCGCGGCCGCGGACCTGTCTGCTACGGGTCCGCCGATCACCCACGACGGCGTGACCCGACGACGCATCAACGTCCTGCGACGCCGCGACCCGGAACGTGAACAACAACGACTTCGCGTCCCCGGAGACCCTCCCGGCCACCCCGCGGGCGGGCGGGTTCAATGACTTCGACTTCACCGTGTGCTCGGACACCGAGCCGGGTGAGCCGGGGCCGTTCAGCCTGGACAACGGCATCTGGTACAGCTGGACGCCTTCGGCCACCGGCACCGCGACGATCTCGACCGAGGACGGCGGCGGCAACGTCACCGGCTTCGACACGACGTTGGCGGTCTACACCGGCAACACGCTGGGAAGCCTCCAGACCTACGCGTTCGACGACGACGCGGGCACCGGTCTGCGGAGCCTCGTCGATGTTCCGGTCCAGGGTGGTACGACCTACCGGATCAAGGTCGACGGCTTCGGAGCGGCGAACGGATTGCTCAACCTGCACCTCGAGAACGGTCCTGCGCCGACGTGTTCGGAGTGTCGGCCACCCTTGTCGGCGGCCCCAACGGGGAGGTCATCAACGGCACGGCGGGCAATCGACGTGATCGTGTCAGGCGGCGGTAACGACACCATCAACGCCGGCGACGAAGACGACCGGGTCTGTTCAGACGCCGGGGTCGATGAGATCAATGCCGGCAACGGCGACGACTTTATCCTCGGCGGTCCGGACGCGGACACGATTCGTGGCCAGGCCGACAACGACACCCTCGTCGGAAACGCCGGTGCTGGTGACACGAACGACGTTGGTGACACGATCGTGGGCGGCCCGGGGAACGACTTCATCGACGGGTGGGTCGGTGACGACGTGCTCAGCGGTGGACCGGCGACGACCAGCTGAGGGGCGAGGCCGGTGTCGACCGGTCCTACGCCCCCTCGCCTACCGGTGTGACGGCGAACCTGACCGCCAACACGGCGACGGGTGAGGGCAGCGACACCTTCGTGCAGGTCGAGAACCTGGTCGGGTCCGACTTCGAGGACCGCTTGATCGGGAGCGACGGTCCGAACGTGCTCACGGGTCGGGCGGGGAACGACGGGCTCCAAGGTGAGCCGACCGCAGACATCGAGAGCGGCGGTGCAAGCGACGACTTCTTCCGTCAGGGCGCGTCGGCTGACGGGGCAGATCAGTCGAAGGTAATACGGGATCGACACCGTTTCTACGGCGCCCGCACGGTGACCCTCACGTGACACTGAACGCGATGGCGAACGACGGGCTCGCGGGCGAGGGCGACTTGATCCGGCCAACGGTCGAGAACGTAACGCCGGTTCGGCCGCTGACGTGATCATGGCCGCCCACGGTTGATCGCCAACCACTCTGCGAGGCGGCGGTGGTGACGACCGCTTGGTCGGTGGCTCAGTCGCGGCGACACGCTCGTCGGAGGCAACCGGGAGCCGATCGTCTCTTCGGCACGATGGTGGCGGTGACACCCTCAACCTCGTCGACGGCGTCGGCCACGATCGCGGAGACGGTGGCGCCGGCATCGACACCGCCACATCGGACCCCGGAGACGTAGTCACGAATGTTCCCTGAATGAAGGACTTTCGAGCCCGCCGATCGAGTCGAGGTCGAGCCTGATCGCGCGGGCCCGTCGCTCAACCTGTCCGCGACCTTCGCGGCGATCGCGATCACGGTCATCATCGGGTTGACGCCGATCGAGCCACAGAACAGGCTGGCGTCGGCGACGTAGAGGTCCCTGTATCCGTGCACGGCACCATCGGCTGAGGTGACGCCCCGCGCCGGGTCGCGGTCCATGCGAGCGGTGCCCATCGGGTG
>CAVYOA010000009.1:0-40688 GCA_963769945.1 uncultured Solirubrobacterales bacterium | reverse complement strand
CACCGCGTCAGATCCTGCGACGTCAGGTCGCGCGGCTCGCCGAGCGCGACCTGATCGCCACAGCGGCGACCGAGTCTGAGTTCATCGTCTTCAAGGACACATACGAGGACGCGTGGCGCAAGGCTTATCGCGACCTCGAGCCAGCCAACCTCTACAACATCGACTATTCGTTGCTGGGCTCGGCGCGGGTCGAGCCCCTCATTCGCCGGCTCCGAAACGAGATGGGGGCGGCGGGACTCGAGGTCGAGAACTCCAAGGCGAGTGCAACCTCGGCCAGCACGAGGTCAACTTCCGCTACGGCGAGGCGCTCGAGGCGGCCGATGGCCACGCGATCTACAAGAACGGCGCGAGGAGATCGCCTCCCAGGAGGAGATGGCGATCACCTTCATGGCGAAGTTCAACGAGGCCGAGGGCAACTCGTGCCACATCCACTGCTCCCTGGCCAAGCAGGACGGCGGCAACGCCTTCGCCGCCGATCGCCAGCTGTTCGAGCGCTTCGTCGCCGGTCAGCTGGCCTGCATGCGCGAGCTGACGCTGCTCTACGCCCCGCACGTCAACTCCTACAAGCGCTTCGCCGAGGGATCGTTCGCCCCGACTGCGGTCGCCTGGGGCAACGACAACCGCACCTGCTCGCTGCGGGTCGTCGGCCACGGTGAGGGGCTGCGGGTCGAGAACCGCCTGCCCGGCGCCGACGTCAATCCGTATCTGGCGCTGGCGGCGATGATCGCCGCCGGCCTGCACGGCATCGACTCCGAGCTCGCCTTGGAGGAGCCGCTGGAAGGCAACGCGTACACGGCCGACAAGCCGCACGTGCCGACGAACATGTACGACGCTCGCGACCTCTTTGCCGCCAGCGAGATCGCCCGCGATGCCTTCGGCCAGGAGATGACCGACCACTACCTCAACCGCGCCAAGGTCGAGCTCGACGCATTCGAGGCAACGGTCACCGATTGGGAGCGCTTCAGAGGTTTCGAAAGGCTCTGATGCGCAGACCTGTGATCGGGATCTGCGCTGCGCTCGAGACAGCCGATTGGGCCGTTTGGGAGCGCGTCGAGGCAAACGTCTCGCAGCGCACCTACTCGCTCTGCGTCGCCGACGCGGGCGCGATCCCGGTGATCCTGCCGCCCGACGATGCCAGCGCCGACGCACCCGACGAGCTGCTCGACGTCCTCGATGGGCTCGTGCTCTCAGGCGGTGCCGACCTCGATCCGGCCTCCTACGGCGCCGAGGCCCACGAGCGGACTCAGGGCTTCAAGGCAGAACGTGACCGCTTCGAGATCGCCCTGGCCACCGCCGCGCTCGAGCGCGACATGCCCGTGCTCGGGATCTGCCGCGGAATGCAGCTGCTCAACGTCGCCTGCGGCGGCACCCTCCAGCAGCATCTCGCCGACGCCGCGCTGCACATGCATACACCTGGACAGTTCTCGGACCACGACGTCCGACTCGAGCCGGGGTCGCTTGCCGCGCGCGTGATCGGCGCCGAGCGTGTTGCGGCGCGCTCGCACCACCACCAGGGCGTCGACGTTCTCGGCCAGGGCGTGATCGCCACTGGCTGGGCCGAGCCCGGCGGCGTGATCGAGGCGATCGAGCTACCCGAGCGAGCCTGGGCGCTCGGGCTCGTCTGGCATCCGGAGGAAGATCGAAACAGCCCGGCGCTGGCGGCGCTTGCGACGGCGGCACGCGAACACGAGGTCGCTGCGTGATCTCGGTGATCGAGCCGGCAACCGCTGAGGTCATGGCCGAGGTGCCGCGGGCGGGTATCGAGGAAACCGATCGCGCCGTTGCCGCGGCCACGGCTGCCTTTCCCGCTTGGCGCGCGGTTTCGCCCGGCGATCGTGCCGCGTTGATGCGGCGTCTTGCCGATGGCCTCGAAACCGAGGCGGAGGCCTTGGCGACGCTGGAGGCGCGAAATGCGGGCAAGCCGATCGCCGACGCTCGTGGCGAAATCGCGATGGTGATCGAGTGCTTTCGCTATTACGCGGGCGCGCCGGAACGCCTGCTCGGGCAGACGATCCCGGTCGCAGGCGGCGTCGACATGACCTTTCGCGAGCCGCTCGGCGTCGTCGGCTTGATCACGCCGTGGAACTTCCCGCTCGTGATCGCTTCGTGGAAGGTGGCGCCGGCGCTGGCGGCGGGCAACACCGTCGTGCTCAAGCCGGCCGAGCTGACCCCGCTGAGCTCGCTCGAGCTCGAGCGGATCGCGCTCGAGGCAGGGCTGCCGGAGGGTGTGCTCAACGTCGTCGCCGGCCCGGGCTCGGTCTGCGGCCAGCGTCTGGTCGACCATGCCGACGTCGCCAAGGTCGCCTTCACCGGCTCGACCGAGGTCGGCCGTGGGATCGCCGCCGGCGCGGCGCAGACAATCAAGCGGGTAACGCTGGAGCTCGGCGGCAAGTCGGCGAACGTCGTCTTCGCAGATGCCGATCTCGAGGCAGCGGCCGCCGCCGCGCCTTCGGCCGTGTTCGGCAACGCCGGACAGGACTGCTGCGCGCGCTCGCGGATCCTCGTCGAGCGCGCCGCCGTCGACGAGTTCATGGCGGCGCTGGAGCGCACCGTGACCGCGATCCGCGTCGGCGACCCGCTCGACGAGCAGACACAGATGGGGCCGCTGATCTCGGCCTCGCACCGAGAGACCGTCGCCGCCTATGTTCCCGAGGGCGCGCCGGTCGCGATTCGCGGCACCGCGCCTGACGGCCCCGGTTTCTGGTTCGAGCCGACGGTCCTGCAGCCCGTCTCCAACTCCGACCGCGTCGCGACCGAGGAGATCTTCGGACCGGTCGCCTGCGTGATCGCGTTCAACGGTGAGGACGAGGCGGTGGAGATCGCCAACGACACGATCTACGGCCTCTCGGGCTCGGTCTGGACGCGCGACGGCGCCAAGGCACTGCGGGTCACCCGGGCGCTCGACACCGGCGTGATCTCGATCAACTCCAACAGCTCGGTTCGAGTGACGACGCCATTCGGAGGCTTCAAGCAGTCGGGCGTCGGGCGCGAGCTTGGGCCCGACGCGCTCGACCACTACACCGACGTCAAGAACGTCTTCTATGCGACAGGGGGAAGCTGATGGCCGCGAGGCTCGACGGCAAGGTGTGCGTGATCACCGGGGCCGCGAGCGGCATCGGTGCGGAGTCGGCGCGGCTGTTCATGGACGAGGGGGCGCAGGTCGTGGGCGTCGACGTCAGCGCTGGCTCGATCGGTGACCTGACGCTCGAGGTGGACGTCACCGACGAGAGCGAGGTGGCGGCGATGTATGAACGCGTCAACGATGAGTTCGGGCGCATCGACGTGCTCTTCAACAACGCCGGCATCAACCCCTCAGACGACACGTCGGTAATCGAGGAGCCACTCGAGGCGTGGCAGCGAGTTCAGGACGTCAACGTGCGCGGGGTCTTCTTTTGCTGCAAGCACGGCATCCCCTACCTGCTTCAAAACGAACCCGCCGGAGGCTCGGTGATCAACACGGCGTCGTTCGTCGCGCTCATGGGCGCCGCCGTCTCGCAGATCTCCTACACGGCGTCCAAGGGCGCGGTGCTGGCGATGTCGCGCGAGCTCGGCGTCGAGTTCGCGCGTCGCGGTGTGCGCGTCAACGCGCTCTGTCCGGGGCCGATCAACACGCCGCTGCTGCAGGAGCTGTTTGCCGCCGATCCTGGCAAGGCAGCGCGCCGGCTCGTGCACCTGCCGATGGGGCGCTTCGGCGAGGCCGACGAGATCGCCAAGGCCGCGATCTTCCTCGCCTCCGACGAGTCGTCCTACATCACCGCGACGGCGTTCATGGTCGACGGCGGGCTCTCGGGCGCCTACCTCACACCCGACACCGGCGAGTAGCGATCTCCAAGAAGCGCCCGCAGAGCTCGCGACCGAGCTCGTTCCAGGCGTGGATGCGCTTGGCGGTCGCCGCGTGCATCGCCTCCGGGTCGATGCCGATGCGAATCGCGTCTGGGTCGGTGTGATAATCGCGGATCCAGTGCGCGACATCATCGGCTGAGACCTCGGCGTGAAACTGGATCCCGTAGGCGCTGGCGCCAACGCGATAGGCCTGGACGCAGACGGGATTGCGAGCGAGCGTGACGGCGCCGGGCGGGGGCAGGCACTCATAGCTGTGCCAGTGAAAAGCCTCGAAGCCCGGAGCTAAGGTGCCGAGCAGCGGATCGGCGGCACCCTCGCTGGTGAGCTCCACCTGCTGCCAGCCGATCTCCGGTATCGATGCTCGCCGAACCTCGCCGCCGGCGGCAACCACCAGAAGTTGAGCGCCGAGACAGACGCCAAGCAGCGGCACCTCATGCTCGAGAAGCTCCGTCAGCAACTGTTTCTCAGCGGCCATCCATGGATGCTCTGCGTCCTCGTCGGGGTGCATGGCGCCGCCGAAGCTGATCACGGCGTCGTAGCCCATTGGATCCGCCGGCGGCTGCGCCGTCTCGGCGATGAACCACTGATCCAGGGTCGCGCTCTGTGTCACCGCGGCCTCGGCAAAGACACCGGCTGCGGCGTCACGCTGTTGACAGATCGCAAGTACGCGCATCGCGCGATTGTCCCAGCGATCGCATCCAAGCGCGGCTGGGTACTACGCTGCGCCGATGGCCGAGTCGTATCCAGTCTCCGGCAAGGTCGCGATGGTCACCGGCGCTGCGCGCGGCATTGGCTACGAGACCGCTCGGCGCCTGCGCGACCGCGGCGCCAGCATCGCTTTGGTCGACCTCGACGCCGATGCCGCAGAGGCGGCGGCGAGAACGCTCGGCGACCGCGCGATCGCGCTCGGCGCCGACGTCACCGATGCCGACGCGATGCGGGCGGCGGTCGATGCGGTCGTCGAGCGCTTCGGCGGCCTCGACATCGTCGTCGCCAACGCCGGCATCGCGCCGACACCGCGGCCGATGACGGTCGTCGACACCGACGCGTTCGAGCGCGTGATCGAGATCGACCTGCTCGGCGTCTGGCGCACCGTGCAGCCGGCGCTGGCACAGATCGTCGAGCGCCGAGGCCACATCGTCGTCGTCGCCTCGATCTACGCCTTCGCCAATGGCGCGATGGCAACGCCGTACGCGATGAGCAAGGCGGGTGTCGAGCAGCTCGGGCGCGCGCTTCGCGCCGAGCTCTCGATCCACGGTGCCAGCGCCAGCGTCGCCTACTTCGGCTTCATCGACACCGCGATGGTGCGCGACGCCTTCGACGACCCGGTCGGCGATCGCTTCGAAGCGAGCTTTCCCGAGTTCATGACCCGAAGGCTGCACCCCGCCGTCGCGGGAACCGCGATCGTCGACGGGATCGAGCGTCGCGCCCCGCGGATCATCAGGCCACGCTGGTGGCGTGCCTGGTCGGTGCTGCGCGGCATCGTCAACCCGCTGTTCGACGCCCGCATGGTCAGCGACGAGCGTGTGATCGAAAGCCTGACCGAGGGCGAGCGGCTAGGGCGGGGTTAGTTGTCTGAGCCGGCGCGGTCCCAGATATACAGCTCGACGGCCTCTAGCGCCAGCTGCATCAGGCGCGGGCCCGAGAGGTGCTCGAGCACCGTCTCCAGCGCCGCCTCCTCGGCGAGGCCGCAGTCGACGATCTCCTCGCCGCGAAAGCCGGCCGCGAGCTTGAGCGCTTCGCGGCGGTTGATCCCGAGCGAGGGGAACGCGCCCATGAGATAGTCGCGGTTGGGGATCGGCGTGCCGACGTCCATCGAGGTATGCCAGGCGGCGAGCATCGAGATGTCGTGCTCGTCGAGCTCGGCGATCGCCTTCGCATAGTGGGATTCGAGCTCGTCCTCGGGGATCTCGTCGACCCAGGCGCGCACCGCCTCCCCCAGCAGCTGGCGGCGGGCCTCGAGACCGATCGAGTCGGCGATGGCGCGCACTGCGTCGGCCGGGTCGATGAAGCACAAGGACATCGCCGAAAAAGATAGGCCGGGCTGAGGACGGCAAAACCACGGCGCGAAAGGCCGAAGGAGCGGCCCTGGCGTGTCTGTTTTGCGAACCGCGACGCGACCTATGCTGGAAGTGATGGGTTTGGACGTCATTCATGGGCCACCGAACTCCGGCCGCGCGCCCGAGATGCTGGCGCGCTTTCGGGCTGTCCTCGATCGTGAACCCGTGCTCGTCGTTCCCACCGGCGACGACGTCGCCGGCTTCGAGCGCCAGCTCTGCGACGCAGGCCGGCGTCGCGCTCGGCGGCTCGATCTCGACTTTCGCCGGCGCTGACGCACGAGATCGCACGCTTGCTCGCGATCGAGCTCCCCCCGGCGCTCTCGAGCGCCCAGCGCGAGGCTCTGATCCGCGCCGCGATCACGCGCGCGGCGCCACGGCGGCTGCGGCGCTCAGCCGCGCGCCCGGGCTTCACCCCCGCCCTCGACGTCCTCATCGCCGAGCTTCAAGCCGCGCTGATCGCACCCGCTGAGCTGACTACGGCGGTCGCCGGCCTCGACGAGCCCGGCTACGAAGCCGAGCTCGCGGCGATGTACGGCGCATACGTCGAGCTGCGCGATGCCGCCGGGCGCTCCGATTCTGGCCTGATCGCCGAGCGAACCTTGGCGGCGCTTCGCAGCGATGCGGCTGGCTGGGCCGCGCGGCCCGTCTTCATCTACGGCTTCGACGACCTCAGCCGCGCCCAGCTCGAGCTCGTCGCCGAGCTCGCGAAGACCTGCGCCGTAACGGTGGCCGTCACCTACGCCGATAGACGCGCGCTCAGCGCCCGCGCCGGCCTGCTCAGCGCACTCGAGCGCGAGCTCGGCGGCGCCGTCGAGCAGCCCCTGCGATTCGAAGACGACTACACCGAAAGCGCGACGCTGCGCCACCTCGACCTCAACCTGTTCGAATCGAGCGCGCAGCGGATTACCCCCGACGACGGCTTGCGCCTGCTGCGAAGCGCCGGCCCGCGAGCCGAGGCCGAGGCGATCGGAGTCGAGATCGCCCGCCTGCTGCACGCGGGCCACGCGCCCGATGAGATCGCTGTTGTCGTCCGGCGCCCCGACTCATCGGGAGCTCTGCTGGCCAGCGTTCTGCGGGGCCTCGGCGTGCCGGTCGCGCTCGAGGGCTCCGCGTCGCTGATCTCGACCTGCGTCGGAACCTCGCTTGCCGCGCTCTGTCGCGCGGCCGGTGACGAGCGCGACGTCGAAGCGCTGCTCACCCACCTGCGCTCGGACCCGTCGATGCCGGCGACAGTCGTAGACACCGTCGAGCGCCGTGTCCGCCGCGGTGACGCCCAGACCGTTAGCGCCGCGGTCGACACCTGGACCTCACCCCCACGACACCTCGCCAGGCTGCGCGAGGCGGACACCGACGCCGCGCGCCTGCGTGCGTTGGCCCGTTCGGCGCGCGAACTGGCCGAGGGCGCCCACCGCGACCAAGCTCCGCTCGCGAGCAACAGCGGTGAGGCCTCGATGCCCTTCCTCGCGCTCGAGTTGCGTGCCGGCGTCGACGCTGCCGAGCTGCTCACCGAGCTCGCCGCCGTCGGCGAGCTGCCGGGCTGTGAGCAGCCGGGGCTCAGCCGAGGCGATCGAGGCCCTCGGCTCGGCCTCCGTCGCGCATTGGCGCGGGCCGGCGACCGGGCGCGTACGCATCCTCAGCCCCTACCGGGCCCGTACCGTGCGCGCCCGGGCACTGTTCGTCGCCTCGCTTCAAGACGGCGAGTTCCCCAGCGCCTCGCCGCTCGATCCGCTGCTTTCCGAGGAGCGTCGCGGTCAGCTTGGATACGCGGACCTGCGTCGAGAGGACCAGGCCGACGAGGAGCGCTACCTCTTTCATGCCTGTGTCTCGCGCCCGACCGAGCGCCTCTACCTGAGCTGGCAACACTGCGACGAGGAGGGCGGCGCGCTCGCGCGCTCGCCGTTCATCGATGAGGTGCTCGACCTGCTCGACGTCGATCCCGACGATCTCTCGAGCGACCTGCTCACAACCCGCGGGCCCGAACGGGCGGTGCCGGCGCTCGACGAGGCAACCACCGCCCGCCACCTCGCCCGTGCGCTGGCAATTCGCGGACCCGGCGACGATCGGGTCGGCGCGCTTGAGCGCCTCGGCATCGCCGACTCCAGCGGGCAAGCCGCCCTCGCGCTGTTCGACGGACTCCCCGATCCCGACCATGAGCCCAAGCACCTCCACGCCCCAGCCGTGCTCGAGCAGATCGCCGGGCGCGAGGTATTCAGCGCCGGCTCGCTCGAGGGCTGGGTCACCTGCTCGTACAAGTGGTTCGTCGATCACGAGCTCTCGCCGCAGCGACTCGAGCCGGAGGCCGACCCGCTGTGGCTCGGCGGCGTCGTCCACGATGCGCTCGAAAAGCTCTACCGCGACCCGCCCGGCGATGACTCGATCCCCCGGCCCGGCGACGTCGGGCGCTGGCGGCGGCGCTTCGGCGAGCTGCTCGATGAAATCGCGACCGTCCGCTCGGGCGCGGCGCTCAATCAGGCACGGCGCGCCAAGCTCGATCGCGCCCGGGTTCAGATCGAGGCCTTTCTCGAACACGAATCGACCCTGGAGAGCGAGTTTCGTCCCGACCCGGAGCTGCTCGAAGTCGCCTTCGGCCCGTTCGCCGATCAACCCGACGCGAGACGCTGCGCCCCGTCCCGCGCTTCGCTTCGGCGAGTTCTCGCTGCGCGGGCGGATCGACCGCATCGACCTCGCCGCCGACTCACACAGCGCCATCGTTCGCGACTACAAGACCGGTAAGCGCGTCGCCACAGCGGGCGAGTTCGACCGCAAGGGAACGCTTCAGATCCAGCTCTACATGCTCGCCGTACGCCAGGTGCTCGAGCTCGAGCCGATCGCCGGCCTCTATCAACCGCTCGGTGCCGCCGATCCCTCCAAGCGCAAGCCGCGCGGGCTGGTGCTTGGCGACGACCCTCGGATCAATCGCTCGCGCTTGTGGGCACTGACAAGAAGGACGCCGAGGAGTTCGAGCGTGTGCTGGCCGCAGCGCAGGCGCGGGCGATCGACGCCGCGACCGCAATGCGCGCCGGCGAGATCGACCGTGATCCGATCAACGGCCAGTGCCCGAAGTACTGCACGTTTCAGCCGATCTGCCGGCTCGAGCGCGCGCTCGGCGTCGTCGGACAGGAAAACGGCGACTCGGCGGACGAGGGATGAGCCCGAACGAGGGACAGCTCTCATTCGGTGACGTCGTCGAGGACGCGGCGGCGCCGGCCGCGCAAATGCCGCCAGCACCCGCGCGCGATTCCGACCGCCGCTTCGAACCGACCGCTGAGCAGGTGGCGGCGACTGCGGCGCGCGGCCACGACGCCTTCCTCGAGGCCGGCGCCGGCACCGGCAAGACGACCGTGCTCGTCGACCGCTACTGCGCCAGCGTGATCGAAGACGAGATCGAGGTCGAGCGCCTGCTCGCCTTCACCTTCACCGAGCGCGCCGCGGCAGAGATGCGATCGCGCATCCGTCGCGAACTCACCCGTCGCTCCCGGGTCGAACGTGAGGCCGGTGACAGCCACCGCGCCGATGAGCTGCTGGCGGCCGCGCGATCGACCGAGCGTGCCTGGGTGATGACGATCCATGCCTTCTGCCGGCGCTTGCTCGCCTCGCACCCGCTGGCGGCAGGCCTCGATCCCCGCTTTCGCGTCCTCGACGCGGCCGAGGCGGCGCGGCTTCGCGACCGCGCGATCAACGAGGCGCTCGACGACCTGCTCGCCGGCGACGACGCCGACGTCGCTCGTGCTGCGGCATCATTCGAGCCCTGGCGCCTGATCGTAATGACGCTCGGCGCTCATGAGCGGCTGCGCAGCCAGGGGATGAGCGAGCCCGAGCTGCCTCCGGTCGGCGATCCGGTGCACTCGCCCAAGCCGAAGGAGGAGTTGCGCGACCTGACCCCGGTCGAAGTCGAGGCCGCGATCGGCTCTCGGGCGGCGCTCGAGCGCATTCTCGAGGCCTTTCATAGCCGCTACGAGACGCTCAAAGACGAACGCTCGGCGCTCGACTTCCAAGACCTCGAGCTCAGGGCGCTGGCGCTGCTGCGCTCGAACCCGGCGATCGCCGAAGCCTGGCGCGGGCGATTCATCGAGGTCATGGTCGACGAGTTCCAAGACACCAATCGCGTCCAGCTCGATCTCGTCGAGCAGCTTCGCGGGCCCGAGACGCGCGTATTCATGGTCGGCGACGAGAACCAGTCGATCTATCGCTTCCGAAACGCCGATCTCGACGTCTTTCGCGAGGAGCGACGCCGCGCCCACGAGTCGCCCCAGCGCGAGGTGCTGCCGCTGCGAGGCAACTTTCGCTCGCTGCCCGCCGTGCTGGGGGCGATCAACGCCGTCGGCGACACCTTGCTCGACGACTTCGCTCCGCTGACGGCTGGCCGGATCGACGATGACGCCGGCCCGGGATCGATCGAGCTCTTGCTAACCCGCGACCGCTCCAGCGGCGATCCGGCGATGGATTGGAACGCCGACGAGATTGACCTCGAGCCAGCCCCAAGCGCCTCATCGCAGCCCATCATCGCCGAGGCCCGGCGCCTCGCCGAGCGCCTGCGCGAGCTCGTTGACGCCCGCGAGGCCGAGCGCGGCGAGATCGTCGTCTTGCTGCGGGCCTTCACCCACGTCGACGCCTACGAGCAGGCCCTGCGACGAGCCGGCCTGCGCCCCTTTGTCGTCGGCGGGCGCGGCTACTGGACCCAGCAGCAGGTTGAGGACCTGATTCGCCTGCTGGGCTGCGTCTCGAACCCGCTCGACGACGAGTACCTGTTCGGCGCCCTTGCCTCGTTCGCCGCCGGCGTGAGCCCCGACGCGATGTGGCTGTTGCGGATGGCCGCGCGTAGCGAGGGCGGTCATCCCCGCCACGTCTGGCCGGTGCTCGAGTGGCGGTTCGGCGCTGGCGCCGAGCCAACGCAGGTCGAGGCGCACTGGCTCGACGCGATCCCCGAGCTCGACATCACCAGGCTGCGGCGCTTCTGCGCGATCCTCGCTGGGCTACGGCGGCGAGCGATGCTGCTCTCGCTCGAGCAGCTGATCGAGACGACGATGAGCGCCTTTGGCTACGACCTCGGCCTGATCGCTCGCGACGGCGGCGCCGGGCGCATGGCGAACGTGCGCAAGCTGATGCGACTGGCGCGCGAGTACGAGGCAAACGAGGGTCGCGACCTCGGCGGATTTCTCACGCTCGCCGCCGACAGCACCCGCCGGGACGAGCGCGAGGGCATGGCCGCGGTCCAGGCAGAAGGCCACGACGGCGTCCGGGTGATGACGGTGCACGCGGCCAAGGGCCTTGAGTTTCCCGTCGTTGCGGTACCCGACCTCGGCCGCCGGCTGAATGCCGGTCGTCGCCAGGGCGATCTCGTGATCGGCCCGGTCACCGACGGCAATGAGCAACGCTTCGGCATGCGACTTGCCTTTGCCTCCGAGAGCTCGCTGGCGCTGTGGCAGCTGGTCGAGCTCAACACCGAGGAGGGCGAGGCCGAGGCGCAGGAGGGATGCAGGCTGGTCTACGTGGCCGCATCGCGGGCACAGAACCGGCTCATCCTCAGCGGCGTCTACAACGACGCCCAGCTCGAGCCCTCCGATCCGAAGCCAAACGACACGCCGCTGCGGCGCCTGCTGCCGGCGCTGGGTCAGTCTGGCTGGGGTGGCGGGCCGGGCTCGGTGATGCTGCCCGGCCCGGTCGCCGTTGCCGACGGGCGGCAGCTCGCCGACGCCGAGCTACGGGTATCGATCGACGAGCCAAGCGTCGAACGCGCACGCGAGCTGCGCCTGATCAAGGCGCCGCCCGCACAGGACGACTCGCGCGAGCATCTGCCCGGCACACCGCCGCTGCTCGAGACCGCGGCAGCCAGCGTTGCGGTCGGACACCTCTCCTACTCCGCGGTGTCGCTGTACGAGCGCTGCGGTTATCGCTTCTACGTCGAGCGCGTGCTCGGCGCCCGCGAGCACCTCGTTGGTGGCCCCCGGCAGGAGACCGAAGACCACAGCGCCGAGGCGGAGATCGTCGACGAGATGCCCGATCCGGGGCCGCCGCGTGCGCTCGCGCTCGGAATTGGCAATGCGGTGCATGCCGCGCTCGAATGGAGCGCGCGGCGGGCATTCGAAACGCCGGCCGAAGAGCTGCTCGAGCGGCTGCTGATGCGCGAGGGGCTCAAGGACGAGCCCGCCGCCCTCGATCGTGTTCGCGCCCTGGTTGGCGGCTGGCTCGGCTCCGAGTTATGCGCGGAGCTGGGATCGGCGAGCTCGGTCACGCCCGAGATCGGTTTCACCCTCAGCCTGGGCGAGACCGTGGTCCGCGGTCAGATCGATCTGCTCGGGCGCGGTGATCGGCTGCCTTGCGTCGTCGATTACAAGACCGACGCCCTTCACGGCCACAGCCCCGCCGAACTCGCCGACCGCTACCGCGCGCAGCGCGAGATCTATGCGCTCGCCGCCGACGCAGGCGAGGGCGCACGCGTCGCCCACGTCTTCCTCGAAGCGCCGGCCGAGCCGGTGATCGAGGAGCTCAGCGGCAGCGAGCTCGACGCGGCGCGCGTTCGGCTCGAGGGACTGATCGCGCGGATGGCCGCCGGAGTGTTCGAGCCCGCCGCCGATGCAACTGCGCCGCTGTGCTTCGGCTGTCCCGCGGCGGCGCGGCTGTGTCCGCGGGCGCAGTGGAAGCCGCCACGAGCGTGAGCCGGCTCGCCATCTTCGGCTACGGCTCCCTCGTCAGCCGGACGAGCGCGGCGCAGACGCTCGGACGCCCCGTAAACGCAGTCAAGCCAGCCCGCCTTCATGGCTGGACGCGAGCGTGGACGCTGGTCCGCGACAACCTCGCCAGCGAGAAGACGTTCGCCCGCGCCGACGGCACTCTGCCGCGGTTCTGCCTCGGCCTCAACCTCGAGCCGAGCGAGCAGCCGACCGCCCCCAACGGGGCGCTGATTGCTGTCAGCGAGGCCGAGCTCATCCGCCTCGACCTGCGCGAGATGCGCTACCTGCGCGTCGAGGTCAGCGAGCAGATCGAGCTCGACGGGGGCGCCGTCGATTTCGACCGCATCTACGCCTACACGGCACGCCCCGAGCACCGGCGCGCGATGCCACCACCGGACACGATCCTGATCGCCCTCTACCTACGTGCCGTCGAGAGCGCATTCGACGAACTTGGCCCAACCGAGCTCGACCGCTTTCGCGAGACGACGCTCCCGCCCGGAGCGGGCGCCGTCGATGCGCATCTCGTCGACGGTGAGCGCATCCCACCCGGCAATCCGCGAGATTGGTGAGGCTCAGCGCCTACGAGCTGGCGCTCAACTCCCACTCGCGCCCCCAGTCTCCGAGCGCTCCGAGGATCGGCTCCAGCGCGCGGCCCTTTTCGGTCAAGGCATAGGAGACGCGAGCGGGTGTGCCGTCGTGGACGCAGCGCTCGACCAGACCAGTGGCCTCGAGCTCGCGCAGGCGCCGCGACAGCAGGCGATCGGAAAGTCCCGGCACGCTTGCCGTGAGCTCAGCGAAGTAGTGCGGGCGCTCCGCCAGAGCCCAGAGAATGGCGCCGGCCCAGCGCCGGCCGATCAGCTCGATCGCTGCGTGAAAATCCGGACAGACGTGCGCCGCGTGTCCGTTTTGCTGCGCAGCGCCGGCTGCCTGACGATGTCCGTCAGAGGAGGTCTCCACCCGGGCTTCGAGATTACAGAACGGCCTCCCTGGCCCGAGCGCTTGAGCTGGGCAGCCGCGATTCGTACCAGTTCGATCATGCTGCGCATGGTCCCGTGTCCGTGGCCTCCAACCTACCGTTGAGCGCCTTTGAGACGACCGAGTTGGGCACCCCGAGGCCATTGCCTGAGCCGTTGCCGACAGCGGCTGCGAAGACGGTGGCGACCACCGCACCATCGAGGTTGACGACGGGCCCGCCCGAGTTGCCGCTGCGAACGTCGGCGCGAAACGGGGTCATCCGGCGTTGCACCGGCCCGCGCCCGTAGGAGTCCTCGCTCGTGACCAATCCGGTCCGCCCGAGGCGCGCCGCGCTGAAGCTCCGCGGCCCGTTCTCGGGATAGCCGATGGCGACGGCATCGGTGCCCTTGGGCGCGCTCTCGGCGATAGCGAGCACGGGAGCGTCAAGACCCGGCACCCCGAGGATCGCGAGATCGTTTCGAGGGTCGTAGTGCACGGCGCTCGCCTCGAGCTCGTCGCCGCCATCGAGGCTGACGGTTGTGTCGTCTTGACCGGCGACCACGTGGGCATTGGTGACGACCGTCTCGGGCGCGGCGACCCACCCAGAGCCCGCCACCCCGAGCCCGCAGGCGGTGCCGAGCACTCGCACGCTCGAATCTCCCGCCGCGATCGCCTCGGGATCGTCGACCGCGTTTCGATCCGGCGCCGCTACGTTCGCGTCGGGACCGCGCACGACCGGCGTCGGATCGATCCGGCGCAGCACGTTGAGCAGCGGCCCTGAGGGCGGTAGCGCGTTGTTGAGCGCCCCGAGGATCGCCGATCGCTGCACAGCTTCACGCAGTTCGCGCCCGTTGCTACCCCCGAGATTGAGCGCCACCGCGCCAAACCCCCAGGCAATAAGCACACCCAGGGCGGCGAGCAAGAGCGCTCCACCGATGCCGTCGGCCGCACCTGCAGCTCCGCGCAGGCGGCGGCGAACGTGGGCCGCGACGCCCTCGAGGGCGACCGCAAGAAAGGCGCCGATGAGAACGCCTGTACCGACGGCGACCAAGGGCGCATACTGGGACTCTGAGCCACCGGCGAGCAGGGCCGGCCCGATACGTGCGCCGAGCGCCGCGCCGCCGATAAAGCCGGCCAGCGGCAGCGCGCTCGCGATCAAGCCGCGTTCGTAGCCCACCGCCGCGAGGGCGATGACGAAGAGGATGATGCCGGCGTCAACGAGATTCAAAGTCGGTCCCGCGAAGCCACTACCTTCTGCGGTGTGTACGGCACGGCCTCAAATCGCAACGCTAGCGCACGATTGCGGCGCGATTGAGCCAGGCACGGACGATGTCGGCGTCCTCGTCGCAGCGACGACAGCGCGTTTACCAGCGGGCGCTGCCGCTGGCAGTGATCGCATCGGCGGCATTCATCACCGGAACCGTGGTCGCCTCGGGCCCGGACGCTCCTGGCGCGCAGCGTTTCCTCGCTGCCTGGGAGGACGACGACTACGCCGCCATGCACGCTGAGCTCACACCCGCAGCCCAGGCCGAGTACCCGCTCGAGGATTTCAAGCGCGCCTACGAACGCGCCGCCGACACTGCGACGACCTCCTCGCTGGCACAAAGTGGCGACGAGGCTGAGACGGATGGCGCGATCGTCGCGCCAATGCGGATCGATACGCGCATCTTCGGCACGCTCGAGCTCGAAGCCGAGCTGCCGCTCGCCGACGACGCCGTGAGCTGGGCACCTCACCTCGCGTTTCCGGGCCTCGAGCAGAACGAGCGTCTGGAGCGCCGTACCCGAGCCCCGCAACGCGCCGCGATCCTCGCGCTCGACCGCAGCCCGCTCGCCGAGGGACCGGCGGCGGCGCGCACGCTTGCGAGCTCGACGCTGGCCGTCGTCGGCGAGGTCGGTGCCCCCTCGCCCGAGCGGGCCGACGCGCTCACGGCGGCCGGCTTTCCCGAGGACACACCGACTGGGATCTCGGGCCTCGAGCTTGCCTTCAATGACCGGCTCTCGGGTACGCCGGGCGGCCAGCTGATCGCAGTCGGCGCGGAGCAGGATGGCGTTGCGGGCGGCGAACGTATCCTCGCTGAGAGCGCGCCCGTCGCCGGCGAGGCGGTGCGAACGACGATCGATCCCGCGCTGCAGACGGCAGCGGTCGCTGCGCTTGGCTCGCTCTACGGCGGCGCCGCGGTGCTCGATGCGCGCAGCGGCGAGGTCCGGGCGCTGGCTGGACTCGGCTACTCGGCCCCACAGCCACCGGGCTCGACTTTCAAGGTGATCACGGCGAGCGGCGCGCTCGAGGCCGGCATCGTCAAGACCTCGGATTCGTTCGCGGTCGAGGTCTCCAACACCGACATCGGCCGCGAAATCGCAAACTCCCACGATTCGGCTTGCGGCGGCACGTTCAAACAGACTTTCGCCGACTCGTGCAACACGGTGTTCGCGCCACTCGGGGCAGAGCTCGGCGCTGAGAAGCTGATTGAAACAGCCGAGCGGTTCGGCTTCAACTCGCCTCCGTCGCTGCTCGCCAATGAGGCGCTCGCGACGCTAGAGCCGCCGTCGAGCACGATCCCGGAGAGCCTTCCTTCGAGCGTCGAAGTCGGTGAGTCGGCAATCGGTCAGGGTCAGGTGCTGGCAACTCCACTACAGATGGCCAGCGTGGCGCAGACGGTCGCCAACAACGGCGTGCGCTCGCCGACCTCGATCGTGCGTACCGCGGGCCTCGGTCCGGACCTAGAGCCCGTTGAGGTGATGTCCGCCGGAAACGGCGAAGACGATGACCGACCTGATGATTGAGGTCGTTCGCAGCGGCACCGGCGTCGCCGCAGCGTTGCCCGAGGCGCAGGTGGCCGGCAAGACGGGCACGGCCGAGCTCGGACCGAAGGCGCTGGAGCCTGGTCAGGAGCTCGGGCCCGGTGAAGAGCCCGAGCAGGAGCTCGACGCCTGGTTCACGGCTTTTGCGCCGGCTCAAAAACCCGAGCTCGCGGTAGCTGTGATGATCGTCAACTCAGAAGGCGACGGCGGCGAGATCGCGGCTCCGATTGCGGCGCAAATTCTGTCGGCGGGGCTGGGGTAAACGGCTGCCGCCTCGGAGCGGTTCGTTGCTCGAACGGCTGTTGCTAAATATCGAGGATGACTTCGCCGGCGCCGTCGAAGGTCTCGATCTCGAGGTCGAGGGGCCGGTTCTCGCTGACGTCATCTGAGACTTCGAAGATCAGCAGCGACGCCTGGTTGGGGCCAGTCTCGGCGGCCGTGTCCGGGAGCGGCAGCTGACCCTCGGCCGGCACTTCCTCGCCGACCTCGAGCGCGTACGGGCTCTCGCTCTCCAGCGGCTCGAACTCCTGCTCGAGCGTGTCGCGCACGACGTAGTTGGTTGCGCTCGGCCGTGGTTCCTCATCGCGGTTGGTGATCACCATGAAGACGCCGAGGTACTCCGAGCCCGACGGCGGCGGCGGCTGGCCAACGAGATATTGAGCATCCTCGGCGTCGTCCGGATTGAGAAAGCGCGTTATCTGGACGTTGTAGCTGAGGCCGGCCAACTCGATTGGCTCTCCCTCGACGACCTCGGTCAGCTCTTCCTCGCCACAGCCGGCGGCGATGCCTGAAAGCACGAGGCTGCCAAGCACGGAGAGAGCGAACTGGGTTGCGCGTCGGGTCATCGGGCAGCCGCAGTCTACGAACTTGCGCTGTCGACTAGCGACTGAAGCTGGGGACGCGGTCGGCGCCGGCGAGCTCGACACGCTCGACCGCGCCCTCGCTTTCCGCCAGCTCGCGCAGGCGCGCCAGCATCCGCTTGAACTCACGGCGCAGACGGCGCGCGGAGACGGTCAAATCGCGAGCCTTGTCGAACAGGTTCGAGGGCTCGCTCCAAAACGTCACAGTCGCCTCACTTCCCCCCGGCGACGGGCCCTCGGCGAGCTCCCAAACGGTGAACACACCAACGCGATTCGAGCGTCCGCCCATGCCGTGCTCGCGCACGAGGTGCGGTCGCTCGGCCTGCTCGATCACAGTGTCCATCCAGCCGACCTGTTCGAGGCGGTAACGCGCCGAGGCGCCAACTCCGACCGCCTGCACGCGCCCGAGGCGAAACTCGCGATAAAGCTGGTCTCCGAACTGCGGACGGATCGACAGGTCGACCAGCAGGTCGAATATGCGCTCGCGCGGAGCGTCGATGCTGAGGCTGGCGGAAACGGGGCGCACGGGCGGCGATTGTATTGACCAAAGCCACTGGGCCTCCCAACGCAATTGCCTTGCAATTGGGCCTACGGAGCCCAATTACCTTGCAATTTCCGTCCATTCGCTCGCGTCGGGCTTGGACGCTTTGGTAGACGTCGTTAGCATCGATACAAAGTTGGGTACTGCAGTAGACATGCTCACGGATAGCTCTCCGCCCGGATCGGGAGGCACCAGCGAAGATGTTCACCAGACCGGGGAGCAGGTCACGCTCGCCCAGCCCGGCTCGCTCACGTGCACGGGCTGTGGCTATGCGATCGCGCTCGGCGCTAGCGACGAGTTGCCACGCTGTCCCAACTGCGGTGGCGAGAACTTTCGCCGCGTCTCGATATTCGCAGCGCCGAAGCTCAAGTCCGAGGCGGTCGGCCCGGCCGAGACGAAGCCCGAGTGGCTCGCAGAGGCCCGCGCCCAACTCGAGCAGCCAGGCAGCTATCTCGCGTTCGAGGACGACGACGGCGGCTATGCCGTCATTCGCCTCGAATCCGGATGGACGCGGATCGGTCGCAGCACTGCCGCCGACGTCCTGCTCGATGACCCGACGGTCTCGCGTCGCCACGCTCTCGTCGTCGTCACCGACGCAGGGGTCCGAGCGCTCGATGATCGCAGCCTCAACGGGCTCTTCGTCAACGGCGAGCGCGTCGAGTGGGCGCCACTCGCCGACGGTGACGAGCTCGAGATCGGTCGTTACCGGATCTACCTGCTGGACGCCTAAGCCTGGATCCGCCGATCCGGGCGAGCGGTTTCGGCTTCCCGAGCCGAGTCAGGGGACGATTCGTGGACACCCGCAGGGTGGTGCCCTGTGGGTGGACGCGAATCGGCTCCTGGCGAAGGGTCGGGGAGGCGAAACGCCGGTTGGATCGGTGGATCCAGGCTAAGCGCCGGCTCACCGGCTGGCGGCGAGCTTTCCGGCTCAGGCTCCGTTTCGACCTGCGACTCGGACTCTGCCCCGGTCCCCGGCACCCCTTGCAGCACCGTGACCGCGACAACGAGGCTGATGCCGACGAGCCCGGCGCCAACAAGGTAAGCGAGGTGATAGCCGCCATTGAGCGCCGCATCCACCGCCTCGCCCGCAGCCAGCAGCGCGTCGGTTCGATTGTTCGCGAGCGTGGCCAAGACGGCGAGGCCGATTGCACCTCCGACCTGCACGGTTGCGTTGACGAGGCCCGACGCGAGGCCCGAGTCGCTCGGCGTGGCGCCCGACATCGATAGCGTCATCAGCGCTGGAAAGCCAGTACCTGCGCCAAAGCCGATCAAGACCATCGGCGGCACGATGTCGGTCAGGTAGTTGCCGTCGACCGGCGTGCGCGCGAACAGCAGCAGCCCGACTGCGATCGAGGCGATCGCGGGGAGCAGGGTCGTCTTGGGCCCGAAGCGCATCGACAGGCGCTCCGAATAGCGCAGTGACATCGCCCCCATGACGAGCGTCGAGGGCAAGAACGCGAGCCCGACCTCGAGCGGGTCATAGCCGAGCACCTTTTGCAGATAGAGGGCGCCGAGAAAGAACATCGAGAACATGCCGGCGACCATCAGCGAGATGACGATGTTTGCCCCGGCGACGTTTCGCGAACGAAACAGGCGCAGCGGCATCAACGGGTTGGGGATGCGGGCCTGACGCACGACAAAGGCAGCCACCAGAAGCAGTGAAACGGCTCCGAGGCCGAGCGTCTCGAATGCGACCCACCCCTGCTCGGAGACCTGAAGGATCGAGTAGACGCCGAGCATGAGCCCGCTCGTGAGCACGACTGCGCCCCGCAGATCGGCGCCGGCGCGAAGCCCGATCCCAGGTAGATCGGCGACCAGGCGCTTGGCGAGCACTGCCGTGGCGATGCCCACCGGCACGTTGATGAAGAAGATCCAGTGCCAGTTGATCGCCTCGGTCAGCACGCCACCGGCGAGTAACCCGATCGAGCCTCCAGCCGAGGCGACGAAGCCGTAGACGCCGATCGCCTTCGCCTGCTCGCGCGGCTGCGGGAACATCGTCACGATCATCCCCAGCACGACCGCCGAGGAGAGCGCTCCGCCAATGCCCTGGACGAAGCGCGACGCGATCAACATGCCCTGGGTCTGGGAGACGGCACAGGCGACCGAGGCGACCGTGAACACCGCGAGGCCGATGAGGAAGACCTTGCGCTGGCCGATCAGGTCGCCGAGCCGCCCGGCCAGCAGCAGCAGACCGCCGAAGGCGATCAGATAGGCGTTGACGACCCAGGCGAGACTCGACTGCGAGAAGCCGAGGTCGTCCTCAATCGTGGGCAGCGCGACGTTGACGATCGTCGCGTCCAAGACGATCATCAGCACCCCGGCGCAGAGCACATACAACGCCAGCCACCGTGATCTTTCGGTAGTGGCGGTCACGAGCCTGAAGATACAAAACGCCGGTTTGACGGCTGGAAGCGACCGGTCTCGGCGCTACTCGGTCGAGATATTCGGGTCTGCCTGCACCTTCTCGGGCAGGATCATGAGGAAATGCTCAGCGGCGTTGAGAGCAAGTTCGACCATACGCTCGGCCTCCTCGGCCTGATCGGTCGCCCGCAGCTCATCGCCGTAGCGAGCCAGCAGGTACTGGATGTCGAGCTCGCCCTCGGCATCGATCTGAACCAGATGGACCTTCGCTCCCTCCCCGAGCCTTCTTGCGATCGCCTCGCGATCGAGGTTCCAGGCGGGATTGTGGCGAACATAGACTCGTCCGCCGGTCATGCCGGCACATGCCCATGGGCCGATATCGCCGAGAACGACGGCGCGCCCCGAAGTCATGTACTCGAAGGCAAAGCCTTTGGCATTGGCGCGATCAACCACACATCCGCGAGCGTCGTCGAGCGGTTCAGCGGGCTCGCCCCCGAGGACGACGTCGGCACCCGAGAGCCGAATGCAAAAACGCGAGTCGGCCGAGCCTTGCACGAACAAGCGGCCTCTTTGCGCGCCGTAGGCGAACGACTTGCCGACGGAGCCGTTGATCCGACCACCGTCGGCGCCCTTGCCCTTCATGATCGAGACCGTGCCGCCAAGCATCGCCTTGCCGACGCCGTCCTGAGCGCCGCCCTCGACACGCACCGCCACCCCCCAGGCATTGAAGGCGCCGAAGCCCTGGCCTGCGACCGAGCCACCGTTGAAGTTGACCTCGGCGAGCACGTCCTCGCTCGACTCGGGCCCGTCTGCGTAGATCCGTGAACGTGCGAGTGCGCCCGACAACGCGGCGCCGAGCACGCGGTCGTTGGCGTCGGTGGCGCGGCCGAACTGCCGTTGCACGACGCTGCCACCGCAGACGTCTTCGGCGATCGCCGAGAGCTGCGCCGAGGCGTCGCTTCGCTGCATGCGGATCGGCCGGGCCCGGACCAGCCCAGCCTCCGCGCGGACCTCGACCGGCTCCTGCTCGGCAAGCGGAAGATCGATCGGCTCGAGATCGAGGTACTCATCCAGCGGCCTGATCAGCTGACTGAGGTCAAGGACGTCGTGATGTGAGATCTGCTCGAGCAGGTCGTAACGGCCGACGAGGTCCTGCGTGCGCTCGTAGCCCAGCTCGGCCGTGACCTGCTTGACCTGCTCGCCCATCGCGGCAAAAAAACGGGCGCAGTTCTCGGCAGCGCCACCGACCTCCTGGGGTGTGAACTTCTTCAGGCCGTGTTCGACTGCTTGCGCGGTCGTCTCGATCTGCGTAGCGATGCCGACGTGGCAGGTATCGAGCTGACAGCCACGACAGATCGTGCAGCCGAGCGAGACCATCGCCAGGGTGCCGAAGCCGATGCGGTTGGCCCCCATGCAGATCAACTTGACGATGTCGTGGGCGTGGCGGTAGCCGCCGTCGGCCCAGATCTCGACCCTGTTTCTGATCCCCGCCTCCATCAGCGCGCGGTGAACGAGACGGGTGCCGATATCCGACGGCAGCCCGACATGGCGCAGCGCATGCTGGCGCGCAGCCCCGGTCCCGCCCTCAAAGCCCGAGAGCGTGATGATGTCGGCGCCGGCCTTTGCGATGCCGAGGCCGATCGTGCCTATATTCGGCACCACCGGGACCTTGACCGAGACGCGCAGGTCGGGGTTGACCGTCTTCAGCTCATCGATCAGCTCGGCGAGGTCTTCGATCGAGTAGAGGTCGTGGTTGTTCGAGGGCGAGATCAGGTCGGTGCCCGGCGCCGCGTTTCTCGCCGCCGCCACCTTCTCGGAGACCTTCTTGCCGGGCAAATGACCACCCTCGCCCGGCTTGGCGCCCTGGCCGATCTTGATCTCGGCGACGTATGAGGCATTGAGCATCTCTGCCGAGACGCCGAACCGACCCGAGGCGACCTGCTGACCGCGCCACTTGCGATAGCGCCCGTACATGTCGCGGATCTCGCCACCCTCACCGTTGATGCAGAGGACGTTGATCGCCTTCGCCGCCTCGGCGTAGGCGCGAAAGGCCGGCTCGGACTGGGAGCCGAAGCTCATCGAGGAGATCACGATCGGATAGTCGTGATGACCGACCCCGGCATCGATCGCGGCGGCATCGATTGGCTCACGATCGGAGCGCAGCCCTGTGATGTGACGCATCGAGATCGGGCTCTGGGCCTCGAGCTCACGCACCTTCTCGGCGTATTCGTCGTAGCTCGCGCTGCCGTTGGCGGCGGCGACTGCCGCCTTGTAGACCTTTGGGTAGAAGCGAAAGGTCTTCGCCGGCTTCGCCGGGCCATCGGCGTCGGCGACAATCGCCTGGCGCTCGTCGCTGTCGGCATCGAGCTCGGCCAAGCCGGTGCCGCCCGCCGCCGTCGCCGCGAACGCTTCGGTCTGGAAGATCTCGGTCAGCTCGGGCTTCAGGCCGATCGCCGAGAACTGGCGGGCATAGCCACGGACCTCGTGGATGCCGATCGTCGAGATCACTTTCTCGATGCCCTTCGACAAGGCCGCGCAGATGTTGCTGACGTCGTCGGCGTAGTCGTCGACGCAGACGACCTCGAGCATCACGTAGGGGTTGACGCCGTTGGCGCCGAGGCCGAGCGCCAAGACGACGTCGTGAACATTTCGAATCGCGGCTGAGCGCAGAACGAGCGAGCAGCGCCGCCGCAGGTTCTCCTCGCCCGGCTCGACGCGGAAGTGCTTCAGCGCCTGGTCGACCGCCGACGTCGCCAGATGCGGATCGAGATAGCGACGCACGCCGTCATAGACGGTGCGGTCGGTGAGCACGAGCAGCTCGGCCCCCGCGCGCACCGCTTTCGCCGCTTCCTGCTTGAGGCGCTCAATCGCTCCCGCCGTCGTCTCAGACTCGAGCAAAGCGAGGTCGACCGCCGCCGCGCGGCCCCGAAACCTCTCCCACAGGTCCTCCATGAGCCAGGTCTGGTGCTCGCGGGCGATCTCGCGGTAGGTCGAGTCCGATAGCGGCGCCATACCGTGATGGCCCCCGAGGATGACCGGAAACGACGTCTCGACCGTGTCGGTATCGGTCGCTGGATCGTGCAGCGAGGGCCGGCGACCGAAGACGGCGCGAGTCGAGAAATGCTCCATCTCGCGCTCGCGGTCGATCGCGGGGTTGGTGACGACCGCGACGGTTTCCTTGAAATAGTCGGCGAGGTTCTGACGCTCGGGACTGAGCGCTGCCAGCGGACCGTCGTAGCCGAGCGAGCCAATCGGCTCCTGGCCATTGGATGCCATCTGCTGGCAGATCTTGACGTCGTCGCGCTGCCAGCCAAAGCCGGCGAGGATCGTCTCGGCGACGATCACGGGTTCGGCCGGGCCGGCCGACGTGTAGCCCGGGATGTCGGAGCCCTCGAGCGGCCCGCCCGTCTGCAGGGCGCGGTCGTAGGGCGCCACTTCGTCGACCTTGCAACGGGTCAGCCACTTGCGCGCCACCTCGCGTTGCATCTCGGCATGGCTCCACCGGCGCGAGCGGCGCTTGTCGGCGTCGATTGTCACGTAGGCCTTCTCCCCCGGCCCCAGAGGCAGCGGCTCCGAGACCATCTCGTGGACGCTGACAACGCCGGGCTCGGAGCTGAAGATGTAGTCGTCGCGCGTCTCCAGACTCCACAGCGGCCGCAATCCGAGCGCGTCGGCCGAGAACACGCACTCGTCGTCGTGGCGGGCGATCAACGCGACCGGCCCCTGCGCAAATGGTCCCATCGTCTCGCGCAGGTACATGTAGAAGCGGTGTAGCTCATGAGGCAGCGAGCGGATCTCGTTGACCACCGGCGGCACGACGAGCTCCATCGCCTCTGCCAGCGACAGGCCCTCGACTCGGATCAGGTGGTCGATCGTGCGGTTGAGATCTTGGGAGTCGGAGCCGCCGGCGGGGACGCTGACGCCCAGCGCACGCGCTTCTTGGCGCAGTTGCTCGATCGTGTTGATCTCGCCGTTGTGACCGAGGATCGAAAACGGCTGTACCCGTCTGAACGAGGGCCAGGTGTTGGTCGAGTAGCGGTTATGGCCGAAACAACTGACGCTCTCGAAGCGCTCGTCGGTGAGGTCCGGGTAGTACTCGCCGAGAACGCGCGGTGCGCCCATCACCTTGTAGACGCAAGTCGTTGCCGAAAACGACGGGATGTGAAAGCCGAGCTCGGACTCGAGCTCCATCATCAGCGCGAACAGGCGGCGATCGCGATCGTCGGCGTCGGCGAGCAGGCCGGCCACCTGCCAGAACTGTGGCTCCTCCTCGCGCGCGGTCGCGCCCAGCGCCTGCGGCTCGGTCGCGCCGAGGCGCTCGGCGAGGACGCGAAAGCCGCCGCGTCCGAGCAGCTCGCGGGCATCATGGCGCGCCGGCTCGAGTTCCTGGGAGCGGTCGATGAAGATGTGGGCGACGGCAAACGCCTCGTCGTGGACGAGCGCCGGGTTGTGCCCACCGGCGCGGATCTCCTCGGCCCAGATCCGCCGCGGGACGTCGACGAGGATGCCGCAGCCATCGCCCTCGCCGTCGACGTTGCCGGCGCGATGGAGCATCTTCTGCAGGTTGGCGAGGGCCAGTGACACGGGCTCGCGACTCGGTGTCGCGTCCTTTCGCACCGAGGCATAGATCGCGCAGGCGTCTCTATCCTCCACCGACGGCGGCGAGACCCTTGGGCGCCAGGGCAGGTGCGGCGAATAACGCATTGCGGGTCCGCTGACGGGACCCGCGGATGGGCGTGCTTGCGAGCGATCCAACTGAAACCTCCCGGGTTCCGCGCCTTCTTCGAGCGGGCGCGCGACGGGAACAAGGCGGGCGCCGATTGTACGCGCAATCGGCGGATCCACCCTTATAGTCAGCGCGATGGCGACGACGATCGCGGTTCTCTCGCAAAAAGGGGGCACCGGCAAGACGACGATGACCCGCACCCTGACCGACGTCTTTGGCCGTCTCGGTCTCGACGTGCTTGCGATCGACGCCGACCCACAAGGCAACCTTTCCGATTACTTCGATACCGAAGCCGACGCGCAGCCAACGCTTGCCAATGTGATTCAGGGTGAGGTCCGCGCCGCGGACGCCATCCACGGCCAGGTGATTCCAGCGAACATGCGCTTGGCGGAGTCCGAGCTGATGCTTGCCGGAAAGATCGGGCGGGAGGTGACGTTGCGAAATGCGCTGCGTGACCTGAAGCGATCGAAGGACATGATCCTGATCGACTGCCCGCCTACGCTCGGCCTGCTGACCGTCAACGCACTCGTCGCCGCCGACCACGCCCTGCTCTCGACCGAGGCTCAGTATTTCTCGCTCCAGGGCGTGGAACAGGCGATCTCGGTACTGGACCTGGCTCGCGACTCGCTCAACCCCGAGCTCGACCTGCTCGGGGTCGTGCTCAACATCGCCAACATGCGCACCAACCACGCCAAGCAGACGCTGGAGGCGCTGCGCGAGCGCTTCGGCGACAAGGTCTGCCGCACCGTGATCCGCCAGTCGATCGCCTACGCCGAGTCCGCTGAGCGTGCGATACCGATCCTCGACTACCGCCCCGACCGCGGCTCGGACTACCTCTCGCTCGCCGGCGAGCTCCTGCGCCGCCTCTCGCGGCCCGAGCTGCTCGGCCCGCTCGACGAGCTCTCCGCCGAGCTCGTCCCGGTACGCGCTACGGCGTGACGCAGCGAGGGCACGCGTCCTAGCCCGATAGGATCGATGTATGGCGCAGGCGGATTCCGCAGTCTCGCTCGAGCGGGTGATCCAGCGCTACAACGACGCCTGGAACGCGCATGATCTCGATGCGATCACGACGCTGCACGCACCCGACATGGTGTTCGAGAACCACACCGCCCACGAGCGGGCAGAGGGCGAGGCGGTGCGCGCACACATCGGCGCGATCTTCGAGACCTGGCCTGACATCCGCTTCGAGGCCCGGCGCACCTACTGTCGCGAGGGATTGGTGGTTCAGGAATGGACGGCGACCGCGACGCACGCGAAGGAGATGCGCCGCGGCGATCTGATCGCCGAGCCGACCGGCAAGACCGTGAGCTGGGACGGACTTGACGTGATCCCGTTCGAGCACGGGCTCGTCAAGCGCAAGGACGTCTACTCAGACTCGGTCACGATCCTGACGGCGCTGGGCCTGCTGTAGCCGGTCCGCGCGTCCGTCTCGGCGTCAGCGAGAGTCCATCAGCGCGCCGAGCTTGGTCGTCGTGCTCCAGCTGCGGATAGTCATCTCCTGGTACTCGGGCAGCGCGACGATTTTGGACAGCCGGCTTTTGGAGGCCATCGCGGCGAGACGCGAGAAGTAGATGACGCCCTTCCCAGCCCAAACGCTGTCGACGCCGTCTGCGGTTTCGACGAGGTCGAGAGCCCTTCGCACAGTCAAGGGCTTGCGCACGAAGATCACGTCGCATCTGTGCGAGTCCGCGCCGAACCCGCGCGGTGCGCCAGCAATCACCCCGCTGAGCTCCGTCTCGCTCACCAGGACGATCTTGAGCTCGAGGCCGAAGCTGCGGCCCAACTGAGACTCGATCCCGGTCGCCAGCTCCGCGCGAGGCTGTCGCGGCGCCCTAAAGACCACGTTTCCGCTCTGGATGTAGGTGGCGACGTCGTCGAGCCCGATGGCCTCGAAGGCCGCGCGAAGTTCCGCCATCTTGATCGGGTTCTTGCCGCCGACGTTGATGCCGCGAAGGAGGGCGAGGTACTGCATCTCTACACCTACAGCTCCGGCACGTCCGCTCCCTGCGCCCTGAACGCCACGCGCATGACCTTGGCCCAGCCCTGCGTCGCAGCCGTCGCGGCCTCTACGACCTTGCCGGTCCCCTGCCAATCGCACCACAGCAGCACGGTCGGGCCGGCGCCGGAGATAGTCGCGCCGAGGGCGCCGAGCTCGCCGGCGGCCTCGACCAGCGTCATCGAGCGCTTGTAGAGCGAACGCCGCGCCGGCTGGTGCACGCGGTCGGCGAGGCCTCGGCCGACGAGCGCGAGGTCGGAACGCTCGATCCCGAGCACGAGCTGACTTGCCGCCGCCACGTTTGCAATTGCGTCGGTGACGGCGACCGCAGCCGGCATCGCCGCGCGCGCCTCGGCGGTCGGCACCTCTTCCGCGGGAATCACCACCACCGCCTCGAGCCCCTCGGGCGGCGCCAGGCGCACCGGAGCGGGTGCGACGCCGCGAGTGCTCGAGGGGCAGATGACGAAGCCGCCGTAGAGCGCGGCGCCGACGTTGTCGGGGTGGCCCTCCAGCTCGACCGCGCGGGAGTAGATCTGATCGCGGCTGAGGCCAAGCTCGTAGAGATGATCGGCCGCCATCAGCCCCGCGACGATCGCCGCCGCGCTGGAACCTAGTCCGCGCGCGAGCGGGATCTTCGAGCGGATCTCGAACTGCAACCCGTCGGCACTGTGCAGGGCCTCGAACGCGCGCACGCAGAGGTTGGAGCGGTCGGTCGGCAGCCCATCGCCGGCGGCGACGGAGAACTCACCGGCTTCTGAGACCTCGAGCTCGAGCTGGAGGTCGAGCGCCGCCGCGAGCACGTCATAGCCGGGGCCGAGGTTGGCAGACGAAGCCGGCACGCGAACGAGGCGACGCCGGGCCGTCACGCCGACGCGCCGGCCCGGCCGGCGATGCCCCCCGCGAGCAGCGAGCCCGCCGAGATCTGGGCGCCTTCGAGCAAGACCGACTCGCGCAGGCGCGATCCGGCCCCGATCGAGGCGCCGGCGCCGACAATCAATGGGCCGTGTAGCTGAACGTCGGCGCCGAAGCTCGCTCCGTCGCCAACGAGCACCCGGCCATCGAGCGCAACGCCCGCGCCGAGGGCATCGGTGCCATCGGCCTCAGAGTCAAACACCCTCCCCGCCGGCTCGGCTTCGACCGTGCCGTTGACGACGTCGAGGTTTCCCTGGACGTACTCGGGCAGGGAGCCGACGTCGTTCCAGTACGAGTCGGTGACGTGCACGCCGAAGGGGACGTCATGCTCGAGCAGAGCCGGAAAGACGTCGTTTGCGAAATCGACCTCGGTCGCGTCGGGGAAGTGATCGAAGACCTCGGGCTCGAGGACGTAAATCATGCAGTTCGCAAGATCCGAGAGCGCCTCTGCAGGATCCGGCTTCTCCTGAAATCCGTGCACGCGCCCGTCGCTGCCAGTGACGATGACACCGAACTCGCTCACGTTGGCGACTCGCTTTACCGCCAGGGTCGCGATCCAATCGTTCTCCTCATGAGTGGCGGCCAGAGCCTGGAGGTCGATGTCGGTCAGCGCGTCGGCGGCCATCACACAAAAAGGGTCCTCGCCAAAGAAGTCGCGCACGTTTCGCACGCCCCCGGCGGTACCGAGCAGCTCGTCCTCCTCGCTGTAGGTGAGCTCGACTCCGAGCTCGCTGCCATCGCCGAAGTGGTCGCGGATCGTCTCCGGAAACCAATGCAGGTTGGCGACGATCTCCGTGATCTCGTTGCGGGCCAGGAGCCTCAGGATGTGCTCCATGATCGGGCGGTTGCCGACCGAAACCATCGGCTTCGGGATCTCATAGGTAAGCGGGCGCAGGCGCGTGCCGAGGCCCGCGGCCATCACCATCGCCCTCATCGCGTGCTGCTTTCCCATCGCGCCATCGCGCGGCGGACGGTAACAGCCAAGGCCACGATCGCTACCCTCGCGGACACACTTTATGACGGGAGAAACATGACCACCACAGCCACCGCCACCACGACCGACTACAAGGTCGCGGATATCGCCCTAGCCGAGTTCGGCCGCAAGGAGATCGACCTCGCCGAGCACGAAATGCCCGGGCTGATGCAGACTCGCGAGGAGTTCGCTGCCTCCCAGCCGCTCGCTGGCGCTCGCGTCACCGGCTCGCTTCACATGACGGTGCAGACGGCCGTCTTGATCGAGACGCTGCAGGCGCTGGGTGCCGAGGTGCGCTGGGCCTCCTGCAACATCTTCTCCACCCAAGATCACGCCGCCGCCGCGATCGCCGCCGCGGGCACGCCCGTGTTTGCCTGGAAGGGCGAGACGCTGGAGGAGTACTGGTGGTGCACCGAGCAGGCGCTCGACTGGTCGGCCCAGGGCGCCGAGGGCCCGAACATGATCCTCGACGACGGTGGCGACGCCACGCTCTTGGTCCACAAAGGCGTCGAATACGAGAAGGCGGGCGCGGTGCCGGACCCAACGTCTGCGGAATCCGAGGAGCACCGCGTCATCCTCGAGACCCTGACCCGATCCCTCGAGGCCGACAACCAGCGCTTTACGCGTATGGCCGACGAGATCATCGGCGTCACCGAGGAAACGACCACCGGAGTGCTGCGGCTGAACCAGATGGCCGCCACCGGTGATCTGCTGTTCGCTGCGATCAACGTCAACGACTCGGTCACGAAATCGAAGTTCGACAACCTCTACGGCTGCCGGCATTCGCTTATCGACGGCATCAACCGCGCCACCGACGTGATGATCGGTGGCAAGGTCTGCGTCATCTGCGGCTTCGGCGACGTCGGCAAGGGCTGCGCGGACTCGCTGCGCGGTCAGGGTGCCCGGGTGATCATCACCGAGATCGATCCGATCTGCGCCCTGCAGGCGGCGATGGAGGGGTATGAGGTGCGCACGCTCGACGAGGTCGTCGAAACCGCCGACATCTTCATCACCTCGACCGGCAACAAGGACGTCATCACCCTGGCTGAGATGAAGCGGATGAAGCACCAGGCGATCGTCGGCAACATCGGCCACTTCGACAACGAGATCGACATCGCCGGCCTCGAAGCATCGGGCGCCGAGCGGGTGCAGATCAAGCCTCAGGTCGACGAGTGGCGTTTCGAGGAAGGCCGGTCGATCATCGTCTTGTCAGAGGGCCGTCTGCTCAATCTCGGCAACGCGACGGGCCATCCCTCGTTCGTGATGTCGAACTCCTTCACGAATCAGACGATCGCCCAGATCGAGCTCTTCACCAAGAACGACGAGTACGAAAAGCAGGTCTACGTCCTTCCCAAGCGCCTCGACGAGAAGGTCGCGCGCCTGCATCTCGACGCGCTCGGCGTCAGCCTGACCGAGCTCACGCCCGAGCAGGCGGCCTACATCGGAGTTGCGGTCGAAGGTCCGTACAAGTCGGACGCTTACCGCTACTAACCGGCTCGGGCTCTCGGCACTCGGCGGATGACGGCTGAGATCCCTGAGCGCGAGATCGAGCTGCGCGCCAGCCGCTCGTCGGGACCCGGTGGCCAGCATGCGAACGTGACCGCCTCGAGAATCGAGGCGGTGTTCGAAATCGACGCTTCGACCGCGCTCAGCGACGAGCAGAAACGCCGACTGCACGCACGCTTCGGCCCGCGGGTGACGGCCGTGGCACAGGACGCGCGCAGCCAGCATCGCAACCGCGAGCTTGCCCTGACGCGGCTGCGCGAGCGCATCGATGCAGCGCTGCGGCCCCGAAAACGGCGCCGGCCGACCAAGGCAACGAAAGCATCGAAAGAGCGCCGGCTAAAGGCGAAGCAGCGCCGCTCGGAGCTCAAGGGCCAGCGGCGAAAGCCCCCGCTCGACTGACCACCTGTGGAGATCCAGTCCCGACTGTCGGGACTGGATCTCCACACGTTGACCACATTCCGCCCGAACCTGCCCCCTCATTGACTGCCGTTCGGCGGCCGACGAACCGTCAGTGGTGAGTCAATTCCGCCTTCAAGCGCTCGATCATCTCGATCGGCCCTGGGTCGACGCCATTGTGTGCCGCCAGGTGCAGGGAGACGACGTCGCCGAGCATCACTGCCCACAGCAAGCGCTGAAGCCGCGTCTCGCCCTCGGTCTCGATCTGCAGCACCGAAGCCGCAGTCGGCTCGATCAGCCGCGCTGTGAGCTCGGCGCGCTCGCGCTGGCGCGGGTGCTGATCGGAATCGGTGAGAAAGACCGCTGAGAACTTGGGTTGGTCGCCGGCGCTGGGGGAGCCGGTCCAGCCAACGATCTCGTTGTGGTCCATCTCGGGCAGCTGATGATCGAACGAATGCTGTTTCGCGTTCTCGTTGATCTGGGTCTTCCAACGGTATGAGACCGGCACCGTCAGGTCACAGCCGTAGATCAGCGGCACGGTGCCCGCAAGCTGCTCGGCGATCTCGCCGGCGCGCACGACGAGCGCGTCACGGTCGCGCTCGAGGCTGGCCGCGGCGGTGTCGATCTCGGTTCGCATCGCCGGCGCGGCGCCAATCAGGGCCGCTACCTCGCACGCGACCGTGAAGCCGTAGCCGACGCAGTGGCGAGGCATCATCCCGCCCGGCAGCCCGATCACGGGGACGCCGGCGGCCCGCGCGGCCCCGGCCAGGGCGCCGCCGGTGGTGGCGACATAGCGCTTGGCCCCGATCACCTCAGCAGCCTCAAAGCAGGCGAGGGTCTCCTCGGTGTCCCCGGAGTAGCTGGAGCACAACACGGCGCGATTCGGCGAGGTCCAAGGCGGCAAGACGTAGTCGCGGAAGATCGCCATCGTGCGACCGAGGCGATCGCCGAGCGCAGCTCTGGCGAGCACAGCGCCAATCGCCGAGCCGCCCATGCCACAGACGATCAATCCCTGAGCGTCGACCGCCTCGAGGTTTGACGACTCAACCCGCCAGAGCGCATCTCGAAGGTGCTCGGGCAACGCCAACGCCGTGTCGAGCTGACCGCTGGGGTCGATCTCGCGGACCGCGCCGGCGTCGATCACGGCGCCACCGCCTCGGCTCGAACGACTTTGCCGGGGTCGATGCGCGACTCGGCCGGCAGCGCAACCCCGGCCTCGATCACTGCACCTTCGCCGACCACGCTCCCCTCACCGACCGTCGCGCCTGCACCAACGCTCACGCCTGCGGCAAGGATCGAATCGCGCACGCGCGCGCCAGCTCCAATCGCACACCGCTCGAGCAGCACAGACGAGGTCACGCGCGCATCCTCGCCGATCGTGCACCCTGAGCGCACCACGGCCCTCGGACCGATCTCCGCGCTGGTGTCGACTGAGACGCCATCGTCGACAAAGATCCCCGGTTCAGTCGCAGCGACTTCGGTCTCGACCGCATGCTCGAGGATGTCCCAGCTCGCTTGCAGATAACGCTGCGGCGTGCCGATGTCCATCCAGTAGCCCTCCAGCCGCCGGCCGTAAAGGCCCTGACCGACCAACCGCGGAAAGACCTCGCGCTCGATCGAGACCTTGCGCCCGGGCGGGATCAGGTCGAGCACCTCGCGCTCGACGACATAGGCGCCCGCGCTGATCTCGTCGGTGTCGATCTGCGCAGGGTCGGGCTTCTCGTAAAAGCCCAGGACCTTGCCATCGTCCGCGCGTCGCACGAGGCCATAGGAGGTCGGATCGTCAACCGGGTAAAGGGCGAGCGAGAGCACGGCTGCAGTTCGCTCGTGTTGCTCTTGCAACGCCGTCAGGTCGAGATCGGTGAGGACGTCGCCGTTGAGGACCATGAAGCGGTCGCCGAGCAGGCCCTTGTCGGCAGCGAGGCGAACCGGGCCGGCGGTTCCCAGCGGCTCGTCCTCCTCCACGTAGTGAATCGCCGGGCCACCATCGATGCCGTCGCCGAGCGCCTCGCGAAGCGCCTCGGGCTTAAAGCCGCAGGCCATCACCACCTCATCGATCCCGTGACGCGCGAGCCAGTCGACCATGTAGCGGATGAAGGGGCGATCGACGAGCGCGAGCGCCGGCTTCGGCTGCGTCAAGGTCAGCGGCCGCAGCCGCGTGCCGGCGCCGCCGACGAGGACAACCGCCTGCATCAGGCGACTCGCCCGGCCTCGGCCAGGGGCGCTCGCCCGATCCCCTCGTAGGTAAAGCCCGCGGCGCGCAGCTGCTCGGGGCGCAGGAAGTTTCGCCCGTCGACGATCAGCGGGTTCGCCATGCGCGCGCCCAGCTGTCCCCAGTCGAGCTCGGCGAACTCGGGCCACTCGGTTACGAGAATCGCGGCATCGGCTCCCTCCAGCGCGGCGGCGGCCGAGTCGCAGACCTCGACCTCGGGCAGCAGCTCCGCTGCGCTCTTGGAGGCGATCGGGTCGTAGGCCGAGACGTTTGCGCCCTCGCCGCGCAGCCGCGCCGCTAGCACGAGGCTGGCGGCGTCGCGCATGTCGTCGGTGTCGGGCTTGAAGGCGAGGCCAAGCAGGGCGATCCGCCGCCCAGCAAGCTCTCCCAGGCGCTCCTTGAGCTTGCCGACGACTCGGCGCTTCTGTAACTCGTTGACGTCGATGACCGCGCTCAGCAGCTGGAAGTGGTAGCCGGTGTTACCGGCGAGCTTCTTCAGCGCGATCGTGTCCTTGCCGAAACAGCTGCCGCCCCAGCCGATCCCGGCCTTGAGGAACTTCGGGCCGATACGCTCGTCGAGTCCCATGCCGGCGGCGACCTCGGTGACGTCGGCGCCGACCTCCTCGCAGACATTGGCGATCTCGTTGATGAACGAGATCTTCGTCGCCAGGAAGGCGTTGGAGGCGAGCTTGATCATCTCGGCCGAGGCGACGTCGGTGTGCACGATCTCACCGCCGAGCGGCTCGTAGGCCGCCGCGATCAGCTCGGCCGCCCATTCCGAGCCCTCGTCGGCTCCGATGACGACGCGGTCGGGTTGCATGAAGTCGGTGATGGCCGTTCCTTCCTTGAGGAACTCGGGGCACGAGACGTAGACGAGGTCGGGCATCGAGCGCCGGATCGAGTTGCCGGTGCCGGCGGGCACGGTGCTCTTCATCACCAGCGCGTGCTCACCACCGTCGGGCAATGCCGCGACAACCGCCTCGACCCGCGAGAGGTCGGCATCACCGGAATAGGTCGGGGGCGTATCGACGCAGCAGAACATCAGGCGGCAGTGTTCGAGGACGTCGCTCATCTGCGTCGTGAACTCGAGCCGGTCACGATTTCGCTCGACGAGCTCCGGTAATCCCGGCTCGTGGATCGGCAGCGAGCCGCCGCTGCGCAGCATCTCGACCTTGGCCGTGTCGACATCCATCGCCACGACGCGGTGGCCGAGCTCGGCGAAGCAGCCGGCGGTCACGAGGCCGACCCAACCGACCCCGATGACGCCGATCGGCGGCTTTTCAGTCGCATTCATGGGCGCTGGACGGTAGTGGACCGGCCGCTCTACTTGGCGCCGAACTCGCGCATCGAGGTCGCGATCGAGAGCATCTGGCCCTCGTCGAGCGACTGCGACAGCGAGTTGTTGACCCAATAGGCGGCGTCGTCGGTCTTGAAGCCGACGAGGCGCAGGCGGTCGCCGTCATAGAAGAGCTGGTAGGCGCGCCCGTCGATCGTGCGCGTTTCGCTCGGGTTGTCGAGGATCGGGGCGTCGGTCCAGTCGCTGCCCGAAACGCCGTAGTACTCCTGCAGCAGACCGTTGCCGAAGGCCTCGCCAGGCACTTCGACGGAAAGCTTGTAGCCGTAGTAGACGTCATTGCCGGGGCCATCGATGTTGAACGCCCGCGATGCCTCGTTGATCGCCGACCCAGGTGCGAGACGGGTCGGGTAGTACACCGGGAACTCGACGTAGGGGTCGCCGTTCTTCTTCTTGTCACCGGAGACTCGGTCGGCGTACTGCTCGCCCATCGCTGTCGAATCGTCCATCGGCGGGCCGACGAAGTCCTGCTCAGGCTTGTCGTCGTCCTTGTCCTCATTGCCCTGCGGCTTGTCGCTGTCGCGGTTCTCGCGCTGGGCTTGATCCTGCTCGCGCTCTGGCGAGTCGCCGCCGGGGCGCGCGCCCGGCGTACCGGTGCTGTTGAGGAACTGCTCGACGGCCTGCTGGATCGCATCCTCACCAGCGGTGACGTAGGTCTCGCCGAGCTCGGCCGGAAAGTGGACCTCGCTCACCGGCGCGTCCTGGACCGCGGCAAAGGTCTTCAGCAGCTCCAGCAACGGCACCGCATCGCTGATGTCGGAGGTCGTGTACTCGGTGAATATGTCAAGCAGCTCGTTGCGGTCGCGGATCAGCACTTCGGGTGGGAGCTTCTGGCGAGCCTCGCGGAGGAAGTCCTGCTGGCGGGCGGAACGCACGAGATCGTTGTCCTCGTGGCGGAAACGGACGTACTGAAGCGCCTTGTAGCCACACAGACGCTGGTAGCCGGCCTCGATGTCGATCTCCGAGATTCCCTGCTCCGGGGGGATGAAGTAGCGACGGTCGACGTCGATGTAGACACAGCCGATCGCGTCGACGGCGTCGGCGAAGCCGGTGAAGTTGATGTTGACGACATGGTTGATGTCGAGGCCGGTGAGCTGCGTCACCGTCTTCAACGTCTTGTCCTCCTGGCCGACGGTGTAGGCCTCGTTGAATTTGGCGACGCCGTAGCCGGGGATGTTGACCTTGAGGTCACGCGGGATCGAAAGCAGCGCGATCGCGTCCTTGTCGGGGTCGACTCGCAGCAGGATCGTCGTGTCGGAGCGGCCAGGGTCGCCCTCTCCCTCCGGGCCGAGGCGCTTATCGGAGCCGATGATCAGGATCGTCTGCGGGTCGCCGCCATCGGCCTCGGCGAGCTGCTCGCGCAGCCCGGCGAGGGCGTCGTTGTCGTTGAGTCCCTTGGCGATGTCGGTGAGATAAAGCAGCAGGCTGATCGAGGTCGCCGCCGCCATCGAGATCACGATCACCGCCGACGCGGCCAGGAAGCGGGCCCAAATCGGTCTTGCCCGCGGCGGCTTGCCGTTATCTTCATCGTCCGCTGGGCCTGCGGCCGCGACCGCCTTCGCGCGGGCGGCTGCGACGGGTGTCGGGGGCGTGGTGGCCTTCTCGGCCGTCCGTGCCCGCAGCCCGGCGAGCGCGGCCTCCTGGACCTGCTCTGGATCGGTGTCGGGCTCGTCGTCAGCCTCCTCGTCATCCTCGTCGCCGTCGATGTGGTCAGCGTCGTCGCCGTCGTCAGCGCCATCGCCGTCGTCAGCTTCGTCGCCCTGTCAGCGTCATCGCCGTCGTCAGCGTCGTCGCCGTCGTCAGCGTCATCCTCGCCGGCCCCGTGGCCGGCGACCTCATCCTCGGCCTCCGCTAGTGGCTTCGCCGCTATCTGCTCATCGTCAGCTTCCTCGACGACCTCCTCGGGCTCGAGCTCGTCGGGAACGTCATCCGCCTCGGGCTCGTCGCTCGTTTGCTTCGCCTCGGGCTCGCTCGCGCCCTCGGCGCGCCGACGCCCGGCCCAGGTAGATGGCGGCACCTGCTCGGCGGCGTCATCGTGGACTTCGTCGCCGGGCTCGATCGGCGTCTTGTCGTCGGCGTTCATCACGAGTCTCCGTTGCGAAAGGCCTCGAGGCTCTCGGGCAACGTCCTGACGTAGTCGACGATGGCGCTGCGGTAGTTTGCCAGCGAGCTCACCGAGACCCATTCGTCGGGGCCGTGATGACCGCCGCCGATCGGGCCGAACTCAACGGCCGGCACACCGGCATTGAGAAACGAGACGGCGTCGGAGGCGCCATCGCGGCCGATGCTCGTCACCTCACCGTTGTGATGGGGCGCCGTTGCCGCGCACAAGGCACGCACGAAGGGCAGCTCGGGATCGACCATCGCCGGCGCGCGGCGGAAGGTCGAGGTGACCGTCGCTCCCGGGATGCTCGCGACCTCGGCGACGATCGCTTCGGGGTCCTGCTCGGGCAGGTAGCGCACGTCGACGTCGATGTAGCAGGTGTCGGGCACCTTGTTCAGTGCGTCGCCTCCGAGGATGCGGCCGAGGTTGATCGACGGCCGGTCGAACAGCTCCGAGCTCTGAGATGCGAACGGTAGCGACTGGATCGCGCGGAACACGTCGACCGCCCGCAGGATCGCGTTCTCGCCGAGCCACGGCGTCGCGCCGTGCGCGGCATGGCCGTCGACGCGCACACGCATCGCGACCACGCCCTTGGCGGCGACGCCAACGTACATATCGGTCGGCTCGCCCGTGATCACGAAATCGCCGAGAAAGCCTTCGGCAACGACGAGGTCGCCGCCACGCTCGGCGTCTTCTTCGGACTCCTCGTCGGGAACGATCGCGAGCCTGACGCGCACGTCGCTCTGCTCGCGAAGGTCGACGAAGGCGAGCATCAGCGAGGCGACGGCGCCCTTCATGTCATAGGCGCCGCGGGCGATCAGCCGGTCGCCGTCGAGAATCGGCTCGAACTGCTCGGGACGGCCAGGGACGACGTCGATGTGGCCATGCAGCAGCAAGGTGGTCGCGGCGTCGGCAGGGCCGACCTCGGCCATCGTCACCGGCAGCCCGCGGCAGTCGATCTGGCGCGTCTGAATCTCGCGAGCGTCGAGCCAACCCTTGATGAAGCCTGCGCAGAGCTTCACCCCCTCGCGTGTGGAGGTCTCATAGCCGATCAGCTTCTCTGTGAGCAGTCGCTCATCCATGGCGGACGAGGCTACCGCAGGCATGACATCGCTCACGAAGGGCTCTGGAACGGATCCCACCGGCAGGCCGAAAGGCAGATCCGTGGCGCAGTGCCACGTTATCTGCCAGTCGGCGCCCGTTGTGGTTGGCTCAGCTGCTCTCAGCGATCTTGATGAACGCCTCAGCCCGCGCGCGCTCGCGCTCGGCCTGCTCGGCGGCGGCGGAGCCCTCCTCGGCATCGTCGAGGCGTTGCTGGGCGTCGTCGAGGCGGGTCTTGAGCTCAGAGGTGTCGAGCTCGTCGGGTGGGATCGCTTCGGCGACGAGCACGCGGACGCGGTTGGCGAAGACCTCGAGCCAACCCTCTCCCTGGGCGTAGGTCTCGACGTCGGAGTCGGACTTGTGCAGGCGCAGCTCGGCCGGGACCAGGCGCGCGATCGTCGGGATGTGGTTGGCGAGGATGCCGATCTCGCCGACCATCGTCCGGGTCGAGACCTGGACCAACTCGCCCTTGTAGATCGCTCCTTCAGGCGTCAGAACTTCGGCTTCGAGTGTCGCGTGATCGGCCATGGCTCAGCAGCTCTCAGCTGCTCTTCTCGTCCTTGTCGCCGTTCTCGTCGCCGTCGCCGTTGTGGTCGCGCTTGGACTCCTCGTCGCGCTCGTCGTCGTCGGCGTTTTCCTCGCGGCCGCTCTTATCCTCAGAGTCGCGACCCTCAGCCTCCTCCTCGTCCTTTTCCTTGCGCTCCTTGGCCTCCTCGTTCTCGCGCTCGACGCCCTCGTCCTTTTCGCCCTTCTCCTCGGTGCCCGAGACCTGGTCGATCGAGCCCTTCATGTAAAAGGCCGACTCCGGCAGGTCGTCGAACTTGCCATCGAGGATCTCGCGGAAGCTGCGCACCGTGTCGGCGACGGGCACGTACTCGCCGTCGCGCCCGGTGAACTGCGAGGCGACGAAGAACGGCTGTGAGAGGAAGCGCTCGAGCTTGCGCGCCCGGTTTACCGCCTGCTTGTCCTCATCCGACAGCTCATCGATCCCGAGGATGGCGATGATGTCCTGCAACTCCTTGTAGCGCTGCAGGTTCTCCTGGACCTCGGTCGCGGTGTTGTAGTGCTCCTCGCCGAGGATGTCGGGCTTGAGGATCGTCGACGACGAGTCGAGCGGATCGACCGCCGGGTAGATCCCCTTCTCCGAGATCGCGCGCGAGAGCGCCGTGGTCGCGTTGAGGTGGGCGAACACCGACGCCGGTGCCGGGTCGGTGTAGTCGTCGGCGGGGACGTAGACCGCCTGGATCGACGTCACCGAGCCCTGCTTGGTCGAGCTGATGCGCTCCTGCAGGCCTCCCATCTCCGTGTCCAAGGTCGGCTGGTAGCCGACCGCCGAGGGCATCCGGCCAAGCAGCGCCGAGACCTCGGAGCCCGCCTGGACGAAGCGGAAGATGTTGTCGATGAACAGCAGCACGTCCTGACCGCCCTGCTCGCGGAAGTACTCGGCCATCGTCAGCCCCGAGAGCGCCACACGCAGGCGCGCCCCGGGTGGCTCGTTCATCTGGCCGAAGACGAGCATCGTCTTGTCGATGACTCCAGACTCCTTCATCTCGAGCCAGAGGTCGTTGCCCTCGCGCGAACGCTCGCCGACGCCGCAGAACGCCGAAAGACCCTCATGCTCCTCGGCGATGTTTCGAATCAGTTCCTGGATCAGGACCGTCTTGCCGACGCCGGCGCCGCCGAAGAGGCCGACCTTGCCGCCCTTGGCGTAGGGAGCGAGCAGGTCGACGACCTTGATCCCCGTCTCGAGGATCTCCTGCGCGGGGGCGAGCTCCTCGACGCTCGGAGCGGGGCGATGGATCGGCCAGCGGTCGTCGGCGTCGACGTCGCCCTCGTTGTCGATCGGCTCGCCGAGCAGATTGAAGATCCGCCCCAGCGTTGCCTTGCCGACCGGGACCGTGATCGGGCCGCCGGTGTCGACAACCTCGTCGCCGCGCTGGATGCCGTCGGTGGCGTCCATCGCCACCGCGCGCACGCGGTCGTCGCCGAGGTGCTGCTGCACCTCGCAGGTAAGGTCGAGCGCCGGACGGTCATCGCCTTCGTCTTGGCCAACTGTGATCTTCAGCGCCGAGTAGATCTCGGGCAGCTCCTCGGTGAACAGCGCGTCGACGACAACGCCGGTGACCGACTCGACGCGGCCGATGTTGGTGCCGTTGCTGTCGCCGTCGCCCTTGCCGTTGCTGTCCGCTTTGCTTTCGTTTCCGTTTTCTTCAGCCATGTTGTCTCCTTTGGTTCGGCAGGACTAGCCGAGCGCTTCCGCCCCGCCCACCACTTCAAGAATCTCCTGCGTGATCTCCGCCTGACGGGCGCGGTTCATCGCCAGCGTCAGGTCGCCGATCATGTCCTGTGCGTTCTCGGCCGCCGAGCGCATCGCGGTCATCCGCGCGCCGAGCTCGGATGCGGAGGACTCGAGCAACGCCCGGTAGACCGAGAGGTCGACGTACTCCTCGAACAGCATCGGCAGCAGCTGCTCTGGTTCGGGCTCGTAGTCCCAGTATGCCTTGCGGTGCGCCTCGGCCAGCTCCTCGTCGAGGTCCTCCTCCTGGTCGGGGATGCCCTCGCCGAAGACCTCGGCCTGTTGCAGCGGCAGCAGGGTCTGGCGGCGCACGTACTGCGTCAGCGGCGAGACGTAGCGGTTGTAGACGAGCTCGACACGATCGAGGTCCTCGTCGGTGTAGGCGGTGGTCGCGTCGCGCGAGATCTCGCGCGCGTCGGTGAAGGCGGGCCGGTCGGTGAAGCCGACGTAGGAGTTCTCGACGGCCTCGCCGCGAAAGCCCATCGTCGAGGTGCCGCGCCGGCCGACGACGGCGAAGCTGACGTCGGCGCCGTCGGAGGCGAACTCACGCTTGAGCCGGATGCCCTCGCGAATGATGTTGGTATTGAAGGCGCCGGCGAGGCCGCGATCGCCGGTGACGAGGATGATGCCGACGTTCTTGACGTTCTCGCGCTCCTCGAGCAAGGCGACGCGCGGGATCCCCTGCGAGGCGTCGGAGACCTGCTGGGTCATCTTGCGGATCGCCTGCGCGTAGGGGCGCATCGCGGCGATGCGCTGCTCGGCGCGGCGCAAGCGCGCGGCCGCGACCATCTCCATCGCCCGGTAATCTTGTGGATGTTCTTGACCGAAGAAATTCGGCTCTTGACTTCTTTTTGTGTGGCCATGGGTGGTTGCTGGTCGGCTAGTTGCTAGGCCTTGACCTCTTCGGCGTCCTCAGCGTCATCGGATTTCTCGGCGTCGTCTGAGTCATCGGCGTCGTCGCCCGAGTCATCGCTGTCGTCATCGTCGCCCGAATCGTCTGAGTCGCCGGCGTCGTCGATC
>CAVYOA010000008.1:0-152524 GCA_963769945.1 uncultured Solirubrobacterales bacterium | reverse complement strand
GCAGGCGCTCGCGCGGCGCTTCGCGACCGAGTACCAGCTGATCACCCGGCCGGAGCGGCTGCGCCGGATCGCCGCGGACCTCGTCCGCCACTTCGTCGGCCGCGGCTTCCTCGGCAAGGCGATGTTCGTCGCGATCGACAAGGCGACCGCGGTGCGGATGTACGACCTCGTCGCGCGAGGAGTGGGCAGAGCACCTCGCCGAGCTGCGAGGAGCGCGCGGCGCGCTGCCGAGCTCGAGCGGGCCGGGCTCGACGAGCAGATCGCGTTCATGGAGAGACCGACATGGCGGTCGTCGTCTCCCAGGCCCAGAACGAGATCGCCGACCTGCAGCGAGCTCGGGCTCGACATCGCGCCGCACCGCGAGCGGATGATCGACGAGGACCTCGACGAGCGCTTCAAGGACCCGGACGACCCGTTGCGGCTCGTGTTCGTCTGCGCGATGTGGATGACCGGCTTCGACGTGCCGTCGTGCTCGACGATCTACCTCGACCGCCCGATGCGCAACCACACGCTGATGCAGACGATCGCCCGCGCGAACCGCGTCTTCCCCGAGAAGGAGAACGGGCTGATCGTCGACTACGTCGGCGTCTTCCGCCACCTCGAGGCGGCGCTCGCGATCTACGCGGCGGCCCGCGACGGCGACGAGCGCGTCGAGACGTCATCCGCGACAAGGCGGCGCTCGTCGGCGAGCTCGAGGAGGAGATCGGCGAGCTGCGTCGAGTTCGCGCGAGCGCTGGGACGTCGACCTCGACGAGCTCGCCGCGCGCCGAGGGCTTCGAGTTCATCGCGCTGCGCGACGCGGCGGTCGAGGCGCTGCTCGTCGACGACGGTGACGCGGCGCGGCGTTCCTCGAGCGCTCGGACCGCGGTGCGGCGGCTGTTCGCGGCGATCCTGCCCGACCCGGCCGCGGCGCCGCACGCGCGCGTCGTCGGCGTCGCGCGCACCTCGCCGAGACGATCCGCTCGCTCGACGCAGCCGCCCGACCTGTCGCACGTGTCCGGGCGCGGTCCAGCGAGCTGCTCGACCGCTCGGTCGGCGCGGAGGAGTACGTCATCCGCGCGGCGGCCGAGGGCGCCGACGCCGACCCGCTGATCGACCTGAACGCGATCGACTTCGACGCGCTCGCCGCGCGCCTCGCCGGCCGCAAGCGATCGGCGGCCCAGCGGCTCGCCGGCCAGCTCGGCGACCAGGTCGAGGCGAGCGGCGCGGCGCAACCCGACGCGGCTCGACCTCGTCGAGCGGATCGAGAAGCTGATCGCCGAGTACAACGCCGGCAGCCTCAACATCGACGAGATCCTGCGCCGGCTGCAGTCGCTCTCGCGCGAGCTCTCGGAGGAGGAGCAGCGGGCCGTGCGCGAGGGCCTCACCGAGGAGGAGCTCGCCGTCTTCGACCTGCTGACCAAGCCGGACCCGGTGCTGACCGACGAGCAGCGCGACGAGGTCAAGGCAGGTCGCACGCAAGCTGCTGGCGCACATCCAGGATCGCCTCGTGCTCGACTGGCGCCGGAAGGCGGAGACGCGCGAGGCGGCGCGCGTGCTCGTCAAGGACGTCCTCGACGAGCTGCCCGACGCCTACGACCCCGAGACCTGGGAGCGCAAGGCCGACGACGTCTTCAACCACATCTTCGCCAGCTACTACGACGACGGGCAGCAGCGTCTACGACGAGGCCGCGCCACGTCGAGCCGGCGGCCGTGGCAGCCGCGCACGCCGGCGGCGGGCGCCGCGACGGCGAGCATCGACGTCGAGACCGATCACCGCGAGCGGTCGTCGAGCAGATCGACCGACCGCGAGCTTCGCCGAGCTGGTCGCCGAGCAGCTCCGCGGCGACAAGGCGTTCTTCGCGGTGCCGAGCGAGGAGCTGATCGCCGAGCGACGAGACCTACGAGGTCGAGTTCAAGTCGACGGCGCGCTGGAACCTCCGCGAGGCGCGCAAGGACAAGCGGATGGAGGACGCGGTCGTGAAGACGATCGCCGGCTTCCTGAACACCGACGGCGGCACGCTCTTCATCGGCGTCGGCGACGAGCGTCGGACCGATCGGGCTCGGCCACGACACTGCCGCTCGTGAAGCCGCCGAACGGCGACGGCTTCGTCAACTGGCTGACGACCCACCTCATCAACGCGCTCACAGCACACCGCCGTGATGCGGACGCGGGCGCGGATCGATCAGGTCGACGGACGAGCGAGATCTGCCGGTCGACGTGGCGCGCTCGTCGGTGCCCGTCACGGCGCGGATGAGCGACAGGCCGCGAGGTGTTCTGGGTGCGGATGAACAACAGCACCCGCGAGCTGCCCGAGATCGAGGTCGAGGAATACGTCAAGGACCATTGGCAATAGTCTGCGGCCAGGCATGCGATCCGAGCAACTCGACGAGCTGTTCGAGCTGCACGGTTCGAACTTCGCGTTCTGGCGCCGCGACGTTGCGAACCACCCACGAGCATTGGCCGGCCGCTGGTCCGTGCGCTCTCATGGACCGGCCGCGAAGCTCTCGGTGTTAGGCGATCCGTATGAGATTCGATTGGCCGAGATCCTCTTCGAGGACGATGAGCTCGTGCGAGTCGAGTACGCGCCACGCGTCGTTCGACATCGAGGGGTGTCCTAGTAGATGGCGGTTGCCTGCGGGAGGAACCGACGGCCGCCCAACCGGCGCCCGGGGCACGTGAAGAACCTACGATTCGACAGGTGGGCAGGATAGGAAGAGTCCTTTGCGCGCTGGCCATCGCCGGCGCAACCTTGACCTCGGCGATGATCGGCACCGCCTCGGGCCAGCAGACCACTCAGCGCGCCGAAAGCCCCGAGTGGGTCCGCCAGGCGCTCGCCCTCCAGTACGAGCTCTCGAGCGACGTCGGCTACCGCGACGCGCCCTGGGTCGGCACTCACAACTCCTTCAACAGCACGGCCGAGGTCGGCGACACGATCTCCGCCAACGACTCCAACCAGCAGATCAGGATCGTCGAGCAGCTCGATCTCGGGGTCCGCAGCATCGAGCTCGACCTTCACTGGTTCACCCGCGTGGGCTCAACCGGGAAGGCGGTCGTCGTTTGCCACGCCCGCGGAGCGGCCGAGGGTCATGCCGGGTGCACGAACGAGCCGACGCTCGATCAGGTGCTCGACCCGATCGTCGCCTGGCTTCGCGACCCTGCCAACGCCGGGCAGGTGATCAACGTCCACCTCCAGGACGAGCTCGAGAACGCCGCCGGCTATGACGCCGCCGCGGCGATCCTCGAGCAGAAGCTCGGAACGCTTCTCTTCAGACCTCCCCAGCCGCCGCCCGGCGAATGCGCCGCGCTGCCGCTCGACCTCAGCCGCGACGACGTCCGCGCGGCCGGCGCCCAAGTGGTCCTGGTCAGCGACTGCGGGCCCGGCAGCGGCTGGCCGGCCGTGATCTTCGACTGGAAAGAGGCCCACGAGGAGGGGCGGCCCCTCGACTACCGCGATTACAACGAGTGCGACCAAGAGGTGGCGCGGCCGGTCTACAAGCAGAAGATGATCCGCTACTTCGAGGACAGCACCCGGCTCACCGAGGGCATCGCTCAGGGCGGCGGCGCCCAGAAACGCGACCGGATCACCGCCGAGGTGGCCGCGAGCATGGCCCGTTGCGGCGTCGACCTGATCGACCTCGACCAGGTCGTCCCCGACGACCCTCGCTTCGAGGCCCTCGTCTGGAGCTGGGCCGCGGGACAGCCCGCCCGCGGCCGCTGCGCGCGTCCAGCGCGTCAGCAAGGCGCTGCCGTTCGGGCGCTGGCGATCGAAGCCCTGCCGTACCGAGCTGCCGGTCGCTTGCCGTAAGGCAACTGGCAAGTGGATCGTCTTGGCTGAGCCGGTCAAGGCGGCGAAAGCCCGCGCCGCCTGCAAGCGCCGCAAGGCAACGCATGCGGTGCCCCGCACCGGTTTCGAGGTCCAGCGCCTGCGACAGCGGATGGCCCGCAAGCAGATCTCCTCGGTCTGGCTCGGCTACCGCAAGCAGGACGGCGTCTGGACCGCGCTCGACCAGCGCTGACCTCGGCAAGCTCGTAGCCGAGCGTCACGAAGCTGACCCCGCCGCTTGTTAGCCTCAAAGCTCACAAACTCGAACCCAGAGGCAACAGATGACCGACAAGAAAACCGAGACCCAGGAACTGCGCGTAAAGCAAAAGGACCGCAAGACCACCGAGCGCAAGGCCGAGGTGAAGTCCGCCACGCCCGACGAAGAGGACCAGCACCGCCGCCGCGGCGACAAGGCGGCCTACCTCGAGGAGAAGCTCGCCGAGCGCGAGCGCTCCGAGCGCGACGCCTGAGACCGTCTAGCTGCTAGCTCGCCTTCGCGATCGCTTCGTCCATCGCCGCGCCCGGGTTCTCGACGACCTTGCCGTGTCCGGGGGCGAGGCGCTTGGGGTCGAGCGCTCGCAGCGCCCGCGCCGTTTCCAGCGCGGTGGGCTTGTGCCAGGTGGCGAGCGCCGGGAGCGGGAAGCGGGGGTTCGCCTTGGCGCAGGTGGCGACGCCGCCGAGCGTCGCGTAGGCGTCGGCGCAGTAGAGGGTGCCGTCGCGCGGGTCGACGAAGGCGAGCTGACCCGGAGTGTGGCCGGGCGCCGCGACCGCCTCGAGCGAGCCGACCGTGTCGCCGGCGGCGATCGTGCGATCCGGGGAGGTCTTGGTTCCCGGGAAGCCGCCCTTGAGCTTGGCGTCGGGCTCGCCCGGGTCCATCGTCTTGTCCTTTTGCAGCAAGCGCGAGTCGCGAGTGGAGATGATCAGCTCGGGGTCGCGCAGCTCGGCGTAGAGCGAGTCGACCGACCCGACGTGGTCGCTGTGAGCGTGGGTGAGCAGGATGCGGACGATCGGCTTGCCGAGCTCCGCCGCCGCAGCGACGATCTTGCTCGCCGAGCCGGGGATCATCGTGTCGATCGCGGTGAGGCCGTCGGGTTCGTCGACGAGGTAGGTGTTGACGAACCCGAACCGGCTTACTCGCTTGGCGTCGCTCATCGCCCAAGCCTAGCTCGCACCCCTCGCCGGCCTTCGGCCTTGATCGCGTTAGAGGCTGATGTGCGGTTCGGGCAGCGGCTCGGGCACCGGACCCTCGGGCGTGGCGCGTTGTGGTTCGGGCGCGGCTCGCGGCTCGCGCGCCGCCTCGGCCGCTCGTCTTGCCCACGCCGCCAGCGCAGCCAGGTGCCGTCGGCCAGCGCCCAGCCCGCGAACGCCAGCGCTCCGACCGCGCCCGTGGCGGTCAGCAATGCACCCGCTGCCGCCGTGACCGCGACACCGTTGGAGCCGAGGATCAAGACAGCGGTGGTGACGCCGAGCGTGGGGCCGACCGGCAGCAGGCCGACGACGGCGGCGCCGATCAGCAGCGCCATCGCGTCGAAGACCGAGACGTCGACGCCGAGGCCCTGGAGCACGACCCAGTTGCGCACCACCTGTCCGCCCGTGGCGAAACAGACCAGGCCGATGATCAGCCAGCGGCTGCGCAGGCCGCGCATCACGCCCAGCCCGGCCCAAAAGCCCTTCTGCTTTCCGTGCGAGAGCTTGGTCACGCCGTAGAAGATCGCGCCGGCGACGGCGAGGAAGATCACCGGCGCCCACCATGGGAGCCCGAGCGGGCCGATCAGGGTGAACGAGCAGATCGCCGCGAGCGCGATCTCGACGACGATGATCGGCATCTCGGCCGTGATCAGGGTCGAGATGTTGGGGCTGTCGTCGGGCGAGGAGCGCCGCAGCGCAGCGATCCGCACGCCCATGCCGACGTGGCTGTTGAAGAGATTGCCGAGGTAGCCGACCGCAGAGGCCCGGTAGAGGCGACGGCGATCGACGTCGCCGCCGGCCGCACCGACACAGACATGCCAGGCCTCGCTGCGCGCGATCAGCCAAACGATCTGCAGCGCGGCCGCCGCGGCGAGCACCGCCAGCGATGCGCTGCTGAACGACTCGGCGAAATCGTCGCGCTTGTCCCAGAGGCCGTAGACGAGCGCAGCCGTGACCGCCAGGGTGCAGACGAGCGTGACCGCGACCGGATGGCGGCCGAGCCAGGCGCGGGTGGAGAGCGAACGCTGCCTTCAAGCGGGCCGCTTACTCCTGTTGTGCCGGCGGCTGCTCGGCGGTGCTCGGCGATGACGAACCTGCCGCTCGCTCGACGCCGAGCGTCGAAGCGAGCTCGTCGAGCGCTGCGCTCTCGGAGTCGGTGACGCGCTCGCCGCCGACGCCGAGAAACCCGCCCGACTTGTCGGCCTCGGCTGCGCGTTCGCCGACCGTGAGGCAGAACTGCTTGTAGGACTCGACCTCCTCCGGCGTCGCCTTCGGCTCGAGGATCGTGACGGCGTTTCGAATCCGCTCCATCCCTACGGTGCGCAGGTCCTCGAGGCTGCTGAATTCCTTCGTGGCGAGGTGCGGCGGCTTCTCAGCGATCTCGCCGAGCAGATCCTGTCCCGCGTGCGTCTTCTTCGCCTCGGCGTAGACCTTCGCCATCGCCACGCTCTCGCGGATCGTGCCGCCGCGCTGGGCGGAGACCACGATCAGGCCGGCGAGCGCCGGACCCTCGGTGATCGTCTGCCACTGCTGTGCGTCGAACTCGGCCTTCGTCGTCAAGATCATTCTCCGATCGGTCTGGGGCGGGGATCGAGCCATGTTGGCGAACGACGCCCGCCCGTGTCACACGCAGTCGAACCAAAGGGGCGGCTACCCGCGGCCGCGCAGCTCGATCACCTTGTCGCCCTCGCGCAGGTCGGCTGAGCGCGGGTCGTCGAAGCGGATCAGCTCGCCGTCGCGAACGACGCCGAGGCACATCGCCCCGACCTCGCGCGAGCGCGCCTGATCGGCCTCCGCTGCATCGACCTCGCGCTCGACGATGTCGAGACCCTCTCCGAGGGTGAGGATGTCCTCGATCACCTCGCTCACCTGCGGGGTGTCGCTCGAGAGCCCGAGCAGCCTGCCGGCGGCGGCCGAGGAGGTGATGACGCCGTTGGCGCCGCCCTGGTGGAGCAGGTGGACGTTCTCCTCCTCGCGTGCAGCCGCGACGATCTTCGCCTCGGCGTTGAGCTCGCGCGCGGTCAGCGTCACCAGGATCGCGGTGTCGTCGCGCTCGACGGCGACGATCACCGACCTCGCTGTCGAGACGCCCGCCTCGATCAGCGACTCCTGGGTCGAGCCGTCGCCGGCGATCGCCGCCAGGCCATCGGCCTTGGCGCGCTCGCGCGCGGCGAGGTTGGGATCGATGACGACGATCCGCTCCGCCTCGATGCCCTTGCCGAGCAGCGTCTTCACCGCGGCGCGTCCCTTGGTCCCGTATCCGCAGACGATTGTGTGGTCGTGCAAGTTCCTCCTCCATCTCGCCACGCGGATCGCGTGGCGGCTTCGCTCGGCCAGTATCTCCAAGGTGGTGCCGACGAGCAGGATCAAGAACAGGATCCGCGCCGGCGTGACCAGGATCGTCGTCATCAGCCGGGCCTCGTCGGTAACCGGCCGGATATCGCCGTAGCCGGTGGTCGTGATCGAGACCGTCGAGTAGTAGAAGGCGTCGAGCACGCTGATCTCGTCGTCCTCGGGGTCGTAGTAGCCATCGCGGCCGACATAGGTGACAACGGCGACGAACACGATCAGGGCGAGCGCGATCGCCATCCTGCGCCCGATCTTCTGCAACGGGCTCGCCTCCGCTCCGGGGAGGGCGATGTGGTTTTCCTTGCCGGTGGACGCTGCCATCTGCTTCGCCAGCCGCTGCTCAGTCGTCCTTGGGCGGCTTCGCTTTGCGCGCCAGCTTCACGCGCTCGACTTTCGCCAGCTCGACCTTGCGCAGCCGCAGGCTGTCGGGCGTGATCTCGACGCACTCGTCCTCGCGCAGAAACTCCAAGGCGTTCTCCAGCGAGAGCGTACGCGGCGGGATCAGCCGCACGAGGATGTCGGCGCTGGCGGCGCGGACGTTGGTCTGGTGCTTTTGCTTGGTCGCGTTGACGTCGAGGTCGTCCGAGCGCGAGTTCTCGCCCACGATCATGCCCTCGTAGACGTCCTCGCCGGGGCCGACGAACAGCGAGCCGCGGTCCTGCAGCGAGTGCATCGCAAAGCTCGCCGTCTGACCCTGGCGATCGGAGACGAGGGCGCCCGTGGGGCGCGTGCGCAGGTCGCCGGCCCACGGCTCCCAGCCGTCGAAGACGTGGTGAAGGATGCCGGTGCCGCGCGTCTCGGTGAGGAACTCGGTGCGAAAGCCGATCAGCCCGCGCGCCGGCGCGAGGTAGTCGAGGCGCACCCAGCCGGTCGAGTGGTTGACCATCTGCTCCATGCGGCCCTTTCGCAGCGCCAGCATCTGCGTGACGACGCCGACGTAATCCTCGGGCACGTCGATCGAGAGGCGCTCGGTCGGCTCGTGCAGCTTGCCGTTGATCTCATGCGTCAGCACCTGCGGCTGCGAGGCGACGATCTCGAAGCCTTCGCGGCGCATCAGCTCCAACAGCACCACCAGCTGCAACTCGCCGCGCCCGTGGACCTCCCAGGCATCGGGGCGCTCGGTGTCCTTGACGCGGATCGAGACGTTGCCGACCAGCTCCTTGTCGAGGCGGTCCTTGATCTGGCGCGCCGTCAGCTTCGAGCCCTCTTTGCCCGCGAGCGGCCCGTTGTTGATCCCGATCACGATCGACAGCGAGGGCTCGTCGACGGTGATCACCGGCAGCGGCCGCGGATCCTCGGCGTCGGCGAGCGTCTCGCCGATCGTCACCTCCTCGATCCCGCCGACGGCGATGATCTCGCCCGGCCCGGCCTCGTCGGCCTCGACGCGGTCGAGTGCCTCGGTCACATAGAGATGAGCGACGGTGGCGTTCTCCACCGTCCCATCGGAGCGACACCAGGCGATCCGCTCGCCCTGGCGGATCGTCCCGTTTCGCACCCGGCACAGCGCCAGGCGGCCGACGTAGGGCGAGGCGTCGAGGTTGGTCACATGCGCCTGCAGCGGGTGGCCGTCTTCGTATTCCGGCGCCGGGATGCGGTCGACCATGAGGTCGAGCAGCGGGCGCAGGTCGGTGCCCACGTCGCCCTCGGTCAGCGACGCCCAGCCGGCCTTGGCGTTGGCGTAGACGATCGGGAACTCGACCTGGTCGTCGGTCGCGTCGAGGTCGAGAAAGAGCTCGTAGACCTCGTCGACGACCTCGGCGATGCGGGCGTCGGGGCGGTCGACCTTGTTGATCACCAAAATCACCGGCAGGCGCGACTCGAGCGCCTTTCGCAGGACGAATCGCGTCTGTGGCATCGGGCCCTCGGAGGCGTCGACCAAGAGCAGGATGCCGTCGACCATCGTCAGCGCCCGCTCGACCTCGCCGCCGAAGTCGGCATGACCGGGCGTGTCGACGATGTTGAGCTTGACCTCGCCGTGGTGAACCGCGGTGTTCTTGGCGAGGATCGTGATCCCCTTCTCGCGCTCGAGGTCCATCGAGTCCATCACCCGCTCGGCGATGTCGGCGCCCTCGCGAAAGGCCCCCGATTGCCACAGCATCGCGTCGACCAGCGTCGTCTTGCCGTGGTCGACATGGGCGACGATGGCGATGTTTCTGAGGTCGTTTCGAAGGGCCATGGCGGCCGACGAGTGTGACAGGGGCTCTTACGACCTATGCTCGGCCGATGCCCGACGCGCGCCCCTCACTGGTCGAGTTCCCAGCCGACGACCCCGAGCGGGCACGGCGCTTTTGGTCGGGGGTGCTGGGCGCCGAGCTCGAGCCACGCAGCGACGGACAGGGCGCCGGCTGGCAGACCCACGACCGAGACACCGTCGCGGTCGGCGTCCACGAACGCGGCCGCGGCCCCGGCGACTCTTTCTCGCTGCCCTACTTCGAGGTCGACGACATGGACACTGCGCTCGATCGCGTCACCGAGCTCGGCGGCGCGATCGTGCACCTGGGCCAGCGCTGGTCGATATGCAAGGACTCCGAGGGAAGCCCCTTCGCCCTGGCGGCGACGGGCCCAGATCGCCGCCATGCGGCGTCCTCAGTCGCCTAAATAGCGCTGCTATTCAGGCTCCCTGCGTCCTTGCCTGGCGACGCCTAGCCCTCGTCGCATCCGTCGAACCCGGCTAAGCGCCGGGCGGCTTGTACTGGATCTGCTCGGCCTTCTTCAAGGCGTCGATCGTTTCCTCGACGCTCACGAGGACCGTCGTCTCGATCGAGCTGAGTGCGCCGCCGCTGCCGATCGCCAGCGCAACCGCGGCCATCGAGACGTTGTCAGGCGCCTCCCACAGCGTGTAGCCGTCGTGCTCGCCGAAGGCGTACCAAAAGCCATGAAGCTTGCCGTCGACCGACTCGATGTAGGACTGCGCAGCCTGTCGGCGGTCTTCAGGGTTACCGATCAGCTTCGCCCAAGTCTCGGGCGTGTAGCTGAACTTCGACAGATAGAGCGGCATCGACGCTCCTAGTAGTTGACGCGCTTGGCCTCAAGGATGAAGGTCTCGGTCGCGGCGCCGGTCTTCTTGTCGCGCTTGGGGACGAAGGCTTTGACCTTGCGCTTGGTCAGCTTGGCGACGGTGGTGACCGCCTCCTGGCGGTACTCGCGCGAGTCGGGGGAGGCGATGCGCCCGTCGTGAGCCGCTTCGCCCTCGGCCGGTTCTTGGGGCGGGTTGCCGACAGCACCTTCCATCACGCACTTGACGACGTCGTTTGCGATCTCGGCCGAGGCGGCGCTTGGGCGGGTGCCGGAGCGGCGTTGCCAGATCGAGCTCAGTGACCTCGCGATCTCTTCTCCGACTACGGAGGAACTATTGGGCGCGGTCGCTTGGTCGCTCATTGGCAAACCCTCTTCCCTTCTCCTCGGGTGAGGCCGGGATCTGTGCAGGGCGGAGGAGTAGGTCGAAGGCCCAGCCGGCGGTGCGTCAAGCTTACCGGTGAACACGGGTGCAACGGAAATTTCCTCGAAATCCAGCGATTTCGAGGCAACCTGCTACCTTCGTCGCGTCGGGCTGCCCTTCTGGCGTCCGAGGAGTTCCGTTTCTTCCGTGCACGTGAGTGCGTCCGGGTCTCAGGATTCCCACCCACTCACATAGGAGTTGCACGAATGACTACGTTCGCCGATCTCGGCGTGTCGCGACCTGTCGCGGCCGCCCTCTCAAAGCGTGGAATAACCGCGCCGTTCGCCGTACAAAAACTTGTCATCGAGGACGTTCTCGATGGCTACGACGTACTCGTCCAGTCGCCCACCGGATCGGGCAAGACGCTCGCCTTCGGTGTGCCGTTGGTCGAGTGCGTCGAATCGAATGACCGCCGCGCCGCGGCGCTGGTCTTGGCACCAACCCGCGAGCTGGCAGAGCAGATCGTCGAAGAGATGCACGACGTCGCCACCGCTCGCGCCCTTTCGGTCGCCCCCGTCTACGGCGGTGTCGGCATCGAAAAGCAGGCCAAGCGCGCCGCTCGCGCCCACATCATCGTCGCCACGCCCGGTCGCCTCGAAGACCTGCTGCAGCGCCGCTCGATCACGCTTGAGCACATCCGCATCCTCGTCATCGACGAGGCCGACCGCATGCTCGACATGGGCTTCAAGCCCGCCGTCGACCGCATCGTCAAGCAAACGCCCCGCGATCGCCAGACGCTGTTCTTCTCGGCGACGCTCGAGGCTGCGGCGGGCCAGGTCGCCCGCGCCTACACCCACGAGGCTCGCCGCCACGTGCACGAGCCGGTCAAGGAAGACCGCAGCGAGGTCGAGCACCGCTTCGTCCACGTCGACCACGCCGCCAAGGTCTCGGCCCTGGTCGAGGAGCTGCGAAACGCCGACCGCGGTCGCACGCTCGTCTTCGTGCGCACCAAGCACGGCGCCGACCGGCTCGTCAAGCGCCTCTCGAGCAAGAGCGTCGACGCCGTCGCGATGCATGGCAACAAGACCCAGAACCAGCGGCGCCGAGCGCTGGCCAGCTTCGCCTCAGGCGAGGTCGACACGCTGGTTGCCACCGACGTCGCCGCCCGCGGCATCGACGTCGAGGACATCACCCACGTGATCAACTACGACGCCCCCGGCGACCGCGACGCCTACGTGCACCGCGTCGGGCGCACCGCCCGGGCCGGGCGCGATGGCGCCGGCGTCACCTTCATCACCGGCGAGGACGATGCCGAGATGCGAAAGATGGCGAAAACGCTCGGCTTGGCGACGCAGTTCGAGCATGGCCGTCCCCAGCACGTCTCCTCGAGCTCGAGGCCGGCCAATGGGCGCTCGCAAGGCCGCTCACAGAGCCGGCCGCAGCGTTCAGGCGGCAACGGCGGGCGCCACAACGGAAGTTCCCGCCGCAGGCGCGGGTAACATGTAACTCAAGTTACTAAGTCGTCGATTTGCTAGATTAAGTGGTTCCCGGGTCGCGTCCCGTGACCCCCGAGTTCGTTCCGTCGTGCGCCTGTGAGTGCCTGTCGGGGTCCTCGGACTTTCATCGCCTCACAAGGAGTCGTCAATGCCGTCAGCCGCCGATACCGGCTCTCATCGCGTTCTCACCAAGCCCACTCGTAGACGTGGAGCACCCGTCGAGACCCACTGCGCCCGCTGCGGCGTGATCTCGACCTGGATGCCCGGACACGAGCGTCGCGGGCCGCCCGCGGGTTGGGTGAAGAAGGGCGGCGTCGCGCATTGCCTGTCGTGTCGCCGCGCCCTCGCAACCGAGGACGCCGATGCCAAGCACGGCACCGGCAAGAGCCTCGAGGATCGCGCCAAGCTGCGCACCCAGGCCCTGATCGAGTTCGAGATCGACCGCGATCCCGACCGCCCCAACGGCGAGATCGCCAAGGTCGTGCGCTGCTCGGTCCCGGCGGTGCTCAAGGCCCGCCGCCGCCTCGAGGGCGGCGAGGAGACGAAGGCCGCTTAGCTTCATCGCGCAAAATCGGACGTTTTTGATCAGGCCCGCCAACTCGGCGGGCCTTTTCTTTGCCATACGGTGACGGTGGTCACGATGAGAGAGGGAGGCCCGAAGATCAAGCGCGTGAACGTCGCTACCGCCGAGTGCAAGCCCGACCCCGAAGACCCGGAGGGCTTTCGCGGCCTGATGGCAAGGTTCGGCCCGTCGCTGGAGGCCAAGCAGCTTGGCACCAGCCTCTATGAGCTGCCGCCGGGCGAGGCGCTGTGCCCCTATCACTACGAATACGCCGAGGAGGAGTGGCTGCTGGTGCTCGATGGCACCCCCAGCGTCCGCGACCCCGAGGGCGTGCACGAGCTCGAGCCGATGGATCTGGTCATGTTTTCAACCGGCCCCGAGGGCGCCCACCAGATCCGAAACGACAGCGAGACGACGGCGCGGGTGCTGATGTACTCGACCGTCATGCATCCGGCGGCAACGGTCTATCCCGACAGCGACAAGATCGCAGTCTGGACCGGCAACAAGGCAGATGATGTGATCGTGCGCCGCTCGAGCGCGGTCGATTACTTCGACGGCGAGGGCTGAGGCAGGCGTTTCGGCGCGAAGATCGCCTCCATCGCAGAGTGATCGGAGAGCCCGGCGTCGCGCCACTCGTGGTGATAGTCGCAATCGACCAGGCCAAGGCCGTCGGAAGCGAGGATGTGGTCGAGGCGATGGCCGGCCTTGCGCGCCGACCGCGTGTTCATCACCCAGGAGACGTCGCGCCGCTGGTAGCCGTGGACGCGGCGAAAGCAGTCGCGCAGGTCCCATTCGACAAGCTCGGTGAGCAGGCAGCGCTCGGCGCGATCCCAGCGCTGAAGCTGGTCGGGGTGATTGTCGGCGAAGGTGATCACCTCGCCCTCCTCGGTCTCCAGCCGCGGCACGTTGAGGTCGCCGCAGAGAATGCGATGGCGATCGCTGGGGCGGGCGAGGGCGAAGTAGATCGCCTCCAGCGTCTCCACCTTGATCAGCCCGTTCGAGGGCGCCGGGGGGACGTGGGTGTTGTGCAGCTCGAGCTCTCCCGCCGGCGTCTCAACGACGACCGAGACGACGCGCTCGGGGTACGGGGCGCCGACCGCTGCCAGCGCTCGCAACGGCCAGCGGCTGGCGGTCGCGCAGAGCAGCCGCCGCTTGCCCATCACCGCCGACGATTCGGCGAAGTGGGCAAGCCCCATCTGCGCACAGGCGGCGCGCCACGGCTGCAAGGTCGAGGGCCGGACCTCCTGCAGGCAGACGAGGTCGGGCTGCTGGCGCTCGAGCGCCGCCGCCTGGCGCTCGAGCTTCACGACCCTGCCCGCGACATTCCATGAGACGAGCTTCATCGCGGGGTGGATCGGCCGCTGTTCACAGTTCCTATCGTGTAGGTCGATGACGACAGACTCACCGCCGCAGACGACGACCGATGCCGAACTCGCCGAGGCCCGCTGGGATCTCGAGCCGCTGGTCGAGGGCGGCGGAAAAGAGCGGGCGCTCGAGCTGCTCGACGATGCCCAGCAACGCGCGGACAGCTTCGCCGAGGCCTATCGCGGCAAGGTCGCAGACCTCGATGCGCCGGCCTTCGCGGCGGCCATGCACGAGCTCGAGGACCTCTCGGATGGGATCGGTCGCGCCGCCACCTACGCCTCGCTCGCCTTCGCCGTCGACACCCAGGACCCCGAGCGCGGAGCGCTGTTGCAGGAGATCTCCGAGCGCGGGGCGGCCCTGCAGACGGCGCTGCTGTTCTTCGACCTCGAATGGAACGAGCTCGACGACGATCGCGCCGAGGCGCTGCTGCGAGTCCGACGAGCTCGCCTTCTGTCGCCACCACCTGCGCACGCTGCGCCGCTACCGCCCCCACCAGCTCTCCGAGCCGGAGGAGAAGATCCTGACCGAGACCGCGGTCACCGGCCGCTCGGCCTTCGGGCGGCTGTTCACCGAGCTCACCTCGGCGATCACGGTCGATGTGCCCGACGCCGACGAGCCCGTGCAGCTGATGGAGGCGCTTGCGAATCTGCACTCGCCCGACCGTGAGCTGCGGGCAACGACCGCCGACGCCGTCACCGCGGCGCTCGAGCCCGGGCTTCGCACCCGCGCCTTCGTCTTCAACACGCTGCTTGCCGACAAGGCGACCAAGGACCGCCTGCGCAGCTACGAGCACTGGCTCGCCTCGCGAAACCTCTCCAACGAGGCCTCCGACGAGTCGGTCGAGGCGCTGATCGAGGCGGTCGTCGGCCGTTACGAGGTGGCTCGGCGCTGGTATCGGCTGAAGGCGAAGCTGCTGGGGCTCGACCGGCTCGGCCACTACGACCGCATGGCGCCGGTGGCCGAGACCGAGCAGCGAATCAGCTACGGCGACGCCCGCGAGCTCGTGCTCGACTGCTACTCGGGCTTCTCGGCCGAGCTCGGCGAGGTCGCGGCCGAGTTCTTCAGCGGCCGCTACATCGACGCGCCGCCGGCGCCGGGCAAGCGCGGCGGCGCCTTTTGCTCCTACGCGGTGCCCTCGGCTCATCCCTACGTGATGCTCAACTACACCTCGCGCCCGGGCGACGCCCTGATCATGGCCCACGAGCTCGGCCACGGGGTCCACGCCGCGCTGGCGCGGCCCAAGGGCGTGTTCGAGTTCGCGACGCCGCTGACCGTGGCCGAGACGGCATCGATCTTCGGCGAGTCGATCGTGCTCGGGCGCATGCTCGGCGACGCCCCCGACGCCTCGGCACGACTCTCGCTGCTGGCCGACTCGCTCGACGGCGCGGTCGCGGCGATCTTTCGCCAGGTGGCGATGAACCGCTTCGAACATCGCGTCCACGGCGAACGCCGCGACAGCGGCGAGCTCTCGGTTGAGGCGTTTCGAAGTGCCTGGCTCGAGACCCAGCAGGACCTGCTCGGCGACTCGGTCGACGTCTCCGACGACTACGGGTCGTGGTGGTCCTACGTGCCGCATTTCATCGAGACGCCGGGTTACGTCTACGCCTACGCCTACGGCAACCTGCTCGCGCTCTCGGTCTACCGCCGCTACGAGGAGCAGGGCGAGAGCTTCGTCGAGTCCTACCTCGAGCTGCTTCGGGCCGGCGGGTCGATGCCGCCCGAGGAGCTGGGGGAGATCGTCGGCGTCGACCTCACCGACCCGGGCTTTTGGAGTGCGGGGCTCGACCTCGTCGAGCGCCGCCTCGAGGAGGCCGAGCGCACCGCCGCAGAGGCCGGCGCGACATCGGAACGCTCGCCGCAGTAGCCACGCTCGCGGCGACGGCGTTTGCCGGCGGCGCTGCTTCGCAACCGGTCGCTGAGTCGGTTCGCGGCGAGCCGATCGTCGCCCGCGTCAGCGGCGACCCGTCGAGTCAGCGAGCGGTGCTGGTCGTCGGCTCGATCCACGGCGACGAGACCGAAGGCCATCGCGTCGTCGGGCGGCTGCGACGACACATCGGCCAGCGCCTCGACAACGTCGCGCTGTGGACGATCGAGACCGTCAACCCCGACGGCGTTGCGGCGGGCTCGCGCGGCAACGCCCACGGCGTCGATCTCAACCGCAACTTCGCCTGGAACTGGCGCCCGATCCCGCCGACGAGCGGCTACTACTCGGGCCCGCGCCCGGTCTCCGAGCCCGAAGCGCGAGGCCTGCGGCGGTTCCTGCGCCGGCTTCGCCCCGAGATCACGATCTACTACCACCAGCCGTTCGCCAACACGCTGATCCCGTGCGACCGGCGAGGCCGCAGGGTGGCCTTGCGCTACGCGCGGCTTTCGGGCTTGGCGGCCGACGACTGCTTTGCGTCACCGCCGGGGAGTGCGACGGGCTACCAGGGCCACGTGCTGAAGCAGCGGGCGTTCGTGGTCGAGTTCGGAGCGCAGGCGATCAGTCGCGCTGAGGTGCGCCGGCATGCGGCGGCGGTGGGGGAGATCGCCGAGCCCGGTTAGGGGCGCTCGAGCACGATCACCGGGATCGTGCGCTCGGTGCGCTCGGCGTAGTCGGAATACCCCGAATAGCTGCGTTCGGCCTCGGCGAAAAGGCGATCGCGCTCGTCGCCGATCGCCTCACGTGCTCGCACGGCGCGCTTCTCGCGGCCGATCTGGATCGTGGTATCCGGGTTCGCCTTGAGGTTGTGGTACCAGGCGGGGCTCTTGGGATGACCGCCCTTGGAGGCGATGATCGCGACGTCCCCGGCGTCGCCCGCCGGGATGTAGAGCAGGGGCGAAGTGCGTTTCGTGCCGCTCTTCGCACCGACGTGATCGAGCAGCAGGATCTTCGCCGTCGAGCCGGGAAACCCCGAGCCGATCGCACCCCCGGTCGCTCGGTAGATCGCAGTGTGTGCGCCCATCAACCGGTGCAGGACCGGCCACGTGCGATCGACGACATCGAGCATTCCCATGGCAGTTGAGTATTGCGCGGCCGGGTGGTCAGAGGAGGCTGGGTGAGTTGGCTGCGAAGGGGCGAGGCCGATTCTCGCCAGGCGTGTGGAGATCCGTTCACGACTGTCGTGAATAGATCTCCACAAATCGCAGGGTCAGCTCGCTCGCTCTGTGGAGATCCAGGAACGACAGTCGTTCCCCAACCTCCACACGTGCAAGAGAAACCTGCGCGCGTGCGAACCGCCCACCCTTACCCAGCAAGAAAACGCCCGCAGTCCAGCAAAAGCCCGAACTAAGCAGGGCACCGACGCGACCCGCCAAGCCCTAGCGCACGAACAGAATCTCCGAGTACTTCGGCAGCGGCCAGAGGTCGTCGGCGATGACCTTCTCGAGCTTGTCGACGACCTCGCGGACCTCGGCCATCGCCGCGAGCTGGTTGTCGCGTGCATAGATCGCCAGCTGCAGCCCCTCGGTGTCGTCGGGATAGGCGTTGGCCAGCTCGAGGCGGCTGATCGCCGAGGCCAGCGCGACGATGAGCTCCTTGGTCTGGCCGCCGATCCCGGTCTCTGAGACCTGGGCGGCCTCGACCGTGGCGAGATAGCGCAGGGTGGCCGGCATGATCATCGTCTTGGCGATGTCGTGCGCTGTCTCGGCCTCGATGTTGGCCTGGACGATGTACTGCTCGAGCCAGACCTCGAAGCGGCTCTCGAGCTCGCGCTCGGAGAGCACGTTGTACTTCTCAAACGCGGCCACCGAGTCGGCCGCGATCACCTCGGGCAGTGCATCGGGCGTCGTGCGCAGGTTCTTCAGCCCACGCGTCTCGGCCTCTGCATGCCAGGCCTCGTCGTAGTTGTCGCCACCGAAGCAGACAGCCTTGTTGGCCGAATAGGCGTCCTTGACGACCTCGAGCGTGGCCGCGATGACATCGGTGCCGCTCTCGACCTTCGCCTCGAGCTGGTCGCTGAGCTCGTCGATCGCCTCGGCGACGATCGTGTTCAGGACCGTGTTGGGGAAGGCGAGCGACATGCTCGACCCGAGCGCCCGGAACTCGAACTTGTTGCCGGTGAAGGCAAACGGCGAGGTGCGGTTGCGATCGCCGCCGTCCATCGGCAGCGGCGGCAGCACCGGGGTGCCGAGTCCGAGCAGGGAATCGGGCGTGTTGGGGTCGCCCGTGCCCGACTCGAGCGCGTTGAAGACCTTGTCGAGCTCACCGCCGAGGAAGATCGAGATGATCGCCGGCGGCGCCTCGTTAGCACCCAGTCGGTGGTCCTGGCCGATGTTGGCGACCGACGCCCGCAGCAGGCCTTGGTGCTTGTTGACGGCCTGGATCACGGCAGCGCAGAAGAAGAGGAAGTTCGTGTTCTGCGACGGCGTCGCGCCTGGGTCCATCAGGTTGTGACCGGTATCGGTACTCATCGACCAGTTGTTGTGCTTGCCCGATCCGTTGACGCCGGCAAAGGGCTTCTCGTGCAGCAGGCAGACGAGGCCGTACTTGCGCGCTACCGACTGCATCAGCTGCATCGTCAGCTGCTGATGATCGGAGCCGACGTTGGAGTTCTCGAACACGGGCGCGATCTCGTACTGACCCGGAGCAACCTCGTTGTGGCGGGTCTTCACCGGGACGCCAAGCTTTCTCAGCTCCGTCTCGGTCTCCATCATGTAGGCGAGGATCCGCTCCGGAATCGAGCCGAAGTAGTGGTCGTCGAGCTCGTGGCCCTTGGGCGGCTTGGCGCCGAACAGGGTGCGTCCGGTCGTGACCAGGTCGGGGCGTTCGTAGTAGTACTGCTCGTCGATCAGGAAGTACTCCTGCTCTGGCCCGACCGTGGTGAAGACGCGCTGCGCGTCGGTCTCGCCGAGCAGCTTCAGCGCGCGGATCGCCGAGCTCGAGAGCGCGTCCATCGAGCGCAACAGCGGGATCTTGGCGTCGAGAGCCTCGCCCGTCCACGAGGCGAAGGCGGTCGGGATGCAAAGCAGCGCGCCGTTGGGGTTCTCGAGAATGAAGGCGGGGCTCGTCGGATCCCAGGCGGTGTAGCCGCGGGCCTCGAACGTGGCGCGGATGCCGCCGGTGGGAAAGGAGGATGCGTCGGGCTCGCCCTGGATCAGCTCCTTGCCCGAGAACTCCGCGACGGCGCCGCCGTCACGATCGGGGTCATAGAAGGAGTCGTGCTTTTCGGCAGTGAGGCCGGTTAGCGGCTGAAAGACGTGGGTGTAGTGCGTCGCCCCGCGCTCGAGCGCCCACTCCTTCATCGCCGTGGCAATTTCGTCGGCGAGGTCTGTATCGAGCGCCGCGCCGGTCGCCAGGGTCGACTGAAGCTTCTTGAACGTGCTGCCGGAGAGGCGGCTCTTTTGCACCGCAACCGAGAAGACGTTGTCGCCAAAGGGGTTGTTCTTTTCCTCGGTGAGGTCGGCGGTGCCGAGCGCCTCCCCGTTGGCACTCCACTGCGACGCCGTCACGTTCTTCTGGCGAATCCTCGTCATCGGTGCTCAGTTCCTCCTCTTACGGGGCAAGGCGCCGTCGGGCGGCGCATCGCGCTCAGTATTGAGTTCGTACTCGGTCCGAATGGTGAGGTGCGATGCTAGGGAATGGCGGCCAAGCGCATCTATCCGCGCGTATAAAGATCGGCGGGCGAGCGTTCGCCCCGGGTAAAAATCAGCGGCTCGTGATCGGAGCGAACATGGTCGCCGGGTGGTCGGGATCCAGCTGCACCGGGGGTGCGGCACGGTCGACCGCGAACGGCTTCGAGCGCAGGCGGTAGCGGTTGGCGGTGACCTTGATCCGGTAGCGGCCCTCGCGAGCCTTGCGCGGTACCTGCCAGTGGGCGTCGTAGACGCCGGCGTCGTCGACAGTCCACACGATCGCCAGTCCGAGATCATCGGCGACGCGGCGCCAGCGCTTGGCCCCGCGCCGCTGGATCGCGATGAAGCGCCTATCGAGGCGGCGATCGAGTCCCGCGAGGCCGCCCTGCCATCGAAACGCCGCCTGCGAGCCCGGCGGTGTCGCGACCGGCTGGTCCACGGCGGTGGCTTCGGTGGCGCCCTTGCCGAACGGCTCGCCTGTTGGCTCGATCCCGTTGCGCGGGTCAAACGGCGCCGGTGCCGGCGCCGGCTCGCCGGCTCGCATCGCCTGCGCGAGGGATACAAGCGAGTCGGTGATCGCCGCCGACTGCGCGGGCCCGTAGAAGGTCGAGCCGCCCTCGTAATGCTGGCGGTCGTACTCCTCGGGAGTGGTGATGTATTGGATGAACTCGTTGGCGAGGCCGCTGACGGTGACGCCGCGAACGCCGCTGCCGCGCGAGGCTGCGAGAACCGCCTCGCGGGCGCGACGGCCGACCTCGACCGTCGCCTCTCCGGGCATCGTCACCACGAGGCGCTCGGCGACGCGAACGACAAACAGCGGCACCGCGCTCGGATAGTTCTCCTTCGACGTCGCTCCGGCGATTCCGATCTTGTGCCCCTGCGACTCGAAGCCCTCGATCGCCGAGCGCCGACCCTCGAATGGCTGGCCGGTGACGTCGTGGAGCGGACCGCGGTTCTCCTCGGAGCCGGTGAGAAACGGAACGCCGGCGACCGGCTCGTCGGCGACGCGCCCGTCCGACGTCTGCTGGCCGCAGAAGCAGATACGCGTCCAGCGCAGGTCGACGATCGGCCGTCTCTTGAGCCGCTTGCCCGCCTTGCGCCACGCCTTGAACATCGACTTGCCCTCGCGGCGCCCGACGCGTTCGGCGATCAGCGGGCTCTGACCGTGAAGGCCGGCCGACTGGTCGCCCTCGTTGGAGTTTCCGAAGACGCCGATCACGGGTGAGCGCTTGGGCACGCGCCCGGCGCGCCGGATCTTCGCCTCGAGCGTGCGCAGCGCCGCGCCGTGATGATCCTGGGTGTAGACCTGAAACTCGGGAGGGTTGACCGTGCCGTGGTTGGCGAAGGTGGTCCAGCCGCCCATCGGCGTGCGGCTGCCGTCGGGCTCGACGCGGTCGACGCGCAGCATGCTCACCAGCGGGTCGATCGTGTGAATGGGGCCGTCGGGATCCTCGGAGACGTCGCCTTGGTCGAACTCGCGGATGACGCCGTGGTTGGCGAGGTGGGCCTCGAGGCTGCGGTTCTCGGTGACGTCGCGCAGCTGCGTCGTGCCCCAGCCGGCGGTGGCCGGTCCGACGTCGCGGTTGGCGCGGCGCAGTGCTTTCGAGATGCGCTTGACGAGAAAGGCATAGATCTGCGGCTCGGCCGGGCGCGGCTGGAAAAACTCGGTGAACGACGTCGGGTCGGTGATCGTCTCGGGGCTGGGCGCGAGCGTGTTCAAGGTCGCGAAGTTGGCGAACTGCGAGGGGCCGCTGTGGGTGTGCGAGGCCGAGACGACGACGTTGCGCTCGCTGAAGCCGCGGCCGGCGCGCTCGGCGGCCTCGGCGATGAGCCCGCCTGGGGCGGCAAAGAGGTCGACGGCGACCAGCGCGAGCTTGCGCTTGCCGCTCTTCAGGACCACGGCCGACGCCTGGAGGCGGGTGTGAACGCCGGTGCCGATGCGATCGGCGCGGGTCCAGCCGCCGAGTGCGTAACCGGTCGCCGGCGTGATGTCGGCGCGCCCAACGCCGGCTTTGAGCGCCGCTGGCCGCTTAGCCTCGGCGCCATCCGGCAGCACGACGAACGTCGCCAGCATGGCCAGCATGGCCAGCGCCGAGAGCAGCGAGGCGTTGCGGGCGCGCGCGGCGGTCATTGCGCCAAATCTAAACGCGAAACCCGACCCGCGCGCCGGGTGCCGAGCTAGCTGAGCTTGCGCTCGCGCTCGGCCGCTTCCTCTTCGTGCAAAGCCGCCTCGTGACCGGCTTCTTGGCCTTGCTGGTCGAGCTTGGCTGCCGCTTCGGCTTGCTCGCTGGCGACGGCGGCGTGCTCTTGCGCACGGGCCGCGTGCTCCTCGGCCTGGATGCGGGCGCGTTCAGCCTCGCCGCTGTGATCTTGCGAAGCGGCGAGCTTCACGTCGGCGGTTTCGCGGTGGGTTCTCGCCTCCTCGGCGAGCCGTTGACGCTCGATCTCCCGCTCGGCCGCGCGGCGGCGAAGCATGGTGGCGATGATGATGCCGACGATGACGACGGCAATGACAATGACGATGATCAGGGCAGTTGACATGTGTATCGCCGTACCCGTAATGCCGAATGCCCAATCACGGTCTCGAATTCGACTAGCCGCGACGCTCAATTCGTGCGAGTATCGAGGCGACTTTCCGAGCGACCCCTAGGAGGCAGTCGTGTTTCGCAGACATCTGGCCCTGATCCTTTGCCTGGCGGCGCTGCCCCTGGTTCTTGCCGCCTGCGGCGACGATGACGAGGAAGAGGCAGCGACCACAACCTCGGCCGAAACCTCGACCACTGCCTCGGGCGGCGGCGAGACGATCGAGATCGCCGAGACCGAGTACGCGCTCGATCCCTCTGAGGCGAGTGCCGGCGCCGGCGAGGTCACTTTCGCGATTGCCAACGATGGCGCGATCCCGCATAACCTCGAGATCGAGGGGAACGGTGTCGAGGAGGTCAGCGAGACGATCGAAGGTGGCGCCAGCACCGAGCTCACGGTCGAGCTCGAGGCGGGTACCTACCGCATGTACTGCAACATCGGCGACCACGCCGACCAGGGCATGGACGGCGAGGTCACGATCGAGTAGGCGGTGCTACCCAGCCGCCGAAGGCGCGTTCGAGCTCGAGCGCAACCGCGATCGCGACATGATCGCGATCGCGGCCGGCGGCCACCTGCACGCCCAGCGGCAGCCCTGCATCGTTGAGTCCGAGCGGCACCTGGGTCACCGGCAAGCCGATCATGTTGAACAGCGCCGTCGGTGCGAGCAGCCATGGTCGCCCCACCGTGCGCCCGTGACGCGGCGCGACCCGCGCGAACGGCGGATGCAAGAGCACGCCGTCGCCGATCGCGTCCTCGACTTCAGCGGCGATTGAGCGCTCGGCAGCAGCGGCGCGGCGCTCGAGGCGCTTCGGCGCGTACTTGCTCACGTTCTCTGAGGCGAGCGTGATCAGCAGGGGCGCCGTGTGGCGGCCACGCCGCCGCGCAGCGTCGGTGAATAAACGCCGCAGGGGCGGAACCTCACTGCCGTACCCCTCGACGAGGATCTCGCGCAGGGTGCCGGATTCGCGCATCGCGTTGAGATAGGGCTGGAGCACCATGCGCACGCCCGGCAAGGAAACGCGGACGACGTCGGCGCCGGCCTCCTGAAGCGCGCGGGCGGCGCGAATGCGCGCATTGCGAAGCGCGAGCGACACCGGCAGCAGCGAGGCATCATCGGAGATCACCACCCGCAGGCCTTCGATCGAGACCTCGGCGGGATCACCGAGCTCGATCTCGCGCACCGTCGCGTCGATGCCGTCGGGGCCGGCGATCGCCTTCAGAAACGGCATCAGATCCTCCGCTCGCCGCGCGAGAGGGCCCGTGCCGAAGAGCTCCGAGCCACGCTCGTTGGGGACCGGGTAATGGCCGCTGTGGGGAACGAGGCAGCCGGTCGGCTTGTGGCCGAAGCAGCCGTTGAAAAAGGCGGGGAGGCGAATCGAACCGCCGATGTCGGTGCCGAGCCCGATCGGTGCGAAGCCCGCGCCGATCGAAGCGCCCTCGCCGCCGGAGGAGCCGCCTGCTGTGCGGCGGGCGTCATAGGCGTTCTCGGTACGCCCCCAAACCGGGTTCTTGGACTCGATCCACATTGTCAGCTCCGACGTGTTCGTGACGCCGAGTGGGATCGCACCAGCCTCGACCAGGCGGGTCACGGCGGTGGCCGACTCCTCGGCGATCACGTGCTCGCGGTCGAGCGAGCCCGAGGTGTGGGGCATGCCGGCGACGGCGAAGGACTCCTTGATCGTGCACGGCACGCCGAGGAAAGGCGGCAGCTCGTCGTCGCTAGCCGCGGCTTGGACGCGAGCGTCGGCGGCGTCGGCCTCGCCGCGGGCATCGTCGAAGCGGGTGGCGATGATCGCGTTGACCTCAGGGTTACGGCGTTCGATCAGCTCGATATGGGTGTCGACCACCTCGCGCGAGCTCAGCTGGCCGTTGCGAATTGCGGCAGCGAGGTCGAGCGCCGAGCGCGAGAGAATCTGCTTGGGCGGTGCGGCGGCTGGTTGCACGGCGCCAGTATTGCGGGCGGGCCTACGCGAATAGACTCGACCAACGCTGGGTAGCGGCTCAGCGACCGGCGTGACACGAGGAGAGAGAGCACGATGAACCTGGCTGAAAACCTGGCGGCGACCGCCGCCGAGCACCCCGATCGCGTCGCGATGAAGCTCGACGACGCCGAGCTCACTTACGCACAACTCGACGGCGCCGCGGCGCGGGTCGCGAACCTGCTCACCGACAAGGGTGTGGAGGCCGGGGATCGCGTCGGGATCATGCTTCCCAACGTCCCGTACTTCGCCGCGATCTACTACGGCATCCTGCGGATCGGCGCGGTCGTCGTGCCGATGAACGTGCTGCTGAAAAAGCGCGAGGTCGGCTTCTATCTCACCGATCCCGAGGCCAAGGTCCTGTTTGCCTGGCACGGCTTTGCCGAGGCCGCCGAGCAGGGTGCAGCCGACGCCGGCGCCGAGCTGATCCTCGTCGAGCCGGGCAAGTTCGAGCAGCTCGTCGGCGCCTACGACGATTCCTTCGACGTCGTCGATCGAGACGACGACGACACCGCCGTGATCCTCTACACCTCGGGCACCACCGGCACGCCCAAGGGCGCCGAGCTGACGCACTCGAACCTGGGTCGCAACGTCGAGCTCGCGGTGAAGCTGTTCGCGCTGCCTGACGAGCCCGTGATCCTCGGTGCTCTGCCGCTGTTTCACTCCTTCGGTCAGACCTGCGGCCTCAACACCTCGGTCAAGGCGGGCGGCACCCTGACCCTGATCCCGCGCTTCGATCCGGAGAAGGCGCTGGAGATCATCCAGCGCGACACCGTCGACGTCTTCCAGGGCGTGCCGACGATGTACGCGGCGATGCTCAACCACCCCGGCCGCGACGACTTCGACACCTCCTCGCTCGAGGTCTGCGCCTCGGGCGGCTCGGCGATGCCGGTCGAGGTGATGAAGGCGTTCGAGGAGGCGTTCGGATGCAAGGTGCTCGAGGGCTACGGCCTTTCGGAGACCTCACCGGTCGCTTCCTTCAACCATCCCGACAAGGAGCGCAAGCCGGGCTCGATCGGAACCCCGATCGAGGGCGTCGAGATGAAGGTCGTCGACGACGACGGCAACGAGGTCGAGCAAGGCGAGCCGGGCGAGATCGTGATCCGCGGCCACAACGTGATGAAGGGCTACTGGAACAAGCCCGATGCGACCGCGGACGCGATCGACTCAGAGGGCTGGTTCAAGAGCGGCGACATGGCGACGATCGACGACGACGGCTACTTCTTCATCGTCGACCGCAAGAAGGACCTGATCATCCGCGGCGGCTACAACGTCTATCCGCGCGAGATCGAAGAGGTGATGTACGAGCACCCGGCGGTGCGCGAGGTGGCCGTGGTCGGAGTCGCCCATGACGACCTCGGCGAGGAGGTCGGCGCGGCGGTCGCGCTCAAGGAAGGCGCCGATGCCTCCGAGGACGAGCTGCGTGAGCACGTCAAGGAACAGGTCGCCGCCTACAAGTACCCGCGCCAGATCTGGTTCGTCGACGAGCTGCCCAAGGGGCCGACCGGGAAGATCCTCAAGCGCGAGATCGAACCTCCCGACGCTTGAGCGGGCCTCGACCGCAACCCTGGCTCGCTAGCGTGTTCGGGCAGATATGAACAACTTGAAGAGATTCGCCCTGAGCATGTCCTTGGCAACCGCTGCGCTTGCTGGCGCCCTGACGTTGACCGCCGCCAGCGCGCATGCGGCCGCTCCGCCGGCCAGCTTCTTCGGCGTCTCCTCGCAGACGGCGCTGGTGCCGGAGGAGTACGTGCTGATGGGCGAGGGCGGTGTGGGAACGCTGCGCGCGATCATGAACTGGGCGTCGATCGACCCGTCGGCCGCCGACGACTACAACTGGGGCGAGTTCGACGCCACGGTTGCCGAGTCCGCCCGCAACGGCATCGAGGTGCTGCCGTTCGTCTTCGCCACGCCGCTGTGGGCCTCTCAGCTCGACGGCGCCAAGTGCAACGGCGCCAAGTGCGCGCTTCACCCGGTGAAAAAGGCGGCCGGGCTCGCAGCGTGGAACAAGTTCATCGGCGACGCGGTCGCCCGCTACGGCCCCAACGGCGAGTTCTGGACGCTGAACCCGAGCCTGCCGCAGATGCCGATTCAGGACTGGCAGATCTGGAACGAGATGAACTCGAAGACCTTCTACCTGCCAAAGCCTTCGCCCAAGGGCTACGCGAAGTTGCTTTCGAGCGCCGCCGACGCGATCCGCACCCGCGATCCGGCTGCGCAGATCATCCTCGGTGGCATGCCTTCGCTTGACGGTTCGAAGAAGGCTATGCCCGGACCCGACTACCTCGCCGACTTGTACCGGGTCACGGGGGTCGAGGAGGACTTCGACGGCGTCGCCGTGCACCCCTACGGAGCAGGGTTGCCCAAGGTCAAAGACCAGGTGTTGCGCTTCAACGATGAGATCAAGCGGGCCAAGGACAAGTCAAGCGGCCTCTGGATCACCGAGGTTGGCGCCGGCTCGGCCAGCGCAGGCAACCCGCTTGAACCTGGGCAAGAAGGGCCAAGCCAAGCTCGTCAAGGACGTCTACAAGTACTTTCAGAAGTCGATCAGGAAGCTGAATATCCAGAACGTCACCTGGTTCAGCTGGCGCGATTCAAGCGACAAGATCTGCGCCTGGTGTCCGACTTCGGGCCTGTACACGCAGGCGCTGACGCCGAAGCCGTCGTGGACGCAGTTTCAGAAGGCAGCCGCGAAGGCCGCGCCGTAGCCGCCGCGCCCGGCGCCCGCCGCCGTGGATTAGGGTGGGCGCCTACCGGGAAACGGGTGAGGCGTGGAATCCTCCGATTCGGACACTGACGAGAACGTTGTAATCGCGGCCGGCGCGCTGCTTGGCGAGCGCTACCGGCTCGAGCGGCGGTTGGGCAGCGGCGGCATGGCGGCGGTTTGGCTTGCCGTCGACGAGCGTCTCGACCGCGAGGTGGCCGTGAAGGTGCTCTCCGACATCATCGCCGGCGACCCGCAGTACTTGACCCGCTTCAAGCGCGAAGCGCACACGGCCGCTTCGCTCAAGCACCCGAACCTGGTCGGCGTGTGGGACTACGGCGCGGGCACGCGCCCCTATCTGGTCTTGGAGTACGTCGAGGGCGGCGATCTCGCCGACAGGATCGAGTGTGGCCAGGTGCCGCCGGTCGAGGACCTGGCTCGTGACCTGCTCGAGGCTCTGAGCCACATGCACGCCGCAGGGGTCCTTCACCGAGACATCAAGCCTCACAACGTGCTGGTCACCCGCAGTGGCGAAGCTCGCCTTACCGACTTCGGCATCGCCCAGCCCGCGGGCGCCACGGCGCTCACGGGCACCGGCCTCGTGCTTGGAACCGAGAGCTACCTCGCTCCCGAGGTTCGCCAGGGCGAGGCGGCGAGCGAGCGCTCTGATCTCTTCGCGCTTGGTGTCGTGCTCGCCGACGTCGCCGGCGACGGTGCGCCCGCCGCCGTTCGCGACCTGGCCGAGCGCATGCGCGATCCCGACCCGAATCGCCGGCCGGCCTCGGCTGCGGCAGCGCTGAGCGCGCTCGAGAGCTCGCTCGCGCAATCGAAACCCGTGGCGCCGACGATGGCCTATCAACCCACCGCGTCCGAGCGCACGACGCAGCAGCGACCGGCGACCGAAGCTCAGCGCCCGGTGTCGTTCACGCCGACGCCAACCGGCGTTTCCACCGTAAAGCGGCCGCGCCGTTACCTGCCCGCAGTGCTTGCAATCGCCGCGATCGGCCTGGTGATCGTGGCGGTCGTGGCGCTGGCCGGTTCAGACGACGGCGGCAACGGTTCGGGTGCCGGGACGACGACCGCAGCCGAGTCGGGACAGGGCTCGGGCGGTGGCGAAGGCGCCGCGGCCGCGGAACAGCCGACTGAGGAGACAACGCCGACCGAGACGACCGAGACGACAACCGAGGAGCCGGTTGCCGATGTCGCGCCCGACGGCGTCGCGCTCAACGACGAGGGCAAGACGCTGCTCGACTCCGGCCAGCCTGAGGAGGCCGTGCCGGTGCTGGAGGAGGCGGTCGCCGCGCTCGAAGACTCCGGCGACGAGCTCACCTACAACTACGCCCTGTTCAACCTCGCCCAGGCCCTGAGGCAGTCGGGCCGGCCGGAGGAGGCGATCCCGCTGCTCGAGCAGCGCCTCGACTACCCGGATCAAACCGAGGTCGTCCAGGCGGAGCTCGACGCCGCGCTCGCCGAGGCCGGCCAGAGCGGGGGATCCGAGGAAGAGAGCGACTAGCCGGGTCAGCTTCCGGTGAACTTGGGCGGCCGCTTCTGCGAGAAGGCGATGACGCCCTCGATGAAGTCGGTCGTCGTGCCCTGCTCGCGCTGAGCGTCGGCCTCGGCGTCGAGCTGCGATGCGAGTTCGGCGTAGATGGTCCGGTTGAGCAGCGCCTTGGTCGCGGCGTAGGCCTTGGTCGGCCCGCTCGCGAGCTTGGCGAGCAGGGCGTCGGTTTCGCCTTGGAGCTCTGCGTCGGGCGCGGTGCGGTTGATCAAGCCCCACTCGAGCGCGGTGGGGGCGCCGATGCGCTCGCCCAGCAGGGCCATCTCGGCGGCTCGCGAGTGGCCGATGCGAGCCGCCACCGTGGCCGTCGCGCCGCCGTCGGGGACGAGGCCGATGTTGACGAAGGCGAGCAGGAAGTAGGCGGACTCGGCGGCGATGACGAGATCGCAGGCAAGCGCCAGGGCGCAGCCGACGCCCGCCGCGGGCCCGTTGACCGAGGCGAGCACCGGCTTCGGCATCTCGCGCACGCGGAGGATGACCGGGTTGTAGATCTCTCGTAGGCGCGCGCCGAGATCGGGCGCGCCGTCGCCGGGCCCGTGATCGCGCAGGTCGGCGCCGGAGGAAAAGGCACGCCCGGCACCGGTGATGAGCACCGCGCGGACGGCGTCGTCGTTTGCTGCCGCCTCGACAGCCTCGCCGAGTTCGTGCCCGAGCTGGGCGGTCCAGGCGTTGAGCGAGTCAGGGCGGTTGAGGGTGATGCGCGCGGCGCCGGCCTCGGCTGTGACTTGGATCGTTTCGTATGTGGTCATGGGCGCCAGAGTAGTAGGGGGGCTGGGGCACAGCGGGCGGCTTACCCAGCGGCTGCGACGAGGCCCACCCGATAGGGTCAGCCGATGGACGATCTCGGACAGCCGAGCTCTTATCTCGCGTTGCAGCAGATCGAGGCCAAGCTGAAGCGAGCCTGGGACGTGATCTCGGGCAAGCGGCCCTAGCCTCTGTCGCATGGCGATCCGCGAGGCGACCGGCGAGGATCTGCCGTCGCTGATGCCGCTGCTGCGCGGCTATTGCGACTTCTATGAGTCCGATCCCAGCGACGAGTCGCTGCAGACGATGGCCCGGCGCGCGATCGACGCCCCCGAGGACGTCGCCTTCTTGCTCGTGGCCACCGATGACGCCAGCGACGAGATCGTCGGTTTCGCCCATAGCCAGTGGAAGTGGTCGAGCCTCAACGGGACGGTGGTGGCCGTGCTGGACGACCTTTTCGTCGCCGAGATCGCCCGCGGCGCCGGCCACGCCGACGCACTGATCGAGGCGGTCGCCGAGGTCGCTCGCCGCCACGGCGCTGCGTCGATCTTCTGGTACACGATGCCCGATAACAAGCGAGCTCACAGGGTCTATGACCGCGTCGGCGGCAAGGCGCTGACGCTGGTCGAGTACGAGCTCGAGCTCTAGCGGTAGGCGGCGCGCCAGGCGTGTCGCGAGCCTGAGAGCTCTCTCACGCTGCGCTCAGGCCGGCCTCAGTGGCGGTTCCTAGCGTCGTCATCTCCATCAACCCCGGCGAAAGATCGCCGGATGAACAAGGAGATAGCGATGACGATCAAGACAGTAATTGCGTTGCTTGCGGGCGTTCTGGCTCTTGCCGGCGTGAGCGCGGCGATCGCCGATGACGGCGACGACGATCTCGGTCAGCTCGAATCACTGCAGGTCAGCGATGACGAGTCGAGCGCGGCCAAGACTGCGGACTCGGGCACAGCGACGAAGCCGCGGTCGGGCGCCTCGTGTGACGATCAACGCCCGAACAAGGTCAAGCGCGACGATGACGATTCAGCCGCGCAGGCTGCAGCACCAGCACCCGCACCCGCACCAGTCCCGGCTCCCGCGCCCGTCGACGACGATGACGGTTACTCCGACGACGCCTACTACGGCGATGACGACGGTGGCGAGTCAGACGACTGACCCGCACGCAACGACGGGCCCTCAGGCGACAACGGCCTCGCGATCCGCGGCGACGACTTCGACCGGGATCCCATTGAGCACCGCGTTGCCCGAGGGCTCGTCGACTGCGACCGGCGCGAGAAGGTTGGAGTTGACGCCGGCGTGTTCGGAAGCGACGCTCATTCGCGACCCGGGCGCATCGTGGCCCCAGCCGTGGGGGATCGAGATCACGCCGGGCATGATCTCGTCGGTGATCTCAATTGGGGCGACGAGCTCGCCGACGCTCGACTTCACCCGCGCGTGGCCACCTTCGCTGAGGCCCAGGCGAGCGGCGTCGTCGGGATGGATCTGGGCGGTGCAGCGATCTTTGCCCTTGACCAGCGCCGGCAGGTTGTGCATCCAGGAGTTGTTCGAGCGCAGCTGGCGGCGGCCGATGAGGACCATCTCGCCGTTTCGCGGAGCGGCGTCAAGCTCGGCCTCGAGCCGGGGAACGTCAGCGACGATCTCGGCAGGGGCGAGCTCGATCTTGCCCGACGGCGTGCGCAGAACGTCGGGCAGGCGAGGGCGCATCGGACCGAAGTCGATGCCGTGTGGGTTCGCCTCGAGCCTGTCCATCGTCAGCCCGTCGGCGTCGGCGCCGAACCCGTCTCCGAATGGACCGACGCGCATCATCAAGTCGAGCAGGCGCTCGGGCCCGCGCCGTTCGCCGAGCTCGGCGAGGATCTCTTGCACGTCGCGACCTTCGATCGCAGAGCCCGCTAGTGCGACCTCGCGGCCGATCAATGTGCGAACGACAAGCTCATCCCAAGCTTCGATGTCCGCGTCGGGCCCTTGACCGGCGGCGATCCCGGCAAGGCGCAGCATCACCTCCCACTCCTGCAGCTGCCCCTCGGGCGCTTCGATCACCGGCGCCGAGTAGTTGGCGACGCTTCGAATCGCCAACTGGTAGAGCGCGGTGTCGTAGTGGGCCTTTGCCAGCGGCTCAGGCGCGGGCAGGATGACGTCGGCGTGGCGAGTTGTCTCGTTGACGTAGATGTCGAGCGAGACCATGAACTCGAGCGTCTCGGCCGCTGCTTCGAGCGCAGCCGAGTTGGGTGTCGAGACCAGCGGATTGCCGGCGATCGTGATCAGCGCCCTGACCTGACCTTCGCCAGGCGTGGCGATCTCCTCGGCCAGGCCAACGACCGGCAGCTCGCCGAAGAGCTCGTTGCGTGCGCTGACCCTGCTTGCCCAGCGCCCGACCGCGACGCCGCGCCCCGTCGGGCCCGTTCCGGCGGAGTTGCGCTGGGCCGCCGCCGCGAGCGGGAACATCGCCCCGCCTTCGCGGTCGAGGTTGCCGCTGAGGTAGTTGATCACGTCGACGAGCCAGCTCGCCACGGTGCCAAAGCGTTGCGTCGTCGTCCCGATGCGGCCATAGACGGCCGCCCGCTCAGCCGCCGCGAGCTCGCGAGCCATGCGCTTGATCTCGCCGGCCGCGATCCCGCACGGACCGGCGACGGCCTCGGGCGTGAACGGCTCGGCGAGGCCGGCAATCGCCTCGGCGCCGTTGGCGTACTGCGCCAGACCTCCTGGCGTCGCCAGCTCTTCGGCGAGCAACACGTTGACGATCGCGAACAAGAGCAGCGCGTCGGTGCCGGGGACGATGAAGTGATGCTCTGAGGACTCGCGCGCGGTGCGGCTGCGGCGCGGGTCGATGACGACGACCTTGCCGCCGCGCTCCTGCACCGCCCGGATTCGCCCGCGCATATCGGGAGCCGTCAGCAGCGAACCGTTCGAGACGAGGGGATTGGCGCCGAGGATCAGCAGATAATCGGTGCGATCGATGTCGGGGACCGGAACGCTGAGGCCAGTGCCGAACATCAACCCGCCCGACAGCTGCTTGGGCATCTGATCGACGGTCGAGGCCGAGTAGATGTTCTTCGTACCGAGCGCCTTCAGAAACGGCGTGCCGTAAAGCGTCGCGCCGAGGCTGTGCGCCGCCGGGTTGCCGAGATAGACGGCGACGGCGTCGCGCCCACCCTCGTTCAGAACCCGCGAAAGGCCTTCGTCGATGGCGGCGAAGGCCTCGTCCCAGCTCGCCTCGACGAGTTCGCCGTCGCGGCGTATCAGGGGTGTCGTCAGCCGGTCGGGATCCTCGTTGAGCTGCTTCAGGCCCTGCGACTTGGGGCAGATGAAGCCCTGGCTGAAAACATCGTCGGCGTCGCCGCGCACCGAGACGACCTCGTCGCCGTTCATTGTCACCGCAAGGCCACATGTCGCTTCGCAGAAGGGACATGTGCGGAAGTGCACGCGCTCGTCGCTCACCGCAGCGAGCCTACACCTCGCCGGCTGGACCGTGATTGGACTTATGTACGAGGGGTTACAGCAATTGTGAAGGCACGCCGATGACAACGCAGATGCGCAAGGCAAGGACAAAGTTCGCGGCGGCGGCGATCGCATTCGCCGTTGTCTGCATTGGCACGCCGGCGAGCGCCGGCGCCAACAAGGACGTGCACACGCCCTCGACCGAGCACGGCGTCAACCGGACGAAGCTGGTGCAGAAGGCCTCGACGGTGATCGAGCAAAAGAACGGGATCAACGTGCTCAAGATCAGCAAGTGCGGTCCGGCCAAGCGCAAGGGCAAGCTCGACTACTCACGCTGGATCTGCCTCTGGCGCGCAGAGGGCGTCTACCCGGGCCAGGTGCCCTACACCTGCAAGGGCAAGGCGAGCTGGCGACGAAAGGGCAACCGCTGGATCGTTGACCCGTGCAAGAACCAGATGCAGCCGCTGGCACCGTTGCTCGACGTGCCCAACCCCCATCCAGCCTTTGGCTTCAACGACGACTGGATCTTCGTCCCCAACTCGGCGCTTGACCTGCTCGACGACACCGGCTCGACCGTCGCCCGCACTGGCCTCACCTGGTCGGGCATCGAGGGCGTCCAGGGCTCCTACAACTGGTACGGCGTCGACCAGCTCTACGCCAAGCTGCGCGCTCGCGGGATCAAGCCGCTGTGGTCGATCCTCGCCGCCCCCTGCTGGGCTCAGCCCGACCCGGGCGCCTGCAGCGGCGGTAACGACCAGTTGCGCCCGTCGCAGGCGCACTACGACGAGATGGCGGCGTTTGCCGTCGCCGCGGCGAAGCGCTATCCGGAGTCGGCCGGAATCGAAGTCTGGAACGAGCCCAACTACCCGCGCTTCTGGGGCGGCTGGCCCGAGCCCGAGCTCTACGCGAAGATGCTGAAGACGACCGCCGCCGCCCTGCACAGCCAGGTCCCGGGGATGCCGGTTGTCAGCGGCGGGCTCTCACCGCACTCTGACTCCGACAAGCACGCGATCGGCTTCTCCAACTTCCTCGAGCGCCTCTATGAGCTCGGCGCCGCCCAGGAGGCCGACGCGATCGGCATCCATCCCTATCCCGGCGTCGGCCCGAACGAGGACTACGTCGCCGACGTGCGCATCTATCTCGGCAAGATCCAAAACGTGATGCAGAAGTTCAACGACTCCTCGACGGGAATGTGGGCGACCGAGTTCGGCGTCTCGACGGCCGGCGAGCATGCCTTCGACCCCGGTCAGCAGGGTCGGGCGATGGCCGAGATCTACGACGTCCTGCGCCGCGTCAACCGCGTTGACCTGGCGATCATCCACCGCTTCGTCGAGCATCCCGAGCTCGCGGGGCGCGAGGCCGGCTTCGGCGTCGTAACCCAGAACCTTGCACCGAAGCCGATCTTCTGCGGCGAGCTATTCGCGATGCGCGAGCTCGCCCCCGACGGCCCCTGCAACTAGCGCGGGGCGTCGTTCAGGCCGCAGCCTCGAGCGCGGCGCCGTAGAGGATGTCGTGTTCGGAGACCTCGATCTCCGAGAGGCCGAAGGCGCGCATCACCTGGATCAAGATCACGGTTCCGGCGACGATCGTCGGTGCCCGCCCGGGGTGCAGGCCGACAACCTCGAGGCGCTGCTCGAGCGACTTCGCCGAGAGCTCTGAGCACATGCGCTGAATCGACTCGAGATCAAGCGTCGCGCCGTGCACCTGGTCGGGGTCGTACGGATCAAGCTCGAGTTCGATCGCGGCCAGCGAGGTCGGGGTTCCGGCAACGCCGATCCCCTCGTTGGCCTGAGCCAGCGCGGCGCCCTCGAGTGCCTCGCCGATCAGCGCGCCGACATCTCCCGCCAGCTCCTCGAGCTCGCTCGCCTCCGGTGGATCGTGGGTGATATGGCGCTCGCTGTGGCGCACCGTGCCCGCCTGAATCGAGGCGTGAAACCCGACCTCAGGCCCGTCGCCGATGACGAGCTCCGTGGAGCCGCCGCCGATGTCGACGACCAGCGTTTTCTCGGCGGGCGGGCGCTCGGCGCAGGCGCCGGTGTAGGTCAGCCGCGCTTCGTGGTCGCCGTCGAGAATCGCCGTATCGAGGGCGAAGCGCTCGCGCAGCTCGGCGATGAAGACCGCGGAGTTCTCGGCGTCGCGCACGGCGCTGGTCGCGATCGCAACGACCTTGTCCACTCCCGTCTCCTCATAGACCTCGATGTAGGCGCTGACCGCGGTGCAGACCTCCTCGATGGCTTCGGCTGAAAGCCGGGCCGAGGTGTCGACGCCGCGGCCAAGGCGGGTCACCGTCGAACGGCGCTCGAGCTCGCGCACCCGGCCGTCGGCGACGTCGGCGACGAGCAGGCGCGTCGAGTTCGTCCCCATGTCGATCACCGCGACGCGCAAGGCGCGCATCGTAGTTGGCGCCTATGGTGCCCGCGATGCAGGGCAGCGAAGACGAGCATGGCTTCGAGGCGTGGCAGGCGAACCTTCACGGCCACGAGGTGATCTATCGCACCGCGGGCACGGGGCCGGCGGTGCTGCTGATTCACGGCATGATCAACTCCTCACGCCATTGGCGCGACCTCGCCCTGCGCCTGGCCGAGAACCACACCGTGATCGCGCCCGATCTCATCGGCCACGGCGACTCGGCGACGCCCCGCGGCGACTACTCGATCGGTGCTCACGCCGCGGCGATTCGCGATCTCCTGGCGGCGCTTCGCATTCGTCGTGCAACGGTCGTCGGCCACTCGCTGGGCGGCGGCATCGCGATGCAGTTCTTCTGGCAGTTCCCCGAGCGCGTCGAGCGGCTTGTGCTCGTCTCCAGCGGCGGCCTCGGCGCCGAGGTCAGCCCGCTGCTTCGAGTTGCGGCGGCACCCGGTGTCTCGGGCGTTGTCGCGCTCGCAGCGCGACCGCGCACGCTGGCGGCGCTGGGAGCGCTGGCGGGCGAGCTCGAGCGCCGCGGATCGCGGCGCGGCGTCTACCTCGATGCGGTCGTTCGCGCCTTGCGCCCGCTTCAGGGCGCGGGGCAGCGCCGAGCTTTCCTTCAGACCCTGCGCTCGGTGATCGACGTTCGCGGCCAGCGCGTCAGCGCCGTCGATCGTCTTTACCTGCTCGGGCCGGTGCCGACGATGATCGTCTGGGGCGAGCGCGATCGAACGATCCCGATCGAGCACGGGCGCGCCGCCGCCGCTGCGATTCCCCACAGCCGCTTCGAAACGCTGGCCCGTGCAGCCCACTTCCCGCATCTCGAGGATCCCGACGGGCTCGCCGAGGTGATCTGCGACTTCCTCGCCACCTCGGACCCGTACTGCCTCGACGGCGACGACTGGGAGGAGCTGATTGGCTCGCGCACAGTACGCAGCCGGCGATTGCGCCGGGCGGCCTGAGTGCGAGCGGCGGCTCAGGCGGTGCGGAACTCGCGGTCGATCAGCTTGTCCATCGCCCGGTCGGGCAGCACAGCCTTCGCTCGAGCCTGGATCTTGGCGTCGCGGCCGACGAGGTATCGTGTTTTCGGCCTTTCGGATGTGAGCGCGTGCTCGACCGCTTCGGCGACGCGCTCGGGTGGGATCCCGGCGGCGGCGTTCTTGGCAGCGACGGCCGCGAGCTGGTCGAGGCGCTCGCCGTAAAGCTCACTCATCGCCGGTGTCATTGCTGCGCGTGCGTGGGGCACCTCGGCGTTGGCCTTGTCCCAGATCGGAGTCGCGATTGCGCCGGGTTCGATCAGCGAGACCGCGACTCCAAACGGCGCCATCTCCATCCGCAGGGCGTCACCGATCGCCTCGAGCGCGTGCTTTGAAGCGTTGTAGGGAGAGATGAATGGAAGTGCGACTCGCCCGCCGACCGAGGACATGAAGACGATCCGCCCGCGGGCGGCGCGAATCATCTCCAAGACGGCTTGGGTGATCGCGACCTGGCCGACGAGATTGATCTCGAGCTGGCGGCGCAGATCGTCGAGTGCAAGGGCCTCGATCGGGCCACCGACGGCGACGCCGGCGTTGTTGACGAGGCCGGCGAGGTGGCCACCAGTGGCATCGTGAATGCGGTCGGCCGCGCGCGCGATCGAGTCGGCGTCGGTGACGTCGACAATCAGCGGCTCGAGTCGCTGCGAGGAGTCGGCGCGCAGCGCTTCGCCGTCCTGCGGTTTGCGCACGCCCGCGAAGACGTCGAACCCGGCGCGGTCGAGGCCGAGCGCGCAGGCGCGCCCGATGCCGGTCGAGCTGCCGGTGATGAGCACGGCGCCGCGGTTGGCCATCAACCGGTCCCGTCGGCGGTGGGTGTTGATTGCTCGCGGGCGAGCTCGACCGGATCGTGGGCGCAGAACACCCGCACCTCATCGCCGTGGCTGCGAGCGAGCTCGCGCACGCGCACCTGATTGCGCTTTCGAGCGGCGTTGTCGGCCGCCATCGCTGTTTGAAAGACGCTCAGGGCAGGCGGGCATGAGGGCGGGCTCGCCATCTCGGCGCGGTTGAAGTAGACGTCGCCGCAATGCAGCAGCCACTGGCCCGAGTCCGTGTCGTTGACGGCGATTGCGCTGTGGCCGCGCGAGTGGCCAGGCAGCGGGATCAGCAGGATCTCGGGGTCGACGCCGGGGAACATGCGGATGCTCTCGAAGCCGAACCATTCGTCGCCGCCGGGCCCGTGCGGAACCCAGTTTGGACCGTGGGCGAAGTGATGCTTCGGGTAGCGGGCACGATCGAGCAGCGACGGCTTGGTCGCCGCCTCGTGCTCGGCCTCGAAGACGTGGACCGCGGCCGCGGGGAAGTCGGGCAAGCCGCCGGCATGGTCGAGATCGAGATGGGTGCAGGCGATGTGGCGGACGTCTGCGGGGTCGAAACCGAGCGCGCGAACGCGGTGAAGCGCCGTCTCCTCGATCAGCGCCTTGGGGCGAAAGCCGGCGGCGAAGGGCGGGCCGAGGCGGCGGTAGGGGTGAGCGACGTCCTCGGTCCCGAGGCCGGTGTCGACGAGCACAAGCGAATCGCTCGTCTCGATCAGCAGCACATGGCAGACGATCTCGGCGCGCCCCGGCGCGCCGCTGACGAGCTTGCCGCCATAGGGGCACATCGAGCCGCAGCTGAGGTGGTGGACCTTCACCGGTGAACCCTCTCACGAAATCCGCTGCGTTGGCTACCGTTGAGGCCGATGCGTTCGAGAACCGCCGCTGCCTTTACCGCTGCCGTTCTGCTGTTTGCCGGCTGCGGCGCCGACGACGAGGACCATGTCGGCAGCGACGACGCGTCGACATCGACGGCGGTGCAGTCCACGAGCACGACCGAGTCAACGACGCCCGAGTCGACCACCACAACCGAATCGACGATCACTGCTTCGACAACAGTCGAGTCGACTACCGACTCCGGCGGCATCAGCGACACGACCGGGCTGCCCAAGGAGCGCTGCCGGGGAGCCGAGAGGCCACCGAACATCGTCGACGTGATCGCCTACGGCGCCGACTGCGCCGCGGTCGAGGCGACGATGGCCGAGTTGCAATCGGTCAGCAGGGAGTTTCGCATCGGCGATTTCGACTGCGCACGGGTCTCCGGCATCGCGATCAGCGGCATCTGGGAGTGCCGCGGTGAAGCGTCGTATTTCACGTTTACGTTCGGGGACTGACCTGCAGGACCCCGCTTGCGCGGTGGATTTTCGCGCCTAGCTTGCTAACTTGAACGACACGCCGCGGGGTGGAGCAGTCAGGTAGCTCGCCGGGCTCATAACCCGGAGGTCGCAGGTTCAAATCCTGCCCCCGCTATGTCTGTCGCTACCACGCTCGAGCCCTCCGCCTGGAGGGCTTTTGCGTTCTCGAAGGCATCCGCGACCGCCTCCGAAACGGTCGCCGTCAATTCGACGCGATGCCCGGGCCTCCTTCTCTCCGCGAAGCTCTCCGATTCGCTCGGAGACCAACTCGGGCTCGATCCCCTTCTCAAGCGCCTGGACCTGAGCCTTGATCTTCCGGTCGAGTTCGGCGATCTGCTGGCGCATCCGCGTACCCGCGAGCTTGCCGTTGCGGCGCTGATCGCGATCATGGTCGCGTAGCTGCTTGGCGAGTTTTTCTAGGCGCATCGGCCCGAAGATCCGCTGCTCAAAGAAGCGCAATACGAGCCGCTCGAGCCAGTCCTCACGAATGAGGAGACGCTCGCTTACGCGCGGAAGCAGAAGTTGTGCTTTCCATGCGAAGCGCTACTTCTTGGATCAGGCTTTCAAGGGCACCCGCTCGACTATCCGTGCGTCGTAGCGAGAAACGAATCGGGCCGGGTATTCGATCTCACTGCGACGCATGGGCTCAGGCAGGACGGTGCTGCATTTCGCGCAGAGAAGTAGCGGACGCGGGCTCATTTCCACCCTGGGATGCGCCCCGCTTGCTCGATCCACCTGCGCAGCTCCGGTTCCTCCGCGTCCTCCAGGGTCCTGACCTTGATGTAGCGGGACCGGCCTGCTTCGCCGAGCGGCGGCGGGGAGTCGAAGTCCGCGCCGCCCAGGAAGACGACGTTCACGGAGACGTCGTAGGCGACCATCTCGATCACCCACCCGAGCTCCGGCAACCCGTAGAACGCCTTCTTCCATTTGACGGCGTACGAAAGCCCGTCGATGGTCTCGCGGATCATCTCGTCCAACCGCTTTACGATGGGATGCAGGTCCGGCATCACGCGCCGGATCCAATCCTCGATCTCGGCGTGGCTGTCCGATGACTCGGGGGGCTTTCGCGTCGTACTTGGCTTAGGTGTCTTCGGCATCCAAGCTCTCCTTCAGGCCTCACTTCGCGGGTTGGACAGCGCCCTCAATACCACCTCGAAGCCCATGACGCCTGCTGCTCCCTTCGCGTGAATGGAGCGGTCTCGCTAGGCCGCTAGGCGTACTCGCTCGACTATTCGTGCGTCGTAGCGAGAAACGAATCGGGCCCCCGCTATGTCTCTCACAACCACGCTTGAGCCATCCGCCAGGAGGGCGTCTGCGTTCTCGAAGGCATCGGCGACGGCCTCAGACACGGTCGCTGTTCGGCTGTCTAAGGGGTGGTGGATCTCGGAGAGGTCAGTGGAAACGGGATGGCTTCGGCGGGCGTGTGAGCCGTCCACGCGCCTCAAGCAGGACAAGCGGCCAGTCGATAGCAAGCTAGCTATCAACCAAGGGAGGCAACCGTGAATCTAAAGACGAGAATCATGGCGGGACTGGCCGCAATCGCCCTGACAGCGGCGCCGGCGGCGTTTGCCGCCAAGCCCGATAAGCCGGATAAGCCGGACAAGCCAGATAAGCCCGGCCACGCGGTCGGCTACGTCTTCAAGGGCACCTATAGCGGCGACGGCGCCGCGATTGCGGTCACGAAGGGCAACAAGCACGTCGAGCGTGCCGAACTCGTCGGCACCTCTGTCGCGTTTGACTTTGCCTCGGCGAAGATCGTCACCACCGACAGCAACGGCGACGGTGCCAAGACCATCGACGACGTCTCCGCCGGTGACGAGGTCCTGGTCAAGGCAAAGCTGCCGAAGTCGAATCCGGGCATCGCGCCTTATACAGCGAAGAAGCTGGTCGACCAGACCCACCCCGAGGAGGAGCCTGCCCCCGCTCCCGCGGCGTAGCGACTGAGCTCAGGGGAGTGAGGCGAGCGCCGGCCGGATCCGTCCGTGTCACGCCGCCAGACGTACCCGTTCCACGATCCGTGCGTCGTCGCGAGAAACGAATCGGGCCCCCGCTATCTCGGCTTCCTGGGGTTCGGCGCCGATCCCAGCGATGGCATCCTTGAGTGCCGCCTTCTCGCTACGAAGCTCGCCGATACGCTGCTAGGACGCGCGCAGGACTCCCTCAGAGTCGCTCCGGATCAATCGTCGTCCGGCGGCGGCGGGCCCGGACCTAGGCGTGAGGAGGTTGGGCTGGCGTCAGCGCTTTTTAGCCTTGGCCTTCGTCTTGCGCTTGCCCTTGCCACTCGACGCGCCGGCTCGCTTGGTGACCGAGCCCGCGGCGCCCTTGGCGGTGCTGCCGACCGCCTTGGCGGCCTTGGCGACGCTCTTTCCGGCGCTGCGCGCCGAGCTCTTAACGTCCTTTGCGCTGGACTTTGCCGCGTTGCGCTTGCGCGTTGCGGCCCCCTTCTTCGCTGCGGCGCTGCGTTGAGCCTTGGTCCGTGGCATGTCGTCCTCCTGTAGGTGAAAGCGAGAGTGTAAGCGCCCCGAGGCAACCCGAACGCTTCGGTGGGAAATCGCGACTCACGGTCACCGCCCGTGTTGTGACCACAAAGCAGATCAACGGGGGCGAAAGAGAGCATTCTCAATGAAGTCACTAACGAAAATTCGTAAGGCCTGGCTATTGGCCCTGCCGGTGCTGGCGGTGGGTGCGATCGCACCGGCGTCGGCCTTGGCGGCAAGCGATCTGTCGATCACCAAGACCGATAGCGCGGATCCAGTCACCGAGAACACGGAGCTGACGTACACGCTCACGGCTGCCAACGCCGGTCCCGACCCGGCAACTGGAGTCGAGGTCGAGGACAAGCTCCCGAACGAGCTCGACCTCGTCTCGGCGGTGCCCTCGCAGGGCACCTGCACGACTACCGGCAAGACCGTCACGTGCGCGCTCGGCACGCTCGCTAGCGGCGCCTCAGCCTCGGTGACTATCAAGGTCCTGGCGAAGAAGGCGGGCCAGGTCTCGAACACCGCGACCGTGACCGCAGCCGACACCGACTCGACGCCCGCGAACAACAGCGACACCGAGACGACCGCGGTCGTCGCAGCGGGCGGAGGGGGTGGCGCCGGGGCGACCTGCGCCGGAAGGAATCCCACGATTCTGGGTACCGCTGGCGCTGACAACATCGTCGGCACCGAGAAGAACGACGTGATCCTCGCGCTCGGAGGCGACGACACGGTGCAGGGCCTGGGCGGCAAGGACATCGTCTGTGCCGCTGCCGGCAACGACTCGATCAAGGGCAAGTCCGGCAATGATCTGCTCAAGGGCGGGTCGGGCAACGACCAAATCCGCGGCGGCGGCGGCAACGATGTACTTCGCGGCGGAGGTGGCCCCGATGGCCTCTTCGGCGGGTCCGGCGCCGACGCCTTGTTCGGCGGCGGGGCTGCCGACATATGCCGTGGCGGCGGAGGCTCGGATACCGAACGCAGCTGTTAGCTGACTCGCCACAGCGTTCGATCGCCCGGCTCGTGGATCTGCGTTCCGCGGCCGGGCGGTCGGCGCGTGGCTAGGACGGGCGGTCGTCCCGGCTCAGGCCGAGGTTTGTTGCGCGTTGCATCGAAAGCGGCACGTTCGTAGATACTCCACGCGATGGCGCAGGAGCACGTCGCGGGCGAACGCGGTTTTTTTCGAATCGCGCTCCCCCCGATCAACGAACGCGCAAGTCAGCGCCGGGAGCTGGATGAGCGCCTCTTGGTTCGCCTTCCTACCCTCTACCTTGCGCTCGCCACCTTGCTCTTGCGCCTGCCGCGCAAGTCTCGGCTCCGGAGGTGGATGGTGGCCCGGCGTATCGCGCGGACCTACGCGGCGGCTAACCGTCGAGACTTCGACCTGATCCTTACGGGCCTGGACCCTGAGACCGAGTATCGGCCCGGGCCAGACCTGATAGCCCCAGACCAGGCTGTGGTCTTCCGCGGGCATGCCGGATACCTGGAGATGTGGCGCAACTGGCTCGATGCCTTCGAGGACCTTCGATTCGACCCCGAGGAGATCCTCGACTTCGGAGATATCTTCCTCGTTACGGCCGAGCAGCGCGGACACGGAGCGGGAAGCGGCATCGCCGTGCACAAGCCGGTCTTTCAGCTCTTTGCGGTGCGACGCGGCTTGGTGGTCTGGCAGCACGATTACAGCGACATGGCGAAGGCCCTGGAAGCAGCAGGCTTGGCGAACTAACCGAGTCGCTACTGCTCGATCCAATGGCCGAGCCTGAGCTGAAGCACCACCTCATCGTCGAGCACTTCACCGGTGCGCTCAAAGCCGTAGCGCTCGTAGAAGGTGACCGGACTGCCGTCGCCCTGGCCGGCGGACGTGCTCAGCGCCTCGACTCCGCGGCCACGCGAAATACTCGACGATCAAGTCCAGCGTGGCAGTGCCGAAGCCTTGGCGCTGGTAGCGCTCGTCAATTAGGAGCTTCCAAAGGTAGTGCGGTATGTAGGCGGGACTTCTGACCTCGTCGGCGATCATCACAAACCCGACTGGTGTCTCTTCGGCATGCACCACCCAGTACAAGGCGCAAGCGTCGGGATGTTCTGCGGCTTCGCGAATTGACTCGGCGACACTGCTGACGAAGCGCTCTTGGCTCGGCGATACGCGCAAAGCCTCGGCCGCTTGACGGTTCGATTCGCTAAGCCGACGAAGCGAGACCACGTGGACACCCTAGTCGGCGTGATGCGATGCCCGACTAGTGCGCGATCTGGCCTTTGGCCGGGTCGCCGACCGGGAACGCTTCGAGGAAGTGAACCTGGGGCGGATCGGCCATTCTTGCCGTTCGCCGTTGCCGTGCGATAGTGCGCGCGTGACCGGTCCCCGCCGCCGACGGCGTTCTCGATGAGGGCGGTCGTCTGTCAAAACGCAGAGCTCGAAATCGTCGAGCGGCCCGAGCCGACGCCCGGGCGCGGACAGGTCCGGCTCCGGGTTGTGCGGTGCGGGATCTGCGGATCGGACCTGCACGCGCGCCACGGCCTCGACGAATGGGCCGAGCTGGCCGCGCGTGCGGGCTATGACCGCCTCGGCCGCTCACATGAGGCTGTCGTCTTCGGCCACGAGTTCTCTGGCGAGATCGCCGAGTATGGACCGAGGTGCAAGGCCGACGTGCCGACCGGGACGCCGGTCGTCGCTCTGCCGATGATCCGCGGCCCCCAGGGCGTCGACACGATCGGCCTCTCGGTCCACGCACCGGGCGCTTACGCCGACCAGTTGCTGGTCGAGGAGTCGCTGACGCTACCCGTGCCCAATGGATTGGCAGCCGACGTCGCGGCGCTGACCGAGCCGATGGCGGTGGCGTTGCACGCTGTGCGCCGAGGCGCGGTCGCCAAGAAGCAGGTCGCGATCGTGATCGGCTGCGGGCCAGTCGGCCTCGGGGTGATCCTGATGCTCAAGTCCAAGGGAGTGCGCACGGTCGTGGCTAGCGACTTCTCGCCGGCGCGCCGCGGCCTCGCCGAGGCTTGTGGGGCCGACGTCGTCGTCGACCCGGCCGAGGCGTCCCCGTTCTCGGCCGTCGACGGACACGGCCACGTCGCGGATATCCCCGCGGCGCTCGAGCTTGCCGTCGGCACGCGCGAGAAGCTCGGCCGCCTGCCGGTCGGCTGGTGGCATACGTGGCGCCTCGCGGAAAAGCTCGGCGTCGCGCCGAAGCATCCGGTGATCTTCGAATGCGTCGGGGTGCCGGGCATGATCGAGAGCGTCATCGACGGGGCGCCATTGTTCTCACGCATCGTCGTCGTCGGCGTCTGTGTCGGTCCCGACCAGTTCAAGCCGGCGATGGCGATCAACAAGGAGATCGACCTGCGTTTTGTGATCGCCTACACGCCGCTCGAGTTCCGCGACACGCTGCAGATGCTGGCCGAGGGCGAGGTCGACCCCCGTCCCCTGATCACCGGCGAGGTCGGGCTCGAGGGTGTCGACGCAGCCTTCGATGCTCTCGGTGATCCCGAAAAGCACGCCAAGATCCTCATCGACCCGCGCAGCGCGGCAGGCCTTGGTCAGGCGCCGGCGATTCGACGATGACCCCTTCACAGCTCGAAAAGGCGCAAACCTTTCGCGCCCTGCATCAGGGCGAGCCGTTCATCATCGCCAACGCTTGGGACGCGGGGTCCGCTCAAGCGTTGGCGGCGGCTGGTTTTCTCGCGCTCGCGAGCACCAGCGGCGGTTTCGCCCAGACGCTCGGTCGATCTGATGGCGAGGTGAGCCTGGCGGAGTCGATCGAACACGCACAGGCGCTCGATCAAGCCACCGATCTCCCCGTCTCGATGGATCTCGAACATGGCTACGGATCAGAGCCAGCCGACGTCGCGCGCGCGATCGCTGGCGTCGCCGCTGCAGGTGCCGTCGGCGGCTCGATCGAGGACTGGGACCCCGCCGGTGGCTTACATCTATGAGCTCGACCGAGCGACAGAGCGGATAGCGGCCGCGGTCGAGGCGGCCCGCGCGCTCGACTTCCCGTTCACCCTGACTGCGCGCGCCGAGAACCATTTCCGCGACAACCCCGACCTCGATGACACGATCCGGCGCCTGCAGGCCTATGAGGCCGCTGGCGCCGACGTCCTCTACGCGCCTGCGATACGCACCGACGAAGAGATCCGAGCGATCTGCTCGGCGACTTCGAAGCCAGTCAACGTTCTCGCCTTTCCCGAGATGTCGATGGACGGCATCGTCGCGGCGGGAGCCCAGCGGGTGAGCCTGGGCAGCTGGCTTGCGAGTATCGCGATGGCTGCGGCGAAGGCGAGCGCCACGGCGATTCGCGACAGCGGTGATTTCTCGGCGCTCGCGCCGTGAGGGCGTCGACAACCACGAGCTCACCGCAACGGGCTTTCGTTTCAGGCCGTGCCAGGATCGGGTAACAACACCGAGAGCTTCGTCTCAAGAAAGGGACTCGCGATGAGCAAGTTGATCGTTTCGGAGTTCGTCAGCCTCAACGGCGTCATGGAGGCGCCCGGTGGCGAGCAGACCCACCCACACACCGGCTGGACTTTCAAGTCGACCTACGGCGAGGATCACTTTGCCTACAAGAGCGAGGAGCTTGACGAGGCCGAGTCGCTGCTGCTCGGGCGAAAGACATACGAGGGCTTCGCTGCCGCCTGGCCGCAGCGCGACCGCAGCGACCCGTTCACCGACAAGATCAACTCGATGCCCAAGTACGTCATCTCCTCGACGCTCACCGATCCCGAGTGGGAGAACACGACCGTGCTCTCGGGCGATCCGCTGGAAGAGGTCGCGAAGCTGCGCGATGCCGACGCTGGCCCGGTCCTCGTCAACGGCTCAGCCCAGCTCGTCCACGCGCTGGTCGAGGCCGACCTTGTCGACGAATACCGCGCGATGGTGCATCCGGTGCTGGTCGCCGACGGGTTGCGGATGTTCCCGGACCCCGGCGAGATGAAGACGCTGCGGCTCGCCGACGCAAAGGCCTACGACTCGGGCGTCGCGCTGCTGATCTACGAGCGCGCAACGGACTGAGCACGAACGGCGGCGCGAGAAACGAGCCGGCGCGGTCAGCGCTAGTCCGAAGTTAGCCGTCGGAAAACCGCGCCTGGCCAAGCTCGCACCCCGTTTTGTCGTCGTTAGCTGACCCCTCGCATCCCGCTTGGCTGCCGCCCAGGTGGGTAGAGCTACTGCCGAGCGACGACGAAGCGACGACAGGAGGGATCGGTCCGATGAAGGCACTCACATGGCAGGGGACGGAAAAGGTGCAGGTCGACGAGGTTCCCGACCCGACGATCGAAGCGCCGACAGACGCGATTATTCGCGTCACGTCGACCGGGCTCTGCGGCTCGGACCTTCATCTCTACAGCGTGCTCGGGATGTACATCGACTCAGGCGACATTCTCGGTCACGAGCCGATGGGCGTGGTCGAGGAGGTCGGCGCCGAGGTGGACGGGCTGGAGAAGGGCGACCGCGTAGTCATCCCGTTCAACATCTCCTGCGGGCACTGCTGGATGTGCGAGCGCGACCTCTTCGCGCAGTGCGAGACCACCCAGAACCGCGACACGGGTACCGGCGCATCGCTGTTCGGCTACACCAAGCTCTACGGCCAGGTCGCCGGCGGCCAGGCCGAGTACCTGCGCGTCCCGCAAGCGCAGTTCGGGCCGATCAAAGTCCCCGACGGGCCGCCAGACGATCGCTTCCTCTTTCTCTCCGATGTGCTGCCAACCGCTTGGCAGGCGGTTGAGTTCGCCGAGATCCCCGAAGGCGGCACGGTTGCGATCTTTGGGCTCGGCCCGATCGGCCAGATGGCGGCCCGCATCGCAAAGCACAACGGCGTCCGCGTGATCGGCCTCGATCTCGTTGCCGAGCGCCTGCAGATCGCTCGCGACTGGGGCGTCGAGGTGCTGGATGTCTCCGACAATGCTGGAGATCCAGTGGCCATCGCCGAGCAGCTTCGCGAGCTCACGGAGGGGCGCGGCCCCGACTCGGCGATCGACGCTGTTGGCATGGAGGCTCATGGTGCGCCCGTCGGCGAGCTCGCTCAGAAGTCAGCGCAGTATCTCCCCGACGCCGTCGCAAAGCGGATGATCGAGAAGGTCGGGATCGACCGCCTCAGCGCCCTGCTTGCTTGCTTCGAAGGTGTGCGCCGCGGCGGCACCGTCTCGATCTCAGGCGTGTATGGAGGTGCGATCGACCCGTTGCCGATGATGCAGCTCTTCGACAAGGGCATTCAGATCCGCATGGGTCAGGCACACGTTAAGCGCTGGGTCGACGAGATCATGCCGCTGCTCAGCGGCGACGACGATCCGCTCGGCGTCGAAGGTTTTGCCACTCATCACCTGCCGCTGGCTGATGCCCCCGAGGCGTACGCGAAGTTCCAAAAAAAGCAGGACGGCATGTTCAAGGTTGTTTTCCAGCCATGAACACAGACGCTCGGCGCACGGTGTGCCGGGCTGACGAGCCCTAAAGCACGTCCTCGAGATCGATCGGGTCCAGTTGCGGCTCGCCCGAGCCGACGATCACGTTGCGCGCCAGCGGGATCTGATGGGACGCGCTCTCGAGGATGTGCATGAAATAGCCGGCGGTATTGGGAAAGGCGATCAAATCGCCGGCCTCGATGCCACCTGGAAATTCCAGTCGGCGCCAGGTGAGCAGCTCGCGCTCGATGCAGTACGCGCCGACCAGATAACCCTCCGCCGGGTCAAGCCGAGCGCGCTTCGAGCCCGCAACCAAGATCGGATCAACCAGGAAGTCTGCCGATGTCGAGCGACATTGGGTTCGGTTCATCGCCAAGCCGACGAGCGTAATCCCGTCGCGACGCTGCTTGACGAACATGACTTCGGCGACGGTCATCCCGCAGCCGTCGAGCAGCGCCCGTCCTGGCTCGCAGCGCAGCTCGAGACCGCGGCTGCTGATCGCGCTGGCGACTGATTCTCGCCGGGAACCGATAACGAGTTCGTCGCTGAGCACGGCCTGAAGCCAGTCGCCACCAACCAGCTGTTGAAAGAACGGATAGACGTCGGGGCTGCCCAGCAACTCGCCCCGGTGCGCTGTCAGCCCGAGGCCATGTGCGCCGAAAGTCAACGCCCGGCGTTCGCCAAGCAAGCCTCGCCGGTGTTCGTCCCAGAAACGGTCCCATTGCGCAGCCGACTCGAGATAGCTGACCGGGATTCCACCGCCGATGTCGATAAAGCTGGGCTGCTCCCCAAGCTCGCGCAGACGATCGACGAGATCGAGACACTGAGCGATTGCAACTGCTCGCTGACCCGGGTCGTAGCCGTCGAGATGAAAATGGACGCCATCGATCCCAAGGCCGCCGGCGCGAAGCAGCTCGCGCGCCCTTTCAAACTCAGTCGCGCTGAAGCCAAACCGGCTTGGCACGGTGGCGTCGCCGAGCTCGGGCGAAAGTCGAAGCGCGACCGGCGCTTGCAATCCGAGCTCCGACGAGCGGCTGGTCAGCAGCTCGAGCTCGTCGAAGTTATCGAGCACGATCGTCGCACCGCATCGGAGGCTGAGCTCGATCAGCGTGGGAGGCTTGATCGCCGCTGTGACCACCACCTGTGATCCGTCGATACCGCGGGCGAGCACCTGCGACAGCTCGCGCTCGCTGGCCACGTCGACGCCAAGTCCCAGGCGCTTTGCCTCGTCCACCAGCGCCAGCGCCTTGTTCGCCTTGCGAGCGAAGAAGATCCGCATGGCGACGCCCGCTGCGCTCGCAACGGTCTCGAGCTCGCGGGCGTTGCCGGCGATCGCCGAAGGATCGATCAAGTTGAGTGGCGATCCGTAGCGCTCGACGAGCGCTGCGAGCAGATCGGGCTGCTTGCAGAGTTCTGACTGCCATGGTTCGAGCCGCGCAGTCAACGGCAGCTCGCCGCGGCAGAGCGGCGCAGGCCCCGGCTTCGATTTCTGTGCGACCTCGGAGCTCATCCCGCACTCGGCATGATCGCGGCGGGCTCTCGTGAACGCGCGATGACGCGATCAGCCCAGAGATCGAGCTGCGGATGCAGGCTGCGATTGAGCGTGTCGTTTCCAATCACCGAGTCCTCGGTTGGGCGACCGTAGGCGGAAAGTCCGTAGGAGAGCCCGCCTCTTGCCGCGACGCAGCTCGCGTCTGCCGCTACCTCGAGCCCCCGTCGGCCGCGTTGAACGCGAGCCACGCCGTCGGTGAGCATCCCGCGCAGCAAGGGGCTGTCGAGCCCAATCGCACCCGGTGGAGCAAGGACGGCGTCGAGCACGATGTCGATCGGCGTTCGGCCCGCCTGCGAGCAGAGCTCGCTCTGAGCGCCTTCGGTCTCGATTCGCCCGCCGCGGCAATGGGTCGGATCGACGATGCCTGCGCGGATCAGCGCCTCGAGCTTCGCCGCGTTGATCGCGGGTGGCCCGAACGCATAGCGCTCCATTTGCGTCGCCACGACCCTGAACGCCGGCCACTCAGCATCACCGATGCCGTCAGCGCCGAATCGCTCCACGACCGCTGGGTAGAGCGCACGCCAGGCGACGCCGAGGTTGGCAGCGTCGCTCTCGACACCGTGACGAATCCCCGCGAGTGTTGTCACGATCGCCTCGAGCGCTGCCACGGCCTCGCCGTCGGGCGGCAGCTTGCTGATTCGCTCGCGTGCTTGGCTCGTGAGCTCCCGCCAGGTCTCGTCGGTAGCCACCTCGTCGCGTTGTGGCTTGGCCACCATCGGTTCGCCGGTTCGCGAGAAGGGCAAGATCTTCGCCGGTTCGGTCCCCGCCTTGCGGTAGAGCAAGCCCGTGCCGTCGGTGACGGGCTCGAACCTGCCGCCCCGCCCCTCGGTCAGGGCCAGCGCCGCGTCGATGAAGGTGAGCGCGTAGCCGCGCACCGCCACCCGCGCGCCCCGTGGGATCGGGTTCAGATTCGCCTCGACCGGAAACACTCGTTCGACCAGCGGCGCGGCATGGTTCCAACCGTTGGCGAGCATCCCGTCCCAAGCATGCGCGTGTCCGGTAGCGACGAGCACCTCGTCGAACTCGCCGCCGGCGTCCTCGGCCGCAACCTGCCACCCGCTGCTTAGCGCCGTGACCGCGGCGACCTCGCGCCGGTGGACGGCTACCTCAATCCGTTGTGCGGCATGCTCGACCAGCAAGGCCGCACCAGCTGCCAGGTAACGGCCCATCTCGGCACGGGGCGGGTACCGCTCGCAATCCGAGAGCTCCAAATTCGCTCGCTGCCACTGAGTGAACGAGAGCTGTTCGGTCGCCGGAACGGCGGCGCTACCCGCCGGCCAGATTGTGACCTCTGCGGCATCGAGGTTCATCCGTAGGTAGTCCGGCTGATCTGGGTCGTAGACCGGCCCGGCCCCGAGGACGCTGTGTGGTTCGAAAATCTCGACTGCGATTGGGCCGGTTGCTGTGTCGGCGGCTCTATCGAGCAGCCGCTCGAGCGCGAACAGACCCTTCGGGCCAAGGCCGACGATGGCGACCCGCAGAGGTCGGACGCCGTTTCGATGCATCACGCCGGGGCTGCGATCTAGCTCGCGGGGAAAGTGGCTCGATCGCTGCCCACGATCGCTTCGAGTTTGCTGGGCTCACAACCGAGCGCGCGCTCAACCCACTCGTCGTTGTAGACGGTATCGAGATAACCGCCACCACCATCGGCGAGCACCATCGCGCACCTTGCACCAGGCTCGAGTGTTGGGGCGATGCGCTCGAGCGCGATCGCGACTGCACCCGAAGAGGCTCCGGCGAAGATCCCCTCCCGCTCGACAAGCCGGCGACAACCGACCACGCAGTCGAAATCCGAGACCCGCACCAAGCGGTCGAAGCTGAGCTCCTGCGAGTGCTTGCTTGCCACGCCGGCGCCGTGACCTGGAAGTAGACGCTCACCTGATTGGCCGCCGAACAGCGCGCTGGCGTCGGAGTCGACAGCGATCAACCGAGTCTGACGGCGGTGCTTACAGAGATACTCCGCACAACCTCGAAGCGTTCCCGCGGTGCCGGCCGCGACGATGAGGCAGTCGAGCCGTGCGTCGAGTGCCTCGTCGATTTCACGCATCGTCCCGGCCCCATGAGCATCAGGGTTGGCGGCGTTCGTGTACTGGTCCGGCCAAAACGAGTCCGCAATGTGCTCGGCCAAATGCGCAACGAGGTTGAGCCTGGCGGTCAGCAGCTCGCCGGTCGCGGGGTCAGGCTCGGTGACGATGCGGACGTCGGCGCCGAGCGCGCGCAGAGTGCGAACGGTGGTCTCGTTGGCTCGGCGGTCGAGCACGCAGATCAGCTTCAGGCGATGAAAGCGACAGGCTTGTGCAAGTCCAATAGCCATGTTGCCCGAGCTCGATTCGATCACGGTGGTGGCTTCGGTGATCGCGCCGCTTCGCAGTCCCTCGGCGATCATGCGCGCCGCCGGGCGGTCTTTGGCTGAGCCACCAGGGTTAGTTGATTCCAGCTTGCCCCAGAGCTGCAGGTCGGTAGATGCGAGGTAGCGTCGCAATCGCACCAGCGGGGTGCGGCCGATCGCCTCGACGATCCCGTCGACCGGAGGCGGCGTGACGGCGCGGGTTACGGGCGGACCGGCATCGGGCGACCGAACGCCGATTCGATGCGGCGACCGCTCATCAGCAACCGCGAACTTCATCGGCCGCCAGCCTTGAATTCAGCCGCCACCCGAGGATCCTCGCGAGTTCTTGCCGCCTTCGCGGCCCGCGGCGCGCTTTTGCGATTTGGAGCCGCCGCTCCCTTTGCCGCTTTTCTTGCCACCTTTGCTCGAGGCATCGGGAGAGTTGGCGATCGACGCCGCTCGTTGCTTGCTCATTCCCTTCTTTCGCAGGCCCTCGTACTGTTTGTCGTCTTTGACGCTCGGTCCGTGGTCCTTGGTCACAGTGGTCTCCGTTCTCGGTTGCAGGGAAACGTCTCGTTCCGTTGCATCTGCATTGCCCGGCGGACGGCGCGCGGTTTGCCAAGTACACAGCTACCCGGCTCTACTCGCCGCAAGCGGGTCCGAAGACGACTTGACAGCTGCGCCAAACTCGATCGCAGCGGGAGCAAATCGCAAACGACTGCAAGGGAGCCCCATGGCCGAAGCACCGTGCATCCATCTCGATCAGATCTCGGTGAGGCCGCCGCCCCGTAGCGAGGTCGAGGGTTGTGAGGAGTGTCTGAAGACCGGGGGCCGCTGGATCCACCTGCGCGTCTGCCTCAGCTGCGGCAAGGTCGGGTGCTGTGACTCCTCGCCCAATCGCCACGCCACGGCGCACGCGAAGGAATCCGATCACCCGCTGGTTCACTCGATGGAGCATGGCGAGGAGTGGAGTTACTGTTACGTCGACGAGGTTGCGTTCATCGTCGACCTCGGCGAGGCGTCGCCGTGAGGCTTGAGCTTGGCGGCTGAAGCTGGCGCCCCCGCAAGCGCGAGCGATGGCCCTGAAGGCGAAGGCATTGCGTATGACGGCTCAGCCGGGCGCTGGGTGCTGGCCGTCGCCGTGCTCGGCTCTGGCCTCGCGTTTCTCGACGGGACCGTCGTCAACGTCGCGCTGCCCGCGATCGGCGAGGACCTCGGTGCGAGCACGAGCTCGCTGCAATGGATTCTCAACGGTTACCTGCTCACGCTCGCGTCGCTGATCCTGCTCGGCGGCTCGCTCGGAGATCGCTACGGCCGGCGGCGGATCTTCGTCATCGGGGTCGCGTGGTTCACCGTTGCATCGGCGTTGTGCGCGATCGCTCCCAGCGCCGAGATGCTGATCGTCGCCCGCCTGCTCCAGGGCATCGGCGGCGCGCTTCTGACCCCGGGCAGCCTGGCGATGATCGAGTCGAGCTTCAAGCCGGGAGACCGAGCGCGCGCAATTGGCGCGTGGTCGGGGCTCGGCGGCGTTGCTGCGGCTGTCGGGCCGCTGCTCGGCGGCTACCTCGTCGACGCGATCTCCTGGCGCGCGATCTTCCTCATCAACCTGCCGATCGGCGTCTTCGTCGTGCTGATGGCTAATCGCCACGTTCCTGAGACGAAGGACCCAGACGCAAGTGACCACCTCGACCTACCGGGCGCATTGCTGGCTGCGCTCGGTCTCGCGGGCACCACGTACGCGCTGATTCAGGCTCCCGAGGACGGCTTCACCGCCTTGGTTGCGATCGGCGGGATCGGCGGGATCGCCGCGCTTGTCGGCTTCTTCGTCGTGGAGCGCACGAGCGCGAACCCGATGATGCCGCTGTCGATCTTCGCCTCGCGTCAGTTCAGCGCTGCCAATGCAGTCACCTTCGCCGTCTATGCGGCTCTCGGCGGGGTCTTCTTCCTGCTCGTTTCGTTCCTGCAGATCTCCCTCGGCTACTCGGCGATCGCCGCCGGAGCCGCCTCGATGCCAGTGACCGTCCTGATGCTCTTGTTCTCGGCGCGCTCGGGCGCACTGGCGACGCGGATCGGCGCCCGGATCCCACTCACAGCCGGCCCGTTGATCATCGCTGTCGGTCTACTGCTGATGCTGCGGATCTCGCCCGGCGACTCATACGTCAGCACGGTCTTGCCGGCGGTAACCGTCTTCGGCATCGGTCTCACCCTCGTCGTCGCGCCGGTGACGGCGACGGTCCTCGCCGCCGCCGACGCACGCCACTCTGGAATCGCTTCCGGAATCAACAACGCGGTCTCGCGCGTGGGGGGCCTGTTGGCGGTCGCGCTCCTGCCGGTGATCGCCGGCCTCACCGGCGACGACTTCTATGACCCCGCCGCGATGGAGGACGGCTTTCGGATCGCGATGATCGCCTGCGCGATCCTCTCGGCGATCGGAGGCGCAATCGCCTGGCTGACGATCGACGCCGAGGTGCTGGAGCGCGACCAGCAACCTGGCGAAGAGGACGAGTCGTCAGGGCGAAAACGCGGCGAGTATCACTGCGGCGTCTCGGGCTCCCCGCTGCGCGGCGCGCCCGACGCGCGGCGACCACGGCTCCAGCCGGCCGACGATGGCTGACGCACCCATGCGCGACGACGGCGGGGCACCGGCGCTCGAGGCGACTCGGTCAAAGCGCTTTCGACAGCGGCGACGGAAACCTCGGCAGCACGCGTTTGCCGGCGAACCACTGCGTCAGGCGCTCTGCCTCGACTTCGAGCGCTCGCATCCCGTCGGCTCCGATGTCCTCGAGCAGCTGCAGCTCGACGTCGCCGCTCTCGCTTTGGCGCCAGCCGCCGACGGTGCGCCCATCCCACCAGATGGTCGGCCCGGCGTTACCGGAGGTGTCGAAGAGCTGCGCCCTGTAGTCGCCGAGATACCAGTCGCGCTCGAACCAGCCCATCGTCGTCGGGTCCAGCGACGGCAGCAGCGCCGCCCACGGTTCAACCGGATCGGTCGGCTCGAGGTCGTCTGAAAGCAGGTAGCCGATCTTCCCCTCAAGCTCAACTTCGACCGCTTCGAGATCGACTAGCGCCTGACGCGCTGCCGCGACGGTCGAGCCCAGCCACCACTTGATGTCGGCCTCCGTTCCGGGGCCGAATGTGCGAAGCCAGCGCTCGACCAGGCCAGCTACGCCCTCCGCCTGCGAGCAAGGCGTGATCTCCTCGCCGAGCCAGGACTTCGTTGAGGCCCAACGAGGCCTGGAGGCCGACCAGGCGCCGGCATTCGAAGCCCGCACGATCTGCCCCGCGGCAGACAGCGTCGTCAATACCCGCGGACCCACCGGCTGCTGTCCGCCCCAGGACTTGCCCTCGCCGTAAGCGATTGAGCCCTCGAGCAAGGGAATCTCCGCGCGTAGCTCAGTGGACGTCGCTTCGCGGCCGTCGGCCAGCAGCGCCAGCACCTGCTCACTTGCCGCAGACAACCAGCGCTCGCCGTCGCGATGAAGGCCCGCTTTTTCAACATCGCGGATCAGCCGCCGCCGTTCCGAGTCGGCGACCCGATCGCTGGCGCCCGCCTGGGCGACCCTCAGCGTCGCCCGGGGAAAGACGAACAGGGTGCGGCGCATCGCGAAGTGTTTGACCAGCGAGCGCTCGGCGTAAAGCTCGCGCTCGAGATCGCCGATCGCCAAGTCCTGGACGCGCGCAACGGCCGAGAGGTAGATCGTGACCGGGTCGGTCGCGTGCAAGCAGACCATGCTCTCGGTCGCCTCAACGACGTCATCGGCACGGTGGCCCGCTGCCAAGCGGTGCCGCCTTGCGAGGCGGGCTCTGCGCTCGGCGATCTCGATCTTTCGCACCCGGGCATGGTGCCACGGCGTCTCCCGCCAGCGAGATGGTCAGCCGGACTTCAGCCGCGGCGAACGCGCCGCGCCGGATCATCGGCGAGCGGCTGAGTCTCCGCATGCGGCTCATACGTGGGTCGGTACGGCCATGCGGGCAATGTAGCGAGGTGACGGCGTGCAGCCGCAGCTTGCCAGCGCCGCAGCCCCCGGGGAAGGCATATATTGCGCGGCATGCGATTCGGCCTCTTCTCCATCATCTATCTCGTCGTCGGGATCCTGGTTGCGGCCGGCATCATCGGTGACGAGGGCAATTACTTCTCAAACCTCGACAACCTCGAGGAGATTGCGGAGATGTTGCTCGCGATCCTGCTCTGGCCTCTGGTGCTGCTTGAAGTCAGCGTCAACATTGGCGATGTCAACATCGGTGGCGGCGAAACCAGCGATGGTGGTGGTGCGGACACCAGTGGCGGCGGCGACGCCAGCGGTGGCGGCGGCGCACAGAGCGGCGGCGGCAACTAGTCGCCGGCCGCGAGCCTGGCAGCGTTACTTCTTCGCTTTGGGCTTGACCTTCCAGCTATAGCTCGCTGGCGTCGCGTCGCGGTTTCCGGCGCTGTCGATGGCTACGACCGAGAACTTGTGGGTGATCGGTTTGCGCCCGGCCTTCACCTTCTTTTTGAAAGGTGAGCTGCAGGGATCGAACTCGCCCTTGTCGAGCTTGCATTCGAAACTGGACCCTGACTCGCTCGATGAGAAGGCGAAGACCGCCTTGCGCTTGCTCGTTTGCTTCTTCGGCTGCTTGGTCAACTGCGTTTCAGGCGCGATCTTGTCCTGGCCTTGATTCGGGCTCTCGACGGTGACGGTGGCGCTGCGGACCGTCGTTACCCCCGCGGAGTCGGTGGCTGTTGCGGTCGCGGTGTGCACGCCGGCCGTAGCGAAGGCATGACTGACCTCATTCCCGGCCGCGGTCGCGCCGTCGTCGAAGCTCCAGGCAACGGCCACCGCGTCCCCGAGGTCTAAATCCGAGGTAGTCGCGGTGAACGTGACCGGCACGCCGGCCGCCGGCGTCGCGGGGCTCGAAGCGACACTCAGCTCCGGCGCGCGGCGCCCGTATTCGAAGGCGCCGACGTCGCGGCGTCCGTTGACTGCCCGCGGCAGGCCCGGCAGATCGGTGGGTTGTCCCGGCGGCGCCGGATCGCCCGCGTCGATCAACGGTGAGTCATAGCGTGGCACGGGCGACAGCGTGGCCGGCGTGGCGAGCTTGGGATCGGCGAGGAAGTTGTTGCCGGCATCGACCGCGCCTCCGTTGCAGTTACCCGTCACCTTCCCGGGGCCGGCGAGATCGACATCGGAATAGCTCACCGCCACCGAGGCGGAGCCGATGCCCGGCGCACAGTCGACCGTCGTGCCGACGTTGTGCACGAGGGTGCTGGACACGGCGACGTGGCCGCCGCAGCCCTGGCCGCCGATGCTGCGAAAGGCGATGCCGCCGCTGCCGGCTCCGGTCACGGTCAGGTTCTGTGCGTCGATCGTGATCGTGCCGATTGCGAGATCGCAGATACCTTGGACGCCGACCGCGGTCGGGTCGTTGAGCACGATCAGCGAGTCCGAGATCGAGGTCGAGCTCCAGGGGCTCTGCAACCCGTAGCCCTGGGTGACGATGGTCGAGCGCCGCACGTTGACTGGCGGGTTGTTGACCTCGATCCCATTGGTGGTCGAAATCGAGGTATGGCGGATGGTCGAGTTGTCGGCGAGGACAGCGGTGTGGCCGCCGCCGCTGCTAACGGGCACGATCGCCGACTCCTCGATCACCGCTAACACCGCATCGACCCCGCGGCCGTTCGCGGGCACCTGAACTATTGAGTTCGACAGCGTGCCCACTTGGAGGCTGAGCCCGACGCCGCCGCTGGTGCCGTTGGCGATAACGGCGTTGTCGACGCTGCCATTCGTCAACGAGAGCGTCGCTCCCGAAGTGAATGAGACCAGCTGGGAGTTGAGCGCGCCGGCACCGCGGACCGTCACCGGGTTCGTGCCGGTCCCGTCCGAGTAGCTCCACGGTCCGTCGTTGTAAGTCGTGGCACCGAGCTGAACGACATCCGCGCCTGAGTTGGCAAGCGCCGCGCTCAGTCCCGCCGCCAACGTCGGCTGCTGGCCGCCGCCACACCCGGTCGCCGGCGCGACGCAATACGTGGTGGCAGCTGCCGGCGCCGCCGAGACGAAGATCAAGGTGCCGACAAGGCCGGCGAGTCGCCAGGGCATGAGCCGAGCGTACTCCTCAAAACCTGGCTCGTCCTAACTCCCAGCGCGGCATGCACCGCCCGTCCTCGCACGAGCAAAAGAGCCGCGCCCGTTGCATGCGCCACAATGGACGTATGCAGGGACGCAGACTTCGCTGGGGGACGGTGGTTGCCGTGGTCTCGGCCACGCTGATCTCGGCCGCGCCGGCGAGCGCCCAGGAGGAGATCCTCGACGCCGCGAGCTACCCAGGCATGACCACCTATAGCTGTCGCACGGACGCGATCCCGATCTATCCGGGTCAGAACCTGAACGAGTTCGCGATCACCAAGACCTGCCCGAATGCGCAGAAGCTGAGCGGCCCGGGCGACGCCAGCGCCTTCAGCTCCAGTGCCCCTGGATACATCACGCGCTTCAAGCCGAGCATGGTCGAGGTCAAGCCCGACGGCTCGCTTGTCACCCCCTCGGTCTGGGACCTGCACCTGCATCACGTCGTCTGGCTTGCGCTCGGCGGCCCCAGTGGCGGGCCGACGTTTGCCTCCGGGGAGGAGAAGACGTATCCGAACTTCCCTCAGGGCTACGGCTTTGAGACCACTGGGAACGCGAACTGGGGCATCAACCACATGATCCACAACCTGACCGCGGTCGGCGGTCGCCAGATCTATCTCACCTGGGAGATCGACTGGGTTCCCGAGACGACACCGCAGCGCACCGATATCGAGCCCGCGACGATCCAGTGGCTCGACGTCGCCGGCGCCCCTCAGATCTATCCCGTGTTCGACGCCGAGCGTGGCTTCGACGCCGACGGCGACGGCGAGTTCGTCTTCCCCGATGACGTCCCCACCGATCCCGCCGCGCCGGGCTACGAGGAGCGATCGAAGATCAGCAATGCCGCTCGCTGGACCGTGCCAGGCAACGCCGACAACGCGCGAACATCTGGTCTTCGGCGCCGGGCACCTGCATCCCGGCGGCCTGCACGTCGACCTCGAGGTCGCACGAGATGGCCCCGATGCCGGTGGGGTCGACGGCGACGATCCCGCCGAGGTGAGACAGCTGTTTCGCTCCGACGCCAAGTACTACGAACCGGCCGGCGCCGTGAGCTGGGACGTGAGCATGGAAGCAACGAGGCCCGAGTGGCGGATAGAGCTCAATGGCGGCGATACGGTCTCGATCAACGCGACCTATGACGTGCGCAAGGCGTCTTGGTATGAGTCGATGGGCATTCTCCCGCTCGCCGTCAGCACGGCGGACGATCCAGCGGCGAGGGACCCGTTCGATGACGAGGCGGCTGTGCGCTCGATGTACGACGCAGGCGGCGTCCTCACCCACGGGCGCCTTCCGGAGAACATCGACTTCAAGGCGAACAAGAACCTGAAGCTGCCAGATCCCCGAAAGCTCGCGAGCAAGGGGCGCCGGGTCCCGGAGTCCGGGCTCAAGGTGAAGGGCTTCGGTTACTCGGTCGGTGGCTATTCGGCACTTCGTAACTACCCGACGAGCGCGATGCGCCCGCCCCTGATTCGCCGCGGTCAAAGCGTCAGCTTCACCAACTTCGACGCGCTTTCGTTCATGGCCCCGACCCAGCAGGTCTGGCACAGCATCACCTCATGCCAGGCCCCCTGCAACCGCGGCTCCGGCATCGGCTATCCGCTTGCCAGCGGGCCGATCAAGTTCGATTCAGGCCAGCTCGGCTACGGCACAGGTACATCGAGCGAGGTCACGACCGGCTCGAACACCTACACGACTCCGCCGCTGACCAAGCGCGGCAAGACCTACACCTATTTCTGTCGCATCCATCCGTTCATGCGTGGCTCGGTTCGCGTCAAGGGCAAGAAGCAGAAACGGCCGAACGGCTCGGGACCGAAGTAGAGCTCGAGCCCAGGCACGGACCTGAGTACCCGCTGAGCGCTGCGTACCGTTAGCTCCCCCGACGGTTGGGTATCGGAAGCCAAGTGTCGTTTCGCGGCATCGCCACCGACTTCAACGCGAGAGGAGAGCCATGGAGCCGTTCGAGACCGCGGTAAAAAGCGTCGAGGGCGCCTCGGCTCTCGACGCGCCCGCGAAGCTGATCGCAGAGAGAGTGCGCGGCGTGCTTTCACCCGGGGCCGTCAAGGATGCGATCAGCGGCACGTGGCTCGGCCACGCGCTGCATCCGCTGCTCACCGACGTGGTCATTGGCTCGTTCACGAGCGCCACGATGCTCGACCTTTTCGGGGGCAAGAAGAGCGCGCAAGCGAGCGAGCGCCTGATCGCGATCGGCATCGCCGCCTACGGCCCGACCGCGCTCACTGGCGCCAGCGATTGGGCCGACAGCGAATACGGCGACGACGCGGTCCGGCGCGTCGGCCTCGCGCATGCGGGCTCCAACGCTGTCGCGCTCGCGCTCTACGCGGCTTCTCTTAGGGCGCGCCGGCGCGGGTCGCGCGCCAAGGGCATTGCCCTTGGGGGAGCCGGCGCCGGTGTGCTCGGGTTCGCCGCATTCCTGGGCGGGCACTTGACGCTGGCCAAGGGAGTGGGGGTCGATCAGACGAGCTTCGACCCGGGTCCCGAGGAGTGGCGCGCTGCCGCCGATGCGTCTCAGCTAGGCGAGCGAACTCCCCTTTCGGTGGTGGTCGATGAGACTCCGGTTTGCCTCCTGCGCGACGGGGGTGTGCTGCACGCGGTCCACGATCGCTGCTCGCACCGAGGCTGCTCGCTCAGCGAGGGCGCGCTCGACGGCCACGAGATCGAGTGCCCCTGTCATGGATCGCGCTTCGACGTTCGCGACGGCTCAATAATTCGTGGCCCCGCGACACAGCCGCAGCCGGCATACGAGGTTCGCGAGCGCGAAGGACGGATCGAGATCCGCCTCGCCGCGGGCGGCTGACCAGCTTGGTCCAGCGTCGAGAGCGGGGCGCAACCTTGGCGACCCGAGTCTCTCAGCTCTCGCTCACCAAGCGACTGCCGCTACTGCATCACCGTTTACCGACCGAGTGCGGTCGACCGTGGCTGCACTCCGTCAAACACGACTTACTACACGTACGGCGGGGCAAGCACGTTCAGCCAAACGGAGAACGGGCTTGCCGACGGGACGCTGGTCGGCGTCTATCCGAGCGAATACCTTGCGTCGTCTGGCATCTACCCCTGCAGCGGGGCCCACTGCTCGTCGTCGACCGTGATCGACCTCAACCAACCGCAGCTGACCGTGTACGCGGCCGGCACCGCCAACTACACGAACAACCCGCAGATCCTGATGCACATCGACTACTACGACTCGCTCAGCCACCCCTGGTTCGCCGGCGGAAACAACGCGGCCGTGTTCGTCTGCCAGAGCCGCACCGCGCCGTGCACCAACGCCGACTTGCACTCCTACACGCCGCAGTGCAGTGTCGTCAACGGGACGCGCTTCGCCGCGCCCGGCAACCCGAAGCAGAACTCGTTCGACTGCATGTACGACTTCACGTCACAGCCCGATGGCCCGGTCTATCTCTGCGCCAGCGCCGCCGACCAGTCGATCCCCGACCCAGACCCCACCGCCAACGAGACTTCCGGCCCACTGCCCACGCACGTCAACCAGTTCATCAACCCGGCCACCGGGTCAGGATGGACCGCGGGCTCGGCCAACCTCGCCAACTCCTCCTGCGGCAGCGTCATCCTCGACCGCGCCCCGCCGGCGATCGACGCGCAGGCGAGCGACACCACCCCGGCCACCGGCGACCTCGTTACCTTCAGCGCCTCCGGCAGCGACGGTGCCTCGGGCCTCGCGGGGCCGTTCACGTGGGACTTCGGCGACAACACGCCGAACAAGCAGGGCGCCAACATCACCCACACCTACGGCAATCCGGGCACCTATCGCGTCCAGCTCACCGGGCAGGACGGCGCCGGAAATGTCGGCTCTGACAGCGTCGATGTCGTCGTCAAGAAAGCTGCCGACGGCACCGGCGACGAAGGCACGATCGTCAAGCCGCCGAAACCGGACGAGATTGGCGGGGACGGAGGCACGCAGAAGACAAGCATCGGCAGCCTCGACGTTGTCGCGCCGAAGAAGTACAAGTTGGCGAAGAAGCTCACGCCCCTGCTGCTGGCGCTGACGGCGTCGGAGCCGGGCGCTTTCCAGGCGGCGCTGACGAAGGGGCCGAAGATCCTCGCCAAGGGCTCCGGCGTGATCGCGAAGGCCGGGACTTTCGGCTTCAAGCTGAAGCTGCCCAAGGGAATGAAGCCGGGCAAGTACAAGCTGCAGATCACATTCGTCCCCGACGGCGCCACTTCCGGAGCGACGAAATCGATCACGATCAAGTTCATCGCGTCGAAGAAGGGCAAGAGTCGTGTCGCTCCGGCGATCGCCGGGCCCGAGCCCCCGGTCAACGTTGACGCCGGGCCGGCGTTGGCGGCAGGCTACATCGACTAGATAACGTTGGTGATCGGCGCCCCAACGACGCCGTTAGCTCACCAGCCGACTGCCTCCGGACGCTCGCTGCCGCGCAGCTTCGGCAGTGGGTGCAGCAGATAGCGCCAGGTGAGCACGGCGCCAACGGCCATCGCCGCGACCGCGAGCAGTGAGCCGAGGGAGAGCAGCGGGATGCCGGTGACGCCGTGGCCAATGTTGCAGCCGTGGGCGATGTTGCCGCCGACGCCCATCAAGATGCCGCCGCCGAGGGCGCGCGCGGCGCGGGCGCCGTCGGGCCGGCGCAGCGGGCCGCGGATCGCGATCGCAGCACCGGCAACGACGCCAAGTGCGAGAAAAAGCTGAAACGGGACCGGCCCAGCGTCGGCGATCGCCGTGCGAGTGCCCTCGGCGCCGCCGACGAAGCCGAGCCCGTAGCCATAGCCCGAGAGGTCGGCGGCGACCCAGGCGAGGGCGCCGATGGTTCCGAGGCCGAGGCCGAGGACGAAACCGATACGTGACTTGCGCATCAGCGCGATCAAGACGATCGCGCCGACGACGAGCGCGAGTGGCGTATAGGCGATCCCCGTGAGCTCGGGCAGGGCGCCCTGGGCGGGTCGCCACGCGTCGTCGAGACCAGCGATCACTGAATCCAATGGCCCGCGAATGACGAGCTCGCCGATGGCGAAGCCGGCGATGGCGATCGCCGTTGCCACCGATCCGGCTCCGCTCTTCCACAGGATTCCGGTGATGCAGCCGCCGGCCAGCGCCATGCCGATGCCGAAGGTGAGCCCGCCGATGAGCTGGGCCACCGGCAGCAGCGCCGGTGAGCCGGCGTCGACGTTCGCCTCCAACGGATCTACGCCGGCACCGAGCAACAGCGGCAATGCCAGCAGTTGGAAGGCGACGGCAAACGCGAAGACGCGCATGATCTTCGAATCGGCGGAGAAGACCGCGTGGCGCACGCCGGCGTTGAAGCAGATCCTTCCGCGCGCCATCAGCGCTCCCAGAGCGAGGCCGGTCAGACTCGCGCAGACGATCGTGACCACTGCCGCGACGCTATCGCGACGGTGTTAGACGAGCTAGAGGCGGTCGGCGATCGCTCAGCGCTTGACGCCGAAGTTGGCGGTGTAGGTGGATCCCCGCGCCGACCGATTGCCGGGCCGCCCGTCGCGAACCGCGACGCCGATGTCATTGAGACGCTCGAGGAGGAGCGTCTCGCGGTGGGGCGGTGACTGCATCCACGCGTCGACCATTGCGGCCGGGCTGCTGTATTGCCGCAGCCCCCATGCCAGGTTCTCAGCCACCGTCCAACTACAGCCACAGGGCAGATACTGCGCCGCGGTCGTTCGGGCAACGAGGTCCGGCTCGCCCGGGCACTGGTGTGAGAAGCAGGAGTTGACGAGCATCCGATGGGTGTGGTCCTTGGCCGAGTTCTTGAGCTCCGGCTGCGTTCCGAGCTCGGCGATGCCGCGGCTTCGGCGCTCGCGGTCGACCAAGCAGCGCACGGCTTTCGCCGCGACCTTGGGGCGCAGCTGTGGCCCGGGAACCTGCGCATTGGGACAGTCGCGGCCCTTGGCCGCCTTCAGCGCCAGCGACTGGCATTGGACGAGGTCGTCGAGCGGCACCGCAACAGTGGTGATCACCGTCCCGAGCAGCGGGCTCGTGATCCCGTCGACAACGAGTGAGTCGGAGAGCAGCTGGACGCCGGTGCAGCTTCGCCCCGACGTCTGCGCGGCGCTCTCGCTCTCGGCGCTTGCTGCGGATACGCCGATAAGCGTCGCCACAAGCACGCAAGCGACAACCGAAACCTTCGTCAGCCGAGCCACGATCCGATCATATGTAACTGCGCAAGTGCGGGTGTCAGTATCGGGCGTCAACGCGACTCGAGCTGGCGCAACGCCGACTGCGCTGCGTTGTAGCCGTTCATGCCATGGACTCCGGCGCCGGGCGGCGTCGCGGCTGAGCAGATGAACACGCCCGGGATCCCGGTGGCGTAGGGGTCGAGCGCGAAGCGCGGACGCACCAGAACCTGAAGCGGCGAGTTGGCGCCGGCGATGATGTCGCCGCCGACATAGTTGGAGTTGTACTCCGCGAGCTCGGCGGGTGAGCGGGTCGCGGTGGCGACGATCCGCTCGCGCAGGCCGGGGGCGAAGCGTTCGATCTGATCGATCACTGCGTCCTCGGCGCTGGCGGGATAGCCGTGGGGAACATGGGCGTAGGCCCAGATCGGATGCACGTTGCCAGCCGAGCGCTCGGGATCGGCGAGGTACTGCTGCGCCACCAAGACGAACGGCCGCTCGGGCATGCGGCCGCGATTGATCTCGCGCTCGGCAACGACCGTCTCGGCGAAGGAGCCGATCGCGTGCACGGTGCCGGCGCGCCGGCAGGATTCGTTTACCCACGGCACTCCGCCCTCGACCGCGAGGTCGACCTTGAAGGCGCCGGGACCGTGGCGATAGCGGCGATAGCTGCGGGCGACCCGGCCGGGCAGCCGATCGCCGGCAATCTCGGCGACCGCGCTCGGCGTCAGGTCAAAGACGACTGTCCGCGCCGGTGCCAGCTCGGCCAGCGAGGTCACCCGGGTATTCGTCTCGATCTTGCCTCCGAGCTCTGCCAGCATTCCGGCAAGCGCGTCGGTGATCGAGCGCGAGCCGCCGCGCGCGACGGCCCAACCGAAGGCATGGCAGGCCGTTGTCAGCGCCATCCCGACGGACGAGCTCATCGGGTGATTGAGCGGACTGAAGGAATGGGCGGCGACTCCGCCGAACAGCGCCCTGGCCTGAGGGGTCTTGAACGGTCGCGCGAGTACCGTTGCCGGTAGTGCCGCCGGCAGCCCGAAACGCGCGAGCTTGAGCGGATGGCGAGGGAGATGCTGGATCGGGCGCAGGAGGTCGTCGGTGAGCAGCTCGAACGATCGCGAGGGAGCGCCGAACAGTCGCTGCCAGCGGCGCCCGTCAGCCCCGAGCCCCGAGGCCGTTTCGGCGATCGACCGCTTCAAGACAGCGGCGCTGCCGTCGTCGAGTGGATGAGCGAGGTCGACCTCGGGCCAGCGCCACTCAAGCCCGTGGCGATCGAGATCGAGCGAGTTCAGAAACGGCGATCCGACCGCCATCGGGTGAACCGCCGAGCACTCGTCGTGAAGGACGCCCGCGACCGTGAGCTCGCTCGTGCGCGTGCCGCCGCCGATCGTCGGCGCGGCCTCGAGCACAGTAACGCCGAGGCCCTCGCGCGCAAGCGCAACCGCGCAGGCCAGCCCGTTGGGGCCGGAGCCGACGACGATCGCCTGGCTCATGCGATCGCCGCGTCGGCCCGGCGCTCGCGCCTCCAGCGCACGTCGACGGGGAAGTCCCAAGACTCGTCGAGCCATGGCCCGCGCTCGACCATGTCGGCGATCTCGACCCAGCCCTCCTCGAACAGGCCGCTTGCCGCATCGTAGATCCGGTAATGCTGGCGCTGGATGTGGGCGGGTTGTGACTCGAGCGTGATCACCCGCAGCTCGCCTTCGGCGAAGCCGCACTGCTCTTGCACCGCTTCGAGGAGCTGCGCGTTGTGGAGGTGGCCGTCGCCGAAGTTCCAGCCGTTGACGACGCCGGAGATCAGCTCGCCCTCGCGCACGTGGTAGTCCTCGACGTCGTCGACGGCGTGGGGCAGAAGGCCATTGAGCGCGCGGCCGTGGCTGTGCATCGAGCGAAAGGCAAGCCCCTTGGCGAGCAGGATCTCAGCCGTTTCGCGATCATAGACGCGGGACAGCTGCTCGACGACGATTGGCGCCGGCTTGTAGATCTCTCGGTCGAACTTCTCCTCGGCGCCGGCTTGCTTCGAGAACAGCCACTGGCTTGTCGCCCAGTTGCCGGCGTAGTAGCGCATCGACGGCAGGAAGGAGATCTTGTCGGGCCAGAAGTTGCCGAGGACCGGGGTGATGATGCCGCCGATCACCAGCAGCGCGATCAGCAGCGGGTCGCCAAGCGTCGACAACGGCACATCGCCGTACTCCCCGAACAAGAACAGCAGCCCGAAAATCATGAACAGGTTCCACTCCAGCGGCACCGCCAGCGGGAAGGTCGAGGTGATGTGGATGTGAAAGACGACCATGCCGATCATCGCCAGCGTGCCGACGACGCCGCCGCTGGTGAAGAAGAGAACGAGCGGCAGCGTGAACTCGATCGCCGTGCCCATGTGCGCCGCCAGCGCCGCGTACCGCGAGGGGATGAGATCGTCGGGATGGTGTCGATAGAGCATCGCCTTTGCCTTGCGCGAGCGGTTCCACGGCGTGTTGGAGATCATCACCGAGACGACGAAGGGGAAATGGCGGTTGAGCTTCGACGAGGCCGCGCCGAGCCAGATGCAGACGAGCACGAGCTGCGAGCCGACGATCAGGTTCTCCAAGGGGAACAGGCAGACGATCAAGAGCAGTCCGTAGACCTCGGGACGAGCGGCGAGGAAGGAGACGCGGTCGCGCAGGCCGAGCAGCGCGAGTAGCCCGAGCAGGACGCCGGTCGCAACTGGGTCGAGGCGCCCGCCGGTCGGCGCCTCTCCCGCCACCAGCAGGTAGGCGGCCGACGCGAGCACACTGGCGTAGAGCGCGACGTCGAGCAGGGTCCGCCGCGAGCCCGCGGTGCCCGGCACCTTGTCGGGCCACGGCGCCAGGCGCACGGTTCCCGGCCGCAGCCAGTAGAGGACGCCGCCGATCGGCGGCAGAAAGCGGAAGGTGAGCGGCATCGAGCCGCAGCCAAGACCGATCACTTCCCAAAGCAGCGTCCAGACCACGAGCTTTTGAAAGACGATCGGTGCCGTCCACCAATCGCCGATCTCGCCAAGCCCGCCGAGCCCGGGCGTCGTCGCCGAGATCGCAAGCGCCGCCCCGAAGGTAAAGACGACGAGCTTGAAGATGTAGAGCAGGTAGACGGCGGTAGGCGTGCCGAAGCCGTTGATCGCCCAGTCCTGAGCGAGCGGCTTGAGCCGCGACAGGTGCGGTAGGCGCTTCCACGCCTCGATCTCGACCGGAGGCGGAGCCGGCGCGATGAAACCCACGCTCGCACCCTAATCGACGGCTAGGAGCCGACGACCCTCACGCTTCGCTAACAATTTGCTAACCTGCCGCCTTCCTGCTGAACCCCTGCACAAGATGCGCGGGGGCGGGGGACCCATTTAGTCGGGGCGAATCGTGGCCTTATGGCCGTGTAGCGCTAGCTCTTCACGCGCGAGTCCGTCAGCTAACCCCGTAAGCGTCGAGAGCGGAGCGTAAATTGAACTTCGGGACGTCAACGGCAACCGCGAAGTCGCGGGTTTTCTTCATAGCCATGGTGCTCGCCGCGGCAATCGCCACGGTCGCGGTGGCCGCGATCGGCCAAGCATCGGCGAGCAGCGGTGGCGGCGTCGTCACGGCAAGCAGCGACGATGGCGCCGGGCCGGCTCCCCAGCCGGCCACCGCCGCCTCTCAGGCCAAGTACCAGCGGCTCTTCAACCGGCTGCCCATCCGCGAGAAGCGCTGGGCGCGCGAGACGAGCGAATGCGAGTCAGGTGGCAACCCGCGGGCGGTTGGCGGCGGCGGCATCTACCGCGGCGCGTTTCAGTTCCTGCGCTCGACCTGGAAGGCATCGCCGAAGTCGCCGGGAGGCGATCCGGTCGTCTATGCGTATCGCACCCAGGCTGTGGTTGCAGTCGCTCTGAAGCAGCGCGACGGCGCCGGCCACTGGCCCGTCTGCGGCTAGCCGGCGCGAATCCGCGGCAGGATTCGGGGTAGTCACCCAGGCTCAATCGAACCCGAACTCGATCCCCGCTAGGGCCTCGGCAACGAGGGCACCGATCGTCTCGAGCACGTAGCCGCCTTCTTGGATCGCGACGGTCGGCAAGCCGAGCCCGCCGAGGAGGCGACCGGCGCCGCGAAAGCCAGTGTCTGTGACTTGCAACGGGCTCTCGGGATCGCCGCCGGCGGCATCGACGCCGAGGGCGACGACGATGGCGGCCGCGCTGCGCTCGTGAGCCCAGTCGCACAGGGCACCGACGGCTTCGAGCCAGGGCTCATCACCGGACCCTGGAGCGAGGCAGAGGTTGCGGTTCGCGCCGGCGCCCGCACCGGTGCCGGTCTCGCTCTCGAACCCGAGGAAGTGTGGAAACCAGCCGGCTCCCGGATCGACGTGGACCGAGGCGGTCAAGACCGACGGGTCGTCATAGAAGATCGCCTGGGTGCCGTTGCCGTGATGGGCGTCGATGTCGATCACGGCCACCGGGCCGCCCAGCGCCTCGCGCAGCCGGGCGGCGGCGACAGCGGTGTTGTTGAGATAGCAGGAGCCGCCGAAGCCGGTACGCGTCGCATGGTGGCCCGGCGGTCGGCAGCAGGCGTAGGCAATTGCTTCGCCATCGACGACCAGATCGGCCGCGGTCAGGGCAGCGTCGGTCGCAGCGCGAGCTGCCTCCCAGGTCCCAGGTCCGACCAGGGTCATCGTGTCGTATGCGAACTGCCCGGCGCGGGCGCCAATCGCGGTTGCCCGCTTGGCGTCCTCGCCGCCGAGCATCGCAGCGTGGGGGAAGGCGTACGGGACGACTCGGTTCTGGCCCGGCTCCTCGGTAAGCCCGGCCGCGCACCACTCGTCCCAGGCCGTGGCGAGATAGTCGAGCAGCGAGCGGTCATGGACCGCGAGCAACGCCTCATCGCCATGCTCTTGCGCTGCGACGATCGAGGCTCCAGCCGCGTCGAGCGCATCGCAAATTCGTGCGGCGCGCTCGGGCACCTCAGTCCCGGGCGTCCGCACCCCGAGCCAGATTTCGCCATCCGGCTGGTGGCGGCGGTGAAGATCCGTCCAAACCACGGGCATCGCGAGGCTCACGGCACCCAGGCTAAACGGCCGCCGTCGCTCGGCGACGTCGCTCGGCGAGCAGGAGATTGGCGGGGATCTGGCCCCTGACATTCAGGCCTAGCCGGTGCGCGTCCTTTGGCCATCTCTGTCATTGACAGCAACCGGCAACCGCGAATAGTTTCTTCACGATCGTTCATGAAGAACGAACCGGGCCCCGACATCCGCGCAGCGCTCGGCGCCGACAGGGTGATCGAGCCGCTGGGCGCGCTTCCTCAGCCTGCATCGCGGCTTGACCCAACCGGCCCGGTGCGCCCGTTCGAGCTCGAGATCGCGGTCGAGCGCCTCTGCCTCGACTCGACCTCGCATCGCGACCTGCACGCGCGTGGCGGCGGCGACGCCGAGGCCATGGCTTCCCTGATTCGCGAGATCGTCGAATCGCGGGGCAAGATGCACAACCCAGAGACCGACTCCGGCGGCATCCTGCTGGGCACGGTCACGGCGACCGGCGACCGCCTCGCCGATCCGCCCCCGGTGGGCACACGGGTCGCCACGCTCGGGTCACTCACCCTTACCGCCCTGCGCATCGAGGAGATCATCAGCCTTGAACCCGACTCGGCGCAGATCGAGGTGACCGGGACTGCATATGTCTTCGAGCGCGCCGCCTGGGCGGAGCTCCCCGATGACCTGCCGGCCGCGATCGCGCTCGAGGTCTTCGACGTCTGCGCCGCGGCGTCTGCGATCAGGCCGCTGATCGCCGACGCCGACACCGTCTGCGTGCTCGGCGCAGGTCACGCGGGCAAGCTCGCGCTCGCAACCGCCCGAGCCGAGATGAGCGACGGCACGGTGGTTGCTGTCGACGTCGACGCGAATGCAGCTGAGGCGGTTGCCGCGCTCGGCCTCTGCGACATCGCTGTCGCTGCCGACCTGCGCGACCCGCTGGCGGCACTCGACGCGGTGCGCGCGGCAGGTGCACCGCCAGCCGATCTCACGGTCGTCGTCGTCAACGCCAGCGGCTGCGAGCCGACCGCGATCATGCTCACCGCCGAGGGCGGCACAGTCCTGTTCTTCTCGATGGCGACAAGCTTCGCCGCCGCCGCACTCGCCGCCGACGGCATCTCCGCCAACGTGCGAATGCTGATCGGCAGCGGCTATTCGCCCGACCGCGGCGCCTACGCGCTGGAGCTCGTTCGCAGCTCGCCGGCGCTACGCCACGCGTTGGGCATCGCCGTGCAGGAGGCCGTATGAGCGCCGGCGGCCACCAGGTGCAGATGCGCTGGCGCGACCTCGACGGCCTCGGCCACGTCAATCACGTCGTCGCCCTCACCTATCTCGAGGAGGGCCGCGACGCGTTTCTCGCCGAGCACGGCATCAGCCGCGACGAGTACGTCGTCGGCCGTTGCACGGTCGAGTTCAACGGCGAGATCGATCCCGAGTTCGGAGCGGTGACTGTGCAATGCGAGGTGGGCGAGGTCGGCACGAAGAGCATCGCCACGCGTGAGCAGATTCTCGATCAAGGAGGAAACGCTGTTGTCGAGGCGAGCTTCGAGCTCGTGCTCTGGGATGCGGCAGCACGAGCGTCGCGACCGATCAGCGACTCGGAGCGCGCCTCGCTGCTGGGCTCGCAGGAGTCCGTCAGATGAGCAGCGCTTTGGCCTGGAGCAGCGATCCCGTCGTCGTCACGGTGGCGATCACCGGCGCCGACGTCTTTCGCGAGAGCAACCCCAACATTCCCTATACGACGGCGGAGATCGCCGATTCGACGATCGAGGCGGCGGGCGCGGGCGCGACTGTCGCCCACCTGCACGTGCGCGAGGACGACGGCACCCCGAGCGGGCGGCCCGAGCTGTTCGTCGATGCGATCGACCGCATCCGCGCCGGCTGTGATGTCCTGACGATGGTCTCGACCGGCGGTGCCAACGACATGACGATCGCCCAGCGCACGACCGGCCTCGAGGCAAAGCCCGATATTTCGGGCGTCGAGTCGGGCTCGATGAACTTCGGCGACGAGACCTTCATCACGCCACCGCCGGCTGGGCGCGGGATCATCGCCCGGGCGACCGAGGCGGGAATCGCGCTTGAGGTTGAGTGCTTCGACGTCGGCCACGTCGTCAGCGCCGTCAACTGGCTTCAGCAGGGCATCCTCGAAGCGCCGATGCGCGTCAACCTCGTCTTCGGTGTCCCGGGCGGCATCGACGCCTCACCCGCGGCGCTCGACGCGATGCTGCGGCCGCTGCCCGCCGACACCTTCTGGACCGTGACCTGCATCGGTCGCCATCACCAGCGCATGCTCGCGCTGGCGCTGCTTCACGGTGCGCCCGGGATTCGGACCGGGCTCGAGGACGTCGCCTACATCAGCCGCGGCGTCCTCGCCGCCTCGAACGCCGCCCTGGTCGAAATGGCCGTCGGCCTGGCGACCACGCTCGGGCGCGAGGTGGCGACCCAGGAGCAGGCCCGGGAGCTGCTTCATCTTGGCTGAGCCCGCGACGATTGCCTCCGAGCCGCTCGCCGGCGGTCGCTCCTCGTCACGACGTGGGCCGCAGACGCGCGAGGCGATCCACGAGGCCGCGATCGAGCTCTTCGCGAAGCTCGGCTATCACGCGACCTCGATGCGGGCGATGGCTGCGGCCGCGCGCGTGCAGCCGGCGGCGATCTACCACTGGTACCCGAACAAGGAGGCGATCCTGGTCAGCCTCCAGGACGACTTCATGGAGCGGCTTACCGCGCAGGTCGTGGCCGCGATGCAGCGGCAGAAGGCGCCCGCCCTGCGCCTGGCCGCGGCTGTGCGCGAGCACGTCGTCTTCCACGGTCTCAACCGTCAGGAGGCGTTCGTGACCGACAGCGAGATCCGCGCGCTCACCGAGGAGCCGCGCCGGGCGCTGATCGCCAAGCGAGACGGCTACCAGGCGATGTTCAGCGAGCTGATCCGCGACGGTATCCGAGACGGCAGCCTGCAATCCAGCGGCCCCCACATCGCCACCTACGCGATCTTGCTCCAGTGCACCGGGGTGGCGCTGTGGTTCGACCCGAGTGGTCCGCTCAAGCTCGACGAGGTGGCAGAGCTTCACGTCGAGTTCGTCTTGCGCTCGCTGCGGGCCCCGGCTGAGCTGGTCGATGAGGCGATCGCCAGCGTCTCGCGCGGAGCAGTGGCGTGAAGCAGCGGATCAAGCCGCCGGCGTTGCCCGATCAGGCGACGATCGCTGTCGTCGCGCCCGCGAGCCCGCCGCAGACCCGCTCAGAGACCGAGCAGGCGAAGGCGTACTTCGAGGGCCGCGGCCACCGAGTCGTCCTCGGCCCCAACCACCGCAAGGTCCATGGCTATCTCGCAGGCACCGACGCCGAGCGCGCCGCCGACCTGCAATGGGCGCTCAGCGAGCCAGGCATAGACATGGTCCACGCGCTGTGTGGGGGGTATGGCACGGCGCGCCTCTACGACCTGATCGACTGGGGCGCGGTTGGTGATCCGCGCATTGTCTGCGGTTTCTCCGACATCACCGCGCTTCATCTCGCGCTTGCCGCGAACACAGGTTGGGTGACGTTCTACGGGCCGAACTTCTTGCGCTTCACCCGGCGCAAGGACGAGCTCACGGAGGCGACCGAGGAGTGGTTTCACCGCGCCTTTCGGCCCGAGCCGCTGGGCAGGGTCTTCGAAGATCCCGAGGACCCCTACGTGCTCACGGTCGGTGACGGGACGGCCGAGGGGCCGCTCGTCGGCGGCTGCATCACCCTGCTCTGCGCGAGCATCGGCACGCCGTATGAGATCGAGACCGAGGGCTGCGTGCTGCTGGTCGAGGATCTGAACGAGGACGAGTACCTGGTCGACACGGCGATCAACCACCTGGTCCGCTCGGGCAAGCTCGAGCGCGCCGCCGGGCTCGTCTTCGGCACTAACGTCAACCTGCGTTCGCGGGTCCCACCGGAGGAGTCTGAGTCGACCCTGTCGATCGAGGAGATGCTCGACGAGCTGATCGCGCCGCTGGGAATCCCCGCGATCGCGAACGTGCCGGTTGGTCACGGCAAGCACATGGCGACGATGCCGCTGGGCGCGCGGGTTCGCATCGACGGGGCCGGCAAGAGCCTCGAGGTGCTCGAGGCGGGTGTTCTCTAATGCTAGGAGGCGACGGATGAGGTCCAGACTGCTCGCGGGCGGGTCGTTGCTGGTGGCTCTGGTCGCGGGGGCGATCACTCTCGGCGGGCCGGCGGCCTCGGCGCAGGATTCGGGCAAGGACGTGCTCAGGATCGGCTGGTCGCAGGACGCGAAGACGCTCAACCCGTTCATCGGCGTGAACGAGGAGGAGTACACGGTCTGGGCGCTCAACTGGGAACTGCTGCTCAACTTCGACCCGGAGACCCTGGCGCCGAGCCCGGGCATCGCCGAGGACTGGGAGGTCTCTGAGGACGGCAAGACCGTCACCTTCGATCTCGTCCGGGGCGCGAAGTGGTCCGACGGCGAGCCGATCACCTCGGAAGACGTCAAGTGGTCGATCGAGGTGCTCGGCGGCAACGGCCTGCTGTTCAGCGCCTACACCGGCAACGTCACCTCGATCAAGACGCCCGACGACCACACGGTGATCATCGAGACGTCGAAGCCCGACGCGCGGATCGTCGGCGGGCTTTGGATCTACATCCTGCCCGAGCACATCTGGGGCAAGGTGCCGCTGAAGGACCTCACCGGCTCCTACCAACCCGACATCCCCCTGGTCGGCAGCGGCCCGTACATGGTCACCGATTTCGAGCGGGGCCGGATCACGACGATGGAGCGCAACCCCGAGTGGCGCGGCGACCCGCCGGCCTTCGACGAGGTGCAGCTGATCAAGTACGGCACCGACGACGCGGTCGAGCGCGCGCTCGACCTCGGCGAGGTCGACTTCATTCCCGAGGTGCAGCCGGCGACGTTCGAGCGCCTCGGCCAACAGGAGGGACTGGAGACGGTGCGCGCGCCCACTTACGCCTTCTCGCAGCTCGCCTTCAACCTCTGCTCGGCCGAGAACTGCCCGGATGCGAAGTTCAACCCCGCGGTGCAGAACCGCACCGTGCGCCAAGCAATCGCCTACGCACTCGACCGCGAGCGGATCAACGCGATCTCCACCCAGGGCACGTTCTTCGTCGCCCACGGCCTGCTGCCCTCGTTCTACGAGGCCTTCTACGAGGTTCCCGAGCAGGACTACCCCTACGACCCCGAGCTCGGCAACCAGCTGCTCGACGACGCGGGCTGGACTGTGAATGAGGACGGGATCCGCGAGAAGGATGGACAGGTGCTCTCGCTTGACCTCTTCGTGCGCTCCGAGTCGGCGTTTCAGGTGCAGATGGCGAAGCTGATCGCCGAGCAGGCCTCAGAGATCGGGGTTGAGTTCAACGTTCAGGCGGTGAGCACCGAGAAGCTCACCGAGCTCACGATCCGCAAGGTCGACGGCAAGCCCGCCCCCGAGTTCGACAGCTTCATCTGGGGCTGGGGCGGCGACCCCTACGATCCGAGCTTCCTGCTCAGCCTGATGACCACCGACGAGATCGGTGCCTCGTCCGACGCCTTCTACTCGAACCCCGAGTACGACCGGCTGTTCGAAGAGCAGACCGCGATCTTCGATACGGCCGAGCGCAAGGCGGTGATCCAGGAGATGATCGCGATCCTCCAGGAGGACCTGCCCTACATCGTGCTCACCGAGGACCCCTACCTCGAGGCCTACAACTCCGACGCGATCGCCAACGTCGAACGGCTCTGCCCGGCGGAGACCGGCACCGCTTTCTGCCAGCAGGTCTCATATGAGCCGCTGTTGACGATCGAGCCCGGCGAGGGGTTGACCGCCGCAGGCTCGACCGGTGCCCCCGGCGGGCTGGTTGCGATCGGCGCCGTGTTCGTCGCCATCGCCTCGTTCCTCTTCGGGCGTGCGCGGGGACGCCGCGAAACGGAGCCGCTGGAGCTGGAAGCATGAGCCCGCGCTCATGAACACGCGCTGGCTTGCAGGCAAGGTCGGGGCAGCGCTGCTGACGCTCGTCTTCGTCCTCATCTTCAACTTCTTCCTCTTCCGCGGCCTCGGCGATCCGACAACTCAGCTCGCGCGCCTGCCGCAGTCAAATCCCGAGGAGATCGAGCAGCTGCGGGCGCAGTACGGGCTCGACAAGCCCGTACTTGGCCAGTTCGCCGACTACGTCGGCGACACCCTGCGCCTCGACCTCGGGATCAGCCAGCGCACCCGGGAGCCGGTCTGGGACGAGATCAAGGCGGCGATCCCGTGGACGCTGCTGCTGGTCGGCACCGGCACCCTGCTGGCGACCCTTATCGGGTCGTGGCTCGGGGTGATCGCGGCGACCAAACGCGGCAAGAAGGCCGATGACGGCCTGCTCAGTTTCAGCCTCTTCACCTATGCCGCGCCCGAGTACTGGATCGGGATCATCCTCATCCTCGTGCTCGCCGTGGCCGTCCCGATATTCCCGGCGGGCCAACAGGTGACCCCTGGCCAGGAGTTCTCGAGCTGGTTCGCCGAGGCGCTCAGCGTCGCCGATCACCTCGTCTTACCGGCGACCGCGATGACCCTGATGCTGCTCGGGCAGTACTTCCTGATCATGCGCTCGTCGATGGTCGACGTGCTCACGGAGGACTTCATCACCGTCAAGCGTGCCACCGGACTGCCCTGGCACCGCGTTGTTAGCAAGCACGCGGTCCCCAACGCGTTGCTACCGCTCGTCACCCTGGCCGCGATCCAGTTCGGCGCTGTCGCCGGCGGCGCGATCACGATCGAGACCCTGTTCTCGTGGCCCGGACTCGGTGAGCTCTCCTTCAACGCAATCAACGACAAGGACTTCCCCGTTCTCCAGGGCACCTTCCTCGTCTTCTCGGTCGGCGTGATCCTCGCCAACCTCGCAGCCGATTGCCTCTATTTCTTCCTCGATCCGAGGGTGAAGGCGACGTGAGCTCGGTCGGCGCCCTTCGTGCGCGTGAGCTCTTGCTCGGCACCTGGCGTGGGCGGATCGGGCTCGCGATGCTCGGCTTGTTCACGTTCATGGCGATCTTCGGATCGGTGATCGCCCCTGACGATCCCGACGCCTCCAGCCTCGATGTGCTGGCGCCACCGTCGAGCTCGCATCTGCTCGGGACCACAGAGAGCGGTTCCGACGTTCTCTCGCAACTGCTCGTCGGTGCTCGCGTCTCGATGATCGTCGGCTTCTCGGCGGCAATCATCTCCTCCGTCATCGGTGCCTCGGTCGGGTTGCTCAGCGGCTACTTCGGCGGCTGGACTGATCGAATCCTCGACGCCGTCGACAACTGGTTCCTGGTGATCCCGACGCTGCCGCTGATGATCGTGCTTTCGAGCCTTCTCGACCCCTCGCTTGGGGTACTGATCTTGGTCATCGGACTCACCTCCTGGGCCGGGACGGGGCGGATCGTGCGGGCTCAGGTGCTGACTCTGCGCGAGCGCGCGTTCGTCGAGCGCGCCCGCGCCCTCGGCGCCGGCCACCGCTACATCCTTCGCACCCACATCCTCCCCAACGCGCTGCCGCTGATCTTCGCCAACACGGTCTTGATCGTCGCCGTGGCGATCCTCTCCGAATCGGCGCTGGCATTCCTCGGGCTCGGCGACCCGACGCAGATCTCATGGGGAACGATGCTCGAGAACGCGTTCTCCTCGGGGGCTCCCAGCGCCGAGGCCTGGTGGTACGTGATCCCGCCGGGCCTGTGCATCACGCTGCTGGTGCTCGCCGTCGCACTGCTCGGCTACCTGTTCGAGGAGTACGTCAACCCGCGGCTTCAGGAGCAGACATGACCGCGCTGCTCGAGGTTCGGGACCTCTACGTCCACGTCGGCGGCAAGCCGATCGTCGACGGCGTCGAGTTCTCGCTTTCCCAAGGCGAGGCGCTGGCGCTGGCGGGCGAGTCGGGCTGCGGCAAGACGACGACGGCGCTCGCTCTGATGAGGTTGCTGCCGGCGGGGCTCGAGCAGTCGGGGACGATGACCCTGCGCCCGCCCGGCGTCGAGGAACAGATCAACCTCGAGCGCCGGACCGAGACCGGGATGCGCTTCGTGCGCTGGCGCCACATCTCGCTCGTCTTCCAGGGGGCGATGAACTCCCTCGACCCCGTGCGCCGGGTCGAGGCCCAGTTCGCGGAGGTGATCCGGCTGCACACCCCGAACGCCGCCTCAGCGGAGGTCGCAGATCGGACAGCCGAATTGCTCGAGACCGTCGGCCTGACCGGCAAGCTCGGCCGACGCTATGCGCACGAGCTCTCCGGCGGCCAGCGCCAGCGGGTGATGATCGCGCTGGCGCTCGCCTGTCGCCCATCGCTGGTGATCGCCGACGAGCCGACCACGGCGCTCGACGTGGTCATGCAGGCCCAGGTGCTGCAGCTGATCGAGGGCTTGCGGCAGCAGCTCGGGCTCGCGCTGATCTTGATCTCGCACGACCTCGGCGTCCTCGCCGAGACCTGCGATCGGATTGCGGTCATGTACGCGGGGCGGATCGTCGAGATCGGACCCGTGGCGTCGGTCTTTACAGACCCGCAGCATCCCTATACGAAGAAGCTGCTCGACTCGCTGCCGGTGATCGGCGGCGAGCGCGGCCTGCCCGGCGCGATCCCCGGCGGGCCGCCGGCCCCGGGAGAGCCACCGGAGGGCTGTCGCTTTCGCCCGCGGTGCCCCTATGCCGCCGAGCGCTGCTTTGCTGATCCGGCACTGGTGCAGGTACGCCCGAGCCACTCCGCCGCCTGTCACTTCGCCCCCTGGAGCGAGTGGCCAGAGGTCGCGCCGGCCACGACCATCGCCTCGGCGGGGTCGTCATGACTGAAACGCTGCTCGAGGTCCGCGATCTCGACGTCAAGTTCGGCTCGCGCCGCAGCGTCGCCCGCGCCGTCGACGGCGTCTCCTTCGATTGGCGGCGCGGTGAGATCCTCGGTGTGGTCGGCGAGTCGGGTTGCGGCAAGTCGACGCTGGCGCGGGCGATGTTGAACCTGGTCGAGCCGTCGGGCGGAGAGGTGACGCTGAACGGCGAGGCGGTCGGGGCGAAGAAGGGACAGAGCGAGCTGCGCCGCCGGCTGCAGATGATCTTTCAGGATCCCTATCAATCGCTGAGCCCGCGTCAGCGCGTGACCACGATCGTCGCCGAGCCGCTGCGGGTGCAGGGGATACCTCGCAGCGAACACGATGAGCGCGTGCGACGGGCGCTTGAGGACGTCGGCCTCGACCCCGAGCGCTTTCTCAGCCGTTACTCACACCAGCTTTCGGGCGGCCAGCGTCAGCGCGTCGCTATCGCCGCCGCGCTCGTGCTCGAGCCAGACGGGCTGATCTGCGACGAGCCGGTTTCGATGCTCGACGTTTCGGTGCGGGCTCAGATCCTCGAGGTGCTGCTGGCGGCGCAGCGCAGCCGCGGCCTGGCGCTGCTGTTCATCACCCACGACCTCAGCCTGGCCTGGTCGCTGTGCGATCGGATAGCCGTCATGTACCTGGGGCGGATCGTCGAGCAGGGCTCGGCCGCGGATGTGATCGAGCATCCCCAGCACCCCTATACCCGGGCCCTCGTCACGGCGATCCCAGTACCCGTGCCAGGTGGTGGGGGAGACCGCGAGCTGCTTGCCGGGGAACTGCCGGACGCGACCGCGGTGCCGAGCGGATGTCGCTTTCACCCACGCTGCCCGAAGCGCTTCGATCCCTGCGATCGCGTCGATCCGCCGCTGCTCGAGACCGGCCGGCCAGGGCACTCGGCGGCCTGTCTGCTGCACGACCCGACGCACGGGCAGGGGCGAGCTGAGGATGGCTAGATGGCGAGATGTCGCCGGTCCGATCGGCGTGCTCGAGACCGGCGAGCGAAACGCGATCACCGACGTGCCCGGCGTGCTCGTTGGTCACTCCCAAGCGGCCAGCGGCGAGCACACCGGGGTGAGCGTGGCCGCGCCGCCCGAGCTGCCGGCTACGGCTGGGGTGGCGACTGTCAACGGCACCGGCGAGCTCACCGCGAAGCTTGAGATCGACGAGCTCGGGCGCATGGAGACCCCGGTGTACCTCTGCGGCACTCACGCCGTCGGAACCGTGATGCAAGCGGCCGTGGTCGCCTCCGGCCACGGGCCCGACGATGTCGTGATCCCGGTCGTCGGCGAATGCGACGACGGCGACATGGCGGATTCGCGCACGGTCACCGCTGCCGATGTCGAGAGCGCCTGCGGGGCGCTCGGCACCGGGGTCGCGGAGGGCAGCGTCGGTGCCGGCACCGGGATGACCTGCTTCGACTTTCCCGGCGGCATCGGCACTGCCTCGCGTGTGGTCGGCGAGCACCACATCGGCGTCCTTTTGCTTTGCAATTTCGGCGATCGCGAATACCTCGACCTGCTCGGCACCCGGCTTGAACCCGCAACGGGCCGGCCGACCCCGCACGGCTCCTGCATCGCCGTCTGCGCCACCGACGCGCCGCTTCACCCACAGCAGCTTCGCCGCCTCGCGTTACGTTCGCTGCTGGGCTTGGCGCGAGCCGGCTCCTACGCGTCCGACCAATCGGGTGAGATCGCGCTCGCGTTCACGACCGCCGCCACCGGCACCGGCGCGGTCGGCGATGCAGAGCTCAACGCGTGCTTCGCCGCCGCCTACGAGGCGGCGCACGAGGCCGTGCTCAACTGCCTCGTCGCTGCCCGGCCGGCGCAGCGCCGCGACGGCTCGATGCAGGAGGCGTTTCCGATCGAGCTCGTTGCCGAGCTCGCCCGGGCGCGATGAGCGAGTTCGACCTGCGCCACGAGGTCGTCGAGCTGGCGCAGGCGCTGATCCGGCTCGACACCTCGAACCCGCCCGGCAACGAAACCCCGGCCGCTGAGCTTCTTGCCCGCTATTTGAGTGAGGCGGGGGTGCAGTGCGAGCTCGCCGGCCCGGACCCGGCTCGGCTCAACCTGATCGCGCGAGTGCCGGGCCGCGGTGAGGGGCCATCGCTGATGCTGCTCGCCCACACCGACGTCGTCCCGGCGGCGCCGGGTGGCTGGAGCGTGGGGCCATTCGCGGGGGCAGTGCGCGACGGTCGCCTGATTGGTCGCGGCGCCGTCGACATGAAGAATGAGCTGGCGGCGCGCGTCGTGGCGCTCGCCGCCTTCGTCCGCAACGGCACCCCGCCGGCGGGGGATGTGGTCCTCATCGCGGAGGCGGACGAGGAGGGCAACCGCGCCGACGTCGGCATGTCGTGGCTCGTGCGCGAGCGCCCCGATCTGTGCTGCGACTGTGCCCTCAATGAAGGGGGAGGCAGCTTGCTCGAACTCGCCGACGGGCGCCGGTTCGTCGCCGTTTCGGTCGGCGAGAAACAGGTCACGGCGCTGCGGCTGCGCCTCTTCGGCCGCGCCGGGCACGCCTCGGTACCGAGCGCCGCCGACAACCCGCTGCGCCATCTCTGCGCCGCGATCGAGCGCTTGGCAGCTGCAGTGGGTCCGGCCCGCCGCGTCGCGGCGGTCGATCGCGCTCTCGCTGTTCTCGGTGTCGACGACTTCGATGACGCCGAAGCGCTCGCCGGCGCGGCGAAGCTACACCCGCTGCTGGCCGACCTACTGCCGGCGATGACGCGGATGACCGTGACCCCCACGGGTGTGCACAGCTTCGAGCCCGCGAACGTGATCCCGCCCTACGCCGACGTCATCTGCGACGTGCGGGCGCTGCCGGGGCAAAGCGACGCCGACGTTGTCGCTCACGTCGAGGCCACCCTCGGCGGCGAGCTCGAGTACGAGATCGAGTTCGTTGAGCCGCTTCAGGGTGGAACCGAATCCTCGATCGACACGCCGCTTTACCGGCTGCTCGCCGACTACGTCGCCGAGCGCGTCCCTGGCGCCGAGCTGCTGCCGATGATCTCGACCGGGTTCACCGACTCGCACTGGATCCGCAGCGCCTTCGATACTGCCGCCTACGGCTTCGCACCGGTGTTCCACGATGATCCGGTGGGCTACAGCGCCAGCGCCCACGCCGACGACGAAAGCATCAGCCTCGATGACCTCGCCGAGATGGCGGAGTTCCACCTGCATGTCCTGACCGCGCTTGAGGCCGCTGACGGCGTGAGATGAGTGATCCCACGAGCTCACGCCCGCGGATGACGCCCGGACACCGTCGCTGGATCGCGCCGTCGGGACTCGCCCATGCCCACCAGCATGGGCTTCGCCCGCCGGCCACGCCCAGCTCGGCCCCGTGCGCCCCCGCGTACGCGGTTCCGTGGGATCAATCATCTAGCGTCTCGCCCACTAATGCGCAGGGCGTCGTTGTTGATCGCGGTCGTGTTCCTCGCGGGTGCCTCCGAGGCTTCGGGCGCCAGTGGCGAGGTGCGCGATGGGCCCGCTCGCTTTCAGGTGCTGACGCCGAGCCTGATCCGGCTCGAGTACGCCGAGAATGGCGTTTTTGAGGATCGCCCGACGCTGATAGCGGCGACTCGCCCCGCTGCCACGGCGAAGTTCCGCACCCGCGTCGTCGACGGCGTTCGCATCATCCGAACCTCGGACATGCTGCTTCGCTACGTGATCGGCTCCGGGCCGTTCTCGCCCTCGAACCTCTCGCTGCGACTCGAGATCGGTGGCCGCAAGCGCCTCGTCAACCCGGGTTTCCCAGCGCCTTTGCCGACGCCGTCGACGGCCTCGCCACCGCGGGTCCCGCTCGAGAACCCCGATCCTGATCCCTCGCCGGTAACGGCCGGCAACCTCGGCGGCTGGTATCGGGGGCTCGACGGCCAGCGCGGCCCGGTGCCGCTGCACGACGGCCTGCTCTCGCGCGACGGCTGGTACCTGCTCGACGACACCGCCAGCCCGGTGCTGACCGAAGGCGGGAGTTGGTATGAGGAGCGGGCGGCGCAGTCAAACGGCTACCAAGAGGGCCCCTACCAGGACGGTTACCTGTTCGCCTACGGCGACGATTACGTCGGCGCGCTCGGCGATTTTCGCCGGCTCACCGGGCCGGCCCCGCTGCTGCCCCAGAAGGCGTTCGGCAACTGGTTCTCGCGTTACCAGGGCTACAGCGAGCGCGACTACCGCGAGCTCCTCGCCGAGTTTCGGACTAACCGCGTCCCGCTTGACGTGCTCGTCGTCGACACCGATTTCAAGAGCCCCCACGACTGGAACGGTTGGCAATGGACCCCGGCCTACTTCCCAGAGCCACGCCGTTTCCTCGACTGGGCGCATTCAGAGGGCGTCGATGTCACCCTCAACGTCCATCCCTCCATCAGCCCCGACGACCCCGCCTACGCGGGCGCCGAGGCGACGGCCGGCGGCCTGATCGACGGTGGGCCACGCTGTGGCGTTTTCATCCGCGACCCCGAGGAGACATGCGCGGTCTGGGACTGGGCCCAGCGCGACGACGTTGCTTCCTACTTCGGGCTGCATCAACCGTTCGAGGCCGACGGAGTCGACTCGTGGTGGCTCGATTGGTGTTGCGACGAAAGCCGGGTCAGCGCGACGACGCTGCCAGGCGACACCTGGATCAACTCGCTCTACGCTCAGCGCCAGCGCGCACGCGGAATCCGCTGGCTGCCGCTGGCTCGAATCGGCTCTTCGATGTGGGACTACCCAGCGCCGACAGCGGGCGCTTGGGCCGAGCATCGCAGCACGATCCACTTCACCGGCGACAGCGCCTCGACCTGGGAGATGCTCGACTTTCAGACGCGCTTCAGCGCCGCCGAGGGCGCCGGCATCGGTCATCCCTACGTCTCCCACGACATTGGCGGCTTCCTCGGCAACGAGCTGCCCGACGATCTCTATGCGCGCTGGGTCCAACTCGGCGCGATGCAGCCGATCTTGCGACTGCACTCCGACCACGCGCCGCGCCTGCCATGGGAGTACGGCGGGCGCGCGGGACGGGTTGCGGGTGAGTTCATGCGGCTGCGCGCTTCGCTCGTTCCGTACCTCTACACGCTCGCGCGCGAGGCCTACGACAACGGGCTGCCGCTGGTGCGAGCGATGTACCTCGGCTGGCCGCAACAGAGAAATGCCTATCGCTTCGATCGCCAGTACATGCTCGGCGACGAGCTGCTCGTCGCGCCCGTCGCCAAGCCCGGCGACCCGGCGCGAAAGAAGGTCTGGTTTCCGCCGGGGCGATGGACCGACATCTTTACCGGCAGCGTCTATTCGGGCTCGAGATCGCGGCTGCTGAGCGTCCCGCTCGATCGAATGCCGGTGTTCGCGCGCGCGGGCGGCGTCGTCGTTCGCCAGCCCTACGGCGACTTCGAGCGCCCCGGCGCCAACGGCTCACTGCTCGTCGACGTATACGCGGGCGACGACGGTGGCTTCGAGCTCTACGAGGACGAAGGCAAGGGCTTCGGCTACGAGGCCGGTGAGTTCGCGCGCACGAGGATTCGCTGGCGCGAGAAGGGGGCGGGGGGGACGCTCGAGATCGGTCCTGCCCGCGGTGGCTACCCGGGCGATATCGCCAAGCGCAGCTACGAGGTGACGATAACCGGTGTCGAGCGTCCTGGCTCGGTGACGATCGGTAACCGAGCGACGCGTCCGGTCAGTGGATGGGACTACGACGCGTCTCGGCGCATGCTGCGACTCGAGCTCGGAGCCCTGAGCACGCGGCGCCCGGCGACTATCCAGCTTCAACCCACCACAGATCGCAAGCGCCGGCGATGACGAGCGTGCTGCGTCGACTTCTTCCGGGTGTGCGGAAGAATGCGACACGGGTCGGGTCGGGCGGGCTCACTGCGCCGACGGCTCGGCGGCGCTAGCTGTACGGGCTCGCGTCGAGCGAGGCGCCGTGCTTGGCGGCGCACGCGTCGGCCATCAGCTCGTCGTCGCCGAAGTTGGCGTGACAAAGCTCGTGCGCGATCACGTAATAGGTCGGGTTCGAGATCGAGATGTAGGGGCCGGCGCCCTCTGGGCACTCGTCGTAGCGACAGGTCACACCCCAATGCGAGCCGCCGTTCCAGTCGAGCCCGGGGCCGACGCAGTGAAGCTCCCAGCCGCCGGGCAGCAGCAGTCCCTGCTTGGCGGCTATCGCCATGTTCGCCTCGCAGGTGTCGTCCTTGATTGCGAGCGAATCGCCGGCAGCGTTGCGGACTTGGGCGAGCGGCTCACCCGAGGAAGCTTTTGGTGTCTTGGGCGTGACCGGCTGCGCCTGCTGCGCGCCCGCAGCGGAGAGGAGGTCGAAGTGTGCTTCGGGCGCGGCTTGACAGGACCGTGCAGGCGACGATCAGGCACGCGACGACGGCGAGTATCCAAGAGAAGTCGCGGCGATCGACCGTGGGAGTGCGTTGCGGCTGCACTCCCCGCCATCGGCGAGGCATGGGTGGACACGAGCTACACGCTCGTTACTGGACGAGAAGCCGAGTTCTGCGTTCAGCCGTCGTCCTGGTTGAAGGCCCAGCGAATCTCGCCGATCGAGAGGCCGGAGGCCAGGCACGCCAGCAGTTTCATACGCGCTGCCTGGGGTGAGAGAAAGCCCGCGGGGATGATCTCCGTCTCGCGTAGGTCGCGCTCTGAGCCGCGATAGCCATAAGTGGCACTGAGAATGACGCCGCGCTCGGGCCGGCAGTAGGCGATCACGGGAATCCGCTCGGCGGCTTCGGCCCAAAGATCGAGCAGCGACGGCGCCAGGTGCCCAGCTCCCAGGGTCGCGATGACAACGCCGTCGGGATCGGTATCGAGAGCCGCGCGGGCCAGCGTGCCGTCGTCGCCGGCACCCGTGGGAATGACTAAGACACGACCATTGAGGTGGGGCGGATCGAGCGGCGGGTTGCGCGGAATCCGTGACCAGATCGTGGGATGGCCCTCGGTGACGCGCCCCAGCGGGCCCGTCTGGGGCGAGGAAAACGCGACGAGGGAGGTCGTATCAGTCTTGCGCGCGCCGCGCGCGTGATGAATCTCGCCGCCAAAGCAGACCAGCACGCCCATGCCCGCGGCAGCCTCGCTGGCCGCGACGCTGACGGCGTCGACGGCGTTGGCGGGGCCATCGGCACCCGGTGCGGTGGCGGGCCGGATCGCGCCGGTGAAGACGATCGGCGCCTCGGCGTCGTGGACGACATCGCACAGCATCGCCGTCTCTTCGAGCGTATCGGTGCCATGGGTGACGACGACTCCGACTCCGCGTCGAGCGACGTCGCGCGCGGCGCGACATATTCTCAACTGATCGTCGAGCGTGAGATGCGTGCTGGGAAGGTTGGAGATCGTCTCGGCCTCGAGACCGTCATGGGCCGCGAGGCTGGGGATCGAGGCGACGAGCGCGTCGGCGTCGAGTCCGGGCGTGGCACCTTGCGCGTCGCCCGTCATCGAGATCGTCCCGCCAGCGGCGAGCACGCGCACGTGTCGCGCTGCGATGTCTCCGTCCGCTCGTACGGCCATCGCGCGACGATAGCTGCCGCTCACAAATGCGTCGCCGCAGCCGTTTCATCACCATGAACACAATCGCGACACAGACCACGCTCCACACGACCGTCGCCAGCCCGATCGGCGAGCTGCTGCTGGTTGGCGACCACAACCGGCTGCTCGGGCTATACGTCGGGCGCGCGGCGGGCGATGCCGCCTGCGAGCGCGACGACAACGCCTTCGCCGAGGCGCGCGATCAGCTCGATCAGTACTTCGCCGGCGCTCGCACGCGGTTCGAGCTCGAGCTCGAGCGTGAGGGCACGAACTTCCAGCGCCGGGTCTGGGGCGAGCTCGAGCAGATTCCCTACGGCGAGACGATCACCTACGCCGAGCTCTCTCGTCGTATCGGCGCCCGATCAGCTCGAGCGGTGGGTGCCGCGAATGCGCGCAACCCGATCTCGATCATCGTGCCCTGTCACCGCGTGATTGGCGCCGACGGCACGCTCACGGGCTATAGCGGCGGCATCGACCGCAAGCGCCAGCTGCTCACCCACGAACGAGCACTGGCAACTAGCGCCACGAAAAGAGCCCCCGCCGAAGCGGAGGCTCTTCCCAAGTCCGATACGGCGGGACTTACGTCGCCGAGACGTTCGCCGCGCGCGGGCCCTTGTCGCTCTCCTCTGACTCGAAGGTGACCTTGTCACCCTCGTTCAGCGAGCGAAAGCCCTCGCCGTTGATCGCGCTCTGGTGCACGAACAGGTCCTTCGAGCCGTCATCAGGTGTGATGAAGCCGAAGCCCTTGTCGGGGTTGAACCACTTGACTGTTCCGGTTGCCATGTATGTCCTCCATGGATCTTGTGCTTGCGAACCACGGGGGTGAAAACCGAGAACGAGGAGCGCTGCACGATTACCCGGGCGCTTTACCCGAGCGTTGACAACGCGACGGTAGCAAGTTTCTCGGGCCGGATGTCCGTCAACGCGCTCAGCGAACGAAGTCGTGTCGCGTGGCAACGTCGAAGGAGATCGGAGTCGTTGAGCGCTGCGCTCGTCGTCGCAGAGCTTGACCAGCGCCTCTGGCGACGCGATCGGCTAGCGTCGCGGGCGGTGTCATCTGCGCCCGCTCGACGCCGCACCCTTCCCGCCCTATTTTGCGGGCTCGCTCTGCTGGCGGGAGGCTTCACTTTCACCGCCGGTGCCGAGGCGGCAAACGGCAAGCTGACCCGTTATTCGGTTGTTAATGGTTGCTTTGCCTTGCAGGCGCAAGCCGGTGGCCAATACCTCGCCAAGGGTCCTAGCGGCTATACACCGACCCCCGACCTCGCCTCCGCCGAGCGCTTTCGCCTGCAGGCCACGACGCTGGGCGAGTACCTCTTCTACGGCACCGCGAGCGATTTCATGGCTGTCGCCGGCGACGCTGTTGCCCCCGCGGCGCAGCCGAGTCCCGAGGCCGAGTGGACGCTGAACGAGCAGGGCAGCGGGTTTACCGTCGTCAACGTGCCAAGCGGTCGCGCGCTGGGGTCGGCGGCGGGCGCAGCGACGGCCGCGAGCGAGCCCGGCGTCTTCGATCTCGTCGCCGCAGAAGGCTGTCCCAAGTATCCCGAGGTCGACATCAACGCCAACGGCCCGCCGAGCAAGGGGCCTTCAACCAGCTACGGCGAGACCAGGGGCCTTGTCGACGCCCATATGCACGGCATGGCCTTCGAGTTCCTCGGCGGGCGGGCCCATTGCGGTCGCCCCTGGCACAAGTACGGCGCTCCATACGCACTCGTCGACTGCCCCGACCATGAACCCAACGGCTGCGCGGCGGCGCTCGAGAACGTGCTCTACAAAAACCCTGCGCGCTGCCACGACACCACCGGCTGGCCCACGTTCAAGGACTGGCCCGCACACAACTCGCTCACCCACGAGTCGTTCTACTACCGCTGGCTCGAACGCGCCTGGCGCGGCGGATTGCGCCTCTACACCAACTTGATGGTCGAGAACAGTGTCCTCTGCAAGGTCTATCCGCACAAACAGAACAGCTGTGACGAGATGGAAAGCGTGCTGCTTCAGATCGAGCGCATCCAAGAGCTCCAGGACTACATCGACGCACAGAGCGGCGGCCCGGGGAAGGGCTGGTTTCGAATCGTCGAGTCGCCGCAGCAGGCGCGAAGGCAGATCAACAAGGGCAACCTCGCGGTCGTCTTGGGGATGGAGGTCTCGGACCCATTCGGGTGCTCGGTCAAGAACGACTTCCCCGAATGCGACGAGGCCGAGATCGACTTCTGGCTCGACAAGCTCCACGACCTCGGCCTTCGCCAGTTCGAGATCGTCAACAAGTTCGACAACGCGCTAACCGGCGTCGCCGGCGACAGCGGCGAGACCGGCACGGCGACCAACGCCGCCAACTTCGTCAACACCGGCAAGTTCTGGGACCTCGAGGGCTGCGCCGACCCCGAGAACCACGATAAGGACCCGACCGCGGTCGAGGTCCCGACCCAGGACGCGATGATCGGCAACGGGCTAGACGCCTTCCTCGCGCCGGGCACGCTGCCCGTCTACGACGGCGGCCCGTACTGCAACCAGCGGGGATTGACCGCCCTCGGCGAGTACACGATCCGCCAGATGATGGACAAGGGCATGATCTTCGACCCTGACCACATGAGCGTGATTGCTCGCGACCAGGCTCTCAACGTGGTCGAGTCGAAGGATTACTCGGGCATCCTCTCCTCCCACAGCTGGAGCACCGAGAACGCCCTGCCGCGCATCTACCGCCTTGGCGGCGTCGTCACCCCCTACGCCGGCGATTCCGAGACCTTCGTCGAACAGTGGCGTCACCTGCGCGATTTCTACGCCGCAGCCGGTGATCAGTACTTCGGCGTCGGCTACGGTGCCGACGCCAACGGCTTCGGTTCGCAAGGTGCGCCGCGCGGCGCAGGCATCCCCAACCCGGTCGCCTATCCGTTCAAGTCGTTCGACCGCAAGGTCACGCTTGGCCAGCAGGTCTCGGGCGAGCGCGTCTACGACATCAACGTTGACGGCGTCGCCCACTACGGCCTCTACCCCGACTGGATCGAGGATTTGAGGATGCTCGCGGGCGAGAGCGTTGTTCGCGACATGGGGCGGGGCGCCGAGGCCTACCTGCAGATGTGGGAGCGGGCCGAGGGCATCCGCGGCGTCGGCTGCAAGGGATGGAGCAAGCGCTTCTTGACGCCAAAGGGCTTCAAGCGGTTGCACCTGGGCGCGAAGCCGAACAAGGTCCTGCGCAGCACGAGACAGCCGTTCAGCCGCACGCGCACCTGGCGCTGGTGTGCTGAGGCGGGTAAGGGACCGGGGCCGCGTCAGACGAGAAAGTCCGAGGTCGCCGCCGTCTTCGACAAGCGCGCGAGGGTCGCTCTGAATCGCCAGCAATTCGCGCAAGCACCGCGCCGACGGCATTCGCCCGGGCGAGCCGACGTCGGCGCTCAGCGGCAAGGCGAAGAAGCTCGGCGGCAGGCTCTACGTGCGCGAGGCCGGGCGCGGGCGCAAGTTCGTATATGGGGTCAGGGGTAAGCGGGTGCGCTTCGTCGCCCTCGCTTCGCGCCAGGCCGCGGCCAGCCCCGCGGCGCTGAAGCGCTACATCAAGCGCACCAAGCTGGGTTAGAGCCGCTCGCAGCTAATCTGAGCCGATGGGCAGGGTTTCCTTCGCCGCGTCGGCGCTTTCGATCGCAGCCCTGCTCCTGCCTGTGGGCGCCACCGCTCAGGAGGCGCCGATCTGCCTCAAGGTCAAGGAAAAGCTCAGCGATAGTCGCGACGTCTGGAAGGGCAAGAACGGCCGCGACAGCGTCAGCGGCCTGCGCGGCAAGGACAGCATGGACGCCCGCGGCGGCAACGACCGGGTCAACGGCGGGCGCGACAACGACGTCGTCAAGGGTGGGGACGGCAACGACGTTGTCTGCGGTGGCCGCGGCACCGACATCCTCTACGGCGGGCCCGGCAACGACGTCATCTACGGCGAGGAAGAGAACGACACGATCTATCCCGGCCCCGGCGACGACACGGTGCTCGGCTCGGCTGGCGACGATCGCATCTACGGCTGGGCCGAAGTCGGCGGCGAGATCGTCGACGACGGCAATGACGTTCTCGACGGCGGCTTCAACGACGACGTCATCGAAGCGGGCGGCGCCGACAAGCTGCTCGGCTTCACCCACAACGACACGCTTTCGACGAAGACACCAAAGATCGCGCCGAAGCTGATGGACGGTGGCGGCAACGACGACACCATCTTCGGCTCCGACGTTGGCGATCGTCATCCGCGGCGGAATCAACGGCCAGGACAAGCTCTACGGCGGCGATGGCAACGACAAGCTCTCGGGCGAGGACAACAACGACAAGCTCTTCGGCCAGCTCGGCGACGACAACCTCTTCGGCAACGACGGCTCGGACGCTCTCGACGGCGGACCGGGCGATGACCTCTGCGACGGCGGCGAGGCCGAGGACACCGCTAACGACTGCGAAGACGAGAAATCGATTCCGCGCGCGCTACCCACATTCGCCTGGGGCACCTAAGCCTCTAGCCGGAGAGCGAGCGCTCGCGGATCCGCATCTCGAGCCCGCCCTTGGGGCTGAGGGTGGGCATCTGGCGGATCGTCATCGTGCGGCCCGGCAATAGCTCGAAGCGCAGCCGCTGGACAAGCATCGTCGCGAGGACCTTGACCTCGGTCTGGCCGAAACGCTTGCCGATGCAGATCCGCGAGCCGCCGCCGAAGGGCACGTAGGCGCCGCGCGGCAGCGCCGCCCTGCGCTCCGGCGTGAAGCGCTCGGGGATGAAGGCCTCGGGGTCGGGGAAGACCTCGGGGAGGCGATGGCTGGCCCACGAGCAGTAGTCGACGTGGGCGCCGGCCGGGACCGTGAAGCCGGCGAACTCGAAATCGCGCACGGCTCGCCGTGGTCCTACCCACGCGGCGGGGTAGAGGCGCAGGACCTCGTCGACAACCATGTCGAGATAGGGCATCTGCCTGAAGAGCTCAGCGCTCGGAGCGCGGCCGCCGAGGACCTCGTCCTGCTCGGTTTGGACTCTGGCGAGCACGTCCGGATGGCGAGCGAGCTCGTAGAGCAGGAAGCTGACTGTCGAGGTGGTGGTGTCGTGGCCCGCGAACATCAGCGTCATCAGCTGGTCGCGCACCTCCTCGTCTGCGAGCGCCGAGCCGTCCTCGTCGCGCGCCGAGAGCAGCAGGCTGAGGATGTCGAGGCGATCGAGATCCTGGCGCGCTCGGCGCTCGGCGAGCTCCGCATAGACGATCTCGTCGAGCACCTTGCGTGAGCTCTTCAGCCGCTGCCACGGCGAGCGAGGGCCGCGCAGCAGTCGCATCAAGTAGTCGGTGCCGTAGTAGCCGAGCGCGCGCTCGAAGTGAACCGCTGCGGTGGCGCCACGGTCGCCGTCGTCGGGGTCGAGCCCGAGCAGCGCTCGCATCGCGATCCGCATCGCCAGCCGGCGCGACCAGGCATATACATCGAGGATCTCATTTGGCACCAAGCCGGCGATCGCCGCGTCGGCTTCGCTCACCATCGCTTCAACCGAGGCCTCGATCTGTTCGTGGTGAAACGCCGGGAGCATGATTCGGCGGGCACGGTCGTGATAGCCGGCGTCGATCGTCAGCAGGCCGTCACCGAGCAGGGGGATCAGGTCGCCGAAGCTGCCCTCGCGCCAGTGGAAGTTGTGGGGATGCGACACGGTTACGTAGTGGTTGGCGGCGGGCCCGAGCATGAACACGACCGGCGAATGCATCAGGCGCAGGGTGTAGATCGGGCCGAACTCCTCGTAGGCGGAAAGCAGCAGCGGCAGCGGGTCGTAGGCCATCTGGCGGGTACGGGCGAGGTCGAAGTTCGTGCGGCCGGGCGGGTAGGGCACGCGTGCCTGGCGCTCGCTGGCGATGTCCTCGCGGATCCTGCGCAACGGGCTCATCGACATGGCGGCCGGACGCCCGTCGCTCTCGGGCAGGCCGTATACGGGCGCCTCGGGCTCAGGCTCGATTTCGATCGTGCTCACGGCGCCACAGACTAAGCGCCAACAGAGGACTTCTCCGCCAGCGGTGTGGCGCGGGAACGGGCCGGTGCTCGCTAGGCTCACGAACATCGCGCCCGTATGCGGCGGGTCGCACGACCTCCAGGAGGAACCACAGACAATGGCAAGGCAACCGCGTTCGCTCAACGGCAAGGTAGTTGCGATCACCGGCGGCGCCCGCGGGATCGGCAAGGCCACGGCTCAAGCTCTGGTGCGAAAGGGCGCGAAGGTCGCGATCGGCGATCTCGACCGCGACCTCGCCGAGCAGACGGCGGCCGAGCTCGGCGCCGACACGCTCGCACTCGAGCTCGACGTCACCCGCCGCGATTCCTTCGAAGGCTTTCTCGACCAGGTAGAAGAGCGCCTCGGATCGCTCGACGTGATCATCAACAACGCGGGGATCATGCCCCTGAGCCCGTTCGTCGACGAGGACGACCTCACCGCCCGGCGCATGGTCGACATCAACGTTCATGGCGTCCTTCACGGGATGAAGCTGGCGCTGCCGCGGATGCAGCGGCGAAACTCCGGGCATGTCGTCAACATCGCCTCCCAGGCCGGCAAGGCAGGCTTTCCCGGCGGCGCCACCTACTGCGGCACCAAGCACTTCGTCGTCGGCGTCTCGGAGGCGGTGCGCGCCGAGCTTCACAAGACCAATATCGAGGTGTCTGTCGTCATGCCCGCGGTGGTCAAGACCGAGCTCGGATCGGGTCTGCCCGAAACGCGCGCGGTCAAGCCCCTGGAGCCCGAAGACGTCGCAGACGCGATCGTCGGTGCGCTCGAGCGACCAAAGTTCGACGTTTGGGTGCCACGCGAGACAGTGGCGATCAACAAGGCGATGAACCTGCTGCCGCGAGGCGCCCGCGAGGCGATCGCCCGCCTGCTCAAGGCCGACAAGGTTCTGGCCGAACCCGACACGCGCGTGCGCGCTGCTTACGAGGACCGCGCCGCGCATTCAGAACCCGCGCTCGACGATCCGCAGACGACCGACACGCCGAGCGAGAGCGAGACGGCGGCACGGTAGGCCGGCAGTTCGTTCGGGCGCCCGGGCCGCGTCGGCGGCGCGGGCGTGGTCAGGGCTGGGTGGCGAGGTGGCTTTGGCTGGCTCGATCGGTTGAATCGACGCCTGCTACGCACCTGAGGAGATCTAGGCCCGGCAGTCGGGCTTGGATCTCCACATGTGGGTGCGCCGAGCGCGGAGACCCATTAACTCCCGAAGCACAGCTTCCCCACCCAGCAGACCCGCTCACATCCCGCAACCAGCGCAGCGGATCGACCACAATCAGCGACAGCCGCCCTCTCAAGCGATCCCTGTCAGCCCCGCGGCAAAGGCGAAGCCGAGGACGGTGACGAGGCCGACGCCCAGTGAGCGGCCGCTCTCCTCGTAGGCCTGGGGGATCATCGAGGTTGCGAGCATGGTCATGATCGCGCCGCCGGCAAAGGCGTTGACCGCAGCCTGCAAGAACGCCGAGCCGCCGCCCAGCAGCGCGTAACCGATCGCCGCCGATAACGATGAAACGACGGCGATCGCACCCCACAGACACAGAATCCACGCTCGCGAGCGCCCGGCTCGAAGGAATTCTGCCGAGGCCGAGATCGCTTCCGGCAGGTTGGAGATGAAGACGGCGACGATGAAGGCCACGCCGACGCCACCTCCTCCGAGCAGAGTCAGCCCGATTGCGGCCGATTCCGGAATTCCGTCAAGCAGGGCACCGAGGGCGATCCGGCGAGCCCCAGCGCCATCGTCTGGGACGCCGGACTCGGCGGCGGGACCCTTGATCCGCCACGCCAGCCCGGCATACACGAGCGCGCCTGCGGCGAGGCCGATACCGACCGCATCACGGCCGCCGAGCGTGAAAGCCTCCGCGGTGAGGTCATAGGCGACGGCGCTGATCAGGACTCCGGAGCCAAACGCCATGATGTAGGCGACCACCTGCCGACCCGGTTTAAGCTGGAACGCGATCACGGCGCCGAGGACGAGCGCCAACCCACCGACGAGCCCCCAGAGCGCTGCTTCGAACACGCCCCCAGTCTTGCCGAACTCGCAGACGAGTAGGTCACGGGCCTGCGGGTAGCGCTCTAGGGACCAAACAAAGGAGATTCAGATGTCAGATTCCGTCAAGAACACCAAGTTGATCCAGTACCTGAGCGAGGCCTACGGCAAGGAGCGCGAGCTCGAGGCGTCGCTCGAGGCCCACATCGCGATGACCACGCGCAAGCCGCTGAAGAAGCGCCAGCAGGAGCACCTGCGCGAGACGAAGGCCCATGCCCGCGAGCTCGAGAAGCGCATCAAGAAGCTCGGCGGCGGCGGTGCCCAGCTGGTCGACAAGGTCGCCGGGCAGGCGACCGGCAAGGTGAAAGCGCTCGCCAAGGGCCCGCTGCACATGGTGCGCGGTACCGGCGAGGCCGAGAAGATGCTCAAGAACGTCAAGACCGAGTACTTCAACGAGCATGAGGAGATCGCGACGTATACGGCGATCGAGGCCCTCGCCACCGGCGTCGGGGACTCTGAAACGGCGACCCTCGCCCGCACGATCCGTCGCGACGAGGAGCGCATGGCGAAGTTCCTCGCCGGGCAGATCCCCATCCTGACCAAGGCGGTGGTCAGCGAGGAGATCCCGAGCTCGGAGCGTCGCAAGCCCGCGGCTCGGCGGCGCAAGCCCGCCTCGCGCCGCAGCAAGCCCGCTTCACGGCGTACTTCGGCGCCCAAGCGGAGCAGGAAAAAGGCGTCGCGTTAGCGTCTGCGTCCGAGCGGCAGAGTCGCCGAGCTTCGGCGTTCTCTGCCGCCGGGCGCCACGCCTGCGCTAGCCCCCGGCGGCGCGACCGTGAGACGCGCGCTGCGCGGCCTCCCGCAGGTCGTCGCGGAAGTCGGGGTGGGCGATCTCCGCGAGCGCCTCGCCGCGCTGGTGGACCGTGAGTCCCTGGAGTTCGGCGGCACCGTGCTCGGTGACGATCACGTCGACCTGGTGGCGCGGGGTCGTGATCACGGTGCCCGCGTCGAAGTAGGGCACGATTCGGCTGCGCAACTCGCCGTCGATCTCGACCGTCGAGGGCATGCAGATCAGCGAGCGATCCTCGAGCGACAGTGCCGCGCCGGAGATGAAGTCCTCATGGCCGCCGATGCCCGAGTACTGGCTGCCGGCGATCGTGTCGGCGACGACCTGGCCGTGGATGTCGACCGACATCGCCGCGTTGATCGTGACCATGAGCCGGTTGCGGGCGATCACGTCCGGCGAGTTGACCACCTCGACTGGAAGGAACGCGATATCGGGGTTGTCGTCGAGCCAGGCGTAGAGCTCGGGCGAGCCGCCGGCGAAGGTCGCGACCGAGACGCCGTCGAACTGGCCCTTGCGGTTGCTCACCTTGCCGGCCTCGTGCAGGGCCATGAGCCCGTTGGTGAACATCTCCGAATGGATGCCGTAGTCGCCGCCGTCGCCTTCGGCCAGGCGAGCAACAATTGCCGAGGGGATCGTCCCGATCCCGGTCTGAAGCGTGGAGCCGTCGGGAATGAAGCGGCTGGCGTGGGCCGCGATCGACTCGTCTGTCGCCGCGGGCTCGGGCTCGGGCAGGGCGAACGGCTGCGCCTCGGACTCGACGAGAATGTCGATCTCGTCGACGTGGATCGCGTGCTGGTGCTCCGGCGGCAGGCCCCGCGTGCGTGGGAAGTTGGGCGAGACCTCGACGACGAGCAGGCGCTCTGGGTCAGCACCCGCGCGGGCAAGCTCGCGGCGCGTGCCGCCGGCGTGCAGCGAGAGGCTGCACCAGCCGCCGGGGTCGGCTGGCGCGGCGACGGTCGCCATGACCCGCGGCTTTTGCTGTTCGAGCAACGGCTCGAAGCGGCGAAAGTCGGCGGGGGCGAAGCTGATGTTGGCGCCGTCGTCGCGAAGCGCGCGCTCGACCGGGCCGAAGAAGCCCGAGAGGTAATGAACGTGCGGGATGCTTGAAGGCCTCCGACCATGCCAGCAGCAGGGCGCCGTAGATCCGGAGATTGGTCCAGTCGTCGCGCTCGCCGAGCGCCGCGACGAACTCCGGCGGCTGGCCGGTGCCGAGCGGGATCCCGAGCGTGTCGGCAGGCTCGAGGCGAGCTGCCGCCTGCCTGCGGTAAGCGTCTCCATCTCAGTCATCCAGGCGCCGGCCCATCATCAGGCTGCGCAACTCCGCCTTGATCTCGGCCGAGAAGCCGAGGCTGAGGTAGAGCTGCAGCGCGGCCGTGTTGGCTTCATCGACGTCGAGCTCGATCCTCGCGCAGCCGCGATCGCGCGCTCGCTCCATCGCGAGCTCGATCAAGGCGCGGCCGAGTCCGGCTCGGCGAGCGCTCTCGCGTACGAAGACATCCTCGATCCACGCGTCTTCGCTGGAGGTCCAAATGCTCCAGCGATAACGCAGCTGGAGCACGCCGATCGCTTCGTCTGCGAGCGCACCGAGCAGGTATTCGCCGCTGCCCGCAGTCGCGATCCGCGCGACGCTGTCGGTGAACTCGGCGTCGCTCGGCGTGTCACGCCCGTAGTGGTCGCGAAACTCGCCGAGTAGCCGAGCGGCCAGCGGAAGTTCCTCTGCGGTTGCGACCCACGTCTGCACCAGACAACGCAGTATCTATGGCGACCGGGCTAGACGCCTGCGCGAAGCCCGGCGAGGATGATCTCGAGGTGGCGCTCCCAGCTCATCGCCGGACGTCCATCACCCTGAACTCGTACAGCCCGCCCGAGCCCGCAGACGAGGCTGGGCACGTCCCAGGCGACGATGTCGGCTCGCAGCTGGCCGCTCAGCTGGGCGCGTTCGACGATCTCGCCCGTGATCTCGAGCAAGCCGACGCGATGGGCCGCCTCGCTGCAGAAGTCCGGGCGCTGGTCCATCGCTTCTGAGAGCGCGCGGTCCTCGGCCATGACCCGAGTCGAGTAGGTCATGTAGCCGGCGAAGCCTTCCCAGGGATCGGCCACCTCGAGCGCTTCACGCGCGGCCGCAGCCAGCCCCTCGAAGCGCTCGTCGGTCAGCGCCTGCAGTAGATCTTCCTTGGTCGGAAAGTGGCGGTAGACCGTACCCACGCCAACTCCAGCGAGCCGTGCGATCTCATCGATCTGGGCGTCGAGACCGTGGCTGGCAAAATGTGCGCGCGCAGCGTCGAGGAGCTTGGCTCGATTACGCCGCGCGTCGGCCCGTTGCTCTCGCTCAGGAGCTCGCTGTTCGTTCACAGTCGTGCGCGTCGCCATCGATCAAACCTCTCGTCAAACGGAACGCGAATTCCGTATAGTTCCGATCAAGCGGAACCGTAACTCCGATTATACGCCTGAACTTGGATCGCAAGAGGCACTTCGATGAACGCAGAGCAAAGAGAGTTCGAGAGCCGCAGGTGGAAGGCGCTTGCCCTGTTGTGTGTGGCGCAGTTCGTCGTCGTCCTCGACGCTTCGATCGTCAACGTCGCTCTGCCGACGATGGGCGCCGACCTCGGCTTCTCCGGCGACAACCTCTCTTGGGTGATCAACGCCTACATCCTCACCTTCGGCGGCTTCCTGCTGCTAGGCGGACGCCTCGCCGACCTGCTCGGACGCCGCCGCGTGTTCATGGGTGGGTTGATCCTCTTTGCGCTCGCCTCGCTCGCCGGCGGCTTCGCCGAGTCCGATGTCGCCCTGATCGTCGCTCGTGCAGTTCAGGGCTTGGGCGCCGCGATCCTCTCGCCGGCGGCGCTCTCGATCGTGACCACGACCTTCAAGGACGGCTCGGAGCGAAACAAGGCGCTGGGCGCCTGGGGCGCGGTCGCGGGCTCAGGCGGCGCCGCCGGTGTGCTGCTGGGCGGAGTGCTGACCGAGTACGTGGGCTGGGAGTGGGTGCTGTGGGTCAACGTGCCAATCGGCATCGCTGCCGCGATCTTGGCGCCGAGGCTGATCGCCGAGTCGAGCGCCGAGTCTGAGGACCGCTCGTTCGATGTTGCCGGCGCAATCAGCGTCACCGCCGGGCTCGCGCTGCTGGTCTACGCGCTGGTCGAGGCGCCGGATGCCGGCTGGGGCTCGGGTCAGACGATTGGCCTGCTGGCCGGCGCGCTGGCACTGCTCGCGGTTTTCGTCGCGATCGAGAGCCGAGCCACGTCGCCACTGGTGCCGTTCACGATCTTTCGCCTGCGCACGCTGACAGGAGCCAACGTCGTCGGCCTGCTGATCGGCGCATCGCTGTTTTCGATGTTCTTCTTCATCTCGCTCTACATGCAGGACGTGCTCGGTTTCAGCCCGATCAAGACCGGACTCTCCTACCTGCCGCTGGCGGTGACGATCATCCTCGCCGCCGGGATCGCCTCACAGCTCGTGACCAAGGTCGGCTTCAAGCCGATCCTCGCCACCGGCATGGTGTCGATCGCGATCGGCCTCCTCTGGTTCAGCCAGATCTCCGTCGACGGCAGCTTTCTCAGTGACGTGCTCGGACCTTCGCTGTTCGCCGCTGTCGGTCTCGGCTTCGCGTTCGTGCCCGTGACGATCGCCGCGGTCTCTGGCGTCGCGCAGCGTGAAGCCGGATTGGCAAGCGGCCTGATCAACACCTCGCAGCAGATCGGTGGTGCGCTAGGGCTCGCGGTGCTCTCGACCGTCGCCTTCTCCACGATCGACGATGGTGCCGCTGGCGCCGGTGGAGCGCCGACGCCCGCCATCCTCACCGACGGCTATAGCGATGCATTTCTCGTCGGCGCGGGGATCGCATTGCTGGGTTTGCTGGCCACCCTGACCCTGATCCGCGGGCGCGACAGTCGTGCGCACGTCGAGCTCGGCGGGGCGCTCGAGCCGCCGGTGCAGAGTACGGCTGGCCCGACCGACGCCTAGCTCGCCCAGTCAGTCGCGGCCGTCGCTCGAAACGTCCTCGTCGCTCAAGGCCTCCGAGGACCCGAGCTCGCGACGCAGACCGGCTGCGGCGTTGTCGCCGAGGCGCTTGAACATCAGCCCGAGCACGGGATCGGCGAGCTTGATCAGGCCCTTGGGGCGCAGGTCGGCGTCGTAGATGAGCTTGGCGCCAGCGCCGGGTGCCGCCTCGACGGTGACCGTGTCCTGCGAGACGACGGTCGAGCTTTCAGCGCGCAGGACGAACCGCCGCGGGCGTTCGTATTCGAGCGTCGTGTAGATGAACTCGTTTTCGCGGCCGGCGATGCGCACGACGACGCGAAAGCGCGTGCCAATGCCGGGAGCATCGCCAAGCATCTCGGCCTCGACCGCGGTCGGGTCCCAGGCGGCCACCGAGCGAAAGTCCGCCATGTAGTCGAAAGTCGCTTCGACCGAGCGCTTGGAGTCGATCGTGCCGCGGTAGTGAGCCATCAGTTGGCTACGCCGCCGCCGAAGAGCTCGCGGGCTCGAGGTCGGCCGCGCTCAGCCCCGACATCCGCATGCACTCGGTCCAAAGCTGGGCCCGATCGGCCGCCGACTCCCGGGTCCGGGGGAGGCGATGCGTGGGGCGGAGGGCCCGGTCGTGCCAGAAACGACCTGGCTGCCGCGCTGGCTCAACTGCGCCCGCAAGCCACACGACCGTGTCCGCAGCCTGTTCGGCATTACGCAACAGCGGCCGCATAACCGAGCGAAATCGCGGCAGCGAGGTCTGCACTCCGGGGGTGTCAGCCCAGCCAGGATGCATCGCATGGACGCCGATGCCGCTCCCGCGCAAACGCTCGGCCCAGAGCTCGGTCAAGATCACCTGGCAGCGCTTGGTGTGGGCGTACGCGGTCGTCGGGTCGTAGTCGAGGGCTTCGAGCTGGAGGTCGTCGGGGCGCAGCTTCTGCGTGTACATCCCGCCCGAGGAGACGTTGATTACCGTCGAGGGCGAACCGGCGCGCAGGGCCGGAAGTAGCGATGCCGTGAGCAAGAAAGGGCCAAGCACGTTGGTCGCGAAGGTGAGCTCGAAGCCGTCGTCCGTGGTCGTGCGCTCGGGCGGCATCACGCCGGCGTTGTGAACCAGGGTGTGAAACTCACCGTGCTCGGCAGCGAATGCTGCGCCGAACTCGCGTACCGAGGTGAGGTCCGAGATGTCGCAGATCTCGAGCTCGAGCCGGTCGGAGCCGGTGCGCTTGGCGATCTCGGCGCGGGCCTTCTCGCCGCGCTCGGCATTTCGCACCAGCATGTGAACATTGGCGCCGCCGCGAGCGAAGAGCTCGCAGGCCGCAGCGCCGATGCCTGCCCCCGCCCCGGTGACGAGCACCCTCGAGCCGCCGACGCCGGCTTCGGGCTCGGACTCCCACATCCGCTTGCGCACGGCGTAGCCCAAACGGCTGTACCCGCCGACGACGGTGAAGTCGAGGCCACGATCAAGCAAGGAACCCATCGCAGACAACGATACAGACTTGCTGTTCAAGGTTTGTCTTGACTTCGTGCTGAATGTTTGTATAAGCTTCGCACCGAAACTATGGCCGAGGAGATAGCCACGCGCGGCAGGCGGCTGGTTCGGATCGGTGAGCTCAGTCGCCGAGTCGGGGTCCGGCCCGAGACCCTGCGCGCATGGGAGCGGCGTTACTCGCTGCTGGAGCCCGACCGCACGAGCGGCGGCTACCGGCTCTATTCGCCCGCCGACGAGACCCGAGTGCGCGAGATGGCAACGTTGATCTCGCAGGGTCTCGCGGCTTCGGAGGCCGCAACACTCGCCCGCGAAGCCCCCAATGTCGCGGAGCGAACCGGGTCTGATGTGATCGAGGCGGGACGCGCTGCAACTTCCTTGGAAGATGTTGCGCCGGCGGTGCCCAACGCATCAGTACAGGCGGACGTCGGCGCTGAGGCGCCGGCGTCCGCCGCAACCCCGGTCCTCACCGCGACGACCCGCGAGCTGCTCGCGGCGCTGACGGGGTTCGACGACACCCGCGCCAACGTAGCTCTCGATGACGCCTTTGCCCGGTTCTCGCTCGACATCGTGCTCGACAAGGTCGTACTGCCGGTTCTGGTCGAGATCGGCGAGGGATGGGTGGGCGAGGAGATCACGATCGCGCAGGAGCATTTCGCCAGCGAGTTCATGCGCGGGCGCTTGCTCGCAGTGGCTCGCGGGTGGGGATCAGGCGACGGTCCGCTCGCGCTTCTTGCTTGCCCCGCCGAGGAGCGCCACGACCTTGGCCTCCTCTGTTTTGGCTTGGCGCTGCGTGAGCGCGGTTGGCGGATCGCCTTCCTCGGCGGTGACGTACCGGCGGCGACGCTGACTGAAGCGGCGGCCAAGCTCAGGCCCGATGCGGTGATCGTCGCCGCGATCGATGCTGAGCGATTTAGGGCCGCCCATGCCGCGCTCGTCCACATTGGCGCTGACCACACGCTGTTTCTCGGCGGTGCCGGGGGCAATGATCAGATCGCTCGCGCGCACGGGGCCGAGTACCTGCCGGGAGCTCCGGTGGACGCCGCTGCGCATGTTGCCGCCGTGGTCGGCATCCCCCAGATCGCCTGACAGCTAACACCGCGCGAGGAAACGTCGCGGCTCCGCCGAATATCGGCGCGAGATGAGTTCTGAGTTCGTGATTGCGCCTGGGCAGTCATCGTGATGGCCGTGATGTCCCAGCGCGACCCGTTGGGCAGGGCGGTGTTGCGCACGATCGCGATCGTTGTCGCGGTGTTCGTGGCCTTGTATGTGGTCGTCCAGCTTCAGCGGCCGCTCACCTGGCTGGTCGTCGCGGCGTTCATCGCGATTGCGATGTCGGGCCCGATCCACGCACTGCAACACAAGACGGGCCGGCGCGGGCTCTCGGTCGGGATCGCCTACATGAGCCTCGTCCTGATCCCGATCGCGGTCGGCGCGTTGCTGATCCCCTCGCTCGTCGGGCAGATCGAGAGCCTGGCACGCAATGTTCCCCAGTACGCCACCGACGTGACCGAGTTCGTAAACGAGAACGAGACGCTCAGCGACCTCAACCAGAAGTACGACTTCACGAGCGAGATTCAAAATGCCGCCGACGACCTTCCGAGTCGAATCGGAGATGCCGCGAACGTGCTTCGCGATATCGGCGTCGGCGTCGTCAACTCGATCTTCGCCGCGGTTACGATTCTCATCCTCAGCGTCTTCATGGTCGCCGCGGGCCCGCGCTGGGCGGCGGCGTTCGTGCGCAGTCAGCCAGCCGACCGCGCTCCGAGGATCGAACGAACCCTGACGCGCATAGCCGACGCGGTCGGCAATTACGTCAGCGGCGCCTTGATCCAGGCCACGGTCGCGGGAGTCAGCGCGTTCATCGTGCTCAACATCTTGGGCGCGCCGTTCGCAGGTCCCTTGGCGCTCGTCGTCGCTTTCTTCGATCTGATCCCGGTGGTGGGCGCGACGATCGCTGCGGTCGGGATTGCGATCGTGATGCTGTTCGTCAACTTTCCGGTGGGGGTCATCGTCTGGGCAGTCTGGGCGATCGTCTATCAGCAGTTCGAGAACTATGTGATCCAGCCCCGGATTCAGGGCAAGGCGGTCCAGGTGGAGCCGTTCGTGATCCTTGTCGCCGTGCTCTTCGGCTCGACCCTATTTGGGGTGATGGGTGCGATCCTCGCGATCCCTGCCGCGGCGACGGTGCAGATCGTCTGGCGCGAGTACCGCGACTACCGCCGGACGCTTCTGGCCAAGCCGCCTGAGCCCGGACCGGCGACCGGCGGGCTCGCCGTGCCGAAGCTGAGCTAGACCAAAGCCGCCGGCTGCGCCTTCGGGCGCAGGCTGCGCGTCAGCTTGCGTTCGACGCGAACTCGCGCGCCATCGCGGGGGCTCAGCGTTATCCCTCTGAGCACGACAGGGTCGAGCTCGGGCGAGATCGCGCTGAGCTCGAGGCGTTCGACAACACATCGAATCACCTCCGCCATCTCAGCTTGCGCAAGCGCGGCACCGATGCAGCGGCGAATGCCGCCCCCGAACGGAAGCCACGAATAGGCCTGGACATTGCCGTCGAGAAAGCGCTCTGGCCGAAACTGTTTCGCCTGCGGGTAGAGATCCTCGCGCATGTGCACGAGTGCGATTCCCGGATACACGCGGATGCCGGCGGGAAGCTCGTAGCCGGCGACCATGCGCGGTTTGGTCAACGTGCGCTCGGTCGCATCGATCACCGGGCGCATGCGCAATGTCTCGCTGACGACAGCGTCGAGGTAGGCGTCGCCGCCTGGGAGCTCCTCGCGCAGGCGAGCCAGCGCTGGTGGGTTGTGAAGAAGCAGGTCGAAGGCGAAGGCGAGCCCGGTGGCGGTCGTTTCGTGACCGGCGACAAGCATCGTCATCAGCTCGTCGCGAAGCTCGGCGTCGCGCATCGGCTCCCCATTTTCATCGCGAGCGAGCAGCAGCAGTGAAAGCACGTCGCGCCGCTCGACGAGGTCGGGCACCGCACGGCGCAGCTCGATCTCCTCGTACAGCAGGGCGTCGGCGATCGCGAGCCGCCGTTTTGTTCGTCCCCAGGGGCTCCAGGGTCCGAAGTCTCGTCGCAGCGCGTCAGGAAGGAAGACGCTGGTGCCGAGATCGAGCAGGTCGAGCAGCGCCCGGCGCAGCTGCTCGACCCGCGCGGGGTCGGTGACGCCGAAGACGGCGCGGCAGATGACGTCGAACGTCAGCGTACGCATCCGCTCGCGCATCGCGAACTCGTCGCCGGGTGCCCAGCTTGAGACCTCGGCCTCAGCGACATCGCGAACGATCTCCCGCAAGCTGGCCACCGCGGAGCCCTGAAATGGCGGCAACAGCAGCTTGCGCTGACGCAGGTGACGGGGGCCGTCGAGAACCAAGACCGAGCTTTCGCCGAGCACGGGGGCGAGCATCGAGTTCGCCTCGCCGGCGAGCATTTCGCTTTGATCCCCGGTGAACATCGCGCGGATCTCCTCGGGCTCGGCGACGTAGACGCCGGTTCCAAAGACCGGGAAACGGACTGAGAAGACGTTGCCGTAGCGCCGTTGCCAGGCAAGCAGACTCTCCAGCGGGCGGCGAACGAAGCGGGCCGCGGTGATTACGGCGGGTCCGGGTGGTCCGGGAGGCAGAGCCATCGCGATGGCGATTATCCCATGCGGCAGGGTGCTCGACTAGCCTGACCCTATGGCCAGCGAGGCTGTAGCGCAGCCGCTCGGGATCGAGCAGATCGAGGCCGCTGCGCGGACGATCCAGGGCTTCGTCCGTGAGACGCCAATGTTCAGCGCAGGCGAAATCTCGAGACGGGTCGGCTGCACGGTGACGCTCAAGGCCGAGAACCTGCAGCGGACGGGCTCGTTCAAGGTTCGTGGCGCTCACAACCGGATCTCGCGGATGAGCGAGGAGGACCTCGAGCGTGGTGTCGTGGCCGCCAGCGCTGGCAACCATGCTCAGGCCGTCGCCGTGGCGGCGCGTGCTCGTGGGATCCAGTCGGTTTTGTTCATGCCTGAGGACGCGGCGATCGCCAAGGTGGAAGCGGTGCGTGCCTATGGCGGCGAGGTGCGCCTCGTCGAAGGGGGGTTCGACGACGCAGTTGCCGCCGCCCGCGCGACCGTCGAGAGTGAGGGCGCGACCCTGATTCACGCCTTCGATGATCCGGTGGTGCTGGCCGGCCAGGGCACGATCGGCCTCGAGATCGCAGCCGCCGCGCCGCGTACGAGCCTGGTGGTCGTCGCCATCGGCGGCGGAGCCCTGGCGGCGGGCATTGCGATCGCGGTCAAGCAGCGGCTGCCTGGGTGTCGCGTCGTCGGAGTTCAGTCCGACCAATGCGCGCCGTACGTACGAACGGCTGGCCTGGGCGGGCGCAGGGTGCAGACGATCTGCGATGGGATTGCGGTCAAACGCCCTGGTGAGTTGACACGACCGCTGGTCGCGAGCTTCGTCGACGAGGTGGTCATGGTCTCCGACGACGATGTCGCGCAGGCGATGGTGCTCTTGCTCGAGCGCTCCAAGCTCGTGGTCGAGGGGGCCGGCGCGGCCGCGGTGGCTGCGCTTCTGGCGGGCAAGCTCGAGGCGCCGGACGAGGGTGAGATCTGCGCGGTGCTGTCGGGAGGCAATGTCGATGCGGCGCGCCTGGTCGAGTGCATCCGCCTCGGCGAGACCGCCGCTCGGCGCCGGTTGGTCTTCTCAACCGTGGTCCCGGACCGCCCGGGCGCGCTGGCAGGGCTCGTTGGCACCGTCGCCGAGCACGGGGCCAACGTTCTTGATGTCGCTCACATCCGTGAGGGCGTCGACCTGCATGTACGCGAGACCGCGATCCGGCTGGTGCTTCAGACCGACGGCCTCGAACACGGGCGCGCGGTCCTCGCGGCGGTCGCGGCAAAGGGCTTCTCGATCACCGAAGAGCGCCGCAGTGGCTGAGCTGACCGGCGACGAGGTGGCCGTGCGCGCCGCAGGCGGAGTTGTCCTGCGCGATGGCCGGCAGGGGCCCGAAGTCGCACTCGTTCACCGTCCCCGTTATGACGACTGGTCGCTGCCGAAAGGCAAGCTCGAGCCGGGCGAGGGGTGGGAGGAGTGCGCTCTGCGTGAGGTTGAGGAGGAGACAGGCCTGCGCTGCGCGCTTGCCGACGAGCTCGAGCCCGTGCGTTATCGAGACCGTAAGGGGCGGGCCAAACTGGTGCGCTATTGGAGCATGCGCGTGCTTGATCCGACGAGCGAGTTCAGTCCCAACGACGAGGTCGATGCGTTGCGCTGGCTCCCGCTCGCCTCCGCCATCGAGCTACTCGACTACCGCCACGACCGCGAGCTGATCGCCGCGGTGGCGCGCAGCACGACCACTGGCGCCTAGTACGAACGTCCAGGCGGTGTGTCGCCGCTTGCCACTCAGGGTACGCAGGCCGATGGGTTTCTCGGACACGCACGGGTGCTCGCGGAGCACTCGAACCGAGGACACCCTCGACAACCCCAACGGTTGCCGCAAGGCTTCCGCAGGGGCACCTCCGATGCCAGAGCCGGGGCGACTGAAACGTCGTCCCGACTCTTTTGCGCACTCGCAAGCAAGCGGGGCCGATCAGTCGAGTGGCTCGCGGCCGCCGTAACCCGACTCGAGCTCATGCCAGAACTCGATCGGGCCCTCCTCGAGCTCCCAGCACAGGTAGATCTCACGGCCCTCGCGCAGCGCCGGAAAATCGATCAAGCCACGGTCGATGTCGCGCAGGACGATCCCCATCTCGGCGATCTCACCGAGCAGCCGTCTCACCGCTAAAAAGCCCTCGCCAACCTCGCGCCCGGGCTCGCCGCCACCGTTGCCGGGAGCGGCGCCAACGAGGGCGGCGTGCGCCTCCGCATCGGTGAGCCGGTCTCGAGCCTCGCGCAGCGAGCGCAGCAGCGGCTCGACCCGAGCGAGCAGGGCGTTTGCCTCATCGAGGCGGAAATGGCGCTCGTGGATCAACGCACGGCGGTGGTCGCGCCGGCAGCTGCCAAGCGCTCGGCGAGCAACTGCGCGTCGGCTTCCGACACGGTGCGCAGCTGTCCCTGGAAGCCGAGATGCCAGTGCTCAGCCGGCCAGCGGCGCAAATGCTCGAGCTCGTCGAGCAGCGACTCGGCGGGTACGAACGTGCCCTCGTCGAGCACCAGCACCGGCTCAGCCTCGACGCGCCATGGGTAGTCCTCGGGATGCTTCTTCTTGCCCTGCGGCCAGATCGGCTCGCGGCTCTCGAACATCTCAGACGTGACCCTGGCGATCGCGCCGAAGCCCTGGCCGCGCGCCTCTCCGTCGTCGTCTTGGTACTTGGTCACGTAGAAGATGATCTCGTCGCCGGGCTCGAACTCCATCGCCTGGTTTCGCCGGCGTTCCTTGAAGCCAACGATGTCGAAGCCGCGCTCGCAGTTGATGCGGAAGTTTTCGATGCCGCCAGTGAGGATCCAGGTGGCCACCAGCGCAGCTTATCGCTGTGCCAGGGCGCCCCGTGAGGCGCTGCCGTTAGCGTTAGCGATTGCGGTTTGCCCGCCCAGGCGGCGGGCACTCGGTACATGTGCGCAGACAACCAAGGAGAAGCTAATGACTGACACGGCAACCTCAGGCGCGGACATCATGGCGGAGGAGAACGGCGAGCAGCGCGAGCACGTGATCGAGCTGCTGAAAAAGGCTTACTGGATGGAGATCGAGACGGTGATGAGCTACATCGCGAACTCGATCAACCCCGACGGCGTGCGTGCGATGGAGATCCGCGAGTCGCTCGAGAAGGACATCCAAGAGGAGCTTGGCCACGCGCAGGAGTTCGCGGCGCGGATCAAGGAGCTCTACGGCGTCGTTCCCGGCTCCGAGGATTTCAGCTCCGAGCAGTCCTACTTGCAGCCGCCATCAGATCAGGTCGACGTCGTCCACGTGATCAAGGGCGTGATCGAAGCCGAGGCGGGCGCAATCGAGTTCTACAGCCGCGTGATCGAGGAGACCGACGGCATCGACCCGGTCACTCAGGACATGGTGATCGCCATCCTTCGCGACGAACAGGGCCACAAGCGCTTGTTCGAGGGGTTCCTGCGCGAGTACGAAAAGGAAGGCCTCGCCTAGCGGCGATAGGCGGCGCCTGGCGGCGTCATCGCTCGCTTGCGTGCGCAGCACGCGGCGCTCCCTGCTTCCTTGCCAGGCTTGCCTCTCGCCGCTATGGCTGCCGTCGACGGCCAGACGGGCCGTTTCGGCGAGCGACTCGGCTGGGCCGGCCACACCGGCCGCTCTGTTGCGGGGTAGGGGTGCGGCTAGCGGTCGGTTCGCGGTGTGATCGCGAGCCCGCGGCCACCTGTGGAGGTTCCGGAACGACTGTCGTTCCCAGATCTCCACACGTGAGCGAATCAGCCGCCAAATACCATCCGCCACCTCCCTACCCAGCACTACCAACCCCCATCAACCGCCACGGCTCCGGCGCGAGCCGCTAGCCCGCCCGCCGACCCGCGCCGCGAGCCCTGCGCACCGCTGCGCGTCCTCAGGCCGACCCAGCTCCTTCCACGCCTCGGCCGCCTCCGCCAGTGTTCGCGTCTTCTCCTGCGGATCGGAAGCCGTCGCGCCCATTGCTTCGAGGCCGGCGGCGGTCCCGACCGGGTAACGCAGACGATCGGCGAGGCTCGATGCCTCCTCGGCGATTTCGCGGGCGGCTTCGATACGGCCTGAGATCGCCATGTTGACCGCCCGCGCGGCGGTTGCCTCGACCGACTGCGCAACGAGGCCGGCGCGCTCGCAAAGATCCAGCGTTCGCGCCAGGGTTTGATCGGCGTCCGCGTGCGCTCCGAGGTCGCGTTGGACCACGGCGAGCCAGTACAACGACTCGAACGCGACCTCGGAGCGGCCGACCTGCTCGGCGATCTCCCAGGCGCTTGCCAGGAGCTCGGCGGCGCGGTCGAGCTCACCCGTATGCCAGAGCATCACACCACGCATCGAGTAGGGGAAACAGAGCTTGCCGTCGAGTCCCTCGCGTTCGGCGAGCGACGCCGATGCCTCCGTCCTCGCCTCGGCCTCATCCCAGTCGGCGCCGTAGCTAGCGAGCTGGGCAAGCGCCGCGTGGATCTCCACCTGCGACGGCAGGTCGCCGATCTGCTCGGCGAGCTCGAGCGCCTGCGAGTAGGCCGTCCGCGCTTCCTCATAACTCGCCTCGGAGACCTCGAGGTGATAGCCGAGCGCGCACATGGCTCGCACCGCCTCGGCCGGATCGGCGCCGCGGGCGAGCTCGACCGAGCGTTCGAGGTTCTCGCGAGCGCGAGCCGAGTCGCCGATGCGTCCGAAGACCCGCCCGAAGATCCCGTGTGCGCGGCTGGCTGCGGCTGCTTCCTCGAGGCGCTCGGCGAGGCGAAGCGCCTTCTCGGAGGCATAGATCGCGAGCATGTTGTCGCCCGTGTGCATGTAGAGCGAGGCCGCCTCTTCGTAGAGGCGAACGAGCTCGATGCAGGGCGGGCCATCCTTGAGCAAGTCGATGCCGCGCTGGTAATGCTCGATCGAGCCCTCGCGATCGCCCTTGTGCCAGAGCCCGGCCCCGATCTTTCGATGCAGGTCGCCGACGCGCGCCAGATCCTCTTCGCCACGGAAGTGATCCATCGAATCCGTCCAGGCGGCAGTGGCGCGGTCGACGCGGCCGAGACGCAGAGCGACATCGCCGAGCTTCTCGTTGATGCGAGCACGAACGATTGGCTCCGCCTCGGTGGCCACCGACAGCGCCGCCTCGTACTGGCCTTGGGCTTCGCGGTTGGAGTAGATCGCGGCGCTGGCATCGCCGGCGGCCTCGCCGGCCGAGATTGCCAGAGCCTTGAACCGTGACAACTCATCCGCTTCAGGTCCGCCGCCGCGCCGAGTGCAGCGGCGCGGGCATAGTGCTCGGCAACCATCGCCACCACACCCTCGGCGCGATCGGCCGCACGCGTCTCGATGAACGCTCCGACCTCGGCGTGGCGGCGGGCGCGTACCGCCTTCGGCAGGAACGAGTAGGCGACATCGCGAATGAGGACGTGCTTGAAGGCGTACTCGTGCTCGCCCGCCAAGCGGCTGCCGGCGGTGGCGACCACGAGGTCTCGCTCCTGCAGGCGCTCCAGCGCGGCACTGAGGTCGATCCCTTCATCGCCGGGGTCGAGCGAGCCCTCCCAGAAGGTCTGGCCGACCACCGCCGCAGCCTGCAGCACCCGTCGCTCAGCGCGAGGCAGTGAATCGAGCCGAGCCGCCAGCACCGAATGCACCGTGTCGGGCAGCGCGTCGGCGTCTTGTGTGCCTCCTTCGACGATCCGGTTGACCATCTCCTCGGCGAACAGCGGGTTGCCACCGGAGCGTTCGGCGACCTGGTCGATCAGTTCGGCTGTCACCGGAGTCGATTCCGAGCTCTCCGAGAGCGCGACGACGAGATCTCGAGCGTGCACGCGTGCGAGCGGTGCGAGCGTGATCGTGGTCGTCGCGTCGTGCTCGCTGCCCCAGTTCGGGCGACGATCGAGGAGCTCGTCGCGTGCCAGGCATACGAACAGGACCGGTCCGTGCGTCCAGCGCGAGAGGTGCTCGATCAGATCGAGCATGCCTTCATCGGCCCAATGGATGTCCTCGACGACGAACACCAGCGGCGCCCGTCGCGTCGCGGCTTCGATCATCGTTCTGACTGCAGAAAAGAGGCGATCGCGCATCTGCTCCGGGCCATCGAGCTCCGGCTGTTCGGCGAAAGGGAGGTGCGGGGGCTCGATGCCCAGCGGGCGCCCCAGGGCTGCCGCCAGGCGCGCGCTGGACGCACTCGACGTGGCGCCGTCCTCGTCGACCAGTGCCGCGACCCCGCGCTCCAGTTTGCGCCACGCCGCGTCGGAACCGTCGTTGTCGACGATGTCGAAGGTGCCGCGGACAATTTCGCCAAGCGCCCAGTAGGCGAGGCCGGTGCCGTAGGCGGGACAGCCGCCGATCCGAACCGCGGGCGGCGGCTCTCGGTTGCCGACCTGCGTCGTCAGTTCACGAAGCAGTCGCGATTTGCCCACCCCCGCCGGTCCGATCACGGTCGCCAGATGTGGCTGGCCCTCGTCAACGACCTGCTCGTAGAGGGCGACCAGTTGCTCGGATTCATCTGAGCGACCCACCAACGGGGTGCTTATGCGTGTCGAATGCGAGGTGCGCCCGCGCACTACAGCGCGGACCGCCTCCCACGCGGTTACCGGCTGCGCCTTGCCTTTGAGCTGAAGCGGTTCGAGCTCCACGTACTCGATCGCACCCCGGGTTAGACCGGTGCGTGACTTCGCCGACGATCACCGAGCCCGGTTTCGCCGCGCCCTGGAGGCGCGCTGCGACGTTGACGGGATCGCCGATCACGGTGTAGCCGTCACCGACGCGACCGGCCAGGACCTCGCCAGAGTTGATTCCGACCCGCAGCGCGAAATTCGCCTCGATGTCGGCGGCGATCTGCTCGTTGACCTCGTCCATCGCTGCCTGCATCGCGAGACCGGCGCGCACCGCTCGTTCGGGATCGTCCTCGTGTGCGACAGGCGCCCCAAACACGGCCATCACGTTGTCGCCGATGTATTTGTCGATCGTGCCGCCGTAACGGGTCACCTCGTCGCCGAGGCGCCGCAGGGCGCGATCGACCAGCGACTTCATCCGCTCCGGATCGATCCGCTCGGAGACGGCGGTGTAGCCCGAGAGGTCGGCGAAGATCACGGTTGCCTGGCGGCGCTCCTCAGGCGGTGGCTCCTCAGGCAGCGCCAATGCTGGTGATGCTGGCGCCGTAGCGCCGGTGAGGACCGTGCCACATTCGATGCAGAATTTCGCCTGCGGTGGGTTCTCGGTCGCACACTGCGGGCAGGCGACCGCCTGCGCCGCGCCACACGCCATGCAAAAACGAGCCCCGACGGGATTTTCGGTGCCGCACTCGATGCAGCTGGCCTTAGTCAATCGGGATCTCCTGAATGCGTGGGCCGGCCTCCCGCTCGTCCTCGTCGATGCGAGCCAGGTACTGGTCGATCATCGTCCGCATCGTCAGCAGGGTCTCGCGCTGGACCGTGTGCCATTGCCCGCGCATCTGCGGGCTGGTCGTCGCGCGTAGAACCTCGGCGCCGCGGCAAATCGGACACAGATCGACGCACTGGGGATGGTCTGCAGGCGTGGCCATGAATCAATCAGCGCCTTTGCCGAATCAGCTCCAACTGTAGATCAATGAAAGCTCACCTCGAGCGCCCCGTCGTGCAGTTTGGCGCCGCTTGGCTGCCGGCGCGAGAGCGCGGTGGGAAGGATGATCGTGCGCTTGCGCGCGCCGACCGCAACCACCAACTCGCTGCCCACCTGCTTCAGCGAGATCTCACCTTTCTCGCCGAACCCGACCGGGATCCGCAGCGTGGTTTGCCCGTTGTCGGAGTTGACCTGCTGCGACAGCTCGCTGTAGAGAACCCGCTCGGCGGCGCTCGAGTCATCGAACAACTCGTCACCGAGGCGATCGAGCATCTGCGGGCCAACCACCTCTTCCTCGAAATAACGAGCGCAGAGGACCGGCACTGGCGCGAAGCCCTCGCGCACCTCGGCCAAACGGCGCCGCTGGCGCTGGCGCCATTCACCGAAGTAACCACCGTCGAGCTCGTCGGGAAAGAGCTTGTTGACGATCACGGCGTCGGTCAAGTAGCCGTAGAGGTTGAGATAGGTGAACGTCCGCTGTGCCTCCTTGATCACCATGCGATCCGGGTTGATAACGAGCCTGATCGAGGCAAGCTCGCGATCGCGCAGGATGGTGTTCATCGCGATCAGGTTGTCGACCAGGCGCTGTAGCTCGGCGACGACCTCGGTGCCCGGTAGCTCAACATCGATCATGCGAGCGATCGGCTTTGCCGCGGCCATCATCCGCCGTTCCCATGGAAAGACCTTCTCCAGCCACCACTTGGCGATGTCAGGGAACGACAGCAGTCGCAGGGTCTCGCCGGTCGGCGCGCAGTCGACGATCACAGCGTCAAACTCGCCCGACTCGTGGTGGCGCTTGATCTGAAGCAGGCTGAAGAGCTCGTCCATGCCGGGTGGCACGGTCAGCTCCTCGGCGGCGATATCGAGCACGCCACGGTCGGCCAGGAGCCCGGTGAGCCAGCGCTGGACGGCGGCCCAGTTGGCTTCCATCTCGCGCTCTGCCTGCACCTCCTGGCCCCACAAGCGTTCGCCGATCTCGGTCGGGTCGGGGCCAAGCTCGATCTCGAGCGAGTCCGAGAGGCTGTGCGCCGGATCGGTTGAGAGGACGACGGTGCGCAGGCCGGCGGCGGCGCAACGGCGCGCCGTGGCCGCGGCGACGCTCGTCTTGCCGACGCCGCCCTTGCCGGTGTAGAGGATGGTTCGCGGAGCCATGGGAGGAAGGTGAGTGTGACGATTGGCGCTCGACCTGCGCGTTCATGCTGGTTCGCTACGCTGGCGCCCGTCTTTTCCACATCACTACCGAGGGAGCACACAGACCTTGAACCGCTTTCGAACGCTAATTGTCGCCTCAACGCTGGCATTGGGCATTACGGCCGGCATCGCCGGGTGCGGTGGCGACGAATCCAGCGATGTCGACCCGCAGACCGTGATCGACGACACCTTCTCCAACGATGAGACCGTCTCCAGCGGTGATCTCTCGCTGTCGATCAGCGGCTCCGCCGAAGGCGAGCAGGGCGGCAGCTTCGATGCGAGCCTCAGCGGGCCGTTCCAAGGCGATCCCGAGAACGCGGCCGCGATTCCTCAGCTCGACTGGACTGGGGCGCTCGATTTCGAGGCGGCGGGTACGAGCATGAGCTTCGAGGGCGCACTCACGGTGACCGAGGACAACGCGTATGTCGAGTACGGCGGCACCGCCTATGAGATCGGCACGGAGGCCTTCACGCAGTTCAAGGAACTGGCCGAGAGCGCCGCTGCACAGCAGACGGAGTCCGCCGAAGGCCAGTCGTTCGGCGAGCTCTTCACCCAAGGCTGTGAGACGCAGCTTCAGGCTCAGGGCGCGAGCGACACCTCCGCATGCGACATCGATTTCGCAAGCTGGCTCGGCGACCTCTCAAACGACGGCACCGAGGACATCGAGGGCACCGACGCGGTTCACGTCAGCGGCGCGGTCGACGTCGAGCAGATGGTCACCGACCTCGTCGAGCTCGGCACTGCGGTTCCCAACGCGGGCGCCATTCCGACCGAGGAGCAGGTGCAGCAAGTCACCGACGCGGTCTCAGAGGCGAGCTTCGATCTTTACTCGGGAGCTGAAGACAACATCCTGCGTGGACTCGATTTCACGCTCGCGATCGATCCGAGCGCGATCCCTGACGCCGACGCAGCAGGCGTCGAGACCATCGATGTCGGATTCGAGCTGCGCCTCGGCGGCGTCAATGAGGATCAGGAGATCAGCGGGCCGTCAGATGCCCAGCCGATCGAGGATCTACTCGGGCAGTTCGGGATCGACCCAAGTGCGCTCGGCGGCCTCGGTGGGCTCGGTGGCCTCGGCACAGTGCCGGGCCTGACTCCGGGTGCAGGTAGCGGCTCGTCGGGCGGTGCCGGTGGCGCCAAGGATCCCCAGGCCTATCTCGATTGCGTTGGTCAGGCGACCACCACCGAGGAGATCAACGCCTGCGCCAGTGAGCTCTAGACCGGCTTCGATGCGAACGTTTGCGAAGGGCTCCGGCAGACGCCGGAGCCCTTCGAGCTTCTGCTCGCGCTTGCCAAGCGGCGCCAGCTAGGTCAGGACTGGGATGGCCGGCGCACCACAGCGAGGGCGAGGGGGCGTGCTTGGGTTTCTGCTCAGCGCGCAGGGGTGGCCATATCTGCTGACGCCATTTATCCCGCTCGCCGTCGTCCTCGAGCTGGGCCATGCGTCGCCGACCGTGATCTTCGCCATCGCCGCGCTCGGCATCGTCCCAACCGCGGCACTTATGGGCCTGGCGACCGAGGAGCTGGCGGCCAAGTCGGGCCCCGGCATCGGCGGATTGCTCAACGTCACCTTCGGCAACGCGCCGGAGCTGATCATCGCGCTGTTCGCGCTCGGCGCGGGCCTCCAGGAGGTCGTCAAGGCCTCGATCGTCGGCTCGATCATCGGCAACATCCTGCTCGTCCTCGGCGCCTCGATGCTCGTCGGTGGGCTCAAGCACGATCGCCAGCGCTTCAGCCCGCAGGCGGCTTCGATCCAGTCGACGATGCTGTTCCTGGCCGCCGGAGCGCTGATCATGCCGGCGATCTTCGAGCTCGTCCAGGGCACGGGGTTGCCGAGCGTCGATGCGGAGCTGGTCGAGTACGACTCGACCGTGGAGAAGCTGTCGCTCGCCGTCGCCCTGGTCCTGATCGTCACCTACGCGCTCGGGCTGGTGTTCTCGCTGAGGACGCACAAGGACCTCTTCAATCCGCCCTATGCCGAGGAGCACGAGGAGGGCTTCGGCTGGAGCGTCAGGCGCTCGGTCATCTACCTCTTCGTCGCCGGACTCGCCGTTGGCCTGATGTCCGAGATCTTGGTTGGGTCGATCGGCGAGGCCTCCGAGTCGATCGGGCTATCCCAGTTCTTCGTCGGGGTGATCGTGGTTGCGATCGTCGGCAACGCTGCCGAACACTGGGTCGCGATCCTGGTCGCCTACAAGAACAAGATGGACCTGGCGGTCAACATCGCGATCGGCTCCAGCGCCCAGATCGCCCTCTTCGTCGCCCCGGTCCTGGTGATCGCCTCCTACTTCATCGGTCCCGCGCCAATGCCGCTGGTCTTCAACGGCTTCGAGCTAGGCGGGATCCTCGTCGCGATTTTGGTCGCCAACACGATCACCCACGATGGCGAGTCGAACTGGTTCGAGGGCGCCCAGCTGCTCGCCCTCTATGCGATCCTCGGGATCGCCTTCTTTTACGCCTAGGCCTGACGATCGCTGGGTAGGGACTCTCGATGGACTACATCTTGCTGGCGGTCGCCTTCGCCGTCATCCTCGGCGGCGCGCTGCTGTTCACGAACGCGGTCGAGTGGACGGGAAACAAGCTCGGCGTCGGCGAGGGCGCGACCGGCAGCATCCTCGCCGCGGTGGGCACGGCGATGCCCGAGACCCTGATCCCGATCGTCGCCATCGTCGGTGGCAGCGAGGGTGCCGAGGAGGTTGCGATCGGCGCGATCATCGGCGCCCCCTTCTTGCTCGCGACGATCGCGATGGCCCTGGTCGGCCTTTCGGCGCTGATCTTCTCGGCCCGGCGTGAGCAGGGCCGTGAGCTCAAGGCTCATGTCGAGACGCTCGACCGCGACCTGATCTTCTTCCTCGTCTTCTTCGCCGCCGGCCTCGTGATCGGGCTGGTGGTGCCCGAGGCGCTCCATATCCCGCTTGCGGTCGTCTTCATCGCCGCCTATGCGGTTTACGTGCGCCAGACACTGCGAAGCGGCGGTGATGTGCAGGAGGAGGACACGATCGGACCGCTGTACATGGACCGAACCGAGGGCGACAACCCGCCCGGGTGGATCGTCGGCGTGCAGCTGGCATTCGGGCTCGGCGCGATCGTCGGCGGCGCGCACCTGTTCGTAGAGGAGTTGCTCAAGGTGGCCGAGGAGGTCGGGATCGCGCCCCTGGTGTTGTCGCTGGTGCTGGCCCCGCTGGCGACCGAGCTGCCCGAGAAGGCAAACAGCTTCTTCTGGGTCAAGGACGGTAAGGACAGCCTCGCGCTCGGCAACATCACCGGCGCGATGGTCTTCCAATCGACGATCCCGATCGCCGTCGGCCTCATGCTCACCGATTGGGACCTCGACCGCTACGCGATCGTCTCCGGCGTACTCGGTCTCGCCGGCGGGATTGTCGCCTATTGGGCGCTGCGCCTCCGCGGGCGCTTCGAGGCGCTGCCGATCGCGATCTGGGCGGGCCTGTTCACCGCGTTCATCGTCTACGTCGCGGTCTCCTGAGCCGGCCGCTATAGCTCTTCCAGCGCCGCGAGCACCTCATCGTCGTGGGTCTTGGGGGATGCCTTCGCGATCACGTGCGCGACCTTGCCTTCGGCGTCGATGACGAAGGTCGCCCGCTGGACTCCCATGTACTTCTTGCCGTACATGCTCTTCTCGACCCAGGTCCCGTAGTTCTCGGCAACCTCATGGTCGGCGTCGGCGAGCAGCGTGAAGTCGAGATCGTGCTTGCCGGCGAATTTGGCTATTGCTGCCACTTCGTCGGGCGAGACGCCGAGCACGCGGGCTCCGGCAGCCTCATAGTCGGCGCGGCGGTCGCGGATGCCACAGGCTTGGGTGGTACAGCCGGGTGTGTCCGCTCGCGGGTAGAAGTAGAGAACGACGGTCGTCCCACGAAGATCCGATAGCCGCACCGAGTGCCCGTCTTGGTCTGGCAACTCGAAATCCGGAGCTTGGTCGCCAACCTCGATCATCGAGAGTGAAAGGGCGCGTCGGGCGCCCACTCGGCTGTGCCAAGGCGGTAGAGCACGTGGGGGAGACCCGCACGCTCGATCTCAGCGACGCAGCCCATACCCAGAGACTCCATCACCGCTCGCGAGGCGCGGTTGTGCGGCACCGTGAACGAGACGATCTCCTCGAGACCACAGGCCTCGAACCCCCACGCGATCGATGCCCGCGCCGCTTCGGTCGCAAAGCCTTGGCGCTGGCGCCGCGGACTGATCGACCAGCCGGCCTCCACCACCGGCTTGCCCTCTACCTGATCGCGGTTGAGGCCGGTCATCCCGACCAACTCGCCGCTAGCGCGTTCTCGCCACCACCACAGACAGAAGCCAACGGCTTCGGCTTGATGTGCCTGGGCTGCGAGAGTCTCCGCGACTTGCTCTCGCGTGCGCGGACCGCTTCCGCCCTCGCGCTGGGGTGGCCAGTGCCAGGGAAAGACCGCCGGGTCGGCGAAGTGTTGGGCGGCATAGTCGAGGTGGCGCTCGAGCTCGGGAATCTCAGCATCGAGACGAGCGCTTTGAGGCGCGGCCGTCACTCCGGCCAGAAGTCGTCCTGTTTCTCACCTGGAGGATCGTCGATTCGGGTCGAAAAGACGATCAGCTCGGCGTCTGTGTCGGCGTCGTTGTGGAGCGAGCGAAACGCGTCCCCGCCGACGCGCACCGCGGTCTGCGGGCCGGCGCCGAATACCTCGTCGCCGATCTTGAACGTGACGGTGCCCGAGATCACGAAGTAGACCTCTTCCTGCCCGGGATGGCGATGTCCGTAGCTTCCGCGCCCGCCGGTGCCAGGCGGCATCGTGCGCCAGCTGAAGGAGACCTGCTCGGCGCCGACCGACTCGGTGTACCAGCGCAGCTCGCCGAAGCCCGGATACTCGCTCATCAAGTCGATCGCCTGCTCGCGGGTCGAAATCGAATAATCGCTCACCAGCAGCTCAGCTTTCCTCGGCGATCGGCTCGCCATCGACGTCGAGGGTGGCTTCGGGCTCGATGTTGTCATCCTCAGCATCTAGGTCATCGTGCTCGGCCTCCAGCGTCACCTCGGACACCGGCCCACCGCCGTGATGCTCGGTCTGGAAGCGCTCCATCGCGGTCTCCAGGGAATCGGAGTCGACCGGGACGTCATCTGTGATCCGAACCCAATCGGCTCCCTCGTAGGGCTCCATGTTGAAGACCTCTTGGCCGATCGAGGCGGAGTCGTCGACGACGATGACGATCTCGGTCTGCGGGTTGAAGTACGTCCCTGGCCTGACCAGCAGGTCCTCGAGCTCGAATACGTTGTCCTTCGCGGTCATTGGCGGCAGCGTAGCCAATGGTGGCGCGAACGGGGGTGTGTTTGTTCACTGGTGCCGTTCCTTCGTCCCCCGGGCGGCGTCGGGCCACCAGCTACTGCCCCAGCGCCTCCAGGTCGCGCAACTGGCGCGCCACCTCAGCCTCGACGTCGAGCGGTTCCTTGCCCTGGCGCCGGCGACGGTCGTTGCGCGCGACCACGAGCTGGCGAACTTCCTCGCGCAGCTCGGCGTCATTGGCCGCGGGAGCGGGGGTATTTTCGGCCTCGGCGAGCAGGCGCGCGAGCTCGGTCTCGACGTCGACGGGCTGCTCGCCACGGGCGCGCTGGCGGTATGCCTTGGCCTCAAGCATCTGCCGCAGCTCCTCCTCTCGGATCTCGGCTGATCCGGACTCGGCGTCGGAGTCGCGCAACGGCTGTCCGAGGTCGCTCTCGAACTCGACGGAGAGCCCGCCCTTGCCCACCTGTCGCAGCGCATTGCCTGCGCCGATCGCAAACGCGAGCCCGGCGATGGGGATGGAGACGAAGAAGACGATCAAGATGATGTCGCCGTTGGATATGGCCGGCAGTGTCAAACCCACGCCATGAGCGTAATCGGCTACCCTTTCGGGCGGATTGACTGACCAGTCAATCGACTACTTTCTGCGGCGCCCGAACGGGGCCGCACACCAACGCAAAGGAGCCCCGCAGCAGTGGATTTCACACTGACCGACGAGCAGAAGGACCTCCGCGAGCTCGCGCACAACTTCGCCGAGAAGGAGATCCGCAAGGTTGCCTGGGAGTACGACAAGGAAGGGACTTGGCCTCAGGAGATCATTCAGAAGGCGTGGGAGGTCGGGTTGATGAATACCCACCTGGCCGAGGAGTACGGCGGGCCTGGCCTCGACTATCTGTCGGGTTGCTTGATCGAGGAGGAGTTCGGCTGGGGCTGTTCGGGGATCGGCACTTCGCTGGCGGCCAACGGCCTCGCCGCCGCGCCGGTGGCGCTCGGCGGTACCGCCGAGGTCAAGTCCGAGTACCTCGGCATGCTCGCCGAGGAGCCCAAGCTCGCTTCCTTCTGCCTCACCGAGCCCGATGCTGGCTCCGACGTCTCCGGGATGAAGACGACCGCGAAGAAGGTCGGCGACAAGTGGGTCCTCAACGGCTCCAAGTGCTTCATCACCAACGGCAGCCACGCCGACTGGTACACGGTCTACGCGAAGACCGACAAGGAGGCCGGCCATCGTGGCATCTCCGCCTTCGTCGTCCCGCGAGACGACACCGTCACGATCGACAAGAAGGAGGACAAGCTTGGTCAGCGAGCCTCGAATACCGCAACCGTGGTCTTCAACGAGACGGAGATTCCCGAGGCGAACCTGCTGGGCGAGGAGAACAAGGGTTTCAAGCTCGCGATGATGACCCTCGACCGCACGCGCCCCGGCGTAGCGGCGATGGCGGTTGGTATCGGCCGCGCGGCGTTCGAGTTTGCCTGTGAGTACTCCAAGGAGCGCGTCCAGTTCGGCGTCCCGATCGCGATGCACCAGGCCGTCTCCTTCATGATCGCCGACATGGCGACCAAGGTCGAGGCCGGGCGCCTGCTCACCTGGCAGTCCGCCGCGCTGCTCGATCAGGGCATTCGCAACACGCTCGCCTGCTCACATGCCAAGCGCTTCGCCGCCGACTCGGCGATGGAGATCACCGTCGATGCCGTCCAGGTGTACGGCGGCTACGGCTTCATCAAGGACTATCCCGTCGAGAAGCTGATGCGCGACGCCAAGATCATGCAGCTCTACGAAGGCACCTCGCAGATCCAGCGCCTCGTCATCGCCAAGGAAGTGCTGATGGGCCGCAACGTCAACGAGCCGCTGCCTGAGTCGGTCGATACGCAGAACACCGCCGCCGCGAAGGAAGCTGAGACCGCAGCCGCAGCCGTCTAGCGAGGAGCTCAGGACGTGTGAAAGGGTCGCGCCGCGGGGGGCTCGTTCGCTACGGGTGCGTGCCCCAGTCGGCCTTGTTCGGGAACCGCCGGCCGCCGAGGATGGTGTGCTTGTTGGAGCCGTTGACCTTCATCACCGTGAGGTCGGTGCCCCCCTCGCGGAACTGCGTGTAGAGGATCCTGCGCCCGTTCGGCGAGAAGACCGGGTTCTGCGCCACGGTCAGGGGACCGTCCTCTTGCACCGGCTCGGTGTCGGTGAGGGCCCGCTTCTTGCCTCCTTCGAGCGGCATACGGTAGATGTCGCCCTTGCTCCCGGGCGTCCCGTTGTCGCCCGAGTCGAACGTGATCCATTGACCGTCGGGCGACACGTCGGGGTGGGAGGCGTTGAGGCCGTAGTTCGTCAGCCGCTTGAGGCCGGTGCCGTCGACGTTGACGCTGAAGATCGCGGACTTCGCGCTCCGGAACGACTTGAAGCGGCTGAACACGATCATCGTCCCGTCCGGCGAGAACTGGGGCTCGTCGTCGACTCGGCCCCTTGGTCCCTGGTGTAGGTGATCCGCCGAGCCTCGTCGACGGTGACGCCGTCGGCATCGAAGGCGGGGATGATCCAGATCCCGTTCAGCGAGCGCTCGCCCCAGTCGGACGTGATCGCGATGCTCGTGCCGCTCGGCGACCAGCCCGGCGTGCCGTGGAAGCCCCCGCCGCGAGTGAGCTGCGTGACGTCGCCGCCGTCCGCCGTCATCACGTAGATCTGAACCGGCTTGCGGCCGTCGATGTCCTTGCGGTCGCTGTCGAAGGCGATGGTCGACCATCGGGTGACCAGTCGGACTCAAACGACACGGAACCTGCCGGCTTGCTCACGGTCAGTTCTTGATGTGGCTGCCGTCGGGGTCGGCGGTGAAGATCTCGAGATGGTTGCCGGTACTGCGGGAGAAGGAGATCTGCCCGTTCTTGCCGCTGAAGGTCGCGGTCGACGGGTTCGCCACGAGGCAGAAGACGATTGACTACCCCCAATCCGACGAGTGCGCGTGTGAACCGAACCACGCGCGCACCCTAACCGACGGGCGCACCTCGTGCAAACGAAGCGCTCAGCGCAGGTAGATCGGATTCGAGTAGATCCAGGGCCGTAGCCGGCCGTGGCTCTCGCGCCTGGCCTCGATCCGGTAGACGCCGGGCTCTTCGACTTGGTGCTCGAGCGCATGCCCGCGCGCGCGGGCGATGGCGCGCCCGTCGCGCAACAGCGTTGCTTCGCCGGCGTCGGGCAGCAGCGCCCGCAGGACCCAGTCGCCGGCGGCACGCTCCGAGCCCATGTCGACGAGATCCTCGCTGCTCTCGCCCCAGAAGCGAAAGCCCCGGGCCGGCGCGACTCCGTCGATCCCGAGATAGCAGCGCCCTTCGCGCAGCGACTCGAGCACAGCGGCGGAGTCGGTGGCGAGATCGCGGCTCGGCGGCTGATTGCAGAGCGCGTATGTGCGCAGGAGGCCGAAGTAGCGCTCGTTGGGCATCGGCGTGACCATCTTGCCGCGGACGCGAAACCCATGCTGGTGGGTATCGAGGCCGCCGACAGCGGCGACCCGCCCGACCGCGCAGAGCTGATCCCAGGCCTCGAGATGGTGCGCCGGGGGACCGTCGAGATGGCGCTCTGGATGGCGCATATAGCTGATCGCTTCGAGCGGGTGGCGCCACGATTCGGCCGCGTCGGTGGTCAGGCTCCACAGCTCGATCCCAGTGAGACCAGCGCGAAGCTCCAGCGGCCAGCCATGTGGCTGGCCGCCCAGATACCTGGTCAGCCGCAGACGTTCGACCATCCTCGACCCGGCCGAGAAGGGATGAGCGGCGAAGCCAAAGCCTCCAAGGGCCGCGACCGCCTCGGGAATGGCCTCCTCGCCGCCGGCCTTGGATGGCGTCTCATCGACGCCGAAGGCGAGAAAGTGCCCGCCGTTGGGCGATACCTCGACGCCGACCAGGAGCAACACGTCTCCGTGCCAGCCCTCGCGGCCGTCGTCTCGGGCGCCGAGCGTGTCGTGATCGGTGAGCAGGACGACGTCGGTTTCGGTCGTTCGTGCGGCTTCGATGATCTCGTCGACGGACGCCGTCCCGTCGGAGTAGGTCGAGTGCAGGTGAAGCACGCAGGCGAGATCGTGAGCCTCTGGAGGGCTCGGCGGCGCGGCTGATTGCACGCGCGGGCTGGCTGTCGCAGGCTGTGAGGGGTTCATGTGTGACCGCAGCCGCGAGTGCCGAGATCGCGCCGCGCAGAGGTCGTCCAGAAGTATGAGGGTAGCCCGCTGACGCGGCGTTGGCCCGACCGAGAGGTGTCCTTGCACCGGCAGCGCATTAGCCTGCGCCTGTGGACACGGCCATGGGCTCGCGCCAGGCACGGTTGGCAGACCTGCCGGCTCGGATCGCCTTCGCGATCCCGCTGGCGGCGGTGGCGATCACCTTGATCGCGGTCGGCGGCGCGGTTTTCACGGCGGGAATGGCGGCGATTGGAGCCGCCGCGCTGCTCGAGGCTTGCCGCATGCTCGGTGTGGCGCCGCGGGTGGCATGGGTGAGCGCAGCAGCCCTGGCGGCGCTAACCGTCGGCGTCATGCTCGAAGGTCGCGGCGCGATTTCCGGGCTGCTCGCCGCCGGCCTTGTCATGATCTTCGCCGCGGCGGTCGCGCCGCCGCAGGTGCCGGGCCGGCGCTCGGCCACGATCGGGCTCGCGGTGTTCGCTCTCCTCTGGGTGGGGCTGGGCGTGACTCACGCAGTTCTCATCCGTGAGCTGGCGCATGGCGGTGGCCTGCTGATCGATGTCCTTCTCGCCGTCTTCGTCGGCGACACCGCCGCGCACATCATCGGCAGCCTCTACGGTCGCCGCCGCCTCGCGCCGACGATCTCGCCGAACAAGACGCTCGAAGGCTTGCTGGCGGGGATAGTCGTCGGCGTCGGCGCCGCGGTGATCGCCGCAGTCGCCTTTCAGCCCTGGCTCGACGCTCTTGACGCCGCCCTGATCGGGCTAGCGGCCGCGCTCGCCGCACCGATCGGCGACCTCTTCGAGTCGCTGGTCAAGCGCGACGCCGAGGTCAAGGACAGCGGCGCGCTGCTCGGCCCTCATGGCGGGGTGCTCGACCGCATCGACGCTGTGCTGTTTGCAGTCGTCGCTGGCTACTACGCGGCTGTCGCCCTGCTGTGACGCGCGCTGCGCAGCCACGCGGGCAGGCGCAGCTCGTAGCCGCAGGCCTTGGCGCCTAGCGCGACCGCGCTGCCACCGATCACCAAACCGGCAACGTCGTCGATCACGTAATGCCAGCCGAAGTAAATCGTCGCCACCGCCGTCAGGGCGAGCATGCTCCACAGCCCGATGCGCAAGAAGCGCGGCCCCTTCAACAGCTGCGCGATCAATGCGGCGGCGAACACCACCGCGATGTGAAGTGAGGCAAAGGCGGCAACGCTCTGCACCGCCTCCGTCGCATTCGGCCCGGCCAGCACCTCGAGGCGGTGCTCGGCCAGCGTCTCCTGCAAGCGGCTCACTCCCGTTTCGGGAAGGTTGGAGTAGAGGCCGGGCTGCGCGTATACGGGCCCCTGGGCGGGGAACATGTAGTAGCTGGCGGCACCAAACAACCAGCAGAGCGAAAGCGCGGTTACGTACCACAGCCCGGCACGCAGGTTCGACGACCAGATCAGCGCGATCCCGAGCGAGACGGGGACGAACGTGAGGAAGGCGAGGTAGACCATCGAAAGGGCGTCGGCGGAGATGCCGGTGCCAAAGATCGAATGCATGATCGTCGCTGGATCGTTGCCGAAGAACATCGAGCGGTCGAGGCTGAGCAGGCCGATGTCGTGGTCGGAGTCGCTGACGAACGGAATGAAGCTCTTCAGGTTGCGATAGGAGAGATAGGTGACGTAGAAGCTCAGCAGCGCGACCAAGACCATCGCTCCGCGGCGATTGAGCCAGCGCTCGCGCAGAACCGCAAACGGAGAGGCGACTGGGCTGGCTGAGCCGCTCACGCGTCGCCGTAGCCAAGCCCGCGGCCCGACGTCGAGGACGATGAAGATGGCGGCGATGAGCCCGATCAGCGCCAGGGGAGAGCCGACGTAGCGAGCGTCGGGATCACGGATCGGCAGGCCCTCCAGCGACGAGATCGTCAGCATCGCGATCAGCGAAAAGGCAGCGATCAGCGGTGGCGCAAGCCAAGCACGGCCGATGGTGTCGGTTTTCTGCGTTTCGGACAAGCGGGAAACTCTCGCAGCACTAGGGAGGGACCGCGGGGCGATAGAGGTTAACGGCACCACGCGTAAATAGGTGGAACTTTCCGAGGTCGCGGGCGTCGTCGACGACGCAGGAGGCGAAGCGTGCTGCGCATGCGAGCTGACGAGGACACAGGATGGCGCCCGGGGGAGCCCGCAGGTGCCTATAGTCGCGTCGGATGTCCCAGGGTGCAGGCAGGCAGCCGAAACCGGTGGCTGACGCCGTCGCAAAGGCGGCCCGAAGCGCGCGAGCGCGAGGCGGAGCCCAGGTTGAAGCCGTGCCTGGCCGCCGTTCGAGTCGGTCGATGGATGTGTTCGGCGGAGAGATTCGCCGTCGTGACATCTTCCCGTTGCTCGTCTTGCACCTAATCGAGCGCGAGCCCCAGTACGGCAATCGGCTGATCGAGGAGATCGAGCGCATCACCGAGGGCGTGATCTCCGTCAACCCCAACACGATCTATCCCCTGCTGCGCCAGCTCGAGGCAGACAAGATGATCAAGGGCGAGTGGGAACATCCCGATCGCCGCACGCGACGCTACTACTCGATCACGTCCGCCGGGCGGCGCGAGCACAAGCGCCTGCGCGATGAGATCGAGCCCTTTCTCGACTCCGTGATCCGTTCGATCAGCCTGATCAAGAGCGAGCTCTACGGCACCGGCTGACCCTCGGGATCGATCCGAGTCACAGTCCCGCCCCCCTCGTTGGAGGTCCATACGGCGTCGAGGCCAAGAGCGATGTCGGAGGGATTTTCGCCGACCGGCGTCGGCTCTCCGACGAGCTCACGACTCTCCGGATCGACCCGCACAACCGCGTCGCTGCCGCCAAGAGCAACCCAGATGAAGCCGAGGCCGGCCGTGACCCCCCGCGGCTTGGGCCCTACCTGGATCGGCGGGCCGACCGTCAGCGGTGGGTCACGGTCGGGATCGATCTGAGTCACGGTGCCGTCGAGGTTGCTGATCACCCAGACGGCCCCCTCGCCGACGGCGATGTCGCTGGGTCGCGCATCGACCTGGATCGGGTTGCCGATCCGCGCTGCGTCGTCTGGGTCGATCTGCGAGACCGAGGCGTTGTCGATGTTGGTGACCCAGACCGAGCCGCCGCCCGTGGCAACGGCCCGTACCGGCACCCCCCGGACAACAGCGGAGATCGTGTCTGTGTCGGGATTGACCCGCACCACCGTTGCCGCTCCCTCGTTGGCAACCCAGACCCAGTCTTCATCGACAGCGATGTCAGAGGGATCGGCTCGCCTTTCGAGCGGGATTTCGATCGGTGGCAGGCCTTCGCCGGGGTTCAACCGGTACAGCGTGTCCGTGGCGGCGCTGATCGCCCAGACCGAATCGTGGCCGACTGCGACCGCCGTCGGCGACTCGAGGCGCGATCGCTTGGGGTCGACGGTGTTCGTAGCCGGGTCGATGCTCTCGATCCTGCCGCCCTCGCTGGCGGCAACCCAGGTTCTGCCCGGGCCGACGGTGATTCCGGTCGGCGCGGCGCCGACGCGGATCGGTGGCGAGGTCGTCGGCTGCGGGGCGACAGCAACCGTCGGCGTGGTCGTCGTCGTCGTCGGGCGTTCGGGCTTTCGCGGAGCGTTTGCGTCGTCGCCGCCAAGGGTGAGGACGAGCACTGCCGCGACCACGCCCGCTCCCAGCAGCGCCACCGGACCGATCCAGCGGCGCGGGGCCGGCGGGTCGTTCTCTGGCGTATCGGGACCCATCCAGGGCGACGTTATCGATCACACCGCAGGCGGGCCGCTCGCATACCCTTGGGTCGATGGCAACGTTGACCGAGTCACTACCGGTCGAGGCATCACTCGCCGAGACGTGGGACTTCTACTTCGAGCCTCGCGGTTGGGTCGCATGGGTCGACGGCTTCGCGGCGCTCGAATCCTCTGCGGGGTATCCCGAGGAAGGGTCCACGCTCGTCTGGCGCTCGACGCCGGCCGGTCGGGGACCGTCACTGAACGGGTGCTCGAGCACCAACCGCGGCGGCTGCACCGGATCGAGTTCTCCGATCCCGCGCTGCGCGGCGAGCAGCTGACGAGATTCGAGGTCGAAGGTGAGACGGCCCGGGTGACGATCGAACTCGGATACGCGCTCGTTAAGGGCGGAATCTTCGCGGCCATCACCGAACGCCTCTTCGTTCGCAGTCAAGTGCGCAAAGCGCTGCAGCGGACGTTGCTGCGCTTCAAGCACGAGGCAGAGGAGGCCGCGCACTTCGAATCGACTCCCGAAGCGGCTTCGCCGGCAGGCGATAGGTAGCCTCTCGCGCCCAGCTTCAACTTCCTCAATCCCCAGATCCGGAGGGTTCCAAGCGAATGTTCGTCTTCAAGGCCGCGGTCGTCGGTGCCGGCACGATGGGCGGTGAGATCGCTCAAGCGGTCGCTGCGTCCGACATCCCGGTTGTACTCAAGGACATCGACCAGAAGTTCGTCGATCAAGGCCTCGAGAAGGCGCGTGAGGTGACCGCTGGGCAGCTAGCGCGGCTGGTCAAGAAGGAGAAGCTGACCCAGGAGCAGGCGGATGCTCGCCTCGAAGAGATCATGGGCATGATCGAGGGCACCACCTCCTATGACTCCTTCGGCGATGTCGACTTCGTGATCGAAGCGGCGCCGGAGAAGATGGAGATCAAGCAGTCGGTGTTCGCCGAGCTCGATGAAGTGACGCCGGGGCACGCGATCCTCGCCTCCAACACCTCTGCTCTGTCGATCACCGAGATAGCCGAGGCGACGCTGCGCCCAGAGAAGGTCGTCGGCTTCCACTTCTTCTGGCCGGCGTCGGTGATGCCGCTGGTCGAGGTGATCGAGGGCGAGGAGACCGACCCAGATGTCGTCCAGGCCGCGGTCAACTTCGCTCAGACGATCAAGAAGCAGCCGATCACCTGCGGCGAGGTGCCTGGCTTCGTCGTCAACCGGATCCTGATGTCGGCGGTCGGCGAGATCTGGCGCGCGCAGGATGAAGGGGGCCTCTCGATCAAGAAGATCGACGAGGCGATCGTCGCAGCCAATGTCGTGCCGATGGGCCCGTTCTTCCTTGCTGACATGTCCGGGCTGGACACCGGGCTCCACGTTGCCGAGCAGCTGCACGAGGCCTATGGGGAGAGCTTCTACGTCCACGAGGGCATGAAGCGGTTGGTCGAGCAAGGCAAGGTTGGCGCCAAGTCAGGCGGCGACGGCTTCTACAAGGACGGCGAGGCGCAGCTCGAAGGCGACGCCGAGCCAGACGGCGAGGCGCTTGCAGACCTACTCAAGCTGAAGGCAATCGTCGAAGCGTGCCTGCTGCTCGAGGAGCGTGTCTGCACGGTGCGCGAGATCGACCTCGGAATGATGGCCGGGGCCGGCATGGACCCTCGCCGCGGCATCTTCCCGCCGTTCATGGGCGCCGACTTTGCCGGGCTCGACACGATCTTGGAGAAGCTCGAGAAGGCTCATACGGAGCACGGCGAGCGATTCGCACCGCCGCGGATCCTCAAGCGCCTGGTTGCGCAGGGCCGCCACGGTCAGAAGAGCGGCCAGGGCTTCTATGCCTATCCGCAGGCCGACGAGGGTGAGCAGACGGAAACGATCAAGGTCGAGACGCGCGGCGACGTCGCGATCGCCTGGCTCACCAACCCGCCAATGAACGCGATCTCACCGCAGGTGGTCAAGGATCTGGGTGCGGTCTGGGAGAAGCTGACAGCGGCCGGTGAGGTCGGCGCGATGCTGATTGCCTCCTCGAACCCGCTCGTCTTCTCTGCCGGCGCCGACATCAAGGCATTCACCCAGATGGACGAGGAGGGCGGCAAGGAGCTGATCGACTCCGGTCACGGATTGCTTCGGGAACTCGGTCGAAACCGGATCTCGACCGTCGCCGCGGTTAACTCGCTCGCCTTCGGTGGCGGCTGCGAGCTGGCGATGGCATGCGATTTTCGCATCGCCGCCGAGTCGGCGATCTTCGGCCAGCCCGAGATCAAGCTCGGGATCATCCCCGGCTTCGGCGGCACCCAGCGCTTGCCGCGCTTAGTCGGCGCCGAGAAGGCGATGGAGATGAACCTGATCGGCGACTCGATCTCGTCCGGTGACGCCGAGGCCTACGGGCTGGCCAACCGCGTCGTGCCCGACCACGAGCTCTTCGACACCGCCTTGTCGTGGGCGCGCAAGCTCGCGGCGCAGGCGCCGCTCGCAGTCGAGCAGGTGAAGATCGCGGCGTACGACCCCGACCTCGACGAGGGGATCGAGAACGAGAAGGCGGGCTTTGCTGGTGCCTTTCAGAGTGAGGACGCGAAGGAGGGCATCGGGGCCTTCCTTGGCAAGCGGTCGCCTAAGTGGCAAGGGAAGTGAGGGGCCGCGCGACGGGAGCGCCTTTGGACAGCGCTTCGGCATCCGGCCTCGCACCGTCCTCGGCATCCATGCCTGCGGATGCTGTCCAAACGACCCCCCGACACCCGTCCTCGTCGTCAGAGCCTGCGGAAGCTCCCCGAACCGACCCCGGCGTGGCGCCTCAAGCCGCCATACGCATCTTGCGGAGCTGATTCGGGGGGCTGGGTCTGTCGTGGTTTTGACTGGGGCTGGGGTTTCGGTGCCGTCGGGGATTCCGGACTTTCGTACGCCGGGGACTGGGCTTTGGGAGAACGTGGATCCGATGGAGGTCGCTCACATCGATGCATTTCACGGCGACACGAAGCGCTTCTGGCAGTTCTATCGGCCGCGGTTCTCCGATCTTGGCGCTAAGGAGCCCAATCGGGCCCACGCGTGCTGGCGGAGTTCGAGGCTGGCGGGCTTGTCGACGCCGTGATCACGCAGAACATCGATCGCCTGCACTCGAAGGCCGGCTCGGAGCGAGTGATCGAGGTCCATGGCTCGATCGCGACCTCGAGCTGCGTGAGCTGCCGCGCCAGCTATCCGTTGGAAGCGGTCGGCGTGCTCTTCGACGAGGATGGGATCGCGATCTGCGCCTGCTGTCCGGGAAAGGTCAAGCCCGACGTCGTCCTCTTCGGCGAGTTTCTCCCCGAGCGCGCCATGACCGAAGCCCAGGAGCTGTGCGCTGCGGCCGATCTACTGCTGTGCGTCGGCTCATCGCTCGAGGTGTATCCCGTCGCCGGCCTGCCCGAGCTCACACTGCGGTCCGGCGGCCGCGTCGCGATCGTCACCCAAGGGCCGACTCCCTACGACGGCGAGGCGGCGGTGAAGCTCGACGGGGATGTGGTCGAGGAGCTCGAGGCGGTTGCGGGGGCGTTATAGGCGGGGCCGGGCGGGGTGTGGTTCGAACGAACGGCATCAGTGAGCGAGAGGTGAAGGCACCTTGGGTGCCGATTTCGCGGCCGGGACGCGACGCGAGGAGATCTATTCACGACAGTCATGAATAGATCTCCAGCGGTGTGAAATTACCCCAATGCCCGCTTGCGCCTCAGCACCCGCTCGCACAGTTCCAGCGTTTCCACGACCTCCGCGGCACGCTCGTCGGACAACTCACCCGACAGCGCCTGATTCGCCGCCTCGCCGGTGATCTTGCGGCGCTCGCCTAGCGCTGCGAGGTCTTCTTCCTGGCCGCTCGTCGCGAACGCCTCACGCTCGGCGAGCAGGGCCTCCAGGCCGATGCGGACTTGAAGCGCGGCCTCGCGCGTGCGGGCCGCATCTATGTCGGCCCGAGCACGCAACACGAGCAGTTCGCAGGCGGCGACGCGCTCGCGGTCGCCGAGCACCGCTGCGATGCGCTCCTGCGGTCGCAGCACCTCGGCTCGTCGCCGACGCTCGCCGTGGGGGATCTCGATCGCCTCCTCCCAGCGGCCGTCGGCGAGCTCGTCGCCGCTGCCAAAGCCGATGCGCACCGCCAGCGCATGCTCGGCGTCGATGTCTGCGCGGTGGGCGTCCAGAGTCGCGGCGCGGCTGGCGTGGACGGCCTCGTTGATCAACAGCAGGGCATCGGCGATGACCGCTTTGGTGGCCTCTTCGTCACCGCGTAGTGCCTCGAGCCAGCTCGTTGCCGCGTTCTCCTCTCCCAGTTCCTCTGGCGTGATCGCGGTCAGTGAAGTCAATGGGACCGTCTCGACCCGCGCCCCCGAGTCGGCGTGGACCGGCTTTGCTCGGCGCAGGCGACGACGGCGGGGAGCGGGCAGCCCGGAAACTCTGACCACCAGCACACGCTCGGGTTCGCGGGCGAGGTAACGCCCGTCGTCGAGCCCAACGGTGCCGGCGAGGTCGAGCTGGACGAAGGGAAAGCGCTGCGGTCCGGCCACGGCCGAGACGCTATAGAACGGCGACGGCGCTTACTCGCCGATGTGGGCGCTGGAGGCGCGGTGGCGCTTGCCGGCCTTATCGGCCTTTTGGGCCTTCTCAGCCTTGCGCTTGTTCGTCGGGATCGAGTACTCCGAAGGTGAGGTCGGGACGGTCGGGTTCTCGATCTCGCCGAGGCGGTCGATCAGGCGTTGCCACTGATCTCCCTTGAGGATCTGGGTGAACTGCTGCGAGGCGCCGCCGTTCGGGCCGTAAAGGGGCGTGTAGCCGACATGAACGTGATCGTCGTGATCGCCCATGGCGAAGGTGTTGTCGGCCCCGAAGTCCATCAGGGAGATGATCTGGCTCGGTTCCATCGAGCCTTGGAGCTGCATCACGTCACGCACGAGAGCTTCGGTGATCGAGCCCTCGCCCTGGTTGCCGATAACCGGGATGCCGTTGATCTGCGCGATGTCGATCGCGTTGCCGGAAGAGTGGTGACTGACGTTGCCCGACGCGGTGTAGTAGCCGTGGCCGCAGTTGAGCGAAGTGACGGTGAGACGGAAACCGCGCGCGACCAAGTACTCCATCAGGGCGAGGACGCGACGGTCGATGACGCCGTTGCGGATGTCCTCGCGACCACACGAGTAGATCTCGAGATCGGGGTCGGCGAGCACGCGGCGGATCAGCTGCGACTTCGACATCAGCAGCACCTGGCCGGTGGAAGCTCCACCAAGGAAGGGGTTCTTGCCGGCGGCGCGATAGATCGCGGTGGCCTCGAGCAGCTTCCAGCCGTCGAGGATCGGTTTCGGGTCGATCTTCGGCGCTCCGCGGCCGGCGGGCCGAATTGCGAAATGCACGTGGGGGGCAACATCGGCCTCGGTCTGCCCGACCTCGCCGAGCACGGTTCCGGCGATCACCTTCGAACCCTGCTTCAGCGGCTTCAGCTCCATCGTCTTCTCGTCGAAGCGCAGCGCACTGGAGAAGTAGGACTTGAAGCTCTCATAGCCCGGCATCTCGTCCTTCATCAGCTTGTCGAGCTGACCGGTGAGGCCGGCGCGATCGGCGTTGTTGGCGCGCTCGGGGTAGGCATAGAGGCGATCGCGGGAGTCCTCGGTATTGCTGAGGCCAGCGTTAGCCGCCGCCTTCTCTGCGGCCGCAACTGCGTTTGCCTGCCTCGCGGCCTTCTCCGCTGCCTTATCAGCGGTGCCGTTGCCGCCGGCGCTCGCGGGCGCGTCGGGCTTGCCCTTGGCGTCGGGGCTGACGAGCTCGAAATCTGCCGCCGAAAGCTTCTTCTCCTTCTGCACCGGATAGACGTCGGCGACCTTGCCGAGCTGGGCGTAGGTGAAGCGGTTGCCGTAGGCATCGCGCAGGGTCATGTAGCGACCGAGCTTCTTCGACTTGCCGATATCGGTGATGACGCCGTCGTTGACCGCGACCACCGGCGCACCTTCGCGGGCGAAGATGTCAATCCCTCGACGTGTGGGTGAGCTCGAGATCACCTCGGCGACGTTGCCGGCGCCGCGCTTACCGGGCTTGGAGCGCTCGAGCGCCCGGCGCTCGGAGATGTCGTCGGCGTAGCGAGCCTTCGCTGCGACGGGAAAGCGCGCGCCCTCGGTGAGGCCGGTGAGCGAGCCGACGAGGTCGTCGGGAAGCTTCGAGTACTGGTTGGCGTAGAGGATGACCTCGTCGACGTACCAGTCGGCGTGGTTGTAGGCGAAGATCGCTGTACGCAGATCCTCCTCGGCTCCGGCGGCCTTGAGGTAGCGGCCGGCGGCGCAGATTGCGTCAACCGGGTTGTAGGGGTCCTTGCGGCCGTCGTTATTGGCGTCGACGCCGTATGCCTCCCACGAGGCCGGCATGAACTGCATCCAGCCAAGGGCGCCCGCGGTGGAGACGTTGAGGTTGGTGCCGAAAGCGGTTTCGATGCGGTTGATCGAGGCGAGCACCTGCCACGGCACCCCGTACTCCGTTCCGCATGCCTGGTAGATCGGAAGCAGGAACGGCGGGATCGTGAACTCGTCGATGACGAAGTTGGGAACGCCGATCGGCGCCGGCCCGAAGTCGGCGATCGTCAGGCCGGGGTTGGAGTTCGTCGGCGAGCCGTCGGCGTTGCGGTCCTCGGTGCCCTCCATCGGCGTGCGATCGTCGGACACACCACCCGAGTGGGTGGCGTTGTCGCCGTCGCCGGCGCTGGGCTTGACGCCCTCGCCGCGGCCGCCGGAACCGCTCGGTCCGGTATCGCCGCCGGTCGGGCCGACGGTGCTTCCGCCGCCGCCGCCACTGCCGCCACTGCCACCGCCGCCTGCTGGATCGGCGGGCTCAGGGGCCGGCTCGGGCTCGGGCGCGCCGGAACCTGATTCGGTCGCGTCAAGTGGTGCCGTGCAATCGGGGTCCTGAAGATCGGTGAGTCCGTCGCCATCGTCGTCGGCGACGTTGGAGCACTGCGGCAGGGCTTCGAGCTGCTCGAGGTCCTGGCCGTCGGGCAGGTTGATCTCAACGCCGCTCTCGCCGATTCCGACCGCGCTGCCCTGCCCGGTTGCAGAGCCCACGGCGATGCACCCTCCGGCGAGGGCCAGCCCGATCGTAAGTAGAAACTTCCTCTTCATCTCTCCATGCCACAGGATCCCGCGATGTCGGCAGGTGACCCCTGCCACCAACCCCGGCGAATCTCAAGCTCCCGAGCCGTGCGAAAACTACTTGTTAGAGCAGGTGTTTGCAACGTAGAACCGCGATCACAACCGTATCTGAGTTGCGGACGCTCGTGCGTAGATTGAGTGTGAACGGTCACGGCTCTTGATCGGCAGATCGCACGCATGGCTTGAAGACGGGACAGTCGCTACGCTGGGCGCGCTCACATGGAGGCCTCAGAGGACAAGAGCGGGATCCGCGCGAAGGGCGAGGAAGCGGTGGGCGAACTTGCCCAGGCCTTGCTCGATAACCCGGTATTCAGCGCCGCGTTGGGGCGTGCCCTGGGCGCCGGCGAGCGCGCCATGGGTGCACAACGTTCCGCTCTCGGAGCCATCAACGTTGCTTCGGGATCGGATGTCGAGCGCCTCGAGCAGCGTTTGCGCTCGCTTTCCGGTCGCCTCGAGGCGCTCGAGGATCGTCTCGACGAGGTCGGCGATGAGCTGGCAACGCTGCGCCGCCAGCACAGCCCGGCCGGTTAGACAGCGAACGCCGTCGCGGCGCGGACCCCGAGTTCGACCAGCTTCTCGGCCGCCTCATCATCTGACCCGTTGGCGGCGACGACGAGCGCGCAGGCAACGGCAAGGCCCAGCTTCTGTCCGGCGCCAAAGACAGCCGCAGTGGCCAGGTCGAGCACCTCACCGTCGTTGCGATCGGGCAGCGCGTCCCCGGCCGCGTAGGTGTAGAGGCTCGCGACAGTCAGCGATCGAGCGCCGGGACAAGCCGCGGCGAGGGCTGCCGTCAGTACAGGATCCGCTGCGATCGAACGGGCGGTCTGCGTCGAGTTCGGATCCGGCTGGGGCCGCGCGCCCGTGGCGATGACGACGTCGTCGCCAAGCCCTGAGTCGAGCGGCTTGCAGGCGCCCAGCGCGATCACGCGCTCGGCGCCGAAACCGGCGAGCTCGAATAACACCGTGGCAGCGCTCGGCCCGCCGATGCCGGCGGACTGGATCGTCAGTTCCCGGCCCGCCTCGGTCTTCCCCGAATAGCCCCAGAGCCCGTGAGCGTGGTTGGCCATCAGTGGCTTGATCAGCAGGCGCTGGGCCAAGGCCAAAGCGACGCCCGGGTCCTGACGGCAGCAGTACTTCGCCGAAGATCGGCGCGGTCGGGCGAAGGTAGCCGGTCACGGGCCGCGGATTATGCTGCTAGCGGCGTGACGAGCGAAGAACCTACAACTCCCGAGCCCAACCGGCCCGAGGCCAGCGGCGATACGAGCGTGGCGGAATCGGTTAGAGCCGCCGTCGAGCGCACGATGCAGGCGACGGCGGGATCGGCAGCAAGCAGTCGCGAGCGAGCGGCAGGCCTGGTCGACGAGGTGGTGCGCCGCGGTCGAGATGCTCGCGACGAACTTGCTCGCCGGGGCCAGGAGGCGGGCGCCGAACTCGCTCGCCGAGGCCAGGAGGCCACCGGCGAGGTCTCCAAGCGCCTCGAGTTGCTCGAAGGGCGTCTGGCCGACCTGGAGGGCAGGTTGGCGGAGACTCGACCCGGAGTCGAGGGTGAGCGCGACGCGGCCGGCGACACTAAAGCTCAAGCTGAGAGTTAGATGATCTCCCAAGGTCGTCGGGTCGCGATCATCGGCATCGCCAGCTATTGGGGTTCTGAGCTCGCTCGCAAGCTCGAACGCGATCGCACGATCGCCCAGATCATCGGCATCGACAGCCGCCCACCCACGGTCGAGCTCGCTCGCACCGAGTTTCTCGAGGCCGACGTTCGCAGCCCGGTTCTCTCGCGGCTGTTGCCAACCACCGGCGTCGACACGGTCGTGCACTGCGGCATCCTTTGGTACCCCGAGCCCGGCCGCCCGGCCCAGGCGTTGCACGAGATCAACGTCGTCGGCACCCTCCAGCTGCTGGCTGCCTGCGAACGGACCGAATCGTTGCGAACCGTGATCGTGCGCGGTTCCGCAGCGATCTACGGCTGCGAGGGACCGGCCCCCTATTTCTTTACCGAGGACCTTGCCTTCGAGGCGAAACTGCGAACCCGCTTTCAACGAGATATCTCAGAGCTCGAGGAGTACTTCGACAACTTCGCTCGCAGGCACCCGCAGATCGTCTGCTGCATGCTGCGCTACCAGCCCGAACTCGGAGCAGACCTCGACAGCCCCCTGGTGCGTTACCTGACGTTGCCGGTCGTGCCGGTGCAGCTCGGCTACGACCCGCGCCTGCAGCTGCTTCACGCCGACGATGCGACGGCGGCAATCGTCGCTGCGGTCGCGACGCCGGTCCGCGGGCCGGTCAACGTCGCGCCGAGCGGGTCGATCTCGCTGAGCCGGACGCTGCGGCTCTGTCGCAGGACGACGGTGCCGGTGCCGCACCCACTGTTCGAACCGGCGCTGAGCCGGCTTGGCGGCCGTCTCGGGGCGGGCGGGCTCGTTGGCGACGGAGTGCGGATGCTGCGCTACGGACGCGGAGTCGACAACTCGAGGTTGCGTCGCGAGATCGGCTTCGAGCCCACGTACGACGCGACAGCAACCGTTCGCGACTTCGCCGAGAAGACCCACGGACGTCGCTTCGGCCCGAACTTCGGTGCGGCGGCAATTGCGTCGCGCCTCAGCGGGGTCTCGCGGTGAGGCGCCGCGCGGGAACGCGGGTCGCCGCGTGAGCGAGCGTCCGCAGACGACTGTGGCGCCGGAGGCGGTCGCCGACTTCTTGCGCGTGCTGCGGGGCGGCGTCGAGTCCGGCCTCGACCCGATGACCGCGGCCCAGCATGCAGCCGGAACCTTGCCGGGCCGCCTCCGCTCGGCGCTCGATGCCGTGCTCGATCGCCTTCGCGGCGAGTACCACGAGGACGAGTGGGGGTTCGACGAGCAGTTCGCCGAAGCCGTCTTCCCGCTGTTTGAGTTTCTTTACGACGTCTGGTGGCGGGTCGAAGTCGACGGTGTGCGAAACGTTCCCGCTCACGGTCGGGCTCTGCTGGTCGCCAACCACGCCGGCTCGCTGTTTCCGTTCGACGCGACGATGATGACGATGGCGATCATGAAGCAGCACCCGCTGCCGCGATGGCCGCGGTTCATGGTCTTGGACTGGGCTTTCGTGCTGCCGTTCCTGTCGGCTTTCATGCGCCGCTGCGGCGGTGTTCCGGCAGGGCCAGACAACGCGACGCGGTTGCTCGAAAGCGATGAGATGGTGATGGTCTTCCCGGAAGGCGTGAAGGGAACGGGGAAGCCGTTCGCCGAGCGCTATCGCCTGGGCCGATTCGGACGCGGCGGCTTCGTCGAGATCGCTCTGCGCACGCGACGCTCCGATCATCCCCGTGGCCGTCGTCGGCTCGGAGGAGATCTATCCGAAGATCGGCGAGAGCCAAGCGCTCGCTCGCGCGGTCGGCGCGCCCTTCGTCCCGATCACGCCAACGTTCCCGCTGCTCGGGCCGCTCGGGCTCGTGCCTCTGCCTTCGCGCTGGCGAATCGAGTTCTGCGAGCCGATCAAGATCGACCAGCCGCCCGAGGCGGCAAACGATCGCCGCCTCGTCTTCGACGTCTCCGAGCAGGTTCGCGAGACGATTCAGGCGAAGCTGTACGAGAACCTGGTCAAGCGGGGCAACACGTTTCTGTGAACTGAACCGGCGCTCGGCTCGGGTCAGCGCTCGATCTTCCACTTGTCGCTACACCACTCCCTCCGCTCGCCCCGCCGCCGCCTCGGCTTGCAGACCCGGCCGAATCCATTCGACCTTTGGCGAAACGCAAGCAACTTTCGCCGGGCTCGGTCATAGTTGCGGGGCGATGACGGGGATGCCGTGACCTCTGCTGTGCTCGCCGGCCCAGGCGCGATCAGCGCCGCCAGCTTCGCGGCGCGCTCGAGCGTGCCCTCGCCGCCGCCGACGTGGACCGGCGCATCGGCCCGCTGATCGGGGCGACCCGGCTGCGTCTGCGGTTCGAGTTCACCGACGGCGATTTCGCGCTCAACGTTGCCGCTGGCGAGGCGGGCGGCGGCAATCTCGAGCTGGTCATTTGCCGACGACCCGGGGTGGGCGCCGAAGCTGTGCCTGGCGATGAGCTGCGACGTCGCCAACCGTTACCTGCAGGGCCGCGAGAGCCTGCCGATCGCAATCGCACGCGGCGAGGTCCGCTGCCGCGGCGAGTCACGGGCAGCGATTCTCTATTTGCCTGCGGCTCACTTGATCTTCGAGCCCTACCGCGAGGTGGTCGCGTTGCAGTACCCCGAGCTCGCGACGTGATGGTCGCAAAGACCGCATAAATCTCCGGTATTTGCCTTGACGGTCGCTGCACGCGGGCGTAGTGTGAAAGCTCACAAATAAGGCAACAGGCCATTAGTGGCCGCCGCCAACAGCCGTCCCCGGCGACTGGGACGAAGGTTGGCGGGGACCGCAAGGCGCCAAGCGGGCGCCGAGGCCGACGAAGCGGGCCGTCAAGTCCGCAGAGCGACCGGGCGAGACCCGGTCGCTCCCCGTATACGGCCTCACCTCAGTAGCTGATCCGTCACACAATCAGCGCCTCACCCTTCGTAGGATCGTCTGCCCGTGCCCGAAGCCAAGATCTCAATCAGCGAGGCAGCTCGAATCGCCGGCGTTGCGCCATCGACGCTGAAGCGCTGGGCCGAGCTCAAGGTGGTGCCTGTCCGCACGGGCCGCTGGACACCCGCGGCAGCTGCCCAGGCTCGCGTCGTCGCCCGCATGCGCGATCGCGGCCATTCGCTGCAAGACCTGCGCCGCGCTGTGCGCGATGGCCGGCTCGCCTTCGGCTTCGTCGAGGATCTGCTGCCGGGCGCTCGCGACGAGCCCGTCGCGCGCAGCGAGGCTGCCGCGCGCACTGGGCTCGAAGAGGAGCTGATCGAACGGGTGATGATGTTGCTGGGCACTCCGACCGCGCTCGAAGGAACTCTCAACGAGAGTGATGTAGCGGCCGTCGAGAACATGGCCGCGATGCTGGCGGCGGGATTTCCGCTCGTCGCCCTGTTGCAGCTGGTCCGGGTCTATGCGCAGTCGATCCGAAAGATCGCCGAAGCCGAGGTACGGCTCTTTCACCTCTACGTTCACGAGCCGTTGATCCGCCAGGGCGTCGATGCGCTCGAGATGGCTGAGGAGATGGAGGGGCTCGCTCGCGAGCTCTTGCCGATGGCCTCGCCGCTGATGGAGTACGTGCATCAAGCGCTACCTGCGCTTCTACATCGAGCAGGATGTCGTCGGCCACATGGAGGTCGATTTCGGCGGCATACGTCACATGGGCCGGGTCCGGATGGCGTTCTGCTTCGTCGATCTGACGGGGTTCGTTCGCTTCACTGAGGAGGAGGGTGATGACGAGGCGCTGGATCTGGTCGAGCGCTTCGTCGAGACGGTCGAGACAACGCTTCCTGCCGAGGCGCTGATCGTGAAGACGATCGGCGACGAGGTGATGATCGTCTCACCCGACCCGACGACGCTGACCGAGTGGGCGGTGGGGTTCTTGACGCTCTTCCCCGACCGGCCGCAGCCTCGGGTCGGTCTGCATTTTGGTCGCGCTGTCTATCGCGAGGGCGACTACTTCGGCACCGAGGTCAACCTCACCCACCGGGTGGTCGCCCGTGCTCTCGGGGGCGAGGTGATGGTGACGGCGGCCGTCGCGGAGGCGATCGGCGACCTGCCATATCTCGAGTTCGATCCGATCGGCCGCGTCGAGCTGAAAGGTTTCGACGAGCCCGTCGAGCTTTTCGTCGTCAGGGCGCGCGACCGTCTCGGCTGACGACGATCGGCAGGAATCCGCTTGCACCGGGCGTACTATCGAGTCGTGGTGAAGAACGAGGCGCTCGCCGAGCTTGCCGGCGTCGTGCGTTCGAGCGGCTTGCTCGGAACCGACGTCGCCGCCGTGGTGATGATTTCGGGGGGAGCCGATTCCGCCGCCGTCGCAGCGGGTCTGACACGCGAGCTCGGAGCCAAGTCAGTGCACGCCCTTCACGTCAACTATGGGCTTCGCGACGGCGCCGACGCGGGCGAAGCCGCGTGCCGGCAACTGTGCGCAGCGCTGCGCATCGACCTTCATGTCGAGCGCCCGCGCGAGCCTCTCCGGGGCAATGTCCAGGCCGCCGCCCGCGTCGTTCGCTACGACGCCGCTGAGCGCCTGCGCGATCGCACCGGCTCCGATTCGATCGCTACCGGCCACACTCGCACCGACATCGCCGAGACGGTGCTGTACCGGCTCACCGCCTCGCCCGGCTCACGCGCCCTGCTCGGCCTGGCGCCCCGAAACGGCCGCGTCATCCGCCCGCTGCTGGAGCTCGAACGCGAGCGCACGCGCGAGCTGGCCGTCGCAGCCGAGCTTCCTTTCGTCGATGACGAGACCAACGACGAGCCGGTCTTCGCGCGCAACCGAATCCGCTCCGAAGTCCTCACCGTGCTGCACCAACTGAACCCCGCGGTCGAGCGCAACATCGCCGAGACCCGCGCCGAGCTCGCCGAGGAGGCCGAGCTACTCGATCGCATCGTCTTGCAGGCGCTTGCCGAGGCCGGGGCCGATGCCGGCGCTGTCGCCATCTCCGGCGCCGAGCTCGCAGGCTACGAGCCCGCGCTGCGCCGCCTGGCGCTGCGAGCACTTGCCGAGCGTGCCAGTGGCCGTCCCGTCGCTTTGGGTCGTGCCCGCGCCGCGGAGGTCCTGAGGCTGGTCGGTCATCCCGAGGGTGGCACGGTCGAGCTCGGTGGCGGCCTCGTCGCGATTTGCGAGGGCGGTTTTGTTCGCTTCCGGGCGAGCGAGCTCGACGCAGCGCCGGCGCCGGCGCCGATGCAGCTGCGGCTACCGGGAAAGGTTCGCCTCGGAGAATGGGAGGTGCGCGCCGAGCTGCATCCAGGCCCGGTCGAGCCTGCGGGCCCCGAGCTCGCCACACTCGACGCTGGCGCGCTTGATGGCCCGATCGAGGTTCGCACCTGGCGCCCAGGTGATCGCATGCGCCCGTTGGGGATGAGCGGCACGAAGACTCTTGCGGATCTGTTCACCGATCGTGGCGTGCCGCGGTCGCTGCGCCCGACCTTGCCGGTCGTCACGGTCGCTGGCGAAGTCGCCTGGATCGCGGGCGTTTCCGTTTCCGAAGACTTTCGCCTCGATCCCGCGACCGAGCAGGTCGCCGTTCTCACCGCGCGCGTCCTCGACTAACCATCGGCGCCAAGTTCTCGACTTCGCCTGCGGGCGTGCGCCCACGCTGATCCTGCGGTTACGCTGGCGGACGTGGACGACCCGGCAATCGGTGAGACCCTTGTTGCGGCCGAGGATCTACAGCGGCGTGTTGCCGAGCTTGGGAGCGAGATCAACCGCGACTACGAGGGCCGAGAGCTGATGATGATCGGCGTGCTCAAGGGCGCCGTGCTGTTCATGGCTGATCTCATGCGCGAGCTCACGATTCCGTGCGAGGTCGACTTCATGGCCGTCTCCAGCTACGGCTCGGCCACCGACTCCTCCGGAGTCGTTCGCATTCTCAAGGATCTCGATGCAGCGATCGAGGGTCGCGACGTGCTTCTCGTCGAGGACATCGTCGACTCTGGCCTGACGCTGCACTACCTGCTGAAGAACCTAAGAGCGCGAGACCCGCGCTCGCTCGAGGTCTGCGCGCTCTTGACCAAACCGGAGCGCCGCCGGGTCGATCTCCCGATCCGTTATGTCGGCTTCGAGATCCCGAATCGCTTCGCAATCGGCTACGGGCTCGATCATGACCAGCGCTACCGGAACCTCGGCTACGTCGCTGCTTTGGAGCAGTGAGACCAAGCTCGCCAACCCTTGATCTGGGGTTTACGCACCCTGGTACGCTGATCCGAGTGGCAGCAGGCCTACGAAACCCCTTGCGCATGCCAGAAAACGGGACAGCGAAGCGGCGAGGCCGCGAGTAAATGAAACGGTTCTTCAGAAGCGCTCTATTTCCGATCGTGATCGTGATCGTGCTGGCGTTCTTCGCTCAGCGCTTGATCAGCCCGAGCGAGCCTGCAGACGTCCCCACCTTCGACGAGTTCCGCTCCTCGATCCAGACCCGCCCCGACTCGATCGAGTCAGTCACCTTCGAGCAGAAGAAGCAGACGCTGACGGTGGTCGAAAGCGACGGCACCGAGTACCAGACCGGCTACCCGAACGAGCTTCAGGGCGTGCTTATCAACACGCTCGCGACCAAGGACATCGAGACCCAGGTCGAGGGCATCGGCGGTGGCGGCATCCTCTCCGTCCTCACCTACGTGCTTCCGTTCATCCTCTTCCTCGGCTTCTGGCTCTTTCTCATGAACCAGATGCAGGGCGGCGGCTCACGCGTGATGAGCTTCGGCAAGTCACGGGCCAAGCGAATGTCCGTCGATGCGCCGAAGATCACTTTCCGCGACGTTGCCGGTGCCGACGAGGCCGTGCAGGAGCTGCACGAGATCAAGGAGTTCCTCGAGAACCCGAAGAAGTTCCAGGCGCTCGGCGCTCGCATCCCCAAGGGCGTCCTGCTCTACGGCCCTCCCGGCACCGGTAAGACGCTGCTCGCCCGCGCTGTCGCCGGCGAGGCGGGCGTGCCCTTCTTCTCAATCTCGGGCTCCGACTTCGTCGAGATGTTCGTCGGCGTTGGCGCCAGCCGCGTGCGCGATCTCTTCGAGCAGGCCAAGCAGAACTCCCCATGCATCATCTTCATGGACGAGATCGACGCAGTCGGGCGCCATCGCGGTGCCGGCATGGGCGGTGGGCACGACGAGCGTGAGCAGACGCTGAACCAGCTGCTGGTCGAGATGGACGGCTTCACGATGACCGACAACATCATCTTGATCGCCGCCACCAACCGTCCCGACATCCTCGACCCGGCGCTGCTTCGTCCGGGCCGCTTCGACCGCCAGATCGTGGTCGACCGGCCCGATCGCCGCGGTCGCAAGAAGATCCTCGAGGTCCACACTCGCGGCAAGCCGCTGGCCAAGGAGATCGACCTCGACGCGCTAGCGGGCCAAACGCCCGGGTTCACGGGTGCCGACCTCGCCAACCTGATCAACGAAGCGGCGCTGCTGACCGCTCGCACCGGCAAGCGCGAGATCACGATGCTCGAGCTCGAGGAGGGGATCATGCGCGTGATCGCCGGCCCCGAGAAGAAGACGCGCGTGATGTCGGAGAAGGAGCGCTTGGTGACGGCCTTTCACGAGATGGGACATGCGATCGTCGGCCACGTGCTGCCCAACTGCGACCCTGTCCACAAGATCTCGATCATCGGCCGCGGCCAGGCCCTCGGCTACACGATCTCGCTCCCGGGCGAGGACAAGTTCCTGACTACGCGAGCCGAGCTCACCGACACGATGGCGATGACGCTTGGCGGTCGCGCTGCGGAGGAGATCATCTTCAGCGAGATCACCACCGGCGCCTCCAACGACCTCGAGAAGGTGACCGAGACCGCGAAGAGCATGGTCATGCGCTTCGGCATGTCCGAGCGCCTCGGCCCCCGCGTCTTCGGTCACGATCGCTCGATGCCCTTTCTCGGCCGCGAGTTCTCATCCGAGCCCGACTACTCCGACGAGATCGCGCGCGAGATCGACGACGAGATCCGGCGCATCGTCGAGGAGGCCCACCAGACGGCCCGCAACATCCTCGTCGAGCGGCGCAGCGACCTCGACCGGATCTCGAACCTGCTGCTCGAGCGCGAGACGATCGACGCCGAGCAGTTCGTCAAGCTACTCGCGGGCGCAACCTCCGAAGATGTCTTCGGCGTCGAAGAAGAAGAGGAAGAGGACTTGCCCGCCGAGCCCGCCTCCGAGCCGCAGCGAAACGCCGGCCGCGAAGGCCCGCGCCCCGTCCCTCAGCACCGCCCCGGATTCGCCGGCGGCTCGGCTGAGATGCGCGCCGACGACTGACGATCGACTTTCACGCGGCGCTTGCTATCTCGCCGAAGCGCGATAGGTTGCCGCTGTCAAGTCGAATCGAAAGGGAGGCAGAGATGAAGTTCCGGAGTACAGGGATCTTTGGTCGGACCGCGCTGCTGACGATGATCGTCGGTCTTCTCGGCGCCTTGCTCGCGACCACGGCCGCCGCGAACAACCTCGACCGCAACACCGCGCAGAACGTTGCCAAGCTGGCGGCCAAGCGGGAATGTCAATCGACCAGTGGCTGCACTGGGTTCGCAGCGAACAACGTCAAGCTGATCACGTTCCACAAGGCGACCAGCAAGATCTTCGTCAACAGCACGAAGAACGGCGTGGCCTATCAATGCCGCCAGCAGATCGTGATCACGCTGAATCACGACACCGGCGATCTGCGCTACTTCCTCTCGCGCCGTAAGTGCACGCCGCTGTAGGAGGGTGAACGAGAGGGGATGGGTCGGGTGACCCACCCCGTGACATCGCGTGATCACGTTAGGGCGCCGGCGCTCGGTGCACTACTCCTCGAGGTCGGTCGTGCTCGTCGAGAGGTCGTGGAAGCGGACGGTGACGTTGACGATCGCTGATGCAGGGCCGCCCGAGGTGTTGGTGACGTTGAAGCGGTTCGGCGGAGCGGTCAGGGTCTGGAGCGTCGCGGGATTCGTCAGCTCGATTGCCAGACTGTCAGGGAAGTGCAAACGGGTTCGGCGTGGCATCGCTGCGCGGAGCCTTCGTCGGGATCTCGTAAACCGGGGCGCCACCCAACCCGGCGTTGGTCTTGGAAGTCAGCGGCAGCGTGCTGGGTGCTCCCGGGTTGCCGCCGCCGACAGAGGTGGTGCCTGGTGCGCCGATGACCTCGACCGTCATCGCCATCAGGCCGGCTTCCCCGGCCGGGTCCGCGGGGCCCGGTGCCGTCGATCTCGCCTGAGCGGATCGCGGCCTTGAGCGCGATTTCCTTCGCGCTCGTCCCGTTGGGGACAGCGAAGAACAGCTTGCCGGTCACCGTCGACTGGTTGCCGTCATCGGGGATATCGGCGCTCGTCAGCAGCTGACCCGGAAGCGCATCATTTGCCTCGAAGCCGTCGCCCTCAGGATCGAAGTAGAGCTGGACGACGCCGTACTCCGGAGAGCTGACGTAGCCGTCGAACTCACTGTCTAGCGTGGCGAGCGAGGCTGCCGCTTGCTGCAGGCCCGAGGCCAGCGTACCCCCGAGCTTGACGAGCTCGCCGTTCGCCCCGGCGAGCCCGGATTGGAGTCCCGCGAGCGCGGCGTTCGCACCGTCGAGCCCCGACTGAAGACTCGCGGCGCTCTTCTTCAGCGCCTTCAGCTGCTTGTTCTGCTTCTTGTCGGTCGCCGTCGCCGAAAGCGCTGGAGCCGCGCCGATCAACGCGACGAGCATCACCACACCCAGGATCAGTCCGCGGCACTTGCTCATATCAACTCCTCGACTTCTGCTCGCGCATTGGCGCCTCTTGCTCCGCTTGGCGAGACCTTAACCCCGGCGGAGACCCCACGCAAGTAATGCGTTGACGAGGGGCGGGGTTCGGCTTGTCCTCGTTCGCCGTCGCCGAGCAGGGCGATACTGGAGGCATGGGTACCGCCGATACGTCCCCACGAGTGATGGGGATCGTCAACGTCACCCCTGACTCGTTCTCAGACGGTGGCCTCTTCCTTGATCCGGAAGCCGCCGTCGCTCACGGGCTCTCACTGGCCGCTGATGGCGCCGACATCCTCGACATCGGCGGTGAGTCGACTCGACCTGGCGCGGCGCCCGTTGACGCCGAGGCCGAGCTCGAGCGGGTGATGCCGGTGATTCGGGGGCTGAGCGACGGGACGAGCGCGGCGCTGTCGATCGACACCTCGAAGGCTGCGGTCGCTGCCGCGGCGCTCGAGGTGGGCGCGGCGATCGTCAACGATGTCACCGCCTTTCGCGCCGACCCCGCGATGGCGGCGCTGTGCGGCGAGCGCGGCTGTGAGGTCGTGCTCATGCATATGCAGGGACAACCGCGGACGATGCAGGACAACCCGGTCTACGACGATGTCGTCGACGAGGTTCGGCGTTTTCTCACCGAGCGAGTTGAGGTGGCGATGGCGGCTGGAGTCGCCGAGGATCGGATCTGGGTCGATCCCGGGATCGGCTTCGGCAAGACGCTCGAGCACAACCTCGAGCTGCTGCGCCGCTTGCGAGAGCTGCGAGAGCTCGGCCGGCCGATCGTCGTCGGCACCTCGCGCAAGCGCTTCCTCGGCGCGATCACCGGTCGCGAGGCCGATCGGCGAGTTGGCGGCAGCGTCGCCTCCAGCGTCCTCGCGCTCGCCGCCGGCGCCGAGATCTTCCGCGTCCACGACGTCCTCGCCGCCCGCGAAGCCCTCGACGTCGCCCAAGTCATCCTCGACCGCCGCGACTGGCGAACTCCCGCCCCCACGTCGAACGGCAGCTGACGTCCCATGGTTGTTCGTTAGCCCACTCGGCTGCTGATCGGCGTCGCGCGATACGTTGGGCCTGTGGAGGCGCATGGCGACAACCACGACACGAGCGTCGAGGTCGAGCTGCAGGGGCTCTCGATCTATACCCACCACGGAGTCAGCGACGCAGAGCAGGAGATTGGCCAGCGCCTGGTGATCGATGTCAGCTTCGACGTGCCCGATTGCGACGCCGTGCTCACCGATCGCATCGAGGACACGATCGACTACGCCGAGGTCGCCGACATCGTCGCCCTCGCGGTAACCGAGCGCAACTACCGCACGCTCGAGCGGCTGAGCAGCGTTGTCGCCGAGCGGCTGATGGACCGCTTCGGCTCAGACCAGGTACGTGTTCGTGCCGCCAAGCCCGAGCCGCCGATTCCGTTGGCGATCGAGGAGGTCGCGGTAGAGGTCGTGCGGGCGCGTGAGTCCGAAGACGCAGAAGGCGACGACGAGGAACCGAGCTGACCCGCACCGGTTTTCTTGGCCTGGGCTCGAACGTCGGCGACCGCGAGGGCCATCTGCGAGCCGCCGTCGAGCTGCTCGGCGAACGGGGTGTCGAGGTAGAGGCGGTCTCCTCGGCCTACGAGACCGAGCCGGTCGGCGAGGTCCTGGACCAGCCCGACTTCCTCAACGCCGTGGTGCGGATCTCGACCGCGCTCGATCCCGAGGAGCTGCTTGACGTCTGCAAGGCAGTTGAGCTGGAGCGGGGGAGGGTGCTCGAAGGTCCGCGCCACGGGCCCCGGCCGTTGGACGTCGATTTGCTGCTGCTTGGCGACCTCGAGCTCGAGACCGAGCGATTGACACTGCCGCATCGAGAGGTGACATCGCGGCGGTTCGTACTCGAGCCGCTTTTGGAGCTCGAACCGCAGCTGCGATTGCCCGATGGCACCCAGTTGAGCGGGGCGCTTACGGCGCTGGGTACGGCAGAGCGGGTTACCCGGCGCGGATCGATCTGAGCACATCTGAGGAGATTGGTTCACGACTGTCGTCAACGGATCTCCAGGGGATGCTTTGGCGGCCGGGATCTGGGCCAACGCTCGAACTAGATCCCCTCGCTGATGCCGTTCGTCGGCCCTCAGCAACTAACCGGCCGGCGTCGCCGGCTGCCGCAAAGGCGCCAGCCAAATCGGCGGGAGAATCGTCGGCGTCCGCCCAGGAAACGCCGGTACCAACCGCATCGCCAAATCACCCGCCGGGCGCCCCTCGATCGCCGGGCGCAAATCGTCCATCGTCATCGCCAGTCTCACCCCGGTTGCGATTTGAAAGTCGGCCGCGGTGGGCTGCTCCCCACCAAGCACTCCAGCCGCGATCCACTCATCGATCTGGTCGAGCTGGCCCGGCAGCGCCGCAAGATCGGCTCGCACCGCGTCGTCGGTGACGTCGTTGATCTTCTGCTCGGCATAGATGATCGGCGCTGCCGTCGCCATCGCCAGGCCGACGGGCACGCCAAGGTGAGCCCCTTCGGTGTAGCTGCGAAGCGGCTCCTTGTCGCGCTTGACCGCGTTCCAGAAGATGCGCCTGATTGCATCAGCGAGGACATCGTCGCCCCAGAGCTCGGCGTCCTCGACCGCGCGCCGGGCGGCGGGATCAGCTGGATACAAGGGCGGCTCGGGCTCAATCTCGTCCAGCGCCCGTGAGATCGCCCGGGAGCCGGTTAGCTTGCGCCCGTCGATCTTCAGCGAGGGGATCGTGGCCCCGGGATAGCGCATCGCCTTGAGCACGCCGCGGCTGATCACCGGGATCAGATCGATCCGCTTGTAGGCGATCGCCTTGTGCTCGAGCATGGCGCGCACGGCCATCGCCGGATGCGAGCCCGGAATCACGAACAGGGTTGCGCGCGGCATCGCCGACAGCCTATTTCCTCATAATCACCCCGTGCTGCTCGCAGTCGACATCGGCAACACCCAGACCCACCTCGGCGCGTTCAACGGCGACGAGCTAGCCGAGCATTGGCGCTTTCGCACCGTTTCCGGCGCCACCGGCGACGAAATCGCCGAGCGAGTCGCGGGACTCCTCTCGCTGAGCTCGATCGAGATGTCCGAGATCGACGCCCTCGTCGTCTCTTCCGTGGTCCCGCCGCTGGGATCGGAGTACGAGGCGATGGCCCGTCGCTACTTCGAGGCGCCATGCCTGATGGTCGGGCCGGGAACCAAGACCGGGATGGCGATCCTGATCGACAACCCCCACGAGGTCGGCGCCGATCGGCTCGTCAACGCTGTCGCCGCCTACGCGCGCATCGGCGGCTGCTGCGTCGTTGTCGACTTCGGCACGGGAATCAACTTCGACGCGATCTCGGCCGACGGCGAGTACCTCGGCGGCGCGATCGCGCCGGGTGTCGAGATCTCACTGACGGCGCTGACCGAGCGCGGGGCTCGAATTCCCCGCCTCGACCTCGTCGAGCCGGAGACCGCGGTTGGCCGCTCGACGCGCTCCGCGATTCAGTCCGGCGTCATCTTTGGCTTCGCCGGCCTGGTTGACGGGCTCGCGCGACGGATCGCGCAGGAGCTCGGCGGCGAGCCGACGTTCATCGCCACGGGCGGCCTCGCCAGCGCGATTGTCCCCTTCTGCGAAACGATCGACGAGATCGACGACCTGCTGACGCTGACGGGGCTGAGGCTGATCTGGGAACGCAATCGATGAACGAGACGCAGCCCCCACTCACATCGCCGTTCACGATTGCGCATCTGACGCTGCGAAATCGTGTCCTGCTCGCCCCCCTGGCCGGCATCGGCAACTGGTTCGTGCGCATGCAGGCCCAGCGCTACGGCGCCGGGCTCGCCGTCTCGGAGATGGTCTCGAGCCACGCCCTTGCCCATCGCAATCAGCGCACGACCGAGGAGATGCTGCGCATCCATCCCGACGAGGGGCCGGTGGCGATCCAGCTCTTCGGCTCCGATCCGCAGGTGATGCGCACGGCGGCAGCGAGCGTCGCGGAGGCGGGTCCGGATCTGATCGACCTCAATATGGGATGTCCGGTGCCGAAGGTGCTCAAGACCGGCGCGGGGGCAGCCCTTCTACGCGACCCTGAACTCGCCGTCGCCGTCGCAAGGGCAGCGGCCGAGGGCTCCGGCCTGCCGGTCACGGTCAAGCTGCGCTCGGGGATCGAGCCGGGCGATCGCTCTGGCTTGGAGCTGGCGCGGCGCCTGGTCGCCGAGGCCGGCGTTGTCGCGGTCACGTTTCACCCGCGCTCGGCCAAGCAGCACCACAAGGGCGCTCCCGACTACGCCATGGTCGGCGAGCTGATCGAGCTGCTCGACCGCGACGCCATCCGCGTTCCGGTGATCGTCTCTGGTGGTGCTCGCTCGGCGGAAACGGCGCGCGCCGCCTACACGCAGTCGGGCGCCGACGCGGTGATGATCGCCCGTGGCTCGCTCGGCAACCCATGGATCTTCGCCGAGCTCACCGGCGACGAGACCGCGGCTCCCAGCCCGGCGCAGATCGAGGCCGAGTTGCTGTGGGTGCTCGAACGTGCCGAGCAGCACTGGGGCGCGAAGCGGGCGACGCGCAACCTGCGCAAGTTCTATCCCTGGTATGTCGAAAGGCTCGGACTGGCGGGTCCCGAAGCCGATCGCTTCCAGCGCACCGACTCGCTCGATCAGGTGCGCGAGCTGCTCTCGCAAGCCGTCGTCCAGGCGAGCGAGAGCCGCGCATACGCATCGCTATAATCGCGCGCTGCCCGAGTCCGCCGTGCGCATCAGTGCGCCGCGTTTCGGGCGTTTCTACGCCAGGAGAGCCGCGGTGCGGCGCGAAAGGGATGAAGACGTGGCTCGTGAAGCGCTGATCACTAAGGAAGGTCTGGAGAAGCTCAAGACCGAGATCGAGCACCTGCAGACCGTTAAGCGGCGCGAGGTCGCTGAGCGGATCAAGGACGCCCGAGAGTTCGGCGACATCTCCGAGAACTCCGAGTACGACGACGCCAAGAACGAGCAGGCGCTGGTCGAGCAACGGCTCGCTCAGCTCGAGGAGCGCCTGCGGCGGGCGAAGCTGGTCGACGAGAAGAAGATCGACACCGAGGTCGTCGGCGTCGGCGTCCGAGTCCACGTCAAAGACCAGAAGTCGGGCGAGTCGCGCAAGTTCCACATCGTCGGGCCGACCGAGGCCGATCCGGCCGAAGCGAAGCTCTCCAACGAGTCGCCGATCGGTCGGGCGCTGACGGGCCACAAGCGCGGCGAAGTCGTCGCGGTCGACGTCCCCCGCGGCCCGAAGAAGAAGTTCAAGATCACCAAGATCGAGCCGGCCTAGATCAACCATCTGACCGCTCGCTCTGACGCAGGGGCTAGGCTCGCCGCCATGGCAGAGCCCGACGAAGGCGCCGAGGAGCGCTCGGACTCTCACGTCGTCGCCGAGCGGCGAGCGAAGCTCGAGCGTCTGCGCGAGGCCGGGATCGACCCGTTCCCGCCTAGCTTCGAGGGGCGCACCGAGATCGCCGCTGCCCGCGCGGCGCACGATGAGCTTGGTGACGGCGAGGAGACCGAGGTGGCCTACCGCGTTGCCGGCCGCATCGCTGCTCGCCGCGGCCAAGGCAAAGCAGCTTTCATCGATCTCGTCGACGGCAGTGGCCGAATTCAGCTGCACGCTCGCCGCGACCTCCTGGCCGAGGAGGATTTCGACCGCCTGGTCGGCCTCGACCTCGGCGACATCATCGGCGTCGACGGCACCGCCTTCAAGACCCGCCGCGGGGAGCTCTCGCTGAAGCTCAGCGGCTGGACCCTGCTGGCCAAGAGCCTGCGCCCGCCGCCCGACAAGTTCCACGGGCTCAAGGACCCCGAGCTGCGCTTTCGCCACCGCGAGCTTGACCTGATGGCCAACCCCGAATCCGTGGCGCTGTTCAAGCAGCGTGGTGCGGCGATCGCCGCGACTCGCGCAGTGGCTGGACTCGGAGGGCTTCGTCGAGGTCGAGACGCCCGTGCTGCAGCCGATCTACGGCGGCGCCCTGGCCCGCCCCTTCATCACGCACCACAATTCGCTCGACCGCGACCTTTACCTGCGGATCGCGACCGAGCTTTATCTCAAGCGCTGCATCGTCGGCGGCATTGACCGCGTCTACGAGATCGGCAAGGACTTTCGCAACGAGGGCATCTCCTTCAAGCACAACCCCGAGTTCACGATGCTCGAGTGGTACGAGGCCTATGCCGACTACGACGATGCGGCAACGCGCCTCGAGCGGCTCGTCTCACACGTCGCCGAAAGCGTCCTTGGCACGACGACGGTCGAGCGCGACGGCGCCGAGATCGAGCTCGCGGCGCCATGGCACCGAGTGACCCTGCGCGACGCGATCTCACAGAAGACGGGCATCGACATCCTCGAGCATCCGACCCGCGAGGCGCTGGCGAGCGCGATCGGGCTCGAGCCCGATCCGAAGGATGGCTGGGGCAAGCTGGTCGATGATCTGCTCTCCAAGCAGGTCGAGCCCGACCTGATCCAGCCAACGTTCATCTATGACTACCCGGTGGAGATGTCGCCGTTTGCCAAGCGCCACCGCAGCGAGCAGGGACTGGTCGAGCGCTGGGAGGCATACGCCGGCGGCTTTGAGATCGCCAACGCCTTCACCGAGCTCAACGATCCGGACGACCAGCGCCGGCGCTTCGAGCAGCAGGTCGAGGAGCTTCGCCGCGGCGATACCGAAGCGCAGCCGATGGACGAGGCCTACATCCAGGCGCTCGAGTACGGGATGCCACCCACGGGCGGTGTCGGCCTCGGCATCGACCGCTTGGTGATGTTGATGACCGGAGCGAAGAGCTTGCGCGAGGTCGTCCTGTTTCCGGCGATGCGGTGACTTGCTGCCCGTTCTCGTCGCGAGCGTCGCCGCGGCTTTCGCCTTCAACGTCAGTCCGCCAGCCTGCGACGCCGGCCAGGCAAATTGCGAGGCGGCAAGCGGCACGGTCATCGCCGTCGAACGGGTCGATCCCGACGGAGATGGCGATGCGCATTTCGTGATTGCCGACCCGGGCGGGATCACCGTGCCCGGGATCTCGGTGATCGACGTCGCCAAAGACCTTCGCCCGCATCCGCTGCCAGGCCGCGGCGACCTGGTCGCCGGGGCGGGTCCCGTGCTCGAGGGCTCGTTCGGACAGCGCCAGATCGAGGCAACCGAGGTTCGCGCCGCTGCGCGCTGACGCGTCGCGGGCAGGTTCGTCGCAACTTGCGGGTGCGAGGCAGCTGCGTGCCTGAGCCACGCAGAGCGGCCAGGCCCCCCGGCTATACTGGCCCCTCGCTGTCGTCGACTAACCGGAGGTTCTAATCCCGCGGCACTCAGCAGCCGAAGTAGTGATTGGAACGGCCGGCGCGGTCGCGTCCCGCGGTACGGCTAGAACTTAGGTACCGAACCCGAGAGCAAGGCGGAAATCAGGTTGTTCGAGCGATTCACAAACGGGCCCGGCAGGTGGTAGTCCTCGCCCAGGAAGAGGCCCGCACCCTCAAGCACAACTACATCGGCACCGAGCACATCCTGCTTGGGCTGTTGCGCGAAGAGGAAGGCCTCGCCGCGCGCGTGCTCGAGTCGCTGGACATCACAGTTGAGCGTGTTCGCGCTCAGGTCGTTCGCATCGTCGGCTCCGGCGAAGAGGTCACCTCGGGCCAGATCCCGTTCACCCCGCGCGCCAAGAAGGTTCTCGAGCTGGCGCTGCGCGAGGCACTCTCACTCGGTCACAACTACATCGGCACCGAGCACATCCTGCTCGGGCTCGTGCGCGAGAACGAGGGAGTCGCCGCTCGCATCCTGCTCGACTTCGACGCCGACTCCGAGAAGATCCGCAACGAGGTCATCCGCATGCTCTCGGGCCCCGGCGGTCGCCGCCAGGGCGGCTCGGGCGGGGCTCGGCAGAGGGCAAGAAGTCATCGAAGTTGCTCGACCAGTTCGGCCGCAACCTGACCAAGCTCGCCTCCGAGGGCAAGCTCGACCCCGTCATCGGCCGCGAGACCGAGGTCGAGCGGATCATGCAGATCCTCTCGCGCCGCCAGAAGAACAACCCGGTGCTGCTCGGCGAACCCGGCGTTGGCAAGACGGCGATCGTCGAAGGCCTCGCCTCGCGGATCACCGCGGCGAGGTACCCGAGCTACTCAAGAACAAGCAGATTTACACGCTCGACCTCGCCGCCCTCGTCGCCGGCTCGAAGTACCGAGGCGAGTTCGAGGAGCGTCTGAAGAAAGTGATGAAGGAGATCGACCCAGCGCGGCGACATCGTCCTCTTCATCGACGAGCTCGCACAACCTGGTCGCGCCGGCGCGGCCGAGGGCGCGATCGACGCGGCCTCGATCCTCAAGCCCGCGCTAGCGCGCGGCGAGCTGCAGACGATTGGCGCGACGACGCTCGACGAGTACCGCAAGTACCTCGAGCGCGACTCGGCGCTCGAGCGCCGCTCCAGCAGATCAAGGTCGAGGAGCCGACGATCCCCGACACGGTGAAGATCCTCGAGGGCCTGCGCGAGCGCTACGAGGATCACCACAAGGTCCAGATCACCGACGACGCGCTGTCGGCAGCCGCCGAGCTCGCCGACCGTCGCATCTCCGACCGCTTCCTGCCCGACAAGGCGATCGACCTGATCGACGAGGCCGCCTCCCGAATGCGCATTCGCTCGATGAGCCAGCCGCCCGTTCTATCGCGATCTCGAAGAGGAGATCGAGGAGACCAGGCGCTCGAAGGAGGCCGCGATCGAGGCCCAGGAGTTCGAAAAGGCCGCGAACCTGCGCGACTCCGAGCGCCAGCTGACCAACAAGAAGCGCGAGCTCGAGGACCAGTGGGACTCGGGCGAGGCCGGCGAGCGCCCGGCTGTCGGCGAGGAGGAGATCGCCGACATCGTCTCGATGTGGACCGGGATCCCCGTCTTCAAGCTGACCGAGGCCGAGACCAAGAAGCTGATCCGGATGGAGGAGGAGCTGCACAAGCGCGTCATCGGCCAGCATCTAGCGATCGAGGCCGTGTCGAAGGCGATTCGCCGCTCGCGCGCCGGGATCAAGGATCCAGAGCGCCTCGCCGGCTCGTTTATCTTCCTCGGCCCCTCCGGCGTCGGCAAGACCGAGCTCGGCCGCACGCTCGCCGAGTTCCTCTTCGGCGACGAGGAGATGATGATCCGCATCGACATGTCGGAGTACATGGAAAAGCACGCGGTCTCGCGCTTGGTCGGGTCGCCCCCCGGATACGTCGGCTACGACGAGGGCGGGCAGCTGACCGAGGCCGTGCGCCGAAGCCGTACTCGGTGCTGCTGCTCGACGAGATCGAAAAGGCCCACCCCGACGTCTTCAACATCTTGCTCAGATCCTCGAGGACGGCAGGCTGACCGACTCTCAGGGCCGCACGGTCGACTTCCGCAACACGATCGTGATCATGACCTCGAACATCGGCGCCAAGGACATCGCCAAGAACGTCTCCTTCGGCTTCGGCGTCTCCGACGACGATCGGCGCCTCCTACGACGAGATGAAGGGCCGGATCATGGGCGACCTGAAGAAGGTCTTCCGCCCCGAGTTCCTCAACCGCATCGACGAGGTCATCGTCTTCCACAAGCTGGCGAGGGAGGAGATCAAGCAGATCGTCGACCTGCTGATCGCCCGCGTGCGCACCCAGGTCGCCGAGCACGAGCTCCAGCTCGAGCTCACCGAGGCGGCCAAGGACCTGCTCGTCGACAAGGGCTGGGATCCGGCGATGGGCGCGCGCCCGCTACGCCGCGCGATCCAGCGCTACATCGAGGATCCGCTTGCCGACGAGGTTCTGCGCCAGGGCCCCGACTCGATCGTCTCCGGCACAAATGTGATCGTCATCGCGACGAAGCCGGCGACGACGAAGATCGCCCGCTCTCGCTCAAGCTGGTCAAGCCCGCGAGAAGCGCCCGGCTAAGAAGAGGATGACGACGCCGCCAAGGA
>CAVYOA010000007.1:0-67526 GCA_963769945.1 uncultured Solirubrobacterales bacterium | reverse complement strand
ATCGAGGCGAGCGCCTTTCCGATCGTCGCCTCCGAGCACGGCTCGTCCGGCGCGATGATCCTGTTCTGGCCGCTTAGCGGGAACGGAAGCGGGGAGTCGTGAGGCTCAAGGTTTGGGGGGCGCGAGGCTCCGTCCCGGCGCCGGGGCCGCAGATGAACCGCTACGGCGGCAACACCTCCTGCGTGCAGCTCACGCTCGCCGGCGGCGAGGTGCTGATCCTCGACGCGGGCACGGGGATCCGCAGCCTCGGGATCGACCTGACGCCGGGAAAGCGGATCCACATCCTGCTCACGCACCTGCACCTCGACCACATCCAGGGCCTGATGTTCTTCCCGCCCTGCTTTCGAGCCGACTCGGAGATCACGATCTGGGGGCCGTCCTCGCCCGAGGCGTCGCTCGAGGACCGGATCGCCCGCTACATCTCGGCGCCGCTCTCACCGGTCGAGGTGCGCGAGCTGCCCTGCTCGGTCTCCTTCCGCGACACCCCGGCAACCGAGTGGGAGATCGGCGCGGCGACGATCCGCGCCGAGGCGGTCACCCACCGCGGGCCGACGCTCGGCTACCGGATCACCGACGGCGAGACGACGGTCGCCTACATCCCCGACCACGAGCCGGCGCTCGGCGCGCCGCTCGAGGGCCTCGAGCCGGAGTGGATCTCCGGGCTTCGACCTCGCCAGCGAGGCCGACCTGCTGATCCACGACTGCCAGTACACCGACGACGAGTACCCCGGGCACGTCGGCTGGGGGCACTCGGCGATGTCCGACACGCTCACCTTCGCCCGCCGGGTCGAGGCGCAGGCGCCTGATGATGTTCCACCACGACCCGCTTCACTCCGACGAGTTCCTCGACGACCTCTGCGCGACGGCGCGCACCGCAGTGGGCAGCGCCTGGGCGGGGACCCGGTCCAGCTCGAGTGCGCGGCCGAGGGCGGCGGAGCTCGAGGTCGGCAGCGACGCGTCCCGACTGTCCACGCCTAGCAGACGCCGATTCGACCGGCGGTACAACGATCGGCGTCGAAATTTCGACACCGGGATAAGCAACCGGGCCCGCCCGCCTGCGACCTTGGTCGCGATTGGTGGAAGCGACCGCCGCCCCTCCGGGGCCGGCGGCTAGGAGGCATGGAAATGACAAAGAGGGTGGGCCTGGGCGCGATTGCTGCGCTCGCCGCGCTTCTCGTCTTGCCGGGCACGGCTCTGGCTCAGGGCCCGGGCGCGATCGACTCGGTCAAGGGCGAGCTCGACATCACGTGGGTGATGGTCGCCTGCGTGCTCGTGCTGTTCATGCAGGCGGGCTTCCTGCTGCTCGAGATCGGGTTCTCGAGGCAGAAGAACGTCGGCACCGGCGTCGCCAAGGTGCTCGTCAACCTCGGCGTCGTGACGCTCGCCTGGTGGGCGGTCGGCTTCGGGATCTCGTCGCTGACCGGCAACAAGGTCTTCGGCACCGAGGGGTTCTTCTTCCACATCGGCCAGTGATCGTCGGGGTCGAGCGTCGGTGGCAGCGATACCGCTCTGATGCTGTTCGGGATGCTGTTCTGCGCGGTCTCGCTGGCGATCGTCTGGGGCACCACCCTGGAGCGGATCAAGTTCGCCGCCTACGCGATCTACGCGCTCGTGTTCGGCGCCGTGATCTATCCGCTGGTCGCCCACGGCGTTTACGGCGGCGGACTGCTCGCCGACGTCGGCGGCAAGCCGGTGATGGACTTCGCCGGCTCGTCGGTGGTCCATCTCACCGGCGCCGTCGGGGCGCTCGCAGCGCTGCTGCTGCTCGGCCCGCGGATCGGCAAGTACGACGCCGAGGGCAAGCCGCGGGCGATCCCGGGTCACTCGATGCCACTGGTCGGACTCGGCGTCGCGATCCTCTGGGTCGGCTGGTACGGCTTCAACGCCGGCTCGACCTTCGGCACTACGGACAACTTCATGGCCGAGGTCGCGCTCAACACCCAGCTGGCCGCGGCGGCCGGCGTGGTGGCGGCGTGCCTGTTCTCGTACCTGAAGACGAAGTCGGTCGACGTCGGCATGGCCGGCAACGGCGCGATCGCCGGTCTCGTCGCGATCACGGCCCCGTCGGGGTACGTCGAGTTCTGGGCGGCGCCGATCATCGGCTTCGTCGGCGGCATGATCGTCGTCTACGGCGTGCTACGCGATCGACAAGCACCTCGACGATCCGGTGGGTGCGCTTTCGGCGCACGGTCTCGCCGGTATCTGGGGGACGCTGGCGGTCGGGCTGTTCGCCTCCCCGCGCCTGATCCTCGAGGGCGCGGCCCCGGGCATCTGGTACGGAATCACGGACGACGCATCGTCGGCCTCGACCGTGGCCAGTTCGCAGTCCAGGCGGTCGGCGTCGCGGCGACGTTCGCGCTCGTGTTCGCGCTCTCCTACGCGGTCTTCCTCCTGATCAAGAAGACGATCGGGTTGCGCGTCGACGAGAACGAGGAGCTCGCCGGGCTCGACATCTCCTCGCACGGCATGTACGGCTATCCGGAGTCGTTCATTCCGCCCGGAGGAGTATCCGGGTGGCGACAGGCGAGAGCCGTCGCCGATCCGCCCGACCGGCTGTGGCAGCGACGATGACCGCCGACCCGCCCGACCTAGGCTAGGAGGAGGTGACCTGATGAAGAAAATCGAGGCGTTCATTCGCCACGAGGCGTTCGAGCCGATCCGATCGGAGCTGCTCGACAAGGGGTTTCCCTCCCTGTCGATCAGCGAGGTGAAGGGGTCCGGGCGCCAGAAGGGAATCGTCGAGACCTACCGCGGCTCGAGCCTGACCGTCAACGTGCGGCCGAAGCTCAAGATCGAGGTGGTGATCGAGGACAAGGACAAGTCCCTGGTCGTCGAGACGATCCTCAAGCACGCGCGGACCGGCGACGTCGGCGACGGGAAGATCTTCGTGATCCCCGTCGAGGAGGCGATCCGGATCCGCACGGGCGAAGAGGGCGAGGAGGTGCTCCAAGCGCACACGGACGCCGAGATCCCGGCCTGAAGCCGGCGCCGTCTCCGGATTGGGACGATGCGTGACCTGCACTCGCGAATGCTCACCGCCCTCCTGGAGGGCGAGGGCCTCCGCGGGATCGCCGAGCTGGCGGCCGAGGAGGCCGGCGCGCCGGTGGCGATCGTGCTCCCGGCGAGCGGCCTCGCCGCCGCCTCGGCGACGACGTGCCTCTCGCCGGGCTCGCGAGCGACGCGCGCGTCGCGCGAGTCCCGGCGCGAACCGCCGGCCGGGGTCGAGAGCGCCGAGGAGGTCGAGGCCGGCGGCGAGACCATCGGTTACGCCTTGGCGCTCGAGCCGGCGCAAAACGGGATGCCGCGGGTGCGCGTCGACCGCGAGCGAGGTCCTGCGCACCGCGGCGCTCGCCGCGCTCGCCGAGGTCGCCGTCGCCGGCGCTCGCGACGAGGTCGCGGCCGACGTCCGCGGCAGCCTGCTCGAGGACCTGCGCGCGCGCCGCGCGCGGCCGGCGCGAGACCGTCAGCCGCGCCGCTCGCCTCGGCTGTGACCTGCGACGTGGCGCGATCGCGCTCGTCGCCGAGCTTCGACTCGTCACGACCCCGCCACGCCGCCGCACTGGTCACCGGTGAGCACGCGGGCGCGATCGCCGAGCCGCTGGCCGCAGACCCTGAGCGCAGGCCTCCGAGCGATGCTGCGATTCGCATCTACGCGATCCTGCCGGCGCGCGGCCGGCGACGACGCGCGCCGAGCGGTACCGCGGCGTCGGCGAAGGCGATCGCGACGCGGCTGCGCTCGCACGGGCCGGCGGCGTTCTCGTCGTTCTGCGCCGACGCCGGCCGAGCTCGGCCGCGCGATCGCCGAGGCGGAGCTGATGCTCGACGTGATCGCCCGCGACGAGCGGGTCGCCGACCAGCTCAGCGGCCGAGATCGGTAACGGCGTCTACCGGTTGCTGTTCCGGGCGATGGCCACCGATCCGGACGAGGTGCGCCGCTTCTACGACGAGACGGTCGAGCCGCTGGTCGCCCACGACCGCCAGTACCGCACCGATCTGCTCGGGACCCTGGAGACCTACCTCGCCAACGACTGCAACATGAACGCGACGGCGCGCGCCGTCTTCGCCCACCGCCACACGGTCGCGCACCGGCTGAGCCGGATCCGCGAGCTGACCGGGCTCGACCCCGCGATCGGCGACGACCGCGAGCGCCTGGGCCTCGGGCTCAAGGCCTACCGGATCGTCGCGCCGACGCTGCCGAAGTAGGTCGCCGTGGCCGAGCCGCTACTGGTAGACTGCGATTGACGGCGCGTCTCCCGGCCGCGCCGACCTCGGCGGCCCGCGGCCCACCGCCGCCCTCGTCGTCTGGCGCTACGCGCCTGCGAACCGCCTCGTTGCGGCCTCCGGCCGCGCCGCCTCGCGGTCGGCCTCTGAGCTCGGCGCGCGGCGCTGGGCCTCGCGCGGCGGCGCGCTCGGCGGCCGGTCTCTGGGCGATCTCGCGCTCGAGCCTCGCCTCGACCGCCTTCATCGCTTCTCGGCCTCCTCGCGTGCGCGCTCCTCGGCCTCCGTCGCGCAGCCGCTCCTGCTCGGCGCGCAGCTTCTCCTCCAGCGCCGCCTTCGCCTGCTCGTCGGCTTGCTCGCGGGCCCGCTCGGCGGCGGCCGCGGCCTCGGACTCGAGGTGCTCGGCCTCTCGCGGTGGCGCGCCTCGGCCTCCTCGCGGGCGCGCTGCTCGGCCTCGCGCGCCAGCCGGCCGACGAGCGCTGTCGAGCTTCTGCTCGGTGCGCGCAAGCCCGGCCTCGGCGCGAGACCGCGACGCTCGGCCTCGGCCTTGATCTTGCGCTCGGCCTGCTCGGCGGCCAGCTCGACGTCGCGCTCGGCCTGCGCGACCTTCGCTCGGCCGCGCTCCAGCTCCGTGCGAGCTCGGCCTCGAACCTGCTCGCGGCGTCTCGAGCGCCTCGGCCTTCGCCGTCTCGACGCGGCCTCCAGCCTTCTCGGCGCTGCGCCTCGACCTGCCGCGGCCGCACGCGCAGCTTCGCCTGCGCCTTGCGCGCGCAGCTGCTCGACGCCTCGCCGCCGCGCTCGCGCAGCGTCGCCTGCGCCCTCGCGCGCAGCTCGGCTCGCGGCCTCGGCGCGACCCGCGCGTCGATGGCGCTCGGCGCGCGCGGCCTCCGCCTGGCGCCTCGCGCTCGCCCGCTCCGCGTCGCAGCCTCGGCCGCCTCGGCGCGGACGCGCTCGTCACCTCGCGCTCGGCCTGCTCGGTCGCGGCCTCGATCGCCGCGTCCATCGCCGCCTCGGCGTGCTCGGCGCGCAGCTCGGCGCGCCGGCGCTGCTCGTCGACCTCGCTGCATCGCGCAGCTCGGCGTCGGCCAGCGACGGCCTCGCGCCTCGCGCGCGCGGCGCTCGGCCTCGGCGCCGGCGTGCTTGCGCGTCGACGAGCTCGTGCCGCACCTGGCGCAGCTCGCGCGGCGAGCTCGGCCGCGGTCTCGACGCCGGGCGGCGCACGGCGGCGTCGCCGAGCCCGGCGGCCGCGCGACTTCGCGTCGGCGGCTGCCGCCTCGGTCACCTGCTCGGGACGTGCCGGCTCGACGGCGCGCAACCGAGGCTTCGATGCCACGCGCGCGAGCCTATACGAGACGTCCGGCGACGGTCCGAGGTCGTCTACTCGTCCGCATCGAGCGGGTCCGGCGGCTCGATCCCGCGCTCGCGCATCCCCTCCTCGATCCGCGCGATCACGGTCTCGATCACCGCCACGCGGGCGTAGCGCTTCGAGTCGCCCGCGATCACCGCTCCACGGCGCGTTCGGCTCATCGGTGCGCGCGAGCATGTCCTCGACCGCCTCCATGTATGCGTCGCGCTTGTCGCGGTTGCGCCAGTCCTCGTCGGTCAGCTTCCAGCTCTTCAGCGGATTCTTCTCGCGGCGCTTGAAGCGCTTCAGCTGCTCCTCCGGGGAGATGTGCATCCAGAGCTTGACCAGGATCATCCCCTCGTCGGTGAGCGTGCGCTCGAAGGTAGTTGATCTCGTCGTAGGCGCGCAGCCACTGCTCGCGGGTGGCAAAGCCCTCGACCCGCTCGACGAGCACCCGGCCGTACCAGGTGCGATCGAAGATCGCCATCCCTCCCCACCCCGGCAGGTTGGGCCAGAAGCGCCAGAGGAAGTGGTGGCGCTTCTCGTCGGCCGTCGGCGCCGCGAACTGAGCAACCCGCACGTGGCGAGAGTCGATCTCGGCGACCAGCCGCTTGATCGCGCCACCCTTGCCACGCGCGTCCCAGCCCTCGAACAGCACGCAGACGGGCGGGCCGATCTCGCGCTCGCCGATCTGCCCGCCGAGGGTCAGGCGCAGCTGGGAGAGCCGCGCCCAGGCGTTCTCGAGCTGCTGCGTCTCCTCCTTGCTCGTGAGCGACTTGCGAGAGGTCGAGTTCGTCGAGGCGTCCCATCAGGCTCCTGTCCCGATACGAGCGGCGAGCGGCACCTTCGGGCCCGGCGGCGGCGGCTCCTCCTCGAGGATCTGCAGCGCGATCGGAAACAGCAGCGTCGCCAAGAAGACCATTGCCAGCCCGATCGCGACGACCCATTTCGACTTCATGCCGTGCCCCCAGGCCGCGACGAAGAAGCCGACGCCCATGAGCGCGAGGTAGGGCCCGATCGAGTCGGGCAGGATCGTCGCGACGACGCTGATCATCAGCACACCGTCATTATCTAGGTCAATGCCCGACGCGCAACAGTCAACCGTCGCCGAGGTCAAGGCGGGCCTCGAGCGCGCCGGCTATCTCGCCGACGAGCCGGCGGCACTTGTCGCCTACCTCGCCCAGGAGCTCGGCAAGCCGATCCTGACTCGAGGGACCGGCCGGCGTCGGCAAGACCGAGCTCGCCAAGGCGCTCTCGCGGGCAACAGGGCGCAGGCTGATCCGCCTGCAGTGCTACGAGGGCCTCGACGAGGCGAAGTCGCTTTATGAGTGGAACTACCGCAAGCAACTGCTTCACATCCAGGCGGCGCCCGACGACACGCCCGAGCCTGACCGAACCCCCACCCCTGACCCCACCCCCCGCACCCCCGCAGCCGCGGGCGAGGAGGTGGCGGGAGTTGTTCAGCCGGGAGTGATTCAGGACATCTTCACCGAGGACTACCTGCTCACCCGGCCGCTGCTGGAAGCGATTGCCTCGACCGAGCCGGTGGTCCTGCTGATCGACGAGATCGACAAGACCGACCAGGAGTTCGAGGCGATGCTGCTCGAGGTGCTCTCCGACTTCCAGATCTCGATTCCAGAGCTGGGTGTGATCGAGGCGCGCACGCACCCGATCGTCGTCCTCACCTCGAACAACTCGCGCGAGCTGACCGAAGCGCTCAAGCGCCGCTGCCTCTACCTCTGGCTCGACTACCCCGAAGTCGAGCGCGAGATCGAGATCGTTCGCCTGCACGCACCCGAGCTCGACGAAGGGCTGGCCCGGCGCCTGGTCGAGGTAATCCACATGGTCCGCCAGCTCGACCTCAAGAAGCCACCCTCGATCGCCGAGTCGATCGACTGGGCGCGAGCGCTGCTGCTGCTCGGCGCCGACGACATCGACCGCTCGGTCTTCGAGCGCACGATGAGCATCATCGTCAAGCACCGCACCGACATCGACCTGGTCGCTGAGCGAGTCGGGGTGCAGCTGGGCGAAACACCGCTGCCCCGAGAAGCGACAGGCTGAGCATCTGATGCCGCCTGCCGGCCTCGCCCCCCGCATCGTCTCCTTCTGTGAGGAGCTTCGCAGCGAGGGCGTCGCCGTCGGCACCGCCGAGATCCTCGACGCCTTCGCCGCGCTCGAGGTTGTGGCCTGGACCAACCGCGACGACTTTCGCGAGGCGCTGGCGGCGACGGTCGCCAAATCGCAGGAGGATCGGCGCGTCTTCGAGTTGATCTTCGAGCGCTACTTCTTTCGCGCCGCCGAGGCCGAGGCGCTGGAGCGAGAGATCCGTGAGGACCAGCGCTACGAGGGCGGGGATCGGCTCTCACTCGACGAGCTTCGCGACGCGATCCGCCAGGCGATCTCCGACGGCCAAGAGGGCGAGATGCGCGACGCAGCCAGGCTCGCAATCGCCGCCTTCGGGCGCCAGGGCGAGGGCTCGGGCGTCGTCGGGGTCGATGTCCAGCGCATCCGCCGCACGCTTGGACTCCAGGTCGGCGGTCGCGATGCAGACGAAGAGGGACCTGTGCTCGAGCGCGAGCAGATCCAGGAGTTCGAAAAGCATCTGCGCCGCGAGCTCGAGCGGGCCTTGATCGAGCGCACCCAGAAGATGCCGCCGTCGCGGCCGCTGGCCGAGCTCGACCGCGCCCTGCCAACGAGCCCGACTCAGGACCTGGCAGCGGTGCACCGTGCCGTTACCCAGCTCAAACGACGCCTGGCGACACTTGGTCATCAGCAGCGCGGGCGAAAGCACGCCTCGACGGTCGATATGCGGCGTACGATGCGCGCCTCGCTCGAGACCGGCGGGGTTCCGCTACGGCTCAAGTACCGGCCCAAGCGCCCGCGCCGCCCCGAGATCTACGTGCTCTGCGACGTCTCGACCTCGGTCACCTCGGCGAGCATCTTCTTTCTCTCCGTCCTGCACGCGCTGCACGACTCGTTTCGCAAACTGCGCAGCTTCGTCTTCATCGAGCGGATCTCGGAGGTGACCGAGGTCTTCGAGCGCGAGCGCGACTTCCGCACGATCTCGCAGAAGATCAGCCAGGAGGGCGGCGTCGCCGACGTCTCCGGCTACACCGACTACGGTCGCGTCTGGCTCGAGTTCATCGAGCAGATCTCAGAGGACCTCGACCCGCGCTCGACCGTGATCGTGCTCGGCGACGCGCGCACCAACGGCCGCGAGCCCCATGCCGAGGTTTTCGCGCAAATCTCCGAGCGCGCCGGGCGCACCTTCTGGCTCAACCCCGAGCCGCGCCTTTACTGGAACTACGGCGACTCGGTGATGTCGGCCTATGAGCGCCACTGCGACGCGGCTTTCGAGTGCTGGACGACCAAGCACCTGGAGAACTTCGTCAACGTGATCGCCGGTGGCAGGTCGGTGGTCGACTGAAACCCGGCACGATTCGTGTCGCCGGGGGTTAAACTGGCGCGCAGGACTTAAACCAGGGGAGCTCGCGGCACGGCGGGCTGAGATTGCGCCACACCCCAGCCGGCGCTGACCCTCAGAACCTGTGCGGTAATGCGCGCGGAGGGAGCATGCGAAGCGGATTGGAGGCTCCCGTAGAGGAGCCTCAGACATTTCAAGGACCGAAGCGCCCGGCTGATCAGGGCGCCGGGGTAGCGATCAGCGGGCTGGCACATCGCTTCGGCGAGCTCGAGGTGATCGAGCCGCTCGATCTCAGGGTCGGCGCCGGCGAGGTGGTAGGGCTGGTCGGTCCGTCGGGCTGTGGCAAGTCGACCCTGCTCGAGTTGATCGCCGGCTTGGCAGAGCCGAGCGCGGGAGCCGTGCGGGTGGGCGCCCATAGCGGCGCGGAAGGCCGACTCTCGGAATCCGCGTACATGCCCCAGCGCGATCTGCTGCTGCCATGGCTGGCCGCGATCGACAACGCCGCCCTGGCGCTTCGCAATCGGGGTGCCTCACGCGCCGCGGCGCGAGCCGAGGCGGCGCCGCTGTTTCACCGCTTCGGGCTCGCGGGCTTCGAGCGCACACGACCCAGCGAGCTCTCGGGCGGGATGCGCCAGCGCGTCGCCTTTCTTCGAACCCTGCTGGCCGGCAAGCCGCTGCTACTACTTGACGAGCCGTTTGCGTCGCTCGACGCGATCACCCGTGCCGAGATGCAGGAGTGGCTGGCTGGTGCGCTCGCCGAACAGTCGCGCACGGTGCTGTTGGTCACCCACGACGTCGAGGAGGCGCTCTACCTCGCCGATCGTGTGGTGGTGTTGTCGGCGCGCCCCGCACGCGTCGTCGCCACGCTCACGGCCGCTGCCCCGCGCTCGATCCCTCGACTCGAGGCGGTCACCTCCGCTGCCTTCACCGACGTCCGCGAGCGTGCGCTAGCCGCCTTGTTCGAGGCCGCGCGATGAAGCGGCTGCTCGCTCCGGCGCTGGTCGTGGTCGCCTTGATCGCCCTGTGGCAGCTTGCCGCCAAGTGGGACCTGATCGCTGAGGCACTCGACATCGAGCCGTTCCTCGTCCCCGCCCCGAGCGACGTCGCCGAGTCGCTGTGGAACGATCGCGGGCTGCTTGCCGACAACGCTCTGACCACGCTGATCGAGATCGTGTTGGGCTTCTTGATCGCGGCCGTGGTTGGATTCGCCTTCGCTGTCCTCCTTCACCGCTTCGACGTCCTGCGCCGCGCCTTCTATCCGCTGTTGATGGCTTCGCAGACCGTTCCCGTGATCGCGATCGCCCCAATCCTCGTCGTCTGGCTTGGCTACGGCATCGGCCCGAAGCTCGTGATCATCGCGCTCGTCTGCTTCTTTCCAATTACGGTCAACATGCTCGACGGACTGCGCTCGGTCGACGCCGAGCTGCCGCGGATGATGCGCACGCTCGACGCGAGCAGGTCGCAGACGCTGCGGCGGATCGAGATTCCCGCGGCCCTGCCGTTCTTGTTCAGCGGGCTCAAGATCGCCGCGGTGATCTCGGTTATCGGCGCGGTCTTTGGCGAATGGTCGGGCTCCGACGACGGCCTCGGCCACCTCATCCTCGTAGCTCAGGGACAGGTACAGACGGCGCGGGTGTTTGCGGCCGTCGTCGTCCTCTCGCTGATCGCGATCACGCTCTTCGGGCTGATCGCATTGGCCGAGCGCAAGCTCGCCTGGTGGCGCCCACGAGCGACTCGCCCGATCTGAGCCCCCACCCATCACACGACCAAGGAGAACCGGCTTGAAACTGCGGACTACGCTCGCATCCATCGTCTTCATCGCGATCGCGGCGATCGCCACCGCTTGCGGTGAGAAGCGGGAGGACGGCGAAGCGGGCTCAGAGCAGTTCGTGCTCGCGCTCGACTTCTACGTCAACCCCGATCACGCGGGCATCTTCACCGCGATCGACCGCGGCTATTTCACCGAAGCCGGCCTCGAGGTCGAGACCCAGGTTCCCTCCGACCCCTCGGCGCCGATTCGCCAGGTCGCGGCGGGCCGAGCCGACCTGGCGATCTCCTATGAGCCCGAGGTTCTGCTGGCTCGCGAGCAAGGACTGCCGGTGAAGGCCGTCGGCGCGATCGTGGCGCAGCCCCTGTCGTCGCTGATCTCGCTACCCGAGGCCGGTATCGCCTCGGTCGCCGACCTTCAGGGCAAGACGATCGCCGATGCCGGCATCCCCTACCAGGAGGACTTCCTCGAGGCGATCCTCTCGCAGGCGAGTCTCACCCTCGATGACGTCGAGCGAGTCAGCGTCGGGCTCGGGCTCTTGCCGGCGGTGCTCTCGGGCGAGGCCGACGCGATGCTCGGCGGCTTTCTCAATATCGAAGGCGTGGACCTCGCCGAGCGTGGCCGCCAGCCGCGTATCGAGCCCGTCGACAAGCTCGGGATCCCGACCTACGACGAGCTCGTGCTCGTCGCCAACACCGAGCGAATCGCCGAGGATCCCGAGTCGCTGCGCCTGTTCATCGCCGCGCTCGAGCGCGGCACGCTCGACGCGGTCGACGATCCCGAGGCGGCGACCGAAGCTGTGCTCGCGGCCGGCGACGGGCTCGATCCCCAGCTGACGCGCGCCGAGGTTGAGGCGACGCTGCCGCTCCTCCTACCCGAACGCGAGTCCCAGCCGTTCGGCTTCATGGACGCCGGCGAATGGGAGAACTTCGCCGGCTTCTTCGCCGACCGCGGCCTGATCAGCGACCGCCCCGCGGCAAGCGAGCTGCTCACCAACTCACTGCTGCCAGGGCGAGTACCGCAATGAACGACCCGGCACGGCCGAGCGGCAGCTCGCGTCCCATGGTTGTGCGTTAGCGCCGCTCGGCGATCGTGGGATCAGGCGGCGACGCTGCTCGCCGGCGGGCCGGCGCCCATCGTGCGGCCCCAGTGGCCGAGCGCGAAGGCTCCCGCGAGGGCGCGAAACGGCGCGTACGGTGCGAAGTAGTCCTCGACCTCCTCGACGGTCGCGCGGCGGTTGAGGCCGGTGAGGTAGCCGACGAGCTTGACGTAGGCGAGGTCGCCGGCGGGCAATGAGTCGGGGTCGCCGCGACCGCCGAGGCCGAGGCACTGCACGGTCCACGGCCCGATCTCAGAGATTCGCAGCAGGCGCGCGTCGGAATCGCGCGTCGTCAGGTCGGCATGTCCCCGAGAGACTTCGCGGGCGCACTTGACGAGCGCGATCGAGCGCGGCGTCGAGAGGTCCATTGCCGCCAGCTCGGCGGGCGCAAGGCCGGCGACGACATCGGCGCTGGGCACGTCTCGCAGCGGGCCCGGGCCGGTCCAGGCGACATCCGCGTCGCCGGTGCAGGCAGGCGGCGCCAGCTTCGCCCCCCAGCGCCGCACCATGCGACGCTGGATCTCGGCGGCGCGGCTGGACTGAATCAGCTGCTCGGTCACCGCCCAGGCAAGCGCCTCCCAGGGCCACGGCCGGCGCTTCGGTCGATACCAAGGCGTGCGCCGTACCGCGGGGCCGACGAGCGGGTCACAGCGAAACGCCTCGTAGAACTCGCGCAGGTCATCGTCGACGGCGAGCGCGAAACGCATGCGCTCCAGCGCCAGCTCGAGGCGCTCGCGGGCACACTCGCTGTCACCGCTGGCGCAGGCGCGCAGGTGAACGGCGCCGCCGGCGCTCTGCCAGGCGTGAACGACGATCGGCTCACGCGCGACATGAAGCAGCCGCGTGAGGACATCACCGCGCATCCGAGTGACGCCATCGCCACCATTTCGCCGCCGTAGCCGGTACGGCCAGGGCGGGCGGACCTCGATCTCGAGCGCGCGGGCAGCGCTCACGGCCGCGGGTACCGGTCGCTACTTGTCGCCAAGCAGGTGGACGTCGACGAGGAACGAGCGACTGGCAACGACCCGCTGCGGGCGCTGGCCGCGGCCCGCGCGCCTCACGGGCTTTCGCCCCGACGAGCCCGCGCGGCTGGCGCGAACAACCGCCACGGTGGCTGCCCCGGCGACAAGGCCCCCCGCGGCAGCAACGACGGCGCTGCCGACGCCGCCCCGCCAGGCCGAGACGTCGGTCGATCCATCGACCGTCACGGGGAGCGGGCGCGCGGCGAGCTCCGATTCGTCGCCATCTAGGTCGGGCATCTCCACGGCCTCCGTCTCGAGCACTTGCTCCCTCATCGCCGCCTACTTTACCCCGGCGTCAAGCGGCGCCGTCGCAGGCTCGTTCAGCGCCAACCGGTAGATCCGGTACTTCTGCACGATCTTGCCGCCCATGCCCTCCATGGCGCGGTTCATCGGATCATTCGTTTCGAGGATCCAGCCCATGTGACCGCCGAGGGGCCCAGGTCCCGCCGCCGTCTCGACGTGGCGCTCATAAAGCGCCGCTGCGACCCCGAGGTGCTGGTGCTCGCTCTTGACGCCGAGCGCGAACACTCGCAGGCGGTCGATGTAGCGCTTTCGCCGCAGGAAATGCCACCAGCCGAACGGCAACAGGCGACCGTTCATCTTCGCCAAGGCCTGCTCGACGTCGGGCAAGGTCAACGCAGCGCCGACGACCTCGCCGTCCTTCTCGGCGATCATCGCCCAGTTCTCGTCGAGCACCGGCTTCAAGTTCTTGGCCTGGAAAATGACCTCGGCTTCCGTGATCGGGACGAAACCCCAGTTGCGGCCCCAGGCCTCGTTGTAGACGTCCATGAAGCGCCCGACCTCGGCCTCCATGTCGCGCTTTTTCATCGGTCTCAAGACGACGCCCTTCTCGCGCGACTCCTTCGCCGCCGCATGGATCAGCGGATGCATCTCGGTGCCCTCCTTGAGCTCGCCGAACCACAGCGACCACATCAGCAGGTCGATCTGCTTCTCGAGGCCGTGGTCTTCGATCAAGCGCTGGTAATGCGGCGGATGCCACGGCTCGAGGATCATCGAGGGCTCGTCGAAGCCCTCGATCAGGATCCCGCACTCGTCGTTCATCGTGAAATCCATCGGGCCGAGCATGCGCTCGCGACCGCGCTGGCGCAGCCAAGCGGCCGCGGCGTCGAGCAAGGCGCCGGCGACCGCGGCGTCGTCGACGCTGTCGAAGAAGCCGAACATGCCGTCGCTGCCGCCTTGAAACTCGTCCCAGCGGTAGTCGATGTGGGCGCTAATCCGCCCGACGATCTCGCCGTCGCGCTCGGCGAGCAAGAACTGCGCCTCGGAATGCTCGAACCAGGGGTTCTTCGCCTGGTCGAGAAACTGGCGGCGCTCGAAACGAAGCGGCGGCACCCACTGCGGATCGGCGCGGCGCAGACGGTAGGGAACCTCGATGAAAGCCTTCAGGTCGCGCCTGCCCGCGACTGGCCGGATGGAGACGTCCGTCACGGGGCGGAACCTACACTCCTACCCATGAGCGAAACGACTCGAGCCCCAGCCGACGTCTTCGAGAAGGCCCGTAACCACGATCGCAAGGAGCTGCTCGAGGTGGCCAAGCAGGGCGACATGCTCCCCTACTTCCGGGTCATGACCTCACAGGCCGGGCCGGTGGTCGAGATGGAGGGGCGGGAGACGATCATGCTCGGCTCCAACAACTATCTCGGCCTCACCGACGACCCTCGCGTCAAGGATGCTGCCCGCGAGGCGCTGGAGACATACGGCACCGGGCTCACCGGCTCGCGGCTGCTCAACGGCACAACCCCGCTTCACCTCGACCTCGAGCGCGAGCTCGCCGAGTGGATGGAGACCGAGGAGGCGATTGTCTTCACCACCGGCCATCAGGCAAACGCCGGCACGATCGGCACGATCCTCGGCCCCGGTGACACGGTGATCTGCGATTCCGCCGACCACGCCTCGATCCTCGATGGCTGCAAGCTCTCGGGCGCCAAGCTGCGCCCGTACCGCCACAATCAGATGCCGAAGCTGGAGCGCATGCTCGATCGCGCCGCAGGCGATGGCGGTGGCGTCATGGTCGTCGTCGACGGCGTCTTCTCGATGGAGGGCGACCTTTGCAACCTGCCGGAGATCGTCGACCTGTGCGAGCGTTACGGGGCCCGCCTGATGGTTGACGAGGCACATGCGGTCGGCGTGCTCGGTGCTCGTGGCGCCGGCACATGCGAGCTATTCGAGCTCGAGGATCGCGTCGATCTGCGCATGGGCACGTTCTCCAAGAGCCTCGCGTCCTGCGGCGGGTTCATCGCCGGGCCCGCCGACGTGATCGAGTATCTGCGGATCGCCTCGCGGCCGTTCATCTTCACCGCCTCGGCCGTTCCCGCCGCGGTCGGAGCCGCGCTCGGGGCGCTGCGCGTGATCCGCAGCGAGGGCGATCAGCTCATGGCCCGCCTGCTCGACAACGCCCGTTACCTGCGCCAGGGCTTCCGCGAGCTAGGGCTGATGGTGATCGAGCCCGGGACGCTGCCCGACGGCAGCGAGGCGACGACCCCGGTGGTGCCGGTGGTGGTCGGCGAGGACTACCAGGCAGCGTTGCTGTGGAAAGCGCTGTTCGACGCCGGCGTCTACACCAACGTCGCCATCCACCCCGCCGTCCCCCCAGGCGGCGCCCTGCTTCGCACCTCGCTGATGGCGACCCACGAGCGCGCGCATCTCGATCGCGCGCTGGAGATCATCGGCCGCGTGATCTCGGAATTCCCGGACCTGCCCAAGTCGGCGTAAATCGCCGTTGTCCTATCCCCCTCAAGGGGGAGAAAACTCTTGTCCAGTTCTGAACAAGCTCCCCTCCGCGAGGAAAAAGATGCTCGTAGCGAACGGCGGGGGGCGGATTAGGCGGGTTGTCAGTTGACGCCGCGGAGTCGTTGACTCTAGGTTGCTCAAGCGCCGACGCACCCTGGGGCAGGGAGCGGTCGGGACAAACGGAGAGCGTGCTCTCGTCCCTTCCCACCCCGAGCGGTAGTCAATCCGCTGATGCGTCGCGGTGCCCGATATCCCGCTAATCGTCAACTGCTCAGAGGAGGAGTAGAAGAATGGAAGCTGCCTCGACCCTGGCCCCTGCGCCTCAACCGCAGCATATGCAAGCGCTCGCCCACGCCAACCGCGTCCGTTTGGCCCGAGCGTCGCTGAAGCGCGCGGTAGCCGCAGGCGAGGTCGAAGCGGCGGAGATCGTCCGGGAGTGCCCCTGGGAAGCAAAGTCGATGACCGTAGGAGAGCTCTTGCGCAGCCAGCGTCGCTGGGGGCGCACGCGTGCCCGCAAGTTCCTCTTCTCGGTCGCGCTGAACGAGAACCGCGAGCTCGGAAGGCTCACGGAGCGCCAGCGCGGACTGCTTGCCGGCGAGCTCGAGTCGAAAGGGCTCGCAACGTGTGAGGCCTAGGTCTCACCGGGGCTGAAAACACAGCCGACGCGGTCGAGAGGGGTGGGCGCCAGTCGGCGCTCGCCCCGCCGCCGACATCAAAAGCCGATGTTGACGGGCACCGGGCTCGAACCCGCGAAGCCCAAAAACCAGATCGCGAACACCACAACCGCGAGGCCGGCGCTGGAGACAAGCATGACCTCGAGCGTCGACGAGCCAGCGATCGGATCTCTGCCGCGCCGCTGCTGCAATTCGGCATGGGCTTGATTGATGCGGGCGAGGACGACGATGGTGAGGATGACGCAGACCAGCAGGCCGCAGACGATCACTGCCATCGCCGTCGCCAGCGAGGAGACGTTCTGAACCTGCGAACCGATCCAAAGCCAGGCCAGCGGCAATCCGATCCACAGCAGGAGACAGCCGACCGCCATGCTCAGGATCATGATCATGCTCAGCGGCCGGGCGACGAGCTCGCGGGTCCGGCCCTCGCTCAAGCTGGCTTCACCCTCCATGCTCGCTCAGCGTAGCGGTGCCCTGCCCTATCTGAGCTTGATCGAGCGACCGGAGCGAGCCTGAAAGACGCGCACCAAAGCGATCGCCACGAGACCGCCGACAGCGACGGCGATGCCGGCGCGAACGGCGCACCGAGATTGCCTCCGGCGCGGCGAGTGAGAGAATCGCCAGGGTGGCGACGCCGGCGGCCCCGGCAAGCAAGGCGGTGTGGGAGCGATAACCGCCGAAATGCTCTCGAATCGAGAGCTCCAGTCCCGCCAGAGCGCCGAGAGCGATGCCGGTCACAAGCAGCGTCGATCCCTGCGGTCCCTCGACGAAGAGACCGAGCGCGAGCATGACCAGCGCGACCGCGACGACGATCTCGACCAGCGGGAACGAGCCCCAGGGCGCGCGCGGGCGTTGATCGTCGATCTGCCTGCGTGGCTTCGGCTTGGCCACTGGCGCCGGGCTCGGTTCGACCTCGTCGGAGGCGCGCACCGTCTGCGGTGGCCGGCGTGGGCGAGGCTTGCGTCGCTTCTTGGCCATCAGGCCGGATCTAGTTGATCTAGACGCCGAAGGTGGCTCTCAGAGCCGGAGGCCGAAGCCCCCCGGCTAAGGGACAACCCGACGAGAGGCGGATGCGCCACCAGCCGAGCATCATCCCGAGGATGCCGAAGCGCGGCCGCGAGTGCCAGTGACGACATCCCTGCTCACCGATGTCCTCATTCGAGACGATGACCCAGCGATGGGTATCGGGCGCTGCGATCATCCGCTCCAGCAGACCGCGGTTGGCCTCTTCCACGTCGGCTCGCTGCGCAAGCTCGGAGCGCACATCGCGGAGCCTGAGCGCGAGCGAATCACGAACGCGCTCGAGCTCGCCGATTGGCAGCAGGCGCGGACCGCCGGCAGCGCCGATGCTCCAGTCGAAGCCTTGGCGGGGAAATGTCGAGGCGAACATCTGTCCCAGCTCGCGCTCCAGCCGGGCGATCTGGCGGCGCAGATCTTCACGGGCGGGCTTCTCGCTCGTTTCGGGAGCGACCCGGCCCGGCAGCTGCGGGGCGATCGCTTCGTTGTGCTCGAGAACCTGCGGCACTGATAACAACTCCTGGGCCTTCGGGTACGGCGATTAGTCTAGAGACCGGGCCTGCGGAGGTCCAGCCGTAACCATCAGCGACCGCGCAGGACACCGCTGGCGAGCCATAGGGCCTCTTCGACGGCAATATCGGGAACTCCAGCGACCTTGATCGCAACGAGTAGCGTCCGTTTCGTCTTCGGGCTCACGCCTCGGCCCGCCGCAATGGCGCCGAACAACAGCGACAGCGGCCGCTGCTCGTCGACGACGACGAGCGTTCCCACCGGGAGCTCGCCCGGGCGTCCCTCGAGCTCCTCGCCGGGGTCGCTGGTGCGGATCCCAGGCCGGCCCGTGACCTGGTCAGCGTCGAAGGCCCGCAGCGCGACCCCGGATTCGACGATCGCGATCGTCAGCGCATCGTCGAGCAGGCTGCGGCTGGGAAAGCCGCCGTGCTTCATCCGCTCCAGCGCCAGTTCCTCCACCGGAGTGCGCTGTTCATCGGGATCGAGCCCGATGTGGCGAAAGAAGACGCGATAGGCCCAGGGAATCGGCTGGTGGCGCATGTTCACAACCTGGCCGCCCGAGAAGCGATTGGAGAGCAACCGCAGCCGTTCCTTGAGCTCACGCGTCGAACGACCCGAGCCGCGCTCGACGACCGTGTAGTGCAGCGCCAGCGCCGGGAACTCCTCGCGGACCTCGGCGGCGATCCAGCCAGACTCGGGCGGCGCATCGCCGCCCGAGAGCTCGTCCGCGCGCGTGTCGCTCAACGGGAGACCTCGGCGCGGGCGGCTGACTCGCGCACCAGGCTCTCGATCCCCGCGATCAAGGCCGGCTCGGTGAGCTCGTCGCTGCCGAGCTTGGCCTCGCTGAAGACGCCGCCTGGATAGGCAAACGCGACCGTCGGGCAGACGCCGACTCGGTAGAGATTGGAGACTGCGCCATCGGCGTCCCAGCCCACCGGGATTGTCCAGCCGCGCTCCCGGACGATGTCCTGAGCCTTGGCGAGCTCATCGCGGACATTGACCGAGAGGAAGTTGACCTCGCCCTCGAAGCGCTGGGCGACGCTATCGACAAGATCCTGCGTCGGCAGGCAGTCGGCACCTCCGGTGAACCAGAACGAGAGCACCAGCGGGCGCTCAAAGAAGTCACAGACGCGGATGATGTTGGTGGCCTCGACCTCACAGGCAGGGGTGCGCTGGTCGGACTCCGGACACGGGTTGGCGCCGGTGTCGCAGTTGTCTTGAAAGACGTTGGCATCGACGTTGCCGGCGCCCTCGCTCGCCGCGAGCAGCTCGAGGACCGCGAATTCAGGCAGCGGCAGGCCACGGTCGGCCTCGCTGGTGCCGAGGATGCCGTCGTCGCGGGTCTGCAGGGCGTTCGCCGTGGCGATCACGATGAGAACGAGAAAGGCGAGGCCAACGTAGAGCGAGTAACGGCTTCCCGGCTTGGGCTCGGGTTTGGCATCTGCGCTCTGAGGCTCCTCGGTCATCCGGTGTCGGCGGCGGTGCGCGCGGCCCGACGGCGATCCCATAAAGCCCCGAAGGGGGCGAAGCCGCGCTCGGCCCAGATCAGCGCAGCGGGCAAGATCAAGAGGACGCCAACAAGGGCCACGCCAAGGTCCAAAACCGTGACGATGCCGAAGTCGCGCAGCATGCGGATGTCGGTGGCGATCAACGCGGCGAAGCCGGCGATCGCCGTGATCCCCGACGCCAGCACCGCCATCCCGGTGCGCGAGTATGCGCGCCGCAGCGCCTCGCCGATCGAAGCTGAGCGCGCCCGCTCCTCCTCATAGCGTGCCGCCAGCAGAACGCTGAACTCGGTCGCAATCGCGATCACCAATGCCCCCAGCGTCGCCGACATCGGGTTCAGCGGCACACCGACGATCGCCAGGCCGAGCGCCGACCAGCCGGTCGCCAGCGCGATCGGGATCAGCGGCACTAGCGCCCGGCGCGCAGAGCGATAGACAGCGAGCAGCGCCACGGCCACCGCCAGCAGCCCCGCCAGCGTCAGCAGGTAGCGGTTGGCGTCGAGCGCCGAGGCGGCATCGGCGACCAGCACAGGCAGACCGACGACCTGCGCCGTGACCCCGGGGGGCGCGTCGTTCTCGGTTCCGGGTGGATCGATCTCAGCGCGAATCGCATCGATCAACTCCTTCTGCTCGTCGAACGGCATCACCTTGATTCCAAAGGCGATCACCGCGGTGTCGCCGCTGGAGCCATCCTCGGGCTCTCGGTCGACCACCGCCCCCGAGAAGTAGGCGGGCAAGAGATTGAGCACCCGCTCGACGCGATCCTGTGTCGGCGCGGTGTCGCTTTCGCTGAAGAGGTCGGTGAGCGCAATCGATGGACACAGCTGGGTCTCGGCGTCGAGGCACCTCGAATCCGCGCCGAAGCCCGCGCGCTCCAGCACCCGCGCCTTGTAGTCGCTCATCCAAGCGATCACCGCGGGGTCGGTGATGTCGTCGGTGGCGACGGTGACGTCGACCTCACCCGAAACGCCCGTGGCAGCCTGAAGCTCGTCGACATCCTGAAGCTCGGGAAGCTCGCGTGGAACCAGCTCGCGGATGTCGGAGACGATCTCCGTCTGTGTGCCGACCCCCCAGCCGAGCAAGGCGATCACAAGCCCCACCGAAAGCACGCGGCCCGGCGCCGCGACCGACACCGCGACCGCCCGCCGACCGAGATCGCGCAGGCGGACGGTGGCATCGGCGCGCGCCCGCGAGACTGGCTCGAACCGTTGCGATAGAGCGGCTCGGGCACCGTCTCGTGGCTTGGAGGCGGCGGCGAGATCTCCTCCTGGCCGGCTCAGCGAAAGCGCCGCCAACCCTGCCGTCAGCGCGAGCACGAACGCGATCGCAATTCCGGCGACGAGCAGAAGCCCGAAACCGCGAACCATCGGGATCGGTGAGAGCAACAAGACCAAGAACCCGGCTCCCGTCGCCAGCGACGCCGTCGCGATCACGGGCCCACCGTTGGCCGCGGCGTCGACTGCGGCACGGGCCGGCGAGCTGCCACCATCGAGTGCCTCGTTGAAGCGAGCCTGAAACTGGATCGCGTAGTCGACTGCAAGGCCGATCAGGACCGGTAAGACGGCTAGCGACGCCATCGTCAGCGAGCCGCCGAGCGCCGCCAGCAAGCCGAAGACGATGCCCGCCGCGGCCAGCGCAATGACGAGCGGCAGTAGCCGCAACGGTGGCCTGAACACCAGCGCCAGAGTCAGCGACATCACGATCAAAGCCGCGACGAGCAAGACGAAGATCTCGCTTGAGAGCTTTTCGGCAAGGCCCTCGACAACCACGGGGACCCCGCTGACGACGTACTCGGTGTCGCGGATCGCAAACGCGGGATCAGCCGTCGCCTCGCGAATCAGCTCGATCGCCTCGCGGCGCTCGCTGTCGCTGAGATCGGGACGCAGCCGGACCGAGATCAGCGCCGATTCGGAGCTCGGGAAGAGATAGGAAAAGCGGGCTTTGGGCTCACCGTCGGAGCGACTGTCGAAGACCACCGAGCTGACGTAGGTCGGGTCGTCCAGCGAGGGGACTCCGGTGAGGCCGTAGCGGACACCCAGCGTCAGCAACTGCTGCTCGAACGCCGTCTGCACCTCCTGGGCGGCGGCCGCCGCGGCCGCGCGCTGGTCGGCCAGCGGCAGGCCGGCCTGGCGCGCCTGCTCGATCGCGGCCAGTGCCGCGGCTCGGGCTTGGCGCCGTGTTGCTGCGGTCTGCGCTTCGAGCAACTTGCCCGCCTGGATCGCAAACTGGTTGAGGAAGGTCGCGGGGCCGTAAACCACGCGCGCCGGCTTGGTCTCGGCCAGCTGCGCACAGGCCTCGGGCGCGGGCTCGTCGGTGAAGACCTCTCCCCCTGGGGCGTTGCCCGAAAGGCAGCCTTCCAATGAGAGCAGGGTGCCAAGATCCGACGTCAGTACCAGCTGCTCGAGGCTGCCCTTGACGAGGACGACCACCGCATCGTCGCCGAACTCCCGCTTGAAGTCCTCGGTGGCAACGTAGGCCTCGGAGTCGTTATCGACGAGCTGGTCGGTACCGGCATCGGCCTCGAGCCCAATCGCCGAGATCGCGGCGACGAGCGCGACCAGCCCGGTCGCGGCCAGCACCGGCACGGGCCGCTCCACGCACCAGCCCGCGATCCGTGCGAGCACGTTCCTCATCCGCGAGAGGTTAGGGACGTCCACGCTCTCGGACGCCACTCAGCCCGCACGAGTGCCAAGCCTCGCGGTGGACTGGGGCGTCCTGAGCAAGGAAGCAGGGAGCGAAGTGTGCTCTGCACACGAGCGACCGATGACGCCGCCCAGGGCGTCCTCAGTCCGCCGCGGGCCTCAATCCATCGCGAGGGGTCCTTGAGTCTCCGCGTTGAGGAATTGCGAGACGAACTCGTTCTCGGAGTTGAACAGCTCCTCCGATGGGCCAGACTCGACGATCTTGCCCTTCCACAGCACGGCGATGAAGTCGGCGATCCGCCGCGCGGTGCCGAGGTCGTGACTGATGACCATGTAGCAGCCGCCGTTTTCCTCGTGGATCTCGCGCACGAGCTCGCACAGCAGCGCAGTGCGAACCGGGTCGAGGCCGGAGTCGGGCTCATCGAACATGACGATCGCCGGGTCGAGCACGAGCGCGCGAGCGAAGCCGGCGCGCTTTCGCATGCCGCCGGAGAGCTCGTTGGGCATCTTGTCGGTGGCATGACTGAGGCCGACTTCGTTGAGCCGCATGTTCACCGTCTCGCCGATCTCGTCTTCTGACTTGTCGGTGTGCTGGCGCAGCGGGAAAGCGGTGTTGTCGAAAACGTTCATCGAGCCGAACAGGGCGCCATCCTGAAACAGCAGGCCGAACTTCTTGCGCATCTCGAAGAGCTCGTCGTCGGTCATGTTGGGGACCGACTCGCCATGCACGAGCACGTCGCCCGAATCGGGATAGAGCAGGCCGACGATGTGCTTGATCAGGACGCTCTTGCCGGTGCCCGAAGGTCCCAGGACCATCGAGATCTGGTCGTCGGGCAGGCCGAGATTGAGCCCGTTGAGAATCCGCGTGCGGCCGAACTGCTTGACGACGTCGATGATCTCGATCGCGTCCTCGCCGCCGTGATCGCGCTTCTCGCCCGTGTGCCAGACATAAGGGTCTGGCTCGGACTCGTCGACGCCGGGGATCGAGTAGTCCTCGTGCAGGCTGCCGAGCTCGGGTGCGGGCTCCTCGTAATCCTCGGCCCTCCCCTGCGGTGCCTCTTGTGAATCCTCGTGCGAATCCGAGTCGCTCGTGGCCGCAGCCGAAGTCGTTGACGACTCCTCGTTGTCGCCGTACTCGTCCGAGTACTCGCGCTCGTCGGTGGTTCGTTCCTCGGCCATAGTTCTCTCTCCGTGTTCCCCGCCTAGCCGCCGATTGGCGCTCGCGGATTGGCTCCCCAAAAGACGAGCGTTCCCATCATCCCGATGAGGTGGACTAAGACGATGTTCAAAACCATCGATTTCGCAGTTGCGGTACCGACCCCGACCGGACCGCCCGAAGCCGTGTAGCCGTAATAACAGCCGACGAGCACGATCACAGTCGCCATGAACATTGCTTTGATCAGGCTGAATATGAGATCGGGTGGGTTCTGGAACATCCAGAAGATGAGGAAGTACCCACCGGATGAGACCTCGCCTACCTGCTCGACGATGGCGATGTAGGAGGCGAAATAGCCAACGCCGATGCCGGCGAGGTAGATGAACGGCAAGGTGATCCAGGCGCCGAGGAGGCGCGTTCCGCAGAGGAAGATCATCGGGTTGACGCCCATCACCTCGAGCGCGTCGATCTCGTCGGAAATCCGCATCGCGCCCAGCTCGGCGACGATTCCGGTGCCGACCTTGGCGGCCATCATGTAACCGAATGCGTAGGGGATGACCTCGCGCAGATCACACCAGGCGGCAAAGACGCCGGCGTAGGCGGGGGCGCCCTGGGCCCGGGTGAAGTAGGCGCCCTCGATGCCACAGGTGAGGCCGAGGATGAACACGAGCCCCCAGATCACGATCGCGGAACCGAGGATCAAGATCCCGGCCTGGCGCAGCGCTTCGCCGAAGAACGGCAACACCCGCCCCGAGTAGACAATCCCCATCACCCGCCCGCCGAAGCGAGTGATGTCGCCCAACGAGGCGAGCCAATCTCGAGGTACCGCGAGCCAGCCCATCAGCCACTCAAACCTTCGAGGCGTGTCTCGATCACTTGATCACCGAGATCTCAGGGTTGGTCGCCAGCAGTGTCTGCGTGAACACATAGTTGAAGGCAAAGACGCCGAGGAAGGCGATTACGACCGCTTGGTTGACGGCACGGCCCACCCCCTCTGCGCCTCCGGACGCATTCATCCCTTTGTAGCAACAGACGACGGCGATGATCGCGCCGAACATCGTGCACTTGAGGATCGACCCCCATAAGTCCACTACCGACGCGTTGGTGAACAAGGTCGCGAAGAAACCGCCGAGGGGCTGGCCGTAGGCGATCTCGGCGAAGATGCCGCCGGAGATTCCGAACAGCAGTGCGTAGATGTCCATCAGCCCGGTGATCAGCATCAGGGCCAAGAAGCGCGGCACGACGAGGTTCTTGATCGGGTCGACGCCGAGCACCTGCAGCGCGTCGAGCTCCTCGCGGATCTTGCGTGCGCCGAGGTCGGCGGTGATCGCGGTGCCGGCGACGCCGGCGACGACGACGGCGGTGACGAAGGGCGCGAACTCACGCACGGAGGCCAAGATGAAGAATCCGCCGAGACGGTCGAGCGCACCGAAGAGGCTGAGGAAGTTCGCCGCTTGCAGGCCGGGGGCGCCGAAGCCGAAGGCCACGGTCGAGATCATCATCGGGAACCAGCAGAGCTGGAGCGCGAAAAGGAATTGGCTGATGAACTCGCCGCCGTACGGGAACGGGGGCCTGACCGCCGCCGACAACGTCTTGCCGGTCAGGATCATCATGTTCCCGACCTGCTCGAAGACCGATTTGGCGGGCAAAAATGCCCTATCAGCGACTGATCTGACCATTCTCTCCTCCGGCCCCGCCGGCCATTTCCGACGTCAGCCGCTCAAGAGTATTCGATGGCGATGCTCGATGCCAACCCCTAACTGTTCGACAGTCGCCAGGCGGTCCTCCCAGAAGCCCTCGCGCAGCGCCAGATCGCCCCTTGCAGGGACAATGTGCTTGGTCAGAAGGCCTAGCGGTGGTATGTTCCCCGCGCTTTGGGGGAGGAGACCGCCATCAACGCCCACCCGCCGCGAAAGCGCCGAGGTGCGCGAGCAGGAACCGGCCTGCTGACGACCGCCCTCGCCGTTTCGGTCGCGGTTTCGGGCTGCGGCAGCGACAAGGAACGCCAGGACGTCAACGAGCCCGAGGGCGAGTTTCCGGTTGAGATCGTCTCCGCCAAGTTCCCGACAAAGCAGCGACTCGCTCAGACCAGCGACTTGCGCATGGAGGTCGAAAACACCGGCGACGAGGTGATCCCCGACCTCGCCGTGACGATCTACACCGGCGATGAAAAAGCCAGCGGCTCGTTCTCGGTTCGCTCCGAGCAGCCAGGTCTCGCCGACCCCAACCGGCCCGTGTGGATTCTCGAGAACGGGTACCCGAAGCTCGCGAGCGAAGGTGACGACGACAAAGCCCTCGACGCGGCCCCTTCCGGTGGCTCGGAAGCGGCACAGACCGACACCTTCTCGTTTGGTGAGCTGCCCGCCGGTGAGAGCCGCGACATCGTCTGGCGCGTGACGCCCGTCGTCGCCGGCACCTACACCGTCCACTACGAGCTCGCCGCCGGCCTCACCGGCAAGGCGAGGGCGGTGACCGACGATGGCAGCCCCGTCGAAGGCGAGTTCGTCGTCACGATCACCGACAAGCCGCCGAGCGCTCGCGTCAACGACGCCGGCCAGGTCATCACCGAAGACTGATCAGCGACGCTGCGGAAACCGGGCCGCCACCTTCGCGGGTTCGCGTCGTCGATTACGGGGCTTCGGCCACGGCGTGGCCGTAGGCGTGACAGAAGTTGCCCGGCCCGGCGTCGATGTTGAAGGTGGCAGTGACCACGCGGCCGCCGGCTCCCGACTGATAGACGACCTGAGCCATCCCTTGCTCCCCGAATTCGGGCGTGAGGCTGAAGGGCTCGGCAGTGTCGAAATCGTCGTTGGCCTGGACGATCGTGTCGTTGTCTCCTCTGAAGAAGCTCGTGCGGATCTTCGCGTCGTCGATCGTGGTCGACGCCGCGACGTTGCTGGCGAATGCGGAGTTGCATCCCAGTGGATACGCAGTCCACCGAGATCGAGGACGGGCGGGATCGGGGCAGCGTCGACCGCCATTGTCGCGTCGATCGTCACGAAGCTGAAGCCGGTCCAGCGCCGCCGCGGACGTTGCGCGGTCGGACGTCGCGGCGGAGTCGGCGCGCGTGGCGGTGTCGGCGCGTTTTCGCGGTGTCTGCCAGCTTGGCCGTTTCGGCCGCGCTGCGTTCGGGACGGACTCCAGCTTCGCCTCGGCGATCTGCTTGCCGCCCAGCGTGTCCTTCTTCAGATCCTTGCCCGCGAGCGAACCGTTCTCGACGTCCTTGCCGGTGACGTTCAAGGCCGCATAGGCGCTACCGCCCAGCGCCACTACGAGTGCGAGGATGCTCAACGCTGTCGCCGGAGACGGCACCCTGATTCTCACGACGAAAGCGTACTCCTCCGGTCGATGCCCGGCAAGCTTTCTACGACCCGTGGAGATCCAGGAACGACTGTCGTTCCCAGACCTCCACAAGTCCGATCTCGCGGTCAAGCCGTCGCCCGCCGCTCCTCTACCCAGCAAGACAATCCGACGTGCTCCCACGGCCGCGCCGTCAAGGAACCGAAGCTTCCACATCCCGCGTTAACGGTCGTCTAACGTTTTGCGGTGATGCGGGTGGGACGTTTACTCGGTGCGGCGGTAGCCGCAGCAGCGATCGCGGTCGCGGGATGCGGCTCGAGCGACGACGCTCCAGCGACCACCTCCGCGGGGCAAGCGACCGCGCCATCGACCACGACCTCAAGCCCGCCGTCCGATCCTCGGCAGGCGGCGAAGCCGCCGGTCGGAGACGGCGACGGCGGCGTCGCGCTGCAGGAGATCGGCGAGTTCGACCAGCCGCTGTACGTGACTCAGCCTGAGAGTGATCCCGACCACCTCTACGTCGTGGAGCAATGCGGCGAGATCGAGCGCGTGCCGCTGGACGGCTCCGAGCCCGACGTCTTCCTCGACGTTTCGGAGCTGATCGTGTGCGGTGGCGAACAGGGCCTGCTCTCGGTCGCCTTCGCCCCCGACTACGAGCGGTCGGGCCTGCTCTACGTCTACTACACCGATCGTCGAGGGCACGACGAAGATCATCGAGTACGAGGCCGGCGCCGACGGCTCCAACCCGGGCAATGCGCGTGAGCTGGTCTCGATCGAGGACTTCGCCGCCAACCACAACGGCGGCCTGCTCGTCTTCGGCCCCGACGGCGAGCTCTATGCGGGGACCGGTGATGGCGGTGCCGCCGGCGATCCCGAGCGAAACGGCCAGGACCCTTCCAGCCTGCTCGGCAAGCTGCTTCGCATCGACACGGAGTCCGGCGACACCGAGATCGCCGCCCTCGGTCTACGCAATCCGTGGCGCTACTCGTTCGATCGCGAGAGCGGCGATCTTTGGATCGGCGATGTCGGCCAGGACGAGATCGAGGAGATCGACTCGGTGCCGGCGGGCGAGCTCGATCGCGAGCTCAACTTCGGCTGGTCGGCGTTCGAGGGAACAGAGCCCTACAACGACGATCAAGAGGCGCCGGGCGCGATCGAGCCGACGCTTCAGTACGGCCGCGACCGTGGTTGCTCGGTGACCGGCGGCTACGTCGTTCGCGATCGCGAGCTGCCCTCGCTCTACGGCCGCTATCTCTACGGCGACTACTGCGAGGGCGAGCTGCGCAGCTTCACGGCCACGGCCGGCGAGACGGCCGGCGACGACCGCGAGCTCGGGCTCGAGGTGCCGGCGCTGAGCTCGTTCGGCGAGGACGCTGCCGGGCGCATCTACGCGACGTCGCTGGAAGGCGCCCGTGTACCGGCTCGCGGCCGACGAATGAGCGACGACCGCTAGTCTGAGCTGACGATGGCGGTTCGTTTCAGCAGGGGAACTGTCGCTGCGGCGATGGCATGCGGCGCGCTCGGACTCGGCCTGGCTTTGGCCGCGAGCTCGCCGGCGCAGGGCGGCGGTCTGTCGCTCGAGCGAATCACGGGCGGCCTCAACGCCCCCGTGTATGTCGACAACGCGCCCGGCTCGAACAAGCTGCTGTTCGTGGTCGAGCAGCCAGGACAGGTTCGCATCCTGCGCAAGGGCAAGCTGCTCAAGCAGGCCTTCGTCAATCTCGAGGATGTCGTCAACTACGGCGGCGAGCAGGGTCTGCTCTCGATCGCCTTCGACCCCGGCTATGAGCGCAACCGGCGCTTCTACGTCTACTACGTCACCGACGACGGCGACATCCGCGTCGACCAGCTGAAGCGCAAGCGAAAGAGCGCCACCCGCGCCGATCCACGTTCGCGACACAAGGTGATCGAGATCTCGCATCCGAGCTTCAGCAACCACAACGGCGGCCAGCTGCAATTCGGGCCCGACGGCTTGCTCTATCTCGCAACCGGCGACGGTGGCAGCTCCGGCGACCCCGACGCCAACGCTCAGAACAGGTCGAGCTTGCTCGGCAAGCTGCTGCGCCTGGCGCCACGGAAGGGCGGTGGCTACGCCGTCCCCAACTCCAACCCATTCGCCGGCGGGGCAGGTGGCGCCGGTGAGATCTATGCGCTGGGCCTGCGAAACCCGTATCGCTTCTCCTTCGACTCGAAGACCGGGGCGCTCGCGATCGGCGACGTCGGCCAGGATGACTTCGAGGAGATCGACCACGTCGGTCTCGACAATGCCCTGGGTGCCAACTTCGGCTGGGACCTGTTCGAGGGCAACTCCGTTTTCGATGGCAACGGCAGCGAGCCCGCCAACTACAAGGCCCCGATCCATCAATACGACTCCAACGGACCCAACTGCGCAATCACCGGCGGCTACGTCTCGCGCGACGCGAACACACCGGCTCTGACCGGTCGATACGTCTATGCGGACTTCTGCGCCGGCGAGATTCGCTCGCTCGACCCCGGCGCCCAGAACCCGAGCTCGACCGACGCCGCGGTCGGCCTCAGCGTCGATTCACCCAGCTCCTTCGGGGAAGGGGCCGGCGACAAGCTCTACGTCGTCTCGCTCGGCGGCGACGTTTTTCGCATCGTCCAGAACTGAGCTGCGCCAGGTGAACGACGGCGAGTACGGCGGCATCGACGGCCTCACCCGCTGGCTCGGCCTGCGCTGGGAGAGCTACGACCGCGTCCGGCTGACGATCCGCCCGGAGCTGATCAACCCGGCCGGGCTGCTCGCCGGCCCAGTCGCCTACGCGATGGTCGACTACTCGATGGGCTCGGCGTTGTGGCGCCATCGCGAGAAGGGTGAGCGAATTGCGACGATCGGCATTTCGATCAATTACCTGCGCACAGCCCGCGAAGGCGACGTCGTCTGCACGAGCACGCTTGATCGCCGAAACGACCGTGTTGCGGTGCTTCGCTCCGAGGTCGTCGATGAGAGCGATCGGCTTTTGGCGACCGCGCTCGGCAGCTTCTCGATCTTTCCCGCCGAGCGGCTCGGCCGCCACGATCACGGCCCGGCCGCGCCAGAGGCGATCGCCGATCCGAAATAGGCTGCGCTCCCCCGATGAACAGCCCGAACATCACCCTCCACGCTCTGCCGCCGTCGCACCCGTGCATGACCGTCGATGCGGCGCTGCGCGTGAAGCAGCTGGATTTCGAGCGCATCGACCTCGAGCCCGGCGCGCACAACGGGGAGATGGAGAAGATCTACGGCGACGGCAAGACAACGGTACCCGGCGTGCTGATCGGCGACGAGCCGGTGCATGGCTCGGTCGCGATCCTCGAGCGCCTCGAAGAACTCGCACCCGACCCGCCGCTTTACCCGAGCGAGATCGCCGACGCCGTGCGAGAGGCAGAGCGCTGGGGCGACGCGGACCTGCAGGACCTCGGCCGTCGCTTGCCATGGGGCGCGCTGCATTTTCGCCCCGAAGCACTGGGAAGCTTCGGCGGCACCGGGGCGCTCGATCCGGCCGGGACCGACTTCGCGATCCGCTACGTGCGGGCGTCGTGGAAATACCACGGCATCAGTGCTGAGCGCCTCGCCGGCGACTTGGCCGGGCTGCCGGCGAAGATCGACTACATCGACGAGCTTGCGGGCGAAGGCGTGATCGGCGGCGAGCAGGCAACCGCGGCCGACCTGCAAATCGGCGCCACGGTGCGCGTGCTGCTGGCGGTCGGCGACCTCGATCCGCTGTTCGAAGGACGACCCGCGGCCGATCTCGCGCTGCGGTGGTTCGCGGAGTACCCGGGCAAGGTGCCGGCGGGGGCGTTTCCGGCGGGGTGGGTGCCGGAGGGGTAAGTCCGGGCGCATTGGCCTCCTCGAACGAGTCTGACGAGGCGATCGCAGCTCAGCCAGCCCGCCCGCGCCCCGCCCGCCTACGCCGTCGCCGAATCCCGCGACCGCTCGTCCGCCTCCGCTTCGATCGAGCCGTCGCCTTCGAACTCGGCGTCGGGGGGTAATTCGCCTCCGCGGTCGGTCCCGGCGATCAGCTCGTCGACCTTCGGCTCGGCCGGGACGAAGCCCGACTTCATGCCGAAGTAAACGGCCTGGGGATGGTGGGCGATGATCGCCACCGTGGATTGCTCCGGCGTCACTGCGTGGCCGTCCGAGAGCTCCATCCCGATGTGCTCGAGATCGAGCAGACGCCAGAGCTTGTCGTGCTCCGATTGATCCGGGCAGGCCGGATATCCCCATGAGTAGCGGCGTCCCTGGCCGGCGTCGATTCCGAGCTCGTCGCGGATTCGCGCGTGGTTCCACTCGGCCAGGCCTTCGGCGGCCTGAACACCGAGTCCGTGCACGAACAGCTGCTCGGCGAACTCGCCGTCGGCCTCGAGCTTCGCCATCAGCTCGGTGACCTCGTCGCCAACGGTGACGCCCTGCAGGGCGACGACGTCGCGCTCGCCGCTGTCAAGCGGCTTGTAGAAGTCGGCGAGACAGATCCGGTCGTGCTTGGGCTGGCGCGGGAAGACGAAGCGCTCGAGCTCGCGGTCGTGATCTGAGGGGTCGAAGACGACTAGCTCGTTGCCCTCGGAGTTGCACGGGAAGAAGCCCATCCGCACCCGCGGGCGCAGGTAGTCCTGCTCGGCCCACATGCGCTCGAGCCTGGGGGCAAAGCCCTCCTCGCCGTCGTGTCCCTCGACGATCCTGCGCCAGTCCTCGCCCTTGTTGCCGCGACCGCCCCAATGCAGCTTGAAGAGGACGTGGCGGTCGAGATAAGGGTAGACCTGGTCGAGGTCGACATCGATCTCGCGCACGCCCCAGTAGGGCGGCTCCGGCACATCGGCGTCAGTACCCACGGCCGAGCGCACGGAGTCGTCGCTGGTCGGCGGCGAGTCGTCGACTACGACCGGCTTCTCGCGCAGGGTCTTGGCCTCGTCGCGGATCTTTGCCACCAGCGACGCGCGCGCCTGTTCGTCGACCAGCGCGTCGACTGTGTCGAGGCCGGCGAAGGCGTCCTTGCAGTAAAAGACGCCGGGCTCGTAGACGTCGTCGGAGTCTTTGCCGTGCGGGTAGAGCGCGCGGCGACCGAAGTCGCGGTTGATCGCGGCGCCACCGATGAGCACCGGATATGCGAGCTCGCGCTGGTGCAGCTCGGCGATGCACAGCGGCATCTGCTTCGAGGTCGAGACCAGCAGGGCCGAGAGGCCGATCGCGTCGGCTTCATGCTCGATTGCGGCGTTGATGATCGTCTCCACCGGCACCTGCTTGCCGAGGTCGATCACCGTGTAACCGTTGTTGGTCAGGATCGTGTTGACCAGCGATTTGCCGATGTCATGGACGTCGCCGAAGACCGTCGCGATCACGACCTTGCCCTTGGTGTGCCCCTCGATCCGGTCGAGGTAGTTCTCAAGCTGGGCGACGGCTCGCTTCATCACCTCGGCCGACTGCAAGACGAACGGCAGGATCAGCTCGCCGGCGCCGAACTTGTCGCCGACCTCCTTCATCGCCGGCAACAGCACCTGGTTCAGGGTCGGCACCGCACCGATCTTCTCCACCGAGCGATCGATCCACTCCTCGACGCCTTCCTTGCGCCGGCGCAGGATGTGCCAATGAAGGGCCTGCTCGGGCTCCATCTCGGCAGTCGGATCCTCGGCCTCGGTCTCCTCGCTTTCGCCCTTGGACTCGAAGTGCTCGATGAAGCGCTCGAGCGCGTCGTCGCGGCGGTTGTAGACGAGGTCGTCGGCGAGCTCGCGCTCTTGCTCGGAGATCTCGCCGTAGGGCGTGATGTGGTTGGGGTTGACCATCGCCAGGTCGAGCCCGGCCTCGACGCAGTGATGCAGGAAGACTGAGTTGAGCACCGCTCGCGCCGGCTGGCCGACGCCGAAGGAGACGTTGGAGACCCCGAGCGAGGTCTTCACGCCTGGCACTTCGTCCTTGATCCGGCGAATGCCTTTGATCGTCTCCACGGCTGAGGGCTTCCACTCGTCGTCGCCGGTGGTCAGCGTGAACGTGAGCGCGTCGAAGATCAGAAGCTCGGGATCGAGCCCGTGCTCGTCGCACGCGATCTCCTTGATCCGCTGAGCGATCTCGACCTTGCGCTCGGCCGTCTTTGCCATCCCGACCTCGTCGATTGTCAGCGCGATCAGCGCGGCACCGTGGGCGTGGGCGAGCGGGATCACGCGGTCGGCCTTCTCGCGGCCGGCCTCGAGGTTGATCGAGTTGACGATCGCGCGCCCGGGAATCTGCTCGAGCGCCGCCTCGATCACCTCGGGCTCGGTCGAGTCGATCTGGATCGGCGCCGGCTGGGTCAGTGAGATCCGCTTGACGACCTCGCGCATCTGCTCGTCCTCATCCTGGCGCTCGGTCAGCGCGACGCAGACGTCGAGCACGTGGGCGCCACCCGTTACCTGATCCTCGGCTATCTGAACCAGCCCGTCGTAGTCGTCGGCGAGCAGCATCTCCTTCGCCTTGCGCGAGCCTTGTGAGTTGACGCGCTCGCCAACGAGCGTCGGTCGCGGCTCCTGAACAAGCTCGCTCGCGCTCATCATCGAGCTGACCAGGCGTGGTCCCGGCTCGGGTCGCTCGCCAGGAACCCGGTCGCCGACGCGCTCGGCGAGGGCGCGGATGTGGTCGGGGGTGGTGCCGCAGCAGCCGCCGACGATGCCGACGCCGTAGCGCTCGACGAACTCGCCTACGACTGCGCAGAGCTCTTCCGGCGTTTCCGGGAAGATCGTCTCGCCGTCGGGGCCCTGGAGCGGCAGCCCGGCGTTGGGAATGCAGTGCACCGGAACGGGCGAGTGCTCACCGAGGAAGCGGATTCCGTCGCGCATGTCCTCCGGGCCAGTGGAGCAGTTGAGGCCGATTACGTCGACCTCGAGCGCGGTCAGCGTCGTCAGCACCGCAGCGATGTCGGTCCCCAGCAGCATCTTGCCGCCGTTGGGCAGCAGCGAGACCGAGGCCTGAATCGGCAGGGTGCGTCCACTTTCGGCGAACGCCTCGCGGATGCCGAAGATCGCCGCCTTGACCTCGAGGATGTCCTGCGCGGTCTCGACGATGATCAGGTCGCTGCCGCCGGCGATCAGCCCCTGTGCCTGCTGAGCGAAGACGGCAACGAGGTCGCGAAAGGAGATCGCGCCGAGGGTCGGGTCGTCGGACGCGGGCAGAAATCCGGTCGGGCCGATCGAGCCGGCAACGAAGCGTTTCGCGGCCTGCGGCCTCCCGTGCGATCTCGGCGGCCTTGGTGTTGATCTCCAGTGTGTGCTCGCCAAGACCCCACTCCTCGAGCTTCAGCCGCGAAGCCTGAAAGGTGTCGGTTTCGAGCACTTCGGCCCCGGCCTCGAGCATCGCCTCGTGCACGCCCGCGATCACGTCGGGTCGGTTGAGGACGAGCGCTTCGTGACACTTGCCGGCCAAGCCCCCGTAATCCTCGGAGCTGAGCTCGAACTGCTCCAGCGTCGCGCCCATGCCGCCGTCGAAGACGATCACGCGCTCGCGCGTGGCGGCGAGGAAATCTCTGTCAGAGCTCATCCGGTGTCGATTCGGTTGGGATTGTGCGGACGGACATCGTGTGCCTCCATCGTTGCCGGCTGTCGCACCGTGCGCCGCTCCAGGGAGCATCGCCGGTTGCGGCGGCGTCGACGGTCCGGGTCCCTCAGCCGCTCTGGATGGTCAAGCAAGGATAGCGGGGGTTTTGTCGATCTGGACCGCCTAGGTTCTAAGGTGGAAGGGTGAGCGCCGACCGCACATTTGCGAAGTTCACTTTCTTCAAGCTCGACCCTGCCTGGCAGCGTCGTGACCCCGACGCTCGCGCTGAGGACAAGCGTGAGTTTCTCGCCGCTTGCGACGACTACGCCGTCGATCGCAGCCTGCGCGCCTACTCGACGGTAGGCACCCGCGGCGACACCGATCTCATGCTGCTGTCGCAGAGCCCGTCGCTGGAGGACATTCACACTTTCCACGTCGTCCTCGCCCAGAGCGGGCTGGCGAAGTGGATGTCGATCCCCCACTCCTATCTGGCGATGACCAAGCGCTCGCCCTACTCCGAGGCCGACGCGCGCCCTGAGATCTGCACCTCCGAACGCAAGTACTGCATCGTCTATCCGCTCGACAAGCGCCGCGACTGGTACCGCCTGGAGCTCGACGAGCGCCGCCGGGTGATGGCCGAGCACATCGAGGTTGGGCGCCGCTATCCGGAGATCACGATCAACACCGCCTACTCGTTCGGACTCGACGATCAGGAGTTCGTCGTCTCCTTCGAGTGCGACGACCCGGGCCAATTCCTCGATCTCGTGCAAGAGCTTCGCGCCACCGAGTCGAGCGCCTACACGCTGCGCGACATCCCGATCTTCACCTGCGTCGCGATGTCGATCGGCCGCGCCCTCGATGCGCTCGACGGCGCGGCGACCTCGCGTGCGACTGTCGTGTAGCTGAGTCGAGCATCGCCCAAGCGCGTTTTTGGTGGGCCGGAGCTTGGTCGTGGCCGTGGCACGATTCCCTACCCTTCGCGCCGTGCCTGTCATCGGATCAACCGAGAACCCGCTTCGTGTTGCGATCGTCGGCTCCGGTCCGGCCGGCTTCTACGCCGCCGAGCACCTGATGAAGCGTGACGACGTCAGCGTCAACGTCGACATGTTCGATCGCCTGCCGACGCCTTTCGGGCTCGTTCGCGCAGGCGTTGCCCCGGACCATCCCAAGATCAAGTCGGTGATCCGGATGTATGAGAAGACGGCTGCCCGCGACGGCTTTCAGTTCTTTGGCAACGTCGAGGTCGGCCGCGACGTGCACGTGGGCGAGCTCGATCAGCGCTACCACGCGATCATCTATGCCTACGGCACCGCCACCGACCGCCAGCTCGGTATTCCAGGCGAGGATCTCCCCGGCTCGCACGCTGCGACCGAGTTCGTCAACTGGTACAACGCCCACCCCGATTTCGCCGACCACGAGTTCGACCTCTCTCACGAGCGCGCAATCGTGATCGGCAACGGCAACGTCGCCGCTGACGTCGCCCGGATGCTGGCGCTGCCCAGGGCCGAGCTCGAAGTCACCGACACCGCAGACCACGCGATCGAGGCACTGGCGAGCTCGGGCATCAAGGAGATCGTCGTGCTCGGCCGCCGCGGCCCCGCCCAGGCGTCGTTCACCAACCCCGAGGTGCGCGAACTCGGCGAGCTGACCGAGGCGGACATCATCATCGACCCAGCTGAAATGGAGCTCGACGAGGCAAGCCGTGCCTACATCGACTCTGAAGACTGCGACCCGACTAACCGGCGCAACGTCGAGATCTTCACCGAGTTCGCGCATCGCGAGCCGGAAGGCAAGCGCAAGCGAGTCGTGATGCGGTTCTGCGTGTCACCGGTCGAGATCAAAGGCGACGGCAAGGTCGAGTCGATCGTGATCGGCCGCAACGAGCTCAACGAGGATGAATCCGGAGCGATCCGCGCCCGCGACAGTGGCGAGCGCGAGGAGCTCGAATGCGGGCTGATCCTGCGCTCGATCGGCTACAAGGGCATCGGCCTCGACGGCATTCCCTTCGACTCCGGTCGCGGCCTGATCCCCAACGAGGCCGGCCGCGTGACCGAGCTCGAGTCCGGCGAACAGCTTCCGGGGCACTACGCGGTCGGCTGGATCAAGCGGGGCCCCTCGGGCGTCATCGGCACGAACAAGAAAGACGCGCTTGACACCGTCACCTCGATCTTCGATGACCTTGCCTCCGGCAAGCTCCCCGAGCTCGCGGGAACACCCGGCACGCCCGGCACGCCCGGAGGCGAAGCCGAGGACGTGGCGGGAGTTGTTCTGCCGATCGAAGAGCTCCTGAACGAGCGCGGCGCCGACCACATCACCTACGTCGGCTGGCAGGCGATCGACGCCGCCGAGATCGGCGCGGGTGAGCCGCACGGCCGCCCCCGGATCAAGTTCTGCCGCATCGAGGAGATGGTCGAGGCGAGCCGGGCCGCCGAACCCGCTTAGGCGACCTTTTTGCCCAGATCGTCACCGACGACATCCGCAGTGGCCCGTCGCCCCGCGCGGCGTGTGCTGTAGTTGCGCAGATGGCCGACCTTGCCGAGCTGAAGACGATGATCGAGGCCGCCTTGCCGGGCGCCGAGGTCGAGATCGTCGACGAGGGTGGCGGCGATCACCTGCGGGCGATCGTCACCGCTGCTCAATTCGAGGGAAAGTCGAGGATCGATCAGCACCGCCTCGTTCGCGCTGCCGTCAAGCCTCGCTTCGACGACGGTCAGATCCATGCGCTCTCGATCAACACGCAGGCTCCTTCGGCTGCCTGATCGCCGGCGGCGCTTCGGTATCTTCATCACATGGCTGCTGATCCAGAACTCAAGGCACAGGTCGAGGCGGCAATCGGCCAGAACCCGGTTCTCCTGTTCATGAAGGGCACGCCCGAAGCGCCGCGGTGCGGATTCTCGATGCGAGTCGTCGGCGTTCTCGACCAGCTCGGCGTCGACTACGGCGCGATCGACGTCCTGCCCGCGCTGCAACCGCTGCGCGAGGTTACGGCCGAGCTCTACGACTGGCAGACATTCCCGCAGCTCTACGCCAACGGCGAGCTCGTCGGCGGCTGCGACATCATCGAGGAGATGCTCGACTCGGGCGAGCTCGGGGAGCTGCTCGGCGTCGAGCAGCCGGCCGAGATGCAGGCGCCCGAAGCCGAGCGGATCCTGCCCGGTGGCTCACAGACGAGCCCGCCGATGCGGTTGGACTGAGCTACTCAGCCAGCTCCGCGACCCGTTCCCACTCCGCTTCGGCTTCGCGAAGGCGCGCCTTTGCGGCCTCGTGGCGAGCAGTCGCCTTGTCGGCGCGCTTGGGGTCCGACCAATGCGATGGATCGGCGAGCTCGTCCTCGAGGCGCTTGAGGTCGGTCTCGGCGCTCTCGACGTCGCGCTCGAGCTTTGCGATCAGCGCCCGGCGGTTCTTGCTCGGTCCCCCCTCGCGCTTGGAGCGCCCGGCTTTCGCCTTGGCCGGCGCCGGTGCCACGAGAGCTTCCTCGGCGGCTCGATACTCGACCCAGCCACCGGGATGGCTTCGCAGCGTCGAGTTCTCGAACACGAGCGTGCGGTTGCCGACCGCCTCCAGCAGGGCTCGGTCGTGTGAGACCAACAGCAACGTCCCGCCAAATCCCTGAAGCGCCTCCTCGAGTGCCTCACGACTTTCGACGTCGAGGTGGTTGGTCGGTTCGTCGAGAATCAGCAGGTTCGACTCCGAGCTGACAAGGATCGCCAAGGCGAGGCGCTGGGCCTCGCCCCCGGAGATATCGCCGAGGGTCTTGGTCACGTCTTCGCCGGAGAACAGGAAGCGCCCGAGCAGAGCTCGCGTCTTTGCCTCGGAGAGGCCGATGGCGCGCTGCGCGTGGCTGAGAACCGTTGTCGCCGGATCGCCCGGCAGATCGGTGTGCTGGCGCAGATAGCCGAGCTTGACGTTGTGGCCGAGGCGCAACTTGCCCTTGCGCAGCTCGCGCTTCCCGGTCAGCGTCTCGATCAGCGTCGACTTGCCACAGCCGTTGGGGCCGATGAGGCAGACGTGCTCGGCGCGCTCGAGCCAGAGCTCGCCGTCGCTCAGCAGGGTTCGCCCCGGGACCTCGATCGAGGCCTGCTCGAGCTCGAGAACCACACGCCCCGAGCGCTCAGCCGCCCCGAATGAGAAGGCGAGCGAGCGCCCGTCACGCGGGTCGGTAGTCGGCATCTCACGGCGGACTCGCTCGATCTTCTTCAGCTTCGATTGCGCCTGGCGCGCCTTGGTCGCCTTGTAGCGAAAGCGCGCGACGAAGCGCTCCATGCGCGCGATCTCGGCCTGGCTGCGCTCGATTTCACGGCCCGCGGCGAGGGCGCGGGCGGCACGCTCTGCGCGCCACGCGTGCCACGGTCCGGCGAAGTAACGACCGCGGCCTGCCTCGAGCTCGAGCACCGAGGTCCCCACCGACTCCAAAAACCAGCGGTCGTGGGCGACGAGCACGACCGCTGCGTCGACATCACCGAGATAGCCCTCGAGCCATTCGAGCGAGCCGATGTCGAGGTGGTTCGTGGGCTCGTCGAGCAGGAGCAGATCGGGCTTGGAGGCGAGGGCCCTGGCGAGCGACGCTCGGGTCAACTCGCCGCCGGAGAAAGTCGCCAGCGAGCGGTCGAGCTCGTCGTCGCCGAAGCCGAGGCCACGCACCGCAGCGACGGCGTCGTCGCGCCAGCGATAGCCGCCCGCGTGTTCGAGGCGCGCTTGCGCGTTGGCGTAGGCGCCGAGCAAGGCGTCGTCGGTGTCCTCAGCCGCCATCCGCTGCTCCAGCCGCTCCAGCTCGGCCTCGATTTCGAGCACCCAGGCGAGGCCCTCGGAGACGTAGTCGCGCAGGGAGAGCTGGTCGCGCGGCGGGCGCTGATCGTGAAGGGCAACTCGAATGCCCTTGCCGAGGACGAAGTGACCGTCGTCGAGGCTGGCCTCGCTCGCAAGGATGCGCAGCAGCGTCGTCTTGCCCGTGCCGTTTCGACCTGACAGCGTCATCCGGTCGCGCCGATCGAGGCGAAAGGAAACGTCGCCGAACAGAGTCCGGTCGCCGATGTGCTTGGTCAGCCCCGAGGCTGTGACGACGGGCAGGGCGGCCCGGGACGGTTAAACGGTGGCTGCGGCGTGGTCGGCAGCGTCGTCCTTGACCTGGAAGGACGAGCCGCAGCCGCAGGCGGCGACGACGTTCGGGTTGTTGACGGTGAAGCCGGCGCCCTGAAGCCCGTCGACGTAGTCGACCTCTGAGCCGAAGACGAACTGCATGCTGAGCTTGTCGACGACGACGGCGACGCCGTTGTGGTTGAAGACGTGGTCATCGTCTTTGGCCGCGTCGAGCGCGAGCGCGTACTGAAAGCCCGAGCAGCCGCCGCCGCGCACGGCGATACGCAACGCCTGCTCGCTCTCGGCAGCGCTGACGAGGTCGTGGATCTTCTCCGCGGCGACGTCGGTGATCTTTACTGCTGAATCGGGCGTTTCCATTGCTTCAAATTGTATAGCCCAGGCGGGCCGGTTTCACGAAGGGTCAGAAACCTGCACGTTCAAGCCGGTTCTCGGCCTCGGACTGCGAGCCGTACTTCCACTCCAGGTACTCGGTGATGCGCCGCGAGTCGTGCACGACTTCATCGTTGTCGACGAGCAGGGGCACGCGGCGCTGGCGCGTCAGCTCCTCGACCTCGGGCCGCGCCGAGCGCTTGTAGGGGACGCGCACGGTCCGATGCTCCAGCCCCAGCTTCCTCAGCCGTCGCTCGGCCGCTCCACACGGGCAGAGAAAATTGGTCGGTGTCGGACAGCGATAGAGGACCAGCGACTCGGTCATCCGCCGACCACCTTCTCGGTCGCGCGCATCGCCCGTCCGAGCACGTGCAGGAGCACCTGCACGGGGCCGCCGCCGGGCTTGCGGTCGCCGAGCTGATCGAGTTGCCAGCGCACCGACTCCTCGAGCGTCTCCTCGTGCGGGCGAGGCTCGAAGCCGAGCTCGCGCTTTGCCTTCGCGTTGCGGTACGTCCACCACAGCGAGGCTGAGCGCACCTCGCCGAGCGAGGTCGGGATCCCCACCCCGGCCCAGGTGGCGGCTTCGGCGCCCGCAAGCGCGACCCGCGCCGGCAGCTTCAACGCCGGCGGGCGGCGGCTGGAGATCCGTGCGAGGTCGGCGAACAGGCGCTGCAGCGTGAAGTTGCGCCCGGCGAGGATGTAGCGCTCGCCAACCTGGCCTTTCTCGTCGGCGAGCAGATGCCCGCGGGCGACGTCGCGAACGTCGACGATATTGAGGGCGCCATTGACGTAGACGGGGATCTGACCGAGCAAGAATCGCCGCACCAAGCCCATCGAGGTGCCGCTCGGATCGTCGGGCCCGAGGACGAACGAGGGATTGACGATGACGACAGGCAGGCCCGCGGCGGCGAGGCGAAACGCTTCCAGCTCGGCTTCGTGCTTGGAGTTGATGTAGGGGAGCCCGAGGTGACCGATCTCGAAGGCAGTCGTCTCGTCGGCCGTGCCATGGGGCTTGGCGACACCGATCGCACCCACGGTCGAGGTGTGCACGACGCGCTCGACTCCGGCCTCGAGCGCTTCCTCGAAGAGGATTCTCGATCCGCGCAAGTTGGTGCGAAACACAGCTTCGCGATCGCCGGGGCGCAGCGATGTACGGCCGGCGAGATGAAAGACCCGCTCCACTCCCTTCATTGCCTTGCGCACGGCGCGGCGATCGGTGACATCGCCGGTCGAACGCTCGAAGGAAACCGGCGAGAGATGGTCGAGCTTGGCTTGGCGGCGCGCCAGCAGGCGCAACTCATCGCCGCGCTCGCCAAGAGCGCGGACCAGGTGAGAGCCGAGGTAGCCACTGCCCCCAGTGACAAGAGTCTTGGCCATGGAGGCGGAGCTTAGTGCCGTCACACTGATAAGAACCGTGGCGTGAGTACCGCCGTCGTCACCGACAGCACCGCCTATCTCCCCGACGACCTCGTCGCCGAGCACGATATTCACCGCGCCAGCCTCTACGTCACCCTCGACGGCGACCAGCGCCGCGAGAGCGAGATCAGCGGTGATGCATACGACGACTTCTACGAACGCCTGCGCCGCAGCGAGAAGGGCGCGACCACGTCGCAGCCATCGGTGGGCGACTTCACCGCGATTTATGAACCGCTGCTGGCCGAGGGCCGCGACATCGTCTCGATCCACATCTCGGCCGGAATCTCGGGAACCTTCGATTCGGCCACCCAAGCTCGCCAAGCGCTGATCGAATCAGGCGCGGGCGGCGAGCGAATCCAGGTCTGGGACAGCCGCTCGGCCTGCGGCGGCCAAGGCCTGCTAACGCTGATCGCCGCTCGCCGCGCCGCCACCGGCGCCTCCGGGGAAGAGGTGATCAAGGTCGTCGCCGAAGCACGCGAGTCAATGAAGATGTGGTTCGCGATCGACACGCTCGAGTACCTGCGCAAGGGCGGCCGTATCGGCGCGGCTCAGGCATGGATGGGCTCTGCGCTTCAGATCAAGCCGATCCTGACGCTGGAGGAGGAGATCACCCCGGTTGAGCGCGTCCGTACCCGCAAGCGCGCCTTCGAGCGTATGGTCGACTTTGCCCATGAGCACAAACAGGCCGGTGCGGACGCCTGGGTTGTACAGCACATCCACGACCCCGACACGGCGCGGCGACTGGTCGACCAATGCCGCCAGATCTTCGGCGACGACCCCGTCTTCGTCTCTGAGATCGGCCCGGTGATCGGAGCCCATATCGGCCCCGGCCTGCTCGGCTTCGGCGGACTGCCGAAGCGTTTCTTGGACTAGCGGCGGCGAAGCGCGAAACGCGCGCCGATGGCGAAGCCGACAATGGCGGCGCCGATGACGAGTTCGCGCTTGTGCTCGCGAACCTGACTGCGCCAATCGGTGAGCTCGGTGACCCGCCCGCGAAGCGCCTCGACGGAATGGGAAAGCTCCTCACGCTGGCGCTCGATATCGGCGCGAATCTCGTTCGAGCTGCGTCCGGGGGCCCCGGCGGCCCGTTTGGCGACCGGTTCGCCGGCACCGCTGTAGATCTCGGGCTCGTTGGCCATCAGAGTGCTTTCTCGGTCGCCGGCGCAACCGGCTCCTTCGCCGCCGGCGTCGTCGAGGATTCGAGCGTCTGGCGGATGCGCCGGCCTTCCTCGATCGCCAAGTCCGGAGTCGGGGGGGCGCCCGCCAGCAGCGATCTGTAGGCGAAGTAACCGGCCGCGGCCGCGACGATGAAGAAGATCACAGCCTCGACCAGGAACCCGGCCCAGAAGTTGTCACCGAAGAGGAGGTCGTTGAGCAGCCAGGCGATCGAGTGCATCAGCAAGATCAGCCCGAGGAAGGCGAAGAGGCCGGCGACGATGCCGACCACGGAGCCCTTGACGAGCTTGGTCACCTTCTCGGTGATCTCGGCCTTCGCCAGGGCGATCTCCTCGCGCACCAGGGTTGAGACGCGTTCGGAGACGTCGACCATCATCTCGCCCACTGAGCGATCCTCCGGCGGCTGGCGGGGCGGCTGATAGTTCATTCAGGCGGATCCTCGTCGAACAGGCGCTTCCAGATCACGGCCGAAACACGCATCGCGACGACGCTTGCAAGCGCGCCGGTGCCAGCCACGAGTCCAGTCCAGATCAGGCGTTTAACGATGTCGTTGTCCACGATGCAGCTCCTACCCGTTCGAGCGGCTACTCACCGCGAAAGCTCAGTAAATCATCCACGGCGGCTACCGGCTTGCACCGGCGCCGGTCTCCAGCCCCCCACAGATCGTGTCGACGACCATCACCCGGGCGCGCTCGTAGTCGTTGGCGGTCTCGGGGATCAGCTCGAACACCCAGCCCGAGAGCAACTGCTCGATCGCGCCGTAAAACCACATCGAGGCGAAATCGGCGTCGATGTCGTCGCGAAACGAACCCTCGTGCTGCGCGTCGCGGACGATCTTCGCGATCAAGTCATACGCCTTGCGGATCTCCGGCAAGTGGGTACGCCCGAACGAGTTTGCGGCCCTGGTCACCTCAACGATGATCACCTTCATCAACTCCGGATCGTGCTGATAGGAGTCGATGATGAAAGCGGCCACGGCGTCGAGCTTTTCGCGCGGCGCGATCGGCCTGCGGTCGACCTCGCCGATCGCCGCCAACAGCAGCGACCAGCGTTCGACGAAGAGCTCGTTGAGCACCTCATCCTTGGAATCGAAGTAGTGGTAGATGAGTCCGTGTGCCACGCCCGCCTCCCGAGCGATGTCCGATACGCGGCAGGCGTGAAAGCCTTGCTGGGCGAACACCTGGACGGCCGCGTCGAGAATCTGTCGGCGGCGGTCGATCGGCGGTGCCTTTGCCATCAGACCCGCGCCTCGACTTCCCAGCGGTAGGCCTGCGGGCGGCGGTTGGCCAGCGACGGCAGCGAGTTGCGGATCTCTTGCTGGCGATCGAGGTCGAGATCCGCGCAGGCGAAGCCCTCGCCGTCGGCGACGATCGCGAGCACATCGCCCCAGGGGCCGACGATCATCGAGTGGCCGTAGGAGTCGTAATGCGGTGGCGCCTTGCCCGATTGGTTGGCCGCGATCACAAAGCATTGATTCTCGATCGCGCGCGCCCGCAGTAAGACCTCCCAGTGATCGCGCCCAGTCGTTGCCGTGAACGCCGACGGCACCACGATCGCCTGCGCCCCGCGCAGAGCGAGGATGCGGTAGAGCTCGGGGAAGCGAAGGTCGTAACAGATGGTCAGCCCAAGCTTGACGCCCGCCACCGTGGCATCGACGATCTCCTCGCCTGGCTGCTCATGCGCCGACTCGCGGTAGGAAACACCGCCGACGTCGACATCGAACATGTGGATCTTGCGGTAAACCGCGGCGACCTCACCGCTCGAGTCGATCAAGCTCGAGGTGTTGAATAGCCGCTCACCAGCATCGACCCGCTCGGCGATGCTCCCAGCGACGAGGGTGATTGCGAGCTCGCGCGCCCAGCTTCGGGCGGCATCGATCGATGGTCCCGTCGAGAGCTCCTCGGCGCCCTCTGCGAGCTCGTCCGCGGGCCCGAGGAGGTTCCACTTCTCGGGCAGGACGACGAGCTCGGCACCGTCGGCGGCGGCGGCCGCGACCAGCGCTGCCGCGGCATCGACGTTGCTCGCCTTGTCGGCGGTGGAGTTGAGTTGAATCGCGGCGACGCGCAAGCTCATATTGGCGGAGAGCCCCTCTCCTCGGCTCGGTCCAAAACGGCTGACTGACTGACCAGTCAAGCTACAACGGAAAGGCTAGACGAGTGATGATCTAGCCGTCGATGATCCAAACGGCGACGGTCGCCAGCACCAGCACGGACTCGACGATCGTGACCCAAGCGATCGCACCGGCTAGCGAGTCGGTGTCGAAGCCCGACGCGAGGCCGGCGACCACGGCTGCGGCGAGCACCGCAGCGGTCAGCGCCGCCCACCAAAGAATTGCTCGCTCCCAGCGAGCGTCGGCTTCCAGCGCACCGCCGAGCCGGCGGTGGATCGCAAATGGGGCTGCGAACAGGGCCGCGAAGAGGCCGATCGCGTAGGTCACCAGCCACGGGCTCAGCGACTCGAGGCTGAGAAACGGGCGCCCGGCGGCCGCCATCAGCGGGATCGAGACGAGTGCGATCGCGGCGCCGCTGAGCGCGACCAGCGCTGGCACGCGCGCGCTCTCGTTCATCTCGTTACCTGGCGTGATCAGCGGTTGTGCTGACCACGCCGAGGCGGCGAGCCGAGGCGCCGGCGCCGAGACGCCGTCGCACGACCACAACCGCGGCATCGTCCTGCCGACCCTCGGCACCAAAGCCGTCAAGGGCCTGACGAACCTGCTCTACGGCGCTGTCGGGAGTGGTGCACCCGGCAAGCCCCTGACGAAGCCTGTCCTCACCGAAGCGCTCGCCGCCGCGACCGCGAGCCTCGATAACCCCGTCGGTGTAGAGAACGAGCTGATCGCCCGGCTCGACCGAGACCGTGACCCCGTCCCAGACAGGGTCTTCGACGACGCCGAGCATCGGTCCCGGCTCGCCCACTGGGGTCGCCTCTCCACCTCGCATCAACATCGGGTGCGGATGGCCCGCGAGGTAGACGGTCACCTCGGAATTTCGCGCCGGATCGGCGGGGATCACCACCATCGCGGCCGAGCACAGGGCCGCGTCGTCGCGTTCGCGGAGGTTCTCGTCGAGCAGGAACAGGCCTCGGCGCGGATCTGCGGAGAGGACGCCGGCGGTGCGAATCGTATGGCGGGCTTCGGCGGTGAGCGCGGCCGCGGCGGCGCCCTTGCCGGAAACGTCGCCGAGGACGATCGCCCACCCAGTGTCGACAGGAAATACCTCGTAGAAGTCACCACCCACCTGGTTGATCTCACCAGCGGGCTCATACATCGTCGCCACCTGCCAGCCCGGCATCCGCGGCAAGCTCGGTGGCAGCAACTCTCGCTGCAGGGCGTCCGCGACGCGCGCCCGCTCTTCGGCTAGGCGCGCGTTCTCGATCGCCAGCGCGGCACGCTGGGCAAGTTCGACAGCGACCGCGAGATCTTCGTCGTCGAAAGCTCTCGAGCCCTCGTGGTTGACCAGGACCAGCGCGCCAACGATCGCGCCGGCGGCGCTCATCGGTGCGATCACGGCGGAGCGAACAGCGAGCGCTTGCAACTCCTCGAGGTGCTCGTCGTCCTTCGCCATCGAGCTCAGAAGCTCGGGCGTGAGCTCGAATCGCTGCGCGACTGCGGTTTGCATCACGTGGCCGAGGGGGGTGTCGTCGCCGACGGATTCGGGAAACTGCTCGCGCATGCGCTTGACGCGCTCGAGCGTCGTTGGGTCGCGGTGGGCACCAGCAACCGGCTGAAGAAGCCGCGAATCCGTTCCCGGCATCTCTACCGTGCACCAGTCCGCGAACTCCGGAACCACCAGGTGTGGCACGCGCTCGAGCGTGCGGCGATAGTTGGTCGAGTGCGAGAGCAGCTCGCCGCTTCGGGCCAGCAGACGGTGCGAGAACTCGGCGCGCTTGACGTCAGTGACGTCTTCGATCGCGGTAACCGAATACAGCGCCTCGCCCTGCGTGCCCTCGATCACCCGCGCTTTCGTTCGCATCCAGCGCTCACGACCGCCGACGCGGTCAGTGACTCTGAGTGTCACCGGCTCGACCGGATCGCCTAGCTGGGGGGAGCGCCCGGCCAGCGCCTCGGGTGAGACTTCCAGTCCTGCCTCGTCGCGGATCGTGAATCGCTGGCCGATCGCACTTGGCGCCGAGATCGCCTGCTCGGAGGTCTCATAGCCAAGGCTTCTGGCAGCGGCCGGGTTGGCGAAGACGAGCTCGCCATTGACGTCGTGGATGACGACCGCTTCGTCGAGGATCGACATCACCGTGTCCATGCGTCGCTCGACGCTCTCGAGGTCGGAGAAGAGCCCGGCGTTGTCGAGTGCGAGGCCGATGCGGCTGGCAAGGATCTGGGCGAACTTGACATCGGCAGCGCTATAGCGCCGCTCCGACCAAGCGCTGAGCAAAGTCAGCGCGCCGAGGTTGCGGTCCCGGGCCCTGATCGGCGCCACGATTGAGGAGCGCAGGCCCAGCGATTGCAGGAAAACGAGATCGTCGGGCGACTCGGCCATCCGTCGAATCTCCTCGTCGCGAAGGCGCGAATGCCAGCGCGGGATGTCACGCCAGGAGCGCTCGCCGTCGACGAGCCAACTCGGCAGCTCGGGCGAGCGGTGATACATGCGCTCGCCAATCTCGACAGCGTCCTCGCGACCATGAGCGCGAGCCGCGAGCCGCGAGCTGCGACCGTCGTGGACTGCGTCCACCATGCAGATGTCGCCGAAGCTTGGCACCAGGACCTCGGTTACGCGGCGCAGCGTTTCCGCCAGCGGCAGCGAACCATCGGCAATCGCGCCGACGGAATTGAGCAGCTCGAGGCGCTCCGTGCGCCCATAGGTGCGAGTCCTCAGCCACGAACCCGCGACCGCAAAAACGCTGCCGCCGAGAATCACACCGAGGCGCACCAGCTGATCGGCAAACTCGGTGTTCACGTTCCATGAAGGGCTGGCCACGGCGGCGAGGAGCGCGAACGCGCCGACGGCACCCGTGCCCACTGGCCCGGCGATCAGGGCAGCGACAAATGGCGCGGCGACGTAGGTCCCGACCAGTGCCGCCGACTCGTGATCGAGCAGGATGTCGGCCACGACGCAGAAAACGAGCACCGACAGGGCGGCGAGCAAGCCGACCGAATCGCTCGCAAGCTGCGCCGTCTGAGTCAGGCCCTGTTCGCGCAGTCTGGCGATCCATCCATGCATTGGCTGTGCTGTCCCCGTTTGGTCGCGGTACCGAAGCTCACTGTAACCGGCGCCTGAACTCGCATCAAACGGCTTGCCGTGGGGCCCCTCGTACAAGTGGCCACCGTTCAGCGGATAAGATCGCACGACAGATGCCCGCGCCATTCAAAGTCGATGCGTCCACGGACGGCGCTTTGCACACCGTCTGTGTCGACGGAGAGTTCGACCAAAGCACTGCGGGCGAGGTCCGGTCCGCTCTCGCTGATGTGGTGGACGCAAAGGCCGGGTCCGTGCTGGTCGACCTCAGCGACTGCAGCTTCATCGATTCCACCGGCCTCAGCCTGCTCGTCGAAGCCAAGCGCCGCCTCGAGGAAGATCAGCGCCGGTTCGGAGTTTGCTGCGTCGACAAGGACGTCCGCCGGCTGCTGGAGCTGACCGGTATCGACCAGGCCGTCGGCCTGTTCGATACGCGTGACGAGGCGATCGCCGCGCTCGACGGCTCTCGGGCCGCCGGCTGATCGCCGACGACCCGCCCGTCTTCAGAGACCGTCAGGGAGCGAGGGTGGCCTCGCGCTGGCGATCGTGCTTGCCCTCGGCGACTTCCTCGACGAGCTTGGCGTTGAACGCGTCGAGGTCATCGGGCTTGCGGCTGGTCACGAGCCCGGCGTCGACGTGCACTTCCTCGTCGACCCATTCCCCACCGGCATTGATGATGTCGGTGCGCAGGCTCGGCCACGAGGTCAGCGTGCGGCCATCGACGACGTCTGCCTCGACCAGCGTCCAGGGCCCATGGCAAATGGCCGCTACCGGCTTGCCGGCTTCGAAGAAGGCGCGTATGAAAGTGACCGCAGCGGGAACGGTTCGCAAAATGTCCGGATTGGCGACGCCGCCTGGAAGCACCAGCGCGTCGTAGTCATCTGCGTCGGCGTCGGCAACCGCCTTGGTCGCCTCGAACTTGTCGCCCTTGTCGAGATGTTCGAAGCCCTGCACGGTGCCCGCGTCCGGGGCAAGCAGCTCCGGCTCTCCGCCGGCATCCTTGACCGCCTGCCACGGACTCGTCAGCTCAACCTGTTCGACACCCTCGTTGGCGACCAGAAATGCAACCTTCTTGCCGCTGATCTTCTCGCTCACTTAAGCTCCTTTTCATCGCTGTTTGGTCGGGTTACGCGCCTCTCGAGTCGGATACCCCACGATCGCGCAGGTAACCGATTCGATGCGAGACCCGGGAAGGGTGCGACAGGATCGCGACCGCGTCGAGTGGGTTGGTTTGGCACGACCGCCCGTCGGGTACGACGTCGTCGGGATCGGCCTGACTCGAGACTTCCCCCAGCTTCGGGTCACCGCGACAGTCGAGCGGTATCTGCCGGATCCTTCTCTGAGTGGCGACGACGAGCCCCATTGCCGCGGGGCTCGTCGTCTTGGGCGAAGCCGGATCGCAGCTGTAACGGCTCAGCCGCTGCGGTTGCGCTCGAGCTCGGTCGTGAGGAGCTTGGCGTGCAAGGCTCCGATCAGCGCCGGAAACGGTGCCGCTCCGTGCTCGACCAGGTCGCCGGCGCGTTCGGAGTCAAGCGCCGAGAAGCGTTCGATCAGGAGCCCGAGCTCGTCGGCGATCACCGGCTCCAGCCCCTGCATCAACCTGGCCACGTCGCGGGCGCCGAAGCCAGTGGTCTCGTTCCAGCCTGCGGAGCGAAAGCGTGAGATCGCCTCGATGATGCGTACGTCGCCGGCGCGATATCCACTGGGGCCCGGTGTGAGGACGCCGAGCTCCGAGAGCCGCCGCAGCGCGCGCTCGGGGATCTCGAAACGCTCGAGGATCTCCGCCTCTGACGTCAGCTGTTGCTCGGGCACAAGCGCGCGAGCGACGAGCAAGTCGTCCGTCTCGGCAAGCTCGCGCAGTCGCTCGATGTCTTCGCCGGCAGAGTCGAGCAGATCGCGGATCACCCGCAGTGGCATGAACCGCTCTTCCTGCAGCTGCTTGATCAACCTGATTCGCTCGACGAACTCGGGCGCGTAGTAGGCCATGTTGCGCGAGGTCTTGACCGGCTCGGGCAACAGGCCTTCGCGCAGGTAGTGGCGCACCGTCGCAACCGGGACGTCCGATCGCTCTGCGAGCTCGGAGATCTTGAGCAGTTCGGCATTGGCCGCTCGGGGTTGGCTCATGCGAGAAACGGCGGTTGTTCGACGGCCTGATTGAGACCTCCGACAGCACCGGACTCGAGCAGTGTCGTGATCTGCTCGGCGCTGAAGCCGGCCTCGGCGAGGACCTCCGCGGTGTGCTCGCCGAGCGCCGGCGCAGCCCGCGTCGGGTCCGCCGGCGTGCGCGAGAACTTGACGGGGTGGCCGAGCAGTCGCACCGGCCCGAGCTCGGGCTGCTCGAGCTCGACAACCATTTCGCGTTCACGCACGAGCTCGGAGTCCAGCGCCTCGTCGAGGTCGAGCACGGGCTCGACGCAACAATCGTGCGCATCGTTGAAGCTCGCCCATTCGGCCTTCGTCTTGCCCGCGAAGACCTCAGCCACCGCGACGTGGCCCGGTGACCCGGGTCTGGCGAACTGATGCTCGAGCAGGTCCTGACGCTCCACTCCGGCGCAGAACGCCTGCCAGAACTTGGGCTCGAGGGCGCCGCAGCTGACCCAGCCATCGGCGCACTCATACGGCAGATAACAGGCGACGCCGCCGTTGAGAATCTCCGAGCCGCGCTTGGGCACCCGCCCGTCGGCGAGGTAGGCGGCGGCGACCATCGCCAGCCACGAGAGAGCGCCATCGGTCATCGAGACATCGACGAATTGGCCCTCGCCGGAGCGCTCACGCTCGTGCAGGGCGCTGAGCATCCCGAAAGCGCCCATCAACCCTCCCCCTCCGACATCGGCGATCTGGCCCGCGGAGGAGACAGGGGGCCCATCGCTGTGGCCGGTGAGCCCAAGCAGGCCACCAAGGGCGAGATAGTTGGTGTCGTGGCCAGCGCGGGCGGTGTTGGGGCCGTCCGCGCCGTAGCCGGAGATCGCGCAGACAATGATCCGCGGGTTGACCTCGCGCAGGCTGTCGTAGCCGACGCCAAGCTTGTCGAGCACGCCAGGGCGGAAGCTCTCGAGCACGATGTCGGCGTTGGCGGCGAGCTTGAGGAAGGCGTCGCGACCCGCGTCGGACTTGAGATCGATGCGGACCGAGCGCTTGCCGCGGTTGAGCGAGAGGTAGAGCGCCGAGCGCGTGCCGAGCTGGTGCTCTGCGTCGGAGCCGTAATAAGGCGGCGCCCAGCGCACGTAGTCGCCCATTTGAGTGTCTTCAACCTTGATCACGTCGGCGCCGAGGTCGGCAAGCAGCAGCGAGGCGAAGCCGCCGGGGAGCAAGCGGCTGAGGTCGAGGATGCGTACGTCGCTAAGCGGAAGCTCGGTCACGTTGGGGCGCTCCCAGCATCTCCCTGGCCTCGGCGACCGTCGCCGCTCGGCGACCGACGTCCTCTGCCATCTGGCGCGCCTTGGCGATCAGCTCACCGTTGGAGCGCGCCATCTCGCCGTCGGGCAGGTAGAGGTTGTCCTCGAGCCCGGCGCGAACGTTGCCGCCCAGCACCAGCGACGTCGCCAGCAGCTTCCATTGATCACGCGAGATCCCGATCACCTGCCAATTGGCGCCGCGGTCGGGGCCGCCGGGAATCTGCTCGGACATGAAGGCGATGTTGCGCGCGTTCGGGCGGATGCCTCCGGTGACCCCCATGACCAGCGAGATCTGATGGGGCTCGGAGATCAGGCCCATGTCGATCAGGGGATCGAGGTTGGCGACGTGGCCGGCGTCGAAGCACTCGTGCTCGGGCTTGATCTCGAGCTCGCGAAAGGCGTTGAGGAAATCGATGATGAGATCGAATGAGTTCTCGAACACCGTTTTGAAGACGAAGTCCTTGCGCCGGCGCGAGTACTTCGCGTAGTTCATCGAGCCCATGTTGAGCGCGGCGACATCCGGGCGCAGCGCCGTCAGGTACTCGAGGCGCTTCTCGAATGAGACGCCGAGGGCGCCGGTCGAGTAGTTGATGATCACGTCATCGACCTCGGCCAGGATCGCCTCTGTGATCGCGCGGAAGTCCTCGACCTCGTAGCTCGGCACCCCGTCGGGGGTACGGGCGTGAATGTGGATCTGCGAGGCCCCCTCGTCGACCGCCCGTCGCGCCTCGGCTGCGTACTCCTCGGGCGTGTAGGGAATCGCCGGGCACTGTTCGCGGTTGGCGATCGCGCCCGAGATCGAGCAGCTGATGATGACGGGGTCTTCGAAGCGGCTCATACGGGCATCACTCCGTGCTTTCGCCACGGCCGATCGACGCGCTTATCCTTCGCCATTCGCAGCGCCGCGATGATCCGTGGGCGTGTCTCGCGCGGGTCGATGATGTCGTCGATCATCGCGTTGCCGGCGGCGACGTAGTTGTCGATCTGCGAGCGCACGGCTTCGAGCATCGCCTCGCGGGTTGCTTCGGGATCGTCCGAAGCCTCGATCGCCGAGCGGCCGATGATGTTGACGGCGCCCTCGGCACCCATGACCGAGATCTCTGCCGTCGGCCAGGCGTAGATCTGATCTGGCTCATAGGCCTTGCCGTTCATCACGTAGTAACCGGCGCCGTAGGCCTTGCGGATCACGATCGTGACCTTGGGCACGGTCGCGCGCGAGACCGCGTAGAGCATCTTCGCGCCATGGCGGATGATTCCGGCGTGCTCGGTCTTTGAGCCGACCATGAACCCAGGCACGTCCTGGAGGAAGACGAGCGGGATCGAGAAGGCGTCGCAGAGGTTGACGAAGCGCGCCGCCTTGTCGGCCGAGTCGTTTTCGAGGATGCCGCCGAGCTGCTTGGGCTGGCTGGCGACGATGCCGACCGGCTGGCCGCCGAAGCGCGCGAGGCAGGTGATGATTGTCTTCGCGAAGCGCGGCTTGATGTCAAACCAGGCGCCGTCGTCGACGATCTCGGCGATCACCTCGTACATGTCATAGGGCTTGCGGTTGGACTCGGGAATGATCTCCATCAGCTTCTCCGACATGCGCTCTGGCGGATCGGCGCTGTCGCGTAGCGGCGGCTTCAGCTCGCAGTTGGCAGGAAAGAAGGAGAGATAGGACTTGACGGCCTCGATGCACTCAGCGTCGTCTGAGCACTCGAGATCGCCAACGCCCGACTTGCGGCAGTGAACCTTGGCACCGCCGAGATCCTCCATCGAGATGTCCTCACCCGTCACCGCCTTTGTCAGATGTGGACCGGCGAGCGCCATCGCGCCCTGGCCGACGACCATCGGCACGAAGTCGGCAAGGCCCGGGATGTAGGCGGTCCCCGCCGCGCAGGGACCGAGCATCGCCGCGATCAAGGGCACGACGCCCGACATCGTCACCTCCTCGCGAAAGAGATGACCGGAGCCCGCGAACAGAGACCCGGCGGCTTCTTGAATCCTCGCGCCGGCCGAGTCGAGTAGCCAGATCATCGGCATCCGCTGGGTCAGCGCCATCTCCCGCAGGCGGCCCATCTTGAGCTCGCCCGTCATCCCCATCGATCCCGCCATCACGGTGAAGTCGTAGGCGGCGATTGCGCAGGGGCGGCCCTCGACGTCGCCCCAGCCGGTGATGACGCCGTCGGCGGCAGCCTCCTTGCCTTCCATCGAGCGCTGCGAGAAATGCGGGCGGGCATGGATCCCCATCTCGACAAACGTCCCGGGGTCGACGAGCAGGTCGATGCGTTCACGCGCTGTGAGCTTGCCGCGCTCGTGCTGCTTGGCGATCTTCTCCTCGCCGCCGCCCAGCTTCGCCTTCTCGCGCCGCTCGTGCAGGTCGACAACCAGCTGCGCGAGCTGCGACTCCGCCGCTTCGGGCGCCGGCGCTTCGGCCAAGTTTGCCTCCTCGGCGGCTGCCGAGACCTTGTCGCTTTCAGTCATTTGCCCTTCCATTCCGGCTCGCGTTTTTCGAAGAACGCGGTCACGCCCTCGATCGCGTCCTCGGTCGAGAGCTCGATCGTCAGCTGCGCGCGCAGGTAGTCGAGCGCATCGGCTAGGGGCATGTCCATCTGGCGCCACATCGCGTCCTTGCCGAGCCGCATCACCAGCGGCGACTTCGAGGCCAGCTTCTGCGCCCAATCGGCCACGGTCCCATCGAACTCGGCGGCGCCGACAACCTTGTTGACGATGCCGGCCTCGCGCGCCTCGTCGGCCGTCAAGCGCTCGCCGAGCAAGAGCATCTCGGTCGTCTTCTTGCGCCCGACGTTGCGGTAGATCAGCGCCATGATCATGAACGGAAAGAGTCCGACGTTGATCTCGGGGGTTCCGAAGCCGGCCGTGTCCTTGGCGACGATCAGGTCGCAGGCGAGCGCGATCCCGAGCGATCCAGCGAGCACGTGACCAGAGGCGGCGACGATTGAGGGCTTTCCGAGTTCGCCGAGCTCGATGAACACCTGCGGGAAGAGGCCGGCATCGAAGAACTTCTGCGAGGTCGGCGCGTCGGCCGCGAAACCGCCAAGGTTGCCGCCCGCCGAGAACACCTTCTCGTGTGAGGAGGCCAAGACCACCACGCGGACGTCGTCGTCGGCCTTGGCCATCCGAAGTGCGGCCAGCAACTCTCCCAGCAGCTGATCGGAGAGCGCGTTTCGCGTCTCGGGGTCGTCGAGCGTGATCGTGGCGACGCGATCGGCAACCTCGAAGCGGATCTTCTCGAACTCGGCCATTAGTAGAAAGTACTACTCTACACTTTCTACTTTAGCGAGCAATTCAAGGAGACCCGCCAATGGCCACAGCAGCCCCGACCGTGATCAAGCCCGAGCACGACGGCTCGCGAAAGCACTTCATCTTCAGCGACGAGCACCTCGACCTGCGCGATTCGATGAGCGCCTGGGTGAAGAAGGAGATGCACCCTCACCGCAACGAGTGGGAGGAAACCCTGTGGCCCGACGAGATCATGCGCCGCGCCGGCGAGCTCGGCTACCTCGGTCTCTGCTTCCCCGAGGAGTACGGCGGACAGGGCGGCGACTACTTCTACTCGCTGATCCGCGCCGAGTGCATGAGCTACTCGGGCTCAGGTGGAACGAATATGGGCTTCGCCGTTCAGACCGACATGGTCTTGCCGCCCGTTCATCTGCTCGGGACCGATGAGCAAAAACAGCGCTACCTCGCGCCGGGGATCAAGGGTGATCGCATCGGGGCGCTCGGGATCACCGAGCCCGGGGCCGGCTCCGACGTCGCCGGCATTCGCACCTCGGCGATCCGCGACGGCGATGAATACGTGATCAACGGCGCCAAGACGTTCATAACCAACGGCGCCCGCGCAGACTTCTGTGTCTTGGTTACCAAGACCGACCCCGACAAGCGCCATGACGGCATCACCCTGTTCTTGGTCGACCTGCGCGACGAAGACGGCAACACCGTGCCGGGCTTCTCGATCTCGCGCACGCTGGAAAAGATGGGCATGCACGCTTCGGACACCGGCGAGCTCGCCTTCGAGGACATGCGAGTACCGGCCGACGCCGTGCTGGGCGAGGTCGGCAAGGGCTTCTACCACATCTCCTGGGAGCTTCAGGGAGAGCGCCTGGTGGCTGCCGCGGGCTGTTACGCGGCCTCGGAGCGGATGTTCGAGAAGACGCTTGAGTACGCGAACGAGCGCGAGGCCTTCGGCCGCTCGATCGGCCGCTTTCAGGTGATCCGCCACAAGTTCGCCGACATGGCGACGAAGATCGAGGCCGCGAAGCAGTTGGTGCATGCCACGGCTTGGCGCTTTGCCAACGGCGAATACCCGGTGCGGGAGATCACGATGGCGAAGCTGTTCGCGACCCGGGTCTGTCACGAGGTCGCCGACGAGTGCGTCCAGATTCACGGTGGCTACGGCTACATGAAGGAGTACGAGATCGAGCGCGCCTACCGCGACCAGCGGCTCAACCGCATCGGCGCCGGCACCGACGAGATCATGCTCGACGTGATCGGGCGCAGCTACGGGCTCTGAGGCCCGGCGGCGGCGACCCAGTCAGCGGGCTGCGTCGCCCTCTTCGCTCGTGGGCTCGTCGCCTGCGCTCGTCTGGATTAGATCCGGGTTGTCGGCGCGTTTGGCGCGGTCGTCGCTGGCCAGCGCCGTGAGGCGATAGATCCCGGCGTCGCTAATCACCGCGGTCGCCAGTACCGCCTCGCCGGGATCGATCTTCTTCAGTCCGATGTCGCCGGGAGCGTTGAGCGTGATGTCGGCGCCCGACTCGTCGACATCGTCAGCGGAGACGATCAGCTTGCGCTCGCTGCGACAGACGCCCTGAACGATGCCCTCGAGCTGAACCGGTGCGCTGACCGTGTCATCGCTGAGGTTCTCCTCGGTGATCACCTTGACGGCGTCCTGGCGCAGAGTCTGCTCGGGCACATTGGGACTCCCGCCGGACGGCCCGCAGCCCGGAATCGGCGGCTCGGCGCGTTTGCGCTTCTCGGCCGGCGTCGCCGGAATGAACTCAGCCTCGAAGGGGCTGGTGACGAAGCGCGCATCGAGCTCGACCTTGGCGCCTAGCGAGGGCGGCGCTGTCTCAGGACCGACCGTGACCAACAGCGAGGAGCCGACGCCCGAGACGGTGTAGGCGTTGGCGACCGGGTCGCGGTAGGTGACGGTACCCGTGAGCGAGACGCGCTTGCGGCGGCCATCGAGCTTGCGCTTGGAGCCTTCGTCGAAAGTTCCGTTGGCGAGGGTGCGGGCCTCGACCTCGACCGCTTCGGCGACGTTCGGGGGCTCGACCGTGTGAATCGATGAGAGCGTTCCCGTCTTGGCGGCGATCGTATAGCTGCCGGCTCTCGGATTCTGGCGAACGATCGTCCCGGCTAGCTTCGTCAGCACTGGCACGCTGTCGGCGGACTCGGTAACCGTGGTGGCGTCATCCGTCGCCGTCTCCGGCGCGGTGCTGACCGCCGGCGCCAGTGGCGCCGGTGCGATCGGCGGAGTCTCGAAACCGGTCGCCGGCGCGGCAGGCGTGATGGTGCCGAGATCTTGCGGTGGTGGTGGGCCTACGCTCGAGCCCTGACCGGAACCCGCGGACGTGGGCGAAGCGGAGTTGCCGGGCTTGCCCGAGCCGGCGGCAACTGCGTCGTCGGCGGCGGGCGGCATCTGAACCATGATCGGGCCCTCGGGGCCACGTGACGCTTCCTCCCCGGCACCGATCGCCACACCGGCAAAGATGCCGAAGCCGAGCGCGGTTGCCGCCATCGGCGCCGTCCAGCGACGATTGGTGATCGGCAGAGCCGCCCAGCGAAAAGAGGCGAAGCGCACCAGCGAGGCGCGATCGGGACGCGCCGCGAGCAGATTGAGCTGGCGCGGAAACTTCATCTCGAGCCACCGGCCTGAACTTCTGAGGAGTTCGGCTGGATCACTGGCGTGCCGTGGGCGGTCACCGCGGTCGTCGCGCTCGCGGGCGGGGCGTGTGCCGGCGCGACCGGCGCCGGGGACGCCGGCGCCACAGCCGCCTGTTGGCTCGCCAGCGCTCTGCCGCAGCCGGCGCAAAACGCGGCGCCGGCGACTAGCGGCGTCGAGCAGCTCGGACAATTGCCAACCGACAGCCGCCGGTGCCGCTCTGCCCTCGGCGCGGGCGAGCTCTGCGTCGACGAGACGAAGCTTCGCCGCTTGCTGGCTGAGGACGTCGAGGCGAAAGTGGTCGCGGCTGGCCATCTCATAGACGAGCCCGCCGAGATCCGACTGCATTGCGGCGAACTCGCGGGCGAGGCGCTCGCGTTCACTGTGATTGGTGGCCGCGCCGGCCGGAGCGGAAGCCTGCGCCGCAGGAGCTGCCTGTTTGGGCACCGGCGTAGTTGCGGTGCTGGCGACGGGAGTTCGAGGGCGAGTCTTAAACGATGCTCGTAGTCGTTGCTTGAAGGTCATCGTCTCAGCCACTGGCGTCACTTAGGGCCCGATTGTCACTCGCTGCGGGCGCCGGCGCGCCGGTGTCGGTCGGCGAGACCACGGCCCCCATGTCCTCACTCGGCTCGAGCTTTCGCTGGCTCGAGCTGGCCTGCGTGGTCGAAACTTCGATCGCGCTTGCACCGGGATAGTCGGCCCGAACGTCGCTCACTGCTTTTTCCGCATCGCTTCGATTCGCATAGATGCCTGAGTAGACGACCCACTCACTCGGTGCAAGACTCGCATAGAGGTCGGAGTCGAGCACGCCAACGGTGCTCAGACCCTTGGACTCGGCATCGCTGCGCAGGGACTCGACGCCCTCCGGGGTCGCGCCCTGCTTCGGAGTGGAGGTGAGACGAACCGTGAAGCCCTCGGTGCCTGCCGGCCAGTCGCTGACGATCTCGGCCGGTGCCTGCGACTCTCCCTGCCCGGCGGGGGCTGGCGGGTTCGGTGTGCGGGACTGCCCGGTTGGCGTAGTCGCCTCCTCCAACTGGACCACGGGAGGCTCCTGCTCGTCGTCTGACTCGCCACGACCGATGAGCACGCCGATCAGCAGCATCCCGCCGAGCAGAGCGATGCCAAGCACGGCGGCGAGCGGCGAGAAGTCACTCTGGCGCGGCTCGGATCGCACAGCCACGCGCTCCGTCGCGACAGCGGGCGCAGCGGACTCCGGCGGGCCGGTTCGCGGCGCAGCGACGCGATTACCGCAGTTGAGGCAGTAGCGCTGGTCGGGCGCGATCGCGCCACCGCACTGTGAGCATTGCTGGGCAGCCATCGAAGCGGTCCCGGCGCTTTGCTGGACGTCGTTCATATCCCGTATTCAACACGTCCTCGCGTCGAAAGCTCCGCTAGTCGGCGCTTGGGGAATGATCGCTGCACGGGTTCGTCGCGCGCTCGATCGCCCGCCCGTGTGAGGTCACGGCCGCAAGATCGACACCCTGTCACCGATTCACGGATAGCCTGACGGGCGATGGCAGATCCAAGCAGCAGAGCCGAGCAACGCGACCGAGGTGACGACCCCACCGCGTTGGAGGCAGCGCCCGGGCTCGTTCGGATCGCGGCGGGCGCCTGGTGGCGCACCGCCGAGTGGTCAGCTCAAAGCGCGATCCGAGCGAGCCGGCGAGTCGGACGGGCGGCGCTGACCGGCGAGTCGCCACTGGGGCTGCTTTCCGACGCCCGCGACGAGGTCCTTGGCGCTGCTCAGCGGGCGCTCGGGGTAAGCGAGCTTCAGGGCCGTCTCAGCGGCATGCTCGGTGGCACCACCGACTCGAACCAGCCGTTGCGCGAGCGCGGCTATCACCTACTGACGCGCTCGTCGGAGCTGGGTGAGCAAGGCGACGACCACCCGGCCTACGCGCGCATCCTCAGCGAGCTCTCCCCCGACGAGGCGCGGATCCTGCGCTTGCTCGCAACCGAAGGGCCTCAGTCCGCCGTCGACGTGCGCACCTGGCGACCGCTGGACGTCGGCTCGATCGTCGTCGCACCAGGCCTGACGATGATCGGCGTCCACGCCGGCTGTCGCCACAGAGACCGCGTGCCCGCCTACCTCTCGAACCTGTTTCGCCTCGGCTTGATCTGGTTCTCGCGCGACGAGCTCTCGGACCCGGCCGCCTACCAGGTGCTGGAGGCCCAGCCGGACGTAATCGAGGCCATTCGTTCGACCGGCCGGGCCAGGATCGTGCGCCGAAGCATCACGCTGACTCCGTTCGGCGGCCATTTCTGCGAGTACTGCCTACCGCTCGACACCGCCGAGTTCGAGGCGATCAGCGATCAGGAGACTGCGGGCACGACCTCGGACGTGCAGTAGGCGCAGCGCGTCGCCTTCGCCGGAATACCGGTCAGACATTGCGGACAGTCGCGAAAGCCCTTCAGCATGAGCGGACGGTAGCGCTGGCAGCGGTCGCAAATGGGAGGATGGCGGCGTGGAGGCGAACGTGATCAAAGACTCGGGGGCACGAGCGCTGATGCCTCCGTTCGCAGACGAGCATGCGCAGCTTCGCGAGACGATCCATCGGTGGGTGCGAGCGGAGATCGCGCCCAATGTCGACGCCTGGGAAGAAGCGCGCGAGTTCCCCCGTGAGCTCTACACCCGCGCCGCCGAGCTCGGCTTCCTCGGCCTCAAGTACCCGGCCGAGCTTGGCGGCCAGGGCGGCGATTACGTCCACGACGCGGTCTGGGCCGAGGAGCTTGCGGCAGCCGGCGCCTCCGGCGGGGTCGGCGCCGGCCTTGGCGCCCACACCGGGATCGCGACCCCGCCCGTATACAAGTTCGGCACCCCCGACCAGCACGAGCGCTTTCTGCGCCCGGCGATCCAGGGCGAGCGGGTTGCGGCGCTCGGGATCACCGAGCCGGGCGCGGGCTCGGACGTCGCCTCGATCCGCACTCACGCCCGCCGTGTCGACAACGGCTGGGTCGTCAACGGCGCCAAGACCTTCATCACCAACGGCGTGCGCGCCGACTTCCTTGTCTGCGCTGTGAAGACCACGCCAGACGGCGGCCACCACGGGATCTCCTTCCTGCTGCTCGAACGCGAGATGCCCGGTTACGAAGTGACGGCGAAGCTGGAGAAGATGGGCTGGCATTCCTCCGACACGGCCGAGCTCGCCTTCAGCGACGTCGAGGTGCCCGATGAGAACCTGCTCGGGCCCCTCGAACGGCGGCTTCTATCTGATCATGGCCAACTTCCAGTGGGAACGACTGTTGATGGCGCTCGGGGCGGTTGGCGGCATGCATCGATTGCTGGAGACGGCGATCAGCTACGCGCTCGAGCGCGAAGCGTTCGGCCGGCCGATCGCCAAGTTTCAGGTGATCCGCCACAAGATCGCCGAGCTGGCGCTGAAAGCCGAGTCGGCCCGCGCTCTGACCTACCACGCCCTGCGCGAGTTCATCGGACCCGAAGATGAGCGCCGCGAGGCGATCGCCCGCGGCGAGCTCGGCCACCCCTCGATCAGCGCCGGCCTGCGCGAGGTGACGATGGCGAAGCTGCACTCACAACGAGCCTGTGTCGAGGTCGCCGACGAGTGCGTGCAGATCTTCGGCGGGTACGGCTATATGCGCGAATACGGGGTCGAGCGCGCGCTCCGCGACGCGAGGCTGGGGCCGATCGGCGGCGGCACCGACGAGATCATGAAGGAGATCCTCGGCCGCCAGCTGGGGCTCTGACCCTTAAAGTCCGGCGCTCGCACCGCTCGGTGCGCGAACTCAGAAACCTAACCAGGGAGTGATTTAGAAGATGGGATTGCTTGACGGCAAGGCCGCGATCGTCACCGGCTCGGCGCGCGGGATCGGCCGCGCGACCGCGGAGCTGTTCATCAACGAGGGCGCCAAGGTCCTGATCAACGACATCGACGGCGAGATCGCCGAGCAGGCGGCGTCGGAGATCGAGGGCGAGACGGCCGTCTTCGCCGGCGACCTGACCAAGCCGGGCGTCCCTGACGAGCTCGTTGCCAAGGCGCATCGAAGCGTTCGGCGAAGTCGACATCATCGTCAACAACGCCGGCTACACCTGGGACTCGGTCGTGCACAAGATGAGCGACGAGCAGTTTCAGGCGATGCTCGACATCCACACGATCGTCCCCTTCCGCGTCACCCGTGCGATCGCGCCGCACTGGCGCGAGGCGGCCAAGGCCGAAGCCGCCGAGGGCACCGAGCGCTTTCGCAAGATCGTCAACATCTCCTCGATCTCGGGCACGATGGGCAACGCCGGGCAGGTCAACTACTCGGCGGCCAAGGCCGGGGTCGTCGGCTTCACCAAGACGCTGGCCAAGGAGTGGGGCCAGTTCAAGATCAACTGCAACGCGGTCGCCTTCGGCTTCATCGAGACGCGGCTGACACAGGCCAAGGAGAAGGGCGAGACGGTCTCGGTCGGCGACGGCGAGGAGGTCGACCTCGGCATCCCCGAGCAGATGCGTTCGATGGCGGCGATGATCATCCCGCTCGGGCGCCCTGCTCAGCCGGAGGAAGCTGCCGCGCCGGTGCTGTTCCTGTGCTCAGAGCTGTCGAACTACGTCCACGGCCAGTGCTTGAACGTGACGGGCGGACAGTTCGGTGGCATGTATACGTAGGTGCCTAGCGTTTGCCGCCGTCGCGCTGGCGCCGGCGGCCGGCGGCTGCGGCGCGGACGAGGCGGCCGAGAGCCCGGCCAGCGAGCAAGCTGGCTCGGCTGAGGTCGAGGTCGTCGCGCTTGGGGACTCGATCACCTCGGGCACGCCGGGATATGACCCCGATCCCGAGGCACGCGCGGCGCTCGGGTTCGGCGACGACCAGCGCAGCCAGTACGAGTACTGGGCGACGCAGGCTGACCCAGGGCTTGGTTTTCGAAACTGCGGCGTCTTCGGCGAGCGCACCGACGAGATCGGCCAGCGCCTCGACGCGTGCGTCGACGATGAGCCCGACGTGCTCATCGTCCAGGGCGGGATCAACGACATCGCACAGGGCGGCCCGTCGCAGACGCGGCCGATGATCTGCGGCGCGATGGTCGAAGCCGGCTGCGCAGGCTCGGGCTCGAGGTCTCGATCGCCGACGTGCTGCCATGGAACAACGGCCACCCCGTCGCCGACGAGCCGATCGCCGAGCTCAACCGGCTGATCGCCGAGATCGGCACGCGAGGAAGGTGTGCCGCTGATCGGCTTTCACGACGAGCTCGAGGATCCCGACGCGCCAGGACTGATGCTCGCGAAGCTCACCGCCGACGGCGACCACCCGTCGATCGCCGGCTACCGCGTGCTCGGCGAGCTGGTCGCGTCCGAGCTGCGCTCGACGCGACAAGACGATCGGTTTCGCCATGCCTCGACCAGCCGCCGAACGCGGCTACGATCGCACGATGGCGATTCAAGGCAGGCCTCTGTCACCGTCGTGTCCTGCGCCGCGATCGTCGCGCTGGGTCCGACCGCCGCCAGCGGCAGCGATGGCACGCCCGGGATCCGTCGACTGCGACCCGTTCGCGCTCGGGAGCCGACGCGCAAGTCGCACGCCCGCGTCTCCGAGGAAGCCGCCGCGGCGGGCATGGTCGAGCCGAACGTCGAGGAGGCCTACGAGCGCGCGCTCGCGACGCCGCGGCCGCGACCGGCCCAGCGAGCCCGCGCCACCGGTCCGATCCGGGTCCCCGTCTACGTCCACGTGATCCAGGACAGCGCCGGCGGTCGGCGTAGTGCCGCCGCAGCGGATCACCGATCAGATCAGCGTCCTCAACGACTCGCTTCAACGGCGGCACGGCGGGGGCGACAACACCGGCGTCGTCTTCGAGCTGATCGACACCGACGTGACGATCAACCCGAGCTGGTCGCCGACTCGAGGTCGACACGCCCGAGGAGAGCGGCGATGAAGACGGCGCTGCGCGAGGGCGGCGCCCGGGCGCTCAACCTCTACGTCGTCGACCTCAGCGACCCTGCTCGGCTGGGCCACGTTTCCCGACGAGTACGCCGGCGACCCGGTGATGGACGGGGTGGTGGTCGAGAACGAGTCGCTCCCGGGCGGGTCCGCAGCGCCGTACGGCCTCGGCGACACGGCCACCCACGAGGTCGGCCACTGGCTCGGCCTCTTTCACACCTTCCAGGGCGGCTGCGGCCCACCGGGCGACTTCGTCGACGACACCGAGCCGGAGGCGAGCCGTACTTCGGCTGCTCCGCCGGCGACCGACAGCTGCCCCGTCGGCCGGGCAACGACCCGGTCGAGAACTTCATGGACTACAGCCGACGACGCGTGCATGGACCGGTTCACGCCGGCCAGACCGATCGCATGCACGACCAGACCGCCGCAGTACCGCAACGGCGCTCCGACGGCGCGCCGACCGGTCGCTCTCGACCCCGGCGGGCCAGGCAGTGGCAGTCGACGCATCGCGCCAGCGACCCCGACGGTGACGCGCTCACCTACGCGATCGGCGACCAGCCCGACCACGGCACGCTCAGCGGCAGCGGCGCCGCGCTCACCTACACACCGGCGGCCGGCTATGCGGGCCCGGACTCGTTCAGCGTCCGGGCGACCGACGTCTTCGGCGCCAGCGACACCGCGACGATCAGCGTGACCGTCACCCCTGGCGGTGGCGGCGGTCGGTGGCGGCGGTGGCGGCGGCGGTGGTGGCGGCGGTGGCGTCGAGCTCGACGCGAAGGCGAAGGCGAAGCAGAAGCTGCGCAAGCTCTCGATCACCGGCAGCTGCGGCAGCGAGCCTGCGAGCTGACGGCCGACCGGCAAGATCATCGCCAAGCGGCTCCGGCGCGCCAACAGGGCCGCCGGGCGAAGAAGACCTTCAAGCTGAAGCCGGCGTCCGCGCAGGCGCAAGCGAACGGATCGGCGAAGCTGCGGCTGAAGCTCGCGAAGTCCAAGCAGCGCAAGCTGCTCGCGCTGCTCGAGAGACGGCTGGAAGGCGAAGGCGAAGGTCAACGATCACCGCCACCGGCTCGACGGCGGCTCTGCCGACGCAGACGGCCTCGATCAGGGTCAAGCGTAGCCCTCGACGAGCTGGCCGTCTAGCCTGACGCAGATGAGCACCGAGACGAGCGTCGACCCGCCTACTCGATCCCGCAGGAGTTCGAGGACTTCCGCGAGACGATCCGCAAGATGGTCGTCGAGCAGGTCGCGCCGCGGGCGGGCGAGATCGACGAGAAGGCCGAGTACCCGACCGACATCCGCGAGCTGTTCGCCAGCCACGACCTCATGGGCCTGCCGTTCTCCGAGGAGCACGGCGGCACCGGCACCGGGCACGCTGATGCTCAACATGGCGATCGAGGAGGTGGCCAAGGCGTGCGCGTCCTCGGCGCTGATCCTGATGGTGCAGGAGCTCGGCACGCTGCCGATCAGCCTCTTCGGCTCGCGACGAGCTCAAAGCAGCGCTTCCTGCCCGAGTGCGCCTCGGGCGAGTGGTCGCCGGCGTTCGCGCTCTCGGAGCCCGACGCCGGCTCGGATCCGGGCGGGATGCGGACCAAGGCGGTCCGCGACGGCGACGAATGGGTGATCGACGGGACCAAGAACTGGATCACCAACCTCGGCGTCGCCGACTTCTACATCTGCTTCGCGGTCACAGACCCCGACGAGGGCCACTCGCGCGGGATCTCGGCCTTCGTCGTCGAGGCCGACCGCGAGGGCTTCTCGGTCGGCAAGCTCGAGAAGAAGATGGGCATCCGCGGCTCGCCCACCGGCCAGCCGATCTTCGACAACGTCCGCGTCCCGGCCGAGAACCTGATCGGCGACGAGAACCAGGGCTTCAAGGTCGCGATGGGGACGCTCGACCGCTCGCGCCTCGGCGTCGCCGCGCAGGCCGTCGGCCTCGCCCAGGGCGCGACCGACTACGCCGCCGCCTACGCCCAGGAGCGCAAGCAGTTCGGCAAGCCGATCGCCGCCTTCCAGGGGATCCAGTTCAAGCTCGCCGACATGGAGTCGCAGACCGCGGCGGCGCGCGAGCTGCTCTACCGCGCGGCGTCGAAGGTCGACGCCGGCGACGCCGACATGGGCAAGTACTCGGCGATGGCGAAGCTGATCGCCTCCGACACCGCGATGGCGGTGACGACCGAGGCCGTGCAGGTGCTCGGCGGCTACGGCTACGTCAACGAGTACCCGGTCGAGCGGATGATGCGCGACGCGAAGATCACCCAGATCTACGAGGGCACGAACGAGATCCAGCGGCTGGTGATCGCCCGCACGCCTGCGCTGAGCTCGGACGAGGCCTGGCGTCAGCGTTTGACGACGCGCTCGCATCGCCGCACGCGGTCCTTGCCCGCGGTGATGAAGGCCTTGTCGCGGCCCGGGCCGCAGTCGATCCTGTCGCGACCGCCGCGGGCAGAGCGAATGACGTCGCGCCCGCCGCCGCCTTTGAGGGTGTCGCCGCCGCGGCCGCCCTTGAGCTCGTCGCGACCGCCGTTGCCGCTGAGCTTGTCCTTGCCGCCGCCGCCGCGCACGCAGTCGTCGCCGCGTCCGCCGCGGAGGCGGTCGCGACCGCCCTTGCCGGCGAGGCGGTCCGAGCCCGCGGTGCCGCGTCAACTTGTCGTTCTTGCCACTGCCCTCGATCCGGTTCGAGCACGGGCCCTCGTTGTAGGACCCGGGGCCGCCCGCGCCGGGGGTCTGGCCGCCCTCGGCGGCCGCAATGCCCTGCGAGCACGCGCTCAAGTCGAGCTGCCTTGACCTCGCCGCGGTCGATCTGGACCTGCTGGGTGTCGAACACCTGCCCGCCCTTCTCGCAGGTCAGCGTGTAGCGCTCGACCTGAGCAGGCTCGAACGGCAGCGGCGGCGAGAAGGTGATCTCGACCTCGTAGTTCTCAGTGGCGGCGTAGTTGTTCGACTCGCAGCACGTACTTCTTGCCCGCCGGCAAGCGCGGGTTCGCGGAGGCCGAGACCTCCTCGATGTTGCTCGGACCCGTCTGGCTCGTGCTGACGACCGGCTCGGTGTTCTGCGACTTGCCGTCGCCGTTGGTGTCCTCGTAGAGCTTCACGTCCCAGTCACTCGCCAGCGACGACCATGAGACACGCACGTCCATGATCGCGTTGTCGCCGGTCGCAGGGACCGTGATCGGGTGGTCGTTGTAGTTGATCGTGTCGTTGTCGTTGGCGTTGGGCGGAACTGACGGCGCGGCGCCATCGTCAGGATCGTCGCCCGTAGTCGACGAGCCGGCGACGCCGCCGGTCTGCATCTGCGGCGGGCTCGGATCGCCGGCTCCTTCGACGCCGGTGTCCTTTGCCACGATTGGCCGGGTGGACGGGTTGACATGCCAGCGGACGCTCCCGTTCGAGCCGACGTCGTAGACCGTTTCCAGCCTGTCGTCGATCAGGATCGGCTCATCGTCGGGCGGCTGCGGGAACGACTCGGTCTTGAACTCCTTAACGAGCCGTAGCGTTGCGCCGGGCGGTGCGCTGCCCTCGAGCACGCTGTGGCGCTGTTCGTTGAGCGTGCTCTCGGCCGCGATGTAGTACGCCTCGCGGTTGCCCTGGCCGTCGAAGCCCTGGTTGGGTGCGTCGGGGTCGGTGTGGTCGGCGACCGGGTTCTCGCCGGTCCACTCCCTCACCATCGTGTCGTGCAGCGGGTGGAACGCCGGGTCGTCGCAATCGCCCGTCTCGTAGTTGAGGTCGCCGCAATAGATCTCGAACGTGAACCCGAAGCCGCCGGTTGCGTTGTAGCTCCAGTCCTCGGTCGTCCCGGTCGTGTCGTAGAGCTCGAACCCCTTCTGGCTGAAGTAGCCGTTGTGCAACGCCATGTCGTCGCCAAGCGCCTTATAGCCGCGGTTCTCGTCCACCGGGTCGCCGAGCGCCGCGAGGCCGGGCGCGCGCAGCACGAGGCCGGCGGTGGTGTGGTTGGTGATCAGCGTCATCACCTGGTTGCGGGAAACGAGCCACTGGACGTTGCGCGTTTCGGGCTCGGAGAACGGGCTCGGGCCGCGGTAAGTCTGCAGGAGCACGTTGCTCGGCTCGGCGCCAGGGCCGCCCCATAGGCCCCCGTAGTTGCGGTTCGGGTCCACTCCGTTCTCGGTGAGTCCCGTCGACGTCGCGCAGTTGCCGGCCTGCGAGTTGTCCGGGAGGCGGCAGTTCTTCCGCCGGTACTCGCCGCCAGTCGCGGCGCCGGCAATCAGGTAGGCCGTGTCGTCGACGGCTTCGTCGCGCCCTCCGGGGGGCCCGAGGGTCCGCGACGCCTCGAAGCCGTCCGGGTTGACGATCGGCAGGACGATGTTGCGGCTGTTCTGCACGATGCTGGTGGCCCGCTCATTGCCGGCGTTGTAGCCGTTGATCAGCTCGTAGGCCCACTCCATCGCATGCTCGCCCGAGGGCCACTCGCGCGCGTGGTGGACGCCCATGTTGACGAACACCGGCTTGCCGTCGTTGGCCTCGACGTTGGTCGTGATCTCGATTGCCATCACGTCCTTGCCCATCCAGGTCTTATTCGGCAACGTGATCAGGCGGACGACGCCGGGGTTGGCGTCGGCGAGCTCCTTCATCTCGGCGTTGTAGTCGGCCAGCGTGCGGTACGTGTCGCGCCCGCTGGGAAGGTCAGACGTGGCGATGCGAGCAGCCTGGCGGCTCTCGGCAAGCCGCTGGCGGTAGCTCTGGGCGACCAGGTCATCGACCAGCACGCGCCAGGAAAAGCCGGCCTTGCGAAGCGCGGCCTCGTCCTCGGGACCGTGAAGCACCACGCCGAGGCTCTCGGTGCCCCCGTGCTCGGTCATATCCAGCCCGAGCGCGAGCAGCTGATCCTTTTGCACGGGCGTCGGCGTCATCACGCTCACGAGCTGCGGCGCGTTGCGCTTAGCGATCTCAAGCGCGCCGTCGCGAAGCGCGGCGTGGCGCAGCGTGGCCGGGACGGACGTCGCGCTACCCGAGCGGCGGCACGCCTGCACGCGGAGGGTCCCGGCTTCGGCCGCGTATCCGACCGCGATCTCCTGGGCATCCGGGGACGCATCAGCCGCGATCGCGCGGCCGGTCGCGTCGAACACGGCGACGTCCCAGTCGCCGCTCTCGCCGGCGAGCTCCACCGTTACCCTGCCCGGCTCGCCGACGTCGACGCTGCTGGTGGCCACGCCCGCGCGATCGGGACGGGGAGCGAGATGGCAGG
>CAVYOA010000006.1:0-163527 GCA_963769945.1 uncultured Solirubrobacterales bacterium | reverse complement strand
GCGTATCCGAACACTCGCGCCAGCCCGCGTAACCAATCCCAGGCCCAGGTTTACAAACACATGTTCGGGGTACTTGCTACGCTGAACCTCCTTAGTAATAAGGAGCTTATAAAAAAGACTCACCGAGGAGTTGAAACACATGGCCACCACCGCCAAGAACACAACCAGCAAGCGCCGCACCACGAAGGCGCAGACGAAGCCCAGGACTACCGCGACCCGCAGCGACAGCGCGCAGGTCAAGGAGGGCGTCACCAAGGCGTCCAACGGAGCTGCCGCAATCGTTCGCCAAGGCGCCGAGCGCGCGCTTGACGTTCCCGTCGGCGCAGCACTCACCGTGCGCGACCGTGTCGAGGAAGTCGTCGAGCCCTGGACCAGCCCCACGGCCCGCGAGAAGGAGCTCAAGAGCCTTCGCACGCAGGTCACCCGCGAGTTCAACAGGTTCGAGCGCCGCGGCGGCCAGGCACGTCGCAAGGCCGTCTCGCGCGTCCGTTCGACTCGCAAGCAGGTCGAGCGCGAGGTCAAGTCCCGTCGTCGCGAGGTTCGGACGCAGGTCAAGCAGAACCGCAACCGCCTCGAGACGCAGATCCGCAAGGCCAGCACGGCCGTCCAGCAGCGCGTCGGTACGGCTTCGTAGCCAAGCCGCTTAGCCCGAGTCGTCCGCGCGAGAGGTTGGCGCGATTCGGAGAAGCTGTCCGCACACACCTCGCGGGCAGACAGCAACCTCTCCTCCAGACCGACCGGCCCTCGTGGCCGGTCGGTCTGTTTTTGGGCCCACAAGCCGGCGGCCGGCCGCTTTTGCTCGGGCGCCCAGCGCCGTCTGCTTCAATCGGTGACATGCCCACCCCTGAGCAAGTCACAGATGCCCTGCGCGCGGTGATCGACCCCGAACTTCGCCGCTCGATCGTCGATTTGGGCATGGTCCGCTCGATCGACATCCAAGACAGCGGCAAGGTCGAGGTCGTCGTCTCATTGACCACCGCCGGCTGCCCGATTCGCTCCCACTTTCAGCAGGCCGTCGCCCTCAACGTCTCCAAGCTCGACGGCGTGACCGAGGTCGGCGTCGGCTTCGACGTCCTCTCAGACGAGGAGAAGAGCAACCTGCAGCAGGCGCTGGGACGGCCCGGCGGGCTCCCCGAGGGGGCCTTGGCCGCGGTCAAGAACGTGATCTGCATCGCATCCGGCAAGGGCGGAGTCGGCAAATCAACGATGACCGCCAACCTCGCCGCCGCGCTGCAGACCGAGGGTAAGACCGCGGGAGCCCTCGACGCCGATGTCTATGGCTATTCGATTCCCCGGATGCTGGGCGTCGACGAGCGCCCCGACGTCAACGGCGAGCGCAAGATCATTCCCCCGCTCGGCCCCGCCGGAATCAAGGTGATGTCGATCGGCTTCTTCCTCGAACACAACGCCGCCGTGGTCTGGCGCGGCCCGATGCTGCACAAGGCGATCCAGCAGTTCCTCGAGGACGTCGCCTGGGAGGATCTCGACTACCTGCTGCTGGACCTGCCGCCCGGCACCGGCGACGTCTCGATGACGCTCGCCCAACTCCTCCCCCAAGCACGGGTGATCGTCGTCACGACGCCTCAGCCGGCGGCGCAGTCGGTCGCCAAGCGCGCGGCCGACATGGCGGCCAAGGTCGACCTCGAGGTGCTCGGGGTGATCGAGAACATGTCGGGCTTCACGACTCCCGACGGCCAGCGCTTCACGATCTTCGGCGAGGGTGGCGGCCAGTTGCTCGCTGACGAGCTCGACGTGCCCTTGCTCGGCAAGGTTCCGCTCTCCGAGGATTTGCGCGTTGGCGCCGACGGCGGCATGCCGTTGGTGCTGTCCGATCCCGATGCCGCAGCCTCGGTCGCCGATCCGCCAGGCAGCTCGCGGAATCATCGCCACGACCCCCCAGGAGCTGCCGGTGATGCAGGCGGAGACGCTCACCGCCGCAGCTCCCGCCGGGCCGGTGAGCGGAACGGCACTGCCTGTCGTCCAAGTCCAGGGCTAGGCGCCCACGCGACCGTGGACGCGCGCCTCGAGCCCAACCGCGAGTTCTGGGATGAGCGCGTCGCGATTCACGTTGACAGCGACTTCTACGACGTCGAACGCTTCAAAGCCGGCGCCAGCACGCTGCGGCCGTTCGAGATCGAGGAGATGGGGCCGATCGAGGGCAAGCGCATGGTCCACCTGCAGTGCCATTTCGGCCTCGACTCGCTGTCGTGGGCTCGCCGCGGTGCCACGGTGGTCGGCGTCGACTTCTCCGCACCGGCCGTCGAGGCCGCGAACGCGCTCGCGAAGGAGCTCGGGCTCGACGCCCGTTTCGTCGCCGCCGACGTCTACGACGCAGCCATGCGGCTGGGCGACGAGCGCTTCGACGTCGTCTACACCGGTCTCGGTGCCCTCAACTGGCTCCCCGACCTGACGCGTTGGGCTCGAGTCGTGACGGCGCTGCTCGCGCCCGGAGGCTTTCTCTATCTCAGCGAGTTCCACCCGCTGACATGGGTTCTCGCCGACGATGATCTCACGGTCGAGCGCAGCTACTTTCACGACGCTGAAGGAGTTGAGTTCGACGATCCCGGCACCTACGCCGACCTCTCGGCGCAGACCTCTCACAACGCCACCCACGAGTGGGCGCACTCGCTCGCCGAGGTCGTCGGCGCGCTACTCGACGCGGGTCTGCGACTCGAGCTCTTCAGCGAGCACGACTTCACCCTGTTTGAGCGCTGGCCGTTTCTCGTCGCAGATCACGAGGTACTCGATGCGGGCACCGTTTACCGCCTGCCCGACGAGATGCCGCGGCTGCCGTTGATGTACTCGCTGCGAGCGCGCCGGGCCTAGATGATTGATTCCACGGGCTCGCGTGCGCGGGGGCGCCTGGCAGCGAGTCGGGCGTGGCCGGCGGGCGAAGCGCATGCCGGTGGGCATGCGCGAGTCCCGACGGGCGCGATCCGGCGATGCTGTCCAGGCGTCATCCGCGTGCGTGATCTCGTGGAATCACTCATCTAGCGCCGCGGCAGGCGGTCGCGGGCGCCGCTGATCGCCTTGCCGAGCCCGTCCGGGATCCGCGAGCGCAGGTCGAGCGCGCCGGCACCGAGCACCCTTGCGGCGTGCAGCCCGAGGCGGACGAGCTGAAACCGATCGGCGACGGAGAGGTCGCCGAGCTCCGCCTCGCCGCTTCGAACCTCGTCGAGGTCGTAGCGGCGACGTTCGCGCACGAACTCGAGCGTCGCTTCGACGACCGCGCCATCGAGGCCGCAGCTGCGCAGCCCCGGACCGAGCCAGGCGATCGTCGATTCGTAGCCGAGTGCGAAGTCGCTGGCGCGGAGCTCCTCGACTGAGAAATCCGCCGAAGTCGCCCATGAAGTCACCGGCGAGCAGGGTGCCCGGATCGTCGTCTCCGTCGGCGAGCAGCAGCGGCGAGATCACGTCGACTTCGATTCGCTCCTTGCCGACGGTTCCCGCGATCTCGCTCAACGCGCGGTGAAGGAGGTCGCGGCGGCTGCCCGAGGGAGTGCCGGGGCGCCGGCCCTCACCCGAGCGCATCCCCTCGAGCTCGCCCTCGACGTGCTCGCAGAACTCGCGCAAGATCGGCTCGGCCTTCTTCGACAGGGCGCCGTCGAGCTCGTCGGCGAGGCGCTCCGTCCATTCGATCCGTGAGTTGACCTTCTCGACGTGGCGCAGGTCGTCGAACAGGCTCTGCTGCGAGAGCACCCCGAGGGCGCGTGAGCCTCCCTCCTGCCAGCTCGGGTCGGCGTCGGGATCGCACCAGACCTTGGTCTCCGCGGTCTCCGAGCGCGGGTCGATCAGCAGGTGCGCCGCCAGCGCCTCGTCGCGGCGCCCGTGCAGCGAGCGGGCGGCTGCGATCGTCGCGACTCAGCGGCTGCGAACCAAGCAGGCCGCCGTCGGAGTACCACAGCGCACCGGAGTCGGGGAAATTGTCGATCCCACGCCGGCGGTAGGCGGCGGCGTCGGCGCTTGCGATCGATCAGCTGCGGCGCGAAGCCGCCTGGGCTGGCCGCCGAGGCGAGCACGAAGTCGAGCGGAGCATGACCCTTCGGGCTCGAGGATCTGGCTTGGCCCCGCCGCCAGGCTTCGAGCTCGAACTCACCCCAATCGGCGTAGGTGACCCCCTTGAGCGGGTGCTCGCGGCGCAGACCGCGAATCGGATAGGTGTTGCCGCGAAGCCCGGTGACCTGGATGTGCAGCGCGAGCGGGCGGTCCTGGCGCAGGTCGATCTCGCCTCGGAGGCGCACCAGAGACCGTCGGCGGCGAGCACCTCGGGCAACCCTTCGCGCAGCTCGTCGAACGACAGCAATGCCTTGGAGTCGGTGCTGCGCAGCAGCGGCAGCGTCACGCGCTCGACCCAGGTCTCGTGCAGCAGCTGCCTCGGGATCGAGGCCCTTCGAGCAGCGCATGCGCGGTGAACATGGCTACGAGCGCGCCTGCGGAAGCGCCGCCGATCGCGTCGATGCTCGCCTCCTGGCCCTGCTGCTGGTCGAGGTGGCGAACCGCGAGCGCCAGCGCGGCGGCAGCGCCCGCCTCATAGGCGCCGAGGGACGCGCCTCCCGAGAGCGTCAGGCTGAGGCGAAGGGGCGGCTTCGCTGCCGCCATCGCGTCCCGGCCCCGCTTACTTGCCCGCGAAGTACTCCGCGTTGAGCGGCGTGTACTTCTGCCACTCCTCGGGGAGTTGATCCTCGGCGAAGCAGGCGTCGACCGGGCACGCCTCGACGCAGGCGTCACAGTCGATGCACTCGTCGGGGTCGATGTAGAGCTGCTCGACGTTCTCGTAATCCGGCTCGTCAGGAGTCGGGTGGATGCAGTCGACCGGGCAGACCTCGACGCACGAGTTGTCCTTCTGGCCGATGCAGGGTTCGGCGATGACGTAAGCCAAGGTCTCTTCCTTCTTGGGTCGACGGCGGTCTTGCGGGCTTCCGGGCCCACTCGGGCACGGACGGAACGCGGCATTCTAGATGGTCCCATCACGGGCGCGGGTGCTGCCCATCTAAGCTGCGGGCGATGATCCTGGTCACCGGAGCGACCGGAACCGTGGGCCAGGCGCTGCTTCCAAAGCTGCTGGAGGGCGGCGAAGACGTGCGGGCGCTGGTGCGCGACCCCCGTGGCCTCGGACGACTTGCGCGTCGAGGTCCGGATCGCGCTCGGTGACCTGATCGAGCTCGCCGACCCGCGCGTGATGCGCCAGGCGCTTCGCGGCGTCTCCACCGTCGTCCACCTGGCGGCCGCGATTCGCGACCAGCCCCACGCTCCTGTCGAGGAGCTCAACGGGCTCGCCACAGCGCGACTGGTACGAGCCGCCGAGGCGGGCGCGGTCGAGCGCTTCGTCTTCTTCTCGGCGCTCGGTGCGACCGAGATCCAGCGCACGCGCTTCTTTCGCGCCAAGGCGCTGGCCGAAGAGGCTGTGCGCGACTCGGAGCTCGCGAGCACGATCTTCGCGCCGTCGATCGTCTATCGCGACCGACGACCCGTGGGTGACGCTGCAGCGCCGGCTTGCGCTGCTTCCCGCGATACCGGTCTCGGGCCGCGGGCGACTCCATCTTCGAACCGATCTGGGCCGACGACGTCGCCCGCTGCGTCATGGCCGACCTCGCCGCGGCCAACGGCGAGTCCAAGCGCTACGAGCTCGCCGGGCCGCAGCGGCTCAGCTACGACCAGATGGCGCGCCTGATCGCGCGCTCGACCGGACGCGAGCGCCCACTGCTGCACGTTCCCCTCGGATTGGTCCGGGCCGGGCTCAACGGCGTGCGGCGGGTTGTCGGCGATGCCGCCTTCGCCACCTGGGAGGAGGCGGAGCTGATGGAGGTGGGGATGGTCTCGGAGCGCGGCACCGGCGACGCACGCGAGCTCGGAGTCGAGCCCCGGCGCATGGACGAGGTCCTGGGCGCCTGAAGCCCTAGGAATGCAAGAAGGGCCCGGCCGCAGTGGCCGGGCCCTTCTGAGGCACGCTTCCAGGCGGGCATCGCCCGCGAAGGAAGTCGAGCTACATCATCCCTCCCATGTCGGGCATACCGCCGCCGGGCATACCGCCGCCGTCCTTCTCGGGCGGCTCGGCGACGATCGCCTCGGTGGTGAGGATGTTCTTGGCGATCGAGGCCGCGTTCTGCAGCGCAGAGCGCGTGACCATGGTCGGGTCGATGACGCCGGCCTTGATCAGGTCGCCGTACTCGCCCGTTTCGGCGTTCAGGCCCTCGCCGACCTTCATGCCCTGGATCTTGTTGACCACGACCGAGCCCTCGAGCCCGGAGTTGAACGAGATCTGGCGGATCGGCTCCTCGAGCGACTTGCGGATGATCTCCGCGCCCGTCGCCTCGTCGGCGTCGAGCTGCTTCGAGTCGATCGCGCTGACCGCGTTCAGCAGCGCAACGCCGCCTCCCGGGACGATGCCCTCCTCGAGCGCCGCGCGAGTTGCCTGCAGGGCGTCCTCGACACGGTGCTTCTTCTCCTTCATCTCGGTCTCGGTGGCAGCGCCGACCTTGACCACGGCGACGCCGCCCGCGAGCTTCGCCAGGCGCTCTTGGAGCTTCTCCCGGTCGAAGTCGGAATCGGTGTTCTCGATCTCGGAGCGGATCTGGTTGATCCGGCCCTCGATCCCCTTCTTCTCACCGGCGCCGTCGATGATCGTCGTCGTGTCCTTGGAGACGACGACGCGACGAGCGCGGCCGAGCTGCGAGATCTCGGTGTTCTCGAGCTTGAGACCCATCTCCTCGGTGATCACCTCGCCACCTGAGAGGATCGCGATGTCCTCGAGCATCCGCTTGCGGCGGTCGCCGAAACCGGGTGCCTTGACCGCGACGCCGGTGAAGGTGCCGCGGAGCTTGTTGACCACGAGCGTCGCGAGCGACTCGCCCTCGACGTCCTCGGCGATGATCACGAGCGGCTTGCCCGACTGCATCGTCTGCTCGAGCACGGGCAGGACGTCGCGGACGGATCCGATCTTCTGGTTTGCGATGAGGATGTAGGGCTCCTCGAGCACGGCCTCCATACGGTCTTGGTCGGTGACCATGTAGGGCGAGATGTAGCCCTTGTCGAACTGCATGCCCTCGGTGAACTCGAGCTCCATGCCGAACGTCTGGCCCTCCTCGACGTTGACGACGCCGTCCTTGCCGACCTTCTCGATCGCGTCAGCGATGATGTTGCCGATCTCCTCGTCGGCAGCCGAGATCGCGGCGACGCGGGCGATCTGCTCCTTGCCACCGACCTCCTTCGACTGCTTGTCACGCAGGTGACCGACGACCTGGTCGACGGCCGACTCGATGCCGCGGCGAAGCGCCAACGGGTTGGCGCCGGCGGCGACGTTCTTGAGGCCGTGGCGGACGATCGTCTGCGCCAGCAGCGTCGCGGTCGTCGTGCCGTCACCGGCGACGTCGTTGGTCGCCGTGGCGACCTCGCGGACGAGCTGGGCGCCCTGGTTCTCGAACACGTCCTCGATCTCGATCTCGCGGGCGATCGTGACACCGTCGTTGGTGATCGTCGGCGCACCGAACTTCTTGTCGAGGACTACGTAGCGACCCTTCGGGCCGAGCGTGACCTTGACTGCGTTTGCGACTGCGTCGACGCCGGCCTGAAGAGCCGCGCGAGCCTCCGCGTCGTACTTGAGCTCTTTGTGAGCCATGTTTCGTTCCTCCTAGAGAAGAGTTGGTTAGACGACTTTTGCGAGAACGTCCGATTCGCGAAGGACGAGAACGTCCTCGCCCTCGATCTTGATCTCGGTGCCGCCGTACTTGCTGTAGAGGACCTCGTCGCCCTCTGCGACGTCGAGCGGGATCCGCTTCTCGCCGTCTTCGTCCCAGGCTCCGTCACCGACTGCGACGACCTTGCCCTTCTGCGGCTTTTCCTTTGCGGTGTCCGGGAGCACGATGCCACTGGCGGTCGTCTGCTCCTCGTCCACGGCCTTGACGATCAATCGATCGCCCAGCGGCTTCAAGTTCTTCTCATACGTACTTACCTCCGTAGGGATTGGCGGTTCAAACAAGCTTTGGCTCGAGAGCGAACAGAGCCAGCGTCTTGGCACTCTACAGACGAGAGTGCCAAACCCAAAGGGAGTGTAGCCAGGTCGGCGTGGATGTCCAGTATCTAAGTCGTGAAGACTTAGACTTACGCTGCAGTTCGTCACCCCGACGCCAGCAGGCGACAGTCCAGCAAGGCTGCGATCCCGGTGGCGCCGTTTCGCATCACCCAGTCGTGGTTGCTGCGAAAAACCGGTGTCAGAACCGGCGCCAGCAGGTTCATCCAGCGCTTCGCGGTCGCGACCTTCCATTCGTAGAGGACGACGGTCGACCCGTGCCTGCTCGAACAGGCGCCAGGTGCCGGTGCCGGTGAGCTCGCCGGTGACGTCGGCGACGACCAGGCGAGGCTTCTCGATCACCCGGCCTTGGCCTCGAAGACGAGCGAATACGGAAGCTTCGCCCGCCAGGTGAGACGCGAGTGTGCGCCGACGCCGATCTCGTCACCGGGATCGAGCTCGACCACGCTCTCGAGGCCCCGCCACCAGCTCGGCCAGGCGCGCTCGTCATAGATCGCCTCCCAGACGCGGTCACGGTCGCACTCCAGCAGCCATGTGCTGAGGAACGTGTACTCGTTGGCACTTGGCTCGAGCGGCGCTGATCTAGTTCCGCGACGGGTCGCCGTTGCTGAAGCCCGGCGGGGGCTCGTGCACACGCGAGAAACGCACGACCGTGATCGTCTCCTCGGGATCGATCTCGCGACCGTAGATCTGGCGCATGAAGCCGAGCGTTTCCTCGACGCGGCGAAACTCGGGGTTGTCGTGCTCGATATCGCGCGGCGAAAGCTCGCTGGCGCGCTTGACCTCGACATCGTCGATGACGGCGGTGAAGATCTTCTCGCGCGGGCTGTGCTGGTGGCCGATCGTCACCCACAGCAGCTGGCCCCGCTGGTACTTGCTCGACTTGTCGCCGAGGCGGATCGTCGCCGTCTTGCGCCCGCGCTTGAGCTGATCGCTGAACGCGGGCGAGAAGAAGTTGAGCGCGAAGAAGCCGTGGGCCATCGGCTCGGCAGCCTATCGCTTAGGTTCTAAAGCCCTGCTCCCCGAGCAGCCGAACGAAGCGACATGGCGCGATCGCTGTCTGCTCGAGGCCGGCGCCTCGGTCGAGATCGAACTCGGTCGCGGTGCGAGTGATCACGGTCAGCTGCTCCGCCGGCCCATCGATCAGCGGGATCACGATGCGCCCACCGACGGCGAGCTGAGCGAACAGCGCCGGTGGCAGCCGCGGCGCTGCTGCATGGACGGCAATCGCGTCGAACGGGGCTTGTTCGGGAAGACCGAGCGAGCCGTCACCGACATGGAGCTCGGCGTTGTCGCAGCCGAGCGCGCGGAGGCGGCGCCTCAGCTTCGGCGCCCAGGGATTCGATGCGCTCGATGCTGACAACCGACGCGGCGAGACGGCAGAGGACCGCGGTCGAGTAACCAGAGCCGGTACCGATCTCGAGCAGTCGCTCGCTTCCGCGCAGCCGAAGCCACTGGGCGATCGCGGCGACGATCCACGGCTGGGAGATGGTCTGCTGCTCGCCGATCGGCAGGGCGCCATCGCGATAGGCCTTCGACTGCAGACTCTCGCTGACGAAGAGCTCCCGCGGCACCTGCGCCATCGCCGCGAGCACGCGCTCGTCGGAGATCCCACGGCGGCGCAGCTGGCGCTGGACCATACGCGCGCGCTTGTCGGCGAAGGTGGTCATGCGGGGCGAGCGGCGCTTAGAAGATGTAGGCCCGTAGGCGGCGCGGCTCGAGCACCGTTACTCGCCCACGGCCGACCGCGACCACGCCGGCGCGTTCGAGCGTGGCGAGGAATCGGCTGACGCTCTCGCGCGAGGTACCGGCCAGCTGAGCGAGGTCGGCTTGCGTCATCTGCACCGTGATCCCGCGGCGATCCTCGGGCACGACCTCCTCGGCGATCAGCTGTGAGAGGACGCCTGCAACACGGCTGGGAACGGTCTGGAACGACTGCCGGGCAACGCGCTCGTTCGTCTCGCGCAGGCGCTTGGTGATCGCGACGATCAGCTTCGCGGCGATGTCGCCGTGGTCGGAGATAACCCGGCGCACGTCAGCAGCCGGCAGGGCGAGCAGCTCGGAGTCGATGAGCGTCTCGACGCTGGCCGAGCGGCTGCCGCCGTCGAGCATCGCCAACTCGCCGAAGATATCGCCGGGGCCGAGGGTCGCAAGCGCGATCGCGCGCCCGTCGGAGTGCTCGCGGGTGACCCGCAGCTCGCCCGAACGCACGATGTAGCAGGCATCCGACTTATCGCCCTCGTGAAACACCCGCACATTCTTTGGAAACGCGCGCGGGACAGCGACCGAGCCGATACGTTCGAGCTCAGCCTCCGAAAGGTCGCTGAACAGCGGGACGCGGCCGAGCAGCTGCGCGGATGCCTCTGCCATGGGGCCAGTATCGCGCTTGTGCCTCGATCAGGTCTGACAGGACGCACACCAGTACGCCGTGCGGTTGTCGTCGCCCTGGCCGCGGGAATGCACCTTGTCGCCGCAGCGTGGGCAGCCGCGCCGGGTGCCGCGATAGATCGAATGCGGGCGCCGGCCCTTGGCGATCGAGATCTTCATCACCCGCTCGTTCTCGGCGATCGTGCGCTCGAGCTCCTCCTCGCTTAGATCCACGACCTTGCGCCAGGGACTGATGCGCGCACGAAACAGCGCCTCGTTGCGTATCGCGTTACCGATCCCGCCGATGATCTCCTGATCGAGCAGGGCATCGCCGATCTCGCGGCTACCGCCGAGGCGTCGCATTCGCTGGCAGGCGGCGGCAACCTCGAACCCGGGTCGAAGCGGGTCGGGACCGAGCCGGCGCAGGCCCGGGTCGTTTCGCATCCGAGACTCGCTGACGACGCGCAGCAGCTTGCCGCCGTTCTGCGAAGCGATCCCCCGGCCCGACGCGAGTCTCAGCCACGGCTTGCCGTAGGGCAAACGCCCGTCGGCGCTGATGAACCAGCGCCCGTTCATGCCGAGGTGGCTGTGGACGACGAGGTCGCCGGAGAAATGGGCGACAAGGTGCTTGCCGAAGGCCTCGGCTTGCTCGAGCGTTCGCCCCTGCAACTCGGCGGCGCGGTTGAAGATCGGCGAGCGCGGATTGGGCGCGTCGGCGAGCGCGATCTCCTTGCCCTGAAGCGCCGCGTTCATGCGCGCGCGCGGCGCGGTGGATCGTGTCGCCCTCGGGCATCGCTCAACCGGCCGCGACGAGCCTTCGCGGCTGGCGCGAGAAGCCGGCTGCGATGATCTGGGCCTCGAGGCCCGAGCCCATCACCGGCTCGCCGTCGACGCGCTCGATTCCAAGCTTGGGAAGCTGCTTCGACGCCGCAGCCTCGGCGAGGCGAGTAACCGCCTCCGTCAGCGCCTCGCCCTCGAGCTCGACAAGGCGAACGATGCCCTTGCCGCCGCGCTCGACGTAGACGATCGGGTTGCCGTCACGAAGCAGGACGAATGCGCCCGGGGTACGCGCCGGGCGCCGGCCTTGCTCGCGCTTGGGCCAGGCAAGCGAGGCGCCATATGGCTGCGCGGGGTCGGTCGCGGCCAGGATCAGGTAGTCGTCCTCGACGTGTGGCATCGCCCGCAGGCGCTCGACGGCACCGGCGAGGGCGAACTGGGCTCCGCCGAGACCCTCGACGAAGTACCCGCGGCGGGCCGTGCCGAGGATCTCGAGGTTGGAGAGCTCGCCATAGAGGCTCGAGAATCCGCCCGGTACGCCCTCGGCGAGGACCGTCTCACGGGTGACGATGCCGTAGCGCTCCAGCATCAGCTCGGCCTGGGCACGCAAACGTGGGCCCTGCTGAGGCGCGTTTCGAAACAACGTCTCAGCCAGCGACCAGCGCCCGACGATCGCCTCGGATGAGCCCTGGCGGCGCGAGGCGAAGCGACGCTGAGGGCGGCGGTCGCGACCGACGGCCGTCAGCCGCCGTGCGCGCAGGGGCGCGAAGCCGTCGTTGGTGACCTCGCCCGCCCAAACCAGGTCCCAGAGCGCGGAATGGAGCTCCTCGCGCTCGTGGTCCAACTCGGCGACGAGGTCGAGCCAGAACGAGGGCGCTCCCGCGAGTCAGCTCACGGATCGCATCGTGCACCTCGCCCTCGGGTCGCTCGAGCTTGGCGTTCGACGGTGGCGGCCCGGCGAGGCGAACGTCCTCGCGAAAGTAAAGCGCGACGCGGCCGGTGCGCAGCAGCGACCCGGCGCCGATCCAGACGATCTCGCCGGAGGTCGTGAGCTGGTCGAGCCAGTTGGGGCTGTAGGCGCCGAGGCGACGGGGGAGCACATCGCGCTCCCACACCTCTGGCGTCAACGCGACGCCCTGAAGCGGCACCAGCGCCTCGCGCAGGCGATCGGGGCCCGCTCCCGCGGGACGGTGCGCGTCGACGTTCTGCCACGCCGGCAGGAACCGCGCCAACTCGGACTGATCGACGGCCTCGACCTCTTTGCGAAGCGCGGCGACGCTGGCGCGGCGCACCCGGCGCAGCACGTCGGTGTCACACCACTCGCGCTCGCTGCCGCCGGGCAGCAACTCGCCGCGCACCAACTCACCCGCGCGCTCGAGCTCCTTCAGCGCACTGGTGACGTCGACGCCGAAGCGCGCTTTGGGCATCGCCGTGGGGAAGGGCCCGTGCGTGCGAGCGTAGCGACGGATCAGTGCAGCCATCGCCTCGGGCACCTCCTCAAGGAAGACGTCGGGCAGCCCGCCGGGTGGCGGCACCCCAAGCGCGTCGCGATAGAGACCGGCGTCCTCGGCGGCGATCCAGCGCTCTTCGCCTGCGATTCGCACCGAGACCGAGCGGCGCTCGCGCTCGAGCTTGTCAAGCATCGACTTCGCCGAGTAGCCCTCCGCCGTCCGCAGCTCAGCCTCCTCGAGCGTCAGGTCGCCGAGGCGACGCAGCACCTGCTGCAGGCCGTCACGGTCCTTTGCCAGGGCGTCGGGGTGCATCAGCTGCAACGAGCGCTCGACCTCATCCAAGGCCTCGACGTCGATCAGCTCGCGCAGCTCCTCGGCGCCCAGCAGTTCCGAGAGCAGGTCGCGGTCGAGCGCCAGAGCAGCGGCGCGTCGCTCGGCGTTGGGCGTGTCGCCCTCGTACATGTAGGTGGCGACGTAGTCGAACAGCAGCGACGAGGCAAACGGCGAAGCGGTCTGTGTCTCGACCTCGACCAGGGTGATCTTTCGCGACTGCAGGTCGCGCAGCAGATCGACCAGTGCCGGCAGGTCGAGCACATCACGCAGGCACTCGCGGTAAGTCTCGAGGATGACGGGGAAGCGGGGGAAGTCCTTGGCGACCTCGAGCAGGCTCTGCGACTTCAGTCGCTGCTGCCACAACGGCGTGCGCTTGCCCGGATAGGCGCGCGGGATCAGCAGGCTGCGCGCGGCGTTCTCGCGAAAGCGAGCGCCGAAGAGCGCCGAGCCACCGAGCTCGCGCACGACGAGATCCTCGACCTCCTCGGGCTCGAGCATGATCATCTCCGCGTCGGGCGGCTCGTCGGCGTCGGGAAGGTGGATGACGATGCCGTCGTCAGACCAGATCGCGTCGGCTTCGAGGTCGAGCTCGTGGCGAATTCGAGCTGAGATCGCGAGTCCCCACGCCGCGTGCACACGGCCGCCGAAGGGAGAAAGAACGCATAGGCGCCAGTCGCCGATTTCATCGCGGAACTTCTCCACGACCAGCGTCTGGTCGGAGGGCACGACCCGTGTTGCCGCCTGCTGTTCGAGCAGATAGGCGAGCAGGTTCTGGGCGGCCCGCTCGTCGAGGTCGTTCTCAACCGCGAGCGTCGCCGCGTCCTTCGATACGGCCTCGCGCGAAAAGGCGCCGATCGCGCGGCCGAGCTCGGACGGGCGCCCGACGCCGTCTCCGCGCCAGAACGGAACCGCACCGGGAACCCCAGGGGCGGGAACGACAATGACGCGGTCGCGGGTGATCTCCTGAATCCGCCATGTCGTCGCTCCGAGCAGGAAGGTCTGGCCGGCTCGCGCCTCGTAGACCATCTCCTCGTCGAGCTCGCCGACTCGGCGACCGTCGGGTAGATGGACGCCATAGAGGCCGCGATCGGGAATCGTGCCCGCGTTGGTGACCGCGAGCTGACGTGCGCCCTTGCGTCCGCGAACCGTGCCGTGGGTGCGATCCCAGACCAGACGCGGGCGCAGCTCGGCGAACTTCTCGGAGGGGTAGCGGCCGTCGAGCATGTCGAGCACGTTCTCGAGCTGCTCGCGCGAAAGCTCGGAGAACGGCTCCGACGCGGTCACGACCTTTTCCAGCTCGCTCACCTCCCACTCGCTGTCGGCGACCATCGCGACGATCTGCTGAGCGAGCACGTCGAGCGGGTTGCGAGGGATCACCGTCTCCTCGATCTCCCCCTTTCGCATCCGCTGGGCGACGACCGCGCACTCGAGCAGGTCGGCACGGAACTTGGGAAAGATCCGGCCCTTGGAGACCTCGTTGAGCTGGTGGCCGGCACGCCCGACGCGCTGCAGTCCGCGGGAGACCGACTTCGGCGACTCGACCTGGATCACGAGGTCGAGGGCACCCATGTCGATGCCGAGCTCGAGCGAGGAGGTGGCGACGAGGCAGGGCAGCTTTCCCGACTTGAGAAGTTCTTCCACGACCAGGCGCTCTTCGTGGGCGAGGGAGCCGTGGTGGGCTCTTGCTATTTCCTCGAAAGGCTGTGGGGCGTCGGTGACTGGCGGGTCCTGTCGGCCAGAACTCCCGGGTCCGGTGGCGGGCGGGTCCTGTCGCCGAGGACTCCCGCCGCCGTCCTCGGCTTGCGCCTGCGGGCGGGCGTCGGGAGGCCCTCCCTCGCCGCCACCCGCCCGTGAAGCACTTGCGGTTGACGTTGAGTTGCCCGCATGCTCGGTTGCCGGTAATTCCTGCTCAGGTTCCTCGTTGTGGAGCTCGTTGAGGCGCTTGGCTAAGCGTTCGGCGCCGCGGCGGTTGTTGACGAAGATGATGGTTGAGGTGTGCTCTCGGACTAGGCGCAGGAGCTCGGGGTAGATGGCGGGCCAGATCGAGCGCGGGTTGGGGATCGCTTCCAAGGCTGCGACTGGGTCTAGGGGCTCCGGGGAGCCGTTGGCTCCTGCAAGGGGCGTCCCGAGGTCGGTCATGTCTTCGACCGGGACGACGATCTCGAGGTCGAGGTCCTTGCGGACGCCGGCGTTGACGATCTCGCACTTGCGCTTGGGGCCGACGAGGAACTGTGCGATGCGCTCGAGTGGGCGTTGCGTGGCCGAGAGGCCGATTCGCTGCGGGTCGCGGCGCTCGGCTCGCGGCGCAGCGTTGAGCGAGGCCTGCTCGTCGCTTTCGTGGTTGAGGACGAGGTGGGAGAGGCGCTCGAGCGTCAGCGCCAGATGCGAGCCGCGCTTGGACTGCGCCACGGCGTGGATCTCGTCGACGATCACCGCCTCGACCCCGGTGAGGATCTCGCGCACCTGCGACGTCATCATCAGATAGAGCGACTCCGGCGTCGTGATCAGGATGTCTGGCGGCGTGCGCTTCATCGCCTGGCGCTCCTTCTGCGGCGTGTCGCCGGTGCGCAGCCCGACCGAGACCTCGGCGCCGATGCCCTTCAGCGGCGCGCGCAGGTTGCGCTCGACGTCGTAGGAGAGGGCTTTCAGGGGCGAGACGTAAACGATCTTCACCCCGATCCCGAGCTGCTCGGGTCGGCGCGCGAGGGTGTCGATTCCCCACAGAAACGCGCTCAGCGTCTTGCCCGACCCTGTCGGCGCGCAGATCAAGGTGTTGGCGCCGGTGGCGATCTTCGGCCAGCCGGCGGCCTGGGCAGGGGTGGGAGCCTCGAACGACGACTCGAACCAGCGGCGCGTAGCCTCGCTGAACGCGTCGAGAGGGTTGGTAGTCGCGGTCGCTTCGGGAGCCATGCTCAACCGATCGAGTCTACGGACCCATGCGGCTCGGCTCCTGGGCCGGTGATTTAGATTTCTCGGCATGAGCGAGGGACCGCGAGCAGCGATGGTCCGGGCGTCGATCGAAGCATTGAACCGGGGCGATCTCGATGTCGTTGTCGGCTTCTGTCGCGACGACGTCGAGATGAAGCGTGTCGACGGCGTCCCCGAGCACGGGTTGCTGCATGGCAAGGCTGCACTGCGCGACTTTCTCGAGCCGGATGTCTTCTCCGAGCAAAAGCTGGAGGTACGCGAGATCACCGAAGGCGACGGTGGCGTTCTGGCTCACTTGCTGGTCCGAAACCGTGGCGCTGCCAGCGGGATCGATCTCGAGGTCGAGACCTACAACGTCTACCTGTTCGAGGGGGAGAAGGTCACTCGAGTGGAGAGCTGGCGAACGCGCGAGGACGCAGAGCGTTCGAGCGGACTTCGGCTTGAAGCCGGCTAGACGCTGAACGGCAGCTCGTCTGCGATCTCGGCGAGCCTGGGCGCGCTGCGGTCGCGCTCGGAGGTCTGGGGATCGTCGAGCGGCCACTCGACGCCAACCTCGGGGTCGTTCCAGGCAAAGCCGCGCTCGGTCTTCGCCTCGTAGTAGCTGGAGAGCTTGTAGTTGACGTCGGCGACGTCTGAGAGCACGCAGAACCCATGCGCAAAGCCGACGGGGACGAAGAACTGAAGGTGGCGCTCGTCGTCGAGCTCATAGCCCTCCCACTCGCCGTAGGTAGGCGAGCCGCGGCGAAGGTCGACTGCGACGTCGAAGATTCGCCCCCGCGCGCAGCGCACCAGCTTCGCCTGACCGGGAGTCGTCTGGAAATGCAGGCCGCGGAGAACGCCCCGGCGCGAGCGCGAGTGGTTGTCTTGAACGAATTCGACGTCGACGCCGAGCTCGCGCCAGCTCGCAGCGCTGAACGACTCGACCAGGAAGCCACGCTGATCACCGTTGACGCCGGGCTCGATCAGGGCGAGGCCGTCGATCTGCGTCTCGAGGCGCTCAGCCAAGCGTCGACCCGTACTGCTTTGCGTAGTAGTCGCGGTACTCACCGGAGCGGATCGGCTTCCACCAGGCCTCGTTTTGGCGATACCACTCGACCGTGCGCTCGATCCCCTCGTCGAACCCGACCGCGGCTTTCCAGCCCAGCCCCTCGGTCTTATCCGACGACAGCGAGTAGCGGCGGTCGTGGCCGAGGCGATCGGTGACGTACTCGATCAGGGACTCGTCGCGCCCGGTGAGCTCGAGGATGCGCTTGACGACGTCGATGTTGGCGAGCTCGTCGGGCCCGCCGACGTTGTAGACCTCACCTGCCTCGCCGAGCTCGAGCACGACGTCGATCGCGCTGGCGAAGTCCAGGGCCCAGAGCCAGTTTCTTACCTGCATGCCGTCGCCGTAGACGGGCAGCGGATCCCCCGCCAGGGCGTTGAGGATGCACAGCGGGATCAGCTTCTCGGGGTACTGGCGCGGCCCGTAGTTGTTCGAGGCGCGAACGATGAGCGCATTCGCGTCGTAGGTGTTGCGAAAGGCGCCCACGAGCAGGTCGCCACCGGCCTTCGAGGCGGAATAGGGCGAGGACGGGTCGAGCGGGGAGCTCTCGGTGAACGAGCCGTCCTCGATCGAGCCATAGACCTCGTCGGTGGAGATCTGCAGCAACCTTACGCCCGCGTCGCGGGCGGCCTCCAGGAGGACAAAGGTGCCGTGGACGTCGGTCTGGATGAACTCGCCGGGATCCTCGATCGAGCGGTCGACGTGGGTCTCGGCGGCAAAGTTGACGATTGCGTCGCAGCCGTCGAGCGCTCGGCGCACTGCCTCGCGGTCGGCGATGTCGGCGACGACGAGCTCGCAGCGCTCGGTATCGAGCCCCTCGAGGTTCTCGCGGCGCCCCGCGTAGGTGAGCTTGTCGAGCACACGCACCGCTGAATCCGGGTGGTTGTCGAGGCGGTGGCGGACATAGCCGGAGCCAATGAAGCCGGCGCCTCCCGTGACAAGGACCCTCAAGGTGCCACCGCCGCCTCGCGATTGGCCAGATACTCGGTCAGCCCCTGGCGCCAATCGGGCAACTCGATCGGATCGGCGCGCTCGCTGGCAAGGACCGAGAACGGCGGCCGCGGGGCCGGCCGTCCCAGCATCTCGGTCGTGCCTGCCATCACGTGGCACTCCGAGCCGACCTGATCGAAGATCTCCTGCGCGAACTCGAACCACGAACAGCGCCCCGAGGCCGTGACGTGGTGGGTGCCGAACTCGTCCGTCTCGGCGATCATCGCGAGTGCCTCGGCCAGGTGGGGCGTATACGTCGGCGTGCCGACCTGGTCAGAGACGACGATCACCTCCGACTGCTCGCCGGCCAGGCGCAGCATCGTCTCGACGAAGTTGGTGCCGTTGAGGCCGAAGAGCCACGACGAGCGAACGATGAAGTGGCGCGGGTTCGCGATCGAGACAGAGGTCTCGCCAGCCTGTTTGGAGCGACCGTAGGCCGAGATCGCCGCCGGCAGGTCGGACTCGAGATACGGCGAGCGCTTGTCGCCGGCGAAGACGTAGTCGCTGGAGACGTAGAGCACCTTGGAACCGTGGGAGGCAGCGGTCGCCGAGACGATGCCCGCGGCGACGTCATTGACTCGCATCGCCTCGCGCTCATGCTCCTCGGCGCGGTCGACGTCGGTCCAGGCAGCGCAGTTGATGACGATCTCCGGCTTGACCTCGGCGACCACCTCCTCCACCAAAGCGGAGTCGGTGATGTCGAACTCCGCTCGCGTTAAGCCGACAACATCGTGGCCGCGCCGCGCGAGCGCAACGACGACGTCGCCTCCAAGCATGCCCCCAGCCCCTGCGACCAGCGCAATCATGGAATCGAGATCTCCGACTTGTCACCGACGATCATCCGCAGCGTCTTCGGCATCTCCTCGCTGCGCACGAGCTTGACCTCGCGCCCCAGCAGGCTCGCCTCGATGCGCGCGTCAAGATTTCGCACCTGCACGCCGCTGAGCAGGATCGAGTGCTCGACCTCGGAGCCAACGATCTCAACGTCGCGGCCGATCGAGGTGTAGGGGCCGACATAGGAGTCGACGATGCGAGCGCCGGCGCCGATCGCCGCCGGACCGCGTACGACCGAGCGCTCGAGCACGGCGCCCGCCTCGATCGAAACACGGCCTTCAACCCGGCTCGCCGCGTCGACCTCCCCCTCCATCGAGGGTTCGATCTCCTCCAGCACGAGGCGGTTTGCCTCGAGCATGTCGGCAAGCTGACCGGTGTCCTTCCACCAGCCGCCGACCGTGTGGCTTTCGACGCGAGAGCCGTTGTCGATCAGCTGCTGCAAAGCGTCAGTGATCTCGAGCTCGTTGCGCCAGGAAGGCTCGATCGAGTTCGCTGCTTCGAAGATCTTCGAGGTGAACATGTAGACACCGACGAGCGCCATGTTCGACGGCGGATCCTTGGGCTTTTCGACCAAGCGCACGACCGTGTCACCGTTGAGCTCGGCGACGCCATAGTGCCAAGGGTCGGGCACCTCGGTCAGCAGGATCAGCGCGTCGGGCTCGTTGGCTCGAAAGGCTCCGACGAGCTCAGTGATGCCGTCGCGCAGCAGGTTGTCACCGAGATACATGACAAAGGGCGACGAGCCAATGAAGTCCTGCGCCGTGAGCACGGCGTGAGCCAGGCCCGCCGGGCGATCCTGGGAGATGTAGGTGATCGCAGCGCCAAAGCGCGAGCCGTCGCCCGCCGCCTCGCGGATCTCATCGCCGGTCTCGGGCGCGATGATGATTCCGATCTGATCGATCCCCGCATCGACCAGGGCCTCGATCCCATAGAAGAGCACGGGCTTGTTGGCCACAGGTACCAACTGCTTGGCCGACGTGTGTGTGATCGGGCGCAGGCGCGTGCCCGCGCCGCCCGACAGGATCAGTCCCTTGAGCGCCTCCATCGGGCGCAGAGGCTAGCCGTCCGGTGATCAAGGCCGCAGCCGGGAGCGCTCTGGTGGCCCGTCCAGAAACGTGGTGCAACGTCCCTGGGCGTCGATTGGCTCAGTAGGTGCCGCCAAGCTTTCGGTGATCCCAACTCGCCGCGCGCAGCGGCTGAAAGCGGATCGCAACGCGCTTCGCTGCCTGCGCCTCGAGCGCGGCAGCGGCATCGCCCTCGATCGAGTCGATGCCGTCGGAGTACTTCACGGTCAGCTCTTTGCCGAACTCGGCGACGCGATCGCGGTCGCGGATCAGCTCCGCCTCGCATTCGAGCTGAACGCCGCGAAGCTCGAGGTACTCCTCGCCGGTCTCGACCAGCAGCGTCGCGCGCGGGTCGCGTTCGAGATTTCGCACCTTCTGCGACTTGGCGTAGGTCCAGATCCAGATCTCCTTCGGCGGACCATCGGCCAGCGGCTCGGCCGCTGGCTCGCGCAGCGTGAACCACATCGGCATCGAATGCGGCCAGCCGCGCGGGCCGTGTGAGCAGACGATCACCACCCGCTGCGACTCGAGCAACTCGAGCTGCTCGGCCGGGCTGAGGACGATCTCGCCGCGGCGGCTCATCGTGTCTCACGCTCGAGCTTGTCCTCGAAGCGTGGCCGGGTCGACCGCGGGGAAGCGATAGAGCCCGGATTCGATTGCTGCGAAGAACCGCAACGTTGGGCCGATCAGGCGTCGAGCTCGAGGGCAGAGCGTCCCTCGGCCTCGAGCTTCTCGAGATGGGCCTGCATCGCGACCGCCGCGGCCGGGCGCAGCTGCTCGGGCACGTCGTCCCAAACGGTGGCCAAGAGCGCCTGGCGCGAGCGCTCGCCGCCATCGAGCGCTTCGACCAGTCGCCGTTCGCGCGACTCGCGGTGATCGATGTACTCGGCGATCCTCGCCGCGGGGTTGTTGATCAAAGGCCCGTGGCCGGGGGCGAGGAGGTCGACATCGAGCTCGGCGAGGCGGCGAAGCGAGGCCATGTAGTCGGCGAGCGAGCCGCCGCCGGCAGCCGGGGGCACGATCGTCGAGCCCTCACCGAGGATCAGGTCACCGCAGAAGCAGACTCGCTCGCGGACAAAGGCAACGTGATCGGCGGCATGCCCGGGAGTCGGCACGGCCAGGAAGCCCGCCACCTGAGAATCCTCCAGCGGCTTGTCGGCCTCCCCGGCGAGACCGTCGAGCGCTTCCTCGCCGCCACTCGCCACCGCAATCAGCGCCGCGGCTTCGTTGCTCTTGCCCACCTCACCCCACAAGACGGGCTCGCCGAGCATCTCGACCCCCTCGGTGTGGTCGGAGTGCCCATGGGTGAGCAAGACGCCGCCGATGCCGCCGCGAGCGGCGGCTTCGGCGCGGATCGCGTCGAGATGCGCCGCGTCGGCCGGCCCGGGGTCAATCACATACGCGGGATCGCGCCCGACGACGTATGTGTTGGTGCCGCCTAGCGTCATCGGCCCCGGGTTCGGCGCGACTAAGCGAGTGAACATAGCGCTCACGGCCACAAGCACCGCCGCGCTTGGGAGCGCCCGGCGCTCAGGCGACAGCCTTGGCGACCGCTTCGCGCGCCTCGGTGGGCTCAAGCACGACGAGGTCGCCGACACCCTTGAGCACCTCTCGCACGAGCCAATCATCGGATCCGTAGGGAACCTCGACGACGACGGCGCCGTCTGAGAGCTCCTCGACCACCGTGCGCTGCTCGCGCAACCAGCGGGCGCGCAACGGTGAGACCCAGACGCGTGCCACGCCGGCCGACGTTACCTCGCCGTGGACCAGCCACTCCTGCTCGGCGAGCATCTCCTCGACACCCTCGCGAGGCTCGAACTTGCGCTTTGTAGCGACGGCCTTCTTCATTCGGTCGAGGCGGAAGTGGCGGGTGTCCTTGCGCCCGAGGTCGAAGCAACCTAGATACCAGCCCTCCGGTCCCTTGACCAGCTGGTAGGGCTCGACCTCGCGCTTGACGAACGAGTCCTCGTTCTCCTTGTAGTACTCGAGCTCGAGCACTTGGTTGTGCTGGATCGCCCCGTTGACCGTGCGGACCACGGATGAGTCGTCGCGGCCGGGGGCGATCTCCAGGCCTTCTTGGGAGGGGTCATGGCCGAGTGCGGCGACGATCTTCTCGCGCGCCGTCAAGAGGCCGGCCTGGGGCAGATGGTCGCCGAAGAGGTCGATCGCGGCGATCAGCGCCTTTGCCTCGAGCGGCAGCAGGCGCGCCGGACGGGCGAAGTTGTCGCCGTAGGTATCGGGGTCGATCTCGATCCGGTCGCCAGCGATCTCGGCGTAAAGGACGTAGGTGCCGCCACCGAAGTTGACGACGTTGAGCACGTCGAGATCCTCACGCAGCTCCTCGATCGAGATGTTGAGCTCAGAGAGGACCTGGGCGGTCGGCAGCTCGCGCTCCTCACGGGCGGCGCCGATGAGCAGACCGGCGAGCGTGACGAGACGGGCAAATCGCTCGGGGCGGATGACGGACTCGGCGCGCCCGTTGGCAGTAGAGCGCGCCCGACCGCTGCCTTCGGCAACCGGCCGGCTCACCGTCTTGGCGACGCCGAACTCGCTGCGGTGGCGAACGCGCAGCAGTTCGAGACGCTCGTCGGCGTCCTTGGCGAGTTCGGGCGGATCGAGCATGCGCGCGTTGTCTCGCCATGAGAGCACCCAGGAGATCAGCTGCCGGGCCGAGGCGTAATCGGTCTCGAAGATCGAGCCGCGGCTGCCTTTGATCCCATCAGCCTTGACCGGCTTGCGGAAGCTGCCGTGACGGCCGAAATCGCGCTCCACCAGCCAGGTGATTCGCTCGCGCAAGAAGATCGTGGCGCGGCCCTCGATCTCGCCCATCTGCCAGTCGGCACGCTGAGCGTAATCTCGCCGGTCGAAGTTTTCAGGGGCGGAGAAGTCATGCTCGGCCTTGGTCGCATAAGAGACCTTGCCGCGGATCCGTGAGAGGCGAAAGACGCGAACCTCGTCGCGCTCGTGAGCGTGCCCGATCAAATAGAACTGGCCTTCGCGAAAGACGAGGTGGTAGGGGTTGACCTTGCGATCGGAGGTTTCGTCGCGTTGCAGCGAGTAGTAGGAGAACTCGATCGTCTTGCGGCGCGAGATCGCGGTCTCGATCTTCGCCAGGCGCTGTGAAAGCTCCTTGCCTCCGCCGGCGGAGGAGAGCTTGACGTCGATCGGCGCCTCCTCGTCGGCAACGAGCGGGCTTGGCCTACCCCAAGACACCTGCTGCAACGCCAGGCGCAGCGGCTCGGCGTAGGCGAACTCGCCGTCGAGCAGGCCGAGCGCGGTTCGCAACGCGGCGAGCTCGGAGTCCGAGAAGGCGATCGGCGGCAGGTAGTAGTTCTCCGGAGGCAGGGCGTAGAGCTCGGCTTCGAAGAAGCCCTCGGCGGGCTTTTCGACTTGAAGCGAGATCCCGAGGCTCTCGAGCTCGGCGCGGTCGGCGTAGAAACGGCGCGCAAACGCATCCTCGTTCATCGAGGAGTAGCCCTCGACCTCGCGCTTGATCTCGAGCGCCGACACCGGGCGGCGGTTCGCCATCAAGAACGAAATCAGCGAGAGCTGGCGGATCAGCTTCTCGGTGTCCTTCGCCATTGCGCTACGAGGATATTGGCGGCGTGAAGCCTGTCATACGGCCCGTTTCGCAAACTGCGTCTTTTGTCGGTGAATTGGCGCCAAACACGCCGGTTTCGGCACAGGCTCGAACCGGATCGAGCGCTCTTGGCCCTGATCGCGGTGAGCGCTTAGGATGGCCGAGCCATGTTCGGAGATCGCGCCACCATGAGCTCGACGATCAGCGCGGTGATCCAGCGCGCGATCGAGGCTGCTTCGCAGGAGCGAGCGATCGATCGCTTCGGACCGTAGGCCACGCAATGCTCGGCGCCGGCACTTTCATCAACCCGCTGATCAAGATCGTCACCACGGTGGCAATCCTCGCTGCGGTGGGAATCTTCATCGTCAAGCCGATCCTCAACACAACCGAGAAGACCATCGGCGACGTCAACGAGAACATCCGCCAGTCGCAGGCGCAGGCGCAGGCGGCTAGCGCGCAAAGGTCCCAGACCATCGCCTTGGAGACCGCGCAATCACGCACTGCCACGTTCATCGCCAGCCTCAACTCGACCTGGCCGCAGGCGGCTCGAGAGGTTCGCTCGTGCCTGAGGCAGGCCGGTGACGACCTCGCGCCGACGCAGAAGTGCGAAAGCTTTGCCGAGCGGGTCGTGCACAACGTCCAGAGCAGCCGCAATTTCGCGCTCTCATACGCGACTAGCGTCGCCGCTCAGGGCGACGCTGCCGGCGCCACACGGATCGAGCAATGCGTCGAGGACGCCGAATTCGAGTCGCGGGCGATGCAGCGCTGCCGCGACCTCGCAGACCAGTTGCTGTTCGGCTGATGCTTGGCGCCGGCACGTTCCTCAACCCGCTGATCAAGGTCGTGACGACGGTCGTGATCCTGGCGGCGATCTACTTCTTCATCGTCAAGCCCACGCTTGATACGACCAGCGACGTGGTCGGCCAGAGTCTCGACTCGTTCAACGAAAGCTTCGACGGCTTTGAAGGCCTGCCCAACAACGTGCAAGACCAGATCGGCAACGCCTTCGACGAGACCGATTCACAGGCGCTCCAGGACTGCATTCAGCGAGCGATCGCCGCACCCAAGCCCGAGCGGGTTGGAGACAGGGTCAATCGCTGCACGAAGCGCTTCGGCCCCTGAGAACGATCGCCGGACCGTCCTCGGCTCAGGCTGCCCGAGAAGAGAAATATGCGGCCGAGTCGATGCCGCGGTCGAAGCGCGACCAAGCTTGGCCGTCGGGCAGCTCGCGTTCGATGCGATCGAAGCTGCCGAGGGTTCCTCCGAGATTGTCCATCGCATGCACGAGGGTCGCCTCTCGCGTGGCCGGGACCACCGGCGAGCCGTGCTCGAGCTTGCCATGGTGAGAGAGGACGATGTGCAGGACTGCCTGTGCGAGCTCAGGGTCGAAGCCCTGGATCTGCTCGATCTCGCGGCGCACTAGGTAATAGCCGAGCGGAATCTCCCCTTGGAGGCGACCGAGGTCCGTGAGGTCGATCGCCAGCGGGTCGTCGTTGTAGGCCTGGGTCTTGCCGATGTCGTGAAGCAGAGCTCCGGTGACGGCGACGTCGCGGTCGACGCCTGGGAAAGCGGCGGCGGCGGCGCTCACCGCTTCGGCAACCGAGACCGTATGGTCAAGCAGGCCGTGCGGATAGGCCTGGTGGTAGTACTTGGCCGCCGGCGCGATCTGGAAGCGCGCCCAGATCGCAGACTCGGGGCCGAAGATGCGGTCGAGCAAAGCGGCGAGCTGGGGGTTCTGAATCGTCGTCAGCAGTTCTCGCAGCTGAGTCTCCAGCTGCTCGACCGAGACCGGCGGTCCTTCGGCGAGATCGTCGTGCTGGTACTCGCCGGCGTCGGCCACGCGGATCGAGCGGATCGTGATCTTTGAGCCGTACTGAGGGTGGACCGAGAACTTGCCTTCGATGTAGACCACCGCGCCAGGCGGGCAACAGTCGAACAGGTCGTCGACGTCGTCCCAGGCGAGAGCCTCTACCGAGCCGGTGCGGTCAGCGACGATCAGCCTGAGGAAGTCCTCGCCGCTTCTGCGTGTGCGACGCTCGCGTTCGCGCACAGCGAAGACGGCGCCAACCGTGCCGCCCTCGGCGAGATCTCGGATGAAGGTACGAATCAACGGCAGCGCCGTCGGCTCAGCTGGAACCTCTCCAAGCGGAGCCTGAAGTGCTTCGATTTGACCCTGGCTACTCATTGAACTCACGGTAGTCAGAGATCCGGACGGCCCGATTCTCTTCCCGGCTTGCATCTTTGGTCAGTCGCGGGGCGAGCCCAGAAGCTGACAGGGCCTAAACCGTTGGTTCGGGCGCAGAAGACTTGTCCGTGCTTGAACGCAGGCGTTTCACGTCAGCGCGACGTGCGGCGGGCGGGTTGCCCGTCCTCGGGCCGATCGCCGGGATCGTGGTCCGCCGGCGAGTAGTGCGGGGCGAGGTCGCGGTCGACGGGGTCGAGCGGCACGGGTTCATCGGGCGCGGTCGGAATCGCGGCGGCGGCGGCCGTGCGCTCGAGCTCGCGGGCGAACTGGGCGCCGAGGATGACGGCGACGTTGGTCAGCCAGAGCCAGACCAAGAAGACGATGACGCCGGCGAGGCTGCCGTAGGTATTGGCATAGGAGCCGAAGTTGGCCACGTAGGCGGCGAACGCGGCCGAGGCAAGGAGCCAGATGACCGTTGCCAGGGCGCTGCCGGGAAGAATCCAGCGAAGTCCCTCGTGCGAGGCGTGCGGTGACCAGCGATAGAGGAGGCCGATGACGAAGACGACCATCGCGAACAGGATCGGCCACTTCGCGATCGTGAACAGGGTGAGTGCGGTATCGCCGACGCCGAGCTCGTCGCCGATCGCCTCGGCGAGCGGGCCCGTGAGCACGAGCGCGACCAAGACTGCGACCAGGATCATCGTCATCACGAACGTGATCCCCATCTGCAGCGGGCGCAGCTTCCAGAATGGCCGGTCCTCATCTGAGCCATAGATCTCGTTCGAGATCCGCATGAATGCGCCGACGTAGCCGGACGCAGACCACAGGCCGAGGACGACCCCGAGCACGAGCGCGAGACCGGCAGCGCTCGAGCTCTCGACGATGTCGTTGATCGGACCTCTGATCGCGTCGACGGTCGAAGCAGAGCCGAGGTCGTCGATGATCGTGAGCAAGCTCGTGATCGTCTCCTGGTTGCCGAAAACGCCGAGCAGCGAGACCAGGACGATCAGTCCTGGAAACAGCGATAGAACCGTGTAGTAGGTGAGCGCGGCCGCGTCGTCGGTGCGGTCGTTCTCGCGAAACACCTTGACGGCGTCTCGCAGCGTGTGCCACCAGCCGCGAACGGTGACGTCGGTGGGCCCTTCGATCGGAGTCACGTCCAGGACGCTACCCGGCGGTGCCCGGGCGCTCAACGCAGGGCTTGTTAGATGTCTTCGTCCTCGAGCGCGACGTCCTCGCCGTCGTCGACCTCGTCCTCATCGTCGAGCAAGAGATCGACATCTTCGACGTCGGTGTCGAGCGGATCGGCATCGGGCTCGATCATCTCGTCATCTTCTCGAGGGTCTGATGGCAGCGTCTCGCCCGGGGTCTCTTGAAATTCCATGGCCGGCCGAATACCCGCGATGGCTCATTTCCAATCGCCAGAACCGTCTCCCGGGGGTCAGGCCGTCGCAAGCGACCCATGTCGCTCCTTGCCAGGAAGCAGGAAGCGCCGCGGGCTTTGCCCGCAAGCGACCGATGACGCCGCAAGACGGCGGCCCGGCCCGGGAGATGGCGAGACCCGGAATCGAACCGGGGACACCACGATTTTCAGTCGTGTGCTCTACCAACTGAGCTATCTCGCCTCGCGGCGCGTAAGGCTAGCGAGGCGGCGCAGGCTCGGGACGATGGATCGTCGCCGTTGCGATACGGCGCCGGTGAGCGCATCGGCCCGATCCCGATACGTTCGTCAGCCCTTAGCGGGCAGCCCCTCAGGCCGCGCGCATCGGTCGCGCCTGGGCTGCCGCGAGGTTGATGATCTGCTCCATCAGCTCAAGCGAGCCGGCCTTGTGCAGCGGCTCGTTTAGGTTGCCGCACTTGGGGCTTTGCACGCACGAGGGGCAGCCGTGCTCGCAGGGGCACTCGCCGACGAGCCGCGCGGCATCGCCGACGAGCCGTTCGAACTCGTCGTAGCCGCGCTTGGCGATGCCGACGCCACCGGGGTGGCCGTCGTAAATGAAGATCGTCGGCTGGCCGGTCTGAAAGTGGATGTTGGTCGAGAGCCCGCCGATGTCCCAGCGGTCGCACATGGCCAGCAGCGGCAGCACCGCGATCTGCGAATGCTCGGCCGCGTGAAGCGCTCCCAGCAGCACCTCGCTCGGCATCGCCGCCGGACCCGCCAGCGCGTCGGGAAGCACGTACCAGAGCGCCTGAGTGGGGAAGTTCTGCTCGGGCAGATCGAGCGCGACCATGTCGATCACGGAGTGATCGTTGAGGCTCTTTCGCTGAAACGCGATCACCTGCTCTGAAACCGAGACCTCGCCGAAATTGAGCTCGACGGCGCCGGCGCGGCCTGGTCCGATCGAGCGCTGCTCATCGACCTCCTCGATATAGACCGCGGTCTCCTTCTTCGGCTGCGTGTACCAATCGCCGGCGAACTCCTCGACGATCGCGCGTCGGGATTCGACGTCGAGCTCCGCAACCTCGTACGAACGACCGAGGTGCAGATAGATCGCTCCGGGATGAATCGTTGTGAACGCGCGCTCGGCCTCGACCTGGCCGAGCAGCTCGCCGGAGTTGCGATCGATCACAGCGACCGAGTCCAAGGAGGCCGAGCGCAGCGAGATCTCGCCAGCGGGAAACCCTGATTCGCGTGGCAGGTAGCGACCGTCGCGGCTCCGGCGCAGGCGCCCCGCGCCGACCAGCGTGTCGGCGCGTTCGCGCCACCGCTCGCCGAGGATGGCGTCATCGTTCGCGCCCGGCTGCTCGCCGGCGCCGCCGAGCGGCGCTTCGTAGGCGGCCGCGAGGACGTGCGCGGTCTGGATGCGTTCGTTGGCGTGGTCGAGAATCGCCGCCTCCACCGGGCGCTCGAGAAACTCGTCGGGATGGCGGCAGAAGAACTGGTCGAGGGCATCCTCCCCGGCTACGTAGAGCGCGATCCCCTCGCGCCGGCGCCCCGCTCGCCCCCACATCTGGCGCAGGCTGGCGACGGTGCCGGGGAATGTGACGCAGACCGCCGCGTCGAGCTCGCCGATGTCAATCCCGAGCTCGAGCGCATCGGTGGTGACCACCGCAAGCAACTCGCCGCTGGTGAGCTTGCGCTCGATCTCGCGTCGCTGCTGAGGCGTGTAGCCGGCGCGGTAGGGGGCGATGCGCGCAGCGAGCTCGGGCTCGCCGAGTTGCTCGAGGCGCATCCGCGTGAACTTCTGTATCAGCTCGATCCCGCGTCGACTGCGCAAAAAGCAGATCGTGCGAGAGCCGTTGATGACGAGATCCGCAAGCAACTCCGCCGACTCCGAGAGCACCGAGCGTCGCTTCATCGTCTTCGCGTCGGTCACCGGCGGATTCCAGATCGCAATCCGCCGCTTGGCTCGCGGGGCACCGTCGGAATCGACCAGCGCGAACTTCGTCCCGGTGAGCCGTTCGGCGAGCTCGACGGGGTTGGCGATCGTCGCCGACGCCAGAATGAATCGCGGCTCGGTGCCATACACGCGCGCAACTCGACGCAGGCGCCGCAGGACGTTGGCCACATGCGAGCCGAAGACGCCGCGGTAGGTGTGGGCCTCGTCGACGACAACGAAGCGCAGGTTGGCGAGGAAGTCACCCCAGCCCTTGTGGTGGGCGAGCATGCCCATGTTGAGCATGTCGGGGTTGGTCAGCACGAGGTTGGAGCGGCGACGGATCGCGGGCCGGTCGTCCTTCGGGGTGTCGCCGTCATAGATCGCCTGGATCAGCCCGGGAGGGTTCAGCAGCGCGAGCTTTCGCGCTTGGTCCTGGGCGAGCGCCTTGGTCGGGTAGACGTAGAGAGCGCGGGTCTTCGGGTCCGCGGCGATCGCGTCGAGCACCGGCAAGTTGAACGACAAGGACTTGCCCGAGGCGGTGCCGCTGGTGACGATGACGTCGCTCTGGCGCGCTCGTTCCAATGCTTCGAGCTGGTGCGAGTAGAGCTCTGAGATGCCACCGCGCGCTAGCGCTTCGACAAGCGTCCCGCGACAATGACGGTGGTACCTCGACAGGGCTCGGTGGACGTGGCGCCTCGACGCGGGTGGTGACCAGCCGCTCCTCGATCTCACCCGCCTCGAGCAGCCGCTCCCAGGCAAGCGGCGCCGCGGCGAACGGATCGCCACTCACGCTGCACCCGCCGTGATCGCGGCCGCCGTGCGCACCGCGTCGAGCGCTTCGACATCGTGCAGGCGCAGCATTTCGGCGCCCTCGGCGACGGCAAGCGTCGTCACCGCAAGCGTTGCCGGCCCGCGCTGCGCGGGCTCAACGCGCTGTTCCCACGACCCCGCCAGCACCGCGCCAATGAAGTCCTTGCGCGAGAGCGCGACGAATAACGGCCGCCCGAGCGTTCGCAGCTCACCGAGCCGGCGCAGGACCTCGAGGTCGTCGTCGGTACTGAGGTCGAAATCGAGTCCAGGGTCGAGCGCGATCTGCTCGGCGTCACAGCCGAGCTCGAGCGCGCGCTCCAGGCGCTGGGCAAACCAGGCCTTCATCCGCTCGACGACGTCGTCGTAGCGCGGCGCCGGGCGGTCAACCCGAGGCGGGCCCGCTATGTGCATGAGCACGTAGCCGCAGCCGGCCTCGGCGACGAGCTCGAGCATCGCGTCCTCGCCGCCGCCGATGTCGTTGACCGCCGTCGCCCCAGCCTCGAGCGCGAGTGCCGCGACCTCGGGTGAAAACGTGTCCGCGAGCACGGGCACGCCCGCCCGCGCCGCCAGCTGCGTGATTGCCGGCACCAGCTTCTCGGCCTCCACCTCCGCCGCGACCGAAGGCCCGCTGCGCGCTGCGACGGCACCGACGTCGAGCATGTCGAACCCGGCTTTGGCCAGTGCGAGGCCGTCGGCCACCGCCTGCTCGGCGGTGCCGCTGCGCGCGCCGGCATAGAAGGAATCGTCGGTGACGTTGACGATCCCCGCCGCGAGCGGCGGCGGGAAGCTGAGCTCGAGCTCGTTCAGGCGCCAGACGGACATCGGTGACTAAGTTAGTCCTCATATGGCCCTGCGCTGCGTCTACACCGACCTCGACGGGACCCTGCTGGGACCCCTCGGCTCGCTGTTTCGAGATCCCGACGGCAATTTCAGCCTGCTTCAGGCTCGCGCCCTGGAGGCCTGCAGCCGAGCCGGCGTCGAGGTCGTGATCATGTCCGGCCGGCGCGAATCCACCGTCCGTTCCGACGCACGGCTGATGGGCCAGCCCTCCTATATCTACGAGGCCGGCTGCGGCGTGATGATCGATGGTGAACGCACCTATCTCACCGGCGACTGGACTCCCGATGAGAACGGAAACCCCGCTGACAAGCTGACCAACTCGGGAGCTCCCGAGCTTCTGTTCGAGCATTTCGGGGGCATGCTCGAATGGCACGCGCCCTGGCACACGGGGCGCGAGCTCTCGCTGCTGATGCGAGGTCGGGTTGACGTTGTCGCCGCGAACAAGCTGCTCGTGCAGGCGGGCCACGAGGACGTTCGATTCCTCGATAACGGTGCGATCAACCACTCGATGGAGGGCATCGTGGGCGCGACTCACGCTTACCACCTCGTCCCGGGAGGCGCCAGCAAGGCAAAGGGGGTCGCATTCCACATCCAGGCTCGCGGCTTCGCCGCCGAAGAGTGCATCGCGATCGGTGACTCGATCGAGGATCTCGAGGCGGCAAACTCGGTCGGGCGCTTCTTCTGTGTCGCCAACGGGCCCCAAGGCGACGAAGAGCTACGCCAAGCGATTCCGCGTTTCGCGAACGCGACGGTGACCGAGGGCGCGATGGGCGAGGGCTTCTACGAGGCCGTGATCTCGACGCTGGCCGAGCGCGGCTGACCGCTAGACCACCGTCGCCTGCGCCAGCACGCCCAGGAGCCCCGAGCCGAGCACGACCCAGAGCACGGTGAGCTTGCCGTGAAATGTGTTCAGCGCGACGAAGGCAGCTGCGGCGATCAGCGCGGTCCAGACGTCGATCACACCCGTATCCAGGATCTCGATCACAACGACAGCGATCAACCCGATCACCGCCGCGGCGACGCCGAGCAGAAACGGCCTGATGCGGTCGTTGTCGGCAAGCGCGACGAACTGGCGATGAAAGAAGATCGGAAAGACAAACGCGGGTAGAAAGATCCCAAGGGTGATCACCAGCGCGCCAACCAGGCCGCCGGCGAGGTAGCCGACGAACGTCCCGAAGATGACCAGCGGCGCCGGCAAGACGCCGCCGATCGCAAGACCGTCGACGAACTCCTCATCGGTTAGCCATCCCTGGCCGTCGACCGCGGCGTCTTGAAGGAATGGGATTGCGGTGAACGCGCCACCGAAGGTGACGAGACCGGTCTTGAGCCCCTCGAGGAAGATCTCGCCGGTGAGCGAGAGCGAGATTGCCCCGACCGCGAACCCCAGCGCAACGGGTGCGAGCGAAAAGGAGCTCGCCCGATGCAGTAGACGCTGGCCGTTCGTCCACAGCTCGTAGACGATGCCGCCGCCGAGCAGGACTGCGACGAAGGTAGCGTCGACCAACAGGGTCAGCGCGGAGGCGGCGACGGCGATCAGCACCAGCGGGACATCGGTCAAGAACGAACCGCTGAGCCGAACGATCGCGCGAGCGACGAGCGCACCAACGGCTGCATTGAGCCCATAAAAGAGCGTGTCTAGATTCTCGGCGAGGTCGGTCTCGACGTAAAGCGCCGAGAGGCCGAGCATGAGGACGAGGCCGGGCGCCATGAAGCCGAGGCCGGCGGCGAGACCCCCGAGCTTGCCCGCCCTCGTGCGCCCGAAGAAGACGCAGAGCTCGTGCGCCTCCGGTCCGGGAAGCACCTGATAGACGGCAAGCGTCTTGCGAAAGGTCTCATCCGAGACCCACCGCTCCTGATCGACGCACTCGCGCTTGAGCATCGCGATCTGTGCCGCCGGCCCGCCCCAGGCGAGCGCGCCGAACTTGAGGAAGCGCCAGAAGATCGCGCGTCGCGAATCCGTCATCGCGCCGATCCTCGCAGGCGACGGTGGGCGAACACTGGTGACCTCTGAGACTCGGTGCGGATGGCAACCGAGCACGCCACCGTCGCCGAGGAGGAGTACCTCCAGATCATCTTTTGGCTCGAGGAGGCCGGGCTGCCGATGACCGGTGCCAACGTCGCCCGGGCGATGCAGCTCTCGCCGCCCACCGTGCACGAGATGATCGGCCGGCTCGAAGCGCGACGGTTACGTCACCCGCGCCGACGACAAGGCGCTTTCGTTTACCGACGAGGGCCGCGAGCACGCCAACGCGATCGTCCGCCGCCACCGCTTGATCGAGCGCTTTCTCACCGACGTTCTCGGGATTCCATGGGACGAGGTGCACGAGGAGGCCGAACGGCTCGAGCACGCGATGTCACCGGTACTCGAGGAGCGCATGCTGGCCGCGATCGGCGACGCCACCACCTGCCCGCACGGCCATCCGATCATCGAGGGCGAGCGGGAGGCCGGTGCCCTGCTCGCCGACGTCGCCGAGGGCGCCAGCGTGCGGGTGCTGCGCTTCGAGAACGAGGCCGAGGAGTTGCTGCATTACCTCAAGGACTCGGGCCTGCGCCCGGGCCTCGACGGCAAGCTCGACAGCTCCGGCGAGCACGAGGTCGTCGTCGTCTCAGACGACGGTCGCCACACCGTCTCACGCTCGGTTGCCGAAACGGTCTCGGTTCGCGCCGAGCCGATGCCCGCTCCCCGGGCTCCGCTGCCCGAAGCACTCGTCCTCTCAAGCGACCGCTACGGCCGCTGATCACTGATCACTGACGGCTGATCACACGTCCCCGCAGATCTGCCTGAGGCGGCGGTACAACTGGGCGTCCTGAGCATTGACCGAGAAACCGCGGCGGCGAACCTTGGCCTCATGCTCGCGAACGGCGGCGGCAAGCGCGGCGAAGCGACGCTCGGCGAGTCGGCGTGCATTAACGGGATCGAGCTTGCGGCTTCCTTCGATGATTTGAACGGGGCTCACGATTCCACCTCCTTGGGCGGGTTGGCTGTCGGCCGAGCGTAGCATTTGTCTACTTAAATAGTAGACAAATGTTTTCTTGGCGGGTTCGGCCGTCGGGGCCAAGCTATGCGCCAGCCGACGAGCGTTTGTTGCGGTCTGGTGAAGCGGCCGTTCAGGCGGGTGCGCCGGCGCGAACCGACTCCAGCGCGCGAGCCAGGCGGGCAACGCCCTCATCGATCTGCTCGGCTGGAACGCTTGCAAACGACAGCCGCAGACTCGTCGTGCCGCCCTCGAGCAGGAAGTCGGGGCCGGCGACGAAAGCCACCCCTTCTTCCTTGGCCGCGCTCACGGCGGCAACCGTGTCGTGACCCTCCGGCAGATCGAGCCAGAGGAAGTAGCCGCCCTCGGGGGCGATGAAGCGGGCCTCGGGCAGGTGAGCGCCGAGCGCGGTGACCAGTGCGTCGCGTCGCTGGCGCAGAGCGTCGTTGACGAACTCGATGTTGCGATGTAGCGCACCAGAGCGACAGAGCTCGAGCACGACCGACTCGGCGAGCATGTTGGGCGAGATGTAGTGCTCTGAACCACGCTTGGCGAGAGTCGAGATCGGCTCGACCGCGCCGGCCAAATAGCCGACGCGCACTCCGGGGCTGACCGTCTTCGAAAACGACGACGCGTGGATCACCTTGTCGGCCTCGTCGAGTGAAAGCATCGTCGGCGGCAGTGCGCCTTCGAACGAGATCAGCCGGTAGGGATCGTCCTCGAAGATGAGGAAGTCGTGCTCGGCGGCGAGCTCGACAATGCGGCGGCGCTTGTCGTCGGAGAGCGTGCAGCCCGCAGGGTTGTGGAAGTTGGGAATCACGTGGGCGAGCCTCACGGGCCCGTCGGCGAGCACCTGCTCGAAGGCCTCGACGTCGACGCCGTCGGCCTCGAGCGCGACAGGGACGAGCTCGGCGCCCGTGCGTCCGAGCAGCAGCAGGGTGCGGTCATAGGAAGGCTGCTCGACGACAACGCGGTCGCCCGGCTCGATCATGTAGCGAAACAGCAGCGCGGCCGCTTCCATCGAACCATTGGTGACCATGACCTGGTTCGAGTCGATTTCGTGAAACTCGCTCGCGATCCACTCGCACAGCCCAGGATGGCCGATGCCGGTGCCGTAGGAGAGCGCACGTTGCCAGTCGTCGGCGAGCGCCTTCTGCGCCGCCTCGCGAACGGCGTCGACGGGAAGAATGTCGGCGCTTGGGGCGCCACGGGCGAAGCTGATCACGTCGGAGGCCATCGACATTCGACCATAGCAACGGCCGCGTGATGGTCGAGCGGCAAGCCCTCTCGAGCAAGCATTCAAGCAGGCGTCGTGACCAGCCCCGATGTGGCGAAGCAGCTCAGGTCCGCGAGCTCATGGCCTCAACGGCGAGCTGCGCCGTCTCGGTCGGGCTCTTGCCGACTCGCACTCCCTTGGCTTCGAGCGCTTCCTGTTTGGCAGCCGCAGTGCCTGAGGAGCCGGAGATGATCGCGCCCGCATGCCCCATCTGCTTGCCGGGTGGTGCGGTGAATCCCGCGATGTAGGCGACCACCGGCTTGGTCACGGACTCGGCGATGAAGTCGGCGGCGCGCTCCTCGGCGTCGCCGCCGATCTCGCCGACCATGACGATCATCTCGGTCTCGTCGTCGGCCTCGAACAGGGTGAGGATGTCGATGAAGTCCGAGCCGACGATCGGATCGCCGCCGATGCCGACGATCGAGGAGTTGCCGACCCCGGCCTGCTTGAGCTCGTTGCCGATCTGGTAGGTCAGCGTTCCGGACTTCGAGACAACCCCGATCGAACCCGCGTCGAAGAACTGCGCCGGGATGATGCCGACGTTGGCTTTGCCGGGCGAGAGGATCCCGGGGCAGTTGGGCCCGACGAGGCGTACGCCTGCCTCACGCGCCTTCCAGTAGACGCGCATCATGTCGAGCACGGGGATGCCCTCGGTGATCGCAATCACGGTCGAGATGCCGGCATCGATCGCCTCCTCGATCGCGGGCACGGCGAAGCGCGCGGGGACGAAGATCATCGAGGTGTTCGCGCCGCGCTCACCGACAGCTTCGGCGATCGAGTCGAAGACGGGTACGCCGTCGACATCTTGGCCGCCCTTGCCGGGCGTGACGCCGGCGACCAGGTCGGTGCCGTACTCGCGGTTTCTGAGGCCGTGGAAGCTGCCCTCGCGGCCGGTGAGACCGGAGACGGCGAGTCGGGTTTCCTCGTTGACGATGATCGCCATCAGACAGCCGTCCGTCTAGACATTCGCCAGCTCCACAACGCGCTTGGCCGCGCCGAGCATCGTCGTCTCGTTGTGCAGATTCTCGAGCCCGGCCTCAGCGAGCAGCGCCAAGCCCTGCTCGGAGTTGGTGCCGTCGAGGCGAACGACGACCGGCATCGTGATCTGCATCTGCTCGGAGGCCTCGATGATGCCCTTGGCGATCTCGTCGCAGCGGGTGATGCCGCCGAAGATGTTGAAGAGGATCGCGGTCACGTTCGAATCGGACGTGATCACCTCCAATGCGTCGACGATTGCCTCGGCCTTGGAGCCGCCCCCGGCGTCGAGGAAGTTCGCCGGCTTGCCGCCTGCCTGGGCGACGACGTCGAGCGTCGACATGCAGAGTCCGGCGCCGTTTCCGAGGATGCCGATGTTGCCGCCGAGCTTGACGTACGTCAGGCCCTTCTCCTTCGCCATCGCCTCTTGCGGATCCTCGGCTGACTTGTCGGAGAGCTCGGCGACGTCGGGATGGCGATAGAGGGCGTTGCCGTCGATCGTCGCCTTGGAGTCCAGAGCAACGACCCTGCGGTCGCTGGTGACGATCAGAGGGTTGATCTCGATTAGCGTCGCGTCCTCCTCGACGACCACGGTCGCGAGCTTGACCAGCATCTCGGCGACCTGATCGGTGACGTCCTCGTCGATCCCGGCGTCGATGGCGAGCTCCTGCGCAAGCTCCGCGGTCATTCCCGCGGACGGCTCGATATGGCGCTTGACGAGCGCGTCGGGATCGTTTTCGGCGACCTCTTCGACGTCCATGCCGCCCATGCGCGAGACCATCGCCAGCAGCTTCTTCTCGGAGCGGTCAAGGATGATCGAGGCGTAGTACTCGGCTGCGATCTCAGAGGCCTGCTCGATCCACAGGTCGTGAACCGTGAAGCCACGAATGTCCATTCCCAGGATCGCCTCGCAATGGCTGCGAGCCTCGGCTTCGTCCTTTGCGACCTTGATCCCCCCTGCCTTGCCGCGACCACCGATCGCAACCTGTGCCTTGACCACGCAGGGATAGCCGATCTCGTTGGCGGCAGCGACCGCACCGTCGACCGTGGTCGCATGGCGGCCGTTGGGCACTGGAACCCCGTGCTTGGCGAAGAGCTGCTTGCCCTGATACTCGAGAAGGTCCATCGGCGGGCCGCGAGCCTACAAGAACCCATTTCGATGGGGGCTTGCCATACTCCCGCGGCGAAAGCACGCGGTGGCCAGCCGGACAGTTCCGCTGCCTCGTGCGAAGCACATTGCCATGCCACTCCCCAAGCTCAAAGACATCACCTGGGTCACTACCGACTGCTATGGCAGCCTGATCGACTGGGAGAAGGGCTTGATCGACGCTTTCTCCAAGGAAGCCAAGCGCGACGGCTTCTCCTTCGACGAGCAGAAGTTCATCGACCGCTTCTTCGAGGTCCAGGCCGAGATCATGAGCGGCTCATACGAGCTCTACGCCGAGGTCCTGCGCCGCGCTGCGGTCAAGGTCGCGGGCGAGGTCGGCTGGGAGCTCGAGCCTTCGCGAGCGCAGTTCGTACCGGACAGCGTCGCCCGCTGGGTTCCGTTTCGCGAGGCCAATGCGGCGATGGACCGCCTCGCCAAGCGCTATCAGTTGGGGATCGTCTCGAACATCGACGACAAGTTGCTCGGCGTCTCGCGGCGCCACCTGCGAACCGAGCTCGAGCTCGTCGTCACCGCTCAGCAGGTGCGCAGCTACAAGCCCGACGAGGCCCACTTCAAGGAGGCTGCCCGGCGCATCGGTGGCAAGAAGGGGTGGGTCCACATCGCCTCTGGCTACTCCGCCGATGTCGAGCCGTTGATGAAGATGAAGGTGCCGGTGATCTGGATCAACCGCCGCGGCGAGAAGCTCGAAGGCCGCAAGCGTCCCGACGCGGAGGTCAAGACCCTCCGCGACGCAGCGAAGAAGCTCGGTGCCGGCGACCGCTGATTTCGGCGCGGTCGACGGCGAATCCACCGCGCCAGCCGGCGATCCCGCGGATGAGGCGATGGTCGCGCGCGCGGCCGAACGCTTTGCGACCGAGCGCGGCAAGCTCGAGCGCCGGCGAAAGCGGGCCCGACGTACGGGCGCGCTACCCAACCTGATCGTCATCGGCGGCCTCAAGTGCGGCACGACCAGCCTGCACCACTATCTCAGCCTGCATCCGCAGATTGCGATGTCCCGACCCAAGGAGCTCAACTTCTTCGTCGCCGAGCTCAACTGGAAGCTCGGGCCCGAGTGGTATGCGAGCCACTTCAAGCGGGAGGCGGCGGTGCGCGGCGAGAGCTCGCCGCACTACACGAACCTGCCGCGTTTTGAGGGCGTCGCCGCGAGGATGCGCGAGACGCTCGGTACCCAGGCACGGCTGATCTACATGGTCCGTGACCCATACGAGCGCCTGCTCTCCCACTACGTGCACAACGAGGGTGGTGGCTATGAGCGGCGGCCGATGGAGCTGGCGCTGACTCCGCAAAGCTCGTACGTCACACGTTCGCTTTACGCGATGCAGCTACGGCCCTATCTGGAGGCGTTTTCGCGCGAACAGATCCTCATCGTCGACAACCGCGAGCTCGCGCTCGAGCGCGAGGCGACCGTTCGCCGGGTGTTCGACTTCTGCGGTGTCGATGCGACCTTTGCCTCAGCGCAGTTCGAACGCGAATGGGAGACCGGCAGCGCCCGCGCAAAGCAGGGAAGCGGCGGATTTCGGCTCATGGACCGCGCCGTGCGCCTGCCCGGGCTGAGGGCCTTCGACCGCAACTTCGACCGCCTGCCGGAATCGCTGCGTTGGCTTGTCGAGAAGGTCGTTCACGATCCGGGCTCGGGCCCGGCACCCAAGCCCGAGCTCCCGGTTGGCGTCCGCGAACGGCTGGCGCCTTTGTTTACCGCCGACCATGTCGAGCTCGAGCAGATCGCCCAGCGCAGCTTCGACTGGCGTCTGTCGCGCTGATTCGCGTAGGTTTCGGGCGTGAGCCTGGGACTTCCTGATCAGATCAAGGCGTGCCTTTTCGACCTCGACGGTGTGCTGACGCAAACGGCAAAGGTGCACGCGGTTGCATGGAAGGAGATGTTCGACGCCTTTCTTCGTCAGCGCGCTGACCGCGACGGAGCGGAGTTCGTGGAGTTCGATGGTCGCGGTGACTACGACCGCTACGTCGACGGCAAACCCCGCGCCGACGGCGTTCGCTCGTTCCTCGAGTCGCGATCGATAGCTCTCGAGGAAGGCAGTGCCGACGACCCCGCCGACTTGGAGACGATCGCTGGCCTCGGCAATCGCAAGAACGCGCTGGTGCTGAAGCTGATCGACGAGCAGGGTGTTGAGGCCTACGAGGGCTCGGTCCGCTACGTCGAGGCGGCAAAGAGCGCAGGCCTCGAGCTCGCCGTCGTCTCCTCCTCGGTCAACTGCCGCGCCGTGCTCGAGGCCGCCGGGCTCGACGGCATGTTCGAGCAGATAGTCGACGGCGTCGTCGCCCAGGAGCAGGGTCTTGCGGGCAAGCCGGCGCCGGACACATTCCTCGCCGCGGCGAAGGCACTCGGCGTCGAGGCCGCCGAGGCGGCCGTGTACGAGGACGCGCTCGCCGGCGTCGAGGCCGGGCGTGCGGGCGACTTCGGCCACGTGATCGGCGTCGACCGAGTCGGCCAAGCCGAGGCGCTGGCCGAGCATGGCGCCGATGTCGTCGTCGCCGACCTCGACGAGCTGATAGATCAGTGATTCCGAGCGAATGATCGGGCGCCACGCCTTCGACGTCGACGCCTGGAGCGTTCGCGAGCCTAGTCTCAACCTCGACATCCTCGCCCAGACGGAGTCCATCTTCGCCCTCTCCAACGGGCACATCGGGCTGCGCGGCAACCTCGACGAGGGCGAACCCTTCGGGCTGCCCGGCACCTATGTCAACGGGTATTTCGAGGCCCGCCCACTGCCCTACGCCGAAGCGGGTTACGGCTACCCCGAGTCGGGTCAGAGCGTCGTCAACGCGACCAACGGCAAGATCATCCGGCTGCTGATCGGCGACTCGCTGTTCGACGTTCGCTACGGCCAGCTTCGCCGCCACGAACGCGTGCTCGACCTGCGCGATGGCACCCTCACCCGCGAGGTCGACTGGCTCAGCCCGACGGGCCAGGGAGTACGCGTGCGCAGCACCCGCTTCGTCTCGCTGACCCAGCGTGCCGTGGCAGCGATCCGCTACGAGGTCGAGCCGATCGACAACACCGCCCGGGTGGTACTCCAGTCCGAGATGGTCGCCAACGAGCCGCTGCCGGTGAAGGACGACGATCCCCGCGCCGCCGCCGTCGCCACCCCGCTTCGCTGCGAGCTCGCCGCCTGCCATGACATCGGCGCGATTTTGGTTCACATCACCGAGCGCAGCAAGCTGCGCCTCGCGGCGGGTTTCGATCACGTCGTCGACGGCCCCGACGGCCTCGACACCGAGACCGAGGCTGACGACGATCTTGCTCGAGCCACGATCACTGCCGAGGTCGAACCCGGCAAGCCGCTTCGCCTGACCAAGTTCATCGCCTATGGCTGGTCAAGCCGGCGCTCGATGCCGGCGATGCGCGACCAAGTCGAGGGGGCGCTCTCCCAGGCGCGTCACGCCGGCTGGGACGAGCTGCTCGAAGGCCAGCGCGAGTACCTGGACTCGTTCTGGGCGCGCGCCGACGTCGAGATCGGTGGTGAACCGCGCCTGCAGCAGGCGCTTCGCTTCGGCATGTTCCACGTCTTGCAGGCCGGCTCGCGCGCCGAGAGCAGGTCGATCCCGGCCAAGGGCCTGACCGGCTCGGGTTACGACGGCCACGCCTTCTGGGACACCGAGACCTTCGTCCTGCCGATGCTCACCTATTCGATGCCCGACGCGGCGCGTGATGCCTTGCGCTGGCGCCACGCGACGATCGAGCGCGCGAAGGAGCGCGCCGCGCAGCTCGGCCTCGAAGGTGCCGCATTTCCCTGGCGCACAATCCGCGGCGACGAATGCTCGGGCTACTGGCCGGCGGGAACGGCTGCGTTTCACATCAATGCCGACATCGCCAACGCCACCGCGCGTTACATGAAGGCCACCGGCGACCGCGAGTTCGCCGAATCTTGCGGCCTCGAGCTGCTGGTCGAGACCGCGAGGCTATGGCGCTCGCTCGGCCATCACGAGCCGGGCGGCGGCTTTCGCATCGACGGCGTCACCGGACCTGACGAGTACAGCTCGATCGCCGACAACAACGTATTCACCAACCTGGCCGCGGCTCGCAATCTCGTCGACGCTGCCGACGCTGCCGAGGCGATGCCGGAGGTCGCCCGCGGGCTCGGCATCGACGTCGAGGAGGCCGCAAGCTGGCGCGACGCCGCCAAGGCGATGACGATTCCCTACGACGAAGAGCTCGGCGTGCACCCCCAAGCCGAGGACTTCACCCACCATGCGCGTTGGGACTTCGAAGCGATGGACGACGACTCCTACCCTCTGTTTCTCAACTTCCCCTACTTCGACATCTATCGAAAGCAGGTCGTAAAGCAGGCCGACCTCGTGCTGGCGCTGCACCTGTTCGGCGACTCGTTCACGGCTGATGAGAAGGCGCGCAACTTCGCCTATTACGAGGAGCTGACGGTGCGCGACTCGTCACTCTCGGCGTGTACGCAGTCGGTGGTCGCTGCCGAGGTCGGTCAGCTCGATCTCGCCTTCGAGTACATGATCGAGGCAGCACTGATGGACCTCGACGACCTCGCCCACAACACGCGTGACGGCGTCCACATGGCCTCTCTGGCCGGCGCCTGGCTGGCTGCTGTCGCGGGCTTCGGAGGTACGCGCGACTACGACGGGCAGCTCAGCTTCGCGCCCCGACTGCCCCAGCAGCTGTCGAGCCTCAGGTTTAGGCTCGCGATCCAGGGCTGCGTGGTCGAGGTCAGCGCCACCGACCACCAGGCGCTGTACAAGCTGATCGAGGGCGACGCGCTGACGATCAGCCATCACGGCGAATCGATCGAGCTCGAGGCCGACAGCCCGCAGACACGCTCGATTCCGCCGATCGATCCCGGTCCCCGCCCCGGGCAACCTGCCGGGCGCAAGCCACTCAGCGTCGAGGACTTCGGCTAGACAACCACGACGGATTGGCGATGTCTCGATGAAGCGGCTGTTCCCAGATCCCGGCGAGACCTCGGTCGCCGATCAGATGGGCTCGCTCGACCTGGTCTCGATGGCCCACGTAGAGCGGCCATACCTGATCACGAACTTCGCCCTCACCCTCGACGGCCAGGGCACGATCGACGGGCGCTCGGGCCCGATCGGCAGCGAGGCCGACACGGCGATGCTGGTCGGCCTGAGAACCCGCGTCGACGCGGTCCTGATCGGCGCCGGCACGATGCGGGCCGAGCGCTACGGAAGGGTGATCGCAGATCCACTCAAGCGCGCGATGCGAGAGCGCGAGGGCCTACCCCACGACCCATTGATCGTGATCATCAGCGGCCGTCTCGAGCTGCCATGGGACGCGCCCCTGTTCAGCGAGGGCCACGGCCGCGTCCTGATCGCAACCAACTCCGGCGACGAGATCCCCGAGACGGCCACGAGCGTTCACCTGCTGCGCCAGGCGGGCGCAATCGACCTGACCGCGCTAATGGTGCACCTACGCCAAGAGCGCGGGATCCGGGCGATGCTGTGCGAGGGCGGCCCTCGCGTTCACGCTCAGCTGATCGAGGCGGGTCTGGTCGACGAGCTTTTCGTCACCCACGCACCCAAGCTCGCCGGTGGCGACGGCCCGGGGCTTGTCACCGGCCTGCCTGCTCAACAACGCCGCCTGGAGCTGGCCTGGTTGCTGCACGAGCAGACCAGCGGCGAGCTCTTTGCGCGCTACCGGCTCTGACCGCGGCAGCCCGCGACCAAGAGGGTCGGCTTGCGTCCGGCGAAGCGTGCGCGCAGCACCGCGGTCGAACGCTCGAAGCTCCAGCGTCGCCCGGCCAGCTCGCGGCCGTCAACCTTGAGTTGACACGGTCGCAACGGTCGGCGCAGGGTCTTCAGCGACGCCTGTAGCTGATACCGGCGGCGGGTCTTGCCGCTGATCTTGAGCTGCCAGCGGCCCTTGCGTTCAAGCGAACGGATCGTCTCGCCCTTGTAGAACGTGGCTCGGCTACGCCCGTTGGGGAAGGCGAGCAGCTGCAGCCGGCGTCGATTGGCCGCCAGAGTGTGCAGGCCTTCGACGCCCTTGCCGTAGCTGGCGAGCGTGTCGACCCGCGGCGGCAGCATCGGGATCACTGCTCCCTGCCGCACGAACAGAGGCAGCTCTGTGAGCGGGGCGGGCACGGTGACCTCGCTGCGACCCCGAAGCACCGTGGTTCGGCCCAGTCGCAGCCCTCCGCTGCCCTCGCGATAGCTGGCGCTACGCCAGAGGTCGATCCAGCGCCCGCGCGGCAGGTAGGCGCTGCGCTGCGTCTGGCCGGGGTCGAGCACGGGGGCCGCGAGCAGGTCGGGGCCGAAGAGAAACTGATCCTCGACCGTACGGGCGCGCGCGTCGCTCGGGTACACGAGGCCGAGGTGGCGCATCAGCGGCATCCCACTGCGCCCGTACTCGGTAACCGCGGCGACCAGATACGGATAGAGCTGGGTATGGAGCTTGGTGTAGCGCCGCCAGTTGGCGATCTGGTCGGGGTCGCTGACCTGGGGGCGATCGCGTCGTGGCACCGCAACCCCGTTTGCCTGGGTGCGCATCACCGGTGAGACGGCACCGAGCTGAACCCAGCGCGTCAACAGTTCCGGGGTGAGCTGGTTGTTGCCGAGGGCGAAGAAGCCGCCGATGTCAGATCCCCAGATCGCCACGCCCGAGGCACCGATACTGAGCGCCTGCGTCACCGCAGAGCGCAGACCGTCAAAGCCCCACGCAGTCGTCGGGTCGCCGCCCCAGACGACGGTCGCGCAGGCGGCGGAGCCGGTCCAGCCCGAGCGCTGGAAGCGCACGATCGGTCGCGGTCCATCGCTAGTCGCATCGTCAGCGGCGCAGTGGTAGCGGGTCGGATAGGGATTATGGGCACGAGTGCCGGCGATCTCACCGGCGGAGACCGAGTCGAGCGGCGTGTACTCGCCGAAGTCCTCCATCCAACCGTCATAGCCATCGCTTATCGCCCGGTTGAGCAGAAGGCCGTACTCAGCTCGGCCCGCCTCGGTGAAGAAGTCGTACTGGGCCACCGAGAAGCTGGCGTCGATGTCGGTCCCATAGCGGTAGAGGTAAGGGTCGCCCGAGGCGTTTTCGGTCAACGCCCCGCGCAGCGGCCGCGCGCTCGAAGGCCTCGCTGTAGCTGGTGCATACCATCGGATTGAAGTAGGTAGTGATGGCAACGCCAACGCCGTGAGCGGCGGCCGTGCGGGCGGCTTGGTCGGTCCCGGCCTCCTCGGCGCACGGCAAGTAGTGGACGTAGGTCTGCAAGACCGACAGCGGCGCATCCGCCGCGCGCAGCGCCGCGATCTCGACGAGCTCGTCGTCGTCGGCCTGATACCAGGTGCCGAGCGTCCATGGGGCCGGTGGCTGGGGCTGGCGGCCCGTGGCGCGAGTGAAGCGGCGCAACGCATCGGCCGGCTTCGGCCCGGCGAAGAATCGCAGCGAGAGCGTCGATGGCGGCCCGCCCGAGCTCGCCCCCGACTCACCGGCCGGCGCCCCAACAACCTCCGCGCTCCAAGCATCTCCACCATCGGAAGCCAGCCGGAACAGGCTCGTCTCGGGGTTGTCGACGAGAACACCGAAACCCGCCGTCGAAAGCAGCCATGGGACGGGGAAATAGGTCGCTTCCCGACGCGCATCACGCAGGCCCCACGCCGGGGTGAAGAGGTTGATCGCCGGATACTCGAGATCCTGGTACGGGCCGTCGGCAACATAGTTCTCGACGACGTTTCCGCGCTGGTCGGCAGAGTTGGAGCGCTCGCCGAAACCGAGGTAGCGCTCCCCCGGTCGGGGCGCGAAGCCAATCCCCACCGCCTCCACGTCGCTGAGCGAGCCCACCAGCCGGGCTTGCATCGAGATCACGCCCCTGCCGGCGGGCTCGAGGCTGAGCTCGAAGCTGCGCTCGGGATCGGTGGTAGCGAGCGTCGCCGTGTAGGTGCCGCCCCGCGCGTGAGCGTCGCCAAGCGTGGTCGCGTATTGCCAGCCCGCCGCGGTTCGAAAGCCCAGCGCCCGTGCTCCCGCACCCGGCGTGCCTGCGCCGGCCAGCTGCTCGAGAACGGTGTTGCCGCCACGATCGGTGAGGCGGAGTTGCCACGGGGTCGAACCGACCTCGGCGCGCAGGGCGCCGGCGTCAACCTCGGGCGCCGCGGATGCGCTGGCCGGCCCGCTGAGAGTGAAAAGCACGATCGCAACTGCGAAGGCGAGGCCGTCACGTCGTCTCACCGAGCGAGCGTATCGGCGCTCAGCCTCCACCCGCGCCGGTCGCACGCCTCGTCTGGCTAGAGCGAGCTCGCGCTCACGTAGTCGCCTGCCTCGTCCGGGATCAAGCCTGCCTCCTCGGACACGAGCTCGCCGCGGTGCAGCATCTTCATGCCGAGGATCGTCGCCCCGAGCAGTCCCGCCACCGCGAAGCTGACTTGGACGCTGAGCAATCCCTCGCGAGTCCAGTAAACGTCGTCGAGCTCCAACAGCAGCGCCGCCTCGTCGAAGGTGAGGCCGATACCGGCGCCGAAGGGCACGGCGAGGATCTCCTCGAGTCGATTGCTCTTGGTCACCAGCCCGACGCCACCGGCAAGGAATGCGGTCAGGATTCCGGGCACGAAGTGGTGCACGTGGCGACCGCGGACGCTGACCACGCCGAGCGGCCACCAGCCACCCCGCTGTCCCCAGGTCGACAGCCGCATCAAGCCGAAGCCTGCGCTGAAGCCGGCGAGGATGTTGAAGAGAACCGTCTCGTGCCGCGGCGCCGCCGAGTAGCCCTCGCGCACGACCGTGACGGTGTCCTGGGTCGCTTGCGTGGCGGCGCCCAGGGCCTGCTCGGCGCTTTCGAGGACGGAGCCCTGCAGATCGCCGCTGCCGGTGCGACGCCGGACCATGCGAAGGAATTCGCCGGCGAACACGCTTCCGACCGTTGCCGCTGCCGCCACCGCGAGCCCAAGCGTGAGCTTGTCGGTGTGGCGCTCCCGGCTTCGCCTGGTGGTCAGCAATGTCAGTTAGAGCCGGATCAGGTTCTGGGCCGCGATCCCGCGGGTGACGCCGCGAAAATCGACAACCAAGGCAGCCTCGGCGACGACACGTTCGTAGTCGACCTGCTCGTGCGCGGTGACGATGCAGGCAAGATCTGCGTCGGCCAGCGCCTCGGCGAGATCGACCGAGCGCAGGTCGAACTCGCCAAGCTCGGGCACGTGGGGGTCGTGATAGGACACTACGGCGCCAAGCTCGACCAAGAGGGTTGCGATCTTCAGCGCAGGCGCCTCGCGAACGTCGCCGACGTCCGCCTTGTAGGAGACGCCGAGAAGCAGAACCTTGGCGTCGCGAGCTGGCTTGCCGACATCGTTGAGAGCGCGGACGATGCGCTCGACGCAAAAGTGCGGCTGCTGTTGATTGATCTTGCCCGCGAGCTCGATGAACTCGGCCGGAAAGTCGTACTCGCGCGCCTTGAACGCGAGATAGAACGGGTCGACCGGCAGGCAGTGGCCTCCCATGCCGGGGCCGGGGTCGAAGCGCATGAAACCGTAGGGCTTGGTCGCCGCCGCCTCGATCACCTCCCAGACGTCGATCTCCATCCGGTCACACAGAATCGAGAGCTCGTTGACGAGCGCGATGTTGACCGAGCGAAAGATGTTCTCCAAGAGCTTCGTCATCTCCGCCGCCTCGGGCGTCGACACAGCCACGACCTCGTCGCAGATCGCTGAGTAGACCTCGATTGCTCGGTCGCGGCAGGCATCGGTCAGACCGCCGACGACCTTTGGGGTATCGCGCACGGAATGATCGCGGCGCCCAGGGTCGATCCGCTCAGGCGAGAAGGCGAGGTGAAAGTCGCTGCCGGCCGTCAGCCCCGACTCCTCGAGGATCGGCTGCAGTCGCTCGCGGGTGGTCCCCGGATAGGTAGTCGACTCGAGTACGACGAGCTGGCCCGCGCGAAGAATCGCTGCCAGCGAGCGGCCGGCGTCGGAGATGTAGCTGAGGTCGGGCTCGCGCTGGTTGGCCAATGGCGTCGGCACGCAGATCAGAACGGCGTCGCAGTCGCTCAACTCGCTCGAGTCCGCGGTGAAGAGGATGCGGTCGACGAGGGCGCTCAAGCGCGCGCTGGCGACATCTTCGATCTCGCTATGTCCGGCGCGCAGCGACTTCACCCTGGCGCCGTCGACGTCGACGCCGACGACCTCGCTGCCGGCCTCCGCGAATGCGATCGCCAGCGGCAGGCCGACGTAGCCGAGTCCGATGATCCCGACTCTCATGCGACCTCAGTGTAGGTGGGGACCAACTGGGCGATCAGGCGACCGTTAAGCGTCGCGGCATCGGTGGCCGCTGCGGTCGCCTCGAGCGCGATCTCCATCTTCGCCGCAACCAGCGCCGCCGCCAGCGCCGCCTCGGATGAGTCTCCAAGCACCACCTTCGCTGGCTGTCTCGCCGCGAACTCGGCCTCGAACGCGATCAGGTGCCGGGCGAGCGCGTCGCCGCCCTCTTCACCTTTGTCGCCCGTTATTACTCGCTCTTCGGCCAATGTCCGATCAATCCAGTCAAGAAATGGCCTGGTCTCTGCACCTTTTCCGCCGCACGCTCGATATTCTGCACCCAGGATGAAGCGCCTGCTCTCACCCTGCTTCAACGCAGCTCGCCACCTGGCTTGGTATCTCAACTATCAGGTCAACGGCGAGACCAGGCCCCGCAGCTGAGCCGACCGTCAGCGGCGTGCCCTGGACCGTCAGTGTGGGGCAGCGGGCTGCGGCGGTCTTTGGCCATGTGTCGAGGCCCGGGCAGGTGGCACTCGACGCACGGTCGAACTGCGGTTTCGTTCCTGAGCACGCATTTCCAGAGACAGTGGACGGGCGGTCCTGGATTGCGGTGCGAGCCGCCCGAAGCGATAGATGCCTGCTCCAAGCCCAGCCGCGAGTGCCGGGGCCGCGCTTTCGAGAGCCGAGAGCGAGACACCCGCGGGAGCGAGCATGAACTCGGCGCCGAGAAAGCCGACCGCCGCGATCCCTGCTGCATCGATGAGCGCGAGGCATAACGCCTCCCTCACCCCGCTGGCGCGTGGGCTCATGCGTCGAACGTAGGGCGGCGCCGAACCGCAGAGGTGAAGATGCTGTTACGCAGCGATTGTCGTCACTACGCCTACGATCGCGCAATGGCGAACAGCGATGAGCGCAACCGATCGATCGACGCCTCGCATTTCAGGTTGCGGGCCGAGGGGCGCCTGGCAACGAGCCTGCCAGCTGCTCGACGACTTGCATGCCGGCGGTGCAGCCAAGGCGAGCATCGACGAGGTCGTCGCGGGCTCCGACCGGGTCGGGCGCGAGCTTGGGAACGAAGAGCCGCCGTTGAGCGCGATCGAGCAGCCGATCGAGGCGGGTTTCGGCTGGGACGCAGAGGATGCGACGACGCCCGAGTGGCGCCCGCAAGGAATCACCACCAGTCACGACGCCTGCCCGCGAGGGCTTTGGGATGGACGCGAGCTGGCGCTGGTGAGCTGGGTTCGCCGCGGTAATGCTGATGTTCGGATCAGCTTCTGCGAGCTGGGCCAAGGCGCGCCGCGCTATTGCCATGTACTGCTGGTCGAGCCGGTGCGGCGCTGGGGACGCGAGGCGATCGACCTGAGGCCGATTCGCGTCCACGCCGGCGGCATCGTCTGGCGCGGGCCGTACCTCTACGTCGCCGACACGCTGCGCGGGCTGCGGGTGTTCGCCGTCGATGAGATGCTCGAGGTCGAGACCGGCCGCTCGGACGTGGTCGGGCACCGCAACGGGCGCTACTACGGCGGCGGGTACCGCTATGTGATGCCGCAGATCGGGGCGCTGAGGATGCCCTTGATGCGCTCGCTGATCGACTGCGGGCCGCGGTTCTCGTTCGTCTCGCTGGCCAGTGGCGGCGACGGCGTTGGCGATTCAGTGCTCAGTGGGGAGTACCGGCGGCGACAGGTTGGCGCCCGCGTTGTCGACTGGCCGCTTTTCAGAGAGGGAGAGGAGATGCAGACCGGGGCGCAGGTTCGGGCGAGCTCGGCTTTGCGGGCAGGTCGAGCCAACCTGCAGGGAGTGCTGGGGATCGCTGACAAGCTGCTGCTCGCATCAAGCGGTGGCGGTCGCCGCGGGATTGGCAGGCTCGCCGTTTATCAGGGCGACGCGCTGATTGGCGATCACCCGTGGGTCAACGGTCCCGAAGACCTGGCCTACATTCCGGCCAGAGATCAAGTCCTGTCGCTGACCGAACACGCCCTCGGCCCGGACTCCAAACGCGCCGGCCGCGTTGTGTTCGCGGTCAGCGCCCGCGGCTTGGTCGACGGCGAAGGGTCAGAAACTGGGTCTGAGGCCCAGTAACTGTCCTCTCGCTTGAGAGCGCTCAGTCGGCGGCCGGGCCGCGCTTGGCGAGCAGGATGCGGCTGGCCTCCGGGTTTCGCTTGAGCTCGACCTCATCCATCAACGCGGTCATGATCGCGATCCCGCGCCCGCGGTTGTCGTCTCCGTGACGGATCTGCGTCGAGTCTTCGGCGCCGCCTCCCCACACCTCAACGACCAGGTCGCCGCGCTTGCGCGTGAGACGCAGATGGACCACCCCATCCTCTCCCGGAACGCCGTGCTCGATCGCGTTCACCAGGGCCTCGGTCGCGGCTAGCTTCATGTCCCAGATCGCGTCGGCGTCGTAACCGAGCCCGGACGCTGTCTTCTCGATCAAGTCTCGCGCCTCGCGAAGGCGGGGATTCTCGGAGGTGACTTGCATCTCCTCGCGCTCCGGTTCCCAGACGTTGGCCTCGTCATCCAGCCAGTCCTCAAGCTCGGCGACAGGAAGCGCATCAGCGAAGTGCCAGCCCTGGGCCGTATCGCAGCCGAGCTCTTGCAGTCGACGCATCATGCTGCTCGTCCTCGACGCCCTCGGCGACAACGCCGAGCTGAAGCGAATGTCCGAGGCTGATCACGCCGGCGATGAAGGCCTCTCCATCGCCGTCGGAGCCGGCGATGAAGGAGCGATCGATCTTCACCTGATCGACTGGAAAGAGGCGCAGCCAAAGCAGCGACGAGTACCCCGTACCGAAATCGTCGATGGAGATCGAAACGCCCAGGTCGCTGAGCGCGTCGAGGACGGCGCGGGCGAGCTCGGGGTCGTGGAGCACCGCGGTCTCGGTCACCTCGAGCGTGATTGTCTCGGCCGCAACCCGATGCTGCTCGAGCAGTGCTTCGATGCGATCGACGACCGAGAAGTCACGCAGCGCTGTCGCTGAGAGGTTGACCGCGAGCCCAAGCTCGCGACCCGAGCGCCGCCATAGCCCAGCCTGCGCGAAGGCAAGCTCGAGCACGTGGTTGGTGAGCGGGCCGATGATCTCGCTCGACTCAGCGTCAGCGAGGAATCGAGCCGGCAGCGAGAGCTCGCCCTGATGGCGCCAGCGAAGCAGCGCCTCGACGGACGTTGGGCGCCCCGTCTCGAGCTCGACCTGGGGCTGAAAGTGGAGTTCGAGCTCACCGCGGTCGAGAGCTCGCCTGAGCGCGCGAACCACGCGACGGCGAGGACGGCGAGGAGCGCAGGCGAGGGCGAAGGCCAAACGATCGACCGCCGGGAGGCAGACAAGCCAGGCCAGCGGGATCACGGCGGCGAAGAACAGGTAAGCGAGCGGATCCAATCCGGCCTCGCCGGCGAGGCCGAGCACCAACAGGCAGGCCGCCGCGCCGACGGCGACCAACGCGAGGCTGGCGACGGCCATGCGCCGGCGCGCCTGGCGAACCCTGTTGCTCTCGGCGCGGGTGGCCGCTACGCGCATGCCAGAGCCACCGCCGGGATGCACATCCTCGAGACGGCGAAAGTTGTGCCTGCGCTCGACGCCAGGCTTGGGGCTCATGTTGAGATTATCGGCGGCTGACGCCAGGTCTTGAGCCTGGCCGACGGCAGCCGCTTTCAGCGATTACGCGTTGGCGACGGCGGCGTCACGCGAATCGACAAAGGTAAAGGTCGCCCGGAGGCCGATCAGGTCGAAGACCCGCAGCATGTTCGGGTCGGTGCAGACGATCGGCATCCGCCACCCCTTAGCCTCGAACTGCTCTACCCATTTGACCAGCACTCCGATCATGCGTGAGTCGATGAAGCTGGCCGCCGAGAGGTCGACGATGATCGTGCGCTGGGTGTCTCGGGCCAATGCCTGCGTGAACGCGGCACGCAGAGCATCCTCGAAAGCCGCAGCGGCCATGGCGTCGGCCTCGCCCGAAACGGCGACCACTCCGCCTGCTGGGTGTGGCTCGGAGTGGATCGACTGTGACATTGTTGCGATTGCGTAACGACGGGTTCAAGCACGGCCGCCGGATGCCGATGACAGTACCATGCGCCCGCCAGCCTGGTCGACGCTTGGACTCGTCCTCGCGTGCCTGCTTGCGACCTTGTCGACCCCGGCTGCGATCGGGCAAGCCCAGGACTTGGACCTCCCGGACGTCCGCTTACCGAGCGTCCCCGCTCAGCCGGACCTACCGGACATCCCCGCTCAGCCCGACCTACCGGGCATCCCCGCTCAACCCGACCTGACATCGCCTTTGTCTCCCCTCGACGAGGTGCTGGCGGGGGTCAAGGACGCCACCGGGGTGGATGTCGCGGGCGGGCAGCAGGACAGCCAGCCTTCACCGCCGGCATCAGCCGAACCGGCAACGCCGCCGTCGGCCAGCCCGGCTGCCGACACGCCCCAACCCGCGCAGCCCGAACGGAGCGCCGGCTCCGACAGCTCCGCGCCGAGCGCTGCCGAGCCGGCATCGGCCGGCCGTGCCGCAGGGCCGGCCGGCCGCAACGGCGCCTCGCGCGCAGCCACAACGCCGGCCGACCGCTCGGGAGCGTCGTCGGCACCCGCCGTCGAGGGCCAATCAGGGCCGTTGGGACCGATCCTCGAGGCGATCGAAGAGCTTCCGTGGCTGCTGATGGCGGCGATCGGGGCGCATGGCGCTGCTGGGCATCCTGATGGCCGCGCGTTCCGCGCTGCTGGTGCGGCTGGCGCGACGGCTGACCAACCAAGGGAACGAACTGCGAAAGGACGTCGGCGCGCTGCAGTCGGCGTTGCTGCCGACGATCCCGAAGCGAATCGCCGACTCCCAGATCTCTGTGGCCTATCGCGCGGCCGACGGCCCTGCTGCCGGTGGCGACTTCCACGATGTGCTCGCACTCGACGGTGACCGTGTGGCCATCGTCGTTGGCGATGTGTGCGGCCACGGGCGCGAGGCGCTGACGATCACAGCGCTGATCCATTACACCGTGCGCGCATATCTCGAGGCTGGCCTGGCGCCGCGGGTGGCACTTCGCCTCGCCGACCAAGCACTCGGCGACAAGCTCGATGATGACTTCGCAACCGTGCTCGCGGCGATCTACGACCCTGAGGACAGCACGCTCGAGTACTCCACCGCTGGGCACCATCCACCTATCGTCCTCGGTGCCGGTTGCGACCACGCGATCATCGAGCTCACACCAGCGCCGATCGGTGCCGGTCCCACCACCGGCTTTCGCCAGACACGCATCTCGCTGCCACCGGCGAGTCGGGTCTGCTTCTTCACCGACGGGCTCGTCGAGCACAGGCGCGACGGCGAGGCGATGCTCGGTCGAGAAGGCCTTTGCAGATGTGCTCGCCGGGCTTGATGATCGCTTCGATGCCGAGGAGGCGCTGGACCGCGTCGACGATTGCGATTCCCATGCCGACGACATGACGGTCTGCCTGCTGAGTCCCCGCAGTGCAGCCGGCGACGGGACGGTGACCGAGGAGCTCGAGTTGGAGCCAGGCTGCGACCCGAAGGGCGTCGCCGCATTCCTGCTCGCATGCGGCCTCGACGAGGGCGAGGTCGAGCTGGCACTGACGCAGATCTCTGCGCGTACCGAGGCCTGTCTGGTGAGGGGTGACGCGTGGCCGCGGCCCGACCACGATCGAACTCAGCGACGTCGGCGCAGATGAGCGCGACGCAAGCATTTCTTCGCCGGCGCCGATCGCCGGCGGCGGCGCTCACGAGGTAGCTGCCAACCAGCGCATCGCATCGCGCGCACAGGGATCCCATCCGTTGACCGTCCCGTGTAACGATCCAGAGAATGACCCACCCATGAACCCAAGGAGCGGCCATGTCAAAGCATCAGGACCAGATCATCGCTGCAGCGGAAGGAAAGGTCCAAGAAGAACTCCTTGGCGCGGCTTTCGCAAAGCCCCGAGGGGCGATGACCGCTGCCGTCGGGGGAGGCTTGATCACCGATGAGATCGGCGCTCGTTTGACTGGTAGGCAGCACAAAGGGGCCGATACCGCGGGAATCAAGCTCGGAAACCCGGGAGCGGTCGCGGTGACCCGAACGAGCCTCGTCACGATGCAGGTCGGCGTCAGCATGGGTGGCCAGGTCAAGGAGGTCAAGGAAGTCCTGAGTACGGTGCCCCTCGCCGACGTGGACTCGGTCGAGGTCAAACGGATGGGGCTCGCCGGCGTGATGGAGATCACTTCGGGAGGTGCCAGCTTCAAGCTCGAAGGCAAGGTCAACGACATGCGGGAGTTCGCCGCCGCTTTCGACCGCGCCAAGGCCACGGCCTGAAGACGGTCCACCGCCACGACTCGAGATGGGCCGTGCAGGGATCGAACCTGCGACCTTGAGATTAAGAGTCTCCTGCTCTACCAGCTGAGCTAACGGCCCTCGGGAGGGGCATGGTAGCGAGGGAAATCCGGCCGCCGAGGGGTGCTCAGGGTGCGGTCGCGCCGAGGCCGGTGTCGCCGCCGAGCGAGCCGAACGGGTCCTCGAGTTGCGGGCTCGAGCCCTCGTCGGCGCCCTGTTGTTGTGCCTCTTTGATCGCCTCCTGTTGCTTGACCGCCTGCTTTCGCAGGTTCGCCAGGTTCTTCTCGATTTGCTCGCTGTCGGAGGAGTCAGCGAGCGCGACCGACTCCTTTGCCGCCTTGTCGCCGGCGGCGAGCTGCCCGTCGGCATAGAAGTAGAAGGCGAGCTGACCGTAGGCAGCGGAGGTGTTCTGCGATTCGGCCACGATCTCCTGCGCGGAAGCGGCGCCATCGGCGTCACCAAGCAGGACGTAGGCCTGAGAGACGTTCGTGGCGGCGCCGACGTCGGGCTCCGGCGGCTTCGTCTCCAGATAATCCTCCCAGCGCTGGATCGCGCGCTCGAGGTCGGCGCGCGAGTCTTCGGTGATCTCGGTCGCGCCCGTCGCCGGGTCGGTCGTGACGCCCTCCTCGGTCGCCGAGAGGAAGTGGTAGCGAACGAGGTCGAGCAGCGCCGTCTCGTCTTGCGGATTCGCCGTCAGCGCTTCCTCAGCGTCTTCGATCTGCGACTCGTACTGCGTGTTGCCGCTGGAGTCGTTGCCGCCGATTCCGAGCGCGTCGAAGATGCCGCCGCTGACGTCGCTGCCGATGCCGAAGCCGACGAAGCTGATGAAGAAGACGAAGGCGAGAAACCCGAACACGATCTGGACCACGCGCCGGCGCTTGCCGCTCTTGAGGTCAAAGATCATCGCGCCGAGAGGCTAGCGGGCTGTCTTGGGAGGATCGGCGTCGGCGAACTCACGCTCCGGGGCGCGGGCGGTCACCGCTCGCTGCGCGCCCGCGGCCGGCATCTCGGCGGTCGAGCCCTTCGCCTCTGACGGCTCCTCGTCGTCCACCGGCTCGACCGGCGACTCTGGACGGGCCGGGGACGGATCTGGGTCATCGGGCTCGTCGGGCGGATCGTCGTCGTCATCATCACCGTCGTCGTCGTCGTCGTCCACCCGTGAGTGGCCGAATCTTCGCGCCAGCATGATGCTGCCCTCGTAGAGGAAGATCAGCGGAATCATGATCAGGAACATGCTCACCGGGTCGCCGCCCGGAAGCGCCGCAGCGACGATCGAGATGCCGAAGATCACGTACTTGCGGTTCTTTGCCAGCTGATCGGGAGTGACGATCTCCAGGCGCGTCAGCGAGAGCACTCCGATCGGGATCTGAAACAGCAGGCCCATGGCGATCATCGTCAATCCGAGGAAGCCGTAGTACTCCTTGGCGCGAACCTGGATGTTGAACTCGGATTGGTTGAAGTTGAGCAGGAACTCGACTGCCGCCGGCATGACGATGAAGTAGGCAAACGCGACTCCGGCCAAGAACAGGAACGGAACCGCCATCAAGAACGGGAAGACCACCTTCTTCTCTCTTGGAGAGAAGGCGGGCAGCACGAACGCGTAAGCCTGAAAGAGCAGGAACGGCAGCGAGATCACCATCGCGCCGTAGGCCGCGACAGTCATCGTCGTGAAGAACGGCTCGGTCGGGCTCAGTGTCAGCGGTGGCTGGTCGTTGGGCAGAGACCGGTTGGCGATCTCCAGCATCGTGTTGTCCTGCCAGAAGCACAGTGCAAAGGCAGCGCCGAACGCGATCAGGCAGTAGATCAGCCGCGAGCGAAGCTCGTCGAGATGCGAGACGAGCGTCATCCGCTCTTCGAATGAAGCTGTTTTCACGCGCGCCACGAAGAAACTCCCTCCGGGTCACAGAGCCCGCGCGAAGCGGACGTCATCCTCAGCTGCGGTTCTCGGTTACGACTTCGCCCTCGACAGGCTCGGCGCCTGACTCGGGTTGCGGCTGGGCGGACGCGGCCGCGAGCTTCGCTCGAGAATCCTCGTCGTCGTCATCGTCCTTGTCACCGGTGATCGCGTCCTTGAAGTCGCGCATCCCGCGGCCAAGCGAGGAGCCAAGCTCGGGGAGACGCTTGGGGCCAAAGACGATCAAGGCGATGACAAGCACGATCGCAATTTGCCAAACACTGAAATCCATCTACACAGAGAGTACCGACGCGGCGGGTCGACGGATCACTTGCGCTCGAAATTGAGATAAAAGCGCGACGGCGTGGGTTCGTCCTGGCCCTGGTACTTGGAGCCCGTCTCAGCAGAGCCATAGGGGTGGGAAACCGCTGCGTCCATGCGCATGAACGAGATCTGGCCGATCGGCATCGCGTGGTAGATCGTGATCGGCAGATTCGCGACGTTGGACAGCTCCAGGGTCAAGTTGCCCTCGAAACCCGCGTCGACGAATCCCGCCGTGCTGTGGATCAGCAACCCGAGCCGGCCAAGCGAGCTCTTGCCTTCGAGCCGGGCGACGATGTCGTCGGGAAGCTTCACGCGCTCGAGGGTCTGGCCGAGGACGAACTCCCCGGGATGCAGGATGAAGGGCTCCTCGTCGACCTCGACCAGCGAGGTCAGATCCTCCATCGGCTGGCGCACATCGATGTACGGATAGCGGGCGTTGTTGAAGACGCGAAACTTGCGATCGACCCGCATGTCGACGCTCGACGGCTGCACGAGTCCCGGGTCGAAGGGGTCGAAGACGATCCGGCCTGCTTCGACCTCGGCTCGAATGGTTGTGTCGGAGAGGACCATGCGCGGGGGCAGTCTAGGTGGTGATTGAACTGCCATCCGGCTGGCGGGGGCAAGCCGAGCAGTCATTCCTAGCTAAAGGCGACCACAGCCGGCGCCGATAGCGCGAACAGAATGGCGTATAGAGAGACAGCCAAGCTCGAAGAGCAAGCGGCCCAGCTGCTCGCCGATGGCTCAGCCACGCGTCCGCGCCCCGCGGTGCGGCGAAGCAAAGCGGATCTGCACATCTGCGCCTACTGCGATTCCGAGCTCGTCTACCCCGTCGACTGGGCTCCGGTCGCCGCCGGGCGCTGGCAGGTCGCCCTGCGCTGCCCCGAATGTGAGTGGCGTGGCGCCGGGACATTCGCTCAGTCCGTCGTCGATCGCTTTGACGACGTCCTCGATGCCGGCGTCGAGCACCTGCTCGAGGACCTCAAGCAGCTCACTCGCGCCAACATGGACGAGCAGGTCGAGCGCTTCGTCAGCGCGCTGCGAACAGGCGACATCCTCCCCGAAGATTTTTGAGCGCGAGCGAGAACTCCTGACGAGCCGTCAGGAGTATCGCTCGACGACGCCGTCGGCGACGAGTCCAAGCAATTCGCGTCTCTGATCATCGAGCTCGGCCTCAGACAGCGCATCCTTGGCCACTTCGACGCGCCCGCGCGCATCGGCGCGGACATCGTCGAGGGCGCCAGTTGCCGCGATCCGGTCACACAAGCTCGCGGCCGACGCCGCTTCGAGCGCGCGCAGGTCGACGGCGGCGAGCGAGGGGTCGCGTTCGCGGGCGAGGATCATCGGCAAGGTGACGGTGCCGTCGAGCAAATCGGTGCCGCGCGCCTTGCCTGTGCGGTCCGCCGGGCCGGTGATATCAAGCACGTCGTCGAGCAACTGGAAGGCGAGCCCGATCTCGCGTCCATACGAGGTCAGCGCCGCCGCCGCGGCCGGGCTCGGCTCGGGATCGGCGCCGACGAGGCAGGCGCACTCGAAGAGGCGAGCTGTTTTCAACATGCAGCGCTGCAAGTAGCGTCCCGCGTCGAGCGAGCGCGAGAAAGCGTCGCGGCGCTGCATCAGCTCGCCTCGAGCGAGGCCGACTGAGGCGTTGGCAAGCAGCGAGACCCGGCGAGCCGCTTCACCATCAGCCTCGCTGAGCTCGGCGAAGGCTCGTGAGAGCAGCAAGTCGCCGACGGTGGTCGCTGCGTTGCGCCCAGCGCGCGCGAACACGGTCGGGCGACCGCGGCGAATCGGCGCCGCGTCAAGGACATCGTCGTGAACCAAGGTCGCCATGTGGACGAGCTCGACCGCGACCGCGGCCCGCACAGCGTCATCGCCGGCATCGGGCCCTGCGCAGAGCAAGACCAACATTGGTCGCATCCGCTTGCCACCCGCCGCGAGAGTCGACCCGGCCTCCGCCGCGAGAGCCGCACCGTGGCCCTCGACCAGCTCACCGAGGCGCCTCTCAACTGCATTCATGCGTCGTGGCAGCCACGACTCAGAGGCGTCGAGCACGCGAGTGACCGGCGGTGGAATCTCGGAGCGGCTCACGAGGTCCTAGGCGACGCGGATGCCGGAGTGGATCGCGATGATGCCGCCTGCGAGCACCGTGTAGCGGATGCCCTCGAGCCCGGCTTTGTCCATGATCAGCGCCAGTCCCTCGGGCGGTGGGAAGCGCTTGACCGACTCGGGCAGGTAGGTGTAGGCCTCGCGGTCGCCCGCAAGCGTGCCCAGCAGCGGCACGAGCCGGTCGAACCACAACGAGAAGAAGGTCGACAGCGGTGGGCGAGTCGGATTCGTGATCTCGAGGATCACCAGCCGCCCACCGGGCTTGAGCACACGAGCGAGCTCGGCCACGCCGCGGTCGAGATCGGCGAGGTTGCGAACACCGAAGCCGACTGTTACCGCCTCGAACGAACCGGCGTCGTAGGGAAGCTCGAGGGCATCGCCCCACTCGAAGCGCACCGAGGACGGGGAGCGCTCGTGCGCCTTCGAACGGGCGAGATCGAGCATCCGCTCTGAGAAGTCGGAGCCGATCACCTCACCCTGCGGGCCGACCCGTCGCGCGAGCTCGAAGGCGAGGTCGCCGGTTCCGCAGCAGGCGTCAAGGGCGCGGTCGCCGGGCTCGAGTGCGGCGCGATCGGCCGCCCGGGCGCGCCAGCGATGGTGAAGGCCCGCCGTCATCGCCGAGTTCATCAGGTCATAGACGCCCGCAATGCGATCGAACATCCCCCGGATCTGGCCCGCGAACTGCTCCTGCTCCTCGGAGTCGGCTATTGCAGCGACGCCAGGAAATTGACGAGATTGTCGAACTTCTCGTCAGGCAGCTCACCGTACTCGGGCATGATCCCGGCGGGGTTGACGAGGGTGCGCTCGATCGCTTGCGCGGGCAGCTTCGCGCCGATCTCGGTCAATTCGGGCCCCGGCCCGTCGTTGCCGTTCTCACCGAACTTGTGGCAGGCGAGACAGCCCGACTGCGCGGCGACCTGCTTACCGTTTTCGAACTGCGGCGCCACCTCGAGGTCGATCTCGGTCGGCGAGCCGGCCGAGGCGCCGAGGAAGGTGAGGTAGGCCATTGCGATGATCGTCAGGATGCCGGCCGTGGTCGCGATCGGCCGGCGCTCGGGCCGGCGCTCGGGGTTGCGATCGTAGAACGGCAACAGCAGGAGCAAGACCATGCACAGCGTCGGGATCCCAATCGTCGCCACCGGCACCAGCTCAGGCGGCTTGATCACCTTGAGCAGCTCGAAGAGGAAGAAGAAGTACCACTCGGGACGCGGCACATAGGTGGTCGTCGTCGGATCGGCCTTGGGCCCGAGCTCGGCGCCGAGCACCAGCGACATCACGATCATCATCAGCGCGACGACGACGAACATCGCCGAGTCCTTGGTGATCGCGTAGGGGAAGAAGGGCTTGCCCTTCTTCTTCAGCACCTCGTACTCGCGGAGGTACTCCTCTTTCTCGGCGTTGTTCACCCGACCTCTTCCTCGCGCACGGACTTCGGCTGCGAGTCGGCGCGAACCCATGGCGGCGCCGTCGTCCCCTGCTTGACGACGAGATATAGGTGAGCGCCGATCAGGGCGATGATCGCTCCCGGCACCAAGAGCATGTGCACGGCGTAGAAGCGCGGCAGCGTCGTCGCCCCGATCTCCGAGCCGGCGCGAAGGAAGTCGGCCAGATAGGGCCCGACGACAGGCCCCGTTCCGGTGATGTTCATGGCCACGATCGTCGCCCAGTAGGAGCGCTGGTCGAAGGGCAGCAGATAGCCGGTCAGGCCCATGACCAGGGTGAGGATGACGAGGACGACGCCGATCACCCAGTTGAGCTCGCGTGGATACTTGTAGGCGCCGAAGAAGAAGGTCCGGCCCATGTGCAGGAAGATGAGGATGATCATCAGCGTCGCGCCCCACTTGTGCAGGCCGCGAACGAACTCGCCGAGGAAGACCTCGTTGGTCAGGTTGGCGATCGAGTTATAGGCCTCGGTCGAGGAGGGCACGTAGTACATCGCCAAGAAGACGCCGGTGAGCGCCTGCATCGCGAAGGCGAACATCGTCGCCGAGCCCAGGGTGTAGAACCAGTTAGTGCCCTTCGGGACCTTGCGCAGCAGCATCCCGGTGAGAAACGGAGACATTCCGGAGCGCGAGTCGAGCCAGCCGATGACATCGATGCCGCCTTCCTTGGCGGTTTCGATCGCGCCACGGCCAGACCCGTTGCCGTTCTTGTCGGTGGCGGTTGATCCGTTGTGGCCGGCCCCGTTGCCGTTGCCGGTGCGCACCGAGGCGCCTTCGCCCGGCTTGCGCGGCTTCTTGAGCACAGCTGGGACTGGAAGCTTCGGCATCAGGGGGAAGCGGCGGTTGTCGGCCGGGGCGGATAGAGATATTCCCAAACGCCGCCTGTGAACTCACCGGGGTCGCGGGCGCGAACCGGCTCGAGATCGTTGGTGACGCTGAAGCGCGGGCCGACCTCGAGCGTGTCGCCGGTGATCCGCGTCTGGAAGCGGTCGAGCGGGCGCACCGGGGGCCCACCGATGACCTTGCCCTCGAAGTCATAGACGCCGCCGTGACAGGGGCAGATGAAGTTGCCTGCGGCCTTGACGAAACGCACCGGACAGCCGAGATGAGCACAGCGGGTCGAGATCGCGATGTACTCGGCCGGGTCCTCGTCGAGCTCGGGGCTGCCCTGGCGGATGTAGACCGTCGTCTTGCCGGAGTCGCCGACGCCGTCGACGATCGTGATCACCGCTTGGCGATAGGTGTCAGGGCTGAAATCGTCGGGCGGGCCGACGCCTTGCCACGTCTCCTCGGGGCGGTCGAACAGCGGCGCGACGGCGAAGCCGACGACGGGCAGGGCGACCGCAGTTACGGCAATGCCGCCCATCGCCTGCCCGGCGACCGCGAAGACGCCACGACGAGTCATCGTCTCGCCTTCGTAGTAGCCCGCCGGCTTGGGCTTTTCGGGGGTGTTCCCCCGCTGTTTGTCCGCCTGGTCAGCCAAGAGTGGAGATCGAGCCAAAGTCTAATGAAGCAGCGCCCTCGCCAAGAGGCTCGCCGATCCCCGCTTCGGCCGCGGCAGATTGAGCGTCGGCCCAGAGCGCCCGAGCGGCGCCAGGCGGCGCCACTTCGAAGCGCGGCCTTCGCTTGCTCGTGGGGCGATGAGCTACCAGTGGCGATCGCCGTGACGCAGGCGAGCCAGAGCGCCGCGGCCGCGGCGCCGGGATTTGCAGTGCCGTCTCGATCATGAACCTGGGCGGCGAGGCTGATCAGGTCCGAGAGCTCGCGCACCGCCTCGAGATCGCCGAGCGCCGCGAGACGTTCGAGACCGAGGGCATAGAGGTAGTCGCCGGCGAGCAGAGCGAGGTCGTCGTCGGCGCCGACGACGACGCGGGCGCTGCCGTAATGCAGCAAGTAGCCCTCGCGCACGGACTCGACCACCAGCGCATAGGCGGCAGGATCGGCCTCAGCCCGCGGACCGGCAGCGGCGAGGAGGCCGAGCACGGGCGCGGTGTCGACATCGACCACGTGCGGGCTGATGACCGAATCCTCAGCGCGTAATTCGGCCGCGAGGGTGAGCAAAGCATCGGCTGGGTCAGGCATTGGCATCGCTGGCGGCAAACGCCTCTGCCGCCATCTCGCAGGTGCGATCGATCGCGGCCTCGTCGTGGGCGAGGGAAACGAACCAGGCCTCGAACTGCGAGGCGGGGGGATAGATGCCGCGGTCGAGCAGAGCGCGGGCAAAGCGCCCGTAGGTATTCAGGTCGCAGGCCGAGGCCTCGGCGAAGTTGGTCGGCGCCTGAGCCGCGAAGAACGGTGTGACCAGGCCCGGCGCGGAGGCGACGCTGACCGGGCGATCGGCGGCCGCTTCGCGCAGACCCGCGGCCAGGCGTTCGCTGAGCTCGCCGAGGCGCTGATAGGCGGCGGCATCGAGGCGTGCCAGCGTCGCTCGTCCCGCGGCGACAGCGAGCGGATTGCCGGACAGCGTTCCAGCCTGATAGACGTCGCCGGCAGGCGCGATTCGCTCCATCAACTGGCGTGAGGCGCCGTAGGCGGCCGCCGGAACCCCGCCACCGATGACCTTCCCCATGATGGTGACGTCGGCTTCGACGCCGTAAAGCTCTTGGGCGCCGCCGCGGGCCACGCGAAAGCCCGAGATCACCTCGTCGAACACCAACAGGGCCCCGTGTTTGCTCGCGAGCTCGCGCAGCTCGCCGAGAAAGCCGTCGCGGGCAGGCACGAGACCCATGTTCGCCGGCAGCGGCTCGGCCAGGATCGCTGCGACTTCGTGCGCTTCAAGCGCGGCGCGCACTGCGTCGATGTCGTTCCACGGCACGACGGTCGTGGCTGCGGCCTGCGCCGCCGGCACCCCTGGGCTCGCCGGAATCCCCTGCGTGGCGAGACCGGAGCCGGCCTCGGCAAGCAGGCCGTCGACGTGGCCGTGATAGGCGCCCGCGAACTTGATCAGCTGCTCGCGCCCGGTGGCTGCGCGAGCGAGCCGGACGGCGCTCATCGCCGCCTCGGTTCCCGAGTTCACCATCCGCACCATCTCGACTGAGTCGAAGCGGTCACAGACCTCAGCGGCGAGCTCGACCTCGCCTTCGGTCGGAGCGCCGAAGCTCGTACCCCGCGTCGCCGCGGCCTGCACCGCCTCGAGCACGCCCGCGTCGCCGTGGCCGAGGATCAGCGGGCCCCAGGAACAGACCCAGTCGAGGTAACGGTTGCCGTCGACGTCGACGAGCTCACAGCCCTCGCCGCGCTCGATGAAGATCGGATGGTCGCGGCCGATGGAGCGCATCGCCCGCACAGGCGAATTGACACCGCCGGGCAGCAGCTCGACGGCACGCCGGTACAGGGCTTCAGAGCTGCTGGTGTCGGGCGCGACGATGGGGCGATTCTAGGCCCGGCGCAACTAGCCGCCTTCTGCGGTCTCGACGAGGGCGTTGAGCACGTCCTCGTCGTCGTCGGCGAGGTTGTATAGACGCGTATCGCGGATCTCGTGCAGAGAATCCGAGAACGCAGCCGCGACGGCCTGCGCGTCCGCGGCGTCGGAGAAAAAGTAGACGCCGGCAGTGAGCCCGGGCTCCTGCTCGGGTCCGGACTCGACGCCGAAGTAGAGGTCGGCGTCGATCTCGCCCTTGGGGGGCAGCGACAGGTTGGCGCCGTCGGTGATGTCCTCCCCGACCTCGTAACCCCCGGCCTCGAGGTTGGCGCGCACTTGCGCCGGTCCAAGCTCATCGGGACTGTCGTCGCCGCCTCCACAACCAACAGCCGGAGCCGCTAAGAGGAGGAAGGCGATCACTGTGGCGGCGGTGGACTCTGTTCACGCGACGATCGTAGCCGCGGGGACAACGCCGCTGCGCCCGGGTCGGGGATACTGGGTAAGCGATGTCGAGGAGAACGTCAACATCGTGACGGCTTACGCCGATGCCCTCATGCGACAGGAGTGGAGTCGAGTTGGAGATCGACACGGCGGTTGTCTTCACCGTGCTCGACGGACGTGTGGTGCGCAGCCAGGGATTCCTGGATCGCGCGGAAGCTGAGAAGGCAGCCGGCCTGTCGGGATAGTCTCGATGCTGCGCGCCAGTCGAGGCGCGAACTCAGAGCGCCGCGTGCGCTCGCTCCCAATCCGCGTACTCCTCGGTGAAGTAACGCAGCCGGATCTTCTTGAACTCGGTCGATGAGTAGAGCGTGGCGCGGTCTTCGCCGTGGAGGTCGTGCTCGTCGGCGATCGAGTCGAGGATCGCGTCGCACTCTTCCTTCGAGCGGCCGTGGGCCATCGTGAACACCGAGTAGGGCCAATCGGCGTAGGTGGGGCGCTCGTAGCAGTGCGAGATCCCGCGCACAGCCGACATCCGGGTGCCGACGTCGAGGATCCTCTCCTCTGGCACCTTCCACACGCCCATGCCGTTGGCCGAGAAGCCGGCGCGGCGGTGAAAGAGAATCGCCGCGACGCGACGCAGGATCTTGCGCTCGACCATGCCTTCGAGGTGGACAAGCAGCTCGCTGGTCGACATTCCCGCCGCGGCCGCGGCGTCGTCGTAGGGACGATTGGCAACCTCCATCGGGCCTTGCAGCGCCCTGATCACGGCGATGTCGGTGTCGTCGTAGGGCTGGGCCTCGAGCTCGCGCGGCGTCGCCACCTCGGCGGTCTCAGCAAGGGCCTCTGTGCCCTTTTCCATCTCCAGGTTCATGTTGATCTTGAACAGCTTCAAGGTCGGCAGCTGGCGGATCGACTCGGCGCCCGTTAGCCGTTGCAGCACTTCCAGTGTTCCCTGCAAACCGAGCTCAGAGTCGGGTGGGGTGGCGATCGTGAACCAGAGGTTGAATTCGTGCGTGCGCAGGTAGTTGTGTGAAACGCCGGGGTGGGAGTTGATGATCTTCGCCGCGCGATGTGGGTGCTCGGCGTCGACCTTCGCGGCGACCAGCATCGACTCGTAACCGAGTGCCCTCGTGTCGAAGATCGGCGTGATCTCGCGGATGATCCGCTCGCGGACGAGACGCTCGGTTCGGCTCATGAGCTCATCGATGTCGAGCTCCGCCTGCGTGGAGAGCAAGCGATAGGGCTCGGGATCGAGTGGGAAGCTCGACTGCAGCAGGTTCATCAGCCGTTTGTCGGTGTCGTCGAGCGCAATCGCGGCACCGTCCTTGCGCGAGCGCAGCTTTGGCTGCGCCATCTTCACCGAAGCCACAAGGCGACCTCTTTGGCGTAGTAGGTGAAGATCACGTCGGCGCCGGCGCGGCGGATCGCCGTCAGCGCTTCCAGCGCCGCCGTGCGCTCGTCGATCCACCCGTTCTGTGCCGCGGCCTTGAGCATCGAGTACTCGCCCGAGACCTGGTAGGCGGCAATCGGCAGGTCGACGTCGTCGCGAATCGCGCGGATCACGTCGAGGTAGGGAAGCGCCGGCTTGACCATGACCATGTCGGCACCCTCCTCGACGTCGAGGCGGACCTCGCGCAGTGCCTCGCGCACGTTGGCCGGGTCCATCTGATAGCCGCGGCGGTCGCCGAACTCGGGCGTCGAGTCGGCGGCTTCGCGAAAGGGGCCGTAGAAGGCCGACGCGTACTTGGCCGAGTAGGCGATGATCGGGATCTCGGCGTGCCCTTCCTCGTCGAGCTGGTGGCGGATCATGCCGATGCGCCCGTCCATCATGTCGCTTGGAGCGACGACGTCGGCGCCGGCCTCGGCGTGGGAGATCGCCGTCTTCGCCAGCAGCTCGAGCGTGATGTCGTTGTCGACCTCGCCGTCGCGGACGAAGCCGCAGTGGCCGTGGTCGGTGTACTCGCACAGGCAGACGTCGGTGATCACGGTGAGCTCAGGGTGTGCCTCCTTGAGCGCGCGCACCGCCAGCTGCACCACGCCCTCGTCGTCGTAGGCGCCGGTGGCGGTCTCGTCCTTGGTCGCCGGGATCCCGAACAAGATCACAGCCTCGACGCCCAGCGCCAGCAGCTCGGCGGCCTCGGCGACGAGCTCGTTGATCGAGAAGCGCTCGACACCCGGCATCGACTGCACGGGCTCGCGAACGCTCTCGCCCGAGACCACGAACAGCGGCTGGATCAGGCGCCGGGCCGAGAGCTCGGTCTCGCCGACGAGGTCGCGAAGCGCGCTGGTGCGGCGCAGGCGCCGCATGCGCGTGGCAGGAAAACTCACCTGCGAGATTCTACGGGCGCGACGCAGCGAGCCCGCGCGACGCCTTGCATCGTTGGCATCGGGCTTAGTCCTCGAGTCCCGCGGCGAGCGGCATCGTCGCGCTCAGCAGCGGCGACGCCTCGTCGGCATCCTGATCGCAGACGAAGACGAAGTCGACGACGCCAGAGTCGATCGTCGCGTGTACACCCTCGACCTTCCACCGACGGTCGATCGTGCGCAATCGGCGAACCTCGCCCGAGATCTCGATCGCGCCGACGACCGATCCGCGGATCGTGCCTTCGTCGGGCCCGTCGGCGACCTCGGCCGAGGCGGTGAAGACGATCGTGTCGTCGTCAAGCGCGGTCGCGTCGCTGAAGCACAGGGCGGTGCCGTCGAGATCGCCGAGCTCGTAGCTGCGAATCGCGCGCAGCTCGCCCGGGTCGATCGCCAGATCTCCCGACAGCGAACCCATGACATCGTCGAGCGCGAGCTCAACGACGAGGTTCTTGCCGTCGGCGCCGTTGCCGCGCTGAAACAGCCAGAAGGCGTCGCCGAGGATCGCAGCGCCCTCGATGTTGAGCTCGTCGATCTGCTCGCGCAGCAGCGTGTAGATCGGCGCGAGATCGATCTCGCGGGGCTCGTCCCGGAGCGAGCCATCGGCTGCGAGCGCCCAAAAGAAGCCGCGGTCTCGCTTCTCGTTAGAGCCCGAGCCAAGCCCGAGCAGGCCTCCGTAGGCCTCACCTTCAAACGGCGGCAGCGCCGTCAGCGCCTCGATGTCGGGCTTGTCGCGGCTGCGCTCGTCGGCGTCCTCTGACAGCTCACCCGCCAGCGCCCGGCGCAGCTCACCCGGCTCGGGCGTTGACACCGTGAACACGGCGAGGTCGAGCTCGTCGTCGCCGATCACATAGATGAAGTCGCCCCGCCGAGCTACGGCCGAAGCCGACGAAACGTAGGCAGCGCGTTCGTCGTCCTGCGGGCGCGCGACGTCGAGGTCGCGCAGCTTTCGCAGCTCGAGCGGGGGTAGATCTTCAGGCTTCGCCTCGTGGTCGCTCAGCCCAGCGCCGCCTTTGCCTTGGCGCTGTCGCCGTAGAACTCACCGTGGACGACCTTGCCGTCGCTGAAGCGCATCAGGTGAGCGAACGGAGCTTCGAAGCTCCCGCCATCGGCCGATGCTCTTTGTGTCCCTCGAACGACCACCCAATCGCCGGCGTCGATGAACTCCTCGGGCTCAACCGCGAAGTCCGACCAGTAGTTGGGGATCTGACCGAAGTTGGCCAGGATCTCGTCGCGTCCGGTGGTCGTTCCTCCGAGCGGCAGCTCGTCTGACGTGACCCAGTCCGCGTCATCGGCAAACTGGCCTTTGAGCGTTTCCATGTCACCGCTGCTGAACGCCTGATAGGCCGCCTTCGCGGCTTCGACATTGTCCGACATCGCTCCTCCTGACGTTGTTTGGAACTGTTCGCGCCCGCCTCCGGGCGCTTATCCAGCCTATGCCACGTCTGGGCTCATGCGAAACGTCGCAGCGCAAGCCGCGCGAGCGCGCCATAGACGACGACGATCGCGGCGCAGTGAAGCAGCGGCACGAGCACATCGGGGCCGGCGGAGTCGAGCGCCCCCTGCATCGCGTCGAGCGCAGGGTCGAAGGGAAACAAAGCGCGGGCGATCTCGATCGCCTGGTAGACGCCGCCGCTGACCGTTCCCGAAGGCACCAGCGAGAGAAAGGCGATCGGCAGCGAGACCATGAATGCGAGCAGCGAGCTCGCCCGCACCTCCCTGGCCGAGCCGCCGATCGCGGCGCCGAAGGCGGCGAACGCGCCTCCGGCGGCGAGGATCGCGAGCCCGATCAGCGGCGCACGTTCCCAATCGATCGAGACGAGCACCGTGAGCGCCGCGAGCAGCAGCAAGGTGACGGCGAACGAAGCGACGATCCCGAGCGCGACCTTCTCGGCGAGCAGGCCGGAGGGCCCGACGGCGCCGCGAGTGATCCGGGCGAACGCGTTCTCCTCGCGCTCGAGCGCGAGTGCGCCGGCAACGAGCAGGACGGTGACGAACATCAGCGTCACCGTCGCGGCGACCGCGATCGCGAAGGTGTCGAGCGCCGAGCTGTCGCCCGAGACCACCGTCTTGTCGACCGAGATCGGCTCGGCCACAGCTCCGAGCAGGGGGAGCGCGAAGTCCAGGTTCTCCTCAGCAAGCTCGGCAAAGCGGATCACCTGCTCGAGTGCTGCTCGGCTGTCGCTACCGGGCGGAAGCTGGTCGCTGACGGAGTTCAGAATCGCTGCCGAGGCAGCGAGGCCGAGGACGTCGAAGTCGCCGACCAGCGGTAGATCGAACTGCCCGCCCTCGATCAGCAGGTCGAGATAGGTGGCTGCTTCGTCGGAGATGCGCTGGGAGAGGATCAGGTTGGCCTCTGTGATCAGCGCCTGGATGCGATCGTCGACGAGGCTCGCCTTAACCGGGTCGTCCTCGTTGACGAGGACCTCGACTTGTGGCTCCTGGGGGTTGAGGCTCGCCAGCGACTCGATCTGGTCGAGCAGGTCCTCGGGCAAGATCAGCGCGGCGAGCACGTCGCCGTCCTCGACCTTCTGCTCGGCCTCTGCCCGCGACTCAACATCGACGCACTGGACGCGCTCGCAGAGCTGATCGCGGGCAAGCCCACGGTCGATCCCCTCCTCGTCGCCACCGATCTGGAACTCCTCGTCGTCGGGGATCTCGTTGAGGAAGGCGACGCGAGGACGCGAGTCGTCGCCCGAGAGCGCGAAGCCGATAAGGACCCCGAGCGCGACCGGGTAGACCACCAGCAAGGCGACGATCAGCGGCGAGCGACGCAATATCTGCAGGTCCTTGAGCAAGAGCCAGCGCATCAGTGCCCGCGCTCCCTCATCAATGCCCGCGCTCCCTCAGGAAGCTGACGAAGGCCCGCTCGAAATCGCGCGTAGCGGAGTCCGAGACGGTCGCGTGAAGCTCGGCGGCGCTGCCGTCGAAGAGCCGCTCGCCGTCGGCCAGCACGAGCACTCGGTTGCTGTAGCGCTCGGCCTCGAGCAGGTTGTGGGTGGTGTAGATCACGGTCGTGCCGGCCCCGGCGAGGCCGAGCACGAACTCCCACAGGCGCTCGCGCTGGCGCGGGTCGAGCCCGGTCGAGGGCTCGTCCAAGAGCAGCACGGTCGGCGCGGTGAGTAGGCCGATGGCGATATTGACGCGCTGTTGGTTTCCACCCGACAGCGTGGCCACCTGATCGTCACGGCGTTCGGATAACGCCGTCTGCTCGAGCATGCGTTCAACCGCGCCACCGACGTCGCCGACCTGCTCGAGGTGGGCGAACAGGCGCAGGTTCTCGGCAACCGTGAGACGGCGATAGAGCGCGGCTTGCTGGGGCACCCAGCCGACCTCGCCGGCGACCTCGAGCGTCCCCGTGTCGGCTTGCTGGATCCCGGCAAGGATCGAAAGCAAGGTCGTCTTTCCGGCGCCGTTGGGGCCGATCACCGCAAGTAGCTCCCCGGCCGTCGCGTCGAACGTAACGCTGCGAAGCGCAGCCCGATCGCCGAAGCTCTTGCCGACATCGCGCGCCTCGATCACACGGGAGGCCTGGGGCGCTGCGTCGCTCACCGCGCGAACCCTAGTGCCCCGTCCACCAATGCAGGCCCCGTTCTGGCGCCTGCACCACTGGACGCGGCACCAGAGAAGCGAGGACTAGGCTCCGCACCGATGAAGGTGCTGTTCATCGGTGATGTCGTCGGCAAGCCCGGGCGGGTCGGGCTTGCGCGGGCGATGCCGGGGCTGCGTGAGCGCCACGAGCCCGACCTCATCATCGTCAATGGCGAGAACTCCGCCGGCGGCCTCGGGATCACGCGAAGCACCGCGAAGGACCTGTTCTCGATGGGTGCCGACGTGATCACGCTCGGCAACCACGCCTTTCGACATCGCGACGCGCTCGATTACCTCGACGCGGCCGAGCGCATCGTGCGGCCGTCGAACTTCATGACCGGCAACCCCGGTCAGGGCCACGCGATCGTCGAGGCCGCGGGAATGCGCGTCGCGGTGATCAACCTGATCGGCCAGGTCCAGCTGCGCGCGGCGCGCTCGCCGTTTGCCGAGTCGGAGATCCTGCTCGACCGCCTCGAGGGCCGCGCCGACGCGATCTTCGTCGACTTTCACGCCGAGGTCACCTCCGAGAAGGTGGCGATGGGCTGGCATCTCGACGGCCGCGTCGGCGCCGTCGTCGGCACCCATACCCACGTCCCGACAGCGGACGCGCGGGTGCTGCCCAAGGGCACCGCGTTCATCTCAGACGTCGGCATGACGGGATCTCGTGACAGCGTTCTCGGCGTCCGCTGGGAGCAGGCGCTGGAGGGCTTTCGCACGCAGATGGCCGTTCGCTTCACGACCGCCGACACCGACCTCTGGGTCAACGCGGTCGCGATCGAGCTCGGCTCCGATGGGCTGGCAAGTTCGATCGAGCAGATACTCGAGCCCTGTCCCGACTGACTTCGGCTGGTTAGCTGAAGTCGTCGGGCAGGATCGTCGGTTGGACGGTGCCATAGAGCCACTGGTCGAAGTAGTCCTCGAGCAGTGCGAGGTCTGCTCCCGTGAAGCCAGAGAACGTCAGGGCGTAGGCGATGAACTCCTGCGTGGTGATGTTGTCGTAGGCGAACTCGGCCTGCAGTCCCTTGGCGAAGGCAAGGAACTCATCCGCGCCGATGATCTGGCGGTAGCCCTCGAGCGTCATCGCTCCCCGGACGTAGGTGGGGAAGTCGGGGAAGAACATGAGAGCGGGGTCGCCAAGCAGGGTCGCCGGCGGCGTCGCCCAACACTGCGCCGCGGGAGGAGGAGGCGGGCCATCGGTGTCGCAGTTCGGGTTGTTGTAGTTGTTGGTGAACTGCTGCGCCGGGCTCACGGTCGAGCCGTTGTCCTCGAACGCCCAATACCAGGTCGACCACTGTGCCCAGCCCTCGTTGAACCAGAGGTCGGCCCAGTCTTCGTTCGTCGCCGAGTTGCCGAACCATTGGTGTGAGAGCTCGTGCAGCTCGGTGCTGACGTTGACGCTGGCACCGGTGTTGTTGCCCGGGTAATGCGACTTGGTCGCAACCTCGAGCGCATAGCCGATGTTCGAGGAGCGATCCGCCCACGCGCCGCTGGAGTCGAAGGGGTAGGCGCCATAGGACCGCTCTAGGAACTGGAGCTGTCCTCGCCCGCGGCGCAGGTTTGCCTCGGTGGTCGGCACAGTTGCCGGGTTCGTCGAATCGACGAAGTTGAAGATCGGGAGATTGCCGGCGGCGAGCGCGACCGAGTCCTGCGTGAACGAGGCGGTGCCGTTGCTGGCGGTCGCCAGGTAGGTCGGGATCGGGTCGTCCTCAGTCCAATTCCAGGTGTGCGTGCCGTCGCCATTGGCCACGGCGGCGCCTCCGACCAGCTCGCCGACCCCGACCGCGGACTGCGTGATCGGCACGGTGATCGAGGTATCGAAGCTCGCCTTGTCATCGGGAACGTTGTTGGATGGAAACCACGCCTGGGAGCCGAGCGGTTCGCCGACCACGTAGTTGCCGTCGCACAGCACGCCCCCGCCTGTGGGCGGGGGATCGAAGCACGCGGGGACCCATCCCTCGAGGGCGCTGTCGACATCGGTCCAGACCTCGGGCTCACCCGAGTAGCGCACCTCGGTGGTGAAGGTCGCGCCGTTGACGATCCCGGCGGCGGGCGTCACCGTCAGCTTCGACGGCTGAGTCGGATTCGGCTCGCCGACGGAGCTGACCAGCGGTGGCTGGGCCTCCTCCTGGGTGAAGGTCGCAGCTTGGTCGTTGACGAGCACCGCGGAAACGGGCAGCTGCTGGAAGTCGAGGCTGAACTCCGACAGATCCTGCGTCGCGACCGCGGTCATCGTTGTCGAGGTGCCGTCTTGGAACTCGTTCGTCACCGGGTCATAGTCGAGCTCGATGTCGTAGTTGCGTGCGTCGTAGCCGCCGTTACCGATCTGGGGAAACAGCGAGTCGCCCGTGCTGCGCGAGCCGGCGGTGAAGTTGGGGGTCGCCGGAGTCGGCGTCGAGCCGCCGCCCCGGATCCGCCGCCGCCGCTCGAGGAGCCCTGCGCCGCAATCGTCACGCTGCCCTTCGAGGCCCGGCACTTCTCCTTGCCCTTGCGCTTGATGCACGCGACGACCTTGTAGGTACCGGGCGCCAGGTACTCGGCGTAGGAGGAATCGGGCGCGCCGGCGCCCGATGGCACCGTGGCGGTACCGGAGAACGACTTCTTCGCCTTCGCCTTGACCTTGATCTTCTTCGAGAACAGCTCGGCAGCGACCGGTGCGTTCTTCGACTCGCGCAGGCTGACCTCGAGCCGGCCCTTGCCGCGACGCCCGCCCCTGTTGACGACCTTGCCTGTGACCTCGAAGCTGTCGCCGGCCTTCGCCGTTGTGGGTGGGGACGACACCGACTTGACCGAGAGCTTGGGCTTCGGCTTCGCCGCGACAGCGAATCCGGCGAGGGTGACGAGACAGATCAGCAGAGCGACCGAGATGCGCTTGAGCAAAGTGGTTCCTTTGGCCGGAGATCAGCGCCTCATCCCCCTAGAGGCGTCTTGGACGACGACTGTTGCACACGGCGGTCACTTTGCGCAAGCGCTAGTGGTCGAGATCGGCCGGCACCGGCTTGTCCGATTGGTCGATCGCAACCAGGGCGATGACCAGCGGCGCGAAGAACCAGGGAATGTAGAGATAGAACCAGTGGTCGACCGAGAGCTGAAGGCAGATGACCACCGCAGCGGCGAGCGCCGCCACCTGGGCCAACGAGCGCCGTCGCGGTACGAACGCCACGACGACGGCGAGCACAGCAGAGGCGACGAGGACTGATCTCTGCAGCCACTCGATCCCGCCGACCTGTCCCCAGAGGCTGAACGGCGAACTGCGATCGATCTGGCTGACGACGGTGCGATCGAAGAACGTCGCAAGTCCCGGCTCGACCGCGGGATGAACCAGCATCAGGGCGGCGACGGCGGCGAAGGCGGCGCTGAAGCTGAGCACCGGGCGCAGCGATCGCCAGCGTGAGCTCACCTCGCTGGCGGCGCTCCAGCGGTCGAGCAGGCCGCGATCGCCGGCGGCGAACAAGGGGGCCAGCACCAGCGGCGCGAACTTCGCCGTCACCGCGAGCGCGAGCAGAGCGCCGCGAGCCAGGGGGCGGGCGAACAGGGCCAACGACCAGACCACGAGCGCGGCGATCAAGGCGTCATTGGAGTTCGATTGCAAGCTGAACGCGGTGTAGGGGAAGGCGAGCCAGGCGAAGGCGGCGATCGCACCCAGACGGCGGCCTTCTCGCCCGCGTCGCAGCCGCGCACAGCAGACGACCAGCCCCGCAACGGTGGCGAGATCGAAGCCGATCGCGGCGGCGTGCGAGGCCGCCAGCTCGTCCCATTCGCCGCTCCACGGCAAGGCGAGCTCGAAGGGGACGTAGGCGTAGTAGTTGAGCGGGCCGTAGGTGTCACCGAAGCGGTTGTCGTCGGGAAACTGTCCCTCGCCGTAGATCGGCTCGCCGGCGACCAGCTTGTCGGCACCGATCGTGCCCGCGTAGCCGACGTCGATTACGCCTGAGTCGGCGACATTGATCGTCACCCGAAAGGCGATCAAGGCGACCGCGGCGATCACCAGCCAGATCGTCGGCAAGCTCGGTCGCAATCCGAGTGCGCCGCGAAAGCCGATCCAGAGCATGCGGGCTAGCAAGTAGACGAGGGGTGGATAGGCGAGTGGAACGGAGACGCCGATCTCGCCGTTGTTGAAATAGAGCTGTGAGACGCCGAAGCCAAGCAGCACCAGCAGGTCGAGGTGGACGACTCGAAACGGGCGCCGCCAATCGACCAGGCCGATGAGGAAGATCACGGCCAGCGGAATCCAGACGTAGGGCGCGTTGAGGACATGGCCGAACTGACCCTCGTAGCCGCGTGCCATCGGCCAAGCAACCTGGTACCCAGTCCACGACTCGCGCACCGCGCCTGTGATGCCGTCGACCTTGACCTGGACAACCTCGCGATCGCCGGCCTTGTAGCCGACCTGCCAGACCGTGTTGTCATCGGTTTGTACCGCGCTCGTCAGCGTGCCGTAGATCGCAGACTTGGCGGCGACGTTGGCGTCGCGGTCGGCGACGGCAATCGCCTTGCGGGCTCCGATCTCATAGCCCTCAGGGGTCGCGGGCAAGAAGTCGGGGGCGACGAGCTCAGCCTCGGTCGAGCCGGCCGTCGGCGAGGAGGTCTGTGAGCCCTCGGCGGGCGTCGCCAGCGCCACAGCGAGCGCCAGCGCCAGTGCCGTCGTCAGCTTTGGCCGGCCGTCCATTGCTCGCTGCCGAGACCGAAGTGGCCAAGCACGAGCTCGGCGATATCGCGCAGAGCCCATTGCTCGTGCCTGGTCTCGATCCCAGGCTCGAACCCGCACAGCAACAGCGGACCGAGCGAATCGCTGGCATGAAGCGAGCCGTGGCTGCCACCTGGGCAGTGGCTGATGCCACCCCAGTCGACGAACTCGTAGCCGAGGGTGGCCGAGACGAGGATGTCGGCCCCGTGTGGCGCCATCAGCGCACTCCACAGGCGCGAGAGCGCATCCGGGTAACTCTCAGAGTCAAAGCGCCCGTCGTCGCTCGACGCGTCGAGTGTCGCAAGTTCACCGCTGACGTCCCAGCCGACGCCGCGGCGATCGCGCAGCTGAGAGCCGGGACGAAATCGCAGCTCGCTGCCGGCTCGTTCGACGACAGCCTCGCTCGCATCGGCCGGCGGGCCGGCGCCCGCCCGGTCGACGGCGCTGCCATCAGCGGCTGCGAGCCAGGCGATCAGATCGACGCCGTCGAGACGGTTGAGGCGGGTCGCGAATCGCGGCGTGCGCGCGCCGTCCCTTGCGGCCCTCGAGCAGCACGTAGACGCCGGCTGCGCGCGAGGTCGGAGCTACCGCCAGCTCGGCATTCTCGGGACGCTCGTCATTGGGCTGAAGTACGCGCCACTCCGACCCCAGCACCCGGTCGAGGGAGAGCTCGTGGTCGACCCAGGTCTGGGCGTGGTCGGCGACCACGATCACGGCGTGGTCGTCGAGGAATCGATCGAGGCCGCCGGCGGCGCCGACAAGCTCGGCGAGCGCGTCGTCGGCGCGGGCGATCGATTCAGGCTGTGCGTCCGGGCCGTGCTTGTGGGAGTGGTAGTCGTTGTCGGGGAGCGAGAACAAGAGGAAGTCGTAGAGGTCGTGCTCGACGAGCTCGTGCGCAACGCAAGCCGAGTAATCGTCGCGAGTACCGGGGCGGGCCAGGGTGGGCTTGCAGGGAACGCGGCGGCTCGAGTAGAGCTCGCCGTAGAAGAGCTCATCCGGCCCCCAGGTCGCGTGGCGGAAGTTGGCGGCGACGGCGACGCGGCGCAACAGGCCCTCGAGGCCGAGCTCATGTCGTGTCCGCCCGCGATAGATCAGAAACGGGGTGCACGCGGTGCGCAGGCCGGCATCGCCGAGGCTCTCGAACACGGTCTCGACCTCGGGCGAGAGGTGGGCCATGTTCATGTTGTAGACCGTGTCGTAGAGCGAGCGAAAAAGCCCGAAGGCGCGGGTCGCCTCGAACGAGCTGCCGTACTCGACGTAGCGCTGCTCGGTTCGGTGATACCAGTTCATCGCGCTGATCCAGTGGCGATCGGGCCCGACCCCGGTGACGATCTCCGAGCAGCAGACCGGTGTCACCGAGGGGAACGAGCAGACGCAATCGCCGATCAGCGAGCCACGTTCGAGCAGCTGCGCGAACGTCGGTGCGACACCATCCTCGGCCGCGGCGGCGAGCATGTCGGTGCGCAGCGAGTCGACGACGCAGAGGACAAGCTTGCGGCTCAACGCAAGGTCCTGAGGCCCTCGTACTTACGTGATGCTTTGCGCCGGCGACCGAGCCAGATCCAGGCCAAGCCGACGAGGGCGACGATCGCCACTGGCGAGACCACAAGCGAAAGGCCGGCGAGCGCGAGCGCTGCGGCCGCGATCAGCACCGACGTGAGCGAATCACCGTCGCTGCGTCGCGATGCGGACTCGGCGACGTCGCGAACGACGATGAAGGCGAACGCCGCGAACAGAGCTCCGAGGGGCCATCCCGGGTAGGCCGGGTGATCCTCTTGCGCGAGCGAGAGCCCGAAGAGGGCGGCGCCGGCGCCGACGGCGGCGATCATGAGCAAGGTGCCGACGGTGTCACGGCGCCCTGGTGCCCCGGCAAGACAACCTGCCGCGAGGGCCAGGCCCAGACCCTGAAAGGCTGCCAACCACAGATCCATCGGCGCAGCAGGCTACCCATCGGCCGCGGTCAACACTCCCGGCTGGCAGCAGCGGTGGCCGAGCAGGGAAACTGCCAAGCGATGGCGATGAGACCTTCGCAGCGACCCGACGGCCATGGGCCATGGGGACGCGCTGCGCCGAGCGAACGCGAGCGAGCCTCCTACGCGGAGGCCTCGACGGTTCCCTACTGGCTTGATCGTGGCCCCGCGATCGCGAACGCCGGGGCGCTCGAAGGCGAGATCGAATGCGATCTGGCAATCGTCGGCGGTGGGCTCAGCGGCCTCTGGGCCGCGGTTCAGGCGCTCGAACGCGAGCCCGGGCGAAGCGTTGTGGTTGCTCGACGCCGACCGCGTCGCTGGTGCCGCCAGTGGCCGAAACGGTGGCTTCATCATGTCCACGCTGACGCACGGGCTCGACAACGGACTGGCGCGGTTCGCCGACGAGATGGCGCAGCTGGAACGGCTCGGGCTGGAGAACTTCGACGCGATCGCCGAGGCGATCGGCCGTTACGGGATCGAGTGCGACTTCGAGCCAACCGGAGTGTTCGACGTCGCAGTCGAGGACCACGAGCTGGCGGGCCTTGCCGAGTACGCGCGCCAGCTCGAGGCCTACGGCCACCGGGCCCAGGTGCTCGATCGCGAACAGGCGCAGGCCGAGCTCCATTCGCCCCTGTTGCTGGGAGGGGTATGGCAACAAAGTGGCGGCGGCGTGCTCGACCCGGTCAAGCTCGCGGCTGGGCTCGCCGAAACGGCGCTGCGGCTCGGCGCGCGAGTCCACGAGCACACGCCGGTGCTGTCGCTGCGCTCGAGCGGCGCCGGGGTAGAGCTGATGACGGACGGCGGTCGCGTCCGCGCTCGCAGGGCACTGCTTGCGACCAGTGCGTCGGCCGGTCTCCTGGCGGCGATCCGAAGACGCGTCGTCGCCGTCTGGGACTACGTCCTTGTCACCGAGCCGCTCTCGCAGTCGCAGCTCGACTCGATCGGCTGGCGCAACCGCCAGGGGATCGGCGACCTCGCCAACCGTTTTCACTATTACCGCCTGACTGCCGACGCGCGCATCCTCTGGGGCGGCTACGACGCGATCTATCGCTACGGCGGCAGCGCGGGCGATGAGCTTGCTCAGCGCGAGGAGAGCTTCGCCATGCTCGCCTCGCACTTCTTCACTGCCTTTCCCCAGCTCGACGGGGTGCGCTTCAGCCACCGCTGGGGAGGTGCGATCGATACCTGCTCGCGCTTCTTCGCCTTCCAGGGAACGGCGATGGATGGGCGCGTCGCCTACACGGTCGGCCACACCGGGCTCGGCGTCGGCGCCAGCCGGTTCGGCGCAGGGGTCGCGCTCGACATGCTCGACGAGATCGACAGCGAGGCGACTCGGCTGCAATCGATGCGGACGCAGCCGTTTCCCTTTCCCCCGGAGCCGCTTCGCTGGGCGGCGATCGAGCTCACGCGCAACCGGCTCGCGGCAGCCGACCGCCGCAGTGGTCGGCGTGGGCTCTGGCTGCGGACGCTCGACCGCCTCGGCCTCGGCTTCAACAGCTGACGCAGGCCCTTGCGCCACTGGCCCGTGATCGCACGGATCCGGCTCCCTGATGCGCCAGACTTGCGCCATGGCCGAGCCGAACGACCTACCGGCATCTGCGAAACCCAGCGTCGCGCCGCATCGGCGCGCGCACACCACCGCCCGCGATCTCGAGCGTTACGCGGGCCTCTTTGCCGCCCGCACCCGGGTCATGCGCTCGAGCGCGATGCGCGATCTGATGGAGATCACCGCCCGCCCCGAGGTGATCTCGCTCGCCGGTGGCCTGCCCGACACCTCGACCTTCCCGCCGCAGAGCTTCGCTGCACAAATGACCCGGATCGCACAGGAGAGCTCGGCCCAGGCGCTTCAGTACGGGCCAACCGAGGGCTTCGCCGAAACCCGCGACTGCATCCGCGAGGTGATGCGAGCCGAGGGCATGGACCCCGACCCCGGCGACATCATCGTCACCAGCGGTGGCCAGCAGGCGATCGACCTGATCGCCAAGGTCCTGATCGACCCGGGGGACGTCGTCATCGCCGAGGCGCCGACGTATCCCGGCGCGGTGCCGGTGTTCTGCTCCTATGAAGCCGACACGCGCCAGGTCGGCGTCGACGCCGAAGGCATGCTGATCGACGAGCTCGAGTTCCTGCTCGACGAGCTGGCGGCACAGGACCGCCGGCCCAAGTTCATCTACACGGTGCCGAGCTTTCAGAACCCGGCCGGCGTGACGATGTCGGCCGAGCGGCGGCGGCGCTTGGTCGAGATCGCTCGCGAGCGCGAGCTCTTGGTGGTCGAGGACAACCCCTACGGACTGCTGCGTTATGAGGGCGTGGCGCCAGAGCCGCTCTACAAGCTCGAAGGTGGCGACTACGTCGTCTATCTCGGGACGCTTTCGAAGATCCTTTCCCCAGGCATTCGCGTCGGCTGGCTCTGCGCGCCGCCACCGCTGATGGAGAAGATCGTGCTTGGAAAGCAGGCTTCAGATCTCTGCACCTCAACCCTGAGCCAGTACTTCGTGCACGAATACTTCGCCAGTGGTGGCTGGCGTGACTACGTCGCCGACCTCGGCAACATCTACCGCGAGCGACGCGACGCGATGCTCGAAGCGCTCGAACGCTTCTTCCCGGCCGAGGCGACCTGGTCGCGACCCGAAGGCGGCCTCTTTTGCTGGGCGACGCTGCCCGCCTACCTCGACACCACCGATCTGCTCGCCAGGGCGCTGCGCGAGAACGTTGCCTTCGTGCCCGGCACTGCGGCCTACGCCGATGGTCGCGGTGGCGCCGAGATGAGACTCAACTTCTCCGCCTCCAAGCCCGACGAGATCACCGAGGGAATCAGGCGAATCGGCAGCGTCATCGAGGCGCAGGTCGAGCTCTACGAAGCAATTACCAGCGAGCGTCCAGTGCCGGATCCGAGCGCCGGGCAGCGCCCGGCCGGCGTGCCCGAGGGCTCCGTCCTTGCTTTCCGCCGCGAGCGCAAGCGATGAGGGTCGCGGTGCTCAAGGGCGGGCGCGGGCTCGAGCGGCAGGTCTCGCTGCGAAGCGGGGCTCGCGTCGAGGACGCCCTGGCTTCGCTGGGACACGAGGTGGTTGGCATCGATGCCGGCGCCAACCTGGTCGACACGCTGCGACGCGAGCGCCCTGAAGTCGCGTTCATCGCCCTGCACGGCGCCGGCGGCGAGGACGGCACCGTGCAGGAGCTCTTGGAGATCCTCGCGATCCCCTACACCGGCCCGGGCGCAGCGGCTTGCATGCGCTCGATCGACAAGGTCCTGGCCAAGCACGCTCTGCGCGAGGCGCAGGTGCCGACTCCGGACTCGTTTGCATTCAGCACCACAGCCTTTCGCGAGCTGGGCGCGGCCGAGACGATGGGCGAGATCGAGGCCAGCCTCGGTTTTCCGCTGGTGATCAAGCCGGCTCGCGGGGGCTCCTCGCTCGGCGTTCGCTTCGCCGCTGGACACGCGGAGATCGCGGAGGCGCTGGTCGCCGCGTTCTCCTACGACGACCGCGTCCTGCTCGAACGCCACGTCGACGGCCGTGAGCTCGCCGTCTCGATGATCAACGGCATCGCCCTGCCCGCGGTCGAAGTGCGACCGCAAGAGGAGGATCGCTTCAACTACGAGGCCCGCTATGAGATCGGCCGTACCGAGTACGAGTGTCCGGCCGATCTCGGCGCGGACGAAGGAGCCGTCCTCGACGCGGCGATGCGCACCTGGGATGCGCTCGGGCTCGAGGGCTTTGCTCGCGTCGATCTCATTCTTGGCGAGGACGGACCGCAGGTCCTCGAAGCCAACGCAATTCCCGGCCTCACCGACACCTCGCTGCTGCCGATGTCCGCTGAGGCAGCGGGCCTCAGCTTCGAGCAACTTTGCGCGCGCTTGCTTGAGCTCGCCCTCGAGCGGGGTCTGACCCCTCTGAGGATCTGAACGGGGGGCTTGACCCCTCGGTCGATCAGGCAGGCGCGGCTCGAGCGGGGCATGACCCCTTTGAGGATCTAGACGGGTCTGACCGCTCAGTCGATCAGCCGGCGCTCCACAGCCCAGCGGCTGAGCTCGTGGCGGTTCGAGAGCTGCAGCTTGCGCAGGACGGCGCTGACATGGGCTTCAATCGTCTTCACCGAGATCGAAAGCTCGAGCGCTGCCTCCTTGTACAGGTACCCGCGCGCGATCAAGCGCAGGACCTCGCGCTCGCGCGCCGTCAGCTGATCGAGCTCGGGGTCGACCTCTGCCTCGGTCAGCTGGCCGGCGAAGGCGTCGAGGACGAAGCCTGCGAGACGGGGCGAGAAGACGGCGTCACCGTCGCGGATCCGGCGCACCGCGTCGGCCAAGTCCGGCCCCTCGATCGTCTTCGTCACATAGCCGCGGGCGCCGGCCCGGATTACGGCGATCACGTCCTCGGGCGCGTCTGAGACGGAGAGAGCGAGAAAACGCTGTGCCGGGCTGTGCTCGGTCACCTGCCGGATCACCTCGATGCCGCCTCCGCCGGGCATATGGACGTCGATCAGGACGACGTCCGGACGCTCGTCGGCGATCAGGCGTATGGCTTCCTCGACCGAGCCGGCATCGCCGCGCACATCGACCAAGCCCTCGAGCTCGCTGCGTACGCCGCTGCGAAAGATCGCGTGGTCATCGACGATGACCACCGTTGGCTGCGTGCTCATCGGTGCTCTCCCCCGAGCTCGATCGCGAGTTCGACCTCGGTCCCCGCTCCCGGTGCGGGGCGGATCGTTGCCTGTCCGCCGTGGCGCTGCATCCTGCCGATGATCGACTCTCTGACGCCGCGGCGGTCCCCGGGCACCGCCTCGAGGTCGAATCCTGGGCCACGATCGCGAACGAAGACCTCCGCTCGCGCCGGGGCGAGCTCGGCATAGAGGGAGACCGGGCCACTGCCGGCGCCGAACTTGGCGGCGTTGGCGAGCGCCTCCCGGGCTGCGGCCACGAGGGCTTCGCCGCGCTGGTCTAGCGCGGCGTCGCCGACGATGACGGGGTCGATCGCGACCGAGTGGGCATCCTCGATCTCTGCGGCCGCTGCCTCGAGCGCGGTGGCGAGGCTGTTCGAGCTGCGCCCGCCCTCACGATCGAGAAGCCAGCTACGAAGCTCGCGCTCCTGGCGGCGGGCAAGCGCTGCCACCTCGCGTGGGTCGTCGGCACGCTTTTGCATCAAGGTGAGCGTTTGCAGAACCGAGTCGTGTACGTGGGCGGCGACTTCTGCCCGTTCCTGAGAGCGGATCCGCTCAGCGCGCTCGGAGGCAAGGTTGCGACCCAGGCGCCAAAGGAAGGGCGCGAGGATCAAGGCCAGCGCTGTGATCGCCGCGAGCGCGGCGAGAACGGTGTCGCGGGTAGCGCCGAGCGCGTCGTTGGCGGAGAGAAAGAGCAGCATCGCGCCAACGACAAGGGCAACTCCAAAGCCGCCCCTGTAGAGATTGGCGGGGCTTCGACGCGCGCCTGGCGGGTCACTTGGAGAAGGGATCGATCCCGGCCCGGCCGGCCACTCGGCCGGGCCGGGCGCAACGCTGGTCGTCGCGGGTGCGCTCGAAAGGCCCCACAACAGCGCTGCTCCCGACGTTGCCAGCACCGCCGGCCAGACGATCGCGTCGCTCCACCAGATGCCGAGCTCGCGAAAGGCGAGCAGCGCCGCCAGCAACAGCAGGCCGGCCCCGGCGCCGATTCTCCAGCCGCGGCGGCGGCGCCCCGAGCCCCGCGCGGTGGTGTGAGTCGCCGAGCTCTGCGAATCGCTTGGCCCGATCAGCAGCCAGCAGGCCAGATAGACGATCACCGCGAAGCCGGCCGTCGCCAGAGCCGCCACGGCAAAACCGATCCGGGGCAGGATCGGGTCGACGCCGAGGCGCTCGGCGAGCCCGGCGCACACCCCGCCGAGCAGCCCGGCGTCGCGATCGCGACGCAGAGCTGGGTGCTGGTTAGGCGCCGCCTTGATCACCGCCTGCATACGATCGCTTGGCAGGAGCGCGAGCCTCGTCGCGCAAGCCGCTGATCAGGAGCGAGAGCCCGCCGATCGCGCAGACGATCGCGCCAAGCCAGCCGGCACTGAGCTCCAGCGCACCCTCCTGGTCCAAGAGCAAGAGGACCCCGAGCGCGATCAGTCCGACCCCGGCGACCAGCGACACCGGATCGAGCGAGCGACGGTCGTCGGCGATCGCCGGTGGCTGCTCAGCAGACATCGGCCCGGCGCTGACCCGCGTCTCGATCGTCGCGGTCAAACGGCCCACGCTCGGATTCGTAGCTGTACTCGTTGAGGACCCTGAAGGTGCCGAACTCGAGGTCGCCGTCGAGAATCAGCGCCGGAGTGGTGGTCGGGCCGGCCTCGCGCACGACGCTGACGTCGACGCCATCCGACACGCCCGCCCCGGTGACGATCTCCCCGCCGCGCACGTCGATCGAGGGGGCAACGCAAACGTCATCAGGTATGACCACGGTCGCCTCGCCGAGCCCGAGATCAACCTCGAGCGGGATCCGGGCGCTCTCGCTCCAGTCGAAGTCGCGCAGGTCGACAATCAGACGCCCGACTCCGAGCTCGTAGCGATCAGCGACCGCAGCCTGGCTCGCCGGCCGATAGCTGCGGTCTCCGACCCCGCCGGCGAAGGAGATATCGGCAGCAGAGACGAGCCCCAGCGGAATCGCCAGGGCAAGCGCGGGAGCGATCAGCCAGCGCGCGCCGCCGCGAATCGCCGCGAGCGCCAGCAGCGCACCGATCCCGATCACGATCGCGGCAATCACTTCCCCGCTGCCGGTCGCAGCGGCGAGGGCACTTGCCGTTGCGACCGCGAGCAGACCGAAGGCGGCGGCAACCGCAATCGCAATGAATGCCAGCGTGCGGCCGAGCCCGATTGGCCTCTCCGGATCGCGATCGCGATCGCGCGCGAGCAGGTAGATGCCGGCGCCGGCGGCGATCAGCAAGAACAGACCGAAGAAGCCGCCACCGCCCCATCCCCATCCATCGCCCCAAAAAAACACCGAGCCCAGGGCGGGGATCGCGATCGCAGCGAGCACGATCGCGGCGACGACAGTGAGCCACCGGGACCGTTCAAGTGGCGTCTGAGGTGACTCGTCACCCTGCGCCTCGGACGGTACGAAGAGGACCAGGGCGATGTAGGCGAGCGCGCCGATGCCGCCGAAGAAAGCTGAGATCGCGAAGGCGATCCGGATGATCACCGGATCAACCGAGAAGTAGTTGCCAAGCCCTCCGGCTACGCCGCCGAGGACCCGATCGCCGCGGCTGCGCAGCAGCCTGCGCGGGCCCGCGGGTTGTTGCGACGGTGCAGCCTCGCCGTCGGGTTCTGGCTCGGGCGCTGTTGGCATCCGCGCGGTGGTGTCGTCGTCGTTCATAGTCCGGTCCTCCTCGCATCGTTGTCGATGAGGCAAGGCTCGCGCAGGATGGGCCCGGCGTCTATCGGGGATCTCCCTAGTGAGCCCCTCGTCGCACCCGGTGACGCGCCGGGCGAATCAGGCAGGCACAGGCACGCCCGAGCGCGCTTGCAGCCCCGCGCGAGAGCCCGCGCCCGGAAAGACCGTGATATTTCGCCGCAGCGCCGCCTCGCCGGTACCGGCGCAAATCTCGTAGCGACGCAGCACGGCGGCCAGCACCAGCCGCATCTCGAGCAGGGCGAAGCTCGAACCCAAACAGCGGCGCCGGCCGCCCCCGAACGGGACCCAGGTGTAGGTCCCGGGCTTGGTTTCGAGGAAGCGTTCGGGCTTGAACGCGTAGGGGTCGGGATAGATGTCCGGGTCGTGATGCAGCAGGTAGGCGTTGACGACCAAAGACGCCGGAGTCTCGGGGTCGTAGTGCCAGCCGCCGACCTCGATCGGCTTGCGCACGAAGCGGGGGGCCGTGTTCGGCAAGACGGGCCGGCGCCGCAGCGTCTCCTGGATCGTCGCCGTCAGGTAGGGCCCGTCGTCGTCGGATTCGATCTCATCGACCAGGCAACGCCGAGCTCGCGGGTTCTGCGAGAGCTGCTCGAAGGCCCAGGCAAGCGAAGAGGCGGTGGTCTCGTGTCCAGCAACCAGCAGGGTCATGAGCTCATCGCGCAGCTCCTGCGCGCTCATCTCGGTGCCGTCCTCGTGGCGCGCGGCGAGCAGCATCGCGAGCACGTCGTCGCGGTCATCGCCGGCGGCGGCCCGGCGCTCGGCGATCTGCTCGGCCAGCAGCGCATCGACGCGATCGCGGTGGTCGAGGAAGCCCTTGAGCGGCCCGAATCGGTTGAGCCGCTCGAGCGATCTCGCAAGGGTCTCGGGATCGTCGGGAGGCGGGATCAAGGTCAACGGGCTGTCGCCGTAAGCCAGCAGCGCGGTCAAGCTCTCGCGCAGAGCGTCCAGCCGCGCTCCGGGGTCAAGACCGAAGGCAGCCCGGAGAATGATCTCGAGGGTCAACGCCTGCATCCGGGGGTGCAGCGGCCCGGCGCTCGAGGCCTCCCAGCCCGCCACCTCGTCGTCGCTGACCTCCCGCACGAGATCGGTGAGCCGAGCCATGCGCTCGCCGTGAAACGCCGGCAGCATCAGCTTGCGCTGTTCCATGTGCGCGTCCTCGTCCAAGAGGATCACCGAGTTTCGCCCAACCAGGGGCTCGAGAACGTTCGCGCCGCGGCCCGGATGCAACACGTCTGGCGGCGCCGTGTAAATCTGCTTGATCTGGTCGGGCTCGGTGTGCACAACGAACGGCGGCGTTGCCGCGAGCTTGATCGTGAAGCGCTTGCCGTAGCGCCCGCGCAAACGCTCGAGATAAGCAAGCGGTCGCGTCCAATGCCCAACCGACTGGATCAGGCTCGGGGCGCGCGGGCCGGGAGGCAGCTTCGCCGGCATCCGAGCGAGCCTCCTGCGATCAGACCGGCGGCGGTGTGAGATCGATCACACGCTCGCTGCGAGCTCGAGGTACGTTCGCGTCGATCACGTCCGTGGCTACTCCTCGCCGGCGGCGAAGTCCTCGGGCGAGACCTCGTCGAGGAAGTCCTTGAACTTCTCGACGACCTCCTCTTGGTCTTCGACCTCGTGCTCGAATTCGATCGAGGACTCCTCGATCACTTCCTCGGCGGCGAAGATCGGCGCCGAGCAGCGCACGGCCAGCGCGATCGCGTCCGAGGGGCGCGAATCGATCTCGATCTCCGAGCCGTTGACCGAGACAGTGATCGAGGCATAGAAGGTGTTGTCTCGCAGTTCGGTCACCGAGACGCGCTCGCACTTCGCCTCGAGCTGCTCGAGCAGGTCGTTGAGCAGGTCGTGGGTCATCGGGCGCGGCGTGTTCGCACCCTGGAGCTTCATCAGAATCGAGGCGGCCTCGGGATGCCCAATCCAGATCGGCAGGAAGCGGTTGCCGTCGACGGTTTTCAAGAGCACGATCGGCTGCTTGCCGACCATGTCGAAGCTGACGCCATAAATCTGCATCTGCTGCATCTCAGCCTGCTCTCGCGCTGGTGCCCACCAAGCAAGTATAGGAGCGGCCGGGGGCGGCTCAGGCTCGCTTGGGTTCGGGCTCGCCGCGCCTCAGAGCGAAGCGTCGAGCTTTGCCAGGCCGCGACCGATGCTCTGGTTCATCGCGGCGCCCACCACCGCGGCAAGCCCGGGGACAGCCGAGTCGAAGCGGATCGTGTAATCCACCGCCGAGCCACCCGATGGCGTGCTGGCGAATTCCATTACGCCGAGGTGGTCGCGCATCGGTGTGCCTTTGGAGATCGTGTACTCGATGCGCTCATTGGGAGCGAACGCGGTCACCGTCTCCTCGAAGGGCAGCAGGCCGCTGAAGCTGAGCCGCCTGACCGAGCCAACCCCGTTGCGCTCACTGTCACCGTCGCGCAAGCGCTCGATTCGCGTGCCCAGCAGCGGCGCCAAGTTCTCGTGCTCTGACAGGTGCTCGAAGAGGCGCTCGACCGGCACTGAGTACTCGTGGTGAAAGTGAACTGTCTTCATTGTCGGGAGCTGGCCATCGCTGCGCGGGGAGGCTTCGGATGGGCGATCCTGGATTCGAACCAGGGACCTCGTCCTTATCAGAGACGCGCTCTAACCGACTGAGCTAATCGCCCTCGGCGGGGCAGTCTAGAGTGCTCGCGAGCGCTCGACCCGTGGCGGCGGTGGTGGTAGGCGGATAGCCTCCAGGCGTGACCCCGCGCCGGCCCGATATGCCCCCTTTGCGGCGCGCGGACCTCGCGGCTGACCCCTTCGCCCAGTTCGCGGGGTGGCGTCAGCTGGCTGAGCGCGAGGTGCCGTTGCCAGAGGCGATGACCCTGGCCACGGTCGACGCTCGGGGCGAACCAGACGCGCGGATGGTGCTGCTCAAAGAGGCGGGCGAGGACGGCTTTCGCTTCTTCACGAACTACGAATCGACCAAGGCGGGCCAGCTCGAAAGCGCCGGCGTTGCGGCTCTCGTCGTCTACTGGCGCGAGCTCGATCGTCAAGTTCGCATCCGCGGGCAGGTTGAGCGACTGCCCGCAAGCGACTCCGATGCCTACTTCGCCACGCGCCCGCGAGAGTCGCAGCTGGGCGCCTGGGCTTCGCCGCAGTCGCAGCCGCTGGGGTCGCGCAGTGAGCTCGATCACCGGCTCGAAGAGATCGGAGCGCGCTTCGGCCAGGGCGAGGTACCGCGACCCGAGCACTGGGGCGGCTACGTGCTGATGCCGGCAACGATCGAGTTCTGGCAGGGCCAGGTCGGCCGCCTTCACGATCGCTTCCTCTACACGCGAGCCGCCGAGGGGTGGACGATCGAGCGACTGGCGCCGTAGCGCCGTTCGGAACTCAGGCGCGACTGATGTCGCGGGCGAAGTCCAGCAGCGACTCGATGTCGTCGAAGCGAAGCTCGGCCTGTAGGCCGCGGCGAGCTGAGCGCACGCGCACCCCGTGGCCGAAGGCCTCCTCCAGCGCCTCCTCGGCGCGAAGCAGCATTGCCGCCTGATCGGGATGGGGAACCACCGTGACCGTCCGCGTCGCCCCGGACGCCTTGGCGCGAGTCTCGGTCTCGCGCACCGACCAGCCGCCAGCGGCCGCGTCGCGGGCAAGTCGCTGCCGGACGTCGTTGCCTTTGGCGATCAAGATCGCGCGGCCGTGACCCTCGCTCAGCGTGCCCGCACTGAGCAGGTCGAGCACGGCTTCGGGGAGATCGAGCAGGCGAATCAGGTTCGAGATCGCAGGGCGCGTGCGGCCGAGCCGGCGTGCAAGCTCTTCCTTGGTCAAGCCGAGGTCGTCGACCAGCGCCGCGCAGGCGCGCGCCTCGTCGACGGGGTTGAGCTCCTCGCGGGCGACGTTCTCGATCAGCGCCGTCTGCATCCGCTGGGCCTCGTCCTCGTCGCGGATCAACGCCGGAATCAACGCCAGGCCCGCGGCCTGCGCCGCGCGCCAGCGGCGCTCACCGGCGATCAGCTCGTAGCGCCCGTCGGCGAGCGGGCGCAGGATCACCGGCTGTATCACCCCAGCCTCGTCGATCGACTGGGCCAGCGTTTCGATCGTGTCCGGGTCGAAGCGCCGCCGAGGCTGATTTGGGTTCGCCCGGATCAGCTCCAGCGGGACCTCGCGGAAATTGGGTTCGCCAACGCCGCTCTCAGGCAGAATCGCGGCGAGCCCGCGGCCGATCCCCCGTGTCTGGGGCGGGCTCATGCGGCCATCGCGTGATCGCTGTCGCGCTGCTCGATCTCCGCGAAGACGGCGTCGTAGGCACCCGCGCCGGGAGAGCCAGGCGCGTGAGCGATGACGGAAATGCCGTGGCTCGGGGCCTCCGCTATGCGCACGCTTCGGGGTATCACTGTATCGAACACATGTTCGGGTAAATGGCGACGGAGCTCGGCCTCCACGTCGCGGGCCAAGTTCGTCCGTTCGTCGTACATAGTGATCAGCACACCGGTCAGAACCAGCGTCGGATTGAGGCTGCGGCGAACCAGGTCCAAGGTCTCGAGAAACTGGACCAGCCCCTCCAGCGCCAGGTACTCGGCCTGGACCGGGACGATGACGCGGTCGGCCGCGGCGAGCGCATTCACGGTCACCGGCCCGAGCGACGGCGGGCAGTCGAGCAGCGTTAGCGCGAAACGCTCGCGCACCGGGCCGAGCTCGTCGCGCAGGCGCCGCTCGAAGCCCTCGATCCGCGGTAGCTCGACGGCGGCGCCGGCGAGACCGCGGTTGGCGGGGACGATCCAGAGGTTGTCGGGACCGGCGGGGCGGGCCGCGACCGCGACCGACGTCTCGCCGCACAGACACTCATAGGAGGAAGGCGTGACGTCGCGCTCGAGCCCGAGCGCGACGGTCGCGTTGCACTGGGGGTCGAGGTCGACGAGCAGAACCTGGCGGCCCCGCGCCGCGGCGCAGGCGGCGACGTTGACCGCGGTCGTGGTCTTGCCGACACCGCCCTTTTGATTGGCGATCGCGTAGACGAATCCCATGCCGCGACCTTAGATGGCGGTCAGGCGGTGCCGGTGGCGGTAGCGCTGCGTGGTACTCGCCGCGGGGTAGATTTCTCGCATGCTGCGCCAAATGGGAATCCGATTCGCGGTGGCGCTCGTCGCGCTCGCCCTGCTCGTCGGCGTCGGCCCAGGCAGCGTCGATCCAGTTCTCGGCGGCCACAGCATTCCGCGCGACCTCTCGATCAAGTACTCGTCCAACAGCAAGCGCTTCAAGGGCAAGATCAAATCGCAGGTCGCGGTTTGCCGTTCAGGGATCGTCGCCCTGCATCGAGCCGAGCCGGGTCCCAACCCGATCGTCGGCTCGGTTCAAGCCGCAGCCGACGGGCGCTGGGCGATTGCGGCGAGAGCCGGATCGAGCAAGTGGTACGCGGACACGGAGGCATTCCAGGCCAGTGACGGCTTCTGCCCGGCGGTTCGCTCGAAAACGATCAACCCCTAGATGGTTGATTCGGGCGATCGCCCGAGCGGCCGTTTCTTTGCCATTCCTGGGCGCCGCGGCAGTTGCGTCGGGGTCGGTCCGTGCTTGTCGACCACATAAAGGTGGCGGCTGCGCGATCCGTGGTAGGGGACGACGTCGAGAACCTCCAGCCGGCGCATCGCGAGGCTCTGCGCACTGCGGTCGAGCTCGAGCTCTTCGCCGTTGTCGCGCTCGCCCTTCCAGGCCACGAGTGCACCGCCGGAGCACAACAGCGGCGAGGCGAGCTCGGCGAGCATCGCCAGCCGCCCGACGGCCCGCGCCGTAACCACCTCGTAGCGTTCGCGTCCAGCTCCGGCTTCGCCTGCGGCGGCCCAGGTCTCCGCGCGCTCGCAAACGACGGTGGCGTTGGCGGCGCCGATCGCGCGCGCGGCGCGAGCGATGAACTCGCATTTGCGCGAAGTCGCCTCGATCAGGTCCACCTGCACCCACGGCAGTACCACCGCTAAGACCAAACCGGGCGGCCCCGCGCCTGAACCCAGGTCTGCGATCCGCGCTTGGCTCATGCTGGGCGCTTCGGCGATCGCCGCCAGCGGGGCGGCCGCCAACCCCGAGAGCGAGTCGGCGATGTGCACCCTCCACACATCGCCGAGACCCCGCACCGACGTGGGTGCCTCGGCATCCTCGCAAAGCAGCTCGGCAAGCCTTTGCAGTCGCTCGAGCGAGTCGGGCGGGGATCCGGCAGGAAGCGCCGGCAAGTCGCCAGGCGCCGCGCTCACTCGTCGGCGGGGGGCGCGGCGACGAGCGCAGCGACGATGACGCAGCGGTCGGGCTCCTCGCCCTCGCTGAACGTCTCGATCCCCGGCCGGTCCTTGAGATAGTCGTGGACCATCTTGCGCTCGTTTGCGGTCATCGGCTCGAGCTCGATCTCCTTGCCGGTCTCGAGCGCCCGCTCCGCAGCCCGGTCGCCTTGGCGCTCGACGGTCTCGCGTCGGCGCTGGCGATAGCCGGAGGCGTCGACCGAGACGCGCTTGCGGTCGCCGCGCCCGCGATAGGCGATCCGGTAGCAGAGCAGCTGCACGGCGTCGATCGTCTGCCCGCGGCGGCCGATCAGCAAACCTAGGTCCTCGCCGTCGACCTTGGCCTCGATCTCGGTGTCGTGCTCGACCACCTCGAGCGTGCTTTCGAGGTCGAGCGCGTCGAGGACCTCCTCGAGCACCGCCTCAACTCGCTCGATCGGCTCGTCGGGAACTGCGCCGGGGTCGTCGAGGTCGGCGCTCACTTGCGTTTCTTCTTCTTTCGCGGCGGCGCCGGGGGTGGGCGTTTCGCCTGGATCTCCTCAACCGTGGGTGGGGTCGGCGCAGGGAAAGAAGGAGGTCACGACCAGCTGTTGACCCAGGGTCCAGATGTTGGTGGAGATCCAGTACACGGCCAGGCCGGCAGCCTGGGTGGCGATGAAAGGGGCGAAGACGACAGGTAGCGCGAACATGATGATCTTCTGGTTTCGGTCTTGAACTCGCGAGGACATGACCAGGCCGGCGCCGAGCTGCGTTGCGATGAAGAGGAAGATCAGGATCACGAGCTCTGAGCCGGTGGCCTTCTCGACGAGGTTGTCGATGAAGAGAAAGCTGACCGGGGGATCGCTCTCGACGTCCTCCTTGAACGAGTCGCCCTGCAGGAGCTGAAACAGGGCGAAGAAGACTGGGAGCTGGAGCAGCAGCGGCCAGCACGAGGCAAGGGGATTGATCTTGTTCTCGCGGTAGAAGCCCATCATCTCGCGCTGCAGGCGTTCCTTGTCGCCCTTGTATTTCTCCTGCAGCGCCTTGAGCTCGGGCGCGTGCTGCTGTAGGTGGCGCATCGAGCGGATCTGCTTGACCGAGAGCGGCAGGATCAGCAGGCGGGTGACGAAGGTGAGCCCGACGATCGCCATGCCCCAGGAGACGCCGACGTCATCGCGGAAGAAGAAGAGCACCGCCTCAGCCGCATCGATCAGCGGCTGCAAGATGTTCGCCAGGACCATCACGCGGGTGCCCTCGGCGTTGTTGGGCGATGATCGCCGGCGCAATCGCCGTCATGCTCGCGAAACAGGGCGCGGTCGGCAAGCTCGTCGACGCCGCCGTGGCTCCATGGGTTGCAGCGGGCAAGCCGCCAAGCGGCGACAACAGTGCCGCGGGCGATCGCCGAGCTCGCGCACCGCCTGCACCGTGTATGTAGAGCAACTTGGGTAGTACTTGCAGCGCTGCGGCAGGGCCGGGGAGATCAGACGCCGGTAAAGGTGGACCGGCAACAGGGCGAGCTCGGCGAGCGCGCTTGCGATGCGGCCGAAGCGGCGATTCGGCGCATGGGACGAGCGTTTCACGTGTTACGCCGCTTTCAGGCCTGACTCGCCGAGGAGCTCGCGGAGAGCGTTGCTGACTCCAGGCGTGCCCTCACGCTCAACCAGACCTGCAGCGTCGGGGCGAGCGACGAGGACGAAGTCATAGTCACCAGGCAGGCTCTCGTCGAGCTGCCAGAACGCCTCGCGAAGGGCGCGCTTGACCGCGTTTCGCTGGACCGCGCCTCCGACCTTGCGGCTGACCGAGATCCCGAGCCGAACGTCGTCGCCTGCGGCCGAGCTGCCGCGCGGGAACGAATGCACGACGAGAAAGCGGTTGCCGTGCGAGCGCCCTTCGCGGTAGACGCGGTCGAAGTCACCCGAGCGCGACAGCCTGCCGCGCTTCTTGCGGTCGCTCATCAGCAAGCGTTAGGGGGTGAGGCGCTTGCGGCCCTTGGACCGCCGCCGACGGATCACGTCGCGACCCGAGCGCGTGCGCATCCGAGCGCGAAACCCGTGCGTTCGGGCGCGCTTGCGCTTCTTCGGCTGCCAGGTGCGCTTCATCGGATCGGGCAGTGTAGATGATCGTCACCCGTGCCCGATTGCCCCGGGCGATAGCTGCCCGAACCGATGCGCGCGCGTCTTTCCCGCGAAATGCGAGGTGCGACCATGCGCCGGCGAGGCTCGTATGTATGGTCGATCGGCGTGTCTGCCGAGCCCCCTTCCGACGAGCTCACGAGTCTGTGGAGGCGGGTGCGAGACGAGCTCGAGGCCTCCCTTCCAGAGTCGACGTACAAGCTATGGCTGGAGCCGCTGCGCGTCGTCTCGGCCCACGGCTCGACGATGTTTCTCAGTGCCCCGCCGTCGGTGCGCGCTTGGGTCGAGCGTCGCTATGCGGCGCGGATTGCCTCGATCGTTGCGGCTCAGAAGACCACCCTGACCGAGATCGAGTTCGTGGACACCGATCGCGGCGACGGCGCTCGTGCGCCCGCGGCCGAAGTCGACTCGGCTGCACCGGCGTCGCTGCCGCTCGATTGCGCCCACAGCTTCGACCGCTTCGTCATCGGGCCGGCCAACCGGCTTGCCCACGCCGCTGCGCTTGCCGTCGCCGAGCTTCCGGGTGAGGCCTACAACCCGCTGTTCCTACACGGGCCCCCAGGACTTGGAAAGACACATCTGCTCGGAGCGATCGCCGGTTACCTGAGCCGCAACCACCCCGAGCTCACCGTCCATTACACGACCGCCGAGCGGTTCACGACCGACTTCGTCACTGCGCTTCGGCGCGACGGCTCTGAGGCGTTCAAGGCTCGCTATCGCGATCTCGATGTGCTGCTGATCGACGACGTTCAGGTGCTCGAGGGAAAGGCGCGCACCGAGGAGGAGTTCGTCCACACCTTCAACACCCTCTACGGCCAGGGTAAGCAGATAGTGCTCTCCAGCGATCGTCCCCCCGAGGCGCTCTCCCAGCTCGCGGAGCGCCTGCGCGACCGCTTTCGCTGGGGCCTTCAGGTCGAGCTCGAGCCACCCGACCTGCCGACCAGGATCGCGCTCTTGTGGCGCATGGCCTCCGATTCCAGCCCCGATCTACCCGAGCCGGGGGTCCTGCACGAGATCGCCACGAGGGTGCCCGAGAACGTCCGCGTATTAGAGGGTGCGATGACGAGGGTGCTCGCCGTCGCCTCCCTGCTGAGCGAGCCGCTCTCGGCTCCAGTCGTGCGTCGGGCGCTCGGTCAGGCGGGTGCTGAGCAGGTGCCTTCAGGCGCACGAACGCCGACCCTGACGGCGATTCAGGACACAGTCTGCGAGCTCAATGGCCTCAGCCGCGAGGAGCTGATCTCGCCCCGGCGCTCGGTCAAGATCGCGCGGGCGCGACAGATCGCGATGTACCTGGCGCGCGAACTGACTTCGCTCTCGCTGACGGAGATCGCTCGCGGCTTCGATCGCGATCACACCACCGTCCTGCATGCTGTGCGCAGCATCTCGACCAAACTCGAACCCGGGTCCGAAACCGCGCTGGCGATCCACAGGGCACATGTAGTCCTGGGGACATCGCGGCGCTCGGCGGGGTATGAACCCACAGGTGCCGCCACCGGTCCCCAGGATCGTCGCGGCTGATCCACAGGCCTATCGCCAGTGCGCAAGCCAAGATGCGATCGCCATCCACAACTGTCAACGCATCAGATACATCTGATCCAAGTAGGAAGATGATTGGTCCTCTATGAAGCTTTCGGTTCCACGAGATTCACTTTCAAGCGCCCTGCAGCTCGTTGGGCGGGCGGTTTCGACCCGCGGCACCCTGCCTTCGCTCGGCGGCATCCTGCTCAAGGCCGGCGACGGCGAGCTGATCTTGCGCGCGACGGACATGGAGCTGTCGCTGACGCGCAGCCTCACCGACGCCAAGGCTGAGCAGGAAGGCTCCGTGCTGTTGCCCGGGAGGCTGCTCGCCGATGTCGTTCGCAGCTTGCCGCCGGGGGAGGTCTCGCTCGAGCTCCGCGGCGAGCAGCGTGATGTCGAGATCTCGGCGGGCGGGGCGCGGTTTCACTTGCGCACCCTCGCGGCGGAAGACTTTCCACGCCTGCCCGAGCTCGAAGGTGAGACCGTCCGCTTACCGGCCGGGCCACTGGCGGCGACGATCGACCTCGTTGCCCGCGCCGCGTCGCGCGACGAGGTTCGCCCGATCCTCACCGGAGCGCTGGTGCAGGCGGACGGCACCCGCTTGACGATGGTCGCCACCGACTCCTACCGGCTCAGCGTCAAGCACACCGAGCTCGAATCGCCAGTCACCCAAGCCCTCGACGCCAATGTTCCGGCCCGGGCGCTGCGCGAGCTCGCCAGGATCATCGCCGCCGAAGGCTCGGAAGACGTCGAGATTGCGCTGCAGCGAAATCAGGCTGTCTTCAACACCGCCGGCGTGTTGCTCTCGTCGCGTCTGATCGACGGTCAGTTCCCGAGCTGGCGCCAGCTGATCCCCGAATCCTTCGAGCACGAGGTGCGGCTGCCGAGGGAGGAGCTGCTCGAGATCACCCGCAGGATCAGCCAGCTGGCCCAACGCAATGCCCCGCTTCGCCTCGCCTTTGCGGAGGGCGAGCTGACCGTGGCCGCCGAGACACCCGACATCGGCGATGCAGCGGAAGGCATGCCGGCGCCCTACTCCGGCGAACCGCTTGAGATCGCCTTCAACCCGCAGTACCTGGTCGAGGGGGTTGAGAGCGTCGCCACCGACGAGGTCTCGATCCAGTTCTCGTCGCCGCTGCGCCCGGGGCTCCTGCGCCCGGTGGATGGAGATGACTTTTCATATCTCGTCATGCCAATCCGCCTGAACGTCTGATGGCGGGTCCAGACGACACCAGGCTGCGTCCTCGGTCGCTCGCGTGCAGAGCACGCCACGCTCCCTGCGTCCTTGCCTGGCGCCGTCTGGATCTCGCCCCAGACGTTCAGGTGCGGATCCGTGATCGTTGAGTCCGTAAGGGTTCTCAGTTTCCGCAACCTCGCGGATGGTGAGGTGTCGCTCGGGCCCGGGCTGAACTTGCTCTGGGGGGCGAATGGGGCCGGCAAGACGAATCTGCTCGAGGCGACGTATATGGCGCTGGCGGGGCGCTCGTGCCGCACGCGTGACGATCGTGAGGCGATCGCCTTCGGCAAATCGCTGTGTCGCACCGAGGCCCGAGTCGGCGCCGGCGCCGATCGCCACCGGATCTTTCTCACCTCGATCAGCCGCGCCGATGGGCGCCGCCATCTGATCGACGGGACGGCGGCGAGCGCCGAGAGCTCTCGCCTGCGCCCGGCACTCTCGGTTTTCATGCCAGATCGGCTCAGCTTGGTCAAGGGCCCCCCGTCCGAACGCCGCGCTCACCTCGATGGCTTCTGCGGTGCGCTGTGGCCCTCGCGCGACGACATCCGCCGCCGCTACTCGCGTGCATTGGCACAGCGAAACGCTCTCCTCGGCCGTATTCGCTCTGGGGTCGCCGGACAGTCGACCCTCGATGCATGGGAGACGGAGCTCGGCGAAGCTGGAGTCGAGCTGATCGCGCTGCGCCGCGATGCGGTCGCTCGACTATCGGATCCCTTCAGCGCCGCCGCCGGCTCGCTCGGCCTCGGTAGCGCCTCGGTCGCCTACAGGCCCCGCAGCGAGGCGAGCGATCCGGTCGCGCTGGCGCTCGAGATCGCCGAGCGGCGTGAAAGCGATCTCTCGCGTGGATATACCGGCCATGGCCCCCATCTGGACGAGCTTGCGTTCGAGCGCGATCGCAGGTCGATCCGCCGTTACGGCTCCCAAGGCCAGCAGAGGACCGCGTTGCTGGCGCTGTTGTTCGCCGAGCGCCGGGTGCTGATCGACGATGGCCGCCCGCTGCCGCTGATGCTGCTCGACGATGTCACGTCTGAGCTCGACGCGCAGCGCCGCGGGCTGCTGGTCGAACACCTCCAAGGCGGAGGGCAAGCGATCGTGACCGCGACCGAGCCCGACCACCTCCCCTCGCTCGAACGTCGTCGCGACATCGCCGTGCGTGACGGCCATGCGCTGAGCGCGGCCCCGGAGTCCGAAGCCGCATGAGCTCGCGTTCGCAGCCGCGGCCGCTGGGCGCCTTGGTTCGAGCTGTGCGGGTGGAGTCGACTCCCCAGACTCCGCTCGGCGCGATCCAGGCGATCTGGGCCGACGCGCTCGGCGAGCGCATCGCAACTCACGCCGAGCCGGTGCGCGAACGTGACGGCATCGTCACAGTCGCCTGCAGCGCCGCGACCTGGGCGCAGGAGCTCGATCTGCTTCAGGATGAGCTGCGTGAGCAGCTCAATCGAGCGCTGGCGACGACCGAGATTGAGCGACTTCGCTTCGTCGTCGGTGAAAGTCACGATGTCGCCACACAATAGTGCGCGATTTGCAGGGCTTTTGTAGCTTCTCAAGAGGCTCTGACGCCGCCGACCCTGGTATCCTTATGTGAAGTCGGACCGCCAACCCCGATCCGTCCGAGCATGGCCCGAGAATCCATTTCTGGCCGCGTCGGTGGAGCGGGGTTTCTCATGACAGCGATCGAAGGGGCCCAACCGAGTGCCAACTGAAGCGAGCGCTGGCGGCAAGAAGCCGGCAGCGACTGAAGCGAAGGATTCAAACGGCTACACCTCGGACGAGATCACCGTCCTGCGTGGCCTTGATCCCGTGCGTAAGCGCCCGGGCATGTACATCGGCTCGACCGGGCCACGGGGACTGCACCACCTCGTCTACGAGGTCGTCGACAACTCGGTCGACGAGGCGCTTGCGGGCCACTGCGATGCGATCTCGCTGACGCTCCATCCCGACAACAGCGTCACCGTGACCGACAACGGTCGCGGGATCCCGGTCGATGAGCACCCGGAGGAGAAGCGTCCCGCGGCCGAGGTCGTGCTGACGACGCTTCACGCTGGCGGCAAGTTCGGCGAGGGAGGCGGCTACAAAGTCTCCGGCGGCCTGCACGGCGTCGGCGTCTCCGTCGTCAACGCGCTCTCTGAACGGCTTCAGCTCGAGATTCATCGCGATGGCTTCATGTGGCGCGAGGACTTCGCTCGTGGCGAGCCTCAGGGCGACCTCGAACGGGGCGAGAAGATCAAGGGCAGCGGCACCACGATCACCTTCCTGCCCGACGCCGAGGTCTTCGAGACGCTTGACCTCGACTACGCGACGCTGGCGGAGCGCATGCGCGAGACGGCGTTTCTCACCCGCGGCCTGCGGATCGAGATCGTCGACGAGCGCGGCGCCGGCCAGCGCGACGTCTTTCAGTACGACGGCGGCATCGTCGACTTCGTCAAGCATCTCAACGCCAACAAGGACCCGATGCACAAGAAGACCGTGTTCTTCGAGCACGAGAACTCAGACGGCGCGGTCGAGGTCGCGATGCAGTGGAACTCCTCCTACCAGGAGTCGGTGTTCTCGTTCGCCAACAACATCAACACCCACGAGGGCGGCTCCCACCTATCCGGCTTTCGCTCAGCGCTGACGCGCACCCTCAACGCCTACGCCCGCGGCAAGGGCCTGCTCAAGGAAAAGGACGAGAACCTCTCGGGCGAGGACGTGCGCGAGGGACTGACGGCGGTGATCTCGGTCAAGCTCGCCGACCCGCAGTTCGAGGGCCAGACGAAGACGAAGCTCGGCAACCCACCGGTCGAGGGCCTGGTCAAGGAAACCGTCAACCGCCTGCTCAGTGAGTTCCTCGAAGAGAACCCGAGCGAGGCGCGACGCATCGTCGCCAAGTCGGTTGACGCAGCTCGCGCCCGCCACGCGGCACGCAAGGCTCGCGACCTGACCCGGCGCAAGTCGGCGCTTGAGAACTCCACCCTCCCGGGCAAGCTCGCCGATTGCACGGTGCGCGATCCGTCGCTGGCGGAGATCTTCATCGTCGAGGGCGACTCGGCCGGCGGCTCGGCCAAGCAGGGCCGCGATCGCAACACCCAAGCGGTCCTGCCGCTGCGGGGCAAGATCCTCAACGTCGAGAAGAGCCGCATCGACAAGGTGCTCTCGAACGAGATGATCCAGGCGATGATCACGGCGATCGGAACCGGGATCGGCGAGGATTACAACCGCGAGAACGCGCGGTACCACAAGTGCATTCTGATGACCGACGCCGATGTCGACGGAGCCCACATCCGCACCTTGGTGCTGACGCTGATCTACCGCGAACTGCCCGATCTGATCGAGGCAGGCTACGTCTATATCGCCAAGCCGCCGCTCTACAAGGTGAAGATCGGCAAGCAGGAGACCTACATCGAAAAGGAGTCCGAGCTCGAGGAACTGATCCTGCGCGACAAGCTCGAGGAGTTCGAGCTGCGCGACGTCGACGGCAAGGCCCACAAGCTCACAGCTGCGCGCTGGCAACGCTTCAACCGGCGCTTCAAGGAGTACGAGGGCTGGGCCGACTCGCTGCAGGCCGCCTACGGTCACGATGCGGTCGATTTCCTCGCCGAGTCGCAGATTCTCGATGCGGGGGTGGCGAGCATCGCCGGCGTCAAGGACCTGCTCTCCGGCGAGGATCCCGAGGGAGAGCCTTTCGACACCGAGGTTGTCGCCGAGACCGAGGACCTGATCACGATCAAGTCGATCCACCGCCGCGACGGCCTCGCGCAGACACGTGGTTTGAGCAAGGCGATGTTTGAGTCCAACGACTACCGTCACCTAGTCGAGGTTCACGCCGACCTGCTGAAGCAGGTCGGGACGCCGCCGTTCACGCTTTCGCTCAGCGGCAAGCAAGAGGTTGCAGAGTCGTTTGCTCAGCTGCGCCGAGTGGTCCTGGCGATGTCGCGCCACGGCGTCGGCATGCAGCGCTTCAAAGGCCTCGGCGAGATGAACGCCGAGCAACTCGCCGAGACGACGATGAATCCAGCGACGCGCACGTTGCAGCGGGTGACGATCGACGACGCCGCGCTCGCCGACCGCATCTTCAGCGAGCTCATGGGCGACAAGGTCGAGCCGCGCAAGGACTTCATCGAGCGCCACGCCAACGAGGTGAGGTTCCTCGATGTCTGATGGAGGACTTGATGCCCTGACCGGCCGGATCGAGGAGCGCGAGCTGACGCAGGAGATGCGCTCGTCGTATCTCGACTACGCGATGAGCGTGATCGTAGGTCGCGCACTGCCCGATGTCCGCGACGGCTTCAAGCCCGTGCACCGCCGCGTCCTCTACGCCATGCACGACCTCGGCCTCCAGCCCAACCGGCCGTATCGCAAGTGTGCCTTCATCGTCGGCGAGGTGATGGGCAAGTACCACCCTCATGGCGACCAGTCGATCTACGACACCGTCGTGCGCATGGCGCAGGAGTTCTCGCTGCGCTACCCACTCGTCGACGGCCAGGGCAACTTCGGCTCGATCGACGGGGACTTCGCGGCGGCGATGCGCTACACCGAAGCCCGCCTCGACCGCCTCGCGACCGAGATGCTCTCCGACATCGACGCCGAGACCGTCGATTTCGGCCCCAACTACGACGAGTCCCAGTCGGAGCCACTCGTGCTCCCCGGTCGGTTCCCCAACCTGCTCGTCAACGGCTCCTCCGGAATCGCCGTTGGCATGGCGACGAACATCCCGCCGCACAACCTGAGCGAATCGATCGGCGCCGTCAAGGCCTATCTCGAGAATCCCGACATCGACCTCGCCGGCCTCATGCAGCACATCAAGGGGCCCGACTTCCCCGGTGGCGGCCTGATGAGCATGGAGGGCATCCGCGACGCTTATGCATCCGGTCGCGGCTCGATCAAGGTTCGCGCCCGCTGCCACATCGAGCCGCTCAAGGGCGGGCGCGAGTCGATCATCGTCTCGGAGCTTCCGTTCACGGTCAGAAAGGGCGGCGACGGCGGCGTTATCACCAAGATCGCCGACCTCGTTCGCGAGAAGAAGATCAACGGCATCTCCGATTTGCGCGATGAGTCCGACCGCTCAGGCATGCGCATCGTGATCGAGCTCAAGCGCGGCGGCGACCCGCCCGAGGTTGTGCTCAACCAGCTCTACAAGCACACCGGGATGCAGAACAGCTTTGGCGTCAACATGGTCGCCCTCGTCGACGGCGTTCCGAAGACGCTCTCGCTGAAGGAGCTGATCCTCCACTACGTCGCCCACCAGCGCCAGGTCGTCACCCGGCGCACCCAGTACGAGCTGCGCCGCGCCGAGGCCCGCGCCCACATCCTCGAAGGGCTGCTGATCGCGCTCGACAACCTCGACGCGGTGATCGCGTTGATCCGAGGCTCGGCCGACACCGACAAGGCACGCGACGGGCTGATGGAGAAGTTCGAACTCTCCGAGCTGCAGGCTCAGGCGATTCTCGACATGCGCCTGTCGCGACTCACGGCGCTTGAGTCCGACAAGGTCCGCGAAGAGCACACCGAGCTGGTCGACAAGATCGCCGAGCTGCGCGCGATTCTCGGCGACCCCGCCCGCATTGACGCCCTCATCGTCGAGACCCTGGACGAGATCAACGACCGCTACGGCGACGAGCGCCGCACGGAACTGACCCACTTCGAAGGCGACATGAACATCGAGGACATGATCGCCGACCAGCAGATGGTGATCTCGCTGACCCACTCGGGTTATGTCAAGCGCCTGCCGCTGGTCACCTACCGCCAGCAGCACCGCGGCGGCGTCGGCGTCATGGGCATGGAGATGAAGGAAGGCGACTACATCGAGCACCTGCACATCTGCTCGACGCACGACTTCCTCCTCTTCTTCACCAATCGCGGCAAGGTCTACCGGCTCAAGGTCTATGAGCTACCCGAGGGATCGCGCACGGCACGCGGCCGCGCGCTTGTCAACGTGCTGCCGCTTCGCGACGGCGAGAAGGTGATGGCCGTGATCCCGACGCGCGACTTCAAGGAGTCGAAGTTCCTCGCCTTCGCCACCGCCAAGGGCCTGGTCAAGAAGACCGAGTTCCTCGCCTACAACACGCCGATCCGCGCCGACGGCATCATCGCGATCAAGGTCCGCGACGGCGACGAGCTCGTCGGGGTCCGGCTGACCAGCGGCGACGACGACCTTCTCTTGGTCTCCAAGTCGGGCCATGCCTCGCGTTTCAACGAGGCCGCGGTGCGCTCGATGGGGCGTGACACCTCCGGGGTCAAGGGCATGAACGTCTCGGCGAAGGTCGGCGGCACAGCCAACCGCGTGCTGGCAATGGATGTTGCCCGCGACGACTCCGAGCTCTTCGTCGTGACCGAGAACGGCTACGGCAAGCGCACCGCCGTCTCGGAATACCCGGTCAAGGGTCGCGGGACCAAGGGCGTGCTGACGATCAAGATGACCGTGAAGAAGGGCGGCCTCGCCGGCGCGCTGATCGTGCGCGAGCATCAGGACCTGCTTTTCATCTCCCAGAACGGGATGGTCCAGCGCACTCGAGCCGGTGGCATCTCGCAGATGGGCCGCGCAACTCAGGGCGTCAAGGTGATGAACATCAAGGACGACGATTGCGTCAGCGCAGTCGCCTTGGTGGTCGAGTCGACGGCGGTCGCCGGCGACGTCGCCGCGGAAGCCGACCAGATCGCGCTCGAAGCGGCCGACGGCGCTGCTCCAGCCCCGGCCCAGTCGCCTGAAGCCGAGGACGACTGAGCGCGACCTTCGCGTTTGCTTCAATCACCTCACCAGAGAAAGGAGGTGGTCCTAAGTTGAGTGACAGTTTTTCCGGGACGCTGGAGGTGCGGGGCCGCTAGTCGGCCGCTCCGTTTCCATAGGCGGGTGACCGCCATGAGGACGAGCATCGTGCGAGCCGCCTGGCGCAATCCAACCCCAGGCACCGGCGAGCCGAGGCGACCGGGACCCGTCCCGCCCGGTCATCAGAACCCGAAGCTCGTTTGACAATCGCACCTTGGAAGGGCCGCTCCTACGGGGGCGGCCCTTCTGTTTTCCGGGTCCTACGCCGGCGCTGCGCCGAGATAGGGCTCCCAGGCCATCGGCACTCGCGGGGCCGCAATCCGGATGAAGACGGTTGGGCCGGGCGGCCGCGGCCGCGTGGCCGGATGCATTCGCGCCTCGCGCGGCAGGCGGCTCCCCTTCTTGCGGTTGCAGGGCGCACACGAGGCGACGATGTTTTCCCACACCGACCGACCGCCCCTGCTGCGGGGAATGACGTGGTCGACGGTCAGCCCAGCGGCGGCCTCGCGACCGCAGTACTGGCAGGTGTAGGCATCGCGGGCGAGCACAGCCTTGCGGGTGATCTTTCGCCGGTGCACATCGCGCGGGACGCGGACGTAGCGCACCAGTCTGATCACGCAAGGTCGCTCCAGCGCCAAACGCTCGGAATGAAGCAAGCCCGAGCCGCGTTCGAGCATCTCGGCCCGCGACTTGAGCAGCAGAACGGTCGCTCTGCGAACGGTGCAGACGTTGATCGGCTCGTAGCTGGCGTTGAGGACGAGCACGCGACCCCCCGTGGTGCGCGTCCGCACCACCCCCGAGGGGCGGATTACGACTTCGGGGTCCTCGACGACCTCCATTGTGCGTGGAAGTCTAGATGCCGAACCGAGTCCGTTACTCGCCGAGGCCCGGGATGCCGTGGCTCGTCACCGGGTAGCTGCCGTGCACGCGCACGTTCTCAGCCTTGGCCCGGAGCCCCTCGATCGCGGCAGCGACCGCGCTGTCGCTGTGCGCGCCTTCGAGGTCGGCGAAGAACATGTAGCGGCCGAGCTCGGCGGGTCTCAGCGGGCGCGACTCGATCCGAACCAGGTTCACCTCGCGGCTGGCGAACTCCGCCAGGGCATCGACGAGCGCTCCGGGATGGTCGGCGCCGAGCTCGGAGAAGCTGATTGTCGTTTTCCACGGCCCCGCGCCGGCGACGGCCGTGCCCACCGGCGCCAGCCAGGCGAATCGGGTGACGTTGCCGGGATCGTCCTCGACGCCCTCGCGCAAGACCGTGCAGCCATAGATCTCAGCGGCCGACGGGCCGGCGAGCGCAGCCCACGGTCGAGGCGACTCTGCCACCGCGCGCACTGCCTCGGCCGTAGAGGTGGCGGCCCGGATCTCTGCCCCGGCCAACTCCGCGCGGATGAAGTTCGCGCATTGCGCCGTCGCCTGAGGATGAGAGATCACAGCCTCGATCGCCGCCAGCTCGAGCCGCTCGCGAACGATCAAGGACTGCGTGATCGCCTGATCGTGCTGGCCCGCGATGATCACGTTGGGCGCGTCGAACGCCAGTGCGTCGAGGGTCATTCGCACCGAGCCCTCGCGCGAGTTTTCCAGCGGCACCAGGGCGCGCTCCGCAGCCCCGCTCTCGACCGCGACGACGGCGGCATGGATCGAGGGGTGCGCCAGCCATTCGAACTCGTTGCCTTGTGCAGCGGCGCGCAGCGCGTCCTCGCTGAACGTCCCAGCCGGCCCCAGGTATGCGACTCGCACGGTGCGACCAGCGCTCGCTACTCGAACGTGATCCGGTAGGTGGCGCCGTTGTTGGTCGCGTCGAGCTCACCCAGCACCGGCACCGCCTGAGCCTCGAGCGTCAGCGGAACGCCGGTATCGGGTTCGGCCGTGAGCGCGATGGTCACCTCCTGGCTGCCGCCGGCGTCGAGCTGGGCGATCGTCCCCTCGCCCTCAATGATCTGCGAGCCGCCGCTGAGCGTGAAGGCGCCCTTGACGTCGTTCTCCTGCTCCTCACCCTGGTTCTCAATCGTCAGCGTAATTGCGGGCTCGTCGTTGCCAAGCGAGACCGAGTTGTCGAGGTCGACGCTCAGCGGCGATTTGTTGACCTCCGTCGCGATCAATGCGATGCCATGAAGTCCCTGCACAGCACCAGTTTCCGTGGCGAAGCTGTTAAGCACGCCGTAGAGGGCGAGCGTGTCGAGCCAGCGATCGGCATCGGCCGGGAGGAACTGGCTTGCCTCGATCTGCTCGGCTATCTCCTGCTCACTGAGGACCGTGTTGGCCTCGGCTCTGCGCGCGGGCGTAGAGCACATCGCTGGCCAAGAATATGCGCATGTCCTCGGCGATTCGCTCAATCGCGTCGTCTCGCGCTTCGTCGCCGAGCGCCGTCGGAATGTCTTCGGCAATGCCCTCGAGCGCGTCGCGTCGCAGCTCGAAGGCCTGGACCAGCTCCTGCTGAGCGTCAGCGAGATCGTCGGGCGTGTCGAGGCCCTCGACACGCTGCAGCAACTGTTCGGCCGTGCCGCGGTCGGAGGCGATCTCGGCCTCGAGATTGAGCTCGGTGAGGTTGTTTGGCGGCTCCTCGAGACGCAAGAAGAAGCCAGTCGAGAGTTGATTCGACGTGGCGACGATCGAGTTCAGGTCGGAGACATAGTTCTCGAAGCCTCGCTCCTCGCGGGCGCTGAGGCAGCCTCGGACCCCGAGCAGGAGCAAGATCACGACCACCACGCCGATGCCAAGCGCGATTATCCGCCGCATCAGCAGTTGACGCTGGCGATCGGAGCCAGGTCGCCGCGGGCCACCGGCCCGCGGTGCCGGATCTAGTCCGTCGTCGTCGAGGAAAGCCACGATCTCTCCGGGTTCACCAGGGTCAGGTTCGGGGCGCAGAGTATGAAGCCTGCTGCGGAGGGAGATTCGGCAGGAGAGATCGTGCCTGCGGCGAACGTCGTTGGGTGGTGGGTGAAGAGCTGGTAATGGAGCGTTTTCGGCTTCTGGAGCGAATCGGCTCCGGCGGCATGGGAACAGTCTTCAGAGCGTTCGACGAGCGCCTGCAGCGTGACGTCGCGGTCAAGGAGGTCACCGCCGAGCCCGGCCGGGTCCTCCGTGAGGCGCAGGCCGCGGCGCGGCTCAACCACCCCGCGATCGTGACTCTGTACGAGCTCGGCGAGCACAACGGCCGCGCAATCCTCGTTTCGGAGCTGGTGCCAGGGATTGATCTCTCGCAAGCGCACGCAGAGGGACTGCTGTGCGACCGCGACGTCGCCGAGATCACCTGCGACCTCTGTGAGGCCTTGGCTCACGCTCATCACCGCGGCGTCGTTCATCGTGACATCAAGCCGGAGAACGTGATCGTCAGCGAGGTCGCAGGGGGCGGCCGACGCGCCAAGCTGATGGATTTCGGTATCGCGCGGATCGCGGGAACGCCCACGCTGACCGCCGCCGGCGACGTCGTCGGCACGCTCGCCTACATGTCACCCGAGCAGGCTGAGGGCGAGCTCGCGGGACCGCCGACCGACGTCTACTCGCTTGCTCTCACCGCTTATGAGTGCTGGTCGGGGTTGAACCCGGTCGCCGGCCGCTCGCCGGCAGAGACTGCGCGCCGGATCGGCCTCGGCGCCCCGTCGCTGCGCTCGGCCCGCCCCGACCTTCCGGAGGATCTTGCCGACACCATCGACGCCTGCCTCGCGCCCGAGCCCGAGATGCGCCCGACACCGCTCGAGCTCAGCGAGTGCCTCGAGGCTGAGCTCGGCTGGCTCGACGACCGACATTCCCTGCCCGCTCCTGCGGGCGCCGACGACCGCGAAGCGGCCGGCGCCTGGAAGTCGCTCGGTCTCGCGCGAATCGCAACGTTCGCCTGCGTCGCCGCGGCCCTCTTCTTGATCGCTGGGCCGTCATCAGCCGGAGGCCTCGCGCTGGTACTCGGCGCGCTCTTCATTCCCTGTCTGATCGCCGGCGCTGTCTTCAGCTCCCTGGTCCCCCTGGCAGCCGCGCCGGTCCTCGCCCTGGGCCTGCCCGGCGCCGCAGCGGCGCTCGGCGCCTGGGGCCCCTCGCCCGTTGCCAGGGCCGCGCTCGGCGCCGGCGCCTGGGTCTGCCTGGTCGCGGCGTCACTCGGTTTCGGACTCGGTCCCGATCTCGGGCTCGGCGCCGAGGCGCCCCGCGGTTGGGTTGACGATGCGGGCCTCGCATCGCGTTCGATCCTCGAGCCGATGGTCGCCCCGGCGTCGTTGCTCGGACTCGGTGTCTTCGCCGTCGCCTCCGTCGCCCTCGGCTGGTTGCTGGCACTCAGACACGTCTCCAGCGCCCTGCTGGCAGCGATGATCTGGGCCGCCGGCGTCGACGCTTCCCTTTCGCTGGTCGGCGACGGTGCCCTGGCCGAGAATCCCGCGGGCGTCGTGCTCGCGGCGCTGGTCGCCGTTGGCATCGAGTTCGGCGTCAGGCGCACCCACGCTGAAGGCTCCGTGCTGCCTGCAAGCCGCCCCGAGCCCGATCTCGGCCATCGGCGCCTCTCAAACGGTCTGGCGTAGTCCCAACCCCCTAGGATTTCCTTTTCCCGAGCCTTCGGGTAGAAGCCCTGCCCGCAGATAGAGAGACGGAGCCATCAGCGTCCTACGCAACCTGGAACAGCGCATCGAGAGCCTCGTTGAAGGGGTGTTCAGCCGCGCCTTCTCGTCGCAGGTGCAGCCAGTCGAGATCGCCCGCAAGCTCGCCAAGGAGATGGACGCCCACCGCACCGCCTCGGTCTCGCGCGTCTACGTGCCCAACCAGTACACGGTCTGGCTCTCTTCAGAGGACAAGTCACGACTTGAGGGCTACGAGAGCTCACTCCAGCAGGAGCTCTCCTCGTACCTGCTCGAGCACGCGCGAAAGCACGACTACGCGCTGCTGACGCGCCCCGATGTCGATCTCGAAGCCGACGAGCGCCTGCGGCTGGGCGAGTTCGGCATCCAGACCCGACTGGTCAAGCCGCCGGCCCGCCAGGGCGAGTCTGCCGAGCAAGGCGAGCAGGGCCACACCATGGTCTACAGCGTGCCGCCGAAAGAGACCAAGTCGCGAAAGCGCCGACCAGCGGCCCACCTGACCGAGACCAAGGCAATCGTCTCGCTCGATGACCGCCGCTACGTGCTCGACGGCCCCGTCGCGGTGCTCGGGCGCTCTCGCGAGTGCGACTGCGTGCTCAACGACCCCAACGTCTCGCGGCGACATGCCGAACTGCGGCGCGGCAGCACGGGCGACTGGCAGATCGTCGATCTCGGCTCGACCAACGGCGTCAAGGTCAACGGTCGTTCGGTCGACTCCTCGCGGCTTTCCCCAGGCGACGAGGTGATCGTAGGCACGGTCCGCTTCGCCTTTGACATCGAGCACTGAACGAACGAATGGCGCCACGTCCTCTAGAACAAATGCCGTCACCTCCTCCTCTCCCGCTCGAATACCTTGCCGACGACTACGTCGTCGGCCTTTGATGCTGCTCCCGAGTCCGGGGGTGCGGCGGTCCTCTGGGATGAAGCGACTCGCGAGAACTGACTATGGATACTGAGCCCATCGCAGTCGGCCTCAAGTTCGGCTTTCTCGCCGTTCTCTACCTGTTCTTGTTTTGGGTCTCGCGCAGCGCGTGGCGTGAGCTGCGCAGGACGACGGCGCCGGCGCCGGAGGCGACCGGCTTTCACGAACAGACGGGACCCGGTGGCCGCTCGGCTGCAACCGATGCTTTCCTCGTCGCGGTCACCGGTGGCGGCCTGCCGCCCGGTGAGCGTTACGACCTCTTCGGCGGACTCTCGATCGGCCGCTCGGGTGAGGCCGACGTGCGCATCGACGACCGCTTCGCTTCCACGATTCACGCCAGGCTCTATTCGCGCGGCGCCCAGTACTACGTCGAGGATCTCGACTCGACCAACGGCACGTTTCTCAACGGGGCAACGCTCGAGGGCGAGTCCGAGCTCTCCGATCTCGACGTCGTTCGCATCGGCGACACGGAGCTGCGCTTCGAGCTGCAGCTACCCGGAGAGCAGTGATGCTGCACGTCGTCGAACAGGCCTTTCGCACCGACACCGGCCGCCAGCGAACGGCCAATGAAGACTCCTACTTCGCCGGCGCGCCGCTGTTCGCGGTTGCCGACGGCATGGGCGGAGCGCAGGCCGGCGAGGTTGCGTCGCGCATAGCCGCTGAGTCGTTCGAGTCCGCCGAGCGCCGCGAACAGTCGCCGGAAGCTTTTCTGCGGGCCATTGCCGAGGACGCCAACAGCCAAATTCACGGGCTCTCGCAGGACGATTCGACGCGCACAGGGATGGGCACGACGCTGACCGCCGCGCTGGTCGAGGGCTCCGACGTTTCCTTCGCCCACGTCGGCGACAGCCGCGCCTACGTCTTTCGCGACGACGCCCTGCGCCAGATCACCTCCGACCACTCTTTGGTCGAGGAACTTCGCCGCCAGGGCCGGCTGACATCCGAGCAGGCCGAGGATCACCCGCAACGGTCGATCATCACTCGCGCGCTGGGGCCGGAGTCGGAGGTGGAGATCGACACGCTGAGTTTTTCGGCTCGTCCCGACGACATCTTCCTGCTCTGCTCCGATGGCCTGACGACGATGATCAAGGAGGAGGCGATCGCCGAGATCGTCCGCAGCACCGCCTCGCTCGCCGACGCCGTCTCCAACCTCGTTCTCGCCGCCAATGAGGCGGGCGGTCGCGACAACATCACGGTCGTCGCCTTTCGCCTCGCCGACAGTGAGGACGAGGCCGCGGTCGATCCGACCCCGACGCTGATCGGCCCCAGTGCCGAAGAGGCCGGGCTCACCTCTGATCGGGTCCGCGTCTCGGCCGATCGTGAAGGCACGCGCCGCCACGCCGAGCCGAGCCGACGGCGACGCCTGAGAACTGCTGCCAAGGTGCTCGCGGTTCTGCTCGTGCTTGCCGGAATCGGTATCGGCGCCTATCTCGGCATGCGCCAGGTCTACTTCCTCGGCATCGACGAGGGCGGGCGCGTGGCGCTCTATCGCGGTCTTCCGTACGACCTGCCGTTCGACGCCGAGCTCTACTCCGAGGTCTACTCGGCGGCGTTTCAGGCCGATTCGCTGCCCGACGATCGTCGCGACGAGGCCACCGACCATGAGCTGCGCGGCCGAGATGACGCCGTCTCGCTGCTCGAGGACCTCGAGGCTGCGGCGGCGCCGGCAACACCGGCGACGCCTTCGAATCCCCCTGCCTCGGGTCAGGGCGACGGCGCTCCGGATGCCGGCGAAGGTGGAGCCGACAGCAACGGCGCTGCCAACAACAACTAGATGGCCGCCCGAAACCGAGAGCTGCTGGCGCTCTTTCCGGTTGCGCTGCTGCTCATCGCGGGGTTTACCGCCGTCTTCATCACGCGCTCGAACGAGATCAGCGATGTCAGCCTGATCTACGGCGGCTACTTCTTCGCGATCTGCCTCGCCGGCCATCTGTTCCTGCGCTTCCGTCTGCCTCACGCCGACCCTTACCTGTTCCCACTTTGCGCCCTGCTCGCGGCCATCGGCCTGGTGCTGATCTATCGCATCGACGACGAGCTCGCCTTCAACCAGGCCACCGTCTTCGTCATCGGACTGGCGCTGTTTTGCGCCACCATCGTCTTCCTGCGCGACTATCACGTGCTCGAGCGCTACCGCTACGTGATTGCGACCGCGGGCATCCTTCTGCTGCTGGCCCCGCGACTGCCCGGCATCGGCTCGCAGGTCAACGGCGCCTACCTCGGCGTCTCGCTGGGGCCGATCAACTTTCAGCCAGCAGAGCTGGCAAAGATCGCGATCGTCATCTTCCTCGCCAGCTACCTGGCCGAGAAGCGCGAGCTGCTGTCGGTGACGGCACGCCGTTTCGCCGGCGTCACGCTGCCGCCGCTGAAGCAGTTCGGGCCGCTGCTGGTCGTCTGGGGCGCGGCGATGGTCTTGCTGGTATTCATCCGCGACCTCGGCAGCTCGCTGATGTTCTTTGGCGCCTTCCTCGCGCTGCTCTACGTCGCCACCGCACGCTTCTCATATGTGCTCGCGGGGATGTTGACCTTCGGCCTTGGCACGCTCTTTTTCGCAAAGACGGTGGGCCACGTGCAAGAGCGCTTCGACATCTGGCTCGATCCGTTCGCCGCTAACGGGCCCGAAGGCGCAGGACAGGTCCAGCAGTCGCTGTTCGCGCAGGCTGACGGTGGCCTCTTTGGAACGGGCTTGGGCGAGTCGCTACTGAAGCTGCCCGGGCCGTTTGCTCCCGACTGCGCTCAGCCGTTTCCTGACTGCGGCAGCATCCTGCCCGCACCGCACACCGACTTCATCTTTGCCGTACTGACGATGGAGCTCGGCGTCTTCGGTGCCTGTGCGCTGATCTTGATCTACGCGCTGATCGCGCTGCGTGGGTTCAAGACCGCGGTGATGGCGCCCGACGGCTTTTCGAAGCTCCTTGCCGCAGGGCTGACGGCGATCTTCACGCTGCAGGCGTTCGTCATCATCGGTGGCGTAACCAAAGCGATCCCGCTAACCGGTGTCACCCTGCCCTTCGTCTCCTTCGGTGGCAGCTCGATCGTCGCCAACATGATCTTGCTGGCGCTGCTGTTGTTGATCTCCGATCGCGCTCGCCGCCCGCCCGAGGATTCGCGCTCGCCGATCCAGTACACCAGAAGCGTGGGCGTGTGAACCCGCCGATTGTTCGCATCTTCGTCCTGGTCCTGCTGCTGTTTGGCTCGCTCGTCTACTTCACGTCGAAGTGGGCGGTGTTCGACGCTGAGGAGCTTCAGGCAAAGGCAGAGAACCGTCGCGGGCTGATCATCGAACAGCAGATCCCGCGCGGCAACATCACCACCAGCGACGGCGTCTTGGTTGCCGAGAGCATCCCCGAGGGTGGCGGTCGCAACCCGGTCTACGTCAGGCGTTACCCCGCCGGAGCGCCGTTTGGCAACCCGATTGGCTACTCCTTCGTCGAGATTGGGCGCAGCGGGATCGAGGCCTCCGAGAATGACCTGCTCAGCGGCGAGGAGAACGAGTTCGCCTCGATCATCGACCAGCTCAGCGGCAACCGGCCCGCGGGGGCCGACATCACCCTCACTCTCGACGCCGAAGCACAGCAGCTGGCGACGCAGCAGCTGCAGGCGGCGATCGACTCGACGCCGGGGGCCAGCGGCTTCGGCGGCTCGGTTGTCGCGCTCGAACCCAACACGGGCGCTGTCAAGGTGATGGCCTCCGTGCCAGGCTTCGACGGTAACGCCGTCCGCGACGAGGCGACCTTCGGGCAGCTCTCCGAGGATGAGGCAGCGCCCCTGGTCAATCGGCCGACACAGAGCACCTATGAGCCGGGGTCGACGATGAAGGTGCTGACCGTCGCGGCAGCGCTCGACTCGGGTGAGATCGAGCCCAGCACGGTGCTCAACGCCGACTCGCCGAAGGAGATCTCGGGCGCCGACCTCAGCAACTCCGGTGATCAGAGCTTCGGTGACATCGACGCGACCACTGCCCTGACCAACTCCGTAAACACTTACTGGGCCCAGGTCGGCGAGCAGCTCGGCGCCGGCACCTATCTCGAATACATGGAGCGCTTCGGCTTCAACAGCGACCCCGAGCTCAACTACCCCGACAACCAGATGGCGCCGAGCGGCGTCTACTCGGAGGGCAGCCTGCTCGACGACGGCGACCTGATCGACATCGGCCGCGTCGCGATCGGCCAGGAGCGGTTATTGGCGACGCCGCTGCAGATGGCGCAGGTCGCGGGCACGATCGCCAACGAGGGCACGCTGATGGAGCCGACGCTCCTGCAATCCGCGCAGGATCCGGACGGGCGCACGATCAGCGAGCTCGAGGACGGGGAGGAGCAAGGCCAGGCCGTCAGCGAGGAGACGGCAGCCCAGGTGAGCGAGATGATGGTCAACGTCACCGAGGAGGGCACGGCATCGAGTCTCTCGCTTGGCGGGGTCCCGTTTGCGGGCAAGACCGGCACCGCGGAGATCGATGTCGAGGCGTCGATCAACCGGCCCTGGTTCATCGGCTTCGCACCCGCCGACGACCCCCAAATCGCGATCGCGGTGATGCTCGAGCGCTGCACTGGCTGCTTCGGCGGCGAGGTCTCGGGGCCGATCGCGACCGAAGTCATGGGCTCGCTTCTCGATGGGTGATCCGTGGCGACGGAGGTAGTGCCGTGGCGCTGACCCAAGACCAGCGCATCGGCGACCGCTACACGTTGGTTCGCCGACTCGGCAGCGGCGGCATGGCCGACGTTTGGCTGGCGCGCGATGAGATGCTCAACCGCCAAGTCGCGCTCAAGTTCCTGCACGAGCGCTTCGCGCAGGATCAGCAGTTCGTCGAACGCTTTCGTCGCGAGGCACAGTCAGCGGCCCACCTCCAGCACCCCAACGTCGTCGGGGTCTATGACCGTGGCGAGGCCGAAGGTCGCCACTGGATCGCGATGGAGTACGTCGAGGGAGCGACGCTCAAGGACCTGATCACCCGCGGGCTGACGGTCGGCGAGGCCTGCGAGATCATCCGCCAGATCCTGATTGGCGCCCGCTTCGCCCACTCGCGGTCGATCATTCACCGAGACCTAAAGCCCCAGAACGTGATGGTCGACGGCGAGGGCCGCGCCCGCGTCACCGACTTCGGCATCGCTCGCGCGGGTGTTTCCGAAATCACCCAGACCGGCTCTGTCCTCGGTACCGCCCAGTACCTCTCACCCGAGCAGGCACAGGGGCTCGAGGTGACCGCGACGTCGGACCTCTACTCGATTGGCGTAATGCTCTACGAGGCGCTCACGGGCCAGGTTCCGTTCGAGGCCGAGACGCCGGTCGCGGTGGCGCTGAAGCAGGTCACCGAGCAGCCGCGCCCGCCGTCGCAGCTCAATCCGCAGATCTCGCCAGCGCTCGAGCTCGTGGTGCTCAAGGCACTGGCCAAGGACCCGGCAAGCCGCTATCAGAGCGCCGACGAGTTCCTCGACGCGCTCGACAAGGCCGAGTCCGATCCCGCCGGCGCGGCCCTCGGCGGCACCGCGGCCTACCCCGCGGTGGTCGTCGACGCGGAGGTGCTTGAGGAGGACGGCTGGATGACCCGCAGGCGCCTGATCGTCCTCGCGGTGATCGCGGCCTTGCTGGTCGCGGGGCTCGTCTGGGCTCTGACGCGTGACGGCGGGCAAACCACCAACGTGCCCGCCGTGATCGAGATGACCGAGTCGGAGGCGCGTTCTTTGCTCGACCGTCGCGGCTTCAACGTCGCCAGCACCCCGGTCTCCAACTGCGCTGCCGCGGACACCGTCGTCGAACAGGATCCTGCTGCCGGCTCGGAGGCCGAGGAGGGCGCGCGGGTGACCCTGACGGTCAGCCTTGGGCTCTCGGTCGAGATTCCCCAGCTGCGAAACGAGACGCTCGCCGCCGCCCGAAAACAGCTTCAAGACGAGGAACTGCTCGTCGCCGAGGAGCGCAAGGCATCGCGCGACGTCAACTCCGGCCGTGTGATCGAGACCCGCCCCTCGGCCGGCGAGGAGGCCGAGTGCGGCTCGACCGTGACCCTGGTCGTCTCCAGTGGCGCCAATCTGATCGGCTTGCCCGACGTGCTCGGCGACACCCAGCAGGCGGCAGAGTCCGAGCTCGAGCGTCTCGGCTTCATCGTCGACACCGACTTTCGCGACGCCGACCAAGAGGAGGGGATCGTGATCGGCCAGGATCCCGGCCCGGGCTCGGATCTGTTGCGCGGCGACGAGGTCACGATCATCGTCTCCACCGGCGCCGGCTCGATTACGGTGCCCAGCGTCGAGGGCCAGTCCGAGGACGCGGCGCGCACGCTGCTGCAGAGTCGCGGCCTCGGCGTCGAGGTCCTCGCACGCGAGACTGCCGACCCCGACGAGGACGGACGCGTGCTCGATCAGGCTCCTGGCGCTGGCGAGCGCCTGCGCCAAGGCGACCTCGTCACGATCTACGTCGGCGAGCTGGTCGAGGAGCCCGAGCCCGAGCCCGAGCCCGAAACGACGACGGCTCCCGAGACCACCACACCGACACCTCGCGCGGAGCGGCGCCGATGAGAGTCGCCGTGATCTTCGGCGGACGCTCATCTGAGCACGAGATCTCGCTGCAGTCGGGAGCTTCGGTTGCAGCGGGCCTGCGCGAAGCCGGCCACGAGGTGATCGAGGTCCTGATCGAACGTGGGGGGCGCTGGCTCGCCGGCGGGGACGAGATCGAGCTGCGCGCCGCCGGTGGTCTGCTCGGCTGCGACGTCGCCTTTCCTGTACTGCACGGGCCCTACGGTGAGGACGGCACTGTGCAGGGGCTGCTCGAAACGCTCGACATCGCCTACGCGGGCCCAAGCGTGCTCACTGCCGCCGTAGCCCTCGACAAGCTCGTCTGCAAGCAGCTGCTCGCCTTTCACGGGCTGGCGCAGGTCGAGTTCGCCGAGGTCGGTGCCACAGGGTGGCGCGAGCATGTTGCGACGATGGCCAAGCCTTTATGGGTGAAGCCTTCGCGCTTGGGTTCGAGCGTCGGCATCTCGCGCGTGCACAGCGCCGAGGCCGAGCTCGACGCGGCCGTAACGCTCGCGCTGGCCCACGACCCGCGTGTGATCATCGAGGCCGACGCCGGCGCCGCGCTCGAAGTTGAGTGCTCGGTGATCGGCAACTCGGGCTTGGGAGAGGAGCCGGACTCGGTCGAGACCTCGCTGCCCGGAGCGATCGTCACCAAAGGCTCGGATTGGTATGACTTCGAGGCCAAGTACGTCGAGGGCGGCATGGAGCTTCAGGTACCGGCGCCGATCGCCGACGACGCGATCGAACGCGTGCGCGAGCTGGCGGCTCGGGTATTCCGCGCCGTCGCCGGCACCGGCCTCGCCCGCTGCGATTTCTTCGTTCGCGACAACGGTGAGGTTCTCGTCAACGAGATCAACATGATCCCCGGCTTCACCTCAACCAGCGTCTTCGGCAAGCTCTTCGAGGCCACCGGCGTGCCCTACCCCGAGCTCTGCGACCGCCTCGTTCATCTCGCCGTTGCGCGCCACAACCGCGAGCGCTCATACGAGTTCTGAGCCGAGCGGGAGCTGACGCACAACCACGGGACGCAAGCCCCCCGCTCGCGCCGTGGTCAGCGCGCCGCCCTAGCCGGCCGCCAAAGTCGCCTCGGAGATCTCCACCTTGTACTCCCCGGGCGCCCCTGTGAGCTTGGTTAGCCAGATCAGGTAGTACTGCGAAGGCTCGGCCACCTCGAACTCGACCCGCGCATTGTTGGCGGCGTCGGGAACGTCGCCGACCGGCTCGCCCCAATCGGCGAGCTCTTCGGGCGGCCCTTCGGCCGCGGCATAGATCTCCGCGTCCCATCCACCGTCGACGGAGCTGATCGACAGGCTCGTGCCCTCGACGGCCTCGGCGGCGCCGACTATCAGCCCGACGCCGGGCTTGCCCGCGGCGTCGAGGACGACGTCGGAGGAGGTGTACTCCTCGGTCGGCCAGACGGTGGCAGTGTCACCGTCGATTGCGAGCGCGGCTTCCTCGGAATGCTCCTGGTCGTCGCCGCCGGTCGCGACCGGGTCGAAGGCAGCAGCCTCGATCAGCTCGACCTCCGCTCCGACCGGCTCCTCGCCGCCCCCACCGGCCGCCCCACCGGTCCGTCGCTCGTCGTCGCTGAGCAACCCGGCGACGAGCAGCGCCACGACCACCGCGGCGAGGACCAAGACGATGCCGGCGAGCGAGATCCCACTGCGCTTCAAGATCCGAAGTCGTCGGTCCGAAGAGACGGAGTTCAGCACCGTCGTCGCCTCGCCCGTTGAGCGGCCAGCTCGCGCCACCTCGATCTCGAGCGCGTTCTCGAGGTCGATCAGCATCGCCTGCATGTCGTTGTAGCGCTTATCGGGCTTCTTCTCCGTAGAGCGCTCGACTACAGCCGCCAGGGCCGAGGAGGCATCGCGGCGCTTTCGCTGTACGTCGGGCATGCGCTCGTTGACGTGCTTCATCGCCACACCGACGAGGTTGTCGGCTTGGAACGGGACCTCGCCGGTGAGCATCTCGTACAGCAGGATCCCGAGCGAGTAGATGTCCGAGCGAGCGTCGACCTCCTGGCCCATCGCCTGCTCGGGCGAGACGTAGTCGGTGGTCCCGAGGACGCGGCCGGTCTTGGTCAGGCCATCGTTTTCGAGCGAGCGGGCAATGCCGAAGTCGGTGACCTTCGCGCGACCGTCGGCATCGATGAGCACGTTCTGGGGCTTGACGTCACGATGCACGAGCCGCCGCGCGTGGGCGGCCTGCAGACCGCGGCCGACCTCGATCGCATAGGCGGCGGACTCGTCGAGCGGCAGGCGGCCGAGGCGGTCGATGCGCTGCTTCAGCGTTTCGCCGTCGCAGAACTCGAAGACGATGTAGGGGCGCCCACCGTCCTCGCCGGCGTCGATCACCGCGACGACGTTCGGGTGTGAGACCTGCGCCACCGACCGCGCCTCGCGCCGGAAGCGCTCGAGCTGGTCGGGCTGATCGGAGATCTCGCGATGCAGGACCTTCGCTGCGACCCAGCGTTCGAGCGTCTCGTCGCGCGAGAGATACACGGTCGACATGCCGCCGCTGCCGAGCTTGGACTCGAGCCGGTAGCGATCCGACAGCACGGTGCCAGTCAACGCACCCGGTGATCCTGTGGTCGCTTCGCCCATCGCCTCTCTATTTTCAACACCCGGCCCGCCTCTAAGCGTCGCGGCCTTTGCACTGCATGATGACCATCGAGCTTCGCTACTACACCGATCCCGCCTGCGCTTGGTCCTGGGCGACCGAGCCGAAGCTGCGCCGGCTGCTGTGGGAGTTCGGCGACGAGCTCGCGCCGCGGTGGGTGATGGGTGGCCTGTGGCGCACGGTCGCAACGGCAGATTACGCTCACCACCAGGCCGATTGGCTCGAGGTCGCGGCCGAGTCAGGGATGCCTTTCGACCCGCGCATCTGGAGCAGCGGCCCGATCTCTTCCTCCTATCCCGCCTGCCAGGCGGTGGTGGCGGCCTGCGAGCAAGGATCCGCCGCGGGCTACCGATACATGCGCCGACTGCGCGAAGGCATTTGCTGTGAGCGCCGCAAGCTCGACCACCCCGAGGCGCTCATCGCCGAGGCCGGGCCCGCGGGCCTCGATCTCGCTCGGTTTGAGATCGACTTGCGCTCGCACGCGATCTTGGAGGCGTTCGGAGCCGACCTCGAGCAGGTCCGCGAACCGGTGGACGCGGCCGTTGCGTCGGGCAAGGTCCGTGATCTCAGCGCCGACGACGAGCGCTACCCGCTACCGAGCGCGATCTTCACCGGCGCCGACGCGACCGAGCACGGCGTCTTCGGCTGGCAGCCCTATGACGCCTATCGCGACGCGGCGCTGGCCGCTGGGGCGCAGGTGCGCAATCAGCAACCGGCAGAGCCGCTGGAGGCGATCGAGCGCTTCGGGCGTTGCGCCACCCGCGAGATCGAAGCGCTCAGCGGCCGTCCTCGACCGGTGGTCGAGGCCGAGCTGTGGGCGCTGGCCCGCGAGTGGCGGCTGCAGCCGACCACGGTGCTCACCGGAACGCTGTGGGAGCTCGCCTGAGCGCGGTGGGCGCAAAGCTAGCGCCATGCGCGAAGAAAGCCCCCGCGCGTGAGTACGGTCAGGTCTGGGGCTGAGCGAGGTCCTCGAGTTGCCGCAGCATGTTGACGAGCTGCGGTCCGGCCTTCTCCGGCGAGCCGGCGTCGAGCGGCGGCTCGGGGTCGTATTCGATCCCGAGCTGAATCGCCTTGGCGACGTCCTCACCGGCGATCTCGATCGCCAGCTTCAGCGCCATGTCGATCCCGGCCGACACGCCTGCCGCGGTGACGACCTTGCCGTCGATGACGACGCGCTTGGCGGTCGGGATCGCGCCGAACTCAGACAGCGAGTCACGGTAGACCCAGTGGCTGGTGGCGCGCTTGCCCTCGAGCACTCCAGCAGCACCGAGAACGAGCGATCCAGTGCAGACAGAAGTTGTCCAAGCCGAGCTCTCATGCGCGGTGCGGACCCAGTCGAGCACCTCCTCGTCGGCAGAGCAGGGGCCGGTTGCCCTCACCGCCGGGGATCAACAGCACGTCGGGCGTCGGTACATCGGCGAGGGAAGCGTCGGCGTTGAGGCCGAGGCGGCCGGTGTCGGTGCGCTTCATCCCCGTCTCTTTGGAAACGAAGGTGAGCTCGGCATCGGGAAGCCGCGAGAGCACCTCATAAGGGCCGATCGCGTCGAGGGCGGTGAGCTTGTCGAAGATGAGGATGGCAACCTGCATGTCGGCCATCGTCGCACTCGCCGAGCCTTCGCGTCGAGCTGCTTGCTAACCTACAACTAGATGGTTGTAGATCGCAAAGCCGCACTGAGGACCACGAGGCCGAGGCGCTCGACAGCACGTTTCACGCCCTCGCCGACGCCACTCGCCGCGACATCCTTCGCCGCTCGGCCAGCGCCGAGCCGTCTGTTTCGCGGCTGGCCGACGCCTATCCGATGAGCTTTGCCGCAGTGCAGAAACACGTCGCCGTGCTCGAACGCGCGGGCCTCGTGACCAAGGAGCGGCGAGGTCGAGAGCAGCTCGTGCGCACCGATCGGGCCGCCTTGCACCGGGCCCGCCACGCTCTCGACCAGCTCGAGCAGAGTTGGCGCGGGCGAGTTGACCGCATGTCTGACCTGCTCGCGCGGGCGCCCGATCCAAACGAGAAGAACCCGACGAAAGGACGAAAGCGATGAGTGTTACCAGCGTCGACAAGGACCTAGACCGGCTCACCCTCACCCTGGTCGCAGACTTCGATGCCCCTCCCGAACGGGTTTGGCAGCTGTGGGCGGACCCGCGGCAGTTGGAGCGCTGGTGGGGGCCGCCGACACACCCGGCAACGGTGCAGGAGCACGACTTCACCCCCGGCAGCACCGTCACCTACTTCATGACTGGCCCCGAGGGCGAGAAGTACCACGGCTGGTGGCGGATCACCTCGGTCGACCCGCCGAACTCGCTGAGATTCGCCGACGGTTTCGCCGACGAGAATGGAAAGCCGAATGACGAGATGCCGACGACATCGGTGTCGATGCAACTCACCTCGCACGACGACGGCACCCGGATGGAACTACGGTCGAGCTTCGACTCCCGCGAGGAAATGGAAAAGGTGCTGGAGATCGGCGCAGCAGAGGGCCTGGAGCAGGCCGTCAGCCAGATGGACGCCCTGCTTGCCGCCAGATAGAGGCTAGGCCCGTTCGACGGCGCCGGCGCGATCCGTGACCGAGCCGATCCGTTTGGCTCCCGGATGGTGCGCCGCAAGCAGAGCCGCTGCCGGCTCCGCGTCGGCGTCAGCGACTACACAGACGAAGCCACAGCCCATGTTGAAGACCTCGTACATCTCGTCTTCGCCGACGCCGCCGAGCTCGGCGATCAGGTCGAATACCGCCGGCACTTCTAGAGGCGCGTCGATCGCGTAGCCGACAGGTGCCGCGAGGCGGGTCAGGTTGTTGAGCCCATCGCCCGTGATGTGGGCGAGCCCGCGGACGTCTAGATCCGACTCGAGCAACTCGAGCACCGCGCGGACGTAGATCACGGTCGGCTCGAGCAAGACGTCACCGAGCGGCCGTCCAAGGCGTTCGTCATCGAGCGAAACATCAGCAAGCGCTTTGCGCGCCAGCGTGTAGCCGTTGGAGTGCAACCCCGAGGACGGGAGGCCGATCAATGCATCACCGGGCTCGACTCGCTCGCCGGCGATGACCGCGTCCAAAGCAACCAGGCCGATCGCGCTTCCCGCCAGCTCAATCCCGCTGACCAGATCGCCGACCTGGGCGATCTCGCCGCCCGGAATCTCAATCCCGGCAAGCTCGGCACCGGCTCGCAGACCCTCCCCAATCGCCCCGCAGATCTCCGCGACGGCGCTGCGACAGAGGATGAAGTCGACCATTGCAATCGGCTCGGCGCCGACGCAGATCAGGTCGTTGACGTTCATCGCGATGCAGTCGATGCCGATCGTCTCGAAGCGCCCAAGCTGCTCCGCGATAACCATCTTCGTGCCGACGCCATCGGTGCCGAAGGCGATGCCCTGGTTCTCGCCGATTCGCAGGACGCTGGCGTAATGGCGGCCGAGCTCCACGACTCGCGACGGTTTCCCGGTGTCGATCCGCGAAAGGTGGGAAACGAGCGCATCGACGGCAGCGTCGGCGTGGTCCTGGCTCACGCCCGCGGCCAAATACGCGTCCTGATCGCTCACCGCGCCATTCTTGCGGCAACGACGGCGGCGAGGCCGAGCCGGTAGGCGGCGTATGGCCACAGTGCCCGGTCGCGCTCGACCAAGCCGATCAGCCCCTGCGAGGCCAGAGTGGAAAAGAAGGAGGCGCCGACGCCTGCAGCGATCGCGTTTCGCAGCCCGGTGTCGATGCCGCGGCGGCGAAGCCGCACGCCCTTGAGCACGGTCGCGCCCACGATCACCGGCAGCGCCACCGTGCGCGAGAGCAGGTTCGCGTGCTCGCGGGTGAAGCGCCGCGTACGTGCCGCCGTCAGCGTCGCCCCGTTTCGCGAGACGCCGGGGATCAGGGCAAGCGCCTGCGCCAGGCCAAGGGTGAGCCCGTCGACTGGCCCCGCGTCGCCGGGACCGCGATCCTGCGGGCGGCGATCGGCGGCGATCATCGCCACCGCCCCGAGCGCGAGGCCGCAGGCGATGCTGCCCGCACCGCCAAGCCGCCCTTCAATTTCGCGCTCGAGCGTGTAGCCGGCGACCGCCGGCGGCACGAATGAGAGCGCGACGACCGACGCGCGCCGAACATCGAACGCCGCGAGCTCGTCGGCGATCACGTGGCGTTGGCCGATCACGAGCGCCGCCGCGGTGCCGGCGTGAAGTGCGACCTCGAAGCTCTTTCGCTGCTCGGCGTCGATTCGATCCCAATCCCAGCCGGCAAACCACGCAACAAGCGAGAGGTGGGCCGAGCTCGAGACCGGGAGCAGCTCGGTCGGACCCTGAACCAGGCCGAGCACCGTTGCCCGGCCAATCGTGAGCTGCGCCTCAGCCCGTGTCTTGCGCAACCGTCGCCCCCGAGCCCCCGCCGCCGCGCCTGCGCCGAATCAGCAAGTAGATGAGCCCGCCGACGACCGCGGCGAACACGAGGTAGTCGCCGTAGTGCAGATAATCGCGCCACTCTTCCCAGTTGTCGCCAACCGCCTCGCCGATCAGCCCGAGCATCAGCACCCACGGCACGCACCCGGCGAGGGTGAGCAGCGTGAAGCGCCAGAACGGCATCCGCGCGACGCCGGCGGGAAGCGAGATGAAGGTGCGGATGATCGGCAGCATCCGCGTGAAGAAAACGGTCGCATCGCCGTGGCGCTCGAACCAGCTGTCGGCCCATGCGAGGTGCTTGGGGTTGACGTGGATGAAGCGGTTCTTCTCCAGCATCTCCACGCGCCCGTAATAGCCCACCGCCCACGCGGCCCAGGAGCCGACGACGTTGCCGAGCACCCCCGCGGTGACGATCCCGAACATGGTCATGTCGCCCTCGGAAACGTTGAAGCCGGCAAACAGCATGATCGCCTCGCTGGGCACGGGAATGCAGGCGCTTTCGAGTGCCATCAGGACGAACACGCCGATCAGCCCGACCGAATCGATGAAGTCGGTTGCGACGTCGACGATCGGATCGACGATGAAGTCGGTGAGGCCGGCGAGCGGCAGCGCGTCGTGAAGATTGAGCGAGTCCATGCGGGGCGGACACGTTACCCATCGGTCGGCCGCTGTCAGTCGTAGACTCGATGCGATGTCGCGCCTCACCGACCCCGTCTACAGACGGCGGGCGCTTGAGTTCGTCGCCGACGCTCTGCTCTGCGCCCTCGCCTTCGCGCTCGCCTTTAAGCTGCGCTTCCTCGAGAGCCGTGTCGGCATCCCCGACAACTACGAGGCGATGCTCGCGGGCTCGGTTGCCTTCGTCGCTGTCGGCAAATCGCTGGTCTTGGAGATCGCCGGACAACACCAGCAGTGGTGGCGCTACTTTCGCCTGCCGGATCTATGGCCACTGCTGCGTACGCTGGGCATCTGCAGCGCCCTGATCGTTGTCGTCTTCGCCCTCGTCCAGCCCTATCCCGACAACCTCCCGCGCTCGGTAGTCGTCTACGACTTCCTCTTGGCAACGATGTTCCTCGGCGGCGCTCGCCTCGCCCGCCGCTCGCTCGCCGAGCGGCCTGCACGACGCCGCGGGCGTGGTGGCAGGCGCTCGAACGAACGCGAGGTACTCGTCATCGGCGCCGGCTCTGGAGGGCAGATGGTGGTGCGAGAGCTCAAGCTCAATCCCAACCTGGGCGCTCGCGCGATCGGATTCCTCGACGACGATCCACGAAAGCGCGGCATGCAGGCCGAGGGCCTCAAGGTGCTTGGGACCACCGACGAGATCGGGCAGGTCCTCGACCGCCGCTCGCCGGACGAAGTCGTAATCGCGATCCCCTCGGCTCCCGGCATCCTGCGGGGAAAGGTCGTCGCCGAGTGTCGCGAGCGAGACATCCAGGTGCGCACCCTGCCGACCGTGTTCGAGCTCCTGCGCGGCGGCGTGCAGCTCACACGTCAGCTTCGCGAGGTCCAGGTCGAGGACGTGCTCGGCCGTGACCCGGTGGTGATCGAGCTTGATCGCGTCGGCGCCTACCTCGCCGACAAGCGCGTGCTGGTAACGGGCGCCGGCGGCTCGATCGGCGCTGAGCTGGTGCGCCAGATCGCCCGTGTGCGCCCACAGCTGCTTGTCCTGGTCGACCACGCCGAGGACAACCTTTTCCAGATCGATCGCGAGATGACCGCCCACTGGCACTTCACGCGCGTCGAGGCGGTGCTCGCCGACTGCAAGGAGGGCGATCGCATGCTGGAGGTGATGCAGCGCTTCAGGCCCGATGTCGTCTTTCATGCCGCCGCCTACAAGCACGTCGGCTTGATGGAGGCCAACCCGCTCGAGTCGCTGCGAAATAACGCGATCGCAACCCAGGTGACGGCGAAGACGGCGGCGGCCGCTGGGGTAGAGCGCTTCGTCTTGATCTCCACCGACAAGGCGGTCAACCCGGGCACGGTGATGGGGGCGACCAAGGCGATGGCCGAATGGATCATCGACGCCGCCAGCCAGGCCAACCCGCAGACCAAGTTCGCGATCGTGCGCTTCGGCAACGTGCTCGCCTCGTCGGGGAGCGTCGTGCCGATCTTTCGCGCGCAGATCGAGCAGGGCGGTCCGGTGACCGTGACCCATCCCGAGATGACGCGCTACTTCATGACCATCCCCGAGGCTGTCCAGCTCGTGATTCAGGCCGGCGATCTCGGCGGCTCCTCGGGCGAGATCTTCGTGCTCGAGATGGGCGAGCCGGTGAAGATCGTCGATCTCGCCCGCAACATGATCCGCCTCGCCGGCTACGAGCCCGACAGCGACATCGCGATCGAGGTGATTGGGATCAGGCCCGGCGAGAAGCTGCACGAAGAGCTCATCAATGCCGATGAGCGTGCCCGCCCGACCGGCGCCGACAGAATAATGCGAGCGGTGCGAATGACGCCGCTGGACCCCGTCTGGGTCGAGCAGACCGTGGCCCGGCTCGAGTCGCTGGTCGCGTCGGGAGACGAGGCAGGTCTGGCCGAGCATGTGGTCGAGCTCATGGGTGGCGCGGCGTCGGAGCGCCGAACGCCCGCCTGATCGGCAAGACTCTTCAACTCAGTGACTGACCTGATCGAGCGGATCGGGCCCTTTCTCGGCATCGCCGCGTTCCTGGGCCTCTCGATCCTTGCGTTCCTGATCTTTCAGCAGGCTCGCGAGGTGCGGCGCCTGCGTGAGTGGGCGGGGCGCGCCCCTGAGCGAAAGTCGGAAGCAGATATTGCTGCGGCAGCGGCCGCCGAGGCTCGCGGCGACGAGGTCGACGAGGTCGAGGAGGAGGAGGCGGCAGAGCCGGCAGAGCCGGGGCGCCTGCATCTATGGTGGCGGCGGGCACGCGAGCGAAACGCGACGCGCTTTGCCGCGATCGATCGCCGCCTGCCAGTCCACCCCCGCTACCTGCTCGCTGTGATCGCAGCGGCAGTGATCGCAGCCGCTGTCCTCACCAGCGGCTTTGGCATTTTCTCCGGCGAAGCTGGCGGCGGCGGCGGCGACGGCGGCAGCCAGGGCGCTAGCAATCAGCAGGAGGAGAAGATTGAGGTCGCGATCCTCAACGCGACCCAGGAGGAAACGTCCACGGGCGAGATCGCAGGCGTCCCCGGTCTGGCCGACCTGATCGGCGACGAGGTCGTCAAGCCCGCCGGCTACAACCCCGGCGAGAAGGAGAACGCCGCCGCCGGTCTGGCCGAGACGACGATCTTCTTCGAGCCAGAGTCCGAGCAGGACGCCGCTGACCTCGCGGCGGCGGTCAGCGAACAGCTCGGCGACTTGCAGGCAGCGGAAATGATCCCGGAGATCCGCGACCTCTCCGGCGACGCCCAGATCGCGCTCGTGATCGGCCGCGACGACGCTGAGTTCACCGGTAACTGAAACTTCGATCAATGATTCTCAATCGAACGCACGTCGATCAGGAATCAGTGATCTAGCGCCGTGGAGGTCACCGAGATCTTCGATCGTGCCGCCGGCTTCTTCGCCGCCGCGGCTGTCGTCGCCTTCCTGCTCCTGTTGCCGCTCTACTTCTCGCAGCGACGCGACGTTCGTCGCATGCGCGGATGGATGGAGCGCGAGCCCGAGTATCCGCCCGCCGATATCGCCGCGAGCGAGCTTCTGCTGGACCGTGCCGAGACCGAGCTCGAGCAGCTGCTTGGATTTGAGCAGGAGCCCATCACCGGTGAGACGGGCGTCGCCCCAGCCGCCGCGAGGGTGACCAGCGAGCGGCCCGCGCTGGAGCGGATCACGATGGAACGCGAGGCGCTGGCGCCACATCCGCGCTGGCGGCGGTTTGTTGCCGCGGCAATGCGCCCGCGCGTGTTGGTGGTGATCGGCATCGCCGCCTTGGTGCTCGGCGGCGCGGCGATCTTCGTCTCCGAGAAGCTACTCGAGGAAGGCGGCAGCGATCGCGCCCCCAGGGTCGCGGCGGTAAAGCCGTCGGAGGTGACGGTCGCCGTCCTCAACGGCACCTCGATCAACGGGCTCGCCGGCCTCGTCTCCTCCGACATCGAATCTTTCGACTATGCGATCGGCGCGGTGACGAGCACCGCCCCGGGCAGCGAAAAGACGGTCGTGCTCTATGCCGACGGTCAGAAGCCGGCGGCACAGCGCGTCGCGCGCGACCTCGGCGTCAAGGAGGTGAAGCCGATCGATCGTCAATCTCGGGCGCTGGTAGGTGACGCCGACGTGGTCGTCATCGCCGGCGAGGACCGAGCCAGTTGACGAAGCGGCTGTCGCTCGCCGCGCTGCTCTTCGGAGCGCTGCTCGTGGCGAGCCTCGTGGTTGCTGTGCTCGTCGTTCGCGCTCGTACCCCAGATCTCGTGCTCGAGGTCACGGGCTGGACTCCGTGCTCGCGTGAGCTCTCACCGGAGCTCGACGGCAAACGCGGCCGCGTTCGCGTCAGCTTCTTCGTGCGCGAGGCCGACGATGCGGCGCAAATCACGATCGTCGACTCGCGCGAGCGCACGGTTTACACGCTCGCCTCGGAGCTGGCGCTGGAGCCCGAGGAGGAGGTTTCGTTCAGCTGGGACGGGCGCACCGCCGACGGCGAGACCGCGCCACCAGGCCTCTACCGCCTCGGCGTGACGCTGCCGTCTGAAGACCGCCGGATGATCTGGCCGCGGCGCATCGGCCTCGACGTCCCCCAGCAGGCTGACGAGCTTTGCGAGGAGCCCAACTGAGCGCGTCGGTCCCCGAGCTGCTCGGGATCCTCGTCGCCTGCACGGCCACGGCGACCGCTCTGGTCGCCGACGACCGGCGGGTGCGCTCGCTCGCGCTGGTGATCGCCTTCGCCTCGGCGCCGCTGATCGTCGCCGGCAGCGTCTGGGACGAGCCCCGTGTCGCCGATCTGCGCGAGAGCCCACTGACCCTGGCACTCGGACTGATCGTCGTCACCGTTGCGCTGGCGGCGACCACGGTCGTCTTTCGCCGGTACGCGACGGCATTTCCGATTGCCGCCTTCGCCGTGCTGGCGCTCCGAGTCCCACTTGAGGTCGGCGGCGAGGAGGCGAACCTGTTGGTGCCCCTCTACCTCGTCATCGCCGCGGGCGTGGCCACCTACGTGCTCGATGCACGCGGATCTCGAGCTGTCTCCTCGGGCATGACCGACACGTTCTGGCCCCTGTGGCTGCGCCGCGCGCTGGCGGCGACGCTCGTCCTCTACGCGATCCAGACCGCCTACTCCGACGACGTTTCCAACGCGATCGAGGACACCGGCTTCTTCCTGGTTCCGTTCGCGGTCATGGCCGTGTTGTTGAGCGAGGTGACGTGGACGCGCCGGTTGCTGGGCCGGGTGCTGATTGCGATCGCCGCAGTCGCGCTCGCGTGCGCGCTCGTCGCGATCGGCCAGTACGCAGCCGGCGACCTCTTCCTCAACCCCGAGCTGTTCGATTCCAACCAGCTTCACGTCTACTTCCGCGTCAACTCGATCTTCTTCGACCCCAACATTCTCGGCCGCTATCTGGCGCTGGCGATCGTTGCCCTGGGTGCCTTCATCGCCTGGCAGCGCGATCGGCGCGAACCGCTGATCGCGGTGGTGGTCTGCGGCGTCTTGCTGGTCGCCCTGGCCTTCACCTACTCGATCACCTCGCTTGCGGCGCTGATCGCCGGCCTCGGCGTCGTCGCTTTGCTGCGCTGGAGCTGGCGCGGAGCGCTCGCGGCTGTCGCCCTTGGGCTCGTAGCGCTTGCCATCTTGGTCGCGGTCGGCGGCACGCCGACCAGCGACATTCAGGACTATCGCTCGATCGACAGCGGGCGCGAGTCGCTGGTCGACGGCGGCCTCGAGCTGTTCGGCAACCGGCCGCTGGTCGGCTACGGTTCGGGCGCTTTCGGCCAGGCCTTCTTCGACGAGATCGAGCAGGCACGCTCGGCGATCTCGCACTCCGAGCCGATAACCGTCGCGGCGGAGCAGGGAGTGATCGGGCTGGTGCTTTATGCGGCGCTGCTCGTGACCGCCGTCGCCACCCTGTTCGGCGGCGGCGTTCGAGCCTCACTGGCCCGCTGCACGGTAGCCGCCTGCTTCGCAGCGATCCTCGTTCACAGCCTCGGTTACGCCGGCTTTCTCACCGACCCCGCGACCTGGGCACTGCTCGGGCTCGGGATCGCGCTGCGCCGCGATCCGCCCGACCCAAGCGCGACGATCCAAGACTAAGTGTTCGACTACCTGCGCCGGCTCGCAACCACGGGAGCCGCGTATACAGCGGCGAGCGTCTTCTCGAAGCTGATCGCGGTCTTCCTGCTGCCGATCTACACGGCAGCACTGTCGCCCGCCGACTACGGCGCCGCCGAGGTGATGCTGGCCTCGGTGATCGCCGCCAGCATCGTCATCCGCTTCGGCCTGATCGAGTCGCTGCTGCGCTTCTACTACGCAACACCTAACGTTCCGCCCGCCTCCTCGGCTTCGCCTCCGGGGGCGGCCGGTTCAGGTGAGGGCGCGGAGTTTGCAAGTCGTGTGGTCTCGACAGGTTTCGCGGCTCTGTTCTGGGCGACGACAGCGGGCTCGCTAATCCTGCTGGCCTTCGCCGAGCCGATCTCTGAGGCGCTGCTCGACCAGCCTGACGCCGAGCTCGCGCGTCTGGCCGTCCTCGGACTGTGGACGCTGACGTTGTGGGAGTACGTACTGACCCTGCTGCGACTCGACGAGCGCGCTCGCGCCTATTTCGCGATCACGGTGGCCAATGTGATCGCGACGATCCCCGTAACCGTCTGGCTCGTGGTCGTCGAAGACCAGGGAGCGGCGGGCATCCTGCTCGGCAGCTTCGGTACCGGCGCGGCGTTTCTGCTGTGGCGTGTCGCGGTCGAGTGGCGGCGCCTCGCGCTCGTCTGGGACGGGCCACTGCTGCGTCGCATGGTTCGCTTCGGATTGCCGACGATGCCGGCCGAGCTCTCGCTCTACTCGCTCAACTTCATCGACCGCATCCTCATCGTTCGCCTCGCCGGTCTCGCCGAGGCGGGTCTGTACGCGCTGGCGATCAAGTTTGCCCAGGGCATGAACGTGCTCGCGCGAGGCTTTCAGCTCGCCTGGCCGCCGCTGGCGTATTCGATCGCCGACGACGACGAGGCGCGGCGGGCCTACAGCCTGGTCTTCACCTGGTTCGCCGCGGTGTGCGCGTTCGTGGTCGCCGGGCTCTGGTTGCTGTCACGGTGGATCGTCGATCTGCTGGCGGCACCGGAGTACTTCGAGGCCTACGAGGCGGTCGGCCTGCTGACCACCGGGATCGCCCTCTACGCGCTCTACCTCGTGCTCGTCGTGATTCTCGGGCGTACCGGGCGCACCGAGTTCAACTTGCCCGCCACGATCGCCGGCACCGCGGTCAACATCGTCTTGAACCTGATCCTGATCCCGCCGCTCGGCATCGTCGGCGCCGGTATCGCCCTTGTTGCCTCGTATCTCGTGATCCTGGCGGCGATGTACGTCGTTACGCAGCGACTGTTCCCGGTGCCGTACGAGTGGGGAAGGCTGGCGCTGTTGGTCGCGGTGACCGGCGGCCTGGTCGCTGGCGGCGAGCTGCTCTTGCCGACCGAGGGCGTGGACGGGTTCTTGTTGCGAACGCTGGTCTGGCTGGCGCTGCCAGTCGTGCTCTGGGTGACCGGGTTTCTCAGCGTGGATGAGCGCCGGGTGCTGCGGGCCTTGCTGCGCCCGTCGGAGGTGCGAAAGCGACTGCGGACGCTGAGCACCGCCGATCGGGACGCCGAGGCGAGCGGGTCCGGGAGCTCCGCCGAGATCTACGAGCAGGTCAGGCGCGACGAGGACCGGCTCTGAGCTACGGCGCCCGCACCAAGCAGGTAGACCCAGAGGAGCGAGCCGGGGGACCCGCGATCCAGCCAGCTCGTCTCACCCTCGTGATCCCTCGAACCCAGACTAATCCCGGGTCGCCACCATGACGTCAGATGCCTTGACGATCGCAATCACCTCGCTGCCCTCGGCGAGGCCGAGCTCGCGCACCGCCTCGACCGTAATCGAGGAGACGATCCGCTGGCCGTTGGCGTTCATCTCGACGTTCGCGATCGCCTCGCCATGAGTGATCGCGACCACCTCGGCCGGGATCTGGTTGCGCGCGCTCAGCTTCATTGACTTCTCCTTCGTGGTCGAGGGGCAGCGGGCGTTAGATGCCCGGCCCCACATTCGGCCCGAGGTCTCGCATCGCCGGAGACCGCGGATCATCTCCCGTTGGGGGCTTTGCTTCTGCGCGCGTCTCCGCAGTCGAGGGGCCAGTCGGCGCGAGCGCGATCTTCATCACCGACCACGAACCGTCAGCCTCTCGGCGAGGGTGCCACTGGTGAGTGGCACGGTCTGGATGCTCGGCGGCGAGCCCTACGCAGGCTTCCCGAGCTTCAGCCTCGTTCATGGAGCAAGTGTACGTCGGCTCGCGCTCAGTTCGAGCTTCGAAACAGCACCACGCCGACGACCGCTGCGGCTCCGGCGAGCACCACAGTTCCCGGCGCGGAGTGATCGGGCAAGTTCGCACGCTCGGCGAGCGTCGAGCCGATGTCAGCGAGGTCGCTTGCGACCAATACCGCGAGCCAGGGACGCAATGGCTCTCTGCGCCACGCCGCGCGCGCCAGGCCAACGGAGACCAAGCCATCGCGAGCGACCAGCGCCCGCGCAGCAACGCGACCGCCACCACCGTCGATCGCATCCCCTAGCCACGGTCCTCCGGCCTTGCTCGGAACAGCGATCAAGGCCGCGGCGTAGGCGACTCGGGCAAAGGCGAATCCGATTGCGACCCTGTCATCGGCGCCGATTCGGTTCGACCGTTTCCTCAAAGCCATGCTCGCCCTCTACCCGCCTGCGCGGAACTTGGAGGCCAGCTCATATGACGGTCTTCTAGCCCGACAGTCCCTCGGCCTCCAGCGCCTCGTCGAACGTCGAACCTCCACCCAGGACCTCCAGGCGAATGACGAGCCCATCGCGAAACACAAAGCGAAGCGCGAGCTTGTTTTTTCGATGCGAGCGCTGCTTTGCGACACCGATGAAGTATCGGTCAATATGGGTCTCTGCATGGAGGGACTCAGGGACTCAAGTTCGCGCGAGTCGCCGACGCTGTTCGTCTGCCACGGCGATGACGGTGGGCCGGGGATCCACCCTTGTCGACGGGTTCAAGAGGCGCTGCGCTCTGCGGGGATCGAGTACGACAAGGTGATCGCCGGGCACGGCCATCCGATCCCGTTCCTGCGCAAGGGCTCACGCGACGAGTTGCGCGAGGCGACTGGCGAGACCAAGCTTCCTGCACTCAAGCTGGCCGACGGGACCGTCATCACCCACTCGCGAGCGATCCTGGCCTGGGTTTCGGAGCAGGGCTAAGGCCGCCCGAGACGCGCTAGCGCCCGAGCCCGCGCAGGAACTGTGGTGCGCGCTCCGACAACACCCCCAGCAGCTCCCGCACCTCAGCTAGGCCAGCGCGAAGCTCGCCGTCGCCGACTTCGATCGGCAGCATCGTGTCCTGAAGCTCGGCGATCTGGCGGCCGGCATCGGAGGTTGCGGTGACGGCGCGCTGGATCATCTCCTTGACGGTCAGGCGGCGGAGACTCGGTTCGGCAAGCTCCGAAACGGGCAGGTCGTGCCCAATCCGCTCCGCGAACCCTGCCTGAGTGCGTTTCGCTCGTCCCAGAGCTCGCTGTACGGGTCGGTAGAGCTCGTCCTCGAGCCGATCTGCCGTAGTCGGGTCGAGCTGCTCGTAGGCCTCGCTCAGGCAGGCCGAAGCGAGCGCGATTTCGTCGATCGCGGTGCCGAAGTCGCCCAGGATCTGCGCGCGCCCTTCGGCGGTGCTGAATGCCACGCGTGCAGCCTAGCTTCCGCCAAGACGCCCATCTCGCATCCAGCCGACGAGATCGGGTCGGGCGCTCACCTCGCGCCATTCCCGACTAGGGCGCCACGCACGCCGACTCAACCCAATCGAGCATTGCGTCGCGCGGCCGCCTCCCGCAGGCCCTCACCCCGCCGGGGCCACATCGCCGCGCGAGCGTGGGCTCGGTACCAGCTCGCGTCCTGTCTGGGGATAACGGTTGCGACAAGCGCCCGAACTCCGTAGCTCCAGGCCGATAACCCTCGCGCGACCGCGGCAACGACCGCCCCATGATGCTTTCGCATGTAGAGATCGCGATTGCGGTGAAACTCGACCAGCCGTCGCTGACCCGCCTCTCGATCGGTCGCGAGTTGCTCGTGGTGAACGGCTTGCGCTGCCGGCACGTAGAGGACGCGCCCGCCGGCGTCATGAAGGCGCTTGCAGAAGTCGGTCTCGTCGGAGTAGACGAAAAAGGCCGGGTCGAGGTAGCCCACCTGCTCGGCCGAGTCGCGGCGCACGAGCATCGCCGCCGACTGCACCCAGCCGACCTCGCGCGTGCGCTCGCCGCCACTCTGGACTACGAAGACGCGATGCATAAACAGCGCGCCGGCGATCGAGGTGATCACCCCGGGCAGCCGCCAGGCGCAGGGCTGGGGCGTCCCGTCTGGCGCCAGCAGTTGAGCTCCGGCAGCCACGGCCGCGAGGTCGGAGCGCAACGCCGACACGAGTGCCGCCACCGCTCCCGGTCGCAGCTCCGAGTCCTCGTTCAGCAACAGGCAGAGCTCCCCACGCGCCTCACTCAATAGCTGTGAGTCGTTGGCCGCCTTGCCCGTTCGCCGCTCGAGCTCGATCAGGCGCAGGTCTCCGCCAACCCCCTGCCGGCCCGACGCCCACTCGCGAACCGCCGCCGCGGAATCATCCTCGGAGGCGTTGTCGAGCACCAGCAACTCGGCCTCGAGCTCGGGCGGATGCGTGCTCGCGATCGCCTCGAGACAGGCGAGAAGGTCTTCCCGCCCGTTGGTGTTGACGACGCAGTAGGTCAGATCCACGCGAGAATCGTTGCCGATGCGCGTCCAAGTTGTCGATCCTCCCGCCTACACGCCACCTTACGACCGCGCCTTGTGCGCGGCGCTGGCCGCCGCGGGCGCCGATGTTGAGCTGGTCACGACGCGCTTTCCCTACGGCCCCGTGCCCGCGGCCGAGGGCTATTTAGTCAACGAGCTGTTCTATCCACGCGCCTCGCGACGGGGAGCCGATGATCCGCGCCGCCGCGCCCTGCGCCTGGTCGAGCACGTCCCGGGCATGCGCCGGCTCCGGTCCCACTCCCGCGATGCCGACATCGTCCACATGCAGTGGGCAAGCGTTCCCAGCGCTTGATCGCCACCTGCTGCCGCGCCGCCCGCTCGTGTTCACGATGCACGACCCCCTGCCCGAGGCCGGTCGCGAGCATCGAGCTTGGCTGCGCCTGCTGAAGCGCATGGACGCCGTCATCTCCCACTCCTCGGCGGGGGTCGAGAGCCTCGCTGCGGCCGGGATCGACCGCTCCCACCTTCACCGCGTCCCTCACGGTGCCTTTGACCACCTCACCCACCAGGCCAACGAGCAGCCGCTGCCGCCCGAGCTCGCCGCCGTCGAGGGTCCGGTGATTCTCTTCTTCGGCCTGATTCGCCCCTACAAGGGCGTCGACGTCCTGATCGAGGCCTTCCGCGCCGTCGAGGGCGCCGAGCTGTGGGTCGTCGGCATGCCGCGGATGGATCTCTCCGAGTACGAGCGCCTCGCCGCAAGCTGTCGAGGGTCGCGTCCGCTTCGTCTCTCGCTTCATCACCGATCCCGAGCTGCCGGCCTACTTTCGGCGTGCCGACGTCGTCGCGCTGCCCTACCGGCGAATCGAGCAGTCGGGCGTTCTCTACACCGCGCTTGCCTTCGCCAAGCCGATCGTCGCCAGCGGCGTTGGCGGCTTCAGCGAGGTCGCCGAGACAGGGGCGATCCGCCTTGCCGAGCCCGGCAACGCGACCGAGCTCGGCGCCGCGCTCTGCGAGTTGATCGCCGACCCGGCGGCGCGCGAGGCGCTTAGCGCAGCGGCGAAGGTCGCGACGTCGGGTGAGTACTCATGGCCAGCGATCGCCGAGCGCACACTCGACGTCTACCGCCGCGTCGTGCGCGGATAATCGCCCGATGGTCGCCGTCGAGATCGTCTTCTGGCTCTGCGCTGGGCTGCTCGTCTACACCCACATCGGCTATCCGCTGGTGCTGGCGCTCGTCGCCCGTATCCGCCCGTCACGCCATGACCATGCGCCCTCGACGACCGCCACCCCGCGTGTCTCGCTGATCGTCACCGCCCACGACGAGGAGCAGGTGATCGCGGCCAAAGTCGCCAACGCCCGCGCGCTCGACTATCCGCGCGAGCTGCTCGAGCTGATCGTGGCCTCAGACGGCTCTGCGGACGCCACCGCCGATCTCGCCCGAAGCGCCGGCGCCGACATCGTCTTGGACCTGCCGCGCAGCGGCAAGATCGGCGCTCAGAACGCAGCCGCCGAGCGCGCCACAGGCGAGATCCTCGCCTTCTCCGACGCCAACGCGACATGGTCGCCCGATGCCCTGCGTGAGCTGATTGCCCCGTTCAGCGACGACGACGTCGCCTACGTCTGCGGCCAGGTTCGCTTTGCAGAGCAAGGCGGCTCGAACCAGGAGGGCGTCTACTGGCGCTATGAGATGGCGATCCGCTTGCTCGAGTCGCGCCTCGGCGGCGTCACCGCCGGCAACGGTGCGATCTACGCGGTGCGCGCAAGCGACTACATCCCGCTCCACGAAGCCGCCAGCCATGACCTCTCGTTTCCGTTCATGCTCGCCAAGCGCGGGCGTCGCGCCGTCTATGCACCGGCGGCCGTCGCCGCGGAGAAGATGGTCGCCAGCACCGAGGGTGAGTTCGCGCGCAAGCGACGGATGATGCGCGGGCTCTTCGACGAGGTGATCGGCGACGGCATGCTCTCCCCGCGTGGTTATCGCCCGCTCTATGCGTTTGAGATCGCCAGTCACCGCGCCCTGCGCTACGCGTCGCCGCTGCTTCACCTCGCCGCGCTGGCGGCAAACATCGCGCTTGTGGGCGAGTCGCCGATCTACGTCGCCACGCTGGCGATTCAGGCCGCGCTGCTGCTCGCCGCCGCGCTGGCGGAAACGATCCCGGCGCGACCACTGCGACTTGCGCGCTACTACGTGCTCGTCACCGCATCGATCGCGATGGGGTTTTGGGACCGGATCCGGCTGGGTACTCCCGGCGCTTGGGAGAAGGCGGAGGGGACGAGGTGAGCCGGCGCTCGAAGGGTTTGCCGCGGTGGGCCGATCTGCTGATCGCCAGCGCCGCGTTGCTGGTCAGCGCGCCGGTGTTGCTCGCCGCTGCGATCGCGATCAAGCTCGGTTCTCCTGGTCCCGTCTTTTACAAGGCCGCGCGCGCGGGCCGAAACGGGGAGGAGTTCGAGCTGTTCAAGCTGCGCACGATGCACACCGGCAACGACCCGGTGGGCGTCGGCACTCCCGTCTATGCCGACGACCCGCGGGTGACCCGCGCCGGGTACTGGCTGCGTCGCTTCTCGCTCGATGAGCTACCGAACTTGATCAACGTGATCTCAGGCGAGATGGCGATCGTCGGCCCGAGACCGACGCTGCGCGCACAGGTTGTCGACTACACGCCGCATCAGCGGCGCCGGCTCGAGGTCAAGCCGGGGATCACCGGCTGGGCGCAGGTGAACGGCCGCGCCGAGATCCCCTGGGCGCAGCGAATCGAGCTCGACGTTCACTACGTCGAACACCGCACACCGGCGCTCGACCTGAAGATCCTGGCGCGCACCGCGCGCCTGCTGCTCACCGGCCAAGGCCTCTACGGGTAGCGTTTCGCCGCGATGACGCCAGGCGCCAACAAGCCCCGAGCGGTGGTGACGCTGCGCGACTTCCGTCCCGGTGACGCCGAGGCGGTACACCGTTGGTTCAACTCAGACGAGGTCACCGCCGACCTCGTCGGCAGCCGCGACTCGTTCGATCTCGAGGCAGCGGCGAGCTGGGTCGAGCGAGCGATGGACACGGCTGACGACCGCAGATGGGCGATCACGATCGACGGCTCCGACGACGCGGTCGGCTTCGTCGCCCTGTTCGGCCTCTCGCGCCAGCTTGGGCCCGAGCTGGCGGTACTCGTCGGCGAACCCTCTGCCTGGGGCAAGGGCGTCGCGCGCGAGGCCGAGCGCCAGGCCTGCAACCAAGCCTTCTCGGAGTACGCCGCCCACCGCATCCACGCTGAGATCCCCGCGACCAACGAGGCCGCGCAGAAGGTGGTGACGTTCCTCGGCTTCCAGCGCGAGGGCGTGATGCGAAAGGCGATCCGTCGCGGCGACGAGCGCATCGACAACCAGGTCTGGGGACTACTGGCCGAGGATTTCACCGGCTGGGACCCAAAGTGACGCCGCGCCGCCACCGCTTCGCGCCGTGAGCTCCGCCGCCGAGCTGATCGCTGATCGCGGCGCCGGCGCCGAGAGCGCCGACCTGTTTCGCTCGCGCCCTTTCTTTGACGCCGAGGGCGTTACCCACACGCTGCGTCTCGACACGCCCGGCCGCAGCGCCCACGTGCCGTTGATCGTTCGCGAGATCGAAGGCTCGGAGCTGGCCGACGCGATCTCCCCCTACGGCTATCCCGGCGCGATGGTTGGCGGCGATGGCGAGCCGCCAAGCGCCGAGGACATCGACTGGAGCGCCACCGGCCTGGTCTCGATCTTCGCCCGCGAGCGCCTCGGTGCCGCACCCTGGCTCGCAAGCCCCCGCGACCGCTCGCGCGTGCTCACACACGACCCCACGCTCACGCGCACGGTGCGGCCGCGCCTCGCTGAGCAGATCCGAGCCAACGAGCGAGATGGCTGGCAGCTCGATCTCCTCGCAGGACCCGAGTCGACCGCGGCCGACCGCGACGCCTTCGCCAACGCCTACGAGCAGACGATGCGCCGCGCCGATGCTGCCGAGCGTTACTTCTTCGCCCGCGAGTACTTCGACGCGATCCTCTCGTTCGAGCGCAGCTGGCTGCTTGCCGCCACGCGCGAAGGCGAGTACGGCGCCGCAGCGATCGCCGCGGTCAGTGACGGCGTCGTTCACTACTACCTCGGCGGCACCGCGGATTCGGCGCGCCAGGCCTCGCCGTTCAAGAACGTCGTCGCGGCGATGCTCGACCTCGCCGACGAGCTCGAGCTCGTGCTCAACCTCGGCGGCGGCGTCGTCGCTGGCGACGGCCTCGAGGAGTTCAAGCGCGGCTTCGCCAACTCCGAGCTGCCTTTTCACACGCACGAGATCGTCTGCGATGCGGGCGAGTACGAACGACTCGCCGGCGACCAGCCGGGCAACGGTTTCTTCCCCGCCTATCGAGCGGGCTGAGCCCTACTTCGGCGTCGTGCCGCCGGTGGGCGACTCCCCCGTCGTAGGGGGCGCGACCGGTGCCGTCGGCGCCGGCACCGCGCCACCGCCGGCGTCGATCCGCGCCTGGACCTCGCGCCGTAGCTGCGGCAGTTCGAGGTCGAGCGCCTCCCCGGGGCACGCGGTGAGCCCGACCGTGCCGTGGCCGAAGACCTTGTTCAAGCGCACCCGCCGTCCGGACGGGTAGCGGCTTGCCGACCCGCCGGCCGAAGTCAGAGTCGTCTTACCGGTCGCGTCGAGGCCGCTGACGGCGAGCTTCCAGGCGAGAAACTGGATCAGCGCCTCGCGCGCCTCCGGGGTGACCGAGGTTGACGTGTGCGTGCCGATCGAGGCGACGCCGGTGGTCAGCGAGTTGAAGCCCTGAGCATGGGCGCCGACGACGGCCTTGCCGAGCCCTCCCGCGCGCCCGGCGTAGAGGTTGCCGAAACGGTCGACCAGGGCGTCGTAACCAATGTCGTTCCAGCCGTTGCCGTTTCGGTGATAGCGGCAGATGCCGAGGACGATCGCCGGCGCCTGGGCTTCGCTGTACTTGGCCGAGGTCACGGTGTGGTGGACCACGGCTGCCTTGACCGCGCCGTAGCTCGGCCGAGCGCGGGGAGTGCATCCGGCGGCGCCGGCGTTGGCGCCCCAGGCACCACGGGTGACGACGGCCGGGCGCGCAGGCACCGCTTGGGCCTCGGATAGAAGGGTGGTCTCGGCCGAGATGAAGGCCGAGTTGATCGCGCCCCGAGCGCCTGCGAGCAGGCCGCCAAGCTCGCTCGTCGTTCCGGAGACGTTGACGTAATGAAGCGTCCCCGAGGGTCGCCAGCCGCGAGTGCGCAGCTGCACCTCGTCAGCGCCGCCGAAGTAGACGGGATCGCCATTTGCGGTCTCGATCCATTTGCTCCACTCACCGTCGTCGTTGCGGGCGCGCAGCTCGAGCGGGCGCATCTCGCCCGCGAGGCCGACGAGGTCGAAGCGCTCGGGAGCGGTGATCGCAGCGGTGCGAAAGCTGACCGTGCCCTCGCCTGCATGATCGTGCCCAGGTCTTGCCGAGCGGGCGGCCAACGGCCCTGCGGCGACCGCTTCGGCGTGCGGCAGGCCCTGCTCGAAGTCGACCGGCGCCGGCAGGTAGGGCTGTGAGGACAGCGCCGGCGCTGCAACCCAGCCGAAGGCACAGGCAAGCGCCAGCAGGCTCAGTTGTTTGGCTCTACGCAGCACTGTTTCAGTCAACACGCGGGTTCGCTGATGGATTCGCCCCGGTTGCGTCGATGCCCTTCATGCGCGTGGTGCACGCACGCGTGCAAGCGCCGCTCCCCCGGCGAGAGCAACATTCTAGAACCCGCGAGTAAAGGTGCTCGCGCCTAAGACTCGTCCGGAATAACGATCGTCACCTGCTCGGGCCCCTGGCCGCGGTAGGTGTCGCGAAAGGCGCGCAGCGCGTCCAACGTGGCCGCGCCCTCGTAGCTGTCGCAGCCGATCATCTGCGTCCACGCCGTCGCCGCGACCTCGTCGTCCATCTCGGGATTCGGAAACAGCAGCATGCCGTCGTAGTCGTCGTCGAACAGCCCCTTGAGCTCAAGCTGCTCGTCCTCTGAGAGGTCAGGCGAGTACTGGATGGTGATGCGCCCGTGCTCAAGCGCGTGAACCGTGTAGATCGGGTTCGGCATCTCGGCGTAGGCGCCGTCGGCCATCTGCTCGGGCCAGTGGTTGCCTGAGGTCGGGGGGCTGGTCTCGTACTCGGGCGCATCCGAGCGCTCGGTGATGTGGGTGCTTCCCTCCTCCTCGAGGTCGAGCATGAGCTCGCAGCCGGCGTCCGCGGCCGCCGTCTCAAGGTCGCCCTGAGCGATCTCAGGCGGCGGTGTACCTTCACGCCCGTCGGGCGTGACGCCGTGCAGGAAACCACTCTGGTCTTCGATGTGAGCGGCGTCTGGGATCTCCTCGCCGTCGATCGTCGGCTCGTCGCCACTGCCGCCGCCGCTGGCGATCGCGATCACGATGCCGACGACGACCGCCAAGCTGAGGCCACCGGCAACGATGTAGCCGAGGATCAGCCGCCGGCGGTCTGCCGCGGCCTCGTGCTTCTCAGCCTCGATGCGCTCGAGGCGCCGCTTCTCACGCTCGTCCTTGGTACTCATATGCCCGCCATTCGGCGTCGCAGGGTAGCGGAGAAGGTTCAGCGAACCTCAAGGGGTTCCTCGGCGTAGACCTCGTCGAGAAAGTGGGCGAGCTCGGCGTCGAGGCGATCTGGGCGCAGCCGCCATTCGAGGATCGACTCGGCGTTAACGAGCCGTGCGCGAGGCATCTCCTCGACCAGCATGTCGGAGTCGGTGAACGGGTGCAGCGGATCGGCGGGGTGGCCGATGACCAGCGCCGAGGCGCCGATCAGCTCGCGCTCCTCACGCGGCGGTGCGGTGCGCCCGAAGAGGAGGCCTTCGAGCACTGCCTCCGAGGACTCGGGCGGGCGCCGAGTCCAGTCGAGCGCGATGTCCATCAGGTAGTTCGAGCGCGGGATCCTGTTGGTGATCGCGGCGACACCGCGAAGCAGCGGCTTGGCGACGCGCAGCGCCAGCAGGATCGGCAGGAACATGACGCCGGCAGCGATCAAGGCATTGTCGAGGACGGGCATCTCGATGAACAGGCCGCGGGCCTTGCCGGGATGGCGCACTGCCATCTCCAGCGCCGCGTTGGCGCCGAGCGAGGTACCGCCGACCACGGGCTGGTCGAGCTCGAGGTGGTCGACGACGGCGGCGAGCTGGTCGCCGAAGGCGGGCATGCTGTAGGCGCGCATGTCGGTCGGCTTGTCCGACGCACCGTGTCCGAGCAGATCGACCGTGATCACGCGAAAGCCGCGCGACACCATCGCCGGCGCGAGGTTGTCATACATGTGGCGGTTCATCAGCAGGCCGTGGGCGAGCACGAGAACCCTTGACCCCTCGCCGTAGTCGGCGAACGCGATCCGGTGTCCGTTGAAGCGAAAGCTGCCCTCGGTCGTCTTCATCGCCGCGCGAGCCTACCGCGCCGATCCCCCGTCACCGGCTCAGGCGGGCGCGCGCTCCCACGGCCGCGATGTGTGCAGGGCCGCGAGCACCGCGCGGGTGCCGGGCGCCCGGTTGAGCGCGATGAAGTGAATCCCTGGCGCTCCCGCGGCCAGCAGCTCCTCGCACTGACGGGCGGCGTAGGCGACGCCGAGCAGCCGCTCGGCCTCCTCGTCGCCACCGAGCGACTCCATCGATGCGGAGAGCTCGGCCGGGATCTCGGCGTCGCAGAGCTTGCAGATGCGGGCCACCTGTCCGAAGCTGTTGATCGGAATCACCCCCGGGATGATCGGCACCCCGATCCCGATCTCGCGCGCCGCTGCGACGAAGTCGAAGTAGACCCGGTTGTCGAAGAAGAGCTGGGTGATCAGGAAACGCGCCCCGGCATCGACCTTTGTCTTCAGGTAGCGGAGGTCGGTCTCCAGGTCGGCAGCCTCGGGATGGACCTCGGGAAAGCAGGCGCCACCGAGCGTGAAGTCGTAGCTCTCGTTGATGAAAGCGGTCAGCTCGGCGGCGCTCGAGAGGCCGTCGTCGGGGGCGACGAAGTTCGGCTCCCCGCGGGGCGGGTCGCCGCGGAGCGCCATCACGTTCTCGATTCCGGCATCGCGAAAACGGTCGAGAATGGCTCGCAGTCCTTCCTGCGTCTCGCCGACACAGCTCAGGTGCGCCATCGCCTCAAGCCCGAACTCGGACTTCATCCGCTCGACCATCTCAACAGTGCCGTCGCGGGTGGAGCCTCCGGCCCCGTAGGTGACCGAGACGTAGTCGGGCCGCAGCGGCTTCAGCGCCTCGACCGTCTCGATCAGCATCGAGAGCCCGTCCTCGCTGCGCGGCGGGAAGAACTCGATCGAGAACACGGGCCGTTTGTTGTCCAGAAGCTCGTCGATTCGCATCGCGCGTGATGGTAGAGCGGTCCAGGACTAAGCTTTGTCGATGTTGGCTGAGCCGCTACCGGGTGCGGCGATCGAGCTCGTCGATGTGGTCAAGCGCTTCGGTGCCCACACCGTGCTCAGGGGCGTCGATTTCGCCGTGCCGGAGGGAGAGATCACTGTCCTGCTCGGCCCCTCCGGAGCGGGCAAGACCGTGACCATCAGCCACGTCGTCGGCCTCATCCACCCCGATCGGGGCGAGGTCATAGTCGAGGGCAAGACCTTGGCCAGACTCACCGATATCGAGCTGAACGAGGTTCGCCGGCAGATGAGTGTCGTCCTCCAGGGCACGCTGCCGTTCACCTGCGGGCTCTTCTTCTCGCTCAGCGTCTATGAGAACGTCGCCTTTGCCCTGCGCCAGCGAAAGCCCTGGTCGGAGGAGCGCATCGAAGAGCAGGCGCTGTCCTATCTCGGCATGGTTGGCCTGCGCAACCGCGCCGAGGCGATGCCCGACCAGCTCTCGGCCGGAATGTGCAAGCGCGTCGCGATCGCGCGATCGCTAGCGCTCGAGGCAAGGATCGTGGTCATCGACGATTTCGACAGCGGCATCGACGGCGTTCGCCTCTCGCTGCTGTGCGAAACATTGTCCGAGCTTCAGGGCGAGACCGGCGCCACCTTTTTGGTCTCCACCCACAGCATGCGCTCGGCCCGTCGCCTCGCCGACCACGTTGTCGTCATTCACGAGGGCGAGATCGTCACCAGCGGGCCTGCTGCCGAAACCCTCGATTCGACCGAACCGCTGGTGCGCCAGCTCGTCACCGGCGCCACCTCCGGTCCGATCCGGTTGCGCGACGTCTGACCGGCGCGGCGCCGAAGCCGGCGTGCAAGGCTCTCCGCGAGAGTTGTTCGGACGAGAGAGGAGAGGCAGATGAGTCGATCGCGCTCGGCGGTGATCGCCACAACGGTGATCGTGGCGCTCGCGGTCGTTGCCGTGGCGCAGGGCGCCCCGCGAACGACGGTCGAGCGGACGATTCAGGATGTCGACGGCGACAACACGCTCGAGCCGGCGCCGGGGGAGGACTACACCGTGATCGGCGCGGGCGAACACTTCCGCCCGCCGCGGAGCGGCTCGATCCTCAACTTCCTACAGCTCTCCGACTTCCAGATCGTCGACGAGGAGTCGCCGCTTCGGGTCGAGTTCCTCGACTCCTCGCAGCGGCTGCCTGCGAACCCGTTCTCGGCCGCCTACCGCCCGCAGGAGTCGCTGACGACCCAGGTCACCGAGGCGATGGTGCGTCAGGCGCGCAACACCACCTCACCGCTTACCGGCGAGCAGCTCGACCTCAGCGTGCTCACCGGCGACAACGCCGACTCTCAGCAGTACAACGAGACTCGCTGGTTCATCGACATTCTTGACGGTGGCCAGGCGATCGACCCAAACTCCGGGCATCCCGATCCCCGGCTGCGTGGGCACGCCCGGCTCGATCTACGACGGCGTCCGCGGCGGCGGCCAGGGCCTCGGCTACTACGAGCCCGACAGCTCCGATGGCGCCGACGGCGACGGCTACTCGCCGCGGCGCGAGGAGAACGCCGCCGAGACCGGCCGCGACGTCACCGTTCGCGACTTCCCCGGACTGTTCGAGCGCGCGAACGAGCCGTTTCGGTCGATCGGCCTGGACATGCCCTGGTACTCGGCGTTCGGCAACCATGACGCGCTCGTCCAGGGCAACGGGCCCGACGCCTACTTCGGCCCGCTCGGTGCCGGCGGCGAGACCTCCAACCCCGGCTACCAGACGGTCGCCACCGGCTGCCTCAAGCCGAGCAACCTGCCCGCCGCCTTCGCCGATAATCCCGAGGGCTTTCTCGCCCTGCTCGCGTCCGACCCCGAGGCCGCTGCTGCTGCGGCGGCTCCGAACGTCGTCCCGCCTGACGCCGCGTCGCTGCCTCGTCGCCAAGGACGAGCAATTCGGCGGCGGCGCGCCAGCGCCGTGTACGAGCGGCGGCTGGATCCAGCAGCACTTCCAGACCGCGGGCACTCCCGTCGGCCACGGCTTCGGCGCCCGCCCGCCCGAGGCCGATCCTCAACAACGACGGCTACTACTCGTTCGAGCCACGGCCCGGGCTGCGCTTCGTTGTCCTCGACACGGTCACCGACGAGTGCTCGGCGCTGGTCTGCGCCGAGGGTTCGGTCGACGACGCTCAGTTCGACTGGCTGCGGCGCGAGATCGAGTCTGCTGAGACGGCCGGGCAGGACGTGCTGGTCTTCTCTCATCACACCCTGCGCACGATTCGTTTCGACGAGCACCGACCCGAGCGAGCAGCCGCTTCACTTCGGCCAGCGCTTCGACCGCCGCGGCGGCCAGCCGCAGAACCCGAGCGGCGGGCAGACGCTCGAGGAGCTCTTCTGCGAGCACCCGAACGTGATCGCCCACATCGCCGGCCACGAGCACGAGAACTACGTCGAGCGCCATCGCTGCGCCGCCGACACGCCGTCGACACCGGGCGCGGGCGAGTTCTGGCACGTCGTCACCGCCGCGCACATCGACTGGCCCCAGCAGTCGCGGATGATCGAGCTGATCGACAACGGCGACGGCACGATCAGCCTGGCGCTGACGATCCTCGATCACGACGGACCCGCGAACCCGGGCGGACCGCAGCCACCGCGCTCCGGCCAGGGCCAGGCCGCCGCCGGCGTGCTCCGGCTCGCGGCGATCGGCCGCGAGATTGCCTACAACGACTATCAGTCGAGCCGCGGCGCCCGCGGCGCCACCGGCGATCGCAACGTCCTGATCGTCATCGATCGCCCGCCGCCAGGCTCGTAACGAGGCGAACGGGCGTGACACCGGCAGCTGCTGCGAGACCTGGTCAGTCAGCTGAGGTGCGGTGCATCACCTTCGCCGTCGCTTGCGCCGTCGGCTTGATCGCGAGGTAATCGATGTCCACATGCGCCGGCCGCGTGACGCAGAAGGCGATGGCCTCGGCGACGTCCTCGGCGCTCAGCGCCTCGATGCCCTCATAGACGCCGGCCGCGCGTTCGGCGTCGCCGTCGAAGCGGACGAGCGAGAACTCGGTCTCGACGAGGCCGGGAGCGATCTCTGTGACGCGAATCGCGTCGGCCAGGAGCTCGAGCCGCAGGGTCTGGGCGATCGCGTGGGCGGCGTGCTTTGCTGCCGTGTAGCCACCGCCGCCCTCATACGCCTCGACTCCGGCGACCGAGCCGATGATGACGATGTGGGCGTCGTCGCTGCGCTTGAGCGCGGGCAGCAGAGCTTTCGTCACCCGCATCAAGCCGGCGACGTTTGACTCCCACATCTGCTCCCAGCTGTCTTCGTCGGCTTTGCCGATCGGCTCGAGGCCGAGGGCGCCGCCGGCGCTGTGGACGACGACGTCAACTTCTTCGAGTTCCCCGGCGAGCGCGGCGACCGAGTCGGGATCAGCGACGTCGAGGCGCAGAGCCCGGCCGCCGACCTCGTCGGCGAGCGCTTGACAGCGCTCGAGCCGGCGGGCGGCGCTGACGGTCTCGAAGCCCGCCGTCGCAAGTGTGCGTACCGTCGCTGCGCCGATGCCCGATGAGGCGCCGGTGACCAATGCGACCCGAGAATCAACCGCTGCGCTCATCGCGCCAACGCTAGCTCGCGGCGGCCCTTCAGCGCCGAGCCGTGACCCGCTCGATGTCAAGCGTCTTGCGGCGCACCTGGTCGGCGCAGAACGGCACTCGGTTCCAGCGTTTGCGCGAGAAAGCCTTGGCGTAGTCGCCCGCGTGCGGCGAGCGCTCGTTCTCGGACTGGCCGTAGGTGACGAAGGTCAGCGAGCGCACCGGGCATTCCGCCTTCTTGCCGAAGAAGCCCATTGCGGCGATGAAGCTCGAGCCGTGGGGGACGTTGGAGTAGCCCGCGTCGGGGCTCCAGGTCGAGTTGATCGCGTTGAAGATGCCCAGCGTCCCGGGCCCGCCGTGGATCGGGATGCGCTTGCCGGCGCGAACGTCGTACTGGAACTCGCGCAGGGTGCCATCAACGGGGATGCCCGCCCCCGCGAGGTCGCTGACGGCGCCCTCGAGCGCGGCGGCGACGGCGGGGTTCTCGGTGTTGAGGCCGTTGGGCGTGTTGACGGGATCCGTGACGTCGAAGCCGTTGTCATAGATGCTCGCGTCGCCTGTGGCTTGGCTGCTGGAGACGCCTGTCGGCACGCTTTGGAAGTTGTCGAGCAGACGCTCGGTGAAGCGCTGAAACAGCACGGCTCCGGGCGCATCGAGATCGTTTCGCCCGCTCCAGCCCGCGAGCACCGGGCACGCGGCCTGGACCTGAGCCGAGGGGCTTTGGTTGCACAGGGCGACGAGCTGATCGCGCCAGAGCTCGCCGGCGTACTGGCGATTGCCGAGCGCGACCCGCGACAGCTTGCGCAGCGAGAATCCCTTGCCACGCTTGCCGTCGGTGCCGGCGATGCGCTGCTGCACCATCACCAGGCCGAGCCTCGTGCGCAGCGAGCGCTGGCGTGCGCTCGTCGCCGATCACGCGCTCGTAGCCTTCGAGCGGCTGCTCGGGGTTGGAGAGCCAGTGGCTGTCGTTGCCGTTGGTGACGTAGTCGTCGCGAAATAGGCGCGGGATCCGGCTCGGTCCGAAGATGCCACCGACGATCGAGTCGGCGTCGGTGTCCCAGTTGCATGCTGCGCGCGAGCCGTCGAGGATCGGGATCCCGGTGGCGGGAAAGACCGAGACCCCGAGTGACCCGGCGCACGTCGTCGCCTTGTCGTCGCTGACGTTCGGGATCGCGCCATCCATCGAGTAGTAGGCCTCGCCGCGGCGATCGGCGGCGATGCTGTTGACCCAGGGAATGCCCTGGTAGGTGCGCTGGATGCGGTCGTACTGGCGCACGGATTGAGCCTGGTCGGTGGCGACGAAGTGATTGAGGTAGCGGAAGTTCTCGTAGTTGGCGTCGCCAAGCGCATAGCCCTTCAGCGGCGTCCATGGGAACAGCGGCAGGCCGAGGATCGAGGTCAGCATCGGCCCGTACTCGGTGCTGTAGAGCGTGCGGCGTGCGCGGCTTCGAGGGCGCCGTCTGCGGTCTTGCGCCTCCACCGTCACTCGTCCGCGCCTGCATCTTCTTCACCTGTCCGTCGACGATGTAGGAGTAGGGGTCGCCGGGGACGAGCTGAAGCTCGAACGGGGTGAAGCGCCACGCCGAGGCGACCGTGTGCGACCAGGCCAGTCCGCGAGTGTGGCCGATCAGCACCGCCGGGACGCCGTAGAGCCTGGCACCGGAGACGTCGAGCTTGCCCGGGATCGTGATGTGAGCCTGATAGAGGCGCTCGGCGCCGTCCCACGGGAAGTGCGGGTTGCCCAGCACCATGCCGCGCCCGTTCGTCGTCGCCTCCGTGCCGAGCCCGTATGCGTTGGAGCCGCTGTCGAGCGGAAAGAACTCAGCGGCTTCGCCCGAGACCAGCTGATCCACGGCGCGGTCTCGCTCTGCCCTCGCGGCCTCGACTCGCGGGGCAGGGCCGGCAGGCGCGGCCTCGGCGATTCCAGCGATCGCAGCGCCCGCGCTGGCGAGGCTGCCGAGCTGGTGAAAACGCCGGTAGACGTCGAGCTTGGTGATCGGGCGCACCCAGTCGGCGCCGCGACAGCGCTCGTCGGGAAGGCGGCTCGACGCCGACCTCTGCGAGGTAGTCGTTGTAGCCGGCGACGTAGCCGCTGACGACCTTCCTCAGCTCGGGCAGCGGGCCCTCCGGCGGCTCGCGGGTCATCAGGTCCTCGATGATCCGCGAGTCGTTGATCTGCGTGTAGAAGAAGTCGGAGTCGAGGTTGTTGATGACGGCGCCGTTGCCGGAGAACGTCCACGAGGCGTCGGGGCCGAAGTAGCGCGAGCGCTCGCCGGCGACCGTGACGTAGCTGTCGGCGATCGTGCAGAGGTTGTCGGCGGCGAAGGCGTGGGCGTAGCCGAAGCCCGCCGACTTCCAGTTGCGCGCCTTGATGTGAGGGACGCCGTACCTGGTCCGGCGGATCGTCGCTCGCAGCCCGCGAGCCTTCGCCGCTCGGGCGCCTGCGGCTGCCGACGCATGTTCTGTCTCAGAGTCGCCGACCGGTGCGGCCGAGCTGAGAGGGGCGGGGCAAAGACAGATGAGGCCCGTGAGCAGAAAGGCTCGGGAACGGGGAGGCGCATGGCGCGTGAATCTATCCCGCCGAGAAACTGTTCGCGCCGATCCGGGTAAAGGGTGCGATGGCTGAGCTGGAGAGGTCCGTAGACGCCACGCGCGAGGCGAGCTTCTTGCTGGCGGAGCCTGAGAAGCGGCTACTGCGCTGGATCGCAGCGCGGCTCCCGCGCTGGGTGCTGCCTGACGACCTCACCGCGCTTGGCGTGCTGGCGGCGTTTGGCGTCTGCGTCGCCTACCAGCTCTCGAACGAGGACATCGCCTGGCTCTGGGTCGCCAGCGGGCTCTTGGTGTTGCAGTGGTTCGGCGACTCGCTCGACGGCACGCTGGCGCGGGTGCGCGCGATCGAGCGCCCGACCTATGGCTACTACCTCGACCACCTTGTCGATGCGATCGCGACCGCTGCGATCGGACTTGGACTCGGGCTCTCACCCTTGATGCTGCTGTCGACCGGGACGCTGATCGTCGTCGCCTATCTCATCCTCTCGATCAACGTCTATCTCGAGAGCTTTGCCTTTAACCGCTTCTCGATCGGCTACGGCTACGTCGGCCCAACCGAGATCAGGCTGATCCTGATCGTGTTGAACACGATCGTCGCTCTCGGCGCGGGCCTCGACTTCGTGTTCGCCGATCTCCAGCTGACCGTGTTCGACGTCATCGGCCTCGCGATCGCCGCGACGATGCTCGTCCTGCTGGTAGGGCGAGCGGCGCGAAATCTTCGCGATCTGGCGCGCAAGGAACCGCCAGCGCGGCGTCGCTGACCGCGTTTTCGCGGAAACTGCGGGCTTGTCGAGGAGCGACCCCTTGACACCTCACGAACGTCGTCATAAGTTGATCCTGCGGTTCGGGAGAGAGGAAGAAGGCGGCGGAAGCCAAGCAGCCGGACACCACTCGAAGCGCGACCACAAAGCTTCGTTCGTGCGAAGGCTACGCACGTGGCAGGCAGAGTCGGTCGCCCCCGGACCGCATTTTCGTCCCCTTACGCAGCGTCCGCAGCTGCCTCTACCTTCGGCGATGCGGGCTCTGCCCGCCGGCTCGGGATGGCCTGCCGCCCGCGAGCCGCGCGACCGGGGCGCACCTCGGAAGCAGGCGCTGTGGCGTACCCCCGGCTGCCGCCACGGCTAGCCCGCTTGCTTCCCATACAAATCGGATCTGAACCGCGGACACTGCCCGGTACGTACCATTGGTGAATGGCTACGCCGGAGCTTCCTGAACTCGAGCCGGGCGCGGTCGCCGATGTCGCGACGAGGCTGCGCGAGAACGTGCAACGGGCGGTCAAGATCGACGACGACGTGATGGCGGACGTGCTGGTCGCGCTGTTTGCCGAGGGTCATGTCCTGATCGAGGACTATCCGGGAGTCGGCAAGACGGCGCTGGCCCGGTCGCTGGCGCGCTCGATCGACGCCGACTATGCCCGCGTTCAGTGCACCGCCGATCTGCTTCCGGCGGACATCGTCGGCACCAACGTCTTCAATCAGCGTGAGAGCCGCTTCGAGTTCCACCCCGGACCGGTCTTCGCCAACGTCGTCTTGGTCGACGAGATCAATCGCTCCTCGCCCAAGACGCAGTCGGGCCTGCTCGAGTGCATGCAGGAGCGCCACGTCACTGTCGACGGCCTCCAGCACGAGCTCGCTCAGCCCTTCGTCGTCATCGCGACGCAGAATCCAGCCGAGTACGAGGGGACATATCCGCTGCCCGAGGCACAGCTCGATCGCTTCATGGTCCGCGTCTCGCTCGGTTACCCAAGCGCCGCCGACGAGGCAGACATGCTCGCCGATCACGCTCGCCATGACGTCGTCCATGACCTCGAGGCGGTGATGGATGTGAGCACCGTGCGCGCCGCCCAGGCGGCGGTCAGCCTCGTCCACGGCAGCGAGGCCCTGCGCCGCTACGCCGTCGCCGTCGGCGAGGCAACCCGGGTCGATTCGCGGGTCGAGCTCGGGGCGAGCCCGCGAGCCGTGCTGATGCTGTTTCGCGCCGCAAAGTCCCGAGCTGCGCTGGAGTCACGAGACCACGTGCTTCCCGACGATGTCCAGGCGCTGGCGCATTCGGTGCTCGAACACCGCCTGCTGCTGGCGCCGCAGGCGTCCGACGGCGACGCGACGGCGATCATCGACGACGCGCTCGAGCGCGTTCCCGCACTCTGAGGAGCCCGACGCCGATGCGGATGTCCGGAGCGCTGACCGCGGCGATACTCGGCGCCGCCCTGCTTGTCAGCGGCATCGGATTCGCCTCCCCGTCGCTGCTGGTCGCCGGTGTCGGCCTCTGCGGTTTGGCGGCGGCAGCGGTGATCTGGGTCGGGCTGGCAACACCCCGGCGACTGGAGCGGGCACCAGGACCGGCGCGGATCGTCGAGGGGCAGGCCTACCCGCTTTGCATTCACGCCCACGGCGCCCGCGTGCCGCCTCCCGGCGGCGAGCTCACCGACGCTACGTTGGCGACGTCGCTTCGCGTCGGCCCGCGCTGGCCGGGGCACTACGAGCAGGAGGTCACCTTCAGCGGCAGGGGGATGCGGCGACTTGGCCCAGCGCGGCTTGAAGTTCGCGATCCCCTTGGCCTGCGTGTCGAGATCGTCGAAAGCGATGACCCCGGCGAGCTCTTCGTTTTGCCGCGGATCGAGTCGGTGCTCGCCGCTGGGCGCGGCGCCGACGGGATCGCCACGAGCTCGATCGCCGGACTCGAGGACGGCGCCGCAGCCAGCCGTCTCGATACACGCGCGATCGAGCTCGAGGTGGACGGCCTGCGCGCCTATCGCGAGGGCAGTCCGGCCTCGCGGATCCACTGGCCAGCGGTGGCGAGGACCGGTGAGCTGGTCGAGCGCCGGCTGATCGCCGGCGCCGATGCGGCGCCGTTGGTCGCTGTCGACGCCACCCGTCCACAGTCTCGGCAGGCGCTCGACGCTGCGGTTCGCGCCGCCGCGTCGCTTTGCTCTCATCTGGCGCAGGCGGGCGGCTGCGCAGTGCTCCTGCCGGGCGATCGTCGGCCGATCGAGATCGAGGCCGACATGCGCGCCTGGCCACAGGTGCACGCTCGTTTGGCTTTGCTCGAGGCCGGTGGGCGCCCGCCGATGGCGCTGAAGGCGCTGAGAAGCGGGGCGGTCTTCTGGGTCACCGCGCAGCTGCGCCCGGCGCTGCCGCCGGCGCTGCGTTCGGGCGGCAGCGCCGGGCGCTATTTGGTCACTCCGGCAGCGGTGGCTTCACGAGCGGCGGCGTTCACCGTCGCCGGTTGTGAGGGACGCCTGATCAGCTCGAGGGCGGGCCGGGCGATGCGCACCGCAGCGTGAACCGCAGCGCTCGATCCGCGTTGGCGACCGAGTTCGCGCTGTTTGCCGCCCTCGGTGCCTTCGGCCTCTGGCAGTGGTCGCGGCTGGTCGCCGAGCCGCCGCTCGGGCGTCTTGTCGCGGCGCTCGCAATCATCTGCGCCGCGGCTCTCGTGGTCCAGCTTCTCGTGCGTTCGCCGATTCAGCGCGGCGTCGAGCGGGTCGTGTCGGCGTCGCTACTGGTTGTCGCAACCGGTGCGGCGATGGTTGTCGTCGGCCTTGAGGCGAGTCTGCTCGCACCGGGCAACTGGGCCGAGCTGATCGACGAGATCAGCCGCGGGCTTGCGGGGATCGAGGACACGACGTTGCCCTATGCGGACGGCGATGACGCGATTCGGCTGACGCTGCTGCTGGGCGTGCCGGCGTTGCTTGGCCTCGCCGCCGCACTGGCCTTTCTTTCGCGCCGACGCCGGCCGCTGTCGCGAGCGCTCGCGCTGGTGCCGCTGGTCGTGCTTTACGGATTCCCCGCCACGCTCGACGCGCCCGAGGCAGAGCTCCTGCTTGGCGCCATCTTGCTTTTCACTCTGCGCGACCTGGCTCTGGCTTCCTGGTCTCGGTCGGCGCCGCGCGGGGCTCGCGCTGGCGGCGATCGCCGGTGCCGGCGCTCTGGCCGTTCCGGTCTCGGTCGCGATCGGCGGCGAGCGCGCCGTCTGGGACTACGAGAGTTGGGATTGGTTCGGGCGCGACAGCGAGGTCGTGTTCGACTGGAATCACTCCTACGGCCCGCTCGAATGGCCGCGTAAGGGGACGACCCTGCTTGAAGTCAGAAGCGAGGCGCCGATGTATTGGAAAGCGAGCGTCCTCGACCGATTCGACGGCTTTACCTGGCAGCGTGCCGATGGCGCCGATCGCCTCGCACTGCCCGAGATCAGGGCACGTGACCGACTCCCCGGTGCTGAGGCGCTCGAGAACCATCGCGACTGGGTCGTCCCCCTGGATTTCGAGATTGCCGCGCTGGAGAGCGACGTCGTGGTCGGGGCGGGGTCGGTCTTGGCGACCAACGGCCTCGCCGGGGCCCAGCTCAGCCGCGACGGCACCCTTTCGCTGCTGGAGGAGCCGCTGCAAAACGGCGACGAGTACTCGATCACCAGCTACTACCCGCAGCCGACGAGCGCCGAGCTGCGCCAAGCGCCCGCGAGCTATCCGAAGCAGCAGCTTCGCGGGTGCGACGCTGATCGGCCTGCCGTCGCGCCAGAACGTTGTCCGAAATGTCGGTCCTGCCTCCTCGAGTGCGGGTCCCGGCTCGGCCGTGGAAGTCGTCTCCGGCTTCGCACCCTCGGCCGCGATCGAGATGCCGCTCTGGGGCAGCGAGCGAGACCGACGTCTCGAGGCTCTATTGGAAGCGTCGCCCTACGGCGAGATCCAGGGGCTTGGCGCGTGAGCTCACGGCTGATGCCGACGGGCCCTTCGAGGCGGTACAGGCGATCGATCGCCACCTGCGCACAAAGTACGACTACACCCCGAATGTCGATCAGGCGACATATCCGCTCGCCACCTTCGTCGGCCAAGATCAGGCCGGCTACTGCCAGCAGTTCTCCGGAACGATGGCGCTGATGCTGCGCATGGTCGGAATCCCGAGCCGTGTCGTATCGGGCTTTGCGCCGGGAACCCTCGATGCCGGCGACGGTGTCTATGAGGTCGAGGACTTCGATGCCCATGCCTGGGTCGAGGTCTACTTCCGCGGCATCGGCTGGACCACCTTCGACCCCACGCCGGCCTCGGCGCCGGCCCAATCGCAGTCCAACGCGGGCAACCTCGATGCCGCCCTTAGCCTCTACCGATTCCTCGATCCCAACCGACGGGATCGGGCGCGCGCGCAGCCTCGAGGCCGCGCTCGAAGGCGGCATCGTCGCTGAGACCGCGCAGGGGCGCAGCATGTTCGCGACGTTAGTCCTCGCCCTCATCGCGGTGGCGATCACGCTCGTGGTTATCGGCTCGGTGATTGCCTGGCGCCGACGGCGCGTGCTTCGGCGTGGTGGGTGCGTCGACGCCCAGCTCGCCGAGTTGCGCTCTGCGCTCGAGCGCCTCGGCTGGCACGCTCCTCGCGAGATGACGCTGCTCGAGCTCGAGCGGCGTTTCGCCGCGGCCGGCCGCAGCGCCGTTGTCAACTACACCGAAGGCTTGCGACTGCATCGCTTCGCGGCCGTTGCATCGCCGCCGCCGGGACCGAGCTCGCGCAGGGCGCTGCGCGAGGCGCTTTCGCGCGGCGGTCCGATTCGCCGGCTGCGCGGTTTCGTCGCGATTCCTCCGGGCGGTCCGGCCCGCCGACACCACGCGTGAGTCGCCGCGAACGCTCTCAGCGGCGTGCTCGAGACCTGCGTCTACTGCTCGGCAGGCGAGCTCGAGACGACGGAGAGCTTCTACTCCGACGTGCTCGAGCTGCGCACAGTCTCAAGCTGGGCCGGGCAGCCGTGCATATCGAATCGGAAACGGCGTGCTCTTGCTCTTCGAGCGCGAGGCACTTGCGCGAGCGTCGACGGGCCGATCGCTCGCCATGGCTCGACCGGGCCAGGTCACGTCTGCCTGCTGGCGGCAGAGCGGCGAGCACTACGAGGACCTCAAGCAGCGCCTGACGCAGGCGGATGTCGAGATCACGCACGAGCAGGAGTGGCAGGGTGGACGACGCTCGTTCTATTTCAACGATCCAGCCGGCAACCTGCTCGAGATCGCCGAGGCCGACATCTGGCCGGCAGTGATAATGCGAGTGCCGCCAACCGGAGCCCGCGCCCACTGGTTAGGGTTCGGGCCATGGCCCGATCGTCTCTCGCCCGCAACGTGGCTGCTGCGTTGGCGGGATCGCTCTGCAATTGCCTTCCTCACCCTGGCTCTCGCCGCGCGGCAGCGAAGAGCCGCGCCGGCGCGTACACCCGACAGCCCATCGATGCCAGCTCGCTGTCGGCGAAGCCGAAGCTGCGCGGCAAGCGCGAGGTGCTGTTCGTCGGCAACAACTGGGAGGGCACCGCCGACGTCATCGTCCCGCGCGGCAAGTTCAGACGACTGGCCCGGATCAACATCATCCCCGACATCGAGGAGCGGATGGCCGAGATCGCCACCGACCCCGAGCGCCTCGGCTACTTCCTCGCGATCCGCGAGCTCGTCGGCGAGGGCAACGACCAGTACGTCGACGACATGTACTCGTCCAACGACGGCCGGCTGCTGATCGTCTCGCGTCCGAGCTTTCGCGATGTCATCGCGCTCGACCTCGCCAGCGGCGAGATCGTCTGGCGCTTCGTCGTCGATGGGCAGCGCTCCGACCACATGGCGATCTCGCCCGACGGCACGCAACGTCGCCGTCTCGGCCTCGACCGGCAACGTCGTCCACATCCTCGACACCAAGACCGGCCTCGAGGTCGGGCGCTTCGCGTCCGGCGACTCGCCGCACGAGAACACCTACTCCGAGGACGGCTAGCGGATCTACCACGCCAGCATCGGCCTCGTCTACACGCCCGCCGACACGCCGGTCGACCGACACGAGCAAGGGCGAGCGCTTCTTTCAGATCGTCGACGCCGACACCAACGAGATCCTCGAGCGCATCGACATGGGCCAGAAGCTGGCCGAGGCCGGCTATCCGAACATGAGCTCCGCGGTGCGCCCGATGGCGCTGTCGTCCGAACGAGCGCTTCGTCTATCTCCAGGTCTCCTTCTTTCACGGCTTCGTCGAGTACGACCTCAAGTTCGACCGGGTGAGGCGGGTCGCCAACCTGCCGATCTCCGAGGAGGCCAAGAACACGCCGCGCGAGAACTACCTGCTCGACTCGGCGCACCACGGGATCGCCCTGAGCGGCAACGACAGGCTGCTGTGCGTCGCCGGAACGATGTCCGACTACGCGGCGATCGTCTCGCGAAACAGCTTCCGCTACAAGCTGATCAAGGAGGGCGAGAAGCCGTACTGGTCGACGACCAGCGCCAACGGCAAGCGCTGCTACGTCTCCTGGAGCGGCACCGACAACATCTCGGTCATCTCCTACAAGAAGCGCAAGACGATCGCCAACATCCCGGTCGGCGACCACCCCCAGCGCATCCGTACCGGCTTCGTTCGCAAGACGTTCACCGGCATTCCTTAGGCAGTTGCCGCGTAGACTCAATGATCGTGCAAGACGCCGTCCGGGTGGTGGAAGACAACGTCGAGGCAACCGAGGCCTGGAACGGCCCGCTGTTCGATGTCTGGATGCAGTACCGCGACATCGTCGCCGAGGGGCTGCGAAATCACGGAGAAGCAGCGCTCGCGGCCAACCCGCCGCACGGTGGCGATCGCGTACTCGACATCGGTTGCGGGCTCGGGGACACGACGGTGCGCCTTGCGGACATTGTCGGCGGCGCCGGCCACGCGCACGGCGTAGATGTTGCCGAGCGGATGATTGAAACGGCGATCTCGGAGGCCGACGATGCCGGCATCGAGAACATCAGCTTTGAGTCCTGCGACATCGAGGTGACGAAGTTCGATCAAGTTTTCGACTATGCGTTCTCACGCATGGGCACGATGTTCTTCGCGAACCCCGTCGCGGCGCTTCGAAACGTGCGAGAGGCGCTGGCGCCGGGCGGTCTTTTGAACATCGTGGTCTGGCGACGCAAGCTCGACAACGAGTGCATGCACCGCGCCGAGCTCGTCGTCGCCGAGTATCTCGAGGAGCCGGAGGATTCCGATGCGCCCCGCTGCGGGCCGGGGCCGTTCTCGATGGCCAACGCGGACACCGTCTCGGACGTGCTCAAGCATGCCGGCTACGAGGACATACGCCTCGCCCGCCAAGACCTGCCGTACAAGATCGGCAAGGACCTCGAGCACGCGGTCGCGTTCAACCTGGCGCTCGGCCCGGCTGCCGAGGTGCTGCGCATGTGGGGCGAGCGCGTCGATGACATCAGGCCCAAGATCGCCGACGACCTGCGCAAGGCGCTTGCGGATTTCGTCGTTGACGGCGGCGCCGTCGTCGCCCCAGCATCGACTTGGGCGGTGACCGCGCGGGCACCGCAGTAGCTCAAGCCGTGCTGCTACGCCGAGGGCCTCAGCCGGCGGGCTCTTTGACGCGAACCTTCTGCGTGTTCGACTCCGCCGTAAGGCAGGCCTGTGACTCGTCGACAACGGCGCGGTAGATGTAGGTCTTTCTGACCCTCACCTTCGCCGCGAACTCGCCACCGGCGTCACTCTGGACCTGCTTGAAGCTCACGAAGGCGGTGTCGGGCTTGCCCTTTGCCTTGCGTTCCAGCTTCACGGTTTGACCCGATTCGCACGCGGAGTTTGCCGACTCCAGCCCCCCGCTCAACCGAACCTTCTTGCCCTTTTCGATCTTGCCCTTGCTGGCATCGAGCGTGAGCTCGCGGGCAGCCTTGGTTGCGGGCAGCGGTGACGGTGGCGGTGGCGCCGAGGCGGGCCCGACGAAGACCGCAAAGACGAGATCTTTCTCGGGGCATGCACAGGCGGATGCGACGGTCACGAACTGGGCGGTCTGGGTCGTACTTATGAATGCTTCACCCGCACATGTGTCATTTGCAAACGCCCGTACCATGAGAGTGTTTGAGGGTCCGGGCCTGGTAACTACCACCGCGTACGGCTGTCCAGCAGTCTACTGGCGCCGGTGCCTCGAAAGTGACGAGCACCGTCGCGTACCCGCCTGGAACGTCCTCATCGGGCAGCGTCGCCGACGCCAGCACGCTGTTCGTCGGAGCGCCGACGACGTTGACCGTGTTGATCGAAATCACCCAATCGCCGGTGGGGCCGGCGGTCTGGCCGGTCTGGTTGAGCTCGACCTGGGCGTCGGTGAGATTCCCCGTCGTCTGCGCGGTGAACGTCTGTGCCAGCCGGTAGTCGCCGTTCGCCCCGCTCAAATCGGCCTCGCCCGGGCCGGGACACGCCGCGTCGGCGACCGACTGCCCGGCGGCCGCGGGCGCCCCGATCAGCGCCATCGTCCCGACGATCACCAGCGCCAGTGCCAGACGACGTGCGTAGAGCTCGAACATGACCCTCCTCGGAGCCGGTTGTTCCTCTGCGACGCCAGCCTACCCCTGCCTGCCGCTGGGTCAAGGCTCTTCTGTCGTTGCTCGCCTGGACCTTCTCACGAGCTCAAGGTCTCACCGTCGATGCAGCGATCGTCGGCGACGGGCCTCACTGAACTCTTGTGTAAGTCAGGTCGAAGTCCGTCCTCCAAGTCTTGCCGTCCTCAGCCAATTCCCATCGGCCGGCGATCGTATTGCCGTCCTCGGAGAAAGTGCCCGTAAATCGCTGCGAGAAAGGTTCCCCGTTTCGCCACAGCTTCCACACGCCGTCGCCAAGGCTCATCTCGTAGACGCGTTGAACGTCGCGCTCGTCCGTGTAGAGCTGGTAGTAGGTGTCGTTCTTTCCGTCGCAGCCGATCACAGCGACACCATCGGGGGCCTCGGGCAAGTCCACATGCGACCGCTCGATCAACAGGGGGACCCCGTCGAGCCACTCGAAGGTGACTCGTCCGCCGCCCGGCCAGGGCGGCCCGCCAGGCGGTCCGGCTTCCAGGGTCCAGTCGCCGACCAGTGCCTCCAGGCGCTCCCGCGCCTCCGTCTTGGTGGACTCGCTCATCGCTGCTCCTTTCGCCGAGTCGCCGATACTGACCGCAGTGGGAGCATGAACTAATCGGTGCTCGCGACGCTCGTTCGAACCTAGTCTCAGCAGAACTTCCGCCCCTTCTGGGAGGCCGAGGCCGAGGATCAGGCCTACCTCCAGCGCTACCCGCACGGCCACACCTTCTTCCGGCGGCCCGCGCCGGAAGTGGGACGCCCGCTTTAGCAGCTGCCTTGCACGAAATGCGACAAGCGCATAGGCTCGCGCCATGGGCCTGCTTGGAGATTGGGCGAAGTCGAAGCGGATGAGCCAACCGGTGCGGGGTACTGCCCAGGTCGTGTCGGCGAGCATGCCTCCCTACGACGCGACCTCATCGAACTGCTCGATGAGCCTCGTGGTCAGCGCCGAGGGCCTCGAGCCCACCCCGGTTGATCACACCGCGATGGCCTCGGTCAAGCGCTGGCCGACTCCCGGCACGACCCTGCCTGTCACCGTGGATCTGGCCGACCCGACGCGTCTCAAGATCCACTGGGACGACATCCAGACCAATAAAGAGTCGGCCATGCAGCAGGCCGAGCAGATGGCCGAGATGATGAAGGGCGGCGCAGGGGCCACGGCCCAGGGCGGTGCAATGGACCTGGGCGCGGTTATCGCGCAGGCAACCGGAGCGGCGGGCGGGCAGACGAAGCCCGCCGCGGACGATGTCGCCGGGCAAATCGAGAAGCTGAGCCGGCTGCACGACTCTGGCGCGCTCTCGGACGAGGAGTTCGCCGACGCGAAGCGCAAGCTCCTCGAGGATCTCTGAGCGCTGTAGCTTGCAACGCCGTCAGGCTGTCTCGTTGGGCAGCCCGATCGCCACATTGGATGCAGTCGGAGAGGGTCTAGAGATGCCCGGCGTTTTCCGCGACCGGAGTACTGAGACGTTTCGGTTCTTCAGCTACAACGACTACGAGGAGCGGCGTCGGCGCGACTGGGATGACCGGCAACAGGGCCGTACGCCTTTCGGTCCTCGGCTTCCGCCTGCCTCGGGGCCGCCGCCCCGTTTCATGCGTTTCGCGGGAGTTCCGGCGCCGTCTGCGGAACCTTCGCCTCAGGCGTTCGATTTCGAGGCGTTCCGTGCGGCCGTCAATCAGTCATACGACGCTCCGGATGCCGCCGGGATCCTCGCGGTCATCAATGGTGACGAGATTCCCCTGACCGACAACACCTGGTTCGACAAGCTGCTTGCGTCACTTCCGAACCGCGTGGGCGAACAGCCGGCCTTCGACGCGCTTGTCGACGACCCTCAGGTGACCACAATCGACTACAAGCGCGCGGTTCAGACCATCCTCGGGGCTGCAAGCGGTTAGGTGGCAGTGGATGCGTGCGGATGTCGGTGGATTTGGGCACTGGAACGGGTTAGTGCCCCATGCTCGCCCCGCGAAAATAGTCGTATTGACTTGGGAAGCGTCACTCTCTTGGAAGCCCTCGGCTCACGCGTCGTTGTGTGCGAGCGATGACGACGTTCGCGGTGGGCGTCGATCTGCGCGAGCAAGGTCTTTCGGCTTTCCTTGAGCCGCGTGCTCGCGGATGGCAGCCTCGGCGCCCACCCGCGGGAAGGGGAGCTTGGAGCCGTCCGGATAGTCCGGATAGTGCAGGAAGTAGTCCTGATGTTCGACCGGGTCCTCCCAGAAGCGACCGGCCTCGCTGATCTTGGTCACGGTCTTGCCGGGCCAATGGCCCGAGGCGTCGACGTCGCGGATCGTCTCCTCGGCCACCTGGCGCTGCTCCTCGCTCGTATAGAAGATCTCCGAGCGGTAGATGGAGCCGACGAGATCTTCGCCGAGATCCGGTCGGTGGACCTGGAAGAAGTACTCGAGTAGGTCCCGGTAGGAGATCCGCTCCGGGTCGAAGACGACTTCGACCACCTCGGCGTGGCCGCCAGGATTCTCCTCGGTTGGGTTGTCGCCCTCGCCGCCGCTCCATCCCACGCGGGTGGCGATGACCCCGTTGGGGTGGCGCAGCAGTTGCTGCATGATCCAGGCGCAGCCTCCCGCGAGTACCGCGGTCTCGGTGTCGTCGCTCATCACGTAGAGCCCCTTTCCGTGGCATTGCCTTGGTAGCCCGACCCTCTCAGCCCGGCGGGAGCGAGTCAAGGATGTATCACTCTCCATGTAAAGCAACACTTCGCCAGGTGCGTGAGGCGACAACGAGCCGTTCGAGGATCGCGGGGTCCGGGAAAGCGTCCGTATCGCGTCCGGTGGCAACCCCCGCATGGCCAGCGTCCAGCGGAGCCCTTGCGATGTCGGTGCCCATCCGGCGCTCCGGCGCCGGTGATGAACAAACCGTCTTGTCACTCATGATTCTTCGCGATCGCTCATTCGGTACCTACGAAAGCACCGATTCGGCGCGCCTGGGAGTCCCCGGTTGGTCCGTTCGATTTGGGCACTAGAACCGGTTTGGTGCCCAATGGCCCGCCAGTGCTCTACTGCCGCTTTCACGCGGGAGCGGAACGAGCTGACAACCCGCGCAGACTGCCGCTCCTCGTCCGAGGCGATAGTCCCTGAGCTACTACGAAAGGCGAGCCGGCTTGCGGGCTCCTAGCCCCTTGCTCGAAGGCGCGAGCTAGCCGTCGAACTGGATGTTGAAGCCGTCGTTCTGAAGCACGTTGTCGCTGGCATCGACGTTCCCGACCTCTGCCTCGGCGGAGGTAGGACACTCGACGTAGTCGGCGGGATTGAGGCTGTAGGAGAGGATCCCGTCGTCGGCGAGGTTCTCCTCGATCGCCCCCGTCGTCGCTGCCGTAGTCGGTGCGAACCCCAGATCGAAGCAGTAGAACCCCGTCTGAGGGTTGCTGACGTTAGCGTTCGTGATCCCGCGCGACGGGGCGCCGGTATCGATTGAGCCATTAGCCGCGATTGATGCATATGCGACCGGCCCGCCGACGGTCGCCGTGTCGGCGCTGACGGCGTGCTGGGCGTTCGCGACAGTAAGCCCCGGCCCGAGCTTGTTGATCTGTGTCTTCGCCTGCTTCTTGGCGATCTTCTTGACCTGCGACTTGGTCAGGTCGCCAGCTGCGATCGCCGAGCCGCCGAGCCCGAGGCACAGCGCGATCATCGCAACGACCATCCCCGGCGATGGCTTGCCCGAAAAACGCATCACTCTGACCCTCCTATTTCATCGCCACTGCAGCCGGACCCGACCGCCCGCATCCACCCTCCCCCAAGCCGGGCGGATTGTCAAGGGCCGCGACACCGCTCGCGCAGCATCGCGGCGATGCCGCGTTTCCATGCGAAGCTGCACTTCTGCTCTGCGCGAAGAGGGGAAGCCGAAACCGTGTCGGTACCGCATTCGGCGCGCCTGGGAGTCCCTGTTGATCCAGGTACTGACAGGGCCCCCCAGGTCCGGGTGAGTGGGTCTACCCTCGTCCTGCTGTGGACACCAAGAGCGAGATCACCCGCCTCGCGCCGTAGGCGGTGAGGCCTGCCTAATCAGGCGACGGGGACGGAAACCTAAGCTCAGGGACGAGGGTGGGACTGCGCCAGCGGCGGGCCGAGGACCGTCATGCCCGCGTCCTCCGCGAGCGCCGCGAAGGCCTCCCGCACAGCCGATCCCTCGCCGGCCACCTCCGCGAAGCGCTCGAAGAATCGCTCCATCCCCGGCGATGCGGGGGTGAAGACGAAGAGCATGTGGGCCTGACCCTCGCTCACGTTCTGCCAGCTGTGGGGTGTATCCCGCGGGACGAACGCGAACGAGCCCGGCGCCATGTCCATGACCTCATCTTCGATCCGTAGGCGAAACGCTCCGTCGACGAAGTACATGACCTCGTCCTCGTTCGCGTGCTTGTGAAAGGGCGGGCCCTCCCCGGGCATCGTGACGCTCTCGCAGGCCGTCAGCGCCCCACCGGTCTCCTCGCCGCGAGCCTTGATCTCGAGCGGCCCCCCCGTCGCAACCGGATTACGCAGCGAGTCGCCCTCTCCCCGCGCCGCGTGGATCGGTCGGGCGTCGCCGCTCATGGCCTCTCCATGCGGGTGTCGGGACCCGGGTTGTCGGCGTGGCGGTGGACGATCTTCCAGGCGCCGTCCTCGCGCCGGTAGATGTGCGTCACGCGAACCAACACGGGCTCCACGGGGCGCCCGGCGATCGATCCGTTGAAGCGCTCGAAACCCAGGGTGTAGGCCATGTCTCCATCCACCCCGACGACGTCGACGTCGAAGTGGAAGTCGCTGACGTCGGAGAACCGCGACGCGACCCATGTAAACGTCTCGCTGAGCTTGTCCCACCCGGACTGGGACATGCCGATCGCGCCGAAGAGCGTCACCGGGTCGTTCTTCGACCAGAGATCCATTCTGGGCCCGGGATCCCCATTGGTCACGAACGCCTCCTCGGCCTCGGTCTGCCGCGCGAGGACCGTCGAGCGAAACTCCTCGACCTCGGCCGGCTCGCCGTGCTCCTCAATTCCCATCTGACCTCCCTCGGTCGCGTCCGCGGTCCGCGATCCGGCCGCGCGAGCCGAGTCTCTCACGCCAGAGTCGCCCTTTGGGCCTAGCCGCCACGGCGCTCCTCCCGCACCCCCGTCGCTCCTCGATCAGCTCCGAGAGCGCTGACCTGCTGGGCCTTTCCCGATCTCCCTGTGGGACTGCCGTCCCTCCAACCGCTCGCGGCTAGTTCCGTGCCTACTGACTCGTGCGGCTCGTCACCTGGAACATGACTCGCTGCTTCAAGCACGCGCAACTTGAGGAGGCGCGCACCGACATCGGCGCATAGAACGCCAATCGATGCCCGGAGGTCCGGGTCCGCGGATCGCAGACCTTTCCTAGCTATCCCTACCGCTCTGGGCAGAGATGCTCTACTGGGCACTAATGGGCACCGGCACGCGATTCGACCGCCTCGCGATGCCCTCCACGGCTGCACCCCCCGGAGCCAGAAACCCCTGGAGCGGGGCTTCCCCGAGATGGAGCTAGCCGGGCTCGAACCGGCGACCTCCTGATTGCGAAGCGGGGCGCTACGACAGGCCACGACGGCGCGTTTGTGGCTCTGTCAAGCGGAGTCCTGTCCGAGGCGCCGCGAATCCAGGCGCGTCAGATGGCCGTGGATGTGTGCGGATGTCGGCTCGATTTGGGCACTAGAACGGCTTCAGTGCCCGATGCCCGCCCGCGAAATCTCACCCGATCGAGGCGAGGCGAGCCCGTCGCCGCCCTCATAGCCTGAATGAACATCGACGGCACGACGCCGTCCGCACCACAACTACGAGAGGGAATACCAATGAACGAGGGAATCGCCGGCGGCCGGAGGCCGCTCGGTCGACTGATAATGACTGTTGCGGCCATCTGTGCCGGGCTACTCGCCTGCGCCGGCACGGCCGCTGCCAAGCCTGCCGAGCCTGCCGTCTTCGACGTCGGCGCGGCATCCGTGAGCATCAACCCGGATACCCCCCAGTACATCTCCGGCTACGGCTACAAGGGCGGCCCGACGACCAACGTCCACGATCCGCTCGAGGTTCGGGCCTTCGTGGTCTCCAACGGCACCGACGCGTCCGCGTTCGTGGTCGCTGACCTGACCGGCTGGTTCAGCGCCTATCAGGGCAACCTCGAGCCGTACGGCACCACTCACGTCCGCGAGGCCGCAGCGGCGGAGCTCGAGGCGGCCGGCCTCACAGCCGAACGCGGATCGGTGATCGTTTCCTCAACCCACACCCACTCCGCCCCCACGACGACGGGGATCTGGGGTAAGACCGATCCGGCCTACATGAAGAAGCTCAGGGATGCGGCGATCAAGGCCGTCCACGATGCCGCGGCCGACATGAAGCCTTCGGAGGTCTGGACGGCCAACGGCAACGTCCGGTCCTTCGTCTGGCAGAACGGCCAGGGCACCAACCATCCCGACGGCTTTTCGGTCGACGAGACAGCTGCCGATCATGTGGGCCCGCGACCCCGACACCGGGGCGACGAACGCTCTCTATGCGAACGTCCCCAACCACCCCGATCAGTTCAACGGGGCAGACAACGTCCAGTTCTCCGCCGATTGGCCCGGCTACGTACGAGCGGCGCTCGACGAGCCTCAACGGCGGCACGAGCGTGATCGCCGCGGGAACACTGGGACGGCAGGAGCCGCCCGGGGACGTGGACGAGTACTCCGAGGTCATTCCTCAGGGGGAGTTCGTCGTCAACGCGATCCAGCGTGCGATGGCGCAGGCGACCCCGCTGACCGACGACACGGTGGCCGGCACCGAGTCCTACATGGACACGCCGGCCGACAACGCGAATCTGCTGCACGGAATCGCGTTGTGGGGACCGACTGGGCGGAGCTTGCATCGACCAGGTCAAGCTGTGCACGATCCCGCGATCCAATGTGGCCCCGTACCAGTCCAATGGCAACATCGGCACGTATGTGCCCTCCGTGCGCATCGGCGACCTCCTCTACTCGACCAATCCGGGAGAGGCGTTCCCCGAGGTCAATGCGGCGATCGCCAATTCGGTGACCGACGCCCGCTCCGCGAACGTCGTGGGAATGGCCGGCGACATGCTCGGCTACTACTACCAGCGCGGCGACTACACCGACCAGCAGTTCGGCTCGAGTGACTTCGAGCGGTTCAACGTTGGGCCGGACCTGGCCCAGGACAACGCCGACCTCGCAACGGCCAACGCCGCGGCGCTCGGTTTTGCGACCACCCCCACCGGGACCGTGTTCGCGCCCCACGACGCCACCGTCGAGGACAAGCCGGGAGTGCAGTTCTATCCCGATCAGGTCGAGTCATCGGATCCGACGATCAACTTCTACGGATCGTCGGCTAAGTCACAGAACGGCGCGGTCAACGTCGTCGGAGACATCGCATGGGACTTCGACGACGGCACGACCGACACCACGGCGTCCAAGGAGCGCTTCGATCACACGTTCCCCGGACCGGGCACCTACGACGTGACCGCGACGGTGACCGGCTCGAACGCCGCGACCCGTTCGTGGTCGGAGACGATCATCATCGATCGTCCGCTCGTGGCCAAGGCCAAGCTGAGGCACAACTCGGCCAAGAAGCCGGTCAGCCTCTCGGTGACCAGCAAGGGCGGGCAGGGCACGCTCGTCTCCGCTCGATGGACCTGCCAGGACGGCACCGAGGTCAGCGGGCTCACCGTCAACTGCCCGGGCAAGAAGGAAAGCGGCCAGGCCGAGGTCACGGTTGTTGATGGCGCCGGAAACACGGCGACGGATTCGGTTCAAATCGGCAAGGCACCGAAGCCGTAGCCGAACGGAAGGGCTAGAGCTCCTGCGAGGGTGGCGATGGATCGCCACCCTCGCCGAGCAGCCCGGCCTCCCGAGCGCGAGTAACCGCTTCGGCTCGAGACGAGACGTCCAGCTTCAGGTAGATCGCACGTACGTGCGTCTTCACCGTGTTGAGGGACAGGAAGAGCTCTTCGGCGATCTCCGGGAAGCTGAGATGGCCCGGCAGGTATTGCAGGACCCGGAGCTCCATCTTCGTCAGCGGCGACCTCCCGCTCATCGTCGCGGCGTCCGCCTCCTTCTGTGCTTTGGCGAGCCATTGCGCCAGCAGGGGAGCGTCGGGGGTCAGCCGCAACTCGCGACTGGCGTCGGCGATCTGACGGCGGGCGGCGGGGACGTCATCGAGCCGGACCAGCGCCCTGGCGATCACGATTCGCGTCTCGGTCCGTACCAGGGGCTGAAGTCGTTCAACCTCGAGAGCAGCGAGACGGCACGTTTGATGTCGCGGCCTGCGGTGGTCGGGATCCCCACGCTGGGCCTCGACGAATCCGGCAACGGCCGGCACCAGGGCCTGAGTCGGCTGGTCGGCCAGCGCGTTGAGGCGGAACCGCTTGATCGACTCCTTGCTGAGTCGCCTGGCCTCGATCAGGTCGTCCTCGTCGAGCGCCAGCAGGGCCAGCTGGGCAAGGGCGACGGTGTTGATCCCGGGAGCCACGACGATGCCACGACGAGCCGCGTCCTCGAGCGCCACGCGGGCGAGCGCCGGTTCCCCCGTTAGATGTCGCGAAGCGCCTTCGATCAGGCGGCAGCTCGACCGCCACGGGTCCTCCGCCGCCATCAGGGCGAACGCCTCCACAGCGTGCTCGCGCATCGAGACGACGCCGTCCCGTGCTGCTCCGCAGGCCTCGATCGCTCCGGCGGCAACCCTGATTGCGTCCGCGTCGTGGCGAGGGCTATCGTCGAGGTGCGCGCGGGCGCGAGCGGTCCAGTGGACAACCTCGGCGCCGTTACCCGACCCCAGTTCAGCGGTGGCTCTGACCAGACAGAGCACGGGCGAGTTCGCGATCTGTGCCTCGTTGAACAGATCCAGCCAGCGCTTGACCGTCGTGACGCGTCCGGTGCTCGTGTAGGTGCCCGCCTGAGACCAGATCAGTGAGGCCGCGGCCTCGGTATCCCCACTCGCAACCGCGTGAGGCACAGCGCTGTCGTAGTCGCCTCGCGCCGCGTACCAACCGGCGGCGCGTCCGCGCAGCTCCGAACTCCTCCCGTGGGTGCAGGCGGCGAAGCTCGGCGACGAGCATGTCACGGAGAAGCGAGTGGTACTTGAACGAGTGGTCCTTGGAGTCGAGCGACTTGACGAGCGCGTTGGAGCGCGCCAGGTCGCGCAGGGTGGAGGCCGATCCCTCGGAGTCGAGGACCGCGTCGCAAAGGTCTCCGGAAAGCTC
>CAVYOA010000005.1:0-9801 GCA_963769945.1 uncultured Solirubrobacterales bacterium | reverse complement strand
CCGACGGTGGTCGCCATGCACCACCCGCCGCTTCTGACCGGGATCTCGGGCATGGACGAGATCCTCTTGCCGCGCGTCGATCGCGAGGCGCTGGCCGAGTTGCTTGGGCGCAACCCCCAGGTGCGCTGCGTGATCGCCGGCCACGTCCACCGCGCTGCCTTCTGGACGCTCGGCAGCTGCGGCGTCGTCACCTGCCCCAGCACCTGGCTGCAGGCGCCGCTCGAGATCCCCGGCGGGCGGCTCAAGCTCGTCGACGAGCCCGCCGCGTTTCTCCTACACGCGTTGCTCGGCGAGGAGTTCGTCTCACACGTGCAGCCGCTCTGATCGCGGCTCGCGCGGCATCGGCGGTGAACTCCAGTTGGGGAGAGAAACGCTCGTTCGCGGCCTCAGGCAAGCAATGGCCAAGAGCTACCGAGAGGTCCGACGCGAGTTGCTCAAGGCCGGCTGGCGTGTGGTCCGCCAAGCCGGCTCGCATGAGATTTGGGCGCACCAAGGTCGCCCTGAGCGCATCGTGGTGGCTGGCCGCGGTGGACAGACGGTTCCGAAGGGAACGCTGGCTAGCATTCGTCGGGCGAGCGGACTGGAGCAGCTGCGATGAGCGAGTACGTAGTCATCTATGAGCAAGCGGAGGACGGTGGGTGGGGCGCCTATCTCCCAGATCTTCCGGGAGTGGTTGCGCTGGCGGACACACGGGAATCGGCGGCCGTGCGTATCCGCGAGGCCCTCGCTGCTTACGCGTCCGAGCTGCGTGGCCGTGGCGAAACCCTCCCTGGACCGTTGAGCGTTGCCGAAACTGTCAGCGTTTGAGCGAACCTGGCCAATCGTGGTTGCCGAACCGTCCTGAGCCGACGCACGTGGCCCACCAACTGACTCGGCAACTGCCACCGCCGAGGCGGTGCGTACCTATCATCGCCACACGTGAGTGTGTTGATACGCATGTGTGGGGTCGCGGCCGGGGCGATGCTGTTTTTCGCCCTGTCCGTGGCGAGCGCCGCCGCCGAGGGCCCGAACGCCATTCGCAGCCTCGCCGGCTGCAGCGCTAACAGTCTCGCGCCCGCAGACGACCAGTCGGTCCAGGCCGACATCGGCTTCGACGCGGATTTCTACGGGACCACGTATTCGGAGCTATTCGTCAACAACAACGGCAGCGTCAGCTTCAACGATGGTGCCGGTGAGTTCACGCCAATCGAGTTCACGGTCACCGGCGATCCGATCATCGCGCCGTTTCTCGCCGATGTCGACACCTCGGGCGCGGGCTCGAGCGTGACCACCTATGGCCAGACAACCGTCGGCGGCGCGAGCGCCTTCTGCGTCAACTGGGTCAACGTCGGCTACGCGGTCGCAAACGACGACCGCCTCAACAGCTTTCAGCTGCTGCTGATCGATCGCGGCGGCGAAGACTTCGACATCGAGTTCAACTACGACAAGGTCCAGTGGGAGTCCGGCGACGACATCCAGAGCGGCAGCGGCGGGCTCGGCGGTACCGCGGCCGCGGTCGGCTGGGCGAGCGGCGACGGCGATCCCGACCACTCGACGATCCTCCCTGGCTCCTACGCCGCCGGCGCTTTGCTCGATGGTGGCCCGGCCGCGACCAGGTTGATCGCCAACAGCCGCGGCACCTCCCAGCTCGGCCGCTACATCTACGAGATTCGCGCCGATCCTCCCAGCGGGGCTGAGATCACCGGCGCCGTCGAGTCGGGCGGCGAACCGCTTCCAGGTGTCCCGGTCGAGATCTGTCGCACCAGCGGTGGCCCATGCGTGACGAGGTTCACCAACACCGTCGGCGTTGCGGTCGGCGAGTACCGGGCGTCGAACCTCGCAGCGGGCACCTACACGCTGCGCGCATATGACCCCGACGGCGAGCTCGCCGAGGGCAGCGCGCCGAATGTCACCGTAAGCGGAACCGCGACCTTCGGCGGCGACATCAGCCTCGGCGATCCCGTGCAGCCACCGCCGGCGGGAACGACGATCGAGAACGTCGGCACGTCGGCCGGCGGGCTTCCGGTCGTGTACTGGGATGAGGCTTTGGATCTCGCGACGACCGGGTGCTCGGGTGGCACGGCGAGCTATGACGTCTTGGTCGACGGCGCCGTGATTCGAAACGACCTGCCGATGGCGTTCTCGTCAGGCCAGTTCACCGCGGTGGTGGCGCCGCTCAGCCCCGCCAGCGGCGTCGCTTCGGTGGTGATCACCGTCGATGACTGTCCGCCGAGCACGAGCGACGAGATCGAGTTCGCCATCCACATCAATCCCAGCGGCTTCGTTCGCACCAACGGCGGCGTGCCGATCGCCGGCGCTCGAGTCGTCTTGCTGCGCGCGTCGCTGCCCGGCGGGCCGTTCGCCCAGGTGCCCCGCCAAGGCGGCGCGACCGAGCCCGGAGGCGCCGCGATCATGGCGCCCGGAAACCGCGCCAATCCTGCTTTGACCAATGCCAACGGCAAGTTCGGCTGGGACGTGGTCGCCGGCTACTACAAGATCCACGCCTCGGCTTCCGGCTGCGTCACGGAGGAAACGCCCGTCTTCACGATCCCGCCCCCGGTGGCCAACCTCGAAATCAGCCTGAACTGCAGCGGCGACCCGCCGCCCAGCCTCTCCATCACCTCCGGGCCCTCCGGGCCGACAAACAACCCAAGCCCGAGCTTCGGCTTCAACGCCGAGTCCGGCTCGACCGTTGCCTGCTCGATCGACCAAGGAAGCGCCAGCTTCGGACCTTGCTCGGGCGCCTCCTCTCACAGCCCGGCCTCGCCGCTTTCCGACGGCGCCTACACCTTCCGCGTCCGCGCCACCGACGGCGCCGGTAACCAGACCACCCAGACCCGCTCCTTCACCGTCGACACCCAAGTGCAGCCCAATCCAGACCCGCCTTCGCCGAACCCAGACACAAAGGCGCCGCAGACGACGATCGACGAGGCGCCCAAGGCAAAATCGACCAAGCGCAAGGTCAGCTTCGAGTTCTCCGCCGACGAGCAGGCGAGCTTTCAGTGCAAGCTCGAGGGCAAGAAGGTGGCGAGCGGGCTCGACGAGCTCGCCCCCTGCGGCTCGCCGAAGAAGTACAAGAAGCTCAAGCCCGGCAAGTACAAGTTCTCGGTCCTCGCCACCGACTCGGCCGGCAACGTCGATCCGACTCCGGCCACGGCGAAGTTCAAGGTCGTAAAGAAGAAGCGGTAGGAGGCCTGCGGGCCGGGTGGGCCGACTCAGGACGCCCCGCGCGTCCACGCTTCGAGCTCCAAAGCCTTCTCTGTATCCTCGCGCGTCGCATGGCGAAGAAGGTCCTGACGATGATCAAGCTCCAGATTCCCGCTGGAGCTGCGAACCCGGCGCCGCCGGTCGGTCCCGCGCTGGGACAGCACGGCGTCAACATCATGGAGTTCTGCAAGGCGTTCAACGCGCGCACGCAGGCCGACACCGGCACGATCATCCCGGTCGAGATCACGGTCTTCGAGGACCGCTCGTTCGAGTTCATCACCAAGACCCCGCCGGCCGCGGTGCTGATCCGCGAGGCGCTCGGCATCGCCAAGGGCTCGGGCGAGCCCAACCGCGAGAAGGTCGGTCGCCTGACCAAGGCCCAGGTGCGCTCGATCGCCGAGCGCAAGATGCCCGATCTCAACGCCAACGACCTCGACGCCGCCGACAACATCATCGCCGGCACGGCCCGCTCGATGGGCGTCACCGTCGAGGGAATCGACGGCTGATGGCCGCTCGAGGCAAGCGCTATCGCGAGGCGATCTCCCAGATCGACCGCACCCATGCTTATCCCCCCGCCGAGGCCGTCTCGCTGCTCAAGCAGACCGCCGCGGGCTCGGGGTTCGACCAGACGGTCGAGGTCCACATGCGCCTCGGCGTCAACGTCCGCCATGCCGAGGAGCAGCTGCGCGGAACGCTGGCGCTGCCCAACGGCCTCGGCAAGCAGGTCACCGTCGCCGTCTTTGCCGAGGGCGACGGCGCTCGCGCCGCCGAGGAGGCCGGAGCCGATCACGTCGGCGCCGCCGACCTCGCCGCCAAGGTCGAGGAGGGCTGGACCGACTTCGACATCGCGATCGCGACGCCGGCGCTGATGGGCCCCGTCGTCTCCAAGCTCGGCCGCGTCCTCGGACCGCAGGGCAAGATGCCCAACCCCAAGGTCGGCACCGTCACCGACGACGTCGGCAAGGCCGTCAGCGAGGCCAAGGCCGGAAAGGTCGAGTACCGCACCGACCGCCAGGGCATCATCCATCTCACCCTCGGCAAGGCGAGCTTCTCCGAGCGCGATCTGCTCGAAAACTACGCCGCGATCATCGACGAGATCGTGCGCGCCAAGCCCGCCGCGGCCAAGGGCCGCTACCTGCTCTCGGTCACCTTGGCGACGACGATGGGCCCCGGCGTCCGCGTCGATGCCTCGCGCGTTCGCGAGAGCGAGATCCTTGCCGATGGCGGCGAGGGCGCAGACGCAGACGGCGGCTCCGACGCCGAGCCCGCGGGCGAGCCGGCCGAGGCCGAGCCCGCCGCTGCCGGCTAGCCGCGCCTGAGCCGATGAGCTCTCGCGTCGGCCTCGTCGGCTGCGGGCGCTGGGGGCGCCACATCCTGCGCGACCTGCGCGAGCTCGGCTGCGAGGTGCCGGTCGTCGCTCGCTCGCCCGAGTCACTGGCGCGTGCCGCCGATGGCGGCGCGGCCGAGATCGTCGATTCGATCGCGGCGCTCTCAGGTGTCGATGGCGTCGTCGTCGCCACGCCCGAGGACTCCCATGCCGCGGTCAACCGGGCCGCGCTCGAGCTCGGTGTGCCCGTGTTCAGCGAAAAGCCGCTGACGGTCGATCCGGCCAGCGCCGCCGAGCTCGCCGCGCTCGCGCCCGAGCGCCTCTTCTGCATGGAGAAGTGGCGCTATCACCCCGGAGTCGAGGCGCTGGCGGAAATCGCGCGCTCGGGCGAGCTCGGCGAGCCGCTGGCGCTGAGGACCCGGCGCCTGGGCTGGGGCCACGCCCATCTGACCTCGGACACGACCTGGCATCTGGCGCCCCACGATCTCTCGATCGGGCGCGAGGTGCTCGGCTTCTTGCCCGAGCCGCGAAGCGCCGTGCTCGAGGGGCCGCCGCACCCCCGCGAGGAATCCGCGGGGTGCTCGGCGAGCGCCCGCTGCTCGACGTCGACGTTTCAAGCGCCCGCCACGTGCGCGAGCGAACGCTGCAGCTCGACTGTGTCGACGGGGTCGCTTGGCTTGCCGAGCCGATGGCCGAGTCGATCGGGATCAGCGCGGCAGACGCGATCGGCTCAGAGCCAAGCTGGCGCACGATCTCCCAGGAGATGCCGCTGCTGCGCGAGTTGCGGGCCTTCGTCGAGCACCTCGGCGGCGGGCCGGCGCCGCGTTCGAGCGCTGCCGAAGCGGCCGAGGTGGTTGCGGTGCTCGGCCGGTTGCGCGAGCTCGCCGGCCTCAGCGCCGCCAGCGAGGAGCTGTCCGAGGTCTGATGGCAGAACCGCTTGTCAGCGTCCTCGTGCCAACTCACGATCACGGGCCAACCCTGCGCCCGAGCGTGGCCAGCGCGCTGCGCCAGAGCCATCGCGAGCTCGAGGTGCTGATCGTCGGTGACGGCATGCCGGCCGATGCGGCCGAGGTCGCTCGCGAGCTCGCGGCCGAGCACGAGCCGGTGCGGGTGTTCGAGTTCGAAAAGGGCGAGCGCCACGGCGAGGCGCATCGCCACACCGTGCTGACGCAGGAGGCCCGCGGCGAGTACGTCTTCTATCTCTCAGACGACGACATCTGGCTGCCCGACCACGTCGAGACGCTGCTGGAGTCGCTGGCCGACGCGGACTTCGTCGCCGCCACCTGCGGCACCGTGTTCGCCGGACGGGTCGATGGGGATCTACGCCCACGACGTCTCGCATCCGCACACGCGGCAGCTGATGCTCTCCGACGGCCGCCGCTACAACCACGTTCCGCTCTCGGTGGCAAGCCACACCATGGCCGCCTACTGGCGATTGCCCGTCGGCTGGAGCCCAGCGCCGGATGGGCTTTGGACCGACCTTCACTTTTTTCGCGGCTTTCTCGCCGACCAGACCTTCCGCCGTCGCAGTGTTCAGCGCGTCACCGTGCTCAGCCTACCGTCGCCGCCGCGAACGCAGATGACCCTCGCAGATCGCGTCGCCGAACTCGAGTCTTGGTCGCAGCGCATCGCCAGTGCCGAGGGTCGGCGGCGGTTGCGGCCGAGGTCGACGCGGCCTACCGCGTCCGCGCCGTCGACTCCGATCTCGACTATCAACATCTCCACGACCAGCTCGAGCGCGCCAACGCGCGCCTCGCTGCACGCCCGCCGAGCAATGGCGCGGCCGATCTTCAAGCGCACGCGGCAGGACTCGAACGCCATGTCTCGGCATTGGAAACGCTGCGCGGAGCTTCGGCTTGCGCCGCAGCCCGCTCGGGCGCCGCCTTGCTGCGGCCCGCGCGCGCTTACGCGGACAGACGCAGCTCGAGCCGAGCTCGCGCAAGCGACGGCAGCTCTATGTCGCGCTCGGAGACCAGCGTCGGTTGCCGGGGCCAGGGGATCGCGAGCTCGGGGTCGTCCCAGCGACAGCCGAGCTCGTCGTCGGGGTGCCAGTAGTCCGAGACCGCGTAACAGTGGATCGAGCGCTCGAGGAAGAGGAAGCCGTGGGCGACGCCGTGGGGAATCGTGATCGCGGTCGGCTCGTCGCCGCTCATCTCAACCACGGCGACGCGGTCGCTGGTCGGTGATTCGGGGCGCAGGTCGCGCAGGCCGATGGCAGCGTGACCATCGACAACGGTTAGGTAGTCGTCGTGGCGCGGGTGGACGTGGACGCCGCGCAGGACCCCGGCCTCGCTGCGAACGATGTTCCACTGCACCGGCTCGGCGGCGAGCTCCCACTCGCGGCGAAACAGCTCGGTGAACGCGCCCCGCTGATCGCGGTTGGGCTGAAGCTCGTGCAGGGTGACGCCGGCAGGCAGATCGCCGCGATCGCGAAGCGGCGGCGCGACGTGGGCCTGCTCCCAGGCCGGCGCACGTTTGAGCTTTCGCTTCCACACCGACGATGATTGCAGCGCCGGCATGGAGCTGTTGCGGGTGGCTTCGGGTCGCGTCGGCTGACGGCACCCGAAGCGTTGAAGGCGGTTCATTTCAGTGAAGGGGATCGATTCCGGCGGCCAGATCCGACGTGTGGAGATCGATTCACGACAGTCGTGAACGGATCTCCACAAGTGGCCTATCCGCCCCCATTTGCCGCCTCCCTCACCAGAAATACGAGCTCACATCAGCCACGCCGCCCCAGACCTGGCCGACCACGCTCGCGCCACGCCCCCACCTAGGCCGGGCGCTCGAAGACCATGCGGTGGTGATCGAGCAGCTCGCGCTCGAAGCAGACGGTGTTGGCGCTGACGCCCGAGGTGAAGGCGAGGCGGAACTTTCGGCTGGTGAGATAGCGCGGCACCAAGAGCGCCTTGAGCATCGTCTTTCGCAGGCTCGGCTGGGCGAAGCGCAGACGCCATTGGCGGATCGTCTCGATGTAGTCGAGTCGCCCGCTTTGCTCGGAGACCAAATTCAGGTGCGGCGTCGCGGCCGCGGCGACCTGCTCTGCGCCGAAGGGAAGGAAGGAGTTGGGGAACTGGGCCATCATCAGCGCCACGTACCACTCGTCGGAGTCTCGCGGCGCCTCGATGTCGGCGCGCTCGGGGTCGATCATGTTGGCGCCGAAGACCATCGTCTGCAGGTAGAGGCGCCCGCCCGGCGGCAGCAGCGCGGCGATGCGCTCGAAGAGCTCGGCGTAGATCTGCTGCTGGCGCCCGGCGCGGTAGTCGTCAATGGAGCAGAAGTGCTCGAAGGCTCCGAGGCTCGCGACGGCGTCGAAATGACCGAGGTCGCCGGGCTCGATCTCGCGCACGTCTTGGAGGCGAGCGTCAAGACCATGGCGCCGGCAGGCTGCCGCTTGGGCCCGGGAAAGCGTCAGGCCGACGCCGTTCGCGCCGCGACGGCGAGCGAAGTCGAGCAGCGGTCCCCAGCCGCAGCCGAGATCGAGCAGGCGCCGCCCCGCATCGATTCCGATCTGCTCGGCGACGTACTCGTGCTTGCGATGCTGGGCCTGCTCGAGGCTGAGCGAGAAGTCGCCGTCGTACTTGGCGCCGCTGAAATCGGCAAGCTCGCCGAGGCTGAGGCGGAAGATCCGGTCGATCAGCGAGTAGGTGAAGTCGAGGTCGGCGCGCTCGGCGATGGCGCGACCATAAGCCACAGGACCCGGCGCGGGTCGGCCGACATCGCGGAGCGCGCGATTCGCTAGCATCGCGCCTCCAACGTAACCCGCCCGAGACCGTCGGCAGGGGCCTTGGCCCCGCAAGACCGGCGCAGGTGAGTTCGAGAGCCTCGCTTATTGAGCCTTCCGAGCCTGCCTGCGCGCAGGCTCTTTTCGTTCCCGGCCCCAAACCAGCACAAGCACCCCCAAGCCAAATGGACAGAACACAAAAAGAGACAGCCGTCGCCGAGCTCACCGACGCGATCAAGGACGCGGAGGCGATCTTCGCGGTCGACTATCGCGGCATCAGCGTCACCGACGCAGCCGAGCTGCGCGGCAAGCTGGCCGAGGCCGACGCGGTGTTCAAGGTGGTCAAGAACCGCCTCGCCAAGCGCGCGATCGCCGATGCCGGCACCGAGGGGATCGACGAGCTGCTCGTCGGCCCGACTGCGCTCACCCTGATCAAGGGCGACCCTGTGACCGCCGCCAAGGCGATCTTCGACTTCGCCAAGGAGCACGACGAGCTCGAATACAAGGGCGGCTTCATGGACGGCGCCGCGCTCGACCCCGACTCGTTCACGACGATTGCGCGCCTGCCCGGCCGCGAAGCCCTGTTCGGACAACTCGTCGGCCTCACCGCGAGCCCGCTGACGGGACTCGCCGCCGGGATGAACAACCTGATCTCCGGCCTTGGGCGCCAGCTCGCCCAGATCGCCGAGCAGGGGCTGGTCACGGGCGAGGCGCCGGCGGCTGAAGCGCCCGCCGAGGACGCATCCGCTGAGGAAGCGCCGGCCGAGGAAGCGCCGGCCGAGGAGGCGCCGAGGAAGCGCCGGCCGAGGAGGCGCCTGCGGATGCGCCGGCCGCGGACGAAGCGCCCGCCGAGGACGCGCCCGCGGAAGATGCGCCCGCCGAGGAAAGAACTTCAGAGGAGCCGGCCGCTGAGGCTTCCGGAGAGACCGATGACGCATCTGATGCCGACGGCGAGGATGAGACGCCGGCCTCAGAACCCGAACCCGAAACTGAAACCGATGAAGAAGCTTCCGAGGAGGCCGCGCCCGAGGGCGAGGCCGCCGAGGACGATGAGGAGGCGTAGTAGATGGCCAGCAAGCTGACCACAGAAGACTGGATCGACGAGCTCAAGAACATCTCCGTGCTCGAGCTCTCCGAGCGGATCAAGGCGCTCGAGGAGGAGTTCGGCGTTTCCGCGACCGCGGTCGCTGCCGCTGCCCCGGCAGCCGGAGGCGGCGCAGGCGATGCCGCGGAGGAGGAGTCGAGCACCGTCGACGTCGTCCTCACCGCTGCCGGCGAGAAGAAGATCCAGGTGATCAAGGCCGTTCGCGCGGCGACCGGCCTTGGGCTCAAGGACGCGAAGGCGCTCGTAGACGAGGCGCCGAAGCCGATCAAGGAGGGCATCGAGCGTGAGGAGGCCGACAAGCTCAAGGCCGAGATCGAAGAGGCCGGAGGCTCCGTCGAGCTGAAATAAGCCGCAAACACCGCTCAGCTCGCCGGCTGGCGAGCGTCGAGCGGCGGACAACGGACGCACGATTTGGCCACTGAGCCCTTGTGTGGTATCTTCGTGCGTCGCGCGCCGTTGTGC
>CAVYOA010000004.1:0-221860 GCA_963769945.1 uncultured Solirubrobacterales bacterium | reverse complement strand
AGGCTGGTACTGCTACGGCGGGTCAGCTCCAGCTCGGGCGGGATGGACTCGATCATCGTGCCGCTGATGAAGATCTTCGTAGCGGCTGCGAACGCCGCGATGATGACCGACGGAGAACGGCGGCCAGACCTGGATCTCGATCAGCGTGCTCACGCCGAGGTACTGCTTATGATGAGTCGCTGTACCAGGTGGAAGCGAGGCTGCGCGAGCTTGCGCCAGGGCGTCGACGATCCGGCACGTCGAGGTCGGGGCGACGACCTCGTCGATCAGGGCGACATTGTCGAAGCCGACGCGGCCGATGCGGTCGAAGGTGCTGCGCGCCTCGTTGTGCAAGCGAGCAGGCGCCGGGCGACTTCGAACTGAACGCCGCCGTCAACGTCGACCACTCGACGCGCCGCACGCACCGAGGAAACCTTCGGCCGACGCCGCCGGCGACGAAGGTCGCCGACGTCGACGAGGCGATCGACCTCCTGCAACGACTCGCTGTTCGGACTGCAGTCGCGCTCGTCGAGGACTCGACCCGCGGCAAGCAGGTCGCGGCGCCGCAATTCGAGGCCGTGCTGCATCAACGACGCCTGCATCAACGACGTCGCGCTCGAGCTGCCAATGGGCGGCTGGAGGAATCGGTGGACACGCCACGGCGCTCGCCGCGTCGGCGCCCCGCTGATGGACATGGAAGATCATCCAGTACCACCCGACGACCCTCGCGGGCAAGGGCTTCTTGATCACCGAGGGCGCCCGCGGCGAGGGCGCCCACCTGCTCATGCGCCGACGGCGAGCGCTTCATGGAGAAGTACGCGCGAACAAGATGGAGCTCGCCTCGCGCGACGTCGTCTCCCGCGCCGAGCAGACCGAGATCAACGAGGGCCGCGGCTTCCCCGACGGGACCGTCGCGCTCGACATCACCGTCGTCCCGAAGAAGCGCATCCACGAGGCGCTGCGCGAGATCGTCTTGGTCGGGCGCGACTTCGCCGGCGTCGATATCACGCGCGAGCCGATCCACATCAAGCCTGGCAACCACTACACGATGGGCGGGATCGAAGCCGACATCGACGGCTCGCCACGATCGCCGGTCTCTACGCCGCCGGCGAGGCGGCTTGCGTCTCGGTCCACGGCGGCAATCGCCTCGGCGCCAACTCGCTGCTCGACACGCTGATCTTCGGCCCCAGTTCCGCACCGACTTCCCCGAGCGAAACGACGACGAGTGGCTCAAGCACATCGACCTGACCCTGAACGGCGACGGTCCCGAGATCGGCTACTCCGACGTCACGATCACCGAATGGCAGCCAATGGAGAGGACCTACTAGATGGGCCAGGCAGAGACCGAGCGCGACCGCAGGCGAAGCCGCGACCGAGAACTACACGCTCAAGGTCCGCAGGTTCAAGCCCGAGCCGGGCGAGGGCGGGCCTACTGGCAGGAGTTCGACGTCGAGCTCGACCCGACCCTCTCGGTGCTCGACGGCCTGCTGCAGGCCAAGGACCGCGACGACGGCTCGCTGTCCGTGCGCTGCTCGTGCCGGGCCGCGATCTGCGGCTCGTGCGGGGTGACAGATCAACGGCCAGTCCACGCTCGCCTGCCTGACCCAGATCGGCGAGGCCCACGAGGCCGCCAACCGGCGCAACTGAACGGCGAACCCAATCCGGTGGTCGTCGAGCCGATGGGGAACATGCCGGTGATCAAGGACCTGGTCACCGACATGGAGTCGACGCACTGGGCCAAGATCCGCCGGGTCACGCCGTGGCTGCTCGACGACGGCGACCCGCCCGAGCGCGAGCGCGTGGTGCCGCCCGAGTCGATGGTCGACATCACCCAGACGATCGCCTGCATCCAGTGCGGCGCCTGCGTCTCCTCGTGCCTCTCGATGGAGGCCGACCCCGACTTCATCGGCCCGGCGGCGCTCGCCAAGGCCTACCGCTTCGTCGGCGACCCGCGCGACGTCGAGAGCCGCGAGCGCCTGTGCGACCTCGCCCAGGACCCGCACGGCATCTACGACTGCACCCACTGCTTCGCCTGCGTCGACGCGTGCCCCAAGGGCGTCGCGCCGATGGACCAGATCATGCGCCTGCGCCGCGCCGCCGGCCACGACGAGGAGATCGACGACCACAACAACGGCCACAACCACGAGGCCGCGTTCGTCAAGATCATCGAGAAGAAGGGCACGCTCGACGAGTCGCTGCTGCTGCAGGAGTCCTACGCCCCGGGCGTGAAGGGCAAGCTGATGCCGAAGCTCGGCGGCGATCAAGGGCCTGATCGGCTCGATCCCGACCGCGATCCGCGGCATCCGCGCGGGCAAGATGCGCTCGCTGCCGAAGCTGATCCCCGGCATCCACCACAAGCTGCCCGGCGACGCGCAGGAGCACGTCAAGCACATCGACGAGCACGCCGAGGAGCACCGCGACGAGCTCAACCTCTACATCACGGGCGAGGAGGACGAGGAGCCGGAGCCGAAGGAGCCCGACGAGGAGCCCGAGGCCGTCTCGACCGCCGCCGAGCCGCGAGACGGTCGCGTCGCCGATGATCACCGACGACCGAAGGAGAGGAATGAAGCTCGCCTACTGGCCCGGCTGCGTCTCGCGCGGCTTCACGCCCGAGCTGCACGGCTCGATGGCGCTCGTCGCCGAGCGGCTCGGGATCGAGCTGGTCGACGCTCGACCGCGCCAACTGCTGCGGCGCCGGCGTGATCGCCGAGCACAACCAGGAGCTCGCCGACACGCTCAACGCGCGCACCTTCGCGCTCGCCCAGAAGACCGGCCTGGCGATGATGAACATCTGCTCGACCTGCCAGGGCGCGCAGTCGGAATGCCAGCAGCGCCTCGACGCCGACTCGCGCCTACCGCGCCCACATCAACGAGGCGCTCGCCGACGAGGGGCTCGAGTACGAAGGACAAGGCACGACTGGAGAACAAGAACTTCCTCTGGCTGCTCGTCGAGGACTACGGCCTCGACGGCCTGAGGCGAAGGTCACGCGCCCGCTCGCCGGCCTGCGCGTCGGGCCGTTCTACGGCTGCTACATCATCCGCCCCAAGCACCGCCTCGGCTACGACGAGCACCCCGAGCGCGACCTCTACCTCGAGCAGGTGATCGAGACGCTCGGCGGCGAGGTCGTCGAGTACGACGGCGCGCGCAAGTGCTGCGGCTTCCCGATCGATCACGATGAACCGCGAGACCTCGCTGCGCCAGGCCGGCACCCACATCGGCGACGCCCTCGACGACGGCGCCGACTGCCTGGTCACGCCGTGCCCGCTCTGCCACCTCAACCTCGACATGCAGCAGCCCGAGGCGGCGAAGATCGTCAACCGCGACCTCGGCCTCGCCGTCCTGCACCTGCCGCAGCTCGTCGGGCTGGCGCTCGGCTTCGAGCCCAAGCAGCTGGGCATGAACCGCCACATCGCCTCGACCGAGTGGGTCGGCGAGCGGCTCGCCGGAGTGCCCACCTGAGTCAGCGCGTGTGGCGTTTCGGCCGTCGAGCCGCACTCCCAGCCGCAGTTTGCATCGACGTCGAGCCCGACGGTCGCGAGGTCGACCTCACCGATCCGACCTGGCACGGGTTCGAGCGGATCGTCGCGCTCCTGCCTGAGCTGCGAGAGCGCCTTGCCGCGGTCACCGCAGCACCCGTCCGGCTGAGCTGGTTCGTTCGGGCGGACTCGCAGATAGAGGGTGCCTGCGGCTCGCCGGCCTGGGCGCTGGAGCGCTTCGCGCCGCTCTGGGCCGAGCTGCTCGAGCAGGGCGACGAGGTCGGCCTGCACGTCCACGCCTGGCGCCTCGACCCCGAGCACCCGGGCCGCTGGATCGCCGATCACGCAGACGCGGGCTGGGTTGCGAACAGCGTCGACACGGGGCTGGAGGCCTTCAGCTCGCACTTCGGCGGCCCGCCCCGCTGCTACCGCGGCGGCGACCACTTCCTCAGCGACCCGGTCGTGGCTCAGATCCGCGAGGCGGGAGTCTGCGTCGATCTCACCGTCGAGCCGGGGATGGCCGCGGTCAGCGGCACGGTCGACGGCGAGCGGACGACCGGGACCCTGCCCGACTACACCGACGCCCCGCTCGATGCCTACGTGCCGTCGCCGAGCGACTTCCGGGAGGCGGCCTCCGGACCGCATGCAGACGACCGGCTCGTCCTCGTTCCGCTGAGCGCCGGAGCCGGAGTGACCCTGTATCCGTGGGCCGAGCGCCGGCTGTTCGAGAGCTGGCTGATGCCGCGGGTGCAGGACGGTGGGTTTCGCCACATGGCGTTCGCGATCCGCAGCGACATGGCCCTCGACCCCGCCAAGGTGGGAGACGATCGAGTCGAACCTCGAGCTGGCGCTGAGCGCGAGCGAGGGCCGGGTGCGCCTGGTCGCCGGCCGGCGAGCTCGCGGCGACGGTGCCCTCCGGGTAGTCTCCGGCGCCGATGAGCGACGGATCCATACTCCCCCCGGGCGCGCCGACCCCTCCACCCGAGGTGCGAGCAGGCCGCCCTGCTCGGCCATATCGACGACGCAGTGAGCCTCTATCTGAAGTTCACCGACGTCGACCCCGAGACCGCGCGGCAAGTCGTCGAGAAGCTCGCCGACGACTAGCCTCACGCGCTTCGCGTCGCCGGCGGGTCGGCGCCGGCCTCGGCCACCTGAACCAGGTGCGGATGTCCCCAGAGACTCGCCCTCGTCGATGACCTCGCAGCCGAAGCGGCTGTAGAGCGCCACGTTCTCGGGCTTTCGGTCTCGAGGTAGGCGTCGCTCGCCGGCTGCGTCGACGCGGCGCGTGTACTCGCCGCAGCTCACAGGCTGCCGATTCCGCGTCCCTGCAGCGCGGGCTCGACGCCGAAGGGGCCGAAGTGCGAGTGCGCGGCGGTCGGGGTCGCGGCGCTCCCAGTCGCCGAGCCAGCGGCTGCCCCACCCGCGGCAAGGCGCGCGGGCCGATCGCGAGCTCCGCCGGCGCCAGCCGCAGCTTCTCGAGCGCTTCGGCCGACAGCCCGCCTCGCGCAGCTCGTTGGCCGCGCCGACGATGCGCCCGTCGAAACGCGCCACGAGCGGGCGCTGGCCGCGGACGTCGGCGTACATCGAGCGGAACATCCGGTGCAGCTGGCGGTCGTTGCGCTCGATGTCGGAGCCGAGGCCGCGACGTCCTGAGCGCTGTCGCTCATCGCCCGGGCGACGACGTCGATCGCCTCGTCGCGCTCGGACGGCTGCACCTCGCCGACCTCGACGCGCCCGACGTCGAACTCGGCGCCGGGTTCCCTCTTTGTGCCCCGGTGAGCCGGGAAGACTGGTCGGCGATCGACTGCGACCCATGTTTCCACCTCCGCATAAATCGCGCCGTCGCGATCGCCGCGCGCCGTGGCAGAGCATCATCACTTTCATCGTCGCCTCGCGCTGATCGCCAGCGAGCGCGTCCACCGGACGAAGGTCGCGCTGCTCGGCGCCGCGATCGTCGTCCTCTTCGTCGGCGCCGAGTTCGACCAGGAGGCGGCGATCGAGTCGGTCGACTTCAACACGATCGGCCTGCTCGCCGGGATGATGATCCTCGTCTACCTGACCCAGCAGACCGGCGTCTACGACTACATCGCGATCCGCGCCGGGCAGATCTCGCGCGGCGAGCCGCTCCGCGTCGTGCTCAGCCTCGCCGGTGACGACCGCGCTGCTCTCGGCCTTCCTCGACAACCTGACGACGATCCTGCTCGTCGTCCCGATCACGTTCCTGCTCGCCGACGCCCTCGACATCGACCCGATCCCGCTGATCGTCATCGAGGTGATCGCCTCCAACATCGGCGGCACCGCGACCCTGATCGGCGACCCGCCGAACATCATCATCGCCGGCGCCACCGACCTCACGCTTCAACGACTTCATCGTCAACCTGGCGCCGATCGTCGTGGTCACCTTCGTCGTCGTGATCGCGCTGCCTCTACTCTCTACCGCAGCCGCTCCAGATCGCCGGAACGAACCGGCGAGCTGGTCATGGAGCTCGACGCGGCGGCCTCGATCCGCGACGCCGACGAGCTGCGGCGGACCGGTCCCGTCCTGGTGCTCACGATCCTCGCCTTCTTCGCCCACCAGGCGCTCCACATCGAGCCGGCGACCGTCGCGCTCACCGGGCGCCGCGGTCGGCGCTGCTCGTCACGCGGATCCCGCTCGAGCAGGCGCTCTCGAAGATCGAGTGGCCGACGCTGTTCTTCTTCGTCGCGCTGTTCGTGATGGTCGGCGCGCTCGAGGAGACCGGGCGCGATCGACGAGGTCGCCGACGGCGGTCAAGGACCTGACCGGCGGCGACCGCACCGCCGAGCTGCTCGGGATCCTCTGGATCGGCGGGATCGGCTCGGCGATCGTCGACAACATCCCCTTCACGACGGCGATGATCCCGGTCGTCGAGCGAGCTCCAGGGCGGACAGCGGCGACGACGCCTACTGGTGGGCGCTCTCGCTCGGCGCCTGCTTCGGCGGCAACGCGACGATCATCGCCGCCGCCGCCAACGTCGCCGCCGCCGGGCTGACCGAGCGCGCCGGGCAGGCCGATCGGCTTCGTCAGCTTCCTGCGGATCGGTATCCCGGTGACGATGCGTCTCGATGGTGATCGCGACCGCCTACGTCGTCGCTCCGCTACGTAGTGCTATAGAGGCGCGATGCCCGACTCGATCGTCAAATCGGCGCTGTCGCGAGATCGAGCCGCTGGCGCGCCGACGAGCTGATCGGCGGCCGCGCGTCAAGCGCGTGGTCGAGTCCGGGCTTCCCGGGCCTGCCCGCGGTCGAGCGAGGACGGCAGCTTCGCCGGCATCTTCGGCGAGCGCGAGTTCATGACCGCGCTGTTTCCCGGCTACGTGGGCGAGCTCGGCTCCGCGGCGATGATCACGCGCTCGATCGACGAGGCGATCGAGCGCCGCGAGACGTGCGCGCTCGAGCCGATCCGCAAGTACCTGACCACCGACCACGTCGTCGTCGAGGACGAGTACTCCGACACCCAGCTCGCCGAGCTCTTCCTGCACCACCGCGTGCTGGTCATCCCGATCGCGACCGAGCGGCACGGTCCACGCCGTCGTCACCCGCAACGACTTCTTCCGCGAGCTGGCCGAGAAGCTGCTCGCGGCTTCGGCAGCCGCCGACGGCCTAGCCGGCTCGTACCAGTCGACGTAGTCGCCACAGCTCTCGCTGCGCGGCTTGGTCGACGTCGCGGCAACGCGCGCCGAGGTGGGCGACCGAGCTGCGCACCGAGCAGCCGGCCGACGGCGGCGGCGTCCTCGACGGTCGCGGTGATCGTCGCCGGCTCGCCGCCGTCGCTCTCGATCGAGCCGACGGCGAAGAACGGCGCCGGACCGCGGTAGTCGAGGTTGCCCGGGCAGCGTCGCATCCAGCCCGGGCCCGTCGATCGTCGAGCTCGCGGGTGGAGTCGTACTGGATCGAGAGATCCCACTCGCCCGGCGGCAGATCGAGCTCGATCGTGGCGCCGCTCGTCGCCGCCCTCGATCGTCTGCGACGACCACTCTCGGCCGCGGCCACACCGGCGGCCGCGGCGAAGGACGAGACCTCGGTGGCCTGCGCGCCGCCGCAGCCGCCGATGCGCCCGGGCTCGGCGTCGGTCTCGCCGGGCACGCGACCGAGCGGCGGCTGCCGCGTCGCCAGAGCGTCGTACGACTCTGTGGGCTCGACGCCTCGTAGCCCGGCGGCGGCTCGCTCGCGTACGCGGCGCGGGTCGCCAGGACATAGGGAAGCCGCGCCAGTGTCTCCGCGGTGACCGAGTCGAAGTCGAACTTGGAGACGACCTCGCTCGAGCTCGAAGTTCGGCTCGACGTAAGTACGGGTCGTAGAAGTTCCTCACGTCGGTGAACGGCTTCGAGCCACGGAGCTCGTAGAGGAAGAAGTTGTCGCGACCGAGAAAGAGCAGCTTCTCGCCCTGCACCAAGGGCCGGATCTCGGCTAGTTCCTCGCATGTGGTCCTCCGGGCCGACCGGAGCCTGGCGCAGGATCAGAAAGCTCGAGCTCGCGGCGGCGAGCGCGAAGGCGGTGGCGAGACGTCAACGCCGTGCGCTCGCCGCGAAGAGGCCACCGAGGGTGACAAGCGCGACCAGCGGAGCGGCGATCGAGATCGCCTTGGCCGAGGTGTAGACGGTGCCGAGGGCTCGAGCGACGAAGTAGAGGACGACCGCCGCGAGCAGCGCTGCGGGGATCGCGGCGCCGTGGCGGCGAATCCAGCGAGGCAGCGCCAGAGCGAAGGCCACCGCAGCCAGCAGCGCGCCGGCGTAGAAGACGACCGTCGGGCAGACTGCTGGCGCCGGCCGAAAGCCGGAACTCGCTCGTCGGCCAGACGCCGAAGCGCGGTCAGCGGCGAGATCTGACCGGGCAGGTTGCCGAGCCCGCCCTCGTTCGCCTTCGACGGGTCGAGGGCTCGGAAGTCCTTGAACTCGAGCAGGCGGGGGAGCTCTGGGGCTGTGAGGACGAGGAGGACCGCAACCGCGGCGAGCGGCCGGGGTGGGTGAGGGCGTCGTCGGAACGTCTCGCTTCGCTCGGATGTTCCGCCGACCCTCACGCGCCCCCCGCGTCCGACGAGCGACAAAACAGATCCCAGACGAGCGCCACTCCGACCAGCCACGCCAGGCCCGGGAAGGAGTAGACGTAGACGGCGCCCGCGGCGATAACGCCGAGCGGAATCGCGTGGCGGGGCGACTTGACGGTCGGGAGAAGCAGGGCGAAGCCGAGCAAGAAGAGCGCGATGATCGGCTCCTTGAACGCCTCTTGGGCGAGGTAGGCCGCTGCCATGTACGGCAGCGCGGTCAGTGCGGAGGCGGCAACGCGGGCTGCCGTCCCCAGCCCGTCCAGCGCCGAGTAGGCGACCAGCGCCGTCAGCGCCGGAATCGCCAGCATCAGCCCGGCGAAGACGTCGATCGAACTCGCGTGCAACAACGTCGACAGACCCGCCACGAGCGCATGCGGTCCGAACGGATACCCCTGATCGATGAAAACCGGCTCCGGCCGAAACCGCTCATCGATCCAGTCCGCAATCAGCAGATGCGAGGCCATGTCGTCGTTGACCAGCCCAACCCCCAGGACCCCCACAAACCCAGCCGCAATGAAACGGCAAAGCACGCAAACAGGGCCGCCAGGAAGGCGGCCCCAAGAGCAGGAGCGACGGTACGGAGAAGGTTCGCCGGAGCTTCCGCAGCATGGATGCGAGGACGGTGCGGAGCATGGATGCGGAGCTGCTCCGCCGAACGTTCTCCGTGCCGTCGCCCCCCCATAACCAGGAGTGCTGACGCAAGTACCAGCAACCCGCCAAGCACGACGGCAATCGCAGTTCCCCGGGCCTGTAGCGAAGCGGCGATCCCGGTGGCGACGAGGATCAGGGCGAGGCCGACGGGGCCCGCGAGCCAGGACCAATCAAGCCGCCCGCTGAGCCGCAGGACGGCCTGGCCGACCATCAGCGAGGCGACGACTATCAGCGCCGCCGAGGCGATCGCCGCGGCCACGAGGTCGCGGCTAGAACGCGGCGCCGGCCGGGACGCGGACGAGGTCGCGCTCGTGCAGGAGCTCGGCGACCTGGACCGCGTTGGTGGCGGCACCCTTGCGCAGGTTGTCGCCGACGACCCAGAGGTTGAGGCAGCGCTCGTGCGAGGGGTCGCGGCGGATTCGCCCGACGAGCACCTCGTCGCGGCCGGCGCCATCGAGCGCGAGCGGGTAGATCGCCTCACCGGGCTCGTCGACGACGATCACACCGGGTGCTGCGGCGAGCAGCTCGCGGCACTCCGCGGGTGAGAGCGGCTCGCGGGTCTGGACGTTGATCGACTCCGAGTGGCCGGTGACGACCGGCACCCGGGCGCAGGTCGCCGAGATCCGCAGCTCGTCCTCGGAGGCGGCGAAGATCTTGCGCGTCTCGCGCATCACCTTGCGCTCCTCGGTCGTGTAGTCATCGCCATCCTTGAACGTCTCGACCTGCGGGATCACGTTGAACGCGATCTGGTGGGGGAACGTCGCCACCTCCGGCTGCTCGCCGGCGAGAACCGCGCGCGCCTGCTGGTTGAGCTCCTTGATCGCCTCGCGACCCGTTCCCGAGACCGACTGGTAGGTCGAGACGACCAAGCGCTCGATCCCGACCGAGCGATGGATCGGTGCGAGCGCGACGACCATCTCCATCGTCGTGCAGTTCGGGTTCGCGATGAGGCCGTTGTGGCCCTCCGGCGGCGTCTGGATTGACCTCGGGAACGACGAGCGGGACGTCATCGTGCATGCGCCAGAAGCTGGTGTTGTCGACAACGACGGCGCCGGCCTCGACGAAGCGTGGCGCCCACTCCGAGCTGATCGCTCCGCCGGCCGAAGAGAGCACGATGTCGAGGCCCTGGATCGACTCGTCGCTGAGCGGCCGGCACTCGATCTCGCCGTCGCCGAACTCGAGCTCCGTCCCGGCCGAGCGCTGGGACGAGAACGGCACCACCTCGGAGGCCGGAAAGCCGCGTTCGGCGAGAATCGAAAGGATCGTCGAGCCGACCGCGCCGGTGGCGCCGACGACGCCCACTCGGTAGCTCATGCGGCCTCCCCCGCCGGGCGCACTCGTGGGCGATGGTCGCCGGAGGGATCCTCCTCGCGGATCGCGTCATCGCCAAGCTCGAACGCCTGGTGGATCGCCTGGACCGCGTCGGGGACGCGGTCGGCGGCGACGACGCAGGAGATCTTGATCGGCGACGTGGAGATCATCTCGATGTTGATCTCGTTGTCGCCGAGCGTCTTGAACACCTTCGCCGCAACGCCAGGATGGCTGCGCATGCCGGCGCCGACGATCGAGACCTTGCCGACGTTGGCGTCGGTCTCGATGCCGCTCGCCGACCTGGAGCGGCTCGAGCACATCGGTCGCCGAGGTCAGGTCCTCGTTGGCGACGGTGAAGGAGAGGTCGGCCTTCTGATCGGCCGAGACGGGCTCGTTCTGGATGATCATGTCGACGTTGACGTTGGCGTCGGCAAGGGCGGTGAAAACGCGACCGGCGACGCCGGGCTCGTCGTTGAGCCCGGTCAGGGTCACACGCGCCTCGTAGGCGTGCGTCACGGCTGTCACGCTCGGTTGCTCCAAGGTCTCTTCCTCGCCGACGACGAGCGTACCGGGCGCCTCATCGAACGAACTGCGGCAATGGATCCTGACGCCGTGATTTCGCCCGTACTCGACCGCGCGCAGCTGCAGCACGCCCGCGCCCGAGGAAGACATCTCGAGCATCTCGTCGAAGGAGACCATCGTCAGCTTGCGCGCGTCGGCTGACGAGCCGGGGATCGGCGCTGAAGACGCCGGCGACGTCGGTGTAGATCTCACAAACGTCGGCCCCGAGCGCGGCGGCGATCGCAACCGCGGTCGTGTCCGAGCCGCCCGCGCCCGAGCGTGGTCACGTCCTTGGAGTCACCCGAGACGCCTTGGAACCCGGCGACGAGAACAACGCGGTCGTCGTCGAGCCCGGCGCGGATGCGATCGGCGCGAACGTCGAGGATGCGGGCCTTCGTGTGCGAGGAATCGGTCACGATCCCCGCCTGCGAGCCGGTCAGCGAGACCGCGCTGTGGCCCATGTCGTGGATCGCCATCGCGCACAGGGCGCACGAGATTCGCTCGCCCGTGGAGAGCAGCATGTCCATCTCACGCGCCAGCGGGCGATCGGAGATCTCATAGGCCGCGGCGACGAGCTCGTCGGTGGTCTTGCCGCGAGCCGAGAGCACGGCGACGACCCGCTTGCCGCTGCGCCGCGCGTCGACGATCCGCGTTGCGGCGCGCTTTAAGTCCACGGCTTCGGCGACGGACGTGCCGCCGAACTTCATCACCACTGTCTCTGCCGTCGGGGTCATCGGAGCCTGAGAATACGATCGCAGCGCTGATGGACGATCCGAGGCCGCCTTCACGGCGCGTGATCATGGCCCGTCGGGCGGGGGCGCTGGCGCTCGTCGTCGCGGTGGCCGCCGGCGCCTGGCTCGTGCTCAGCTCGGGCGAGAGCGAGAGCCCGACCGAGATCGACGCCGAGCTCTCGCCGGCGGTCTCCGAACTGGTCACGGGGATGAGCGTCGAAACGCTCGTCGACCAGGTGCTCCTCGTCGGCTTCGAGGGGACCGACCCAAGCGAGCCGCTTAGGGACGCCCTTGACGAGGGCCCACCAGGCGGGGTCATCGTCGCCACCGAGAACTGGACCGATGCAACGGCCGGTACGCAGCTGATCGCAAAGCTGCGCGCGATCGCGAACGAGGGCGACGGGATCGCGCCGCTGCTCGTCGCCTCCCAGGAGGGCGGGCGCTACCGCGCGTTGGCCGACCTGCCGCCACAGCAGACCGAGCTTGCAATCGGCGACGCCGACTCGGTGGCGGGAGCCCAAGAATGGGCGTCCGAAACGTCGGCAGCCCTCGTCGACGCCGGCTTCGACGTCAACCTCTTCCCGGTCGCCGATGTCGCCACGCTCGACTCTCCGGTCGCCGATCGTGCCTTTTCTGACGACGCAGCGACCGTGTCGGCCCTGACCTCGGCGGCGATTCGTGGCTGTAAGGCCGAAGGGCTGGCCTGTGCCCCGCTTCACTTCCCCGGCCTCGGCGCAGCATCGCAGGACACCAGCAGGGGGCCGGCGACCGTCAGCCTCGACGCCGCCTCGCTCTCCTCACGCGACCTGGAGCCGTTTCGCGCCGCCGTCGCCGAAGGCGCGCCCGCTCTCGTGCTCTCGCTCGCCTTCTACGGCGCCTACGACACGATCACGCCGGGGGCCCTGGCCGAGCCGGTGGCCACCGGCCTCCTGCGCGATGAGCTCGGCTTCGAGGGCGTCGCGATCACCGATGACCTCGGCTCGGGCGCGGTTCGCGCCACCGGCACGACTGCGAAGGCGGCGGTGAAGGCGCTGGCCGCGGGCTCGGATCTGCTTCAGATCGGCTCGCCCGAGGATCAGGTCGGGGTGCGCGAGGAGATCTTGGCGGCGGTTGAGTCCGGCGAGCTCAGCGAAGAGCGTCTCGCTCAGGCGGCCGGCAGGGTGCTCGAGCTGAAGCGGGGCCTGGGTTTGCTCGATCCACCATAGCCGCCTGCTCTGTGATCACGGTCACACCTCTTAGACATATCGGTTTGATATATCTCCAGGGGATATGGAGCTCAATGCCACGTCCTGCGTCATCCTCGGAATGCTCGGCAAGCGACCGATGTCGGGCTACGAGATCAAGCAGTTCGTCGACCATTCCACTCGCTTCTTCTGGGCCGCTTCCTACGGGCAGATCTACCCGGAGCTGCGACGGCTGACCGATGGCGGTCTGATCTCGGGTGCGCCCCGCGCGCAGGGCGAGCGCAAGCGCACCGTCCACAGCCTGACCGCCGCCGGGCGCAAGCGGCTGCGGGAGTGGCTCGCATCGCCGCCGCAGATCCAAGAGATGCGCGATGAGAGCCTGCTGAAGATCTTCTTCTCGGATTTCGCCGGCATCGACGCGACGCTGACCGCGCTCGAGCACAAGCGTGCAAACCACGAGGGCGTCGCCGAGCGCCTGCGAGGGATCCAGCGCGAGAGGGCACCCGCCGATGAGGGTTCGATCTCGACTTCGCTTCGTTTCGGCATCGACCTCAACGACTTCATCGCCGATTGGTGCGAGCGCGAGACCGCGCGGCTCAAGCGGCGCGCCGCTTCAACCACCAAGAGAAAGGCCGTCTGATGTTCGAGCGTCTAGCCAGCTTCGCCGAGCGCCGCAGGCGCTGGATCGTGCTTGGTGCCATCGCCTTCTCCCTCGCCGCCGGCGCGATCGGCGGCTCGGTCGTCGAGCTGCTCGAGTCCTACAGCGCCGACGATCCCGACACCGAGAGCGTGATCGCCGACGAGCGCCTCGAGGACGCCGGCTACCGCGGCACCGATGCGATCGTCCTGATCGAGGACGTCGACGTCCGCTCCGCCGCGGGGCTCGAGCGCGTCGAGTCGCTGGCGAGACAGATTGCGGCCCGCGACGACGTCCAGCAAGTCATCGGATTCCCCGAGAGCCGCGCCGCGGCGTTCGTCTCCGACGACGGCGACTCAACTTATCTGGCGGTCAGCTTCTCCGCCGCCGACGACGGAGCGCGCGAGGACGCGGCCGATGCCCTGGCCGAGTCGCTGGCAGATCAGCCGTCGGTTTCGGTCGGCGGTCCGAGCCTCGCGCAGTTGCAGGTGGGCGAACAGGTGGAGAGCGACCTGCAGCGGGCTGAGCTGATCGCGTTCCCGATCCTGTTCGTACTCTCGCTGCTCTTCTTTCGCAGCCTGGTGGCCGCTCTGTTGCCGCTCTTGGTTGGAGCGCTGGCGATTCTCTCGACCTTTCTCTTCCTGCGCGCGGCGGTAGAGGTGACCGAGATCTCGATCTTTGCGCTCAATCTCGTCACGGGCCTCGGGCTCGGACTCGCGATCGACTACAGCCTCTTCGTCGTCTCGCGCTACCGCGAGGAGATCGCCAAGTCGGGCGCCGGCTCAGAGGCGCTTCGGCGCACGCTTGTGACCGCCGGGCGCACGGTCCTGTTCAGCTCGTTGACGGTCGCCGGCGCCCTCGCCTCGCTGGTCGTCTTCCCGCAGAACTTCCTCTACTCGATGGGGATCGGGGGAGCTGCGGTGGCGCTGATCGCCGCCGCGATCTCGTTGACCGTGCTGCCGGCGGTCCTGGCGATGCTGGGTGAGCGCGTCAACTCGCTGGCGCCTGCGTTCCTGCAGCGGCGGGCCGCGACCGACGCCCGTCCCGCGCAAACGGGTTTCTGGTACCGGCTCTCCGCGCTGGTGATGCGGATGCCAAAGCGAGTCGCGGCGATCAGCACGGCTGCGTTGATTGCCCTCGGGATTCCGTTTTTCGCAATCGAGTTCACCTCGGTCGATGCGCAGGTGCTGCCCGCGAGCGCCAGCGCTCGCCAGGTCGACAACGTGCTGCGCGCCGACTTCCCGCCGTTTCGCGACACCCCGATTACCGTCGTCTACCGCGGCGACGGCGCCGGCGCCGGCGCGATCGCCCAGCAGCTCGAGCCGCTCCCTGGCGTCGCCGAGGTCGAGCCTCCCCAAGAGCTCGACGGAAGCGTCTACGCGATCAACGCGATCTCCGAGCGCGAGGCACTGGCCGAGAGCAGCCAGCAACTCGTGGAGCAGATTCGCGGCGAATTCGACGGCGTCGAGGTGACAGGCCAGACCGCCGGTTACCTCGACCTTCAAGACAGCCTCGGCGCCCATCTGCCGATCGTGCTGGCAATCGTCGTCGGCGTCACCTTCGTCGTCTTGTTCTTGATGACGGGCTCGGTCGTGCTGCCGTTGAAGCAGATCCTGATGAACGCACTCGGTCTCAGCGCGACCTTCGGCATCCTCGTGCTGATCTTCCAGGATGGGCGCTTCGAAGGCCTGCTCAACTACACCAGCCAGGGTGGGCTCGAATCGACCCAGCCGCTGCTGCTGTTCGCCATCGCATTCGGCCTCTCGACCGATTACGGGGTCTTTCTGCTGGCCCGGATCAAGGAGGGGCGCGACGCGGGCCTCGACGACCGTGAAGCGATCGCAACCGGTCTCGAGCGCACCGGGCGGATCATCACCGCTGCGGCACTGCTGTTCGCGATCGCGATCGGCGCTTTCGTCACCTCGGAGATCATCTTCATCAAGCAGGTCGGTCTCGGCACGGCGATCGCGGTGCTGATCGACGCGACGATCATCCGCGCGCTGCTGGTCCCGTCGCTGATGCGCCTGCTCGGGCGCTGGAACTGGTGGGCGCCGGCACCCCTGCGGCGGCTTCATCGCAGGATCGGTCTCAGCGAGGTCTGACACGGCAATCCGATTAGTCGTCCTGCGACGCGGGTATGACTCCTATCCCCGACTGAGAGGAACGAGATGACGGTAGGCGGGTCCATATTCCTGATCGCAGTGGGCGCGATCCTTCGCTACGGCGTCCAGGATGAGATCGAGTCGATCAATCTCGAGACGATCGGGCTGATCTTGATGATCGCCGGTGTCCTCGGGCTGCTGATCGGACTGTTCTTGATGACGCAGGACCGCCGTCGCGGCGACGTCGTCGTCGAGCGCGAGCGCCCGGTCGAGTACGAGCGCCACGATCCGCCGCCGCGCTGAGGCGGGCCGGGCCGCTCAGGCCACGGCGCGCCGACCGGAGAAGGCGCGCCCCAGCGTGACCTCGTCGGCGTGCTCGAGATCGGCGCCGACGGGCAGGCCGCTGGCCAGGCGAGTGATCGATACCTGACCGCGGAGCAGCTCGGCGACGTGGTGCGCGGTTGCCTCCCCGGTTGTCGTCGGGTTCGTCGCGAGGACGACCTCGCTCACTTCCTCGGCCCCGGCTCGATCGATCAGTTCCGCGATCTTCAAGTCATCGGGATCGATGCCGTCGATCGGCGAGAGCGCTCCGCCGAGCACGTGATAGAGGCCGCGGTACTCGTGTGTGCGCTCGATCGGGATCACGTCGGCGGGCTGCTCGACGACACAGATCATCGAGCCGTCGCGCCGCGAGTCTTGGCAGACCTGACAGCGCGGGCCTTCGGAGAGGTTGAAGCAGACCTCGCAGAGGCCGACCCGCTCGCGCACCTCGCGGATCGCATCCGAGAGCGCAGCGGCGTCGCCGTCCTCGGAGCGCAGGATGTGAAAGGCCAGGCGCTGAGCGGTGCGCTGGCCGATTCCCGGCAGCTTGCCGAGCTCGGCGACGAGACGGTTGATCGGCTCCGGATACATCGAGACGCTGACGCTAGCGGGCCTGGCGGCGCCGTTCGCAAGCCCGGCGAGCGCTAGAACCCGGCGCGCTACATCCCCGGCAAGCCGAGGCCGCCGAGGCCGCCGGCGCCGCCGCCCATGCCGGCGATCCCGCCCATCTTGCTCGCGGCCAGCTCCTGGGCCGAGCGGATCGCCTCGTTGGTCGCCGCGAGGACCATGTCCTGCAGCAACTCCGGGTCCTCCGGGTCGATCGCTTCGGGATCAATCGTGACTTCGAGCAAGCGCAAATCGCCGCTCATCTTGACCTTGACCATGCCGCCGCCAGCGCTGGCGTCGACGACCTCGTCCTTGAGCTTGGCCTGAGCCTCCTCCATATCGGTCTGCATCTGCTGAACCTGTTTCATCATCGCGCCCATATCGAATCCGCCTGGGCCGCCCTGCGGAAGTCTCGCCATCGTTTCTCTAAGCCTCCTTGGCTTTGCGCTCTTCGTGCTCGGGGTCGGTCACGAACTCCTCCGCATCGAACTCGCTGCGGACCATCTCGATCAACTCTTCTTCGCTCATCGCCGGCTCGTCGGATTCAGCTGCCTCCTCACCCTCGAGCAGGACGTAGACCGGGCGCAGGCGCTGACCGACGATGGTGCGAATCGCGTCGGCGAACTTGTCGCGCGCGTCGGCGGCTTCGGCCTTGCGCTTGTTGAAGGCCGCCGAGGCGGGGAAGCCGACCTCGAGCACCGCTTCCTCGACGTCGATTGCGACCGGTCGTGCCGCTTCGAGTACGTGTGAGAGCAGTTGCTCACCCGAGGAGCGCACCTGATCGATCACGGCCGGCCACAGGCTGACGAGCTTGTCGAGGTCGACGGCTTCGGCGATCGCCGTCACCTTCGCCGCCGACGGCGCCTCGGACCGCGATTCGCCTGCTTCGGGCTGGCCGTCGGCGGCGTCGGGCGCGGCCGAGGATGAAGGGGGCGGGGGTGGGTCGGGCCTCGATGCGGCGGCTGGTGCGGGCGCGGGCGCGTCGACAGCGGTGCCCCCGGCGCGCTCGAGGCGCTCGAGGCGCTCGGCAAATGCCTCGCGCGAGGGGTCGATCTGCGGCCTCGCGGCCCGTAGCAGGGCGAGCTCGACCGTCATCCGCGGCTCATCGCCCTCGCGGATCGCCGACAGCGCAGCCGAGAGCACATCGACGGACCGGCCCAGGGTGAGGTCCGACAGCGACTCGGCCTGGCTGCGAAGACGCTCGGGATCACCGGCCGTGATCGAGAACGAGTCTGGAAGCTCGCCGGCGGTGCGGATGACGATCAGCTGGCGCAGGTGGGCGAGCAGGTCGCGGGCGAACTGGCTCACGTCGCGCCCCGAGCGCGAGAGGCGCTCGCTGGTCTCGAGCGCGGCCTTGCCATCACCGGCGGCGATCGCGTCGGCAGCGGCGAGAATCAGGTCGGAGTCGGCGATGCCGAGCACGGCGAGCACGTCGTCGGTCTTGACCGACTTGCCCCCGTAGGAGACGAGCTGGTCGAGCGTGCCGAGAGCGTCGCGAAAGCTGCCCGATGCAGCGCGCGCGATCGCGCCGACCGCGCCGTCCTCGATCTCGATCGTCTCCGCGACGGCGACGCGGCGAATCACCTCGGCGATCTGCTCGAGCGAAGGACGCTGGAAGTCGAAGCGCTGGCAGCGGTCGATGATCGTCGCCATCACCTTGTGTGGCTCGGTCGTGGCGAGGATGAAGACGGTGTTCGGCGGCGGCTCCTCGAGCGTCTTGAGAAAGGCGTTCCAGGCCTCTCGGGTGAGCATGTGGGCCTCGTCAAGGATGTAGACCTTCCAGTGGCCTCCGGCGGGCGCATAGCCGACGCGCTCGCGCAGCTCGCGGATGTCGTCGACCGAGCGGTTCGAGGCAGCGTCCATCTCGATCACGTCGAGGGAGCTGCCGGCAGCAATCGAGACGCAGGATTCGCACTCGCCGCAGGGCGTCAGCGTCGGCCCGTTGACGCAGTTGAGCGAGCGGGCGAGGATCTTGGCCAGAGAGGTCTTGCCGGTGCCGCGCGAGCCGACAAAGAGGTAAGCGTGGTGAACGCGATCGCGCTCGACGGCATTTCGCAGCGTACGCACCACATGCTCTTGGCCGACGACCTGATCGAAGGCCTGGGGGCGGTGGCGTCGGTAAAGGGACGTCTCTGCGGTCACGTCGGGCGAGTCTAGCCGTCGCTCGGAAGGCGAAAAAATGACCGTGCGCGCTCGTCCTCGAGAATGGTCTGCGGGCGTGCCCGCCGTGGCCAGCTCGGGTCAGGCTTATCCGCGGCACTTGCCCGGCACCGCTTAAGGCTGCTTCCTTCCGGACCTGACCTGATTCGCGGACGCGCATCGCGCGGGACCTGACCGTCAACACCGCCTTCGGCGTACTGGCCCCGTAGGCCATGACCCTCAGACGAGCTTCGGCCCCGCTAGAGCGGATTGCGGGTACAGGGAGCCGCTACTTCCCCACCTAGCACGGTCGGGGCAGATGCTATCGCGGTTCAAGCGATTGGGGGAAGGGTCCGAAGGAAACACCGATGGGATTTCAGCCCGACAACGCGTCGGGGAGCAGGCTGCGCGGGGGGCGCGGGTCTCTCCTTCGCGCAATCTCGCTCGGCGCCGCAAGCGTCGCGATTGCCTGCGCGCTCGCTGTCACCGCGTCGGCCGTGGGGCTCAACCCCAACCCCGCTAACGACGAGCGCCTCGTCGACAAGCCGCTCGACGACAGCCGCTATGACCAGGCTCGGGGTTGTCGCAGGGACGTCCCCAAGGGCATGCGCGAGCTCGAGAAGTGGCTTGAGCACAACGTTCGCGGCGAAAGCTGGGGAATCACGCGCTGCGAGAAGCTCAAGCGCGCCAACTTCAGCGTGCACTCAGAAGGGCGCGCGATCGACTGGCACCTCGACGCCGGCGTCGCCAAGGACCGCCGAGCGGCAATGCGGCTGATCAAGACGCTGATCGAGCCCGACCGCTACGACAACACCAACGCCCTCGCGCGTCGCATGGGCGTTCAGGGACTGATCTTCGACTGCAAGAGCTGGTGGGCGGGGATGGAGGAGCTCGGCGAGTACAGCTACTGCTTCAAGGGCAACGGCGAGATGCGCAACGACCTCGACCGGACTCAGGCCCATCGCGACCATGTCCACATCGAGCTCAACTGGCCAGGGGCGCGCGAGCGCACCTCGTTCTGGCGCAGCCCGGTGTCGCGATGAGCGGTTCGCGCGCTGTTCGATTGCTGGTGGGTTGCCTGTGCATGCTCGTCGCCGTGGTGGCGGTGAGCGCGAGCGCGACGGCGAAGATGCGCTCGACCAAGCTCGCGCCGGGGCTGTGCGAGACGACGGGCGGCGGCAAGTTCGTCGACCTGCCGGGCTTTCCCGGCGAAATGATCGACCGCCGACTGCTGACCGACATTCGCTGGCTGCGTAAGCGCTACCCGCTGTTCGTCACCGACGGCTACTCGAGCGGTCCCGAGCACGCGGCAAACGGCGAGCACCCGCTGGGGCTCGCGCTCGACATCGTCCCCAACTTCGATGCCGGTGGAAGCTGGGCCGAGATCACATCGCTGGCGCTGTTTGCCGAGCCCAAGCAAAACAAGCCGGTGCAGCCGTTTCGCTGGGTCGGCTACGACGGCGACGCGGGTCACGGCCGTGGCCACCATCTGCATCTGTCTTGGAGCCACTCGGTAGTCAAGCGGCCGGATCGCCCGGCCTGGACCGTCTACACGATGCGCTGCCCGACCCCCCCATCCACGACGGCGCCCCCTGCGCCGCCTCCGCCGAGCGGCGGCGCGATTGGAGCCGGGCCGGTCCCTGGAGGCACAGCCGGCGGCCCGCCGAGTGGCGGCATCAGGGTCAAGCGGGTGGCGCCGGCGGTCGCGGAGACCGAGGGCGTCGCCCTCGAGTCAGTCCGAGGCTAGAGCCGGCCCAGCGCCGTCGCCCGAGCCCTGAGCGCCGCCGAGTAGACGCCAAGCGTTTGCCGCGCGATCACCTGCCAGTCGAACGCCAGCGCTCGAGCGCGAGCCGCCTTCGCCATGCGAGCACGGCGCTGAGGATCGTGTGCGAGGGCGAGGATGGCAGCGGCCATCGCTTCGGCGTCGCTCGGTGGCGTCAGCATCGCGCAGTCGTTGGCGGTGTAGTCGGACACACCGCCAACCCGGGTGGCGATGATCGGAAGGCCCGATGCCATCGCCTCGAGCAGCGCGTTGTTGGCGGCGGCGTCGGTCACGCAATGGACGAGGACATGCGCTTCTCGATAGCTCGCAAGAAGCTCTCCACTGGAAATACCGGCGTGCACCGTCGTGTTCGGTGCCCCGGCGATCTCGTCGAATCGCTTCGGCCCGGTCACCACCTCGAATGAGATCGACGGATCGGCGGCAACGACACGGTCGATCACCGCGCGCAGGAGCGCGAAGTCGCGCAACCACGACCCGACCGCCAGCAAACGCAGCGGTCCCGGCGCAGGATCTTCACGAATGCCGAAGTGCACGGCGTTGACGCCGTGAGGCACCAGGTGAACGCGGTCTGGCGCCATCAGCTCGCCGAGGAAGTCGGCCTGCTCGCGACTGAGAACGATCGCGGCGTCAAGCGCTCGCAGCCGGCGACGCAGCGACCGGAAGCGAACCAGCGCCTGAAAGCGATCCGGCGGCTGGTGGAAGGTGGCGACGAGCGTGCCGCGGACTCGACGCGGCAGGCGACGGACGTGGGCGAGGTGGTTGAAGTGGTCCTCGGCGTACATGAGGTGACAGACCTCGTCTGGCGCGTCGAGGAGCCGGCGCAGAACGCCGTATTCGAGGCGCAGCCCAGCGGGCTCGTAGAAGGCGAGCCTGCTCGAGCGACCAAGTCGCGACGAGAGCGCGGCAGGCATGCGCTCGGGCAACGACGGCTCGACCAGCCGCACGTTGGCAGCCGGCTCGAGGTAGCGAGGCAGCTGGTCGTAGCCCGAACTCGGGTCGATGTGGGTCAGTCGGTAGTACGCGAGATTGACCCTGACCGGCCGCGGCCCGATCGCTTGAGATTCGTCCGCGCTCACCCGCAGACAGAATGACGAAGCGGACCCAGCCTTATCATCCGCGCCCCGGGCGCGTAGCTCAGTGGGAGAGCGCTCGCTTCACACGCGAGAGGTCGCTGGTTCGAAACCAGCCGCGCCCATCGTCTTGGCTCCTAGCGCGGAGCGGCGATGATCGCCGCACCGAACGGCAGGGTTCGCCCGAGCAGTAAGGAATACTGGCCGGCGATGTCGTCTGAGACGGGCAATCCGCGGTTGGGGATCCTCCTGGCGATGGCGATGTTCGTATTCGTCATCGACACGTCGCTGATGAACGTCTCGATCTCCGCGGTGGTCAGCGATCTCGATACCACCGTCGCGGGGGTCCAAGCGGCCGTCGCCCTCGAGGCGCTGGTTTCGGCCGCCTTCATCCTCATCGGCAGCAAGCTCGGTGACCTTTTCGGCCGCAAGCGGGCGTACGTCACCGGCCTCATCCTTTACGCCTTGGGTGCGCTCGCGATGGTCTTCGCGCAAGGCCTGGCCGCGATCATCGTCTTCTGGGCGGTGATCGGGGGGCTGGGCGCATCGCTGTATCTCCCCGCGATGCAGTCGCTCATCCACGGCAACTTCGAGGGGAAGATGCAGGCCAAGGTCTTCGCCATGATCGGAGCGGCGGGCGCGATCGCCGCGGCGATCGGACCGCTGATCGGAGGCTTTTTGACCACGCTCCTCTCCTGGCGAGTCGGATTCCTGCTCGAGGGTGTGATCATCGGCGGCGTATTGCTGGGAAGCGGGCTGATCCGCGACGTGCCCTATCGGGGCGATCGCAGCGTCGACGTCGTCGGCTCGGCGCTGTCTTGCTTCGGGATGTCCCTCCTGGTGCTCGGGGTCCTGTCCTGGCAGGAGGGCGGGGAGTCGGTGGCCGCCCTTCTCGTCGCCGGGGCGATCTGCTCAGGTGCGCTCTTTTGGTGGCTGCGTCGCCGCAAGCTCGCGGGCAAGGCGACGCTCTTTGACCCCGAGCTCTTCAAGGCCGCGCTCTTCAACTTCGGGATCCGTCAGAGCGTCCTGCAGAACATTGCGCTCGGAGGGCTGCTGATCGCAGTGCCCATCTACCTCCAGTTGGACCTCGGATACAACGCGCTCGAGGCCGGGATCTCCTTGGCGCCGCTCTCGCTGACGATGTTCTTCATCGCGCTGCTCGCCGGCAGACGAGCCGGGAAGCGTCGTCCGAGCAGCCTGATTCGGGCGGGCTTCGGACTCCTCGGCCTGGGGTGCCTGGCCATGATCCCACTCATACCCAGCGCGGACACGAGCCTCCCTCTCGTGATCCCCCTCATGTTCTGCGGCGCCGGGCTCGGGCTTCTGGTGTCCCAGCTCAACAACTACACGCTGGCCCCGATCTCGGACGAGCGCGTCGGCGAGGCCGCCGGTGTCAACTCCGCGATTTCATCCTTCGGTCTCTCGGTTGGCCTCGCGCTCGGCGGCGCGATCCTGCTCGCCGCCCTGTCGATCGCATTCACCAACAAGTCGGACGCGAGCGAGATCCTTCCCGCCGCCGAGAAGGAGCAGGTGGCGCAGGTCCTCGAGGACGACGCCGAGGTGATGGGCGATGCGCAGCTACAGGAGCAACTCGCCGGGCAGCCGCCGGACGTTCAAGAGGAAATCCTGCGCATCAACGACGAAGCCCGACCACAAGCCCTTCAAGTCGCGCTGCTCGTACCCCTTCTCGCTTGCGTGCTCGGTCTCATCTTCTCGTTCCGAATGATGCGGCTGCCCGATCCAGCACCGCCAAGCGCCACGCAACCTGGGGCTGTCATCTGAGTTCCGAGACCGAGCCGAACGCTGCGGGGGCGGACGATTGATGGTCCTGGGTTGACGACCGACGCATAGCTTCTTGCACGGCTTGAACCTGTCCGAGCGATGAAGGATGATCGGCTTGCCCTACGGCAAGGGGCACCCACTCAAGGAAAGGTCTCCCATGGACGATCGGGCTTCTGACTACACGCCGGGCGAAGGCTGGCTGCTGTTCGCCGGCGTGATGTTGTTCCTCGCCGGCGTCCTCAACGCGATCTGGGGCATCGCGGCGATCGACGACTCGGCCTTCTTCACCGACGAGGGGCGCTACGTGCTCTTCGACAGACCTCAACACCTGGGGCTGGTTCTTCCTCATCGTCGGCATCCTCCAGGTTGTCGCAGCGGTCTCGATCTGGAACGGCGGCGCGTTCGGCGCGCTGTTCGGCATCTTCGCCGCGGGCCTCAACGCGATGATCCTGCTGTTCACCGTGAACGCCTACCCGTTCGCCGCGTTCATGCTGTTCATCGTCGACCTACTGGTGATCTACGGCCTCGTCGTCTACGGGGCTCGCGGACGAACCGCGTGACGACGCGCTCAACCGCCAGGGAAAGGAGACCCGATGCTGATAGCCGAAGCCGACTTCCCGTTCCTCGAGGTCCTGTGGGCGATGATCCTCTTCTTCGCCTGGGTGGCGTGGATCTGGATCGCGATCACCTGCTTCGCCGACATCTTCCGCCGCCACGACATCGGCGGCGGGCAGAAGGCGCTCTGGGTCGTGTTCATCATCGTGGTCCCGTTCCTGGGCGTGCTCGTCTACCTGATCGCCCAGCACGACGGGCTGCGAGAGCGCAGCGTCAAGCAGGCCCAGGCCCAGCAGGCGGCCTTCGACACGTACGTGCAAGGAGACCGCCGGCGGCTCGGCGACCGAGATCGCCAAGGCCAAGGAGCTGCTCGACGCAGGAACGATCACCCAGGAGGAGTTCGACGCGATCAAGGCGAAGGCGCTCGCCTAACCGTCCCCGCCGGAAGGCGGGTCCGGGGCTCGCGGGAGCGACCGTGCGAACCCAGGCACTGGAGTCCGGAACCCGACACCGCCTGACGCGTCACGGTGCCGATGCCCCGAGTCCTAGCTAGTTCCTGAGGGCTTATTCCGCTTCGACGGTACGACCGTCGGCGCGCGTGGCGACGCGGCGGCCTCTCGCCGCCCCGATCGCACCCGCTTGCTCCGACTCGAGCTGCTTTCGATCCCGCTGCTCGTCGCGGATCCCGGCCGCAATCAGCCAGCATGCGCTGGCGACGATCGCGGTCACGAACACACCGAAGATGAAGATGCCGAGGGTCATCGACTCGGGACCCGCGGAGCGAGAAAGGCACCGAGCGCAAGGATCGACGGAACCCAGAGCCCGACAAAGATGCCCTCGCTCTCGCTGCCGCTGAAGTAGAGGACTACCGAAAGGCCGAAGCTAAGCGCGGCTGCAACGAGAAACATGAGGCGGGCCTTGGTCGTCCTGCTTGACTTATCCATCGATCGCTCCTGCGTAGTGGAGTTCCTAGGCTAGCTAGCGGTTAATTTGCCCGACTCTCGCACATTGGTAGCGGCTATCGAGAGCGGGTACCAAGTCCAACGTGCTCGGCAAGAAACTCTCATGACTCAAGAGCGCGAGAACGACCCCGAGCGCGAGCAGCGACGCGAAGAGGTGCGTGAGGACGTGGAGCCGCGACGTGCCGACTACACGCCGCGCGGAACCGAGGAGGAGGGCACCGGGCTCTGGCCGACCCTGAAGCGCGCCGGCAAGGAGTTTCAGGAAGACAACATGACCGACTGGGCGCGCGGCGCTCACCTACTACGGCCTGCTCTCCCTGTTTCCGGCGCTGATCGCCCTGGTCTCGATCGTCGGCCTCTTCGGCGACCCGCAGGAGACCACCCGGCAGCTCACCGACATCGTCATCGAGCTCGGTCCCGAGCTCGGCGGCCGACACGTTTCGCGGTCCGATCGAGTCGATCACCTCGAACGAGTCAGCGGCGGGCGTGCTGTTCATCGTCGGCCTCGCGACCGCGCTGTGGTCGGCGTCCGGCTACGTCGGCGCCTTCATGCGCGCTTCGAACGTGATCTGGGAGACGCCCGAGGGCCGCGGCTTCTTCAAGCTGCGCCCGCTGCAGATCGCAGTGACGCTGGGGATGATCATTCTGCTTGGCGTTGGTGCGCTCTGGCGCTCGTGCTCACCGGGCCCGTCGTCGAAGCCGTCGGTGGTGCGATCGGCCTGGGCGACACGGCGCTGAGCGTTTGGGACATCGCGAAATGGCCGGTTCTCGTCGGCGTCGTGATCGTGATGTTCTCCGTCCTCTACTACGCGGCACCCAACGTCAAGCTCCCCGGCTTCAAATGGATCACCCCGGGCAGCGCCTTCGCGGTCTTCGTCTGGATCGTCGCCTCGGCCGCGTTCGCGTTCTACGTCGCGAACTTCGGCTCCTACGACAAGACCTACGGGACGCTCGGTGGGCTGGTCTCGCTGCTGGTCTGGTTGTGGATTACGAACCTGGCACTGCTGTTCGGCATGGAGATCAACTCCGAGCGGGAGCGCAGCCGCGAGCTCGACGCGGGGGTTCCGAGGGCCGACAAGGAGATCCAGCTCGAACCGCGCGACGAGCCGAACTACCCGAAAACGACGTAAGCCCGAGTCGCCCACGGGCGGAACAGGATCCCGTCTCAGTTTCTGGCGCCGACCCCACTCGCGAACTCGTGAAAGCGCACCGGCCCGCTCGTGCGAGGGTCGAGCGGCGGCGTCGGAAAGCCCTGCGGGTTGCGCATCCCCTCCAAGAGCTCGAGCAGCGTCGCGCCCGCATCGTGTTGAGGCTCCCATCCCAACTCGGCACGGGCGCGCGACGTATCCATCAGCGGCGAGCGCAGGGCCATATCGACCCAGCCGGGCGGCGCCGGCTGCAGCCGCAGGCGCCAGCTCAGCGAGGCCGCACCACGGACAACGCCCTCGCTCGTTGCGACCGGTCGCGCGCCGAGCAGGCGGGCGAGCACGTCGCTGTCGATGACCGGTGCCGCGGCGATGTTGAACGCTCCGTGCTGCTCACCCACAACCGCCCGCCGGTAGGCGTCCGCGACATCGAGCGCATGCACAACCTGAAAACGCAGTCGCGCCATCTTCGGGACCACCGGCAAAAACCGCGGGTGCATCGCCGATCCCGGAAATAGCGGCCCGAGAAAGAGGCGGCGGATGCCGACGGCCGCTTCGCGTCGAAAGATCAACCCAGGGCGCAGGCGGACAACGCGGACGTCGCCGTGCGCGGCCTCGAAGCGGTCGAGCAGGCGTTCGACCTCTGCCTTGTGTCGCGAGTAGAACAGGCTGTCGATCCCACCGGTCGGCCACGACTCGTCGACGGCCGGTTCCTTCGGGCCCTCCGAGTAAGCGCCGACCGAAGACGCATAGACGACGTTCGCCACCCCGGCGTTCGCTGCGGCGTCAAACACGCGTCTGCTGCCATCGACGTTGGTTTGCCGAAGCGCAGCCTCGTCGCGTGAGGGCTGAATCGCCCAGGCGAGGTGAACGAGCACGTCGGCACCGTCGAATATCGGCTCCAGCGAACTGTCGGCGATATCTGCCGAGACCCATTCAACCTTCGCCAGTTCGATCTGCGGCCTTCGCCGAGCCACGCCGACGATCGACTCGATTAGCGGTTCGCGGGCGAGCTCGCCGAGCACGGCGCTGCCGACGTTTCCGGTTGCTCCGACGACGACGACCCTCATGATGGATCGGCGCCGTACTCGAAGTCAGGCGTCGGCGGGGCGTCGACGGCGTCCGTCGAGGCGCGGTAGGCCAGCTGAAGAAAATCGCTGATCGCCTGCGTGCTGTAGACGAAGGCGACGAGGCGGGTGACGTCCGGCGCCGCGACCATGCCGACGCCGAAGCCGGCGGCGATCCATTGGCCGAGGCAGTGGGGACAGGTGAGCAGCTCGCCAACGGCGCGCTGGACGCCCTTGCCGCGAGGCTCGCCGCTGACCTCGCCGTGCCCGCTTCGCTCTTGATTCTCCACGAACGGGGTGCGGATTACGCTCGCCACGCGGTCCTTGCTCAGCATCCGGCTGATCTTGTGAGTAGCGGTCCCGGCGGTGAGGAGATCCCAGGGGCTGTAGCGCTGCGGCAACCCGCCCCGAGCGCGCCGGGCAGCGACCACGGACCCGACGAAGCTCGCGACGAAGGCCGTGCTCAATACGGAGTATCCCCGTAGCGGCATCTCGGCGGTGCCATCGTCGTCAGACGCCGAACTCGCGGCGAGACGGTCTGCATCGGTTGGACCGGACATCGCTGGTGGTCTACCCGCGACGCTCAGGGAGCGGCCGAGATCGCTTCGACCAGGTCTCCGGTTTCCTCGTCCTCGATGTGCTGGGCCAGATCGGCGATGCTGACGATGCCAACGAGGTCGTGGCCGTCGATCACCGGCAGCCGACGAATTTGATGCTGCTTCATCGTCTGCAGCGCCTCGCTGACCGAGTCGTCGGCGCCAATCGTGACCGGCTTGCCGTCGCCGAGCTCGCCGACCTTGACCGAATCGGGGTCCTTGCCCGCTGCCAGAACCTCGACAACGATGTCGCGGTCGGTGACCATGCCCTTGAGGCGATCATCCTCGCCGCAGATCGGCATCGAGCCGACACCGAGGTCTGCCAGCTGCTTCGCCGCATCAGTAACGGTGTCGTTCTCACCGACGCACTTGGCGTCTGGCGACATTACGTCCTTTGCCTTCTTCGACATCTCAACCTCCAGGTTTCTTGACTCTTGAACGGCGGCTGATCCAGACTCTCCAGCTCGCGGTTCGGTTCTCCCCCTCGCTACCCGGGTGGCGGGGCGGAAATCACGGCGCGGTCGAACCCGCCAACCCTCCTGACCGGTTGCGTCGCTTGAAGGTGCGCCGACCGGCTTAGTCAGCCCACCAATCGCGCTGACCCTCGACGTCTCCGCGCGGATCCTCGCCGAGATTGGGAGCGCCAATGACGATGATCTCGAGGCCCTGCGGCCCGGCCTCGTAGCCTCGCCACGTACCGGGCGGGACGCGCACCGCGTCCCACTCCTCGAGCTCGACGATCTCGTCGTCGAGCTTCATCCGCCCGCTCCCGCGCAGGACCACGTACACCTCTTCCTGCTTTTTGTGCGTGTGGCCGTACGGAAAGCGGTAGCCGGGCGGGACGCGCTGGTAGCACAGGCCGGATTGCTCGAGCTCGAGCGCCTCGGTCGCAAGGCGGAACTCCAGGTCCGGCGCGCCGTCGAACCTGGACCCAAAGTCCTCCAGGTCCTCCTTGAGGTTTCTTAGCGTGAACGGCACGGGTCACGATCCTATGGTGCCGGGTAACTTGCTGAATGGCGGGGGCGGCTTACTTCGTGTAGGTCCCGAGTGCCGTGCGGCACAAATATCGGAGCGGAGGAATGACCCTCAGCAGAATCGCGTCGATTCGGTCCAGCGAGCTGCGGTGCTGTTTGCCGATCACTCGAGCGAGACGGCCGATCAAGCCATAGGCGGCGATGTCCCCCGACCGGAAGGGAACTCCTCCCGCTGACGCAAGCTCTCGGGTGGTCATCGTTCGCTGGTCCTCGTGCGCGACGTGCTCGGCCCAGGCCTTTCGGCGCAGCCGGGACGGCCTGTAGTCGCTATCGCCGGGCCTACCGGCAGGTATCAGCGTTTGTATGAACTCGAAGACCCGGCTGTTCTCGACTGGTTCCGAGAAAATGGCCACGCCATCCTTTTTGAGGACTCGATACGCCTCGCCGAAAGCGTCCGACACATCGCGCTCCGAGAGATGGTGCAGGATCGCGAAACCAACGATCGCATCGAACGTGTCGTCATCGAATGGCAGGCTCGTGGCGCTGGCGACGCGAAAGTCACATTGCACGTCATTGACCTCCGCCAGCCGTTTCGCTGACGCAATCAGCATCGGCCCGACGTCAACTGCGGTTACTTGGGCACCTTGATTCGCCAAATAAACGCTAGCGTCACCTCGTCCGCACCCCACCTCGAGGATCCTCTTGCCCGCCACCGGCGCAAGTGTGCGCATGATCTCTGCCTCATGAGGAAGAGGGCTGGAGGTCACGAGGAACGCCTGCGGATTCTCGTCGATCTTCCTGAGGCGTTTGACGCCCTTCTCGTCCCAGCGTTCCTGGTCTCGCGACTGCTCTCTGACGTTCATCTGATGCCCCGCACGTGCGGCGGGTGCGATGGTAGCCGACGCAAGCGACCCGCGCCCGTGTTGAGTACTGGAGTTTCAGAAGGCCCGCAGCAGAAGATTGAGCCCGACGGTGAGAATGAGCGAGATCACCAGCGAGCCGATCAGACAACCGGGGAAGAACCGAACCTGCGTCCCGCCGAACCCGCCGCCCGCTGGCGTCGTTGACGCCGAGCGCTGCGCGGCGGCAGGACCGAGCTGGCGCTCACGGAGCTTGCGAACGGCGAAGACGATCGCGATCGCACACACGACCGAGAGCAGAATCCCGGCCCCCGTCTGCCGATCGAAGGCGTAGTAGGTGATCAGACCGGCGATGAGGGCGCCTGCGACGCCGACGAGGATCGTCTCGAAGATGCTCATCGGGTCGCGTCCGGGCAGCAACAGCCGGGCGAGCGCGCCGACCAACAGGCCGGTGGCCAAAAGACCAATCACGTAGCCGACGACTTCCATCAGGCGAGCGATCGCTCGCGGGGGCGCAGGCGGGCGAGCGCTTCGACGAAGTCCTCGTGACGGACCTGGGCCGCCTCGCTGCTGTCTTCGTCGCGCGCCATTGCCGCCAGCGCGGCCTCCTGAGCGAGCCCCTTCAGGTCGGCCGGTGAGAGACCTTCGGTCCCCTTGGCGAGATCGGCGAGGTCGACATCGACCGTCGGCATCCGAGCTGTGTGCAGCTTCAGCATTTCAAGACGCGCGGGTTCATCGGGAAGGCCGAGCACGATCGTGCGCGAAAGACGCCCGCCGCGCAGCATCGCGGGATCGAGTTGGTCGGGCCGATTGGTTGCGCCGATGACAAACACACCGCGTTGACCCGAGACCCCGTCGATCTCAGACAGCAGCTGATTCACCTGGCTGTCGTGGACCTCCACCGCTCCCCGGCGACCGGCGAGCGCGTCAATCTCGTCGATGAAGACGATCGACGGTCGGTTCTCTCTGGCGCGCTCGAACAGGCGCCGAATGTTGCCCTCCGACTCTCCCACCCACTTCGACATCACGTCGGCGCCGGACACGGGATAGAAGGAGCAGCGTGCCTGGGCGGCGAGCACCTTCGCCACCGTGGTCTTTCCTGTGCCGGGTGGCCCGGCGAGCAATAGACCTGTCGGCGGATCGACGCCGAACCGACGCGCCGACTCTGGATCTTCGATCACGGCCTGCAGCTGCTGCAGCTGTCCCTTGATCGGTGCCGGAAGGATCAGCGATTCCCAGGTCCAATGCTCGATCATCGGCCGGTCCTGGCCGCCGAACTTGGTCACCGCGGTAAGCAGGTCTTCGGTCCCGAGGTCGAGCTGCTTCCCCGATTCTGCAGCGCGCCTAAACACCTCGAGGGCCGCCGTGTCGACTACTTTTGCGATCGCCGCAGGAGTCATCTGCTCGGTACGGCGCACCAGCTCTGTCAAATCGATCGAGTCCGCTGCCGGACGGTCTCCCAGTTCGGCGCGAAAGATGGCCTCGCGCGCCGCGGCGTCCGGAAGATCAATGCGGATCTGACGGTCAAAACGTCCCGGCCTGATCACGGCGGGATCGAGATTCTCGACCGAGTTCGTCGCCGCCATCACCAGCAGGCGCCGCTCGTCACGATGAGCCTCGAGGGATGTGAGCAGCTGATTGACGGTACGCCTGGACTCCTGATCAGGGGTGCCGCTACGCCGTGAGGCGACGGAGTCGAACTCGTCGAAGAAGAGCACGCAAGGAAGCGCGCCGAGGGCGGTGTCGAAAGCCTTTGAGATGTTCTGCGCCGAACCCCCCTGTAGCGACGAAACCAGGTCGCCGGTGGATACGTGAATCAGGTTCAAGTCGTACTCGCCGGCGACCGCGCGTGCGAAGTAGGTCTTCCCGACCCCGGGCGGTCCCTGCAGAAGGATTCCGTTCCATTCGATTCCGTACCGCTCGGCGTCGTCTGGGTGCTCGAGCATCAGGCCAACGGTGTCGCGCAGTTCCTGCTTCAGCGACTCCATGCCCCCGACATCGTCAAAGTCGTTGAGCGAGTCGGGAGACTCGACCTCGAAATCGCCACCGCCGCCGCCACCACCGCCAGGCGCTTGCATCATGCCGCCGAACAGGCCGCCGAATGGGCTCGAGGCGGGCGCGGCTCGGCGCCGCGGCGCTGGGGCGGCTGGCTGGTCGTCATCCCCGGGAGACCCGTCGCCATTGCCGGACTCGCCCGGATCAGCAAGCTCGTCGCCGACCTCCACCCATCGTCCTGTCTCCTGGTCGTACTCGAGAGATCGAGACCACGTTCCGGGGCCTGAGAGCAGGGTGTCGAAGAGGCCGCCGAACGGCATTCCTTCGAACGGCGAGGCGACGCCACCATCTCGCTCCAGTTGTTGCCGACGCCGCTGCTCTTCCTCGATCCGCTCGCGCTGGCGCCGCGCCGACCGGCTGACGCTGAACGCGAGCAGCACCAGCAGGACCGCGAGGATCACCAGCGTCGTCATCACCAACCTCGTTTACCCGGCTCAGGCTCTCAATACCGGAGTCCGCGATCGCTCTCAGTCGGCCTGGGCCTCGGTCACGATGTCCGAGCCCGACCGCGCCTGCTCGTCGCGGCGCTTGATCAGAAGCCACCGAGGCTTCTCACCACTATGGGTGCGCTGTAGAGCGAAGCCGCCCTCAAGGCGCTCGCCATGAAGGACAAATACGGCGTGGCCGCGGTCGAGAGCCTCGGGCCAGGGGACGCGGCCTCCCTGCTCGTAGGTGCCGCGGTCCCAGATGCGGACCCAGCCGCCGTCGGTCTCACCCTCGAACTCGTTGTGCTCGATCGAGTGATCGGGAACCTGTATGGCCATACGCTTGACGGCGGGGTCCATCGACGGTCCCTTCGGCACGGCCCATGAGCGCATCACACCCTCGACCTCGAGCCGCAGGTCGAAGTGGTGGGCGGTGGCCTGGTGCTCTTGGACGACGAAAACCCCAGCGCTGACTCCGCGGATCGCGAACTGCTCATGGCCCTCCGGCTTGACCTCTTCGACCTCGACGGCGTCAACCCGGGCGCGGGCGGGGGCCTCCCGCAAGAACGCGATCAGAGCCTCGACGTCGTCGTGACCGCCCTCGGCGTGGACGAGTGCGTCCTGCTCGCCAACTCTGATCCAGCCGAGCACTCCGAGCTCGCCCGCGCGCCCGGCGGCGGCAGCCCGGAGGCCGACGTCGCGCACCTTTCCGGTGATCCGGGCGCGGATCGCGCGCTCGGGCATTGGCTTCTTCACGGCCACTGCGCAATCGTGGCGCATCGGACGACCCTTGGCCTCTCGTGAGAGGGCTGGCCGACTGACGTTGGGAATTCGCGGGCACTGGGGGCCCGGTATTGGTGACGACGGCACTGCCGGGGCTCGCCCAGGCCTCGAAGTCCTACTCCGCGGGTTCGTCCGTCGTCGTCTCGGGCTCCGTCGGGGCACCGCCGGCGGCACCGGTGCGTTCGACCAGCTCCACCGGCGTGCGCCGGCATCGCCGCCCCCGAAGCGAGGCATGTAAGTTCGTGGCGTCGCACTGACACACCGCGAACGAGCCACGCGGAGCGGATGGCAGCCGCGCGAGGTGTCACAGTGCCGCGCGTTGCAGCGCGCAACTCAGCCAGCAGCAGTGACCCGATGTGCACGGGCCACACCAATCCAGCGACATAGGAGCCGAGATGAATCACAACGGAGGTCCGGCCGTCTTGGCCGAAGGCCTTGTCAAGCATTACGACGGCCGCGAAGGCAAGGTCGAGGCCGTCCGCGGCGTCGACCTCGAGATCCAGAACGGCGAAGTGTTCGGCTTCCTCGGTCCCAACGGGGCCGGCAAGTCGACGACGGTGCGGATGCTGACGACGCTGCTGACGATCACCTCGGGCCGGGCGGAGGTCGCAGGTATCGATGTCGCCGCCAACCCCGACGACGTACGCCGGCGCATCGGCGTCGCGCTTCAGGAGGCCGGCCTCGATCCGCGCCAAACGGGTCGAGAGCTGCTCAACCTGCATGGGCGGCTCTTCGGCCTCGATGCGGCCGCGGCAAAGACCCGGGCCGAGGCGCTGCTGGCGCTGGTCGAGCTCGAGGACGCCGCCGACCGCGTCGTCAAGGGCTACTCGGGCGGCATGCAACGCCGCCTCGACCTCGCCGCCGCGCTCGTGCACGAGCCCGACATCCTTTTTCTCGATGAGCCCACCACCGGGCTCGACCCGGCGAGCCGGCTGACCGTCTGGGAGGAGCTGCGCCGGATCAACGGCGAGGGAACGACGATCTTCTTGACGACGCAATACCTGGAGGAGGCCGACCAGCTCTGCGACCGCCTCGCGATCATCGACGACGGTCACATCGTTCGCGAGGGCACGCCGTCCAGGCTCAAGTCGGACCTGCGCGAGCGAAGCGGCGGTGCTGATGAACCCACACTCGACGATGTCTTTCTCGACGCGACCGGCCGCAGCCGCGACCGAGCTGCCGGCGAGGTTCAGGAGGTGACCGCATGAGCGCCACGATCACACTCGGACAGCGCGCCCTGCGCGAGGCGTTGCGCCAGCCCGACGCGCTGTTCATGACGATGTTCATCCCCGTCTTCTTCTTGATCGTCAACACCGGTCAGGCGGCCGACATCTTTCCCTCGGAGTCCACGGGCTTTCTCGAGGGCCAGGGCTACGGCGCCTTCCAGCTGCCGATCACCCTGCTGCTCGCGGCCTCATTCGGGATGGCGGCGCTGTTCTTGGTCGAAGAAATCGAGGGCGGTTACTTCGACAAGTTGCGGGCGATCCCGATCCCGCGCTACTCGATCGTCTTGGGCCGTCTGGTCGCCGAGGGCGCCAAAGGCATCGCGATCTCATCGCTGATCGTTGTGCTGGCGCTGCCCTTCGGGATCACGATCGCCAGCGGGCCGCTCGGGTTCGTGCTGATCGTCGCGCTGAGCGCGCTGTGGGGGATCGTCTACGCCGGCTTCATGCAGCTGATCGCGCTAAAGACCCGAAGCGCAGCGGCGACGAACTCGGGCGGGCTGATCTTCTTCCCGCTGCTGTTTCTGACGCCGAACTTCGTCCCCCGCGACATGCTGACCGAGCCGATGGAGGTCGCGGCGACGCTGAACCCGGTCACCTACCTGATGGAGGCGCTGCGCTCGCTGATCCTCACCGACATCGAATGGGACAAGGTCCTGCCCGGGTTCGCCGTGATCGCGGTCATGGGCGCGATCATGCTGGTGCTCAACGTGCGGATGATCCGCAACTACGACTAGCCGGCGCCGGTCAAGCGTCGTTGGAGTCCTCGCCGTTGAGTGTGGCGATCAGCTTTCGTGCCCCGCCGCGGTCGCGAAACTCGCACAAGTAGATCCCCTGCCAGGTGCCGAGCGCCACAGCGCCGTCGGCGATCGGCAAGGTCAGCGACGGTCCGACAAGCACGGACTTGACGTGCGCCGGCATATCGTCGGGGCCCTCGAGGGTGTGGCGCCAGTACTCGGCGCCCTCTTCGATCGCGCGGTCGAACCAGGTCGCGAGGTCGGTGCGCACATCGGGGCTGGCGTTCTCATTCAGCGCCAGCGCGCACGAGGTGTGAAGCAGGTGCAGATGCAGCAGACCGAGACGGACGTCGGCGAGCTCGCGCACCGCGCTTTCGATCTCGTCGCCCACGAGGTGAAACCCTCGCGGCCTCGCTTCGAGCGTGATCTCGTGTTGCACCCACATCGGCCTCGCCCCACGTTACCCACGGGCCGGCGGCGTCAGCGCGATACTGCGAGGCGATGTCGTCGCAGAACCTCGAGATCCTCCGGGGCGTCTACGAGCGCTGGAGCCAGGGTGACTTCCGCGAAACCGGGCTCTACGACCCGCTCATCGTCTTCGTCATGCGGCCCCAGTTTCCCGACGCCGGCACCTATCTCGGGACGGAGGCCGTCGCCGAATACATGCGCAGCTTCCTCGAGCCCTGGGAGCAGCTAACGATCGAAGCCACGGAGATGATCGAGGCCGGCGACAGTGCTGTCGTCGCCGTGACTCAGAGCGGGGTCGGGGGCGGCAGCGGCGCCGCCACCGAGCTGCGCTACTTCCACGTCTGGACATTCCGAGGTGGCAAGGTGATCCGCTTCGAGACCGTTCGCGAGCGCGCGGACGCCTTCGAGACGGCGGGGTTGCCAAGGTAGGGCGCACAAGTCAACGACCAGGAGGAAGGTATGGACAAGCTCGACTTCATCGGCATCCCTTCGACCGACAGCGAGCGCTCGCGAGCGTTCTACGTCGACACTCTCGGGCTGCGGCCTGACGAAAAAGGGTCGTCTGAGTTCTGGATCGGCGACACCTGCTTCGGGATCTGGGAGCCGGCGAGCTTCGGGATGGAGTTTGCGCCGCAAAAGAACGCTCACCCCGCGATCCACGTCGACGACGTCGCCGCTGCGCGGGCCGAGCTCGAGGCCAAGGGCGTCGCCTTCGCCGGCGACGTTCTCGACACAGGCGTCTGTCACATGGCCTTCTTCACCGACCCCGACGGCAACGATCTGATGCTGCACCATCGCTACGCGCCGCGCGACTGAGAGCGCCACTACTCCGCGACGCGCCTGCTGCCGCGAGGGCCAGGAGACGAAGGGCCGGATGAGAATGGCGCGATCAAATGTCGACCGTTCGCACACAAGTGCTCATCGCTGCTTCGCCGAGCAGGATCTGGGAGTTGGTAGGCGATCCCCGCCGCCATCCCGAGTGGTGGCCGCGGGTGGTTGAGGTCCGCGGCGAACAGTTCGACGAGGGCAGCAACTACGCGCAGGTCACCCGGACGCCAACCGGCCGGACTCATCAGACGACGATGACAGGTCGACCAGCTCGACGACTTGCACGAGATTCACATGAGCTGCGCCGAGACCGGGACCTACGCTCGCTGGACGCTGACCGAAGCACGGGGAAACACATTCGTCGACGTCGAGTTCGGCATCGACCCTCGCAGCCTCGGCGACCGCATCTTCGACTCCATCCTCGGCAAGTTTTATTTCCGCCGCTGGCTCGACCAATCGGTCGATGCTCTGGAGCGGGTCGCAGCCGCAGCCAACGACCCAGACTCGTAGCGGTGCTCTACCCGCGAAGCAAGCCGGAGATCGAGGTCGCGCGCCGGGCGACGCCATGTACGTCGCTGGTCGGAGCTTGTCGTCCGTCACAGAGCCGCCGGCCGCGATGAGCGATCCTGTGCTGGCGAGCGACCGACCGGCCGAGCACGTCGATGTGCTCATCGTCGGCGCCGGCCTCTCGGGGATCGGTGCTGCGTGTCACCTCAAGGCGAGATGCCCGCACAAGACCTTCGCGATCCTCGAGGCCCGCGAGGCTATCGGCGGGACCTGGGACCTGTTTCGCTATCCCGGCATCCGCTCGGACTCCGACATGTTCACGCTCGGCTACTCGTTCAAGCCGTGGGAGGAAGCGAAGGCGATCGCTGACGGTCCGTCGATCCGCGACTACGTTCGTGAAACCGCCGCCGAGCACGGCATCGAGAGCGAGATCCGTTTCGGCCATCGCGTCGTTGCCCTCAGTTGGTCGTCGCAGACCGCGACCTGGACGGTTGAGGCCGAGCTCACAGACACTGGCGAGACGACGACGCTTCACGTGCGGCTTCCTTTTCAGCTGCACCGGTTACTACCGCTACGACGAGGGCTATACGCCGGACTTCGCCGGCGTCGAGCGCTTTGGCGGAGAGGTCGTCCATCCCCAGCACTGGCCCGACGACCTCGACTACGAGGGCAAGCGCGTGGTCGTTATCGGCAGCGGCGCCACCGCGGTCACGCTCGTCCCGGCGATGGCCTCCAAGGCGGCGCACGTGACGATGCTCCAGCGCTCCCCGAGCTACGTGATCTCGCTACCGGGGCGCGATCCGATCGCCAACTTCTTGCGACGTCTCCTGCCCACCAAGCTCGCCTACGCGGTTGTGCGCTGGAAGAACGTGCTGATCACATCGGCCTTCTTTCAGCTCAGCCGGCGGCGGCCAAAGCTCGTTCGAGCCGTGATTCGCAGGGGCGTAAAGAGCCAGCTGCCGCCGGGCTTCGACGTCGACACCCATTTCAAGCCCAGCTACAACCCGTGGGACCAGCGCGTCTGCCTCGTGCCCGACGGCGACCTCTTCGCCTCGCTGGGCCGCGGCGAGGCAACGATCGTCACCGACCGGATCAAGACCTTCACCGAGGCCGGACTCGAGCTCGAATCGGGCGCCGAGCTTGAGGCGGACGTGATCGTCACCGCCACCGGCCTCAACCTGCTGCCGCTCGGCGGGTTCGAGATCTCGGTCGACGGGCGCGAGATCGACCTCTCGAAGACCGTCGCTTACAAGGGCATGATGGTCTGCGGCGTCCCGAATCTGGCGCTCGCGTTGGGCTACACCAATGCCTCGTGGACGCTGAAGTGCGACCTCGTCGCCGAGCACGTGTGCCGCCTGCTCAACCACATGGACGCCCGCGGCTATCAGCTGTGCGTGGCCCGCGGCCCCGATCCGTCGCTGCCGACCGAGCCGTTCATCGACTTCAACTCCGGCTACGTCCTGCGCGCGATCGACACGCTGCCCAGACAGGGGCAGCGGCCACCGTGGCGCCTGCACCAAAACTACGCGCGCGACATCGTCCTGATGCGCTACGGCGCCGTCGACGACGAGGCGATGGAGTTCGCTCGCGCTGGTGCCGATACGAGCGCCGACAGCTCAACGGCGATACCGATCGCGATCGCCGGCCGCTAGACCGCTAGCTCAGCGCTTCTTGTCGACGCTGCGCAAAAATGGCTCAGGATCGACTGGCGAGCCGCCGTCGTACCAGCCCGGACCGGACCACATCTCGAAATGCAGGTGGCAGGCGCTGGAGTTGCCCGTCGTTCCCACGCGGCCGATCGTCTGGCCGGCGACGACGGCCTCTCGCTTGCGAACGTAGGAGGCCTCCTGCAGATGCATGTAGACGGTGTCTTCGAGCCGGCGCTTGCCGTCGATGACGACGTAGTTGCCGGCGGAACCGTGGTACTCGCGAAACTCGACCCGTCCCGGATAGGCGGCGACTACGCGCTTGCCGCAGTTGGCCATCAGGTCTATGCCCTGGTGGTCGCGGCCGGCGCCGAGGCCGTCGCCGTAGGTGTGGCGGCCGACCACCGGGAACGCGGCCTCCAGGCCGGCGGGGATCGGCAGGGCCTCGTCGCCCACGCCTCCACCTCCGGGCCCAACGCCGCCGCTGCCGGCGGCCCAGGCGCCCGCGGCGAGGGCCGCGAGCATCATCGTTGCGCCGGTCCCAGCTAGCGCCGAGCGCGCGGATCTCCGTCTCAAGTGCGTCAACGTGACCGTTTCCCTTTCGTCGGCCTACGGGGTTAGCTGACGGGCTGGCGCTGAAAGAGCCTGCGCCCCCGGCGGCCTCAGTGAGGCTTGGCCGGGTTAGCCCCGATACAGATGGTTCCCCCGCTCTCGCGCCCTGTGACAGAGCCCGAGATTCGGCATTACCTGTTGTTCGAGGCCGCGAGTGTACAAATCTGCAAGGACGTTTGCAAGCAGATGCTCACAAAGCGCCCAGGTGCAGGCTAAATCAGGGCCTAGGATCGAGGTTGATGCGCATCCTGCCACCCACAGCCGGACCGCTGTTTGAGGATGACGGTGCACGCGGTGCGCGCATCATTCGCCGGGTTCGCGGGATCTCGCTCGAGCTGCTCGCCTTCATCTTGGTCACGGTGTTGCTGCCGCTGCTGGTGGTGGCTGCGGCCGTTGTCGATCTCGCCCTCTGGCTAGGCCGGCGAAAGCCTTGGGTCGGCGCCCGGCTGGTTGCGTTTCTGTGGTGGTTCTTGTTCGGTGAGATGCGCGCCCTCGCCGGTCTCGCCGCCATCTGGATCGTCACCGCCGGACCGTTCGGCAAGGGCTCGCTGCGCCGGCGCCGCCTGCTCTACGGCCTGCGCCTGCATTGGGCGCGCAGCCACATGGGCGGAATCAGGGTGCTGTTCGGGCTGCGCTTCGAGATCGAGGGTCTCGAGCAGGTCGCTCCGGGGCCGATCGTGATCATGATGCGCCACGCCAGCATCATCGACAACGTCCTGCCCGACTACACCGTTACCGCCGCGCACGGCATCGGCTTACGCTTCGTGCTCAAGCGCGAGCTCCAGATCATTCCCACGATCGACATCGGCGGTCGCTGGGTGCCGACGGTGTACATCCGTCGCGCCTCGACCGACCCCGAAGCCGAGATCGCCACGCTCGCAACCTTGGCCGACGATCTCGGGCCCGGCGAGGGCATCCTCGTCTATCCCGAAGGCACGCGCGCGACAGAGAAGAAGATTGCCCGCGCGCAGGAGGTGATCGCCGAGCGCCAGCCGGAGATCGCGCCGATGGCCAACCGCCTCGAGAACCTGCTGCCGCCGCGCCTCGGCGGCCCACTGGCGCTGCTCGACAGCGCCGCGGGAGTGGACATTGTCTTCTGCGGCCACGTCGGCTTCGACGGTTTTCAGTACATCTCCGACATCTGGGCCGGCGGGCTCGTCGGTCGGACTATCCGTGTTCGCTACTGGCGCTGCGCTGCCGACACGATCCCGGCCGGCGATCAAGCGCGCACGCGATGGCTCTATCAGCAATGGCAACGCGTCGACGACTGGGTTGGCCAGCACCGCCGCGGCGACGAGGCCGAGCGTCCGTTCTGAGCCCTGCGGGGCCGATGCGGCCGATCGAATAGCGTCAGGTCGATGAACGATTCACCGCTGGCGGGCAAGGTCGTGTTGATGTCGGGCGGCAGCCGAGGCATCGGCCTTGCGATCGCCAAGCGACTGGCCCGTGACGGCGCCCGCGTCGCGATCATGGCCAAGACCGCCGAGCCGCACCCGAAGCTGCCGGGCACGATCTACACCGCCGCCGAAGAGATCGAACAGGCCGGCGGCGAGGCCCTGGCGATCGTCGGCGACGTGCGCGACGACGAACAGGTCGCCGCTGCGGCGGCACAGACCGCGCAGCACTTCGGCGGCATCGACATCGTCGTCAACAACGCCAGCGCGATCAACCTCGTGCCGATCTCCGAGCTCGAGCCCAAGCGCTACGACCTGATGGCAGACATCAACACGCGCGGCACCTTCCTCCTAAGCCGAACTGCCCTCCCCCACCTGCGCGAGTCATCTCACGCCCATGTGCTGACGCTGTCGCCACCGCTGAGTGCCGACCCGAAGTGGCTCAAGAACAACGCGCCCTACACGCTCTCGAAAATGGGGATGACGATGCTGACCCTCGGCCTCGCTGCCGACGAGGCCGAGCACGGCGTTGCCGGCAACTGCCTCTGGCCGCGCACCCTAATCGCCACGGCCGCCGTGCAGAATCTGCTCGGCGGCGACGCCGCGATGGCACGGGCGCGCACACCCGAGATCTATGCCGACGCGGCCCACGAGATCCTGCGCCGCGATCCGCGGGAGTGCACCGGCAACGCCTTCATCGACGACGAGGTGCTCGCCGAGGCGGGCGTCACCGACTTCAGCATCTACAAGGAAGCGGAGGGAGAGCTGATGCTCGACCTCTTCGTCGACGACTGGGGCCCGTCGGCTCCGTCGTGACTTGAACGACTTGACGCGGCCGGCAGCGGTCATATTCGATAACGACGGTCTCCTGCTAGACACCGAGACGGTCTGGACTCGCGCCGAGCAGGATTTGTTCGGGCGCCGCGGGCGCGAGTTCACCCTGGCCCACAAGCAGAAGCTCGTCGGCACCCCGGCTCACATCAACGGCGCCATGCTGGAGAAGTTCCTAGACGAGCCGGGCAAGGCAACCGAGCTGACCGCCGAGCTCGACGAGCTCGTCCTTGCCGAGCTCAAGCGCGGGATTGAGACGATGCCCGGAGCTGTCGAATTGGTGGAAGCGCTGCGCGACCGTGAGGTGCCCGTCGGCCTGGTTTCCAACTCGCCACGGCTGTTCATCGACGTCGCGCTCGAGCTCGTCGAGATGAGCGGGTGCTTCGATGTCGTCGTCAGCGGGCACGAGGTCGCGGCGCCGAAACCGGCGCCCGATCCCTACCTCGAGGCGTGTCGCCAGCTGCGCGTCGACCCGAGCCCCGACGTGATCGTGCTCGAGGACTCGCCGACGGGAGTTGCAGCGGGCGTCGCGGCCGGTCTCACCGTGATCGGCGTCCCCTCGCTCGAAGGCGTCGACCTCGGCGAGGCCCACGAGCTCGTCGACTCACTCCACTCCCCCGAGCTGCGATCCCGCCTCGGCCTCTGACCACCGCCGAGCGGCAGATTTCGTCCAATAGTTGGCGTTAGCTGCCGCTCGGCGGTTGCGGGGTGATCGCACCGGCGAGATGGGGCTCGCCGGAGGGGCTGCGGACGCCGAAGCGGATCGCGCCGTCGGCGCCGGCGTCGCTGGCGAACTCGACCGTGGCGGGCAGCAGGATCGGGCGCTTGAAGGCGACTTCGACCGTGAACGCGCCTGGCAGGCGCGGCTCGAGCTGGGCGAGGCAGCGCGCCTTGGTCCACATACCGTGGGCGATCTGGCCAGGAAAGCCGAACGCCTTCGCGGTCAGCCCATAGAGATGGATCGGGTTGCGATCACCCGAGACGCCCGCATAGCGCCGCCCGAGATCGCCGCCAAGCCTCCACTCCGCCTCTGTTGAGAGCTCGGTGACGTCGACGCCTTCGCCAGCGCCACTTGCGCTCGGGTGCCTTACCCCCTCACTGACCGAACCCTCACCACCACCCGATGCCCTCGTCCCGCCGCAGGTTCGTGCTCCGCGACTCCCACACCACCTCCTCGCCGACCTGCGCCTCGGTCAGAAGCGAGAACGTCCGTCCCTTTGGATGCGCCTCGAGCCTGGTCGCGCGCACCCGAAGCGAGAGCTCCTCGCCGACTCGAATCGGCCGGCGCTGGGTGATCTCGTTGGCGAAGTGCACGGAGCCGATCGCGGGCACGGGAAAGCTCGGGTCGGTCATCAACGCCAGGTGCATCGGGAAGGCGAGGACGTGCGGATACGTCGGTGGCAGCGTCTGGCGCAAGCCGAAGTTGCAGACGCGACAGTAGGCGGCCAGATGCTCGAGATCGACGGCGACGTCGTCGAGCTCGAACACGGTCTCGGGCACATCCCCGCCCCCGCCGGCAAGAAAGGGCAGACGACCGCTGCCGGGGACCGCGCCCAGCCCAGCGCGGGCGTAAATCGACAGCGCCGACGGCGACGCATCGAGGCGCCGAACCCGCTCGCTCATGCCCCGATCAGGCTCTGGCCGCAGACCCGGATCACGTTGCCGTTGACGCCGGCCGAGCCCGGGCTCGCGAGCCACGCGATCGTTTCACCGACATCAAGCGGCAAGCCGCCCTGGCTCATCGAGTTCATCCGTCTGCCGGCTTCACGCGTTGCGATCGGCATCGCCGCGGTCATCGCCGTCTCGATGAAGCCGGGCGCGACCGCGTTGATCGTCGCCGCGCGTTTGCTCAACAGCGGCGCCATCGACTGCACCATGCCGATCACGCCAGCCTTCGAAGTCGCGTAGTTGGTCTGACCTGCGTTGCCGGCGATCCCAGAGATCGAGGAGACGCTGATCACGCGGCCGTCGGGGCGAAGCAGGTCGCGGCCTAGCAGCTCGTCGTCGATGCGCTCCTGTGCGCAGAGGTTGATCTCCATAAGCACGCTCCAGCGCCCTTCATCCATTCGCCCAAGCGTCTTGTCCTTGGTCACGCCGGCGTTGTGGACCACGACATCGACGCCGCCGTGCTCGCCTTCCAGCTGGTCGGCGATGACCGTGGGCGCCTGCGCTGTGGTGATGTCGACCGTGACCCAAGAGCCGCCGATCTCTCCCATGAGCCGGTCGAGGTCGTCTGCCAGCGCCGGGATGTCGAGGCCGACTACGTGGGCGCCATCGCGAGCGAGCACGCGCGCCACCTCGGCGCCGATCCCGCGCGAAGCTCCGGTGACTAGCGCCACCTTGCCTGCCAGCGGGCGCTGCCAGTCGATCTCGGGATGGCGCTCAGAGGGCGCGATCCGCACCACCTGGCCCGAAACGTAGGCCGAGCGCGGCGAGAGCAGGAACCGCAACGTCGATTCGATTTGGTCCTCGGCGCCGGGCGCGACGTAGACGAGCTGCGCGCTGGCGCCGCGGCGTACCTCTTTGCCGACCGAGCGAACGAAGCCCTCCAGGGCCCGCTGGGCTGTCGCGGCGCGCGGGGTCGCGCAGTCCTCGGGGGGCGTCGCCAGCACGATCACGCGCCCGGATTGCTCGACGCGGCGGATCGTCGGGCCGAAGAAATCCCTGAGCTCCCGCAACCGGGTGGAGTCGCCGATTGCGGTCGCGTCGAAGACGAGTGCCTTGAAGCGCTGGTCCCCGGCTGCGTCGGCGTTCCACACCGAGGCGTCGAGACCGGCCTCGCCAAGCGCGCTACGCACCTCGCCCTCGAGCTCGCTACGGACCTCAGCGTCGATCGCCGCCAGAACTCGGGCGATCGGCGCCGCAAGCCGGCTGCCCTCCGTCGCACCTACCAGCACCTCGCCTTGGATCACCGGCGCGCCCTCGACGTAACGGTCGAGCTCGACCGGCTGGGGCAGGCCGACGTTGGAGGCGACGAGTCCGCCGATGCGGCTGTTGACGAGTTGGGAGTAGAAGTCGCTCATCGCTTCGAGCCGCGGCCGCCGCTTGCCTTGCGCTCGATGATCGCGACTACGCCCTGCCCGCCTGCGGCGCAGATCGAGATCAAGCCGCGGCCGCCGCCGCGCTCGACGAGGGCCTTGGCGAGGCCGGCGATGATGCGCCCGCCGGTTGCGGCAAACGGGTGCCCGGCGGCGAGCGAGCCGCCCTTGACGTTGAGCTTGGCGCGGTCGATCGAGCCGAGCGGCTGCTCGAGACCGAGGCGCTGCTTGCAGAACACCGGATCCTCCCAGGCCTTGAGCGTGCACAGCACCTGCGCCGCAAACGCCTCGTGAATCTCGTAGAGGTCGAAGTCCTGCAGGGTGAGCCTGTTGCGCGCCAGCATTCGCGGCACCGCGTATGCGGGCGCCATCAGCAGCCCCTCCTTCTTGCCTACGTAATCCACCGCGGCTGTCTCGGCATCGACCATGTAGGCGAGCGGCGTCTTTGCGTGCGCCGTAGCCCAATCGTCGCTTGCGAGCAGCACAACCGAGGCGCCGTCGGAGAGCGGGGTCGAGTTGCCGGCGGTCAACGTACCGGTCTCGCCGCCAAACACGGGGCGCAGCTTCGCCAACTTCTCGACGCTCGAGTCGGCACGCAGATTCTGATCTTGCTCGAGTCCCAGGTACGGCGTCAGCAGGTCGTCCATGAAGCCGCTGTCGTAGGCGGCCGCGAGGTTGCGGTGGCTGGCAGCGGCGAGCTCGTCCTGCTCAAGCCGGGTCACCCCCCATTCCTCGGCCATGATCGCGGTGTGCCCTCCCATCGAGAGCCCTGTGCGCGGCTCGGCGTTGCGGGGGTAGTCGGGGACGATCTGGCCCGGGCGAAGCTTTGCCACCGCCTTGAGCCGGTCGGTGTTGGAGCGAGCACTGTTGAGCTCGAGCAGGATCTCGCGCAAGTCGTCGTTGAGTGCGATTGGCGCGTCTGAGGTCGTATCGACGCCGCCGGCGATCGCCGACTCCTGCTGGCCCAGCGCGATCTTGTTCGCGACGAGGATCGCGGCCTCGAGCCCGGTCCCACACGCCTGGCCGACGTCATAGGCGGGAGTCTGCGGCGCCAGCTTCGAGCCGAGCACACATTCGCGCGTCAGGTTGAAGTCGCGGCTGTGCTTGAGCACGGCGCCCGCGGCGACCTCGCCCAAGACCTCGTCATCGAGGCCCGCGCGCTCGACCAGGCCATCGAGCGCAACCGTGAGCATGTCCTGATTGGAGGCCTTGGCGTAGGCGCCGTTGGAGCGAGCGAAGGGAATCCGATTGCCGGCGAGGATGGCGACGGGGCGGGTCTTTGAGTTCAAGCTCTTCCTTTGCGTCGTTGGGGTGCCGTTGGGCGGCTACTTGAGCTCGGCCGAGGTCTTGCCGAGCAGCTGGCGAGCGATGATAAGTAGCTGGATCTGCTGCGTGCCCTCGAAGATGTCGAGGATCTTGGCGTCGCGCGACCATTTCTCCAGCAACTCGTCCTCGCCGTAGCCGACGGTTCCACACAGCGCCACGCAGCGCAGCGCGATCTCGACGCAGCTGCGCGCGGCCTTGGCCTTGGCGTAGGAGGCCTGCAGCGAGTTCGGCTTGGAGTTGTCGGCCATCCAGGCCGCCTGGAGCGTGAGCAGCTGCGAAGCCTCCCAGTCGGACTCGAGCTCGATCAGCTCGGCCACCGCCGCCGACTGCGAGTGCGGTGGGCGGTCGTAGTCGACGTCAACTCCGGCGTCGGCGAGCAGCTCCTGGGTGCGCTCGAGGCAGGCGCGGGCGAGACCGACCGCCATCCCGGCGACCAGTGGCCGGGTGTTGTCGAAAGTCTGCATCGCGCCGGCGAACGACTTCTTCGTGTCGATCTCGGGGCTGCCGAGAAGATCCTCGGCTGGCACCCGGCAGTTCTCGAGCCGAAAGGCGGCCGTGTCTGACGCCCTGATCCCAAGCTTGTGCTCGAGGCGGTCGAGGATGAGGCCGGGGTTGGAGCGCTCGACGACAAAGGACTTGATCGCGGCGCGGCCCTGCGAGCGATCGAGCGTCGCCCAGACGACGACGAGCTCCGCACGCTCCCCGGCTGTGACGTAGATCTTCTCGCCGTTGAGCACGTACTCGTCGCCGTCGAGCACCGCGGTGGTCCTGATCGCCGCCGAGTCCGAGCCCGCCTCGGGCTCGGTGATCGCCATCGCCGCCCACTTCCCCGCGTAGCGCTCGAGCTGGGAATCGTCGGCGACCGAGGCAATCGCCGAGTTGCCAAGGCCCTGGCGCGGCATCGACAGCGTCAAGCCGACATCACCCCAGCACATCTCGATCACGCTGAGCACGGTCGCCATGTTGGAGCCGTTACGGTTGCCGGCGTCGCCGTTGGTCGAGCGGCGGACGCCGGCCGCACCAGCGCCACCGAGGTCGGAGCCATCGTTCATGCCGTCAACGAGCGCCGCCAGCATGTCGAGCTCCTTGGGGTAGGTGTGCTCGGCGCGGTCGTACTTGCGTGAGTTCGGGCGCAGGACCTCGGTCGCGACCTGGTTGGCTTGCCCGACAAGCGCCTTGAATTTCTTCGGGGTTTCGAGGTTGATCATGAGCTCAGTTGCTGGGTGCTAGACGAGCAGCGCGCCTTCCATCAGACCGGCGGCTCGGAGGTCGCGATACCAGCGCTCGACCGGGTGCTCGGTGATGTAGCCGTGACCGCCGAGCAGTTGCACGGCGTCAGAGCCGATCTGCATTCCCTTAGTCGTCGCCAGGCGGCGCGCAAGCGCGACCTCCCGCGAGCAGTCGAGACCCTGGTCGGCGCGGCTGGCGGCACGATAGGTGGCGAGGCGCAGGCCCTCGAGCTCGATCGCGACGTTGGCGACGTCGAAGGCGACGGCCTGGCGGTTGGAGATTGGCTCGCCGAAGGCGATGCGCTCGTTGACGTAGGGAATCAGGTAGTCGAGCGCCGCCTGCGAGGTGCCGACCGCCAGCGCACACCAGCCCAGGCGCGCCAAGCGCACGCACTCGCGGTAGGCGGCCGGATCGGCTTCGGCGAGCAGGGCACCGCGGCCGAGCTTGACGTCGTCGAAGGTCACGCGCCCGGTGTTGGCTGCGCGCAGTCCCATCGCCGGCTCGGCCTCGAACGAGATGCCCTGCTGAGCAGCCTCGACGATGAACAGCGCCGGGCCCCGCTGATCGAGCTCGGCGGCGACGACGAAGATCTCGGCGTCGCCGGCGCGAGGGACCAATGACTTGACACCGCGAAGGACGTACCCGTCAGCGCGCGCCGTCACCTTGGTCTCGAGCACCAACGGGTCGAACAGCGGCCGCGGCTCGATCATCGCCAGCGCCGCCGACGGCGGATCGTCGCCGGCAAACGGAGCCAGATAGGTGCTTTGCTGGTCGGCATCGCCCCAAAGACCGATCGCGGTGCCAACCGCGGCCGGGGCGAGGATCGCAAGGGCGAGGCTCATGTCGCCACGCGCAAGCTGCTCGGCGACCAAGACCGAGGTCACGGCCGAGCGCTCCTCGAAAGCGCCGTCGAGCTCGCCGGGAACGCCGAGCATCGTCACGCCGAGTTCGTTTGCCTGGCGCAGCAGCTCGACCGGCGCTGCGCCCGCGTCGTTCGCAGCGAGGGCAGCGGGCCGCAGTTTCGCTTGGGCGAACTCGCCGATGGCCTCGCGCATCATCTGCTGCTCGTCGGTGGGCGTGAGGTCGAACTCTGCGATGCGCTCGCCGCGAGCCTGGCGCGCCGGGGCCGAAAGCTTCGGGCCAGTCCCATTGAAGCTGCGTGCGACGGTCTCAGCCGTCCGAAAGCCGTTCTTGGTCGCCGAGTACAAAAGCGTTTCAGCGCGCTCGCGGATCCCGATGCGGTCGAGAAGCTCAAGGCCGGCGACGCGGTTGAGTGCGCGCAGGCCGAGCGCCATTCCGCGTTCGGTGACGGTCATCAGCCGGCCGTTCGGCGACAGGTGGAGGAGTGGCCGGACAAAGCTACGTCACCGTAGCAATCTGCTTTGCGCGAGGTGCTTGTCCCCTAGGAGAGTGCTTCGGCCAAGAGCACGGCCGAGCCGAACAACGCCATCGCCGCGGTCGCCGCACCGATGAGCTTCACAGGAGGTCCACCGTGAACTCCCGTTTCGTGAACGGCGACATGGCCCTTGCCGCGAGCGATCAACCAGCGATTGACCGGAACCGCTGCAACAAAGGCGACCGCGAGGGCGAAGGCCAAAGCGCCCCAGAAGAGAATGCTGTCGAGCCCTGAGTCCATCGCTCCCGGGATCGCGATCATGATGAGGTTGTCGACGACCTCCATCGTCGCGATCGAGAAGGTGTCGGAGGCGAGCGCGATCGGGATCACCGCCGAGAGCGCGAAGCCGGCGCGCAGCAGCGGGATGCTGGTCAGCGTGTAGCCGAACGCGAAGGCGAGCGTCACGGCAAGCGCGACAGTGGCAACGTCGGAGAAGCCGAGCGCGGTCCCGAGCGCCATCCCGGTGACCTCTCCGATCGCGCAGCCGGTGAGGCAGTGAAGCGTGGCGCTGACAGCAACGCCGGTGAGGGCGGCGCCGCTGTCGGGCATGGCGTGGTCGTGATGACCGGTTTCGCCGGCGTCCGCTTCCATCGTCCCGCCACTATACCCCCTATGGGTATCGAGCTCGTAGTGAGCGGCTATGCGGCCAGTGGGGAATCCAGGCGAGAAGGCCTCGGCAGCGGCCACCCGGCGCAGGGTCTCCAGCCTCGCTCTCTGCGCCTCGGCGCTGGCGGCAAGCTCGTTGAGGTCGGCGCCGGCGACGGTGTCGCCGACGGCGGTCTGCAGTGCCTCCCACAGAGCGGCCTTGCCCGTCACCCCGACCACCAATCCCTCGAGCTCGACCACGCGCGAGAGCGGCGACTCGCTGATCAGGCGACCGTTGAGCTTCAGCCGCCCCAGCTTCTCCGCCGTCCACCCGAGCCCGTCCTTGACCTTGCTCGAGCTGACGCCGAGGTGGTCCATGATCGTCTCCAGCGTCTGCTGATCGGCCGCGATCTCGTCTCGCAACCTGACGACCTCGTCCGCGTGGGCCCAGTCTGAAGCTGAATCGGCGAGGCGCTTGGCGAGCTCGACGCCCACCACCGAGCCGGCATGGTGATCTTGGAGATAGGTCTCGAGCAAGTCAGACGTCATCACCTCGCACACTACCCGCCTAGCTTGGCAGGCAACCCGTGACTCTCGTGGTCGCTGGGTGTTGCCGATAGGTTGACCGAGATGGACAACCGCATGGAACGAATCGTGCTCGAGACTGAGCGACACCGGATCGTCGGTGACCTGACCCTGCCGAAGGAGGGCTATCGCAGCCGCCTCTCGGACTATCTCAACCGCACCGACCTCTCCTTCGTGCCGCTCGTCAACGCGTCGATCACGCCGATCGACTCGACTGACGAGCCGGGCGAGCTGCGCGAGTTTCTCGTCGTCGCCTGTCGCCAGATTCATCTCGCCTACATCGACGGCGAGACGCCCCCGCGCGCGGGCTGATCAGGCAATCCGGTCGCCCAGGGCGACGCCCTCGCCGGGTGCGAGCACAGATCACGGTGCCGTCGGCGCTAACCGCACCGAGCACGAGGCACTCGGAGATGAACGGCCCGATCTGCTTCGGGGCGAAGTTGACGACCGCGACGACGAGCCGCCCCTCGAGCTCGTCGCGCGAGTAATTGGTGATCTGCGCCGACGAGCGCAGCACTCCAAGCTCATCGCCGAAGTCGATTTTCAGCTTCCACGCCGGCCGCTGGGCCTCGGGGAAGTCGTCGACCTCGGTGATCAGCCCGACGCGCATGTCCACCGCCTCGAACTGATCCCAGGTGATCAAGGCGTGAGCACGATCTTCAGCGCCTCGCGGCGGTCATAGATGTCATAGGCCTCGGCGGCGTCGTCGAGCTTCATGTGATGGGTGACCAGCGGGCTCGGATCCAGGGCGCCCGAGGCGAGGCGCTCGAGCACGGGGTCGAGGTGCTTGATCACGTTGGCGTGGCCGGTCTTCAGCGTCAGCGCCTTGATCCAGACGATCCCCATGTGCAGCTCGAGGCGCTCCGCGTAAACGCCTGTGGCCGAGACGGTGCCGGCCTTTCGCGTCAGCCGGCAGGCGAGCTCGAGTGCGTCGGGGTGTCCGACGGCGTCGATCGTGACGTCGACGCCGCGCTTGTCGGTCGCGGCCTTGACGGCGGCGCGCGGATCTTCCTCGGTCAGGTGGACCGCCTCGGCGCCCAGCGAAGCGGCGAGCGCGAGCCGTTCGGCGACCGTGTCAACCGCGATCACCTTCGTCGCCCCTTCTCCTAGTGCTGCCTGAACGGCACACAGGCCGACCGGTCCGAGGCCGAGCACGGCGACGCTGGAACCGGGGCCGACGCCGGTCTCGGTCACGGCATGAAAGCCGGTGCCCATGACGTCACCGGCAAACAGGGCGACCTCGTCGCTCATCGCCTGCGGAACCTTGCGCAACGTCAGGTTGGCATTGGGGACCAAAAGCAGCTCTGCCTGCGCACCCTGAAGGGAACCGAGCGCCGCACCATGACCGAAGACGCGGCCGTTGTCGCATTTGTGAAAGTCGCGGCGCTCGCAGAAGAAACAGGCGCCGCACGCGGTGCCGTAGGTGCCGAGCACGCGATCTCCTTCGGCCACCCGCGAGACCTGGTCGCCGACTGCGGTGACGGTGCCGACGTACTCGTGGCCGAGCGTGAAGCCGTGCTCGATCGCCACGCGCCCGTGGTAGATGTGCAGGTCGGAGCCGCAAACTCCGCTCGCCTCGACGCGGACGATGACCTCGTCGGGCGCTGTCAGCTCGGGCTCGGCGACATCGTCGACTCGCACCTCGCCTGCGCCCTGAAAAGTCACTGCTCGCATCGCGTCGGACTCTATTGAGCCTCGACGAGCGTGCTCAGCGCTGCTTGCTTCGCCGGACGAACGGTCCCCGATCTAACGGTTACTGGGGCATCAGACCGCGAAATGTGGTTTGGTGCACGGACAAACGTCCACCGGGGTAAACGGCCCAAAGCGGCCGGGAGGTACAGATGAGTTCGAAGGTAGATGGGTTCGGCCACCGCGCCAAGCTCTTTTCGCTGATCGCAGCGCTTGTAATCGCATCGAGCGTCGTGTTCGCCGCCTGCGGCGACGACGAGAGCGACAGCAGTGGATCGGACACCGCCACCGCCGAGGGTGGTGAGATCACGATCGCGCAGAGCTCACAACCTGACTACCTCGATCCAGCTCTCTCTTACACCGTCAACGGCTGGGAGCCGATGTGGCTCGTTTACACGCCCCTGCTTACGTATGCCCACGAAGAGGGCACGGCGGGCGCGGAGCTGATCCCCGGCCTCGCCGAGGACCTCCCCGAGGTCTCCGAGGACGGCCTCACCTACACCTTCACCCTGCGTGACGGACTCACTTACTCAGACGGCACCGACGTCGTCGCCTCGGATTTCGAGCGCACGATTCAGCGAGTGCTGAACCTCGAGTCGGGCGGCGCGCCGTTCTACCAGGTGATCGAGGGCGCAGAGGACTACCTCGCCGGCGACGACCCCGAGGCCGACATCTCCGGCATCGAGACCGATGATCAGGCGGGCGAGATCACGATCACGCTGACCGAAGCCGACGCCTCGTTCTCGAATGTGCTGGCGATGAACTTCGCCGGCCTCGTCCCCGGCGACACCGAGTTCAAGAACCTGACCGAGTCGCCGCCCCCCGGCGTCGGCGCGTATGAGATCACCGAGTCGGTGCCCAACCGCCAGTTCGTGATGGAGAAGGTCGACGGCTTCGCCGATCTCGGCCTCGACATCCCCGAGGGCAGCATCGACACGATCACGACGCAGATCATCAAGAACCCCCAGCAGTCGACCCAGGACGTGCTCAACGGCGACCTCGACTACCAGCAGGACCCGCCGCCCGCCGACCTGAAGCCGACCGTGATCGAGCAAGTCGGACCAGATGGTTCCGAGGAGCAGCGTTACGAGGAGTTCACGACCTCGTCGACCTACTACTTCTTCATGAACAGTCAGCTCGCCCCGTTCGACGACCCGCTCGTTCGCGAGGCGGTCAACTACGGGATCGACAAGCCGGCGCTGGCACGACTGTTCGCGGGCGAGCTCGCCCCCGGATGCTCGTTCCTGCCCCCGGGCATGCCCGGCTATGACGAGGCGCTCGACACGACCGAGTGCCCGTATGGCGACCCCACGCAGCCGCCCGACGTCGCCAAGGCCCAGGACCTGATCAAGCAGGCCGGCGTCGAGGGCACCAAGGTCACCGTCTACGGCAACACCGACGACCCGACCCCGGCGGTGACGCAGGCCTACGCCGACATGCTGAACGAGATCGGACTCGACGCCGAGCCTGAGCTGCTCGACGGCGGCGTCTATTTCCAGACGATCGGCAACGCCAAAACGGAAGCCCAGACCGGTTTCCTCAACTGGTTCCAGGACTTCCCGCACCCGCTCAACTTCTATTTCCTGGTTGACGGGGACTCGATCCAGCCGACCAACAGTCAGAACCCCGGCAACGTCGACGATCCGATGATCAACGACGAGATCGACCGCCTCAGCCTCGAGACCGACCTCGAGGCGGTGGCCGGAGACTGGGCGGAGCTCGACCGCTATCTGATCGAGCCGCCGCAGTCCTACATCGCCCCGTACGGACACCGCAAGCTGGCCACTTTCGTCAGCGACCGGATCGATTTCGAGGGGATCGTCCAGCATCCCGTGTACCAAAACGACTACTCGACCTTCGCTCTAAAGGAAGGCGAGTAAGCGACACCGTCAAGAGGGGCGCCAGTCGGCGCCCCTCTCTCATTCATGGGCAGGAGCCTGACTTGACGATCTGCGCCACGGCGGGATAATCGGAGTTCAGCGTGGCTCCTGATGACGTCATAACAGCGGAGGCGCCTGACCTGCTGGCCATCCCTGGCCCGGGCTCCGCCGACGATCGGGAAAGCGCCGGTTCAAGCCCCTGGCGACTCGCCGCCCGCAGACTGCGCCGTGACCGTGGCGCGCTCGCCTTCGGCGCCCTGTTCATCGTCTTGGTCGCGGCCTGCCTCGCTGCCCCGCTTTGGGCGAACCACGTAGCCAACACAACCGTCAGCGAGAACCACCTCACCGACACGATCGAACAGGACGGCGAGACCGTAAATGTGGTCGGCTTCGACGGCGTGCCGATCGGGCCGACCTGGCAGGCCGAGTTCTTCCTTGGCGCCGACCAGAACGGCCGCGACAACATGGTCAGGCTTCTCTACGGAGGACGGAACTCGCTGCTGATCGGAGTGATCGCGGCGCTGGTGACAACGCTCCTCGGGATCCTCGTCGGCGTCCTGGCCGGCTACTTCCGCGGCGCGGTCGACAGCGTCATCTCGAGAATCATGGACATCCTCTGGGCATTTCCCGTAATCCTGCTGGGAATCGCGCTCGGCACATCGTTAGCCCTCGGCGGCCTGCAGCTTGGCCCGCTCTCGATCTCCGGCGACAGCCTCGCGATCCCGATCATGGTGATCTCGGTCATCTATGTGCCGTACCTGGGCCGTCCGATCCGCGGCCAAGTTCTGGCGATGCGCGAGAAGGAGTTCGTCGAGGCGGCGCGCGCCCAGGGCATGGGCTCCTGGCGGATCATGGTCACCGAGATCGTCCCCAACCTGACCTCGACCCTGCTGGTCTTCTTCCCGCTGCTGGTCGCCAACGCGATCCTGCTCGAAGCCGCGCTCTCTTTCCTCGGCGCCGGTGTCCGGCCCCCGAATCCATCCTGGGGCACGATGATCAGCGAGGGCGTCGACCGCATCGTCACGGCGCCGTACCTGGCGATCGTGCCCGGCGTGATGTTGGTGTTAACGGTGCTGGCGCTGAACGTTTTCGGTGACGGGATCCGTGACGCGCTCGACCCGCGCGCCAAAGTCAGAGCGAAGCAGACATGACTCGGTTCGTCGCCCGCCGGCTGGTCTCGATGGTGTTCGTGCTCTTCGCCGTTTCGGTGATCACGTTCTTGATCTTCAACGTGATCCCGAACTCCGACCCTGCAGTGAGGATGGCTGGCAAGCAGCCAACCGAGGAGCAGATCGAGGCTATCCGTCAGGAGTGGGGCTTCGACGAAAGCATCCCCACCCAGTACGTGACGACGATGAAGAAGCTGTTCACCGGCGACATGGTCAGCTACTTCACCCAGCTCGACGTCGTCAATGAGATCTGGAAGGGGTTGCCGCGGACGCTATCGCTGGCGATTGGCGCGGCGATCATCTGGATGATGTTCGGCGTCGGCCTTGGCCTTTACACCGCTATGCGCGCGGGCCAGTTCTCCGACCGATTGCTGACCGTGCTGGCGCTGATCGGGATCTCGATGCCGGTGTTCTGGATTGGTGCGCTGATGAACCACTATCTCGGCTTCGAGCTCTCGAACACGCTTGGGTTCGAGCTCTTCCCCAACGGCGGTTATGTCGAGTTCGCCGAGAGCCCGTTCGAATGGCTGCACCACATGATCTTGCCGTGGACAGCGCTCTCGATCCTGTTCATCGGCCTCTACTCGCGAGTGCTGCGCGGCAATATCCTCGAGACTGTCAACGAAGACTTCGTGCGCACCGCCCGTGCCAAGGGCTTGAGTGAGCGCCAAGTGCTGCTCAAGCACGTGCTGCGAAACTCGATGATCCCGATCGTCACCCTCTGGGGCCTCGACTTCGCGGTCGTCGTCGGCGGTGGCGCGATTCTCACCGAAACGGTGTTCAACCTTCAGGGTGTGGGTCAATACGCGGCCGACGCCATCGGTCAGCTCGACCAGCCGCCGATCCTCGCCGTGACGATGTTCGGCGCCTTCTTCGTCGTTTTCTTCAACACGATCGTCGACATCGGCTACGCCTTGCTCGATCCACGAATTCGCCTCGAGGCCGGCGACAGCGCGGCATAGATGCCGGCACCGCTGCTCAAAGTCGAGGACCTGCGGGTCTCATTCGAGACCGAGGACGGGACGGTCCAGGCGGTCGACGGTGTCTCGTTCGAGGTGGCGCCCGGTGAGGTGCTCGCCGTCGTCGGCGAGTCGGGCTGCGGCAAGTCGGTGACGGCGATGAGCCTGATGGGACTGACCCGTAGCCCGAACGCATCGATCTCCGGACGCGCTCAGCTCGGCGAGCTCGACCTCGTTACCGCTTCTGACGACGAGCTGCGCCTGGTTCGCGGCGAGAAGATGGCGATGATCTTTCAGGACCCGATGACGTCGATGAACCCGGTCTACCGCGTCGGCGATCAGATCGCCGAGCAGATCCTCTCCCACCGCGACATCTCCAAAGAGCAGGCGATGGATCAGGCCATCGAGCTGCTCAAGGCGGTCGGCATCCCCGGTGCCGAGGAACGGGTGCGCGCCTATCCGCATGAGTTCTCCGGTGGCATGCGCCAGCGAGCGATGATCGCGATGGGCCTGTCGCTGGAGCCGCCAATGCTGATCGCCGACGAGCCGACGACCGCGCTCGACGTCACGATCCAGGCGCAGATCATCCGTGTGCTGAAGAAGCTCAACGCCGACCGTGGCCTGGCGCTGATGCTGATCACCCACGACCTCGGCGTCGTCGCCGACATCGCCGACCGCGTCATGGTCATGTACAGCGGCCGCGTCGTCGAGACCGGGACCCTCGATCAGATCTTCTACGAGCCTCAGCATCCCTACACCTGGGGTCTGCTGGGCTCGATCATGCGGCTCGATCGGCCGCGCACCGACCGCCTTGCCCAGATCAAAGGGGCGCCCCCGTCATTGCTGGCGCCGCCCGAGGGATGTCATTTCCGACCCCGGTGCCCGCATGCCTTCGGTCGCTGCACCGAGGTGCCTGAGCTTGCGGCGCGTGGCGGCGTCGGCACTCACAAGGACCGCTGCTTTTTGTCCTCCGACCAAAAGCAGACTTTGCGAACGATGAAGTCCGGCGATATCGGCCTCGAGGCGCCAGCGGCTTGACTACGGAGTCGAGACCGGCGTCCGCTTCGGTTCAGGGGTCGCCCAACGGCGAAAGCCTGCTGGAGGTCACCGACCTCGTCAAGCATTTCCCGATCAAGTCAGGGATCGTCGTCGATCGTCAAGTCGGTGCGGTGCAAGCGGTCGACGGCGTCTCGTTCAAGGTCGACACGGGCGAGACGATCGGTCTCGTCGGCGAGTCAGGGTGCGGCAAGTCCACTCTCGCTCGCTCGATTTTGCAGCTGATCAAGCCGACCTCGGGCTCGGTTCGCTTCGACGGCACCGAGCTCACCGAGCTCAACCGGCGCCAGCTGCGTCCGTTGCGCCGCGAGATGCAGATGATCTTCCAGGATCCCTACGCGTCATTGAACCCGCGCAAGCGCATCGGTCAGATCGTCGGCGATCCACTGAAGCTGCATGGAATCGCCTCCGGCGACGAGCTCAAGCAGCGGGTGCAGTCACTGCTCGACCGCGTTGGGCTCTCAGCCGAGCACTTCAACCGTTACCCGCATGAGTTCTCAGGCGGCCAGCGCCAGCGCATTGGCGTTGCCCGTGCGCTCTCGCTCGAGCCGAAGCTGATCATCGCCGATGAGCCGGTCTCGGCGCTCGACGTCTCGATCCAGGCGCAGATCATCAACCTGCTCGAAGACATCCAGGACGAGTTCGGGCTTACCTACGTCTTCGTCGCCCACGACCTCGGCGTCGTCCGCCACGTCTCGGACCGCATCGCGGTCATGTACCTCGGCAAGATCGTCGAGCTCGGCCCCGCCGAGGAGGTCTACAACAACCCGATCCACCCGTACACGGTGTCGTTGCTCTCAGCCGTACCGATTCCCGATCCCCGTCTCAACGCTGCGCGTGAGCAGGTGATCTTGGAAGGCGATGTGCCGAGCCCCGCGAACCCACCCGAGGCATGTCGCTTTCACACCCGCTGCCCGCGCGCGACCGACATCTGCGGCGAGGTCGAGCCGCCGCTGATCGACTACGGCGGCGGGCACTGGGCCGCCTGTCACCACCCGGTCGGGCGAAACGCCCCCGGAACGTCGGCCACGCCGGCGCCGGCTAGCGCCTAGCTGCAGGCGCTTAGCCCCCGCCCAGCAGTCGCTCGGCGAGCGGCGTTCGCAGATAGAGGACCGCGCGGCCCGAGCGCACACGACTGACCAGACCCGCTCTCGCGAGCACCGCAAGGTGATGGGAAATGCCTCCTGCGCGCAGCTCGAGCAACTCCGCGAGTTCGGTGGTCGTCCGCGCCGCGGCGAGGCTGACGAGCATGTCGGCTCGAGTTCTCCCGATCAGGGCCGCCAAATCGTCGGGCCCGGCGTCAGACCCGGGCTCCCATAGCAATGCGATGCCCCTCGCCGGGTAGATCAGCGTCGGCTGCCAGGGCGCGTTCGAGATCGAGACCGGGCGCGTCGACTCGAATGCCGACGGCATGATCACGAGCCCACGGCCTTCGAGCGGGATCGAGTTCTCGTAGACCATCTCGATCTCGAGCATCGGCGGCTTCCACTCGACGCGGGGGTCGAGGTCGGCGAACAGGCGTGCCGGGCCCCCCTCTGCCAGCCGGCCGGAACGGTGGCGGACGTCGGCCTCGAGCACGGCGCGCACGCGGGGCCAGTGCGTCTGGACCGCTGCCTCCCAGAAGGCCTCGAGGCCGTCGCAGAGGCGAGCAAGCTCGCGTCGCGGGTGTTCGACAAACGCCTCCGCGACTGGCCCGCCGGCGCTGGAGGCGCGGTCGCGGATCATGATCGAGACTTCTTTTCGCACCTGCGCGGCGGGTGTCTCGCGGACGAGAGCCATCTCGGCACCGAAGCCGACGATGGGTGAGCTCGGCGGCGGGGTGAGAAAATCGGGCATGTACCCGGTCGGCGGCGTCAGCGCCAGCGCGCGCTCGATGCCGAGTTCGCGGGCGATCGGCAGCGCCTCGCGTATCCACGGCAGGTGGTGCGCGCCGCGGGCCGGGTCGTGCAGCGTGCGCACCGCGCTCACGAGCTCCCACATCGGGGAGATCGCGAAACGGGTCAGCGCCAGGTCATCGACTGAGAACTCGTGGGTGAGCATTCAATCTGTATTGAATCAGTAGCGGGATGACCTCCGCGCCGAGAAGCTGTTCGAAGCCCACAAAAAGCAACCCGAAAGGCAGCCCATGAACTCCCAGGCCAACTTCCACCCCACCCTCCTCAAGCTCGAGACGACGCGAGACGAGCACCTGCGCGCTGCGAGCCGGGTGCCGCGAATCAAGCGGGCGAAGGCGGCGACAGCGCCCGAGACGACGCGCGGCGTCTACGGCCGCCGGTTGCGCTTTGCGATCCGCGCGTAGGGCGTGTCGCTCTGCGAGCCGGGATGGCCCGGCCGGGCGCAGCGCGACGCCGAAGGCTGCTGAGCCCTCGGCGCTACGACGCGTTAGTGGTCGGTGCGACTAGACGCGGTTGGTCCTGGCGCCCGCGATGCGGGGCCAGAGCAAGAGCACGAGACCGATAAGGATCAAGGCGATGCCCAGCGCGTAGTGCACGAGGACGGCTAGAACGATGCCAATGACAATCAACAGCAGTGGTAATTCCATGCCCGCACGGTACCCGCGGATTCGGTCGCCAAACGACGCGATCGCTTCAGGTCGCGATGTTGCGGCGGTGCATGAAGCGCGCGAAGAGGCCGGCTGTGATGAACATGAAGGCGCTATAGACGGCCGCCGGGATCGTCAGCACGGTCGCGATCGAGGCGCCGATCGCGATCGCCAGGGTCGCGTTGTGGACGCCGAGCTCGATCGCGATCGCGGTCGACTGACGATCGTCGAGGCGAGCGAGCCGCGAGATCGCGTAGGCCACGGTCATCGCGGCGAGGTTGAGAGTGAGCGCTGCAAGGGCGACGTCGTCGAGGTTCTCGAGAACGCGCTCGTTCTCGGCCACGATCGCACCGATGACGACGGCGATGAAGAGCCCGAGCGCGATCTGCTTGGCGCGGGGCTCGATCGCAACGATTCGCTGCGGCCAGCGCGAACGCAAGTACATGCCGAGTCCAAGCGGCACGACGGTGATCAGCAGGACGCGGATGACGACGCCGAGCATGTCCACGCTTTCGTTCAGCTCGCTGGCGCCGAAATGGCTCGTGGCCAGCTCGAGAAAGAGCGGCACGGTCAGCACCGCGGTCAAGCTCGAGATCGCGGTCATCGTGATCGAGAGCGCGGTGTCACCGCGGGCGAGGTGGGTGAGCATGTTCGCGGTCGTGCCGCCCGGGGCCGCGCCGAGCAGTACGAGCCCGACCGCCAGCGCCGGCTCGAGCGAATAGAGCTCGGCGACCGCGAAGGCCAGTGCCGGGGCGATCAGGAGCAGGTTCAGCATCCCGATCGCCACGCCCCTGGGCAAGACCACGACCCGCCGGAAGTCAGCCGGGGTGAGCGCGAGCCCGAGGGTGGTCATGATCACTGCCAGCGCAATCGGCAAGAGCACGGCGGCGAAGAGGGAGTCCTCCACGGCCTGAGCCTATTCGTGTCGGGAGGCTCTAGCCCGGCTCAGCGAATGCGGGTGCGGCGACGCGCGCGGCGATGTCGATGACGACATCCTTTGCGACCTCGGGATGGTCGATCCACCACAGCGCCAGTCCGGCAAGCCCGCTGACGAGCAACTCAGCAGTGGGCACGACTTCCCCGGCAGCCAGCCGCGAGCGGCGACGCGTGGCGATGAACCCGCCAAGCACCTCGCGGGCGCGCGCGCTGACCCGGACGCGCAGCTGGCGAATCTCGCTGTCGCCGGAGCTGTCGCGAAAGAGCATCAGCCAGGAATGCTGGTTGGCGCGAACGTAGTCGAACCAGTGCTCGAGGACGGCCCGCAAAACCGTCTCGATCTCGGCGCTTGGAGCCAGCTCATCGGCATGCACGAGGAAACTCGGCAGGTCCGACTCGTGCTTTTCGAGCAAGGCGATATAGAGGTGCTTCTTCGAGTCGAAATGGCGATAGAGAATCGGCTTGGTTACCCCGGCTGCAGCGGCGATGTCGTCCAGCCGCGCGCCCGCAAAGCCGCTCTTGCCGAAGATCGGGCCCGCGGTGAGCATGATCTGGGCACGGCGATCCGGCGCGGACATCCGTGCGGGCGCAGGCGACGGTGTCGGGGTCGAACCACCCATGGTTACCGAAGAGTAACTTATGATAGAAATGTTACTCGCCAGTAACCACCATCTGAGCTCGAAAGGACGCCATGACCGAAGCCACCCGTGACCCGGTGCACCGCGCTCGCTATCTGTTTCATCGCGAAGGCGAGGACATGGTCGTCGAGACGTGGCTCGAGCCCGGCGGCGGATTGCCCGCGCACATGCACCCACATCAGCAGGAGCGCTGGTCGGTTATCGAAGGCGAGGTCCGCTTCCAACTCGGCAAGGAGAAGAGGGTGCTCAGACCCGCCGACGGCGAGATCGTCGTCGAGCCGCGCACCATGCACGCGCTGAGGGCGATCGCCGATACCGAGGCACACCTTCGCTGTTTCGCCTCCCCCGCACTCGGGCTGGAGAACTTCCTCACCGACAGCGCCGCGGCAGCCCGCGAGGGCCTGTTCATGAAGGGCGGCATTCCCAAGAGCCTGCGCGGTGCGCGCTGGGCCGCAAAGTTCCTCGAAGCACACCGTGCCGACGTAGTCATGGCGTTCCCGCCGCAGTTCATGCAGCGGGCGATGATCGCGCTCTTCGGTCGCTAGTCGTACTTGCCCAGCAGCTGCTTGAGCGTTTTCGTCATCGGTGGGTCTTCGAGGGCGTTGTAGGAGGCGGGCCCGCCCGGCGCGTCGCATTCGGGAAAGAACAGGGGATAGGCAAAGCGATAGTCGTTGGCCGCCTGCTGTTTCGCGCGCTTGCTGACGTAGGCGACGCGTTCGGTGGTTGTCAGTTCATTGATGAAGCGACATCCGTCGCTGCGCGCTTGCCCCGGGCTGTTGCCGAGGTGAAAGGCCGTAGGTACCTGCCTGGCCAAAGCACGAACGGCGGCGAGGTCGATCTCGAAGCCGAAATCCTGCACGGCGATGAAGTCCGACCCGGGCGGCACCTTTGGGTCCTTGCTGAGACCGAACGCGTTGCCGCCGATCCACTCGCCGTTTTCGTGGGCTTCGGAGATCGCCGCTTTGACTACCGCCGGGTTCTTCGCGTAAGCGGGGGTGTAGAAGTCGAAGAACCAGCCCTCGTTGTCGAATTTCCCCCGCAGCTCCCGCATCATCGAAATGACGTCGTCTGCGGTCTTGTATTCGAGCGCGTTGAGCTCGAGATCGAACTGCGCGTCGGGCACCTGTTTGCGAACGATCTCGCGGATCGTGTTCCAAGCCGAGATCTCATCGGCGCCGACGTTTGCCGTTGAGGAGAAGCGGATCAGGCTCGACACCCATGTCGGCCTCAGGCTCGCGATCGCATCACCTGCCGACCTCGCGTTCTCACCCGCGATCGTCGGCAGGCCGTCCTGAAAGAAGCGCACGGCGACGATCCGGTCCTGCTTCGGGGGGCTCGGCCCGGAGGTGCCTGCGCTGGAGTCGTCTCCACACGCCGTCAAGCCAAGAGCGCAAAGGAGCGCGAGGGTTAGCGCTCGCGCTATCCGGTCAGTCATCGACTTCGCTCGGACCCACCACGGTGTACTTGGCGCAGGCGAAGTCGACGTTGCGACCGAGCTCGTCCAGTCGCAGCTCGATCCGGCGCGGCAACAGCGGTGCGCCCCCGCCCAGCGTCACTGGCGCGATGTAGACGATGACCTGATCAAGCAGACCCGCGTCGGCAAACTGACCGGCCAGGTCTCCCCCGCCGACGATCCACACGTTGCGCTCGCCGGCCGCACTCGCCATCTGCGCGTGAACGGTCGCGACCTCCGCGCTGGTGAACTCGATCGGTGCAGCCGGGACCACGGGTAGCTCGCGCTGGGTGAAGACCCAGCCGGGGATCTCGTAGGGCCACTTCCACTCCGCCACATCCTTGCCCGCGAACTCGTGATCGAGGATCCATTCGTACGTGGTCGACCCCATCGCCATCGCCCCAACGTCGGCGATGAAGTCGTCGTAGTTCAACGGCCCGTTTTTCTCTTGCTCGCGAATGAACAGCCACTCGAGCGAGTGCTCGGGGTCGGCGATGAAGCCGTCGAGGCTCGTCGCGGTGTAGTACTGCGTCAGCTGCTCGCTCACCGCGCCGAGTCTAGGGGCGCTTATCGCCGGACTCGGTAGTGCAGGTGGGTCACGCCATCCCCCTCGAGGACCCGAGTGCGCTCGAGCTCGATCTGCTCGGGAGCGAGGCCCTCGAACAAACGGCGCCCTTGGCCGAAGAGCACCGGGATGAGACTGATCTCGAGCTCGTCCAGTAGGCCGGCAGCGAGTGCGAGCTGCGCAGTTGCAGCGCCGTGGACGAGGACGTTCTTGTCGCCCGCGGCCTGCTTCGCCCCGGTGATCGCGGTTTCCACGTCGGACACGTAGGTGACCAGCGGCCACTGCCGTATATCGATCCCGGGCTCGTGGCGGCTGAGGATGAAGATCGGCACGCCGTCGTGGTGATCGCCGCCCCAGCCGCCCGCCGGCTCAAAGGTCCCACGGCCGGCAACAACCGCCCCGGTGGCCATGAACTCGTCGACGACCTGGCCGTTGACGCCGCCCAGGCGGCCGGCCGCTTCCTTGTGGCCGGCGTCGGCATCGGTGAGGAACCATTCGTGCAGGCGGTCGCCGCCGTCGCCGAGCCCGTTATCCGGTCGCTCATTCGGCCCGGCGATGAAACCGTCGAGCGACATTGACATGTAGAGAACGGCTGCGGACATGCGGCCTACTTTCTAATCGCTGCGCCGCAGCGGTGTCAACAACGCGAGCCGCTGTCGGCATTCCAGGCGCTTCCTACTCGCTAACGGAGGGGGAGGGATTCGAACCCTCGATAGACGAGAAAACGCCTATAACGGTTTTCGAGACCGCCGCATTCAACCGCTCTGCCACCCCTCCAGGTGACGGGCGCCAAGGCTAGCGAGGCGAGCCGGCGGCGACGCGTGAAGCATTGACCACGCCAGGGTGGCGTCAATGCTTCATTCGCTCGAGGAAACCCGTCCTCGGCGGCGGGCATACAATCGCCGCCCACCACCGAGAGAGGAGCCGCGTTGAGCGCCAGCGAGGAAACGAAGTTCATCCTGCCCGAATCGCAGATCCCGACGCACTGGACGAATCTGCTGCCGGACCTCCCAGGTGAGCCGCTGCCGCCGCTGCATCCAGGCACGAAGGAGCCGCTCGGCCCCGAAGATCTGACGCCGATCTTTCCGATGGCCTTGATCGAGCAGGAGGTCTCGGCCGAGCCCGAGATCGAGATTCCCGACGAGGTTCGCGACGTCTACAAGCTGTGGCGACCGACGCCGCTGCTGCGCGCCCGGCGTCTCGAGCGGGCGCTCGATACGCCAGCGCACATCTACTACAAGTACGAGGGCGTTTCGCCGGCGGGCTCGCATAAGACCAACACCGCTGTCCCCCAGGCCTACTACAACCGCGAGGCTGGGATTGCGAAGCTCTCGACCGAGACTGGCGCCGGTCAATGGGGTGCGGCGCTGGCCTTCGCCTGCAGCATGTTCGGCCTCGAATGCCGTGTGTTCATGGTCGGCGTCTCCTACGACCAGAAGCCGTTTCGCCGTTCGATGATCGAGACCTGGGGCGCGAGCGTCACTCGCAGCCCTTCGGATGAGACCGAGGCCGGGCGCTCGCAGGCCGAGCACACCTCCGGCAGCCTCGGCATCGCGATCTCCGAAGCGGTCGAGATCGCGGCTCAGAACGACGACACGAACTACTCACTCGGCTCGGTCCTCAACCACGTCTGCCTGCATCAGACGGTGATCGGCCAGGAGGCGATCGCGCAGCTCGAGATGGCAGGCGAGTACCCGGATGTCGTCGTCGGTTGTGTCGGCGGCGGCTCGAACTTCGCCGGCGTTGCCTTTCCCTTCATTCGCGAGAACCTGCGCGCGGGCAAGAAGACGCGCTTCGTCGCGGCCGAGCCGGCCGCCTGCCCGACGCTGACCCGCGGGGTCTACCGCTATGACTTCGGCGACACCGTCGGGCTGACGCCGCTGATGCCGATGTACACGCTAGGCCACGACTTCGTGCCGCCGCCCGTCCACGCCGGCGGCTTGCGCTACCACGGCGATTCCCCGATGGTCTGCGGGCTGGTCAAGGAGGGAGTAATCGAAGCGACCGCGGTCCACCAGACCGCTGCCTTCGACGCCGCACTGACGTTCGCCCGCACCGAGGGGATCATTCCGGCTCCCGAGCCGTCACACGCGCTACGCGCCGCCTTCGACGAAGCCGAGCAGGCAAAGCAGGCAGGCGACGAACGAGTCATCTTGGTCAACCTCTGCGGCCACGGCCACTTCGACATGTCGGCCTACGACGCCCACCTCAACGGCAAGCTCACAGATCTCGAGTTCAGCGAGTCAGAGATGCAGGATGCTCTCGAACGCTTGCCCGATGTGCCCGTACCGGCCTGACGGACAGGGTGGGATTCGAACCCACGAGGCAGCTTTCACCGCCCACACGATTTCCAGTCGCGCACCTTAAGCCACTCGGTCACCTGTCCCTAGCCGGAAGATACCCCGGTTGCCGCGATCAGCGGCGCTCGGCGAAGAACGCGCGCAGGAGCTCAGATGCCTCTGCGGCCATCACTCCCGCAACGACCTCGGGGCGGTGGTTGAGCTTGGGCTCGCCGAGCACGTCGAGGACGCTGCCGGCGGCACCCGCTTTCGGATCGGCCGCGGCGTAGACAACGCGCGGCACTCGCGCGAGGACGATCGCGCCGGCGCACATCGCGCAGGGCTCGAGCGTCACATACAAAGTCGAGTCCGGGATCCGCCAGCCGCCGAGGCTGGCCGCAGCCGCCTGCAGGGCGACGATCTCCGCGTGGGCGGTGGGATCGCGGCGGAGCTCGCGTTCGTTGCGACCGGCCGCGATCAGCTCGTCGCCGCGGGCGACCACCGCGCCGATCGGGACATCGCCGTCGGCGCCGGCGCGCTGCGCCTCGGCGAGCGCGACGCGCATGAACTGGACATCGGCAAAGTCTTGATCGCTGGTCATGCGCGCAGTATCGCGAGCCCGAGCGCCGCCGAGACGTACTATCGCCCCCGACCCCCCACGCCTAAGGAAGCAAAGACGATGCCGACGAGCTGGAAAGTGATGATGGTGATCCTGATCGCCTGCCTGCTGGCGTCGATGGTGATCGCCTCGATCCGCCTGCTCTAGAAGCACTCGCAACACATATAGTCCGCGCCGATGGCGACGATCGAGACCGTCACCGGAGCGATCGACGCGGGCGAGCTCGGGACGACGCTGATCCACGAGCACCTGCGTACGCGCGACGAGGCCGTGCACGATCAGTGGCCCACACGTCGGCACCGTCGAAGGAGGACCCGCCGTACGCGGTCGGACCAGGCGAGGACGAGGACGTAGCTCTCGAAGCCGCGAACAGCGCCGTCGCCCTCGGGATCGACTCGATCTGCGATCCGAGCGCGATGTTCCTCGGCCGCGACGTCGAGCTTCATGCGCCGCGTCTCCGAGGCCAGACCGGGCTGCAGGTCGTCCCCTGCACCGGCATCTACACCTACGACCACCTGCCGACGTTCTTCGTCAGCGCGACGCCGACCAGATCGCCGAGCTCTTCGTCGCACGACATCGAGCAGGGCATCCAGGGCACCGAGATCAAGGCCGCGTTCATCAAGTGCGCCGCCGACGAGCCCGGGGTGACCGAGAACGTCGAGAAGGTCCACCGCGCGGCGGCCCGCGCCAGCGTGCGCACGGGCAGCGCCGATCATGGCCCACTCGCGGCCCGGCGAGCGAGACCGGCCCGCGCCAGATCGAGATCTTCGCGGAGGAGGGCGTCGATCCCGCGCAGGTCCAGATCGCGCACTGCGGCGACACCGACGACCTCGACTACATCGAGCGCGTGCTCGAGACCGGCGTCTTCATCGGGCCTCGACCGCTACGGGCTCGAGATGTACCTGCCGTTCGAGCAGCGCCAGGCGACCGCGCTCGCGCTGCTCGAGCGCGGCTACGCCGAGCGCATCTTCCTCTCGGCCGACTCGTGCGCGACGATCGACTGGTTCCCGCGCCGAGCCGATCGAGCAGATGCTCGGCGCCGGGATGGTCGAAGGACTGGAACATCAAGATCGTCCCCGAGCAGGTGCTGCCCGAGCTGCGCGAGGCCGGGCTGACCGACGAGCAGGAGCGGACGATGATGGTCGAGAACCCGGTCGCCTGGCTGACGGGCGGCGCTAACGCGAGCGACTCTCGCAGTCTGCGCGACGCGGTCGCGCTTGCGCTCGACGAACGACGATGTCGTCGCCGGGCCGCAGTTGATCCGGTCGCGGGCGCCGCGGCGGGCGCGGATCGTGTCGTCGCCCGCGCCGCCGCGCGAGCCGGTCCTTGCCGCGGCCGCCCTTGAGCTGGTCGGCGCCCGAGCCGCCGGAGAGACGGTCGGCGCCGCCCTGGCCCGAGACGCAGTCGTCGCCGCCGCGCGCCGTTGAGCCGGTCGTTGCCGCCGTGGCCGCGGATGCGGTCGGCGCCGTCGGTGCCGTTGAGCTTGTCGTCGGCCGGGGTGCCGGCGATCGCGTTCGCGCAGGCGCCGCCGGGCCGACTGGTCGGAGCCACCGCCGTCGCCGCCGACTCGACGCCGCCGCCGCCGCCGTCCGGTCCGCCGTCGTCGCCGGCGCCCGGCGGAGGCCCAGCGCCGAGGTCGACGACGGCCGGCCGGCCGACGTTGCCCTGCTCGTCGACGGCGCGGACGCGACGTAGCGCTGCGCGCGCGGCCGGGATCGCGTAGGACTGCGCGCGTCGCCGGCCGGCTGCCGGGCGCCGGCGCGCCCGGCGAGCGGCGTCGGCGGCGTCGAAGTTCGACTCGTCGATCGGCTGCGTCCGAGGTCACGATCTCGTAGTCGGTCGGCCGTGCCGCAGAGCAGGTCGTCGCCGGGCGCCGTGAAGCGCAGCGTCGAGCCGGCGACCGTGGCGTCGAACGGGCGCCCGGGCAGCACCGCGTCGCGGCTGTAGTCGCCGGAGTTGGCGTTGTCGTGGTGAAAGCGCGGCCAGGACGAGGGCGAGCAGGCCGGCGCGCTCGGTCGCGTAGGCGTTGAGGTAGCCCGAGCGGGTCGCCGCGACCACGACCTTGCGCGCGCCGGCGTCGGTGTCGAGCGTGCCGAAGCGTGCCGATCAGCGGCGTTGGCGACGGTCCAGTCGGTCGTCACCTTCGGCCAGCGCGTCGGGTCGACCGGCAGCCCGGCGGCGTTGAGACGCGACCAGGTCCTTGCTCGCGGTGCCCTCGACGATCTCCTCGCCCGGCAGCGCCGTCGATGTCGGCGACCGAGGGGCCGGTGAGGAACTGGAGGTCGTTGACGGTCGCCGGGAAGCCGGGCCGGAACTGGCCGGTGGCCGGTGTTCCAGACCGGCGAGGAAGTCCTGGCCGGTCGGCTGGTACTCGGGCAGGGCCAGGTCGAGCGCGCGCGGATCAGCCCGGCCGCCGGCGTCGAGGAAGCGAGAGCTCGCCGTCGGCGCCGAGGGCGCCGAAGGCCGGGTGGCCGACGGCCGGCAGCACCGGGTGGTCGACCTGGGCGGGCTCGCCGAGAAGTCGGACTGCGAGCGCGTTGTCGGCGCCGACGGTCCGTCGCCGTAGCAGGAGCTGCGCGTCCGCGTTGAGGATGTAGGCGGGGCCGTTGTTGGCGACGGCGCCGATGTTGGGGCCGGCGTCGTCGCCCGAGCGGGCAGGTCGACCGGGCCGATGACCGGGTTGCCGGTGACCCCCTCGCCGACGACCGGCAGCAGGCCGGTGAGTGACGATGCCGAGCCGCGAACGGCCAGCCGGGCCGCAGGGTCGTCGCCGTCGAGCAGCGGGTCGCCGTCGGTGTCGCCGGTCGCCGTCGAGCGCGTAGAGCCGCGAGTTGCCGGGGCTCGATCAAGCCCGCTCTGCGCCGATCGGCGGGAAGCGTCGCGGTGGTGACGTTGGCGGCGTTGAGCGGCTCGTCGTACTCCTCGTTGGTGCCGACGACGATCTCGGGCGTCTCGTTCTCGCCGGTCGTGTCGTCGTCGTCGAGGTCGCCGACGGCCGGGGTGTCGATGATCGCGCCCTGCTGGTCCGAGCCGGCGTCGGGCGTGAAGGTGATCGCGTGCGTGGTCGGCGTCGACCGAGGCGACCTTGGCCGGATCGACGACCAGCATCGGGAAGCCGTCGACCTGGCTCGCGCCGCCGGGCGCGTCGGGTTGGAGTCCTCGGCATTCCAGGCGTAGACGTGGCGGTCCATCGCCGCGGCGACGATCTCGAGCCGCCGCCGTCGTTGCGTCGAGGTCGGCGAGCACCGGCGAGGCGATGAAGCCGTGCTGGGTGCGGCGGAACTGCGACTCCGGGCCGCGGCTCGTAGCGGACGTTCTCGAACGGCGCCAGCGGCTTGCCGGAGAAGGCGATGTTCGTCTCCTCGGTGAAGATCCGCTCGCCCTCGGCGTTCCAGCCGTAGAGCTTGCCCTCGAGGTCGGCGACGTAGACCTCGGGGACGCCGTCGCGGTTCGGCGTCGCCGACCGCGACCGAGGAGAGCATCGCGCCGCCGAGGTTCGGTCGAGACCTCGCCGCTCGTCGATAGGCGCGCGCGTCGCGGTGTGGCCGGCGACGAAGCCGGGCACGTCGCCGCGCACCGGCCAGCCGGGCAGCTCGGTGCCGTCCGGGCGCATCGCGTGCACGAAGCCGTCGGAGCCGGCGAAGATGAGCTCGTTGCGGTTGTCGCCGTCGAGGTCGGCGAACGCGGGCGAGGACTCGACGTCGCCGGTCGGGATTCCGTACCTGGCGGTCGCCCCGCCGAGCCCGATCGCGCGCGGGAAGTCGGCGAGCATGTCCTGGTCGCGGTGCAGGTAGGCGGCGCGCTGGTCCTCGCCGGTCATCGTCGGCGTGGCCGCCGCGCCGGGGCGGGTGACGACGACCTTGACGACGAAGCCGCGGCGTCTCGGAGTTCGGCCGGCCGTTGCCGTTGGCCGGCGTCGGCACCGGCTCGGGGCCGGTGAAGTTCGGTCGCCGGCGGGAACTGCGCCTCGAGCGCGGCGACGTCGATCTCGGCGAGCTTGCCGTCGAGCAGCGGCGAGTGCGGTCGATCCCGTCGCAGGCACCGCCGCCGGCGTCGACCGGCGCGAAGTCGCCCGTCCGGCGCCAAGTCGTTGTTCGGGGTAGTGGCCGGGCGCGACCAGCACCTGGCAGGTGTAGGCGGAGCCCGCGCGCCCAGACCTCGCCGGTGACGTCGAACGTCGCCTGCGCCGGGGTCGAGCTGCTCGTTCCACGTCGGCGAGCGCGATCTCGGCCTCGGGCGGGATCTCGCGACTCGAACGTCGCGCCGGGGTCGGGCTCGGCGAGCAGGGCGCGGACGCTGCGGTTGATGTTGACGCGGCCGTAGCCGTAGAACTGGTCGTGGCCGCGCGCGCCGGATAGCTGCGCAGGGCGGTGATCGGCCCCGGCAGCGGCGGCGCGGTTGGCGTCGACCGCGCGACTGGACGGCGCCGTTGCGGTTCCGGGCGCCCCGTAGGGATGGGTGCAGCCGGGCAGCGGCGCCGGCGTGCACGAGGGCTCCGGGCCGCCGGCCGGCGAGGCGAAGTTGACGTCGTCGGGCATCGCCTGCGCCGTCGATCGGTCCCGAGGCCATCAGCTGGCGGACCTCGTTCGGCGTGATCACGCACGGGTCGAGGCCGGGGTGCCGGATCGGACCGTCGACCGCCCGCACGCAGGTCGGGATGCGGCGTCCAGCGCGCCCTGCTCGTGCGCGTTGAGCGCGGCGCTGATCGACGATCCCGGCGAGGCCGGAGCCGACGCCGACCGCGTCGGAGGAGCAGCTCGTCGACGGGATCGCGAGCGTGATCTTGGCGTTGAAGTTGGTGCAGCCGTTGAAGGCGAGGTAGGACTGGTCGCCTCGGGCGCGCCGTCGTCGAGGTCGCGTCGGGTGACCGAGTTGACGAGGATCGTCTTCGGCAGGTAGGGCTGGTTGTTGTGCTGGGCGGCCTCGTCGGCGGCGGAGACGACGACGGTCGACGCCGTGGTCGTAGGCGTAGTCGACCGCGTCGCGGGCGAGGCTCGAGTTGTTGAGCGTGCCGAGCGCCGACTGGACGACGAGGACGCCGTTGTCGACCGCGTAGATGACCGCCGCGGCGAAGCGGTTGACGTCGGCGATGAAGCTGTCGCCGACCCGCATGTGGATCACCATGCAGTTCGGGCAGGAGCCGAGCGTGCGAGCCGTTGTCGGCCTCGCCGCTCGAGCCCTCGGCCTCGCCGGTGCCGTGGCCGTAGTGGACGTCGTCGAAGGGGTCGTTGTCGTCGTCGAGGAAGTCCCAGCCGACCATGTCGTCGACGTAGCCGTTGCCGTCGTCGTCCGCCGCCGGCGATCGTCCGGCGAGCCGCTGGAGAAGGCGATCAGGACGTCCTGCGGCGTCAGCATCCCGGCCGGCCCGACGCGCCGCGGGTCGGTGACGTTGACGCGCGAGTCGCAGGCGTAGTCGCGCAGGTTGAAGACGCCGTCGCCGTTGGCGTCGTAGGCGTCGGCGTAGCTGGCGCAGTCCTCGCCGGCGACGAGCGCGTCCGCGTTGGCGCGGTCGGTGCAGCGGCACGGGCGCCTCGCCGCGGTTGATCCGGGTCTTGAAGCGCAGGTCGTTCATCGCGCCGGCGTCGTTCCACTTGATCCCGGAGTCGAGCATCGCGATCGTCACGTCGGGACGGCCGGTGGTCACCTGCCAGGCCCAGTCGAGCGACTCGTCGAAGTCGAACAGCGAGGCGCCGCGGACGCCGCCGAGCTCGGTCGGGCGGTTGTCGTTGATCGCGTTCTGGCCGATTGGCTCCGGTGAGGCCGAGTACTTCCAGTACTCGCCGCCGCCGTTGTCGGCGGGGCGGATCGGCGTCGCGTCGCCGACGTCGTTCGGGCTCCTCGTCGGTGACGTAGAGATCCGTGTAGTCGTCGGGATCGTTGCCTTGGGGCGCGAACGGGAACTCGGCGAACGCCGGCGTCGCCGACGACAGCAGCGCGCACCGCGCCGCAGACAACGACCAGCCGCCTCACCGCGCCGTCACCCGCTCGCAGTTTCTCGACCCGGTCCTTGCGCTGCGTTGACGATCGCGACGTCGTCGCCGCGGCCGCAGTTGATCGCGGTCGCGGGCGCCGCGGCGGGCGCGGATCGTGTCGTCGCCGGCGCCGCCGCGGAGGCGGTCCTTGCCGCGGCCGCCCTTGAGCACGTCGGCGCCCGAGCCGCCGGCGATGCGGTCGGCGCCGCCCTGGCCGGCGATGCAGTCGTCGCCGCCGCCGCCCTTGAGCCGGTCGTCGCCGCCGCGGCCGCGGATGCGATCCGAGCCCGAGGTGCCCGTGAGCTTGTCGCGCTCGGCGCTGCCGTCGATCCCGTTCGAGCACGGTCCCGGCGCCCCGGCGGCCGGCGATCGCCGCCGGAGCCGCCGCCGCCGCCGCCGCCGCCGTCGAGGCCCAGCGGCAGCGGCGCCGCTGTCGCGCGGGCCGCCGTGCGGCAGCTGTCGTCGCCGCCGACCCGTCCGCCGGCGTCGTCGCCGCCGCCGCCGCCGCCGGCGGCGGGATCGGCGCGCTGCGAGCAGGCCCCAGTTGCCGGCCTCGTCGCGGTAGAGGACGGCGACGTGGGTCGCGCCGGCCGACCTCGGCCGCGGTCAGCGTGATCGCCTCGGCGCTCGCCGGCGGCGGCGGCCGGCGTCGCTCTCGCGCGACCAGGCTGCCGTCGCCGGGCGCGTCGATCGGGCGCGTCGCGACGAGCACCCGGTAGCGGTCGGCCTTGCCGCAGAGCCAGTCGTCGCCGGGCGCGGTCCAGCGCAGGCTCGACCGTCGCCGGCTGCGCCGCGGCGGCGAGCGGATCGCGGACGGTGCCCGGCGGGCGGCCGTCGGTGCCGTAGTTGGCGGTCGAGTGCTCGTCGTGGTGGAAGGTCCACCACTCGTCGTTGGAGTCGGCGCAGGCGTCGACGCGCGCGGTGCTCCCAGAGGAACGACCAGCCCTCGCGGGTCAGCGTCGTCACGTCGAGGTCGCCGTCGCCGTCGGCGTCGCCGACCGCGGGCGTCGCCTGCATCCAGCCGCCGGTGAACTTCGGCCAGCCGCGCGGGCTCGACGCCCGTCGGGCCCGTAGGCGTGCAGGTTGTAGAGGCCGGTGCCGACCAGCGCCTGGCGCGCGGCGCCCGTCCGCCGACGCGGGCGATCGCCGCCTGCGAGACGAGCTGGAAGTCGTCGGTCGCGCGCGGGTAGCCGGGCGCGACGCGGCCGGCGCCGCGTCGGCGTCGGGTCCCAGGCCTGCTCGACGTGGCTGAACGGGAGGTTCTGGTTGACGGCGAGCAGGTTGGCGACCCCGTTCAGCGTCAGCCCGCCCTTGAACACGGCGGGGTCGTCGGTGCCGAGCGATGTCGCCGATCGACTGGTAGTCGGCGAGGTTGAGGATCGGGCCCTGGTCGGAGCGAGTCGCGCGGCGCGCGTTCGTCGTAGGTGGTGATCGGTCGTCGCCGTCGCCGTCGACGAGCCGGCGCCGCCCTGGCCCGAGAGCGAGGTCGCGGCCGAGACCGAGACCTCGTCGTCGCCGTCGCCGTCGGCGTCGAGCACCGCCGCGTCGTGGCCGGGCAGCACGAGCGGCAGCAGGTCGCCGGCGGCGACGCCGACCGTCGACCGGCCAGCCGTCGACGATCGGCGCCGTCGCCGTGGACCGCGTAGACCGGGTTCGAGCCGGTCGCCGAGCCGAGGAAGGCGTTGATGAGCTCGAAGATCGTGCCCGGGAAGGCTCGGGCTCGCCGGGGATCACCTCGTTGGTGGCGACGATCGACCTCGGGGCCGTTGGCGCCGTCGCCGTCGAGGTCGGCGATCGCCGGCGTGGTGACGATCTCGGCGCCGTCGGCGCCGTCGCTGGCGAGCTTCACCGGGAAGCCGGGCAGGTCGTCGCCGTCGGCGCCCGAGAACGCGTAGAGGTGCTGGTCGAGCGCGGTGGCGACGATGTCGAGGACGCCGTCGCCGTCGAGGTCGGCGAGCGCCGGCGAGCCGAAGAAGCCGCGCTTGATGTGGTTCTCGCGAGGTGATCGCCCGCTCGCCGGCGTCGAAGCAGGGCTTCGCGGCAGCGCCGGCCTTGCACGGCTCCGAGAGCGCCGGGTCGAGCGCGGATCTTGCAGCTCGCGCGTCGCCGTCGAGCGCCCAGACGTAGACGTGCTCGCCGGCGGTGGCGACGATCTCGGCCTCGCGGTCGCCGTCGACGTCGCCGATCGCCGGCACCCGCAGCGACTCGTGCGGCGTCGTCGAGCCCGGCCGGGACCGGCTGGTTCGGCGCGAGCGCGTAGCGGGTCGGTGGTCACCGGCTGGCCGCCGTTGAAGCTCGCGACCGGCGTGCCGTCGGCGTGCAGCACGTGCAGCTCGCCGCTCGAGGTCGCCTGGATCACGTCGAGCGCGTTGTCGCCGTCGACGTCGTAGAGGCGCGGCGAGGTCTCGCCGCCGGAGCCGGTGACGAGCTTCGCCGGGTCGGAGCCCGAGCCGACCGGCCGCGGCCAGCCGGCGAGGTTGCCGTCGTCGGCGTAGGGGAAGATCGTCTTGCGGTAGCGGCCGATGTTGGCCGGTGTCGCCCTGCTCGTGGACGGTGAGCCGGAGCTGGAAGGCGTGGCGCTCGGGGTCGGGGTCGGGGTAGGGGTCGGCGGGCCAGGGCCGTCGGCGGCGCTGCCGGCCGGGCGGCCCGGCGTCGTTGGCGACGCTGCCGTCGCAGCCGTCGCAGGGTCGAGTCGTCAGCGAGGTCGGCGAGCAGCGCCTTCGGGATCGTCGCCAGCAGCCCGCCGTCGACCGGGCCGTGCCGTCGCCGCCGGCGAGCGGCATGGAACTCCGAGTCGAGCGCGTCCTGCGCCGCAGGCGTACTCGAGCTCCCAGTCGATGCCGACGCCGGCGCCGGAGTGCGGCGCCGCGACGCGTCCGGTGACCGCCAGCCCGGACGCCGGCAGCCGGTCGACGTTGACCGGCGCGAACCAGTCGGGCGAGTCGATCTGCGCCTCGGGCGGGATCCGATCGGCGGCGATCCGCGCCATCGCCCCGGCGAGGTTCACCCGGCCGTAGCCGAAGTGCGGGTCCCAGCCGTCGTTCGCCTTGTCGGGCTGCGCCGATCGCGCCGGTGTTGAGTCGGCAGCACGTCCTCGGCGGTCATCGTCAGCAGCTGGCGGATCTCGTTGCCCGATCAAGCGGCGTCGCCAGCTCCTCGCGCCCGAACGAGGCGAGCAAGCGCCGCGGCGCCCGAGGCCTGGCCGGTGTTCTGCCGAGCCGGTCGCGCCCATCAGGACGATGTCGGCCTTGCCGCCGTACTGGGTCAGGTTCGAGTTGCGAAAGAAGCTCGTCGTCAGCGGCTGCGTGGCCGGGGGCGACGCAGAGCGGGCTGGGCCGGACAACCGCTGATGTCGCCGAGCAGCTCGAGGAACTGCTGACAGCCGTCCGCGAAGTCCTCCGGCGCGGCGTCCGGGAGGTCGCCGAAGCCGGGCAGCGCCGCCCGGCCCCGAGCAGGTCTCGTTCGGCGCCGTGTCGGGGAGCGAGCCGCCGACGTAGATCGCCTCGTTGTAGTTGGTCGGGTAGTTGTGGTTGGCGGTGTTGATGTCGCTGGAGACGAGCGTCAGCGCCACGCCCGTGCTCGTCGGCGTAGGTGAAGGCGCTGCGGGCGAACTGCGTGTTGGTGAGCCCGCCGACCGCGCCCTCGACGACGCTGGCGCCGTTGTCGCGTCGCGTAGAGCGACGCCCATCGCGAAGTTGTCGCCGGGGACGACGAAGGTGTCCCAGACGCGCAGCGGCATCACCTGGCAGTTCGGGCAGATGCCGGGGCTCGCCGAGCCGGTTGTTGGTCTCGGCGACCGCCTCGGCGGCGCGGTCGGTGCCGTGGCCGTCGGCCGAGCAGCAGCTCGAGGCGTCGAAGGGGTCGTTGTCGTCGTCGAAGAAGTCCCAGCCGGCGATGTCGTCGACGTAGCCGTTGGCGTCGTCGTCGCCGCCGTCGGAGAAGGTCGCGATCAGGTCGGAGGCGTCGAGGATCTCGTCGGCCTCGCTGTCGCCCGCCGTGATCGCGACCCGCGGGTCGCCGGCGTAGTCGCGGACGTTGAAGGCGCCGTCGTCGTTGGCGTCGTCGGTCCGTGAACGAGCGCAGTCGGCTGCCTCGCGCGGCGGCCCGGTCTGCGGCGCCGGCAGCTCGGCGCGGTTGAGGCGCGACCTTGTCGACCAGCTCGGGCTCCTGCCAGCGGATCCCGGTGTCGAGGATCGCGACCGACGGTCTCGGGATCGCCGGTCGAGTACTTCCAGGCGGTGTCGGCGCGGATGCCGGCGATCTGCGAGCACGCCGGATCGCCGGCGGCGACGTTCGCGGCCTGGCCCTGCGCGTCGAGCTGCGTGCAGTCGGCGTACGGGCGTGTGCACGCCAGGGCGCGATCGTGGCACTGTCGGGACTGAAGCCGAAGAGCGCGGAAGTCCTCCTCGAAGTAGCTCGTGCACTCGCGTTCGGCGGGCGTGTCCTCGTCGTCGCCCTCGCAGCGGTCGAAGCTGGGATCGTTGGGGGTGTTGATCCGCGGGCTCTCGCCGGGCACGGCGTCGCCATCGCCGAAGTCGGCCAGGGCAGCGCCCGGGACGACGAAGCAGGCGAGCGCGACGAGCCAGGCAAGGGCCGCAGTTCGGCGCCTATCTCTCTCCATCGCCTTGGAGGCTAATCCGCCGAGCCCGAGGCCGCGCCGCTAAGCTGCCCGCCAATGTCAGCAGCCACCCTTCATACGAATGCCGGGGCGATCGAGGTTGAGTTCTTCGACGACGATGCGCCGAAGACCGTCGAGAACTTCCGCAAGCTCGCGGCCGACGGGTTCTACAACGGGCTCACCTTCCACCGCGTGATCACCGACTTCATGATCCAGGGCGGATGCCCTGAGGGCACCGGTACCGGTGGCCCCGGCTATCAGTTCGAGGACGAGTTCAACGACAACAAGGTGGAACGCGGCGCCCTGGCGATGGCCAACGCCGGACCGAATACCAACGGGTCGCAATTCTTCATCGTCACCACGGGCGCAGCGCCCTGGCTCGACGGCAAGCACACCGTCTTCGGCAAGGTCAGTGACGGCATGGACACGGTCGATGCGATCGAAGCGACACCCACGGGCGCCGGCGACAAGCCGGTCGAGCCGCAGGTGATCGAGCGCGTCGAGCTCAGCGACTAGCGCTTCGCCGCGCCTACTTCGGGTCGAGCCCGTGCCTGGCGAGTGCCTGAAGAATCTGCTGCTGCATCCCCGCTAGCGAATCCGCGTCGACGCCCTCGGCGGTGGCGCCGCCAGGCTCGATTCCGTGCTGGCTCATGATCTCGCGGATCTCTTCGCCGATCTCGGTGCCCCGCAAGTCGAGCGTCTGCGCCTCGCCTTGGACGTTGCCCTGAGCCATCGCCTGCTGGATCATCGGCCCGAGCTGCGCCAGGACCGCAAGCCCATCCATCGCTCCGAGGCCCTCGCCGAACGAGTCGGCAAGCTCGCCACCACCGACCTGCCGGCCGACCACGGGCTGGCCCTCCGGGCTGGCAAACGAGCCCAGCGCCGGCTGATCGGGCGATTCGGGAACAGCGCTCTCACGCTTGCGGCGATTGGAGAAGAAGCCCATTGCGCGATCCTATTTCACCCTCCGCAACCTGTGGACAGTTGCGTCGCCTCCGAGCCCCTACAACTCCTCCACCGAGAACGTGTCGCACGCCGCGGGATCACCCGACTCATAGCCCTCGGTGAACCACGAGCGTCTTTGCTCGGAGGTGCCGTGGGTGAAGGAGTCGGAGTCGACCTCGCCACCGGCCTGCGACTGCAGGCGGTCATCACCGACTGCCTCCGAGGCGGTGAAGGCCTCGTCGAGGTCGCCCTGCTCGAGGTCGCCCTCGGCGAAGACTGTGCTCGCCCAGACGCCTGAGTAGCAGTCGGCCTGAAGCTCGATCCGGACGGAGAGCTCGTTGGCGTCGTCGGGGTTGGAGCGCTCGAGGCTTGCGACCTCGGCGTTTGTTCCCTTGAGGTTCTGGACGTGGTGGCCGATTTCGTGCGCGATCACGTACGCCCAGGCGAAGTCGCCGGGCGCCTGAAGTTGGCGGCGCATGTCCTCGTAGAAACTGAGGTCGAGATAGACGCGCTGGTCGGCAGGGCAGTAGAAGGGGCCGACGGCTGAGGTTGCGCTGCCACAGCCATCGGTGCGCACCGCATTGGCGTAGAGGACGAGCTTGGCGCGCTCATAGGACTCGCCGTCTTGGTCGAAGATCTGTGTCCACACGTCCTGGGCGTCGGCGACGACATAGTCGGAGAAGTCCGCCAGCTCTGCCTGCGGATCCTCGGACTCGGGAATCCCCTGGCCTTCGCCGACCCCGGGCGCCTGCAGACCGTTGGAGAAGACGTCATCGATCGAAAACCCGCTGTCGCCGGAGGAGCCGCCTCCGAACACCTGGATCGCGACGATGACGATGACGACGACGATCCCGGCGCCGCCGCCAAGGCCGGCGACACTGGGGATCTGAAGGCCGCCTCCGCCACCGCCCGACGAGGGGGAGGAGCCGCGGACATCGATCACGTCGCGGCCTTTTGCCTTATTGCGCTTCCACTTCATCTGCCGCGCAGTCTAGGCTCGGAGCTGTGGGCCTGTTCGATCGGATCACAGACGTCTTTCGCGTCGCCGCCGCCCCGGAGCACAGCGATGGCCTCGGCGAGCTCGTCGTCGGCGACGCCGCCTACGACGACTGGGACATCGTTGCTGACTATGGCGAGCTCGAAACCGCGCGCGCCTTTCGCCAGGCGCTGAGCGACCGCGGCTTCGAGGCTGTGCTCACCGCCGACTGGCCACTCGATCAGTTCGGACGCGGCGATATCGCCCTGCGCGTCCCGCCCGGCCGCGGGATCGAAGCCGAAGAGCTGCTCGACTCCGACGAGTAGCTCGCGATCAGACGGCCGCCGTCGCCGCTAGCTGTCCGCAGGCGGCGGCGATGTCACGCCCGCGCGTGAGCCGGACGGTCGCGGGAACCTTGCGCTGCGCCAACGCGGCACGAAACGCCTCGATCGCCTCCGGGCTCGACCCCTGATACGGGCCACCGGTCGGGTTGTAGGGAATCAGGTTCACCTTGAATGCCGAGCGAGGGGTGAGCAAGCGCGCGAGTTGACCTGCGTGCTCAGCGCTGTCGTTGACGCCGGCGAGCATCAGGTATTCGATGTAGACACGGCGGTTGCGCGCCCGATGCCAGGCGAGACATGCTTCGAGCACCTCGGCGAGCGGGTAGCGATCGTTGACCGCCATCAACTCGGAGCGAAGCTCGTCAGTCGGCGCATGTAGCGAAAACGCAAGGCGAACCCGCGGGCCTTCGCTCACGAGTCGCTCGATGCCGGGCACCCAGCCGACCGTGGAGATCGTCGTGTGTGCCGTGGCGATGCCGATGTCTGGTAACCGCCGGCAGGCCGCGAGCACAGCGTCGAGGTTCATCATCGGCTCGCCCATGCCCATGAAGACCGTGTGGTTGACGTCCTCGAAGCGCCGAAAGTGAAGCGCCTGGTCGAGGATCTCCGACTCGGTCAGATTCCGGCCGAAGCGCATGGCGCCCGTGGCGCAGAACGTGCAGGTCAGCGGGCACCCTGACTGGCTCGAAAGACACAACGAACGGCGCCCGTCGCGGTAGCGCATCAGCACGGCCTCCACCGGGCGCCCGTCGTTGGTGTTGAACAGGGCTTTCTCGGTGCCGTCGTCGGAGTGCGCTGTGTCTGCCACCGTCAGCGACGAGATCGGCACCTCGTCGGCGAGCGCCTCGCGCAGCGGCTGAGGCAAGTTCGTCATCTCGTCGTAGGAGTTGGCCCCGCCTGCAAGCCAATCCCACACTTGCTCGGCCCGGTACCCGGGCTCGCCGCGCTCGGCGAGTGTGTCCTCGAGCAGCTTCAGATTCATCCCACGAGTGTGACCGACGTGCGTCCACTCTCGCCCGCGACCGATACTTTCGGGCCATGGCTCGATGCTTTGTCACCCGAGATCTACCGGGGGAGGCTCTCGATCGGCTGCGCGACATCCACGCTGTCGAGCTCTGGCCTCACGACTACGCGGCGCCACGCGAGGAGCTGCTGCGCGCGGTCGCCGACGCCGAGGGAGTGCTGGCAACCCTGACCGACACGATCGACGCCGAGCTGATCGCAGCCGCGCCGAAGCTTCGCGTGATCTCCAACTACGCCGTGGGCGTCGACAACATCGACGTCGAAGCAGCCACCGCTCGCGAGATCCCGGTCGGCCATACCCCCGACGTGCTCACCGACTCGACCGCCGACCTCGCGGTGGCGCTCATGCTTGCCGTCTCGCGGCGCCTCCCCGAGGGCGAGCGTCTCGTGCGCGACGGTGGCTGGAAAGCGTGGGAGCCCGAGTTCATGCTCGGGCGAGACCTGCATTCGACCACTGTTGGGATCATCGGCGCAGGGCGAATCGGCGAGGCCGTTGCCGATCGCCTGGCGGGATTTGGCTGTCGCATCCTGCGCGCCGGGCGCGACGAGCCCGACTCCCTGCGCGAGCTACTGGCCGAGTCCGACTTCGTCTCGATCCACTCGCCGCTCAACGACGACACGCGTGGGCTTATCGCCACGGCCGAGCTGGAAGCGATGAAGCCGACCGCGTATCTGATCAACACCGCCCGTGGTCCGATCGTCGATCAGGCAGCGCTCGCGACCGCCCTGCATGAGGGCTGGATCGCCGGCGCCGCGCTCGATGTCACCGATCCTGAGCCGTTGCCGGCAGATGATCCGTTGCTCGACGCTCCGAACCTGGTCGTCGTTCCCCACGTCGGCTCGGCAACGCACGCGACGCGCGAGGCCATGGCCTCGAGCGCCGTCGACAACCTGATCGCCGGGCTCGCCGGCGAGCCATTGCCGAACCGCGTGCGGTCAGACCCCTCGTAGAAACGAGAGCTCCGGCACCAGCGCCTCACGCGCACCTCGATGTCGTCGACGCTCAGGTGGTGAGCGTTACCGGGCGCGTGGCGGCGGTTTGTTTGCGCATCAGCGCCCGAGCCTGCGACCAAGTCAGAAGCCTGCCGCTGTCGGGGTCGATCAGCTTCAGGCGGATGCAGCGGAAGCTGTCGCGCAGGCCGAGGACCGGCACCTGGTGGAAGACCTCGTTCTCGTCATGAGCGCGCTGCAGGTTGTAGTTCGGAATCTTCGCGCTCAGGTGATGGACGTGATGGAGCCCGATGTTGCCGGTAAAGAACTGCAGCAGCTTCGGCAGCTTGAGATAGGAGCTGCCGCTGAGCGCTGCCTCGGAGTAACTCCACTTCTCGGTGTTCTCCCAGTAGACGTCCTCGAACTGGTGTTGAACGTAGAAGAGCCAGACGCCCGCGGCGGCGGCGACAAAGCCCGGGATCATTGACACGACCAACCATGTCGTCACCCCGAACAGCAGGCACTGGGCGACGGCGAGACCGATGACGCCGACGTTGGTCAGGTAGATGCTGTGGCGAAGCCGATCGCGCTTGTCGGCTCGGCTCAGCCTCGGCGCGACCATCAGCGAGTAGATCGGGCCGATGCCGAACATCACCAGCGGGTTGCGAAAAAGGCGGTAGCCGAGGCGGCCCTTCAATCCCTTGGAGTAGTACTCGTCGACGGTCAGCGTCGGCACGTCGCCCTGGCCGCGGCGATCGAGATCCCCGGCAGTGCCGTGATGCACGGCGTGGTCGAAGCGCCAGTTCTCGAACGGCTGCCAGACCAGCAGGGCGGTGAAGCGGCCGACCCATCGGTTCTGCCCCTTGGTCGGCATGAACGAGCCATGGCCACAGTCGTGAAAGACGATGAACGTACGCAGCATGAAGCCGCCGGTTGGGACCATGATCAGGCCCAGGGCCCACCACGGGATGTCCCCGTAGAGGGCGTACAGCAGCGCGGTGAGGCCGAGATAGGGAACGACGGAAGTCGCCAAGTCGAGCATGCTGCGGCCCATACTCGGCTTCGTATAAGGCGCAAGCACCTTGTTCCAGTGGGCTGTCTCGCTCATCGCTGCGCGCGGTCTCCTTCGTCTGTGGCGACGCGCCAAGGTGGCGCGTGGCGAAAATGCTAGGGCAATAAGGCCACCCTGAGACTAAAGATCTCAGTCGGCGTCAAGGGGCTACCCGTTTTCGAGGAACGCCACCAACGTCTTCAAGAACTCGTTTTGCTTCGGTGCCGCGGTCAACGGATCGAGGTGGCTCTGCTGAGGCGCTCCCTGGACGAGCAGCGACTCCTGCTTCGTCGTTCGTGCCCGCTTCACGAGTGCCTTCGCCCCCCGAAGGACGCCACCGTCGGTGAGATCGGTCTGGAACGCATAGATCGGCACGTCGATTTTCTTCGCGTGCATCAGCCGCAACCCGAGGAAGTCCGCGACCTCGTTCTGCTTGAGCTGGTTGGCGCCGTTGGTGTCGATCGAAAGCCGCCTCGGGAAGTACCACTCCACTGCGTTGGCCGGCTCGTTGCCGAAGGTGGCGGCGATCCGAGAAACCGCAGTGACGCCGCCATCTACCCAATCGCGGGGATCGCCCGCTTCGGCGAGGCCACCGGCGTTGACATGCAGCAGCTGCAGCGAGTCCGGCGAGGTGTCGCGGTCGAACGCGTACCCCAGCAAGCCGCGGTTGGTCACGGTCACGGGCGGGTTGAAGCTGTCGGGAAGCAGGGGGAAGTTCTGCAGCGTCGCGGCGCTGCCCTGTGGATCGAGACGGGCGTACATGCCGCCGATCTCGGCAAAGAGCCCGGTGGCATCGACGATCCCGATGCCGAGCAGGTCGAGGAACGGGTTGCTGCTTTCGAGGTCGGCGACCTGCTGCTGGGCCTGGGCCAGGTCGTAGGCGTCGAAGCTGCCGAGCAGGCCGCCGTCGATCAGCACGAGGCCGTCGACGTCCTCGAAGCCGGGCTTGCCGTTGAAATCCCATGCCGCATAGGCGGCGGTCAGCGACGCGCCGAGCGAATGGCCTCCGAGGTAGACCTGGCGGCCGCCCTTGCCGGCGGCGCGAACGGCCTTGCGGGCATCCTCGAGCGCAACCTCCATGCCCCACTCGCGGGCGAACGGCACGGTCTCGACGTCGAGAAAGTCGAAATGGTCGGCGGGAGTGCCGCCGTTGGTCGTCCAGCCGAGGTAATAGTCGAACATCTGCTGCAACGTCACCTCGCCGGACTGAGCCTTGGCGAACATCGACGTGTCCTCGAGCACCTGGCTGCGACGATCGATCGCCCACACCTGGAGGTCGTCGACGCGCTTGAGCAGGTCGCGCGCAAGCAATGTGAAGTCGCCGGCGCCACCCTGCGTCCCGGGCATCAGCACAAGCACCCGCTCGGCCCGCTTGGGCCCGAACTTGTTGATGTAGACCTTGTCGAACTGCTCGGGGCCCGGACCGGCCGAGTCGAGCACGGTGACGGCGCCTTGCGAGCTTGCGCTGAGAGCCAGCGACAACAACAGCGCTACGAGGCCGATCCGCATCGCCGACGCGCCCCTATGCAGCCATCCCCCGCTCATGCTCCAGGCAATCTACTCGCCGGCCGCGATCCGGACCCGCGAGAGCTACTCGGCGAGCTCGGGGATGTGCGTCTCGAGGTGAGTCGTGATCGTGCGCCGCACCCAGTCGCGGGTGGCAGCGTCGGCCATGCGATAACGCCCGATCAGCAGCTTCTGATCGTCGAGAGGCAGGTCGGCGATCTCCCAGCGAACCACGAGCCGTTCGAACAGCAGCTCGCTGCGTCGGTGCCAGACGTCGTCAGCCGAGGCGGCCGCCTTTCCCGAGATGGCGGCGATCTTCGCGATCGTCGGCCCGCTCAGCGACTCACGCAGGCTGAGCACGTTGCCCTCGGGGTCGGAGTACTCGACGGTCGCGGCCTTATCGCGCGGCCGCCGGCGCTTGCGCTTCGCCATCGCGCAAGTGTCGCAAGGACAGGCACGAGCGAACGGCGGGCGCGGCCGTTTGAAGCCCGCGCCCGCCGCTCGTTTCGAGCGCTGTGCTCAGGTGGGCCCGGCGACGCAGTCCTCGCTCAGTCCCAATGCTTCGGCCTGAGCGTTGACGTCGTCGAACCCGCCGGGCTCGACGGCGAGGTTGGGGTCGTCCTTGAGCGCGTCGCGAGCAGCCGTCGATGCTTCGATGAACGCGTCCCAATCGGAGGCGACGTCCTCAGGTGGCTCGAGCTGGTCGTGCTGGCCAATCTGAGCGGAGTACTGCGGCAGCGCCGTGTCCTTGACGAAAGCGCGGATCGCGACGGGAGTCTGGCCGTCGGCAAACGCCTCTTTGGCCCCACTGTCGATCGCCTTGGCGTGCACGGTGCAGATCGTGTCCGCCTCCGACACCAGTTCGTCCTGGGTGAGCGCCGTGCTCTCAGCCTCTGACGACTCGGAATCTTCGTCGTCACCACAGGCAGCGAGCCCGAACATCGCAGCGACGGAGACCGCCACGATCGCGAGCGAGTAGTTCAGCTTCACGTTTCCTTCCTAACTTTGTTGACAAAGAAAGTCAGCAAGGTACACGTCTCGGCGGATATTGGGCCTCAGGGCCCCAGTCGGAGGCTTGATCGGCCTAGCGGCTGTGCCAGCGCTGCGGGTCGCTGCCGTCCACCCGCTCGACCTCGCCGAGAACGTGGAGATGATCGAGATAGGCGAGGGCCACCTGCAGGCCCCACGCCGCCGTGCCCGGATTGAGGTTGTCCTCGCCGACGATTGCGCTGACGACCTCGAACGCGGTCCGCGGCTCGCCAGCCACCGCCTCGCGGACGAGCTCGAGATGCTCGGCGACGAGCTCACGATTTGCGACGATCTTGGCGGCGACGTCGCGAAATGGCCGCCCGTGGCCGGCCAGGCAGAGGTCGGTCTCCAGCGCAGCCACGGTATCGAGGCTGGCGAGGAACTCACCCGCCGGATCGGGGGTGTGCCCGTAGTCGAAAAAGACAGATACTCGGCCGAGCAGGTGGTCACCCGAGAGCATCAGGCCTGACTCACGCTGATGCAGGACGACGTGAGACGGCGCATGACCGGGCGTCTCATAAACGTCCCAGGCGCCGTGGTCGGTCTCGACCCGGACTCCGGGGATGAGCTCCCGGTCCGGGGCGATAACGCGCTCGACCCCCGTGTCCCCACCGCGGCGCGAGCGCTCGTATAGCTCCAGCGCCTTCGCCGGAACTCCGCTTTGGCGGGCAACCTCGATCCGGCGCTCGAGCGTTCCGCCGGGATCCTCCGCCTGGGCACGGATGTGCTCCCACGCCGGATGCATCCACAGCTCGCAGCCAGCGGCCTCGACGATCGGCGCGGCGAGGCCGTAGTGATCTGAGTGCGAATGCGTGCAAACGAGCAGGCGCACGTCGCCGAGCTCGAGCCCGACCTGCGCCATCGCGATCTCGAGCTGGCGCTGGCCGCCGGCGAAGCCGACGCCGGTGTCGACGAGCACGATGCCGTCGCCGGCGGCAAGCGCGAAGGCGTTGACGTGCGGCACGCCTGGCCACGGCAGCGGCAGGCGCAGGCGCCAGATGCCGGGGCGGATTCGCTCTCCCCTGCCGAGTTGCGTTCGCTTGCGCTCGGCAGCACTCACGCGCGCATGCTCGCAGTCCGGGGCCACTCGCCTAAGTGACGAGCGCACACCGCGCCGCGAGTCCGGCGGGGTCAGCGCCGAGCGTCGCTGCTGGATCGATGCAGGAGTCAGCCTCATGCTCGACCGCACTCGCGGCTGGCTGAACCGAATGCAGCGGGTCTTCTAACGTAGGCCGGATGGCCGGCCCCTTGCTCGCAGTCGACGCACCGTCGCTTCTGTACCGAGCGTTCTTCGCGCTGCCCGACTCGATCAAGGGCGCCGACGGCAAGCCGGTCAACGCCCTGCTCGGCACCGCAAACCTGATCCTGCGCGAGGTCGAGGAGCATAAGCCGCGCGCGGTCGCACTCTGCTTCGGCGCCGAGGCGGCGGCCTACCGCGTCGAACTGCTCTCGAGCTATCACGCCGACCGGCCCGAGATGCCCGAGGACCTCGTCCACCAATGGGCCGACGCGCCCTAAGTTCTTTCGCGCCTTCGGCTGGGAGGTCGTCAGCCACAAGACGCTCGAGGCCGACGACCTGCTCGGCACCTACGCCCGGCTCGAGACCGAGGCAGGCGGCAAGGCGCTGCTTTTCACGGGCGACCGCGACATGTTCCAGTGCGCGTCGAAGTCGGTCACAGTGCTCTATGCGAGGACGGGCGGCAAGGGCGCCGAGGTCGTCGACCCGAGGCGGTGCAAAGCAAATACGGAATTGGTCCGGAGCTCGTGCCCGACTTCATCGCCCTGCGCGGCGACCCCTCCGACGGGATTCCCGGCGCCAAGGGCGTCGGCGAGAAGACCGCGGCCGAGCTGCTGCGAAAGCACGGCTCGCTCGAGGGCGTCCTCGACGCTGCGATCGCCGAGACTCGACCGGCGCTGCGCGCTTCGCTGCTCGGCTCGGCCGACGAGCTGCGCGGCTACAAGGACATCGCGACGCTGCGCGACGGCAAGCTCAAGCGCCCCGCCGACCGCGAAACCGACCGCGCCGGCGCCGGCGCCGCTGCTCGCAAGCGCGGCATGAATCGCCTCGGCGACCGTCTCGATCCTCCGGCCGGACGCAGGCTAGGCTGAGACCGTGGCCATCGAGGGTTCAGCCAGCATCGAGATCGACGCGCCGATCGAGCGCGTCTTCGAGGTCGCCGCGGATGTCGAGAACTCGCCCAAGTGGCAGCCGGAGATCAAGGTCGCCGAGTGCCTCGAGCGCGACCCCGACGGCAACCAGATTCTCGTTCGCACCGAGACCGACGCCAAGGTGCGAACGCTCAACTCCACGCTCGACTTCTCCTACGACGAGCCCACCGGCCTGGCGTGGACCCAGCGCGAGGGCGATCTAAAGTCCGTCGACGGCAACTGGAAACTCGAGGATATTGGCGACCAACGGACCCGCGCCACCTACTCGATGACCGTCGATCTCGGGCCGCATGCTGGGCATGGTGATCCGCGGCCCGCTCGTCGATCTGATGCGAAAACAGCTGGTCGACACCATGCCCGCGAAGCTCAAGACCTTCGTCGAGGACTAGTGGACACGCCGAATCTGGGCACGCCGGACTAAACCCTTTCGCCCAGCGGTCGATGAGTGGTAGGTGAGCCCGCCCACGCTGCAAAGTCTCCTGCCCCTGGTCGATCGCCGCTTTCAGAGCTTCGCTGAGGCCACCGATGCCGCGCTTGCGGCTCTCGCTGCCTCGGTTCCGGGCTGCATCGTGCTCAATCAGGTCGACGTCGACGCTGATGTCTGCCGCGTCCTCGATTCTCGTGGGCCCAACTTCGCCGGTACCGAGAGAGGGATGATCATGCCGCTGGACGGCGACCGCGTCGAGCGATCGTTCCTCCGCAACGCGGGGGTCAAGAACCTCGCCACGGTGCCAGTCGAGCTCAACGCCGGCCTCATCGCCGGTGTGCTGATGGCGATCTCACCCGATGAGGATGTCTACGGCCCCGAGCATCGGATGATGCTCCTGGTCGCGGCGCGCGTGCTCGGAGGCGAGTGGGAACGCGTCCGCGCCCGCGCCGAGCTGAGAACTCTGCGACAGCAAGTGCGAGACAGCGATCAGTACGACCCGGAAACCGCGCTTCGTAACCGCGCCAACTTCGAGAAGCTGCTCGACCGGGAGTGGAAGCTCGCGCACCGCGGCACCGTGCCCTCCACGGTTGTTGCGATCCACATCGAGATGACCAGCGACGAGCTCGATGGCGCCACCGCGCTCAAGCACCTGGCGATCAAGGACGCGGCCGAGGTTCTCAGCAGCGTTGCTCGCAACACCGACCACGTCGGCCGCCTCGACGAGTGGACGCTGGGGGTGGTGATGATCGGCTGCGACGACGAGTCCGGGGTTTCGCCGCTGATCAGCCGATATTGCGATGGCCTGCGCCGCGCGACCGAGGGCCGGGCATTTGATCTTCACGTCTCCAGCGGCTCTCAGCGGCTGATCGAAACGCCGTCCTCACTCGAGGCGCTGGGATCGGCCGAGGCGACGGCAGCCGAGCGGGCTGCGACTCCAGTGCTTTCGGGGCAACCGGAGCTGGGATGACACTCGACCTCAGCGCCGAGCGTGCGAACTCGACGTTGATGAGCGCAGGCGGGATCACGCAGCCCTCGCACCCGGGCGGGCGCGGAGGGTTTCTCAGCGATGTCATCGTCGAGCTCGGGTTTGCGAGCAGCGAGGATGTCGACGGCGCGGTAACCGAGGCGCGTCAGCCGGGCAAGCTCTTCGAGCGGATCCTGGTCGAGCGCGGCGCCATCGACGACAAGCAACTCGCGCTGGCAATCGCCGAGCGCAACGGCCTCCCATGCGTCGATCTCGACGAGTTCGAAATCGACGAGTCCGCCGCGAAGCTGATCAGCCGCGACGAAGCCATGCGCTACCGGGCGCTGCCGCTTGCGTTCGACGTCGACGGTGGCCTGATCGTCGCCCTTGCCGACCCACTCGACGCTCTAGCGATAAGCGACATCGCGGCGATGGCGCAGAGCGATGTCGTCGCCACTGTCGCAAGCGGCGACCGGATCATCGAGCTCGCGCAAACACTTCCCCAGCGCCCGCGTTTCGCGGTGGTCGAGCTCGAGCCCGAATTGGAGACGCAGGAGACGGAAAACGTTGAAAACGAACTCAAGGAGGTACCGGAAATGGACCAGATGGCCAAGGACGACCCCGTAGCGGTCGAATCGATCCCACCCCCCGGACCGCAGACGTTCGAGCTGCCCGAGCCGATGAGCGCGTACGAGGCCGCGTTCGGCACGCCGGCGCAGCCGCCTGTCGAGTCGGAGACCGTGGTAGTTGGTGCCGACGTGGCAGAGGTCGAAGCGGCCGAGGCCGACGTGGCGGAGGTCGAAGTGGCCGACGCCGACGTGGCGGAGGTCGAAGTAGCCGAACCTGTGTCGCCGCAGCCGGTCGATAACGGTTCGGCCAGCGAGCTCAACGAGCTCGCGGTTGAGCTCGGCCAAGCGCGCGAGGAGAACGACCAGCTCAACGCGAAGCTCAAGGACTCACTCAGCCGCATCGAAGAGCTCGAGGGAGCAAATGAGCGCCTGCTCGCTGCCGAACAGCAGATCGAGCGACTCGAGCGCGAGCGCGACGACGGCGCGTCGGCGTCGTCGCAGGAGACCGAAGCCGAACATCGTCTCGAGCGCGAGCGCGCGCAGGAGATCGAGGCACGCCTGCACAAGCGCCTGGCGAAGGCGAGAACTCGTAATGCCGAGCTCGAGCAGCTGATCGACGAGATGGTCTCTGCCGTGGGTACCGCGCACACCGACCTCCGAGCGCGTGGTCGCGCTGCAGGCGAAGCTGGGCTCGCTGCTCGAGGAAGGGCCGAAGGAGAAGTAGCGCCGGATCGGTCTGTTCACAGGTAGCGGCGGGCGGCCCGGCCCGCCGCTGGGCCGTAGGAGCCCGCGAAGAGAATCGCGTGAACGAGCAGTGGCAACAGCTGCCACAGCTCGACCCTTTCCTCGTGGTCTGCTTGCAGCGGGTAGGCCTCGTCGTATGCCGCGACGAGGCTTTGTGACGGCGATCCGAACAAGCGCAGCATCGCCAGGTCAACCTCGCGATGTCCGCCGTAGGCAGCGGGATCGATCAACCATGCCCGTCCGTCGATAGCGGCGAGGACATTGCCGCTCCAAAGATCACCGTGCAGGCGCGCGACCGGCTCTGGTGGCCCAGCGAGCTCTTCGAGGCGCTCGCAGACAGCTTCGATCGCACTGGCGTCGTCGAGCGACAGCGCCCCGGCGTCGCGTGCCCGCTGCGCCAGCGGTGCCAGCAACCGCTCCGCGTAGAGGTCGGTCCAGGTCGGCGTCTCGACAAGTTCGAGCTCGACCGAGCCGATCCTCAGTACCGAGTCGGGCGAACCGGGCGGCAGGGCGCCAAACGCTGGCGCGCCGGCGCGGTGCATCCGCGCCAGCTCGAACCCGAGGCGTTGCGCGCCGTCTCCAGTCGGTGAGCTTGGCTCGACCCATTCGAGCACGATCAGCGCTGGGCACTTCGACGCCGCCAGCACGCGCGGGACGCGCGCGCCGCCATCGGCAAGCCAGCGCAGGCCAGCGGCCTCGGCCTCGAACTCAGCCCCCGAAGCATCCTCGCGCGCCTTCACGAACACGGAGCCGGCCGCTTGTAGCTCGCAGCGCCAGGCAGCGTTGATCGAGCCGCCCCCGACCGGCGCCGCCTGCACCACCGTCTCGCCAAGCAACGCCTCGACTGCGTCTCTCACGGCCCTCGGCGGCGTCACCCGACGTGCCGGGCTCGGGTCTCCTCGAGCAGGGCTTCGCAGGAGCGTTCGATGATGTCGAGTACCTGCTCGAAGCCGTCGACACCGCCGTAGTAGGGGTCTGGCACGTCGAGCTCGCCGCCGCCGCCGAACCCGCGAAGCAGCGACACTCGCTCACGTGCCGACTCGTCGGGCGCAAGTCTCAGCAGCTCCGCGCGGTTGGAGCGATCCATGGCGACGAGCAGGTCAAAGCGCTCGAAGTCCGCTGTGGTGACCTGTCGCGCCACCCCCTCAAGCGCAAGCCCGCGCTGGGCAGCGGCCCCAACGGCACGGTCGTCGGGCGGGTGGCCGACGTGCCAATCGCCGGTGCCGGCGCTGTCGATCTCGTAATCGCCGGCGAGCCGGTACTCGGTGACTAGCCCTCGCATCACCGCCTCGGCCGTCGGTGAGCGACAGATGTTGCCGAGACAGACGAAGAGGATCCGCGTAGCCGGTCGTGCATCATCGACTTGGGACATGTGCGCCGCGATCCTACCCAGCGTCAGCGAGTGTCCCGGCTGCTCTTTCAACTGTCGGAACTGGATCTCCTGGATGGCCGGGCACTGAGAAACGAGCCACTGAAATGAACCACCGAAAACGCTACGGCGACGTCTTAGCGGCACCGCAACAGCTCCTACTTCTGAACTCAACATCGCTGCGATAGGTTGGTCGTTAGGACCGTCGGAGTGAAAGGGGAAACAGGTGGCGGCCGTCGAAGAGACTCATCCATTCTCGATCGCAATCGATCGCAACAACAGCGAAGTCGTGCTGGCAATCGTCGGTGAGCTCGACCTTGCGACCTCGCCGAAGCTGGCAGCCGCGCTGGCGCAGGAGGCAGAGATCGATCAGCGCGCATGTCTCGACCTCGCCGGCTGCACATTCATCGACTCCACCGGGCTGCAGGTAATCGTCTCGGCCGCGCGCGAGTTTCGCCGTCACGGCGGCGAGCTCTCGGTAACACAGCTTCGCGGCGACGTTTTGGACCTGTTCCGGATCTCGGGGCTGTTGCTCGAGGGCTCGGCGCTCGCCTACCGCGAGTAACCGCAGCCAGCAGACTCAGACTGCCAGCACCAGGCCGCGGCCCGGGCGCGCCCCGACGTTGCGGATTAGGCTTCGCGCGCGTCGAAGCTCCGCTGAAACTGCGGCGTCGGCGCCGACCGCATGGTCGCCGGCGGGGTCGCCGATCTCGAAGCTCGCGGAGACGGCCGTGCCGGCGTCATCGGAATCGATCCGAAGATCGCGGGCGATCTTGCTCACTGCCGGCAGGCCGACGCCGAGGCCAGGCGAGTCGGCTCGCACGATCATGCCCCGCCCACGGTCGGCGACCGTGACCACGAGCCGCTCGCGCAAGACTCGGCCGAGCACGAGCACCGGCCCGGGCTCCCGTCCGTGGTAGGCATGAAGGACCGCGTTACCGACCAACTCACTGACGGCAATCCGCACGGCACCGCCATCGCAGCCGAGGCGGTCGGCAAAGGCGCTGAGCGCGTGGCGCGCTGCGGGAACACTGTCGGGCTCTGCCCAGAGCTCGAGGCGGACTGAGGCATCGGGGCTGTTCATTAGATCAAGTTCTACTGGTGCCAATGTCGTCGTGCGCCGATCGCCCGCTCACGGCACGGGTCGATCAGGACCAGCTCAGGCGGAGGCTCGCCAAACAAGCCCGAACTTCGCCTTGGCACCTTGCAGCGTGTCCTGGCCGGTCGCGAGATCGGGGAACTTCACCTTGACCTTGAAGCGCTTCAGCTCGCCGGGACTCCAATGGCCGAGGTTGACGCGCGTGAGCTTCTTCAGACTGCCCTTGTAGACCTTCTTTGCGCTCGGGCCCTTGACCTGCTTGATCGTGACCTTCAGCACCGGGGCCAGCTTGCCGCCAAACGGTCCTCGCGGGCTCTCGAGCTTGCTGCGCTTGAGCTGAACGCGTGCATCGGCGCCGGTGATCCCCACCCGGACATGCCCGGAGCGCGACTCCCCTGGCGACATCGACTTGGCGCGGATGACCGCTCGCCCGGCCTTGGAGATCTTGAAGCGGATCGGGCCCTGGTCGGCAAGCAACAGGACCTTGGAAGCTGAAGGGCCGGACTGCAGGGCAGATTCCTGCCCGATCGCGGCCACGGCGCAGCCGGCGCCGACGAGCGTCAAGAGTGCGACTGAAATTCGAAGGACCGGGCGGATCACCGTTTCTCCTTGCCAACGCGTGGCCAAAGCCACGCCGTGCCTATTTCATCGGCATTTCGTGCCTGAGCCTGAACCCGCGCTTGGCGTGGGCTCGCTAGGCGGGCACGCCGGAGAGACGCTCATGCACGAAGCGAACCACGGTCGCGCCCTCGCCGACAGCCGTGGCGCAGCGTTTGATCGAGCCTGAGCGCACATCGCCGGCCGCGTAGATGCCGGGGATGCTCGTTTCCAGTAGCCCCTGTGCTCCCGCATCCGCCCCGGTGAGAATGAAGCCGTTGTGGTCGCGAGCAACCGTGTCACCAAGCCAGTCGGTGCAAGGCGTGGCACCGAGGAAGAGAAAGAGAAACGACAGCGACATGCGCTCGCCGTCTTTCAGTGTTACCGCTTCGAGCTCGCCGTTTGCCCCGTGCAGCTCAGCAACTTCACCCCTGTCGCGAACCTCTACCCCGTAGCGGTCGAGTTCAGCGATGAGATAGTCAGACATCGTCTCGCTGAGATCGGCGCGACGGTGAAGCAAGGTCACAAGCGCGCCGCCGCGCGCGAGCCAGACCGCTGCCTGTGCGGCCGAGTTGCCACCCCCGATGACCCCCACTCGCGTCGCGCCACAACGCTCGGCTTCGGGCGGGCCGGCCGCATAGAAGACGGTGACACCCTCGTACTGCTCGAGGTCATCGACCGGCAGCCGGCGGTACTGGGCCCCCGTGGCGATGACGACGCCGCGAGCTGCAACCTCGTGGTCGTCCTCGAGCTGGACGAGATGTCGCTCAGCGCCGGGCTCGATCGCGAGCGCGCGATAGGGCGTCGCGGTGCGGGCATGAAACTTGCGCGCTTGCGTCACCGCACGACTCGTTAGCTCCGAGCCGCTGATGCCGGCTGGGAAGCCGAGGTAGTTCTCAATCCGCCGCGAGGAGCCGGCCTGGCCGCCGAGCGCGGTGCTCTCGATGACGAGCGTGTCGAGGCCTTCCGAGGCGCCATAGACAGCAGCGCCGAGGCCAGCCGGGCCGGCGCCGATGACGATGAGATCGACCTCCTCGCGCGCGCCAAGCGCGAGCCCGATGCCGAGCGCGCGCGAGAGTTCCCCATTGCTCGGACCCTCGAGCTCGCCGCCGCCGGGCATCCGCACGAGCGGAATCTGCTCCTCATCGAGCGCCTCGACGACGGCCGCGAGCTCGGGATCGTCGGCATGCTCGGGGTCGCTCCAGGTGTGGGGCAGGCGAGCGCGCTTGGCAAAGTCGACGACCCGTCGAGTCGCGGCCGAGCTTCGCGGTCCGATGATCTCGATCCCTACGCCTTGGCGCTGTTGCAGCGTCTCGCGCCTGCGCATGAAGGTCGAGAGCAGCAGGTCCGAGAGCGAGCCGTCCTCGAACAGCAGCGAACGCAGGACCAGGCGATCGACGGCGATGTAGCGCATCGGCTTTGTCGCGACGGCGGTGAGAAAAACCGTCTGACCCGAGAGCAGGTTCATCTCCCCGAGGAAGCCGGAAGGGCCGTGGCGAACGATCTCATTTCCGGCCGGGTCGAGGACGGCCGCCTCGCCCTCGGTGATGGCGATGAAGGGGTACTCGCGATCGCCGACCTCGAACAGCTTGTCGCCGGCCGCTGCGATGCGCTCTTCACCGTGCTCGGCCAGGGTCGCAAGCTGTGAGTCTGAGAGGACTGGGCTTGCGGGATTGGCCATGCAGGTCAGCGTACTCAGCGGCCCTCGCTAGCTCGAGAGCCCGACTTGGACATCGACTGGACCTCGAGGTCTAGAGTCGGCACAGCAATGAGCGCAGCCGCTGCAGAGTCAATCGCCGCGCCGCCCGCGGTCGCTGCCCCGCCCGCCGTCCAGACGGCTCGCTGGCTCTTTCGCCCGACCGAGTTCCTGAATTCCTGCCGGCGGCGCTACGGCAACACGTTCAGCGTCATGTTCAGCGGCTTTCAGACGCCGATGGTGATGATCTCCGACCCGGCCTCGATCGCCACGCTCTACCGCGGCCGCGAGAACGGGCTGCCGCCGGGACGGAGCTTCGCGCTCGAATCGGTGATGGGATCGCGCTCTGTGTTGCTGCTCGACGGAGGCGAGCATCTATCGCGGCGCAAGCTGATGCTGCCCGCGTTTCATGGCGAGCGCATGCGCGCCTACGAGGATGTGATCACGAAGGTCGCGCGAGCGGAGATCGACGCGTGGCCGCTGGGGGCTGCGTTTGCAATTCACCCGCGGATGCAGGCGGTGACGCTGGAGGTGATCTTGCGCGCGGTCTTCGGCGTCACCGACGCATCGCGCCTGGAGCAGCTCGGACGTTTGCTCGGCGAGATGCTCGCCGACCTCGGCTCGCCGCGACTTCAGGTCCGAGTGCTGTTGGCTCGCCGTTTCGGACGCGACGACCCGATGGACGAGGTGCGGCGAAAGAGCAGGCCGGTCGACGAGTTGTTGCAGGCCGAGATCGCCGCGCGCCGCGCCGATCCGAACCTCACCCAGCGCTCGGACATCCTCTCGATGCTCGTCGCGGCACGCTTCGACGATGGCGAGCCGATGAGCGACGAGGAGCTGCGTGATCAGCTGATCACGCTGCTGCTGGCCGGGCACGAGACGACGGCGACAGCCCTCGCGTGGACCTTCGATCTGCTGCTGCGACACCCCGAGCAGCTGAGCCGATTGCGGGCAGAGGTGGCTGAGGGAAGCGAGCAATACCTGCGCGCCGTGATCGCGGAATCGCTTCGCTTGCGCCCGGTCGTGCCGCTGGCGGGCAGGCGACTGAGCATGGCGCTTGAGGTCGACGGCTACGAGTTGCCCGAGGGCACCGATGTCACACCTGCGATCTGGCTCGCCCACACTCGAGCCGACATCTATCCGGAGCCGTTCGAGTTCCGCCCGGAGCGCTTCCTCGACGATCCGCCGGAAACGTACGCGTGGATCCCGTTCGGCGGCGGTGTCCGTCGTTGCCTCGGTGCGGCCTTTGCCGAGTTCGAGATGCGAGTCGTCCTGCGCGAGGTCCTCAGCCGCTGCGAGCTGCAGAGCGCGCGCTCGGCGCCACAGCGCATTGCACGCCGCAACATCACCTTCTCGCCCCGCCACGGAACACCCGTTTCGGTGGTCTCTAAAGCTGCATAGATTCTCCAGGCTCGAGCACCCGGACGGCGACGTCGGGCGCGAGCTCGGACGCGAGGGCGACGAGCTCGTGCGGTGGATCGGTAAGCAGGCGCTTGTCCTCGAGACCCATCCGCAGGTACGTCCCCCAGTGGATCGGGACGACGATACGAGGGCGAATCATCGCCGCGGCCTGTGCGGCGCGACGGGGATCGAGGTGGCCGCTGCCGGTTCGGGGCCCCCATCCTGCGACCGGCAGCAGGGCGACGTCGACACCGCCTGCGAGCTCGGCCATGCCGTCGAAGAGGTCGGTGTCGCCGGCGAAGTACACGCGGGAGCTGCCGTGAATGTCATAGCCCAGTGCCTTGACCTTGGGCCCGATTGGATACCGGCGGCCATCGTGGACCGCCGCAGTGGCGAGGATCTCGACCGAGCCCACGGTCGTTGAGTCATTCGGCGCCAGCTCCCTGACGCGCTCGAAACCGTGCCTGCGAAGCAACTTGGCGCCGCCCGCTGGGACGAGTACCTCGATCTCGCGATCGAGTGTTTCGATCGAAGGGAGGTCGAGGTGATCGAGATGCAGGTGAGAGATCAGCAGTGCGTCGACGCCCTCGAGCGTCCCGGCGGCCGGCGCACTTGCTCTCCGCTTGATGTGCAGGACCCTGTCTCGCAGGAGCGGATCGGTGAGGAGAACCGTTCCGCCGATCTCGACACGCACCGTTGCGTGCCCGATGTAGGAGATCAAATCGGTCACTGGATCCCGCCAAAGACCCGGCGACGAGCGCCTGCCCCAGGTGAGCCCGGTGTGTGCGTGGCTACTCCAGTGCCTTGCGCTTCAGCTGCTCGAACTCCTGATCGGTGATCGCGCCGCCGTCGCGCAGCTGCTTAGCCTGGGCGATCTCGCTGGCTGCACCCGCCTTGGCGGCGTCGCTTCCGGCAGCCTCGCGGATGTACTCATTGAACTGCGCCCTCTGTGCGCTCGCCTGCTCGGCGCTGCGCTCGGCCATCTCTCGACCCTCGACGCCGAGATAGATCAGGACGCCCAAGAAAGGCACCGCGACTACCAGCAACGTCCAAGCGGCCTTGCCCCAGCCGGAGATGTCATGGCGGCGAAAGATATCGCCGAGCACCCTGATCACGGCCGAGAACCACGCCACCCAGGCGAAGAAGACGATGATCGTTCCGACGATCTCGAGGAACGGATACTCCGATGCAGCGATCAGCATTTCTTACTCCTGTCGAATGTTCATGGTCGAGGCTCGATGCGAGCGATGCGCTTGTTGGCGGTGCCCTGGCCGTCGGGGTCGCTGGTTCGGGCGTCCATGGAGACGATCACATCATGGACGACTGCCGCCCGTATCGCCCCGCCGGGGTGATTGGGTGAGAGCTTTCCCCCGTGCTCCCCGGTCACAGACGGAAAATGGCAGGGCTGTCGCACGGGACGGCGAATTGCTGTCCGATGGCTGATCCCAAGCCGCTTCACCAGCAGTGGCCCACGCGCATGATCGTTAAGCGCGCGAAGAAGAAGGGCCTGCGACCGCGGCTGGCGGCGACGGTGATCGCAGTCCTGTGGCTGATCGCGGTCGTCGTTTTCGGCATCGCCGAGCACCTGATCGATCCGGACACCTTCGACACCGTCTGGGACGGAATGTGGTGGGCGACACAGACCGTGACGACTGTCGGCTACGGGGATTTGGTTCCAGACGAGGGCGCAGGGCGGCTGCTGGCAACCGTGCTGATGATCGGAGGGCTGTCGCTTTTCGCTGTAGTCACCGGCGTGATCACCAGCACTTTCGTGGCGAATGCGCAGACCGAAAGGCAAGCGGAAGGAGACGATCCGATGTTGCTGAAGATGTCCGAGATCGAGACTCAGCTGAACGCGATCAAAGCGGAGGTAGGGCGGCTTTCGACCGGGCTCGAACAGGGGCCGCCCCGCGAGCCGGACGTATCCTCGCCGCCTTGATTCGCGCTCGCGTGGCGGCCGCCGACTACTTCTGAAGCTGGCCCGCGAAGAACTCGAGCGCGGTCTTGGTCTTCGTCTGCTGCTCGCCCGAGAGGTTGACGCCCATGCCTGAGAGGTAGGACCGAGCCTCGAGCGCGACGTTGAAGATCTGCGACGGTTTGCACTTGGTCGAGAGCTCGAGGATTCGCTTGCCGTCGGGATATAGCCACATCTCGGCGACGAGCTTGTGATCGAAGTCCTTCGGAAAGCGCTTCAGCTTGAGCACGAAGATCGGGCCGAGGATCGAGAGCTCATCGATCTCGATCCCCTCGGGTGCATGCTCGGCAAGGAAAGCGCGTTGCCGTTTGGAGAAGAGCTTTCGCAGGGGAACCTCGCCGGCGACTGCCGCGGCGACCCGGTTGGGCTCGAGCTCGCGCTTCAGTGTGGCTGAGCAGACGTAGCCACCCGGCATTGCGTCGACTTCGACCGTGAGCTCGCGCGCCTTTCGCAGGCTTGAAGGCAGCGCGTCGGGCGTGACGGGGCGCAGCTTGACGACCGAGTCGTGGGCCTTGCCCTGGATCCGCCGGGCGCGAGCGACGACTCCGGCTGCATTCAGGGAGAGCTCGGGCGTATCGAAGAAGAACACCTGCCGGATCTGCGCCTCGAGCGGGTCGAGGCGCAGGGCCGCCACGGTGGAGCGGTGGTCGGCATCGGGCACCGTCAGCTTGAGCTCGACGCTGTCGGCCCCTTCAAGTAGGCCCAGCAGCTCACCGGCCTCCTCATCGGTGAGATCGACGAGGCGCTTGGCCGGGGCCTTCTTGGTGCTCATTGAGGCCGGATCGCGTGGATCACTCAGATCCCAAGCAACTGCTTCTTCTTGGCATCGAAGTCCTCAGCGGTGATCACGCCCTGGTCTCGCAGTTGCGCCAGCTTCGAGAGCTCGGCCGCATAGTCCGGCGCGGCCGCAGGCGGAGGAGCCTCGACGGGCTGCTGTTCTGCGTATGCCTGCTGTTCCTGCTCGGCCCATCTCCGCTGCTGGCGGTGCTGCACGCGGCCGGCGACGCCAGCGGCTACGCCCACCCGCGCTGCGGTGCCGATCAATCCTGGTCCTCTTCTCATCAAAGGCATGCAAATCTCTCCTGATCTAGTTGTTGTGCTCAGACATTTGCCGCGGCCCACTCGCGGGCTGCGACGACGACCTCGTGAGGAATCCGCTCGAGATCGAGCAGGACGCCGTCGGCGTCGCGGATCGCGTCTGCGAGGCGTGTCGCCCATAGGTCTTCCCAGACCAGCAGCGCGGCGGACGAGTTTGGCTCGAGCTCCTCCGCGGCAGCCTTCAGATCGTCGTCGTTGAAGAGGCCGCTCGCCTGGCCACCCATGCGCTCGAGCGCAGCCTGGACGTCGGGGTCGAGATCGGAGACCTCGAGCGCGGCAATCTCACCGTCGGCGTCCTTGGTTACGAACGCGAGGTCGATAATCCGAATCGTCTCGGAGTCGACCAGCTGCTGGAGCGCCGGCGCGATCTCGCCGCGAAATTTGTTGCCCGGGAAGGCGACAACCATGTACTCGACGGGCCCGATATCGCTCATGCTTCCCTGCTTTCGATTGTTTGATCTACCGAGTCGACCCGATCCTATCCGTTGCGCCGCGTCCGAGATCTGGCATAGCGCCGGGATAGCCCGTAGCTGATCGGCGGGCCATAGCGACCCGCAAGTTGAAAGCCGGCATTCGGGCGCGGCTGCCTACGTCGGCGCCGCGGCCGTTTCAGCGCCCGTCTCCAACTCGGCCTTGGCCTCGGCCTCGGTTCTGGCGCGGGCGAGGTCTTCGGAGATCCGCTTGATCGCCGACACCAACGGCGCCGACAAGATCAAGCCCACCGCTCCGAAGAGAGCGCCACCGGCGATGGTTACGATCAGGACCGCCAGAGGGTGGATGCCCAGCGCCGCCCCCATCGCGAAAGGCTGCACGAGCTGCTGGAGCACGCTGTTGGCAAGCAACTGGACGACGACCATCTGGCCGGCAGCATCCGCCCCTTCGCTGCCGAGCGCGACCAGGACGGCGAAGCCGGCGGCGCTCCAGGCACCGAGGTAGGGGATATAGCCGCCGACGAAGGTGACAGCCGCAATCGTGCCGATCAACGGCACGCCGATCACCAGGCATCCGACCGCTACAACGGCCGCGTTGAATGCAGCGACAAGCGTGACGCCGAGGAAATAGCCGCGAAGCGACTGCAGTACGCGCTGGCTGATGGTTCGAGCGACCGGAGTCGGCACACCGAGATGACCTTCGGCCCAGACGCGGATCTTCGGACCGTCCAGAAGCAGGAAGAAGAGGCTGAGCGTGGTCATCGCCAAGAAGAAGGCGAGCGAGGAGAGTTTCGAGAGGCCGCTTGTGAGCCCGTTGAGAAGCGCGCCCGCACTGTCGCTGACTCCCTGACTTGCCGTCGACTTGGCCTCTTCGGCCTTGCTCGCGTCGAGACCGAGATCCTGGAGCCAGCCCGCGATCGTGTTCTTGGCGCTGTCGAGTTGCGAGCCGATGTCGCTGCTGAGCCCGGTGATCCCGGTGATGATCACGACCGTCACGCCGACGCCGATGGCCACGATCGAGAGCAAGATCAGAGCCGCGCCCAACGCGCGCGGCACCCGGTGTGCGTTCAGCTTCCCAACCAGCGGCGAGGCAACGGCGGCGATCACCGACGCGGCGATCACCGGCGCGACGATCACCTGCGTCAGCCCCAGGAGCCAGATCATGCCGCCGATCAAGAGGCCGACGCCGACGAGCAGCCAGGCCATGAGGCCGACATCGCGAAGCCATTGCGGCACGCTGAAGATGCCGCTGAGCTGCGCTGGATCGATCTCGATGTACTCCTCGTCCGGGCCAGGAGCAACAGGCTCGCGCTGGCCGCGACGTCGCAGGCGCCCGCGGATCATCGCTCCACCTTATGTCCGCTGGCAGACAGAGCCATCGTCCGATCGAGGTGATCGCGTGGCTGCGCCCCGTTGAGTTCCTGTCGCCACTGTGCCAGAACGGCGTGCACGGCTGCCGCCCCGCGCAGTGGCTCGGATGGCATCTCGAGCCGATCGGGATGCAGGATGAACGGCCGGGTCTGCGGGCCGCCGAGCCCGCCGTGAAAGGAGATCAGCTCCTCGAAGGCGCAGCCCTCGTCGAGCTCCGGGTCGTAGAAGCTGCCGACCATGATGTCGGCGACGTGCTCGAAGCCGTCGGTGCGAAGCAGGTGCTGCGCCGCGGTCGGCGAGAACGCCGCCAGCGGGTCGTCGCCATCGATCGCGCCGTCGGCGAGACGCCGCTCGCCGTGGCGGCCGAGCACGAGCGGACCGCGTGCGGACGAGCGCACCAGCAGCCAGCCGATGTGCGGGTGCTCGCGCAGCGCGCCGATCAGCTCTGGGTGACGCTCGTCGATCTCCTCCAGCGTCAGCCGCCGCCGCTCTTCCATCAGATAGATCAGCCCGAGGTTGCCCGAGCCGAGGACCACGACCTCCCGATCGGAGACATCGTTCTTCGGCCGCTTCTTCTCGGCTCGCCCGTCGCCTCGCCGAGCGCGTGTCCGACCATCGCCGACTGCTCGTCGCCTCCTGCGATCTCAGCGACGTTGCCGCTCGACAGGGAGCGCTCGACGAGCTCGTCGAGCCCGTAACCGTTTCGCTGCTTGAACGTCGCTCCCTGAGTCTGGCCGTGGTCGGAGAGGACGACGATCTCGTAGGGACGTGGCGCGTAGCGGCGGGCCCGGCCGATGCGACCGAACTGCTGGTCGAGCTTGCGCAGAGCCTCCAGCGTGTCGGCGCGCTGCAGGCCGGAGTGGTGTGCGACCTCGTCGTAGCTCGAGAAAGTCGCATAGACAGCGGGCCGACCGCGCATCATGTCGGTGAGCACGCCGAAGACGATCAGGTCGCGGACGATCACGCACATCGCCCCGCGCACGAACGGATAGACGCCGCCGCGGTGGCCTCGTGGCCTGACGTCGCGCCGGATCGCGCGGATCGCAGCGGTCCATTCCAACAGCACCTCCCAGGCGAACAGGACGAGGGCGCGGTTGACGTTGAACCCGTTGGCGAGGAAGCCCCGGTAGCCGGGGTTGGCCTTTTTCTCGGCGTCGATCCTGCTCACGGTCAGGATCACCTCGTCCGCTTCACCGGAGAGCAAGTTGCCGCGGCTGGTGCCGCCGCCGGCGAGCAGGCCGGCCCCGGTCGCGAGCCGGCGTTCGATCTCGACGCAGTCGGCCGGCGCCGAGCAGCTCATCACCGTCTGCGTTTCCTTCTCGACCCAGCGGAAGGCGGGGATGCCGTCGTTCGAGCCGAGCAGGATGCCCGCTTGGCTGGCGCCGGTTTGCGATGAGAGGTCGGTCTCCCACTCGGCAAGGCGGTAACCGTCCTCGCCGATCCAGCGAGCGAGGTTGGGGGCGCTGCCGTCGCGCATCGCGTTGCGCAGTATCGGCAACGCCAGGCCGTCGATCTCGAGGAAGATGATTCCCGGGGCATCGGTGCGGGTCGTCTCGCCCTGCCGGCGAGCGATTCGCTGCACCACGCGCAGCGTGTACTCGTCCTCGTCGTTGGTGCCCGTCAACACCTGGACCACGATCGAGACCGCGGCGATCACGAGCGAGGCAAGCAGCGCGTCGCCGAAGGAGGCGACGGCGACGATCCCGGTCAGCACATCGTCGGCCAGCACGAGCGCAACGGCGTCGACCAGGAGAACGAGCAGGAAGCCGAGGACGAGCGTGAACGGCAGGCGCAACGCAGCGACCACCGGAGGAAGGATCGCGTTGACGATCGCGATAACTGCAGCGACGAGGAAGGCGCCGCCGGTCTGATCGATCTCGAATCCGGATACGAGATCGGACGGCGACGTACACGGCAACCGCCGAGAGCGCCCACGAAACGAGCAAGCGCAGCGGGCGCAGCCGCGGCTTCGTCGGCTGCCACTCGACCGGCGCGCCGTATGACTCGTTGAGCTCGGTGGGCATGTCCTACTTACGCCCAGCCCGCCACATCGGCCCCGCCCTCTTGGCTGATGCGCGAACCGAACCGAATCAGGGCTGGATGCGAAGCGACCTTGCCGGCGACGAGGGCCTCGCCCTGCGCAAACGTGGTCGCACGATCGATCAGCCCGCCGGGAACGAAGGAGAACACCTCCCCGACATGACCGAGGTCGGCGAGCGAGTTCATTCTCATCAGGACGAGGTTGTCGCATTGCGAGAGCACGTTCTCGTGCACCTTCTGCGGCCGCTGCGTCACCACGATCAGGTAGAGGCCGAACTTGCGGCCCTCGCCGGCGATGCGGATCGCGTCGGCCGTGGCGAGCGCGGTGAGCTCGTCATCCGGCTCGGCCGGGCAGACGTTGTGAGCCTCGTCGATCACGATCGCGACGGGCTCGCGACGCTCGCGACGCCTCCACAGACGCTCGAGCACCGCTCCCGCCGCGACCGCCTTCTCCTCGCGAGTCGGCAGCGACCCGAGATCGACGACGACGCAGCGCGGTGACTCGGCGCTCTCGAGCTCCTCGGGCAACGACTCCCCCTCCGGTCCCGGCCAGATGCCCCAACGGTCAACGCCGAGGTTGTGAGCGCGGAGTTTGAGCGCCTCAGCCGGGGAGCGCGCCAGATCCTCCAGGCTGGCGATGTTCTCGTCCTCGACGAGGGCCAGCAACTCCGCATACTCGCTGCGGTCGGCGATCGGGTCGAGGCGCAGAAGCGCCGCCTGGTGCTCGGGGCTGAGGTCGCGCATGCGGACGCGGATTCGCGCGTCGCCGCTCGTTCCGCTTCGCACCGCGATCGACCCTGCCGCCGCCCGGTAGCGCTCCACGGCATCGCTGCCCACCTTCGTGCTCGCCTGCCCCAGGCGCACATAGTCCGAATTCGGATCGAGCACGACGACGCGCAAGCTGGTCTTCATCAACAGCTGCTCCAGCAGGACGCCGAGGGAATAGGTCTTGCCCGAACCCGACTGGCCGCACAGGAACGTGTGCCGGCCGAAGCCCGCGGCATCGAGTGCGAACGGCACCCCGGGCGCGAGCGCCAGCTCGCCAACCTCGAGTTGGGCCCGGTCGGGCCGGGTTCGGGCAAGCCAGTCAGAAACTTCCTCGGCCGTCGCCGGTCGCACGAGCGCGTCATGAAACGGCCGGCCATCGCCGTCGAGCACGGCCCCATCTCCGCGCGCCACCCGGATCAGGACGGTGCCCGGCCGGTCGACGGTGCTCGCTTCGTGGTGCTCCATGCGAAGCGACAGCACCTGGCCGAGCCGAATCTCGCCGCGAGCGGCGATCGCTACGTAACCACCGGCCTCGAGCTCGAGCTCGTGCAGCGAGGACTGGTACTCGAACCGTCGACCGTCGACGGATGTCGCAAGCGGACGAATCGAGGTCTCGAGCTCCTCGCGCAATCCGCGGTACTCCTCTAAAGCAGCCGAGTGGTCGCTCACGCCTGAAGTCTCCCTGATTCGCGTCCACGAATGAGGGCGCACTCGGCCGGCTGGCTCCTAGCCGTCGTTGGCCGGGCTCGGCCGTGGCTGGGCACCCGGCTGTACGGTGGGAATGCCTCGAGTGAACAGCAGCGCAACGAGTGCGAGCAGCGCCAAGACCGATGCCGCGGCGCGTAGGCCGTCGATTCGGCTCTCAGTGTTCGTCTCCAAGACCGCGTCCGCCGTCGCGGCGGGGACGTCTGCATCCGACAGGGCAACCTCAAGGTCATCGTCGGAGATGAACGGGACGCCGCCTGCTAGCTCCGTCTGTGCCGACGAAGCGACGCTACTCGGAACGTCCGGGTTGTTCTGGATCCCGGTGAAGAACGATGCGGTCAGCACCGAGACCAGCACGGCTCCCGCGAGCGCGGTGCCGATGGATGACCCCAGCTGGGTGCCGGTGTTCTGGAGCCCACCCACCTCCCCGCTTTGCTCGTCGGGAACCGCCGACACGGTCACGCTCCCCAGCTGGGAGGCCAACGCACCGAGCCCGGCGCCGGCGAGCAGCAACGGCCAGGTCACGATTTCCGGTCCAGCGCCAATGTCGAGCAAGGCGACCAGGAGCACAAGGCCTGCAAATAAGGACGTGAACCCGAGGCGGATGACCCGCCGCGGTGAGGCATTCGGAAAAAGCTTGGGGACGCCGGCTGCGAAGAGGAGCAACGGAAGTGAAAGAGGAAGCAGCCGCACGCCTGTGTCGATCGCCGACAGCCCGAGCGCGATCGACAAGAACAGGGGAACCGTGAAGAAGAGCCCCGCGAGGACCAAGAACATGAAGAGGAACGCGATGACTCCGCCGCGCAGCTGAATGTTGCGCAGCAGCGCCGGGTCGATCAGTGCGCCCTTGCCGCGGTCGATCCGCCGGTTCTCCCAGGCGACGAACAGGGCCAGCAAGATGCCGCCTCCGATGACGAGCCAGATCACCGGGGAGAGGCCGAGCCACTCCGGTGCTCCGGGCTTGGGCTGCACAAAGCCCCAGGTTCCCGAGCGCAGGATGCCCAGCACGATCAATCCGAGTCCGGCGGCCGACAGGGCGGTGCCGCCGAGGTCGAGCCGGACTCCGGACTCCGGCGGCGTGTCCTTCATTCGCCGGGTCAGGAGGAGGATCGAGAGGATGACGATGACCTCGCCCGCGAACACCCATCGCCATGACGCATAGGTCGTGAAGGCGCCGCCGATAAGCGGTCCCAGCGCCGCCGCGATGGCGCCGGCCGCAGCCACGAGCCCGTAGGCACGAGGGCGCTCTGGACGCCCAAAGTTCGACGCTACAAGAGCCACGATCGCCGGCATGATCAGGACCGCGCCGACGCCTTCCAGAAACGACCAGCCGATCATCAGCACGGTCAGGTTCGGGGCGAGCGAGGTGGTGAACGAGCCGCAGGCATAGATGATGCAGCCGATCGCGAAGGCACGCTTTCGACCGAGGATCTCGCCGATCTTCCCGCCGGTGATCATCAGCGAGGCCATCACCAGCGTGTAGAGCGTGATCGCGGTCTGGATCCCGGTGACGGTGGTCCCGAGATCGTCGGCGACCGTCGCGATCGCGGTGTTCATCACGGTCGTATCCAGGGCCATGATGAACTGCCCCGCCGCGAGAGTCAGCAGGATGACCCCGGTCGCGCTGGCCGCGCGCTCAGCTGTCGCGTTCACGGCTCTTCGAGCGCGAATCCGGATGCGGCAGGCCTGATCAAAATGCGGTCGGCACGGACGAGCGCTCTACCCGGCTCCGAGGATTCGTGCCTTCTCCGCCGCGAACTCCTCCTCGGTGAGCGCCCCCGAGTCGCGCAGCCCGGCCAGCCGCTCGATCTCGCCGAGACGTTGATCGCCGCTCGCCGCCGCGGCGGGCCCGCCGGCGGTCGCGACGCGCCTCTCGCGAGCCTCGCGCATCCGCTCGGCGATCCCCTGGGCGGCGCCCGCCGGCGAGCCGGTCGTGACGCGGTCGGGAAACTCGCGGATCACCTGGCGGCGCAGCATCTCGGTCCCGAGCACGGCGAAGGCGATCAACAGCAGCGACGGGACCAGCCGGTGCGTGGCGACCACGGGGTCCCACCAGAACACCAACGCCAGCAGCACCGCGAGCCCGCCGTAGGCGTAGCTCGGCTGGCGCAGGTGGGGGGTGATCGCATGGCGGATCGAGGTCGCCCAGCCGGTTGGGCCGGCGAGCCATGCCGCGATCACGATCACGATCCCATAGGCGATGATCGACTGCGCGGTTTCGAGCAGCAGCGAGGTGCCGATGTCGAAGACTGCGGTGACCGCTTCGTCGGAGGAGGCCGCCTCGCTGAGCGACCCGACGACAAGGTTGCCGGCCGCGCCACGGGCGAAGAGGACGACGGCGCCGACGACGATGAAGGAGAAGCCGACGCTGCGCAGCGTCGTGCGGCGGCGATCGCCCGCGAGGAAGATCGCCGCGGCCCAGAGCAGCAGCGTCAGCGCGGTCAGGACGTAGCCGACGGTCTGCAGGAGGTTGACGCCCTTCTGGGCTGCCTCGAGCTCATCCGAGCGCATGACCTCGATCGAGCTCGCCTCCGGTGGCAGTTTGGCGACCAGCCCCGACCCGATCCCGAGTTGCGCCGTCACCGACTCGAGCAGCGACCTGACGTCGAGCGTGACCACGCCCTCGGCCGTGCCGACGAACTCGCCCTCGTCCTCGATCAGGGCGATCAGCTTGCTCTGCGCCGCCGCGTTGGCCTGCACCCAGAGGTCCTGCACCTTTGGCTGCTCGAGCGCCTTCAGGGTCACGTCGTCGGCTGCACCGCGAAGGGCCCCGGCAGCGGGACCGGCGAGGGGGGCGACCTGCGGCGGCAGGCGCTCGGCGAGCACGGCCTCGACATCGACGTTGTCGAAGATGGCCGTGACGATGAAGGTGGAGAGCGCGGACTGGATCTCGGCGTCCTGGATCAGCTCCTCGCTGGTCGTGCTCCAGGTCTCGGTCTCGAGCAGCTGGCGCTTGGCCCAGCAGCGCGAAGACCGAGACCACGCCGATGATCGTCGCGAGGACGATGAGGATGATCGGCAGCGCCCGGCGGCCGGTCGTCTCATTCGCATCTCCCCCGCTCACCCGGTCACCATATCCGTGTGGGCGGCGCCCCGCACGGCCACGTCGGCCCGCGACCATCGACGGTCGTAGCGGGGAGCCGCTCGATCGCAGGTACGTGGCGGGCCGGCGCGCAGGGGTTTCATCACAAAGCGCTCCTCGATACGGGCGTGAGCATCATCGAGCACCCGGCGATGCTGCACGCGAAGGCGTTCGTGCGCGACGGCGAGGACGTTCTCGTCAGCACCTGCAACCTCGATCTGTGGAGCCTCAAGCGCTTTTTCGAGCTAGATGTGCTCGTGCGCTCACGCGCGTTGGCCACGCAGTTCGACGAGCGCTTCTCCGCGCGCCGAGGTCACATCGACCCCGGGTCGAGCGGCTACCGGGGCGCTCGAGCGACTCTCGGCGGCGGCGTTTCGCGGCGATCTCGCCCGTAATCTGACGCGGCGCTCACCCGATGCGATCAGCCAACTGCCTTCACCTTGATCGCGTCGAAGTCGGCTTGGGTGATCGTGCCGGCGTCGAGCAGCTCCTTGGCCTTCGCGATCTCACCCGCAGGGCCACCGGCGGTCTCGCGCACGTAGTCGTCGAAGGCAGCCCTCTGTGCCTTCGCGTGCGCGAGCGCGCGCTCACGCATCCCGTCGTGCTGCGCGATCATGTACACGAGCACGCCCAAGAACGGGACGAGGATCACGAAGACGACCCAGGCCGCCTTATGCCAGCCGCCGATGTCGTTCCGACGGAAGATGTCGCCAAAGATCGTGATCGCGATCCAGATCCACGCCACCCAGGCGAAGAACAGGATCATCGTCCACAGGACGTCCATGAACGGGTAGTCGGCGGCGACTACGTCAAACACGCTGGCGACCTCCGTACACGGCCAGCCCGTAAATCACCAGGATGTCGACGATGAACAGCATGAACGCGGCGAACGGGAACACGTTCACCGTGAACAGGAGGATCATCGCGTTGAGGCCCGCGAACGTGATGCCGGCCAGCTGGCCGTAGGTGTGGCGATTCCAGACCGAAACCGCCGCGATCAGCTGCATGACCCCGACGATCAGCAGGAACCAACCCCAAGTGTTGAGGTCGTCGAAGATTACGAAGCGGTCGTCGCCGACGAAGTAGGCGGAATCGTCGATCGCCGCGATCCCCCAGATTGCGTTCAGGACACCGGCGAACATCAACATGATGCCGGCGAAGAGGACCCAGCCCTCGCCGCGCTGGGCTTCGGGTTCGTAGCTACCCATGTCTTACTCCTTAATGCGCCCGTGGCGCAGACGGTTAGTCGGTCCCTCGACCTTCGCCGAGCGTCAAGTCCCGAAGCATCCTCCTCCCTTTCGCCCTGGAGCCCTCGGCGCCGGCCACGTCTGGTCGCGGAGTTGCAAGACGCGCGAAACAGTCGCATTGGTAGGGGGTGCGATGATCGTGGTAGCGCGGCGCTGCGGGCGATGCGGGCCAGCGCTGACCTGCTGCATCGCCACGACGATAAGGAGCCCTAATGTGTCGCTGGAACGCCTACTTCGGTCAGCCAGTGCTGATCGACGAACTGCTTTTCCGCACCCAGCACAGTCTCATCGACCAGAGCCTCCACTCGCGCCTGGGCGTGGAGACGACCAACGGGGACGGCTTCGGGCTCGGCTGGTATCGCGCCGGTAACGGCGGCACCCCCGCTCGCTACCGGAGTGTCACGCCGGCGTGGAGCGACGCCAACCTGCGCGATCTCGCCTCACACGTCGAGTCGCCCTTGTTTCTCGCCCACATTCGCGCGACGACGGGAACCCCGGTGCAGCAGACCAACTGCCATCCGTTTCGGCACGGACGCTGGCTGTTCGTGCACAACGGCGTCATCAACGGATTCCAGGCCATGCGTCGTGACCTGCTTTACGCCGTCGACGCCACGCTGTTCGACGGCATTGCAGGCTCCACCGACTCCGAGGCGCTTTTCTACCTCGCGCTCACGTTCGGGCTCCAGGACGATCCGCTCGGTGCCGTCGAGCAGGCCGTCGGCTTCATCGAGGCCGTCGGGCGCGCGCACGGGGTCGACAACCCCGTCCAGATGACGCTGGGGTTCAGCGACGGCGAGCGGCTGTACGCGGTTCGCTACTCCACCGAGCATCGCTCGCGCACCCTCTTCGTCTCGGAGGACGTCGAGTCCGTGCGCGCTCTGCACCCCGACAACGCGCGGTTTCAGCGGATGACCGAAGGGGACCGCGTCGTCGTCTCTGAGCCGGTGTCGGATCTCCCCGGGGTCTGGCGCGAGGTGCCCGAGTCCACCGCGTTGATCATCCAGCGGCAGGGCTACGAGGAGAAGCCGTTCGGCCCGCAGCCGCCTGCGGATGGCAGCCCGGAGGTCTCGCAAGCAGGCGCCCTGCCCACAGACAGATGATCGCGCTCGGCCGTCAGGCACGCGATCAGGTCACGTCAGACGACTACCTTCAGCAGAACGAGAGCCGAGCCCAAAAGCGTGAACCCAATGCCCGCGGCAACGCTGCCGATCATCGTGAAGCCAGCAATCCGATTGGCGACAAAGGCCTGAGCACCAAGCACCGCGACCCCGGTCCAGATCGCAGCGTCGAAGGCTGAGCTGAGAGAGAGAACGTCAAACGCCGCGAGGATGAGGAACAAGACCGGCGCCACCGCAAGGAGGAATCCGAACGCCACATTTCGGAGCTCGACCGAGCGCTCGGCTGCGCTTGGATGCCTGTGCGAGCGAATCGTGCCGCCGATGTATCCGGCGTAGAACTCAGCCATGGCCGTCACGGTCGCGGCGCCGATGACCGAGGCGATCGCTTCCGCGGCGTCGATGGCTGTGTCGCTCTCAGCTACAAGTACCGCGAGGACGATGATCGAGCCGTAGCTTGCGTGCGCCGCTCTGGCCGCCTGATCGTGAGCTCCCGGCGGTGCGCTGGCGCGACGCCCCATGCCGGGGCTCAAAAGGCGAAGCGGATAGTCCAGCGACCGAAGAGGTTGGTGGCAACGACCAGAAAAAGCGCGGAAACGATGACGGCGATGTTGCTCACGATCAGATTCTTTCACGCCAAGAGACGGGCGCGTCGCTCAGGCGAGAACGAAGTGCGTGTGCCAACACCACTGCCTTGCCGGCTGCGATATCTGTCGACCGAAACGTCGAAATTGCTGCAGTTGTGGCCTGCGGGGGTCCACCGGGCGCGGGACCCCCGCGGCCGTCAGCTCAGCGTTGCGGTGCGCGCTGTGGCGTGTGCTCGTCCTCGCCGTAAACGACGATCCCGTGGACGACGTAGATGCACAGGGCGAACATCGCCAGCGACCACCAGGGAAAGGCCCCGCCAACCGACAGCAACGCCCCGAGTGCGCCGAGGCTGCCGGCGGTGATGCCGATCACTCGGCCGTACGTATTGCCGGCCATTAGCGAGAAACCCCCGGTGAGCTGAAGCAGCCCGAGGATGATCAGGACCCACCCCAGTGTGTTCAGGTTGTCGAGGATGTACCTGGTGTCGTCGACGAAGATGTTCGCATCATCAAGGGCGCCGATCCCGTAGATGATGTTGAGCGTTCCCAAGAGCAGCAGCATGATTGCTGCGAAGACGACGCGGCCGGTGCCTCTCAACTGGACTCCCCTCTTAGGCGGCCGCACTCGCGACCGCATTTCGCCGAGCACGATTGTGCCGACGCGTGGCAAGCATAGGCTGGGGCACGGGTGGAGCCGTGTTGAGTCGGCTGCGCCCGACGTCAGAGCGTCAGTACTTCAGCGCCGCGTGAGTCTCGTTTACCGAAATCACCCAGCCTCGGCCGTTGGACCGACGAGGCCGCGATCGGCTCTGTCGCTCCCAATCGGTGACGCAAGCGATCAGGGCATCGGTAACCCGCGGGTCGAACTGGGTGCCTGCGCAGGCACGGAGCTCGACGATCGCCTCGTCGATGCTCATCGCCGAGCGGTAAGGACGATCGGTGGTCATCGCGTTGAACGCGTCGCAAGCGCTGATCACCCGTGAGGCAATCGGGATCTCCTCGCCGCGCAAGCCGTCGGGATAACCGGAGCCGTTGAAGTTCTCGTGATGGCCGCGGATCACGTGGCCCGCTTCGCCGAGCACCCCGCCGATGCGGGCGAGCATCGCCGCGCCCTTGAGCGTATGCGTGCGCATCACATCCATCTCCTCGGGAGTCAGCTTGCCAGGCTTGTTGATGATCTCGTTCGGGATCGCAAGCTTGCCGATGTCGTGAAGCAACGAGCCGTACTCGACCTCGCGTATTTCGAGCTCGTCCAGACCGAGCCTCTCGGCAACCTGATGGGCCAGCACAAGCACGCTTCGGCTATGGCTGCCCGTGTACTCGTCGCTGGTAGACAGCACCTCGCCGAGTAGTTCGGCCGTGCCCTGGTAGGCGCTCGAGAGCGTAAAGGCGCTTTCGATACGGGCAACTCGCTCCCGGGCGAACAGCGCCACCAGGCCGAACAGCGGCAGGACAACGAAGATGGTCGCCGGATTTCGGGCGGCCTCGACTGCGACCAATAGCCCCACGGGAGCAAGCAGCGCGTCAACGAGGTAGGTCGCGCGGACTTCGTCGAACAGCTTCCGCGGCACCGCCCCGGTCGCCAAATAGATCCGCAACCAGGTCGTGCCTGCGTCGAAAGCCAACTGAGCGGTAAACGCGAGAACGAACACCGGCCAAAGCGACCACTGCGGCTCCGTCGCTCCAGCGGCGAGCAAGACCACGGTCGGGGCGATCGAGTAGATCGCGTCCGCGATGCGGTTGATCGCGCGGTCGAAATGCACGCCGCCGCTCAGATAATCGGGAAGCCTCGAAATGAGCATGCCGAAGGCGACGAAGGCGGGCACCATCTCGGTCGGCAAGAGGAAGAACATCGGGACCAACACGAGCTGGGAGGGATCGGTCCAGGTGGCCCCCATCTGGAACTCGACCCGGGTGCCAAGTGCGTAAAGACCGGTCAGCGCGATCGCGAGCCCGAGATCGAGTTGGCGAGTCGGTTCGACTACCACCACCAGGGCCAAGGCGACGAGCAGAAAACCGATTGCGCTGGCAAGCTCGACCACCCGCTCGCGCTCGATCAGCCCCTCGCCGAGGCGAACGCGCGAGCTCACCATCAGCCGCTGAAGGCCGGGATCGCTATCGGGTTGCGTCGTGCCGATCGTTGCCATGACAGAGGATCACTAAGTAATCGGCAGTTCGGCCGTGAGCTTGAGTAGACGGATGTCCAATTGCGACTCTCGCCGACTAGGTCGATAGTGAGTTACACGCTTCCGCCAGAGCGACTGACGACGACAGAGGGTCACACGTGAACCGCATGTGCTTCAACAACAGCCGCCGCCCGGGCGTATGTGCCGCGCTAGTTGTCGCCGCGGCCATCCTCGCGCCGGCCTCAGCTCAGGCCGGCCTCATCGTCAGTCCTCCGGCTACCGAGTGCGCCCCACAGGCGCTGTCGCGCGTGTTCTTGCCTTGGCTCGACCTCGCCAACTACACGATGCCCGCCGGTGGCTCGTTCGAGACCGGTGCTGCCGGTTGGAACCTGCGAGAGCGGTGCTGCCGTGGTCCCGGGCAACGAGCCCTTCAAGGTCCACGGCCCCACGGACTCGAACTCGCTGCGGCTTGCCGCCCGGAAGCTCGGCTGTGAGCTCCCCGACCTGCGTCGGACTCGGACATCCCGACGCTCAGAGTCTTCGCCCGCCGCAGCGGCTCGCTGCTCTCGCTCTCCGTGCTTCGCGTCGACGTTCGCTTCACCGACGCCGGTGGCGTAGAGCGCTCGCTGCCCGTCGGCGTCGTCATCGCCGGCGGCAACAAGTGGCAGCCGACGCTGCCGCTGCCGGTGGTCGCAAACCTTCTCACCCTGCTGCCTGCCGTGACTGACCGAAGTCCGTTTCGCGTTCACGCCGGTCGGCTCCGCGACGTGGCAGATCGACGACTTCTACGTCGATCCACTCCGCCGCTCCTAGCACTATCTCGGCGCGTTAGGCCCGGGTGCCGACGGCGAGCAGGTACTCCTTCTCAAAGCGCGCCTGGTCGGAACTACCGCGGTTCCACTCGTCGCAAAACGCATCCAGGGCCTCGTCGAACTCGTCTTCGCGGCCAGTCTTCACGGCGTTGGCGCGGGCGGCGATCGTTGGGCCGTAACGCGACTTGAAGTGCTCGCCGTAGTCGCGGGGTCGCTCGAAGGCGGTGATCTCGAGGATGTCGCGCTCGAGCGTGCCCCAGTCGACACGATCCCCGAACAGCTCCTTCAGGTGGTCCTCGCTGCCCCACAGCGGCGGCGGTTGCGCACCGGCCGGGGGCGGAGGCGCGAACGGTCCCATCGTGCGAAAGAGCGCGCCGAGCATGCCCTCCGGGGTCCAGCTCAGCAGCGCGATCGTGCCGCCGGGACGACAGACGCGAACGAGCTCGTCGGCAACATCGGCGTGCTGCGGCGCAAACATCGCGCCGATCGACGACATGACGACGTCGAAAGACTCGTCATCGAAGGGCAGGTTCTCCGCATCGGCCTCGACCCATTCGAGCTCGAGACCACTCGACTCAGCCCGGCTGCGTCCGGCCTCGAGCAACTCCGGGGTGAGGTCGCTGGCGGTTACGCTGGCGCCGCTCTCGGCCGCCGGGATCGAGGCGTTGCCGGTGCCCGCGGCGACGTCGAGCACGCGCATACCCGTGCCGATGCCGGCAGCTTCGACCAGCCGGGGCCCCAGCGGCAGGAGAAAGGTCTCGACCATCGACGGGTAGTCCCCCGATGCCCACATCTTGCGATGGCGCCCCTTGAGCTCGGTGTCTGGCGTCGACATAAATCAGCCTCCTTCGTGGTTCACGCCAACCCTACCTACGGCAGCTCGCGGGATGACCCGCGCTTCGAGGCGATCGAGGGCTGCGACGTGGCTTTCGGTTCGCGTGCGCTGACGCTGGCGAGCTGGTCGGCGGCCGCCCGGAGCGCTCAGCCGATCTTCTCCGCCAGCTCGACGATGATCCCCTCCGGGCCGCGGACGTAGCAGAGCCGATAGCTGTCTTGGTAGTTCTCCACCTCGCCAACGAGCTCCCCGCCGCGCGCTCGCACGCTGGCGACGGCGGCGTCGATATCGTCGACTGCGAATGTGACATGGCGGATGCCCGGAGTGTTCGCCGGCGCGTGCCGGTCGCCGCCCCGGCCCGACGGGGCGTGAAACTTCGACAGCTCGAGCCGTCCGTGGCCATCAGGGGTTTCCAGCATCGCGATCTCCGAGCGGACGCCCTCGAGACCCACCACGCGGTCTACCCAATCGCCCTCGACCCGCCCCTCGCCCTGCAGCTCGAGTCCGAGCTCGACGAAGAACGCCGTCGCGGCGTCGAGGTCGTCGACCACGATGCCCACGTGGTCCATGCGTTGGATCGTCATGCGCTTGACGGTAGCGACACGTCGGCCACAGCTAGCCAGGCGACGAAGCCTCGGTGAAGAGACAGAACTGGGCTCTGGGCCCACTTTCTGTCGCCTCATCGTCAGCGGCGATGTCGGGGACCCTGGATTTCCAGTTTGAGGTGCCCCGACGGCATCTCGACTGAGGCGAGAAAGCCGCTTGCCACGGAGCGGTGCTCGGGTTCGGCGCCGGGCTCCTCAACCTGGCGATCTTCGCCTGAGTCAGCCCTCGATGCGCCAGTCCGAGTTCACCTCGGCCTCCCACCGCTGCGGCCCGGCCGTGTCGCAGTTGGTGAGTTCCGGGCCGAGGTCGACAGGGTTCCCGAAGTCGAGCGTGCCCGACGCCCGCTTGCCGCTCTTGTCGATCGCGCCCGCGAAGCTGCCGGTGAAGGGACGCTCTTCGCCGAGCTCACCTCCTCGGGGCCGAAGTCGTCGAGCAGGGCGAAGTTGGCAGAGGTGAGGCGGAACTTCCGCTTGCGCACCTGAACCGTCGGGTCCGTGGCATCGTCGAATATGCTGATCTTCGGATTGTCCTCGGCGCAAACGAGCGTGAACGGGACGATCAGCAGATTCCCTGCCTTCTTGGCCTCCCCCTTCTTGTACCCGACCTCGAAGAGGACCGGGCCGCTTCCCGTTTTTCCCTTGAAGACGTTGACGCCATTGGGTTTGACGAAATCGGCCCGAGCTGGAACCACGAGCAGCACACCCGTGATCACCACCGCTGAAAATCCCGCCCAGCCCCTCAGGGTCGCTCCCCTCGACGCTGCGACGTCCGCTTCACCGTGAGACTGCCGACATGAAGAAGGTCATCCGATGGGTTTTTGAAGCCTTCAATGACCGCAACGGTATCACCCGCATGGCCCGGACTGCGAAGGCATGCGCCGACGCCGGGGTTGCTTACGCGGAGGTTCGTCTAGCTCCCCTCCAGCTGCCAGGCAGCGCCCACCAGCAACGGGCGTGCCCGAGCGCATAAGGGCAGGACAAGGGCAGCTCGGAAAGGGCCTCGATCCCTTGAAGCGCGAAAACCGCTCTCTCAAGCGGCTTTCGAAAGCGGGCCCGACAGGATTCGAACCTGTGACCTTCGGTTTCGTAGGGGGAAACGAGGGGTCCGCGAACCGCCAGCTAACGGCCCGGATTCAGCGTCAAAGCCCTGCAAACAAGCCGGTTTCGTGTAGCCACCCTGTACCGCCGTGAACCGGCCAAGACCGTCTCTCGGAGGGGTCCAAAGAGGGGTCCGTCATTCGCGGACTCACGAAGACGAACGGATCGCCCGGCCTCAGAGATGATTCGGAAATGTTCGCTTTTCGTCCAACGCGCTACTTCTGAGTTACTCCGAGCCCTCCGGCGGCGTTGGGCTCCCACTCGCTTTGCTCAGACTGCGAGCTATCCGTCAAATTGGACGTTGAAGGCATCGTTTTGGAGCGCGAAAGCGTCGCTGCCATCGAGGTTGGCCACCTCCGCCTCGGCTGACGCGGGGCATGCGATGTACTCGTCGGGTTCGAGGGTGTAGGAAAGGATTGCGTCGTCGGCCAGATCGTCGGCGATTGCCGGCGTTACCGACGCGGTCTTCGGTGCGAACGCCAGGTCGAAGCAGTAACGGCCAGTCCCGGGGTTATCGACGGTCGCGCTCGTGATCTCGCGCGAGGGCACCCTCGGGTCGACCGAGCCGTTGGCCGCTATCGCCGCGTAGGCGGCCGGGGCCCCGACCGTCGCCGTCTGCGCGCTGACGGCGTTCTGTGCATTAGCCACCGCGAGCCCGGGCGCGCTCGCGTTGATCTGCTTGGTCGCCTCCGTCCTGGCGATCTTCTTCACCTGCTTTTTCTCGGATTTGTCCAGCTTGAGCAGAGCCGTGCCCGCGACCGCTGAGCCGGCGACCGCAAAGCTGAGCGCGATTACTGAGACCACCATCGCCGGCGATGGCTTGCCCACAATATGACCCATTTGACCCTCCTAGCTCATGTCCGATGCGGCCGCATCGGGCTACCCACCTACCCTCACGGACGCCCGGGCCTTTGTCAAGGTAGCCGCTGGGGCAGTGCTCCGGCGATAATCGCCCGCGCAGCATCGCAAGATTATCTAGGGGTCCGTTGTCGCCGGGCTGTGGCGACAGGCAGAAAAAAATCTAAACCGTTACCAGCGGTTTTCTAGCGGGCCCGACAGGATTCGAACCTGTGACCTTCGGTTTCGTAGACCGACGCTCTATCCGGCTGAGCTACGGGCCCCGCGGGTGATTCTAGGTGGCGCGGGATTGGGCGGTCGGTCTGGGTCGTGGGGCGCAACTGCCGGCTAGAAGAAGCTCGCGACCAGGCGATATAGGATCGCCTGCATCGCCGACGACGCCACCAACACCGCCCTGATCAACCGCCTCTATGAGGCGTTCGCACGCACCGACGGCGAGGCGATGGCCGCCTGTTACGCGCCCAACGCGCACTTCTCCGATCCAGTCTTCACCGATCTCAACGGGCCCGAGGTCGGCTCGATGTGGCGCATGCTGTGTGAGCGGGCGAAGGATCTCGAGGTCGTGCACTCGGAGGTCGGGGCAGACGACGACCACGGCTCGGCACATTGGGAGGCCGACTACACGTTTCGCACCGGGCGCAAGGTCCACAACGTGATCGAGGCGCGCTTTCGCTTCGAGAATGGACTGATCGTCGACCACAAAGACGACTTCGATCTCTGGGCATGGACCCGCCAAGCGCTCGGCCCGGTCGGGGTCATCGCCGGCTGGTCTCCCCCGGTTCAGGGCAAGATCCGCAGCGAGGCCGACAGTGGCCTGCGCGAGTTCATGGCCGCCGACCGCGCCACTTGAACGAGCGCCTCTCGGCTTCGGACATGTCCTCGCTGCTCGCCGAGCGAGGGCCGATTCACGTCCACGTCGGCGCGACGATGATCTTCGAGGGCGCCGCGCCCTCATACGAAGACCTGCTGGGCCACGTCGACAGCCGCCTGGCGCTGGTGCCGCGCTTTCGCCAGCGGATCACACCGGTGCGCTTCAACCTCGACAACCCCGTCTGGAGCGACGACCCGCGCTTCGACATTCGCTGGCACGTCCGTCGCGCCGCCTTGCCGGCACCCGCCACGATGACCGAGCTGCGCGAGCTCGTCGGGCGGATCATGTCCGAGCCGCTGGACTTCACCCGCCCGCTATGGCAGATCTACCTCGTCGAGGGCCTCGACGACAAGCGCTTTGCGATCGTCCCGAAAACCCATCACGCGCTTGTCGATGGTGTCGCCGCGGTCGACGTCGGCACGATCATCCTCGACCCGAACGACGACGGGACCGAGATGGAGCTGCCCTCCGAGCCCTGGGAGCCTGACGAGCCGAGCCCCGAGATGCTGCTGATCCGTGGCGCATCGCGTCGGATCACGGGCCCGTTAGCGGCGGCTCGCAACGCCGCCCGAGAGGCGATCTCGATGCCGCGCGCGACCGCGACTCGGGTACGCGATACAGCCGAAGGCTTCGCCAAGCTCGCCGCCAGCGGGCCGACCGCGCCGAAGACGTTCATCAATGAAGAGATCGGGCGTGATCGCCGGGTCGCATACGTCGCGACCGAGCTCGAACTACTGAAGTCGACGCGAGCGGGGACCGAAGCGACCGTGAACGACGTCATCCTCTCGGTCGCCGCAGGTGGCCTGCGCCGTCTTTTCGAGCGCCGCGACGAGCGCGTACCCGATCATCTCGTAGCCCTCGTACCGATGAGCATCCGCCGACCCGAAGAGGATCTCGAGCTCGGCAATCGGATCGCGACGCTGCTCGTCTCCTTGCCGATCGGTGAGCTCGACCCCGGAGCCCGCCTCGCCCTGGTCAACACCGAAACGACGCGACTGAAAGCGTCTGAACAGGCGCGGGCGGCCTCGCTCATCGTAGAGGCCACCGGGTGGACCCCACCCACGATCAATCGCGTCCTCGCCGGCGCCCTCTCGCGACCACTCGCATTCAACCTCGTCGTCTCGAACGTCCCCGGTCCTCAAGTTCCCTTCTTCCTGCTTGGGCACCGGCTAGCTTCGATCTATCCCTTCGTTCCCCTATCGCCGCAACATCACGCCCTGTCGATCGGGCTGCTGAGCTACGACGGCGGCGTCTACTTCGGCCTCGCCGGCGACCGCGACGTGCTGGCCGACATCGACGAGTTCGCAGCCGACCTCGAAGCGTCGTTGCACGAGCAGGTCGCAGCAGCCGGCTGAAGCACGGCCGAGGCCTGGTCAGGCACGGATGAACACGGGCGTGCCGAGAGGGACCTTGCTGACGAGCTCGTCGACATCGGCATCAGCGGCGCGCACGCAACCACTGGACTCGGCGACGCCGAGCGCGCCCGCCGTTCCGTGAATCGCAATCCGGCTACCCCCAATCCAGCCCGAGGGGAGATCGGGTTGGTTCGCGCTCAGGGCAAGCGCGCAGCACCCGTACGCAGACTGGTCGAGGTTGCCGCGAAACGTGTCGGTGACGGCGAAGCGCCCGGTTGGCGTTTGGCTTTCGGGCGCTCCCACCGTGACCGCGAACGACTTCACGATCTTGCCGCCTTCGCTCAGCTCTGCGCGGCGCTCGGAGAGATCGACGGTGATCGAGGTCCGCGTCCAGCCTGCATGAAGGCGCTTTCGATCGAGCTCGATCCAGCCGAGCTCGTTGTTGGCCAGCTTCGGCGTCGTGACGCCCGCCCACTTGCCCTGGCGCTCGACCACGCCGAACGTCGTCGGCGACTTGAACTCCGTGCTCTGATCTACGACCTCGACAAGCTCGCCGCCGCCGGGCTCGGTGCGCATCTCAACCCGCACGCCCTTGCGAAGCCAAATCACTGGATAACTGTTGGCGGGATGGTTGAGCGCCAACTCGGGATCGCGCTCGGGCGCCGGCGAGCTCGCTGCTGTGGGAGTTTGCGCCGCTACCACGCTCTCGGTTGAAACCGTGACCGTTGGGGGCTTGCCGTTGTCGTCACCGCACCCGCCGAGGGCGATTGCGAGCAGCGATCCGGCGAGGGCGCAGGCGGGGATGCGTTCGATCATCTCGGTCAAGCTACCGAGGCGCTGACGCGGCCCCACAGGTCATTCGCGGGCCGGCACCGCCAGCAACTCTGCAAGCCGGGCGGCGACGAAACCAAAGGCGAGATACAGCGCAGGCAACCAGGGCGCGACGCCGGCGAGCGTGTCGATCTCCTCGGCGTAGGCCGCGGCGTCGAGCGCGACCAAGACGATCTCGACGACGGTGCCGATGATCGCGGCGAGCACGCCGCAGATCAGGGCCGGTCGACCGCCGCCAATCCGCAGGCAGATCGCGATCGCGGCGCAGAAGCAAAGGACGGTGGCAGGCGTCAGCGGCTCTCCCCGAAGCACGGCGGTGAGCGCATAGAGACCGATGACCAAGACGATCCCGAGGAGGCCGTCGTTCCAACTCGGGTTCGGCGTCCGCTCGCCCAGCCGCAAACGAGTCACGCCGACAGCCACCGTGCCGAGCCCGACGAGCAAGGGAAACCAAAGCGCGCTCTCCCAGACGAACGGAACGGCGTCGGAGAGGTACTCGGTGGTGCCCGACTCGACGTGGCCCTGATCGCCGATCAGCCCACCGGCGGCGCCGATCGCGAACAGGATCGCCAGGCGTGAGAGCGGCAGGCGCATCGGTGCACGCTATCCGCAAGCGACTCGCCGCCTTGGAGCGGACAGGGCGGGATTCGAACCCGCGAGAGAGCTTGCGCCCCCTACTCGCTTAGCAGGCGAGTGCCTTCAGCCACTCGGCCACCTGTCCTTGGGGCCGCCGATTCTACGCGCGGGCACGGGCGCGGGTGAGCCCGCCCACAGCCATCCGTCAGCCATCCAGATACCCTCGCCGCGCTGTGGACCTCGAGGTGCTGAAGGCGCGTTACGACTCGATCCTGGCGACGGCCACGCCGCCGTTCGCGTTCGTCGACCTCGACGCGATGCGCCGAAACTCACAGCGGCTGCTGGCGCAGTCGAGCGGCCTGCCGATTCGCATCGCCTCCAAATCGGTGCGCTCGACCTCGGTCCTGCGCCGCATTCTCGAGCTCGACCCCGGCTTTCACGGCGTCCTCGCCTTCAGCGTCAGCGAGGCGCTCCATCTCTCGAGCCAGGGCTTCGACGACATCGTCGTCGCCTATCCCACCGTCGATCGCCGCGCGATCGCCGCGGTCGGGCGTATAGCCGCCGAATCGCCCGAGCGCGCGCCGGTGCTGATGGTCGACGACCGTCCCCACCTCGACCTGATCGAGGGCGCGATCGGCGCCGGTCACGCTCGAGTAGGCGTCTGCCTCGACATCGACGTCGGCTGGTGGCCGCTGGGAGGACGAATGTCGCGCATCGGGCCCAAGCGCTCGCCGATTCACGACGTCACCCGAGCCGAGCGCATGGCCGAGGAGGTCGTCGAGCGCCCGGGGACGAGGCTCGCCGGGCTGATGGCCTACGAGGGCCAGATCGCCGGCGTCGGCGACCAGGTCGTCGGTAAGCCGGTGCGCAGCGCGGCGATCCGCACGATGCAGTCATCGTCTGAGCGCGACATCGCCAGGCGGCTGCCCGAGATCGTCGCGGCGGTTCGCGCTGTGGCCGCGGCTCACGGCGGCGAGCTCGACTTCGTCAACGGTGGGGGCACCGGCAGCCTCGCCCGCACCGCAGCGATGGGCGTGGTCGACGAGCTCAGCGCCGGCTCGGGCTTCTACGCGCCAGCGCTGTTCGACAGCTACCGCTCACTCGAGCTCGAGCCGGCGGCGATCTTCTGTCTGCCGGTGGTGCGGCGGCCGGTCGGCGGCGTCGCGACCCTGTTCGGTGGCGGCTACATCGGCTCGGGCGCTGCGGGCCCGGATCGATTGCCACAGCCCTACCTGCCCGGTGGCCTGCGCCTCGATCGCCAGGAAGGCGCCGGCGAGGTCCAGACGCCGGTCACCGGCGCCGCCGCCTACGGCCTGCGCGTTGGCGACCGTGTTTATCTTCGCCACGCCAAGGCGGGTGAGCTTTGTGAGCGCTTCAACTCGCTCTATCTGATCGAAGGCGAGCGCGTCGTCGATGAGGTTGCGACGTACCGTGGCGAGGGGTTGGCTTTCGGCTAACGGCCGAGAACCCGCTCGGTGTAGGCGTTGGCGAACCGCCGCTCGGGATCTAGCTTTGTCCGTAGCGCCTGAAACTCCGCCCAGCGCGGGTAGCGTGGCTCGAGGCTCGCGGCCGTCTGGAAGTGGCGCTTGCCCCAATGGGGGCGGCCGCCGTAGCCGTTCATGATCTCCTCGACGCCACGGAAGTACGACTCCCAGTCGAGCTTGGGATCCTGGTGGACGGCGACGTAGCAAGTCTCGCGTTCGTGAGCGGCGCTGAGGACAACGTTGTCGTCACGAACGAAGCGAACCTCGATCGGATAAACGACGCTGTGCTCGGGGCGCGAGGCGAGGTCGAGTACCCGGCGAACCGCCTCGACCGCGTGCTCGCGTGGGATTCCGTACTCCATCTCGGTGAACTTGATCCGCCGCTCGCTGGCGAAGACGCGAAACGACTTGTCGACCTTGGTCGCGCGCCCTGTGCCGCGCGAGGCGAGGCGGGCGAGTCGCGGGCGCAGCGCCGGCAGACGGCGGCCGGCGAAGGCGAAGCCGGCGCCGATCCAGTTCTCCAGCACGACCTCCTGCGCGTAGACGAGGGCGGCCGAACGCGGGTGCGGCGGCTCATCGGTGCGCCGGCTGCGGCGACACAGCGCGGTCTCGGTGAAGGGGAAGACGTAGAACTCGAAGTGGTCGTTGGCGGCAATGAGCTCGTCGAGGTTGTCGAACACCTCGCCGAGAGGCTTCGGGCTGTCGACGCGATCGAGGGTGAACGCCGGCACGGTGCGGATCGTCACCGCGTAGATCAGCCCGAGCGCGCCGAGGCCGATGCGCGCGCAGTCGAGTGTCGCCTCGTCGGACTCGGCCGAGATCTCGAGCGAGCTGCCGTCAGCGAGCACGAGCTCGATCGCTTCGACTTGGGCCGAGATGCTGCGAAACCCCGCCCCCGTACCGTGGGTACCGGTCGAGATCGAGCCGGCAAGCGTCTGACCGTCGACGTCGCCGAGGTTCTCGAAGGCGAGCCCGAGGCCGTCCAGCTTGCGGTTGAGATCGCGCAGCACGATGCCCGCCTCGACCTTAACTAGGCCGCTGGCCCGATCAACCGCGAGGATCCGTTGGAGACGGTCGCAGCGGACCATGACGCCGTCGGTGAGGGCGATGTCGGTGAACGAATGGCCCGAGCCCGAGGCTCGAACGCGCAGGCCGCGCTCGGCTGCCCGGCGCACAACGCTTGCCAGCTCCTCCCGCGTGCCCGGCGTCTCGATCGCAGCCGGCGCACAACTCTGATCGCCCGCCCAGTTGCTCCAATGCGGCGCCATCGATCGCAGGCTATTCGTCAGACTGAACCGGCCCGTAGGCTCGTGCCGTTCCAGGAGGGGTGGCAGAGCGGTTGAATGCGGCAGCCTTGAAAGCTGTTGACCGGGTTCTCTCGGTCCGTGGGTTCGAATCCCACCCCCTCCGTTCCCAGGCAGCCCTCAGCGCACGGGATGACTCGCGAGGAAGAGATCCTGCGGATCGACGTCGGCCTTCACCTGAATCAGCCTGCGGTAAACGTCCGGCGAGAACGCCCGCGATGCGTCGCCGGGCCGTTCGGCGAGGTTCAAGTAGTCGCGCCCCGTGCTCCAAGGCCCGACGGCATCGATCACTCGGTCGAGATGGGCGTCGATCGCAGCGGCCATCTCGGGCGCCATCGGAACGCCTACCCCGTACACCGCGTACTCGCCCTCCAGCCTGGCGAGTGCGCCGGCGCCCTCCGGCGCCGAGGCAAGGGCGCCGCCGAGATGGCGCAGCGCAACCATCAACAGGGGGCTGCCAGAGCCCGGGCCGGCGGTTTCGAGCAGAGCGTCGACCGCTTCGTCTGTGAGCTCGCCGACGAGCGTCTGGTGCGTCATCCCCGGAGTCGGCTGCTCGGGGTCGCCGTAGATGTGACTGAGGCCCGGCGCCGGCATCGTCGCGAAGCTGTCCATCAGGGGCGGCGCCACCGATCGCAGCAGGTCGACCAGACGGGCGCCCTCTGCCGGGTCGCCGTCGTAAGCGCCGGTCACGTCGACGACCGGTACGCCTCGTAGGGGCTCGGGCACCTGCGGAATCGGCGGCGGGCAGAGGAAACGAAAGCCGGTGGTCATCTCGACCGGCAACTCCCTCGCCCAATCTCGGTAGGCAGCGCAGCAACTCGCTCGCGTGCTCGGCAGGCCAGAAGACGCTTCCCGCGTAGATCTCCTCGACCTCGACGAGCGAGAGCTCGAGACCGGTGACGATCCCGAAGCTGCCCCCGCCGCCGCGAAGCGCCCAGAAGAGCTCGGGCTCATGATCGCGATCGGCGCGTGCTAGCTCGCCGTCGGCGGTGACCAGCTCGATCGCCGTGATCGAGTTGGAGGCGAGCCCGTGGCGGCGAGAGAGCCAGCCGATTCCACCACCGAGCGAGTAGCCGACGACGCCGACGTCGGGCGAAGAGCCGGAAAGGGCGGCGAGCCCGTACTCACCGGCGGCCACGGCCAGATCGCCCCAGAGGACACCGGCCTCGACGCGGGCTCGCCGAGCGACGGGATCGACCTCGACCCGGCCCATCCGCATCGTCTTGACGAGCAGCACGTCGCCGAGATCCTCCAGCGCCATGGCGGCGTGCCCCGTCCCCTGCGGCGCCAGGCGTAGACCGTTCGCGCGGGCGAAGTCGACCGCGGCGACGATGTCGGCGACGCTGGTCACGCAGGCGACCGCGGCGGGCTTCTGGTCGGCCCTGAGGTTCCACGCTTCACGGGCGGCGTCCCATCCGTCCTCGCCGGGGCCGATCACTGGACCCTGGGATGCAGAGCGAAGGGAATCGAGGTTGAGCTCGGAAACGGTGGTGGTCACGTCGGTCCTCCTGAGGTCGTAAAGGCGGGGGCGCCCATGTTGCGTTGCGTGGACCGAAAAGGGAAACAGCGATTGCGTGTGTCACTTACGCGCTTACGTTGTAAGGGCGCTCGCTTGCTTGGCCGCGTCCGCCTGCGCAACGTCAGCGCTCCCTGCTTAGAGGTCCTAGAATCGCCGCGGTGTGAGTGTCGAGTTGAAGCACCTGCGGGCGTTCGTCGCCGTTGCCGAAGAGCTCAACTTCACGCGAGCCGCTGAACGTCTGCACCTGGCCCAGCAGGCCTTGAGCAGCCAGATCCGCCAGCTCGAGGAGCGCGTTGGCGAGCGTCTGCTCGATCGCACCACCCGCAAGGTCGAGCTGACGCCGGCGGGTGAAGCGCTGCTCGAGCACGCCCGCTCGGTGCTCGGAGGCGCAGACCGGGCCGTGGAAGCCGCGCGGGCGGCGGGCGGCGGGCAGAAGGTTCGCCTCACGATTGGCTTCTTGGTCCCCGCCGATCACGAGCCGATGGGCGAGACGCTCTCGCTGTTCGCAGAGCGCCGGCCGGACGTGGACCTGAGAGTTCACTTCGCTGAGGTGGTCGACCCGTCGGCGGGCCTGCGCAGCGGCCTCGCCGACGTCGCCGTGGTAGTCGGGGCGTTCGATCGGACCGGTCTCGAATTGCAGCACTTGTGGACCGATCCCCGCGGGGTCGCCCTCGGCGCCGACCATCCCCTGGCGGCCAAGCAGGAGATCTCGGTCGCCGAGATGATCAATGAGCCGACCTTCGACTTCACGGTTCCCGACCCGATCTACCGCGACTTCTGGATGGCGGCAAATCACCGCGGCGGACGTCCGCCCAAGCTCGCAGCGCAGTTTCGAGGGCTCGACGGACTGCTCGAAGCGGTGCGCGCAGGGCTCGGGCTGAACATCATCCGAGAGCGGATCGTGAACACGATGGGCCCCGAGTCAGGGGTGGTCTTTCGTCCTGTCAATGGACTGGAGCCGGCGGAGGTCTGCATTGCCTGGCTCGAGGGAAACGACAGCGAGCCGGTGCTGGACCTGGTGGCTGCCGCGCGTGACGCGTTTGGCCTCGAGACCGCAGATCCGCAGGGCTCCCAGCTCGATTGACAAACACCGCGCGTGGGTGAAACACCAACTCGGTGTTTCACTTTCGCACCGGCTCCTCGCAAGATGGTCCCGTCGTGCCACCGACCGCAAGGAGCTCCATGTTTTCCCGCTCGCTGTTCGTCGTCGCAATCGCCGTCATCTCAATGCTCATACCTGCCTCGGCATCGGCAGAGGTGACGGTGGCGGGAACCGGTGAACCGCAGTTCACCAGCTCGTCTCAGAACACCCAGTGGGTGAACTGGGAGGCGCCGAGCGGCTCCGATGCCTACCGCCTGCGGATCACCTATTACCGCGACTCGGTTCAGGTGACACAGCAAACCCTCGACGTCGCCCTCAGCGCCCAGAACCAATGGATCAACTGGTCGGGCGTCGCAACGCTCGAGGAGGGTCGCGAGTACGAGATCTGCGTAACCGGTCTCTTCTCACTGCCGAACGACAGCTCGTTTTACTCCGAGGCCGAGGACTCGTGCGAGCAAGGAGACGCGGTCGGCAAGCGAACCGCGACGACAATCGATCGGTCGAAGCCAACCATCTCCGTCCAGGTGGCCGCTGGGGCGGCGGCGACCCAAAACACGCTGCTCCCGCTGACGATCACCTACGCCGACAGTCACTCCGCGCCCTTCCCGGCGAACTTCCTCTGCGTTGTCGCGGGCAGCGCTTGCAACGGCGGCGAGATCTACGGGTTCAGCTCCTCCTGCAGCCAACCGGCGGCGGCGTCCAAGACGACTACATTCAGCTGCGAGGTCGAGACCAGCGCCATCAGCCCGCCGGACGGATCGCTTTATGTCTGCGCGACCTCGGCCGACTCGGCCGTGCCCGACAACCCGAACTCGGCAAACCAGACCGCGACCGCGAACCTGGCCAATCTCTCGGACAAGGTCTGTGATTCCGTCGTCCTGGACCGCTCGCCACCGAGCGCGGAGATCGTTACCGCGTCGAACACGGTCAATCGCGGCGAGAGCGTCTCATTCAGCGCCAAGGTCTCTGACGCTGGTTCCGGCCTCGCGCCCGCTCCCGTGCGTTGGATCTGGAACGACGGCAGCCCGACGTCAACTGGCGACTCCGTCGCCCATACCTTCACGGCGCCGGGCACCTACACCGTCGAGTTCGAGGTCGCTGATGGCGCGGGCAACAGGACGACCGCTTCGAAGGTGATCACGGTGACCGACCCCAATGCGATCGCGCCGACCGACACCGGGTGCGAGCTGGCGAAGGCCAAGCTCGCCAAGGCGAAGGCGAAGCTCAAGGCCCTGAAGCAAAAAGGCGCATCGAAGAACCGGCTCAAGCGGGCGAAGATGAAGGCGAAGAGCGCCAAGGCGGCCGTGACGAAGGCTTGCTCGGGGTAGGCGGGGTTACCCAGCCTTATCCCCCCATCGACGCCTGGGACGAAAACCTTTAATAGAACATTCGTCCAGTCCGCGGATTCAGGCTCAAGTTCTCCCAGAGGGCAGTCGGCGGCTCATCTAGATGAACGAAGCCGCCCGAGTGCGCAACGCCAGCGCGGCTAGCTTGTTGAAGCCGTGATGGCAGGCAAGCTGACAGCAGTTGGGATCGTCGTCGCGTCAATCGCTTTAGCCGCAGCGCCAAGCGCTTTCGCTCGCGCCTACGCCCCGCCCGACGGGCAGGCTTACCACGGCGTCTCCGACACAGGCGAGATCGAGGACTTCGACCTCTTCACCCAGCAGGTCGGCGCCCACCCCGCCGTGCTTCAAGACTTCTTTCACTGGCGCGTCCCGCTGACCACGGGCGCCCTTTATCGCTGGGGCGCCACCGACACCCGCGGTGTGCTCAGCCTCTCGACCGCGACCGGTGCCGGCGAGGAGGTCATCACGCCGCGCCAGATCGCCAAGGGCGCCGACGATCGCTACATGCTGCGGATGGCCAGCACGATCGCCGAGACCGGGCAGACCGTCTACATCCGCTTGATGGCCGAGATGAACGGTCACTGGAACGCCTACTCGGCCTACAACGCCGACGGCAGCCTGCGCCGAAACGGCCACGGTCAGCGCTGGTACAAGCGCGCCTGGCGGCGCTTCACGCTGATCCTGCGCGGCGGCTCGCGGGCCGAGATCAACCGCAAGCTCGTGCGCATGGGCCTGCCGCGGATCCTGCAGGCGAAGTCGCAGAACGACCCGGTCTACGAAGGCGGCCCCGAAGGCATCCCCCTCCCCGTACCGCCGCAGATGCCGCAACCTCGCGTGGCGATGATGTGGGTGCCCCAGAGCTTCGGCTCGCCCAACGTCGCCGGCAACCAGCCCGACGACTATTGGCCGGGCGGCAAGTACGTCGACTGGGTAGGGATCGACATCTACTCGAAGTTCGCGGGCGCCTTCGACGAAGGCGTGGCCTTCTTCGAGAAGTACGACAAGTGGCCGTTCGTGATCGGCGAGTACGGGCCTTGGGACAACGACACCGGCGGCTCCTTCACCGGCTCGCTGATGCGCTGGATCGAAGCGCACGATCGCGTCAAGATGGCGATGTACTACCGCGGCGTCGATCCCAGCAACGAGTACAACCTGCAGTTCTATCCCGGCGCCAAGACGGCGCTTCGCAACCACATGCGAAAGCAGCGCTGGGTCGAGTACGCGCCGGGCGTCAGGGACCTGGCCGACCCGCCGCCGCCCGCGGTGAAGGTGCGCCCGCAGGCGCGCCCGGCGCCGCGCTGAGGCTCAGGCGCCGGCGCGAAGCGTCGCCCGCCCCTCGGCAAGCAGCGGTTGACCTTCGTGTAGGTCCAGTCGCAGGCTTAGCGCTTGACCGTGAGCTTCTTGACAGCCGGCGTGAGATCCACGTTTCCGGCCTGATCGATCGCCACGACCTTGAACGTGTGCTTGCCGGGCTCTAGTCGCTTGTAGGCCTTCGGTGACCCACAGTCACTGAAGGGCTTCTTGTCGAGCTTGCAGCGGAAGGTCGAGTTCGGCTCGCTGGAGGAGAACTCGAAGGTCGCCTTGCCCTTCGCCTGGCTGAGCTTCGCCTTGGTGATCGTTGTCTGGGGGGCGGAGAGGTCTTGCGGTGGAGCCGGGCAGCCGCCGCTGGAGGCGGCCGTCGTCGGACAGTTGTCGCTCGCGTCCGCGACGCCATCGTTGTCGTCGTCGGCGTCTTCGCCTTGCGTTCTTGCAGCCGTCGCCGTCTGAGTCGGTCCGGTGGCGCAGCCCGTCTGAGTGTCCGGCGGCGGCGCGAAGCCGCGCCCGCCCCTCGGCGAGACAGCGGTTGACCTTGGTGTAGGTCCAGCCGCAGCGTTCGCAGATCTCGGCGTAGGAGTAGCCGCCGGCCTGGAGCACGATCGCGCGCTGCTCGTCTGCCTTCAGCCGTTCGAGAGCGCGTCGGGCTTCGACCACACGCTCGCGCCGCTCGGCGAGCTCGTCGGGCCCGGGCAGCTCGGTCGAGACCCAGCTCAGCGGGTCATAGCCGTTGGCCTCGTGGGCCGCAAACGCCGGCAGAGCTCGCTCGCGAGCGCGGCGCACGGCGAGCGCCTCGTGGCGGGTGACGACGGCCATCCAGGCGACGAGGCGGTTGCGCTCGAGCGGGGGCGACTTCGTCAAGAGGATCTCGAGCGCCCGCTGAACCGCATCCTCGGCGTCCTCGGCGACAGATCGAGACGCGGCCGGCGGCGCGGCGCAAGCGCCGGCTCGTGGCGTTCGAGAAGCTCGACAGCGGCGCGCGAGCGATCGGCGAAAGCGGCTTGAGACTCCACGCCCACGACAAGCCCGTGCGGGCGCTCGACGCCCCGTGCGCCGCTATCCTCGCCCCGCCATGAGCACCTGCATCGTCACCGGCGGAGCTGGGTTTCTCGGCTCGCACCTGAGCGACCACCTGCTCGGCCAGGGCCACCGCGTGATCTGCGTCGACAACCTCGACACCGGCTCGCTGCAGAACATCGAGCACATCGACGCGCCCGAGTTCACGTTCCTCCAGCACGACGTCACCCAGCCGCTCTTCTCGTCGACGAGCCGGTCGACTTCGTCTACCACCTCGCCTCGCCGGCGAGCCCGATCGACTACCTGCGCCTGCCCCTGCACACGCTCAAGGTCGGCTCCTATGGCACCCATCACATGCTCGGCCTGGCAAAGAAGAAGCGCGCGCGCTTCGTCTTGGCCTCGACCTCCGAGGTCTACGGCGACCCGCAGGTCCACCCTCAGCCCGAGACCTACTGGGGCCACGTCAACCCGATCGGCCCGCGCGGCGTCTACGACGAGGCCAAGCGCTACGCCGAGGCGCTGACGATGGCCTACCACCGCCAGCAGGGCGTCGACACCGGAATCGTTCGCACCTTCAACACGTATGGACCGCGGATGCGCCCGCACGACGGGCGCGCGATTCCGACCTTTCTGCGCCAAGCGCTTCAGGACAAGCCGCTGACGGTCTTCGGCGACGGCAGCCAGACCCGTAGCTTCTGTTACGTCGACGACCAGATCCGCGGCTACGTCGCGATGGCCGAGTCCGTCGGTGCACGAGCCGGTCAACATCGGCAACCCCGACGAGTACACGCTGCTCGAGCTCGCCAACGCCGTCATCGAGGTGACCGAGTCGCGCTCGGAGATCGTCTACGAGGCGCTTCCCACCGACGATCCGCAGGTGCGCCAGCCCGACAGCACCCGCGCACTCCAGCTACTCGACTGGGCGCCCGTGACCGAGCTTCGAGACGGCTTGCGAAAGACGATCGAGTTGACCGGCGTCGAACGGCTCGTCGGCGCCGGCGATTAGTGAGCCGGCGATGGCCGCGCGGCCGTCGCTTCGAATCGCCCACCTGACAGCGACCTTCCCCCCGTACCGCGGCGGCGCCGGCAACACCGCGTTTCGCTTCGCCCGCGAGCAGGCCTCCCGCGGCCATCAGGTCGAGGTCTTCACCGCGTTCGCGCCGGGCGAGGCGCCCGATCCCGGCGAAGCCGTGATCCATCGCCAGCGCCCGGTATTCGCGATCGGCAACGCGCCGCTGATCCCGAGCATGCGCAAGATCGAGGGCTTCGACGTAGTCCATATCCACTATCCGTTCATCTTCGGCGCCGAGCTAACCCTGCTCGGCCGGCTCGCGCGCCGGCGCCGCTCGCAGGCGCTGCTCGTCCACTACAAGAACCGGCTTGTCGGCCACGGCGTTCGCGGAGCGATGTTCGAGGCCTACGAGCACAGCGTCGCGCCCGCCCTGATCCGCGCGGCCGATCGCGTCTGCGTGCTCTCCGCCGACCACGCCGACTCGGTCGCCTACCTGCGCCGGGCCGGCGAACGTGATCCCGCGAAGTTGATCGAGATGCCAAACGGGGTCGATGCCGAGGCCTTCTCGCCCGGTGAGGACGCAACTGGGCTGCGTCAGCGCCTCGGAATCGGCGCCGACGCGGTCGTCGCGGCCTTTGTCGCCACGCTCGATCTCGCTCACCACTTCAAGCGCCTCGACGTCGCCATCGACGCCCTCGCGCAACTCGGCGACCGCGACGTTCACATCGTCGTCGCCGGCGGCGGCGAGCTGCGTCGACGGATTTCGAGCTCGCGCAGGCGAGGCCGGAGTCGGCGACCGCGTGCACTTCCTCGGCGAGGTTGCGCATCAGCAACTGCCCGAAGTGCTGCGAGCGTGCGACCTCTTCCTGCTCACGACCGAGCCCCCGGAATCGTTCGGCATCGTCCTCATCGAGGCGATGGCCTGCGGGCTGCCCGCGATCGCAACCGACTACCCGGGAGTACGCGCCGTCGTCGACGAGGACGTCACGGGAACCTTGGTGCCGCGAGGCGATCCCGCCGCGGTCGCCGCTGCGTTGCGCGATCTCGTCGCTGCGGGCGCCGAGAGCCGCCGGGCGATGGGCGAACGCGGGCGCGCCAAGGCGCTTCGCGAGTGGAGCTGGCCGCAGCTAGTCGATCGCATGGACGGCGCCTACGCCGAAGCGATCGCCGTGCGCAGGGCGAAGGCCAGCCGATGAGTAGCGCGAAACGAAAAGGGGGTCAGACCCCGCTTGGAAATGGCGCGCGCCGCATCCTGCTGGTGGCCTACTTCTACCCGCCGTGCCGCGACACGGGCATCCTGCGTCCGGCCGCAATGGCGAAGTGGCTGCGGCGCCTGGGCCACGAGGTCACGGTGCTGACGACGTCGGCCTACGGCACCGAATCCAGCGACGAGCGCGACGGCGTCGTTCGCAGCGCCGACGTCCAGCGCTGGCGCGCCCGCCTTGCCGGGTCGCAGCACATCGACGCGCTCTTTGACTCCGACACCTACTCGGGCCGGCCCCACCCACTCAGCAAGGTCGTGGTACCCGAGCCACTTGGCCGCTGCGTGGATGCCGTTCGCGCGCTCGAAAGCGCTGGCGCTGAATCGCCGGCAGCGATTCGACGCCGTGATCACGACCTCGCCGCCGGAGTCGATTCACGCGGTCGGTATGGCCCTGCGACGCCGTGGCGTGCCCTGGATCGCCGACGTGCGCGATGGCTGGACGTTCGAGTCGCTGCGTCCCGATTTCCCGACGGCGGCGCAACGAACGCTCGACGAGCGCCTGGAACGGCGCTGGCTCGGCGGCGCCGATGTCGTCGTCTGCGTCTCGAAGCCTGCCGCCGAGGATCTGCGCCGGCGCCAGATCGCCGAGCCGGTGCTGATCCCCAATGGATGGGACCCTGAGACTGCGCCCGAGCCGGCGGCGCCGGCCGATCCGATCCTCGATCCGGGCCGCGTCTCACTGCTCTACACCGGCCGCTTCGGCACATACGGGCGCGATCCACGCCCCTTGGTGGCGGCGCTGCAGCGGCTCGCGGCCGCGGATCCCGACTCAGCCTCGAGGCTCGAACTCGTGGTAGCCGGGCCGCTGAGCGAGGCCGAAGCCGCGCTGCTGGCAACCGACGTCTCTCCCGCCCGCATCGTCTGCGCCGGCAGCCTAGCTCGCGACCGCGCACTCGCCCTGCAAGCCAACGCCGACGCGCTCTTGCTGATCGCCCAGCCGACACGCTCGCAGCTGCTCAACATCAAGCTCTTCGAATATCTCGCCTCGGGCACCCCGATCCTCGCCCTCGCCGCCGGCACCGAAGCCGGGCGCATCGTCGAGAGCATCGGCGGCGAAACGGTTCGCGCCGACGATCCGGCGGCAATCGCGGCCGCGCTGGCGACGCTGGTCGGCGAAGGCATGGCGGCGCCCGCCGCCGATGCCGTCGCCCCCTATACCTATCCCGCCCCGGCCACGCAGATGGCGGCCGCCGTCGAGCGAGCGATCGCACGGGCGAGCGCAGGCGACAACCATTGATGGCTTGACCACGCCATGGTCTAGTCAATCCGCCAATCGTTCGACGATCGCGTCGGCGAGACGCTCGTCGGCGCCCTCGACCTGATCGAGGTAGAGATTGGGCTCGACGGCCTCGAGCTCGAGCAGCAGCGGTTCGCCCTCGTGGCCCAGGAGCATGTCGACGCGGGCGTAGAGCGGCATGTAGCCGAAACGCTCGGCCACGTGGGCGACGATCGCGCGCGCCAGCGAGAGCTCGTCCTCGGTCGCCTCGCCGGCCGTGACTAGGCCCGGGTCGTACATCACCTCGGCGGCGCCGAGCGCATCGTCTCGGACCGGCGCGACCTCGTCGGCACGCAGCACCGCGAGCTTTCGCAGGACATGGCTGGGCTCGCCGTCGAGGCAGACGACCGCCGTCTCGCCCGCGGCCTCGACGGTCGGCACAAACGGCTGCACCATCGCCGTTTTGCCGGCTGCCTGAATCGATGCCAGCAGAGCTCGGGCCTGATCGTGCGCCGGTGGCGCGAAGCGGCCCGTGTCGCGCCCGCCGGCCGAGACCGTGGGCTTGATCACGACCTCGCCCTCGAGCGGCACCGGCTGGTCGCCCGGCTCGACGTAAGTCGTGCGCACGGTCGAGAAGCCGGCCGCGGCGAGCTCGCCGAGATAGCGCTTGTCGCTGTTCCAGCGCAACACGTCCGGCGAGTTGTGAAGCCGGTCGCCGACCGAATCGGCCCAGGCGAGGAACTCGTCGCGGCGGCGCGAGTAATCCCAGGTCGACCGGATCACAACCGCCTCGAAGCCGGTCCAATCGACGTCCGGGTCGTCCCAGGGGACATGGAAGGTCTCGACGCCGCGGCGCTCCAGCACTGCGATCAGACGCTGGTCGTCGGTGAACTCCGCCGGCAGCCCGGTGAAGGAGGCGATCGCAACTCGCATCGGCGCAGGATAGGTCGGGCGCGCGCCGCGGATCCAGGTCGGGCTGTCACGGTTGACATTCCTCCGATCGCGGATAGGGTTGGACTTGGAGGGGTCAACTATTCGGGGGGGCCCCGGAACTCGATGGAGGTACACCTAGTGCAGGTTCTAAAGAGGAGCAAACCCTCTCCGGCGATGGCTGTCGCGCTCATGTCGCTGTTCGTGGCGCTTTCGGGCGTCGCTTACGCAACGGTGTCGAAGAACAGCGTCAAGTCGAAGCACGTCAAGGACGGCGCACTGCAAGGCAAGGACCTCAAGGCGGATACGGTGACCGGCGCGCAGGTCGCCGAGAGCACGTTGACATTGCCCAGCAGCGCGACCCCCAGCGGCGCGGCCGGCGGAGATCTGAGCGGGACGTACCCGAACCCGCTGATCGGCAACGACAAGGTCACATCGGCGAAGGTGGCAGCCGACAGCCTCACCGCGGCTGACCTGGCCCCTGACTCGGTCGGTTCGAGCGAGGTGGCAGCCGACAGCCTCACTGCGGGTGACCTGGCCCCTGACTCGGTCGGTTCGAGCGAGATCGCGGCTAACGCCGTCGGCACCTCGGAGGTCACGGCCGGCTCGATCGGCTCCGACGAGCTGAAGGCCATCTCGACGGTTCAGCAAACCACTCCCATCGCTGGTGGCGCGGGCACTATCGCCAACCTCCAAGTGAACTGTCCGGCCGGTACTCAGATCATCAGTGGAGGAGGCTTCCCGGGCCTCGGCACCACCGACATGGTGTCCAACATCGTCAACGGCAACGGTTGGTTCGTTGCCGTGCAGGGCAATGCCGCTGGAGCCGACCTATTGACCGTGCGCGCATTCTGTCTCGCTATCTGAGGCAGGCTTGAGCCGATGCCGGCAAGCTGATTCGAGGGGCGGGGCCCGAACGCCCCGCCCCTCGGGTCGGGCACCCTTTACGGCACAGCTCTGCGAGTCGTGAAGCGGTGAAGCGGTACGTCGCTGCGGCCCTACTTGCGTCGGTGCTCGGACTCTGCTTCTTGATCGCTTGCGGCGGATCAGATGGCGACGAGCAGGCTGAGGCGATCGACGTCACCGCCGTCCCGGGGAGCGATGAAAGCACACCGCGTGAGTCCGAGTCCGGCGGCCACACGCCGGGGGAGCGGGACCGGTCGCGCCCGCGAGGATCCTCTGCAGACGACGGTCCGAAGCAGCAGAGCATCCGTAATCCGGACCCGGGCGCGGGCGTTCCGAGCGCCGGCCAAGACGAGGCCAACCGGCCCCCCGACGCCGGCACCTCCAACGGCGGTTCGACGACGCCCCCGAACGTAGGCGGCGGCGAGGTCAAGGAGCTGCCGGAGGGGAAGGGCTCTTCGGCCGGCAGCTCAGCGACTCCGCCGAGCGCCGAGCGCGAGGTCGAGGAGCTGCCGGAGGGAGAGGGCTCTTCGGCCGGCAGCTCACCGGTTCCGCCGGAGACCGGCGGCGGCAGTTAGCGCTGGTCTGAGTACAAGATCTCGCGCGGGATAGGCACTCGAATCGCCACGCCCCTGAGGGCGTTTTCAACCCGTCGCGGCAAGCGGGCGCTACGTAGACTGGCTCGCGATGACCGATTCCCGGACCGAGCGCGCGGTCGAAGACGATCTCCATCGCTACATCGCCCCCGTCGTCGGCCCCGACGACGAGCGTGTGATCACCGACTCGGGGATCGAGATCGAGGCCCTGTACGAACCCGACGATGTCGCCGCCGGCTTGGAGGAGCGCCTCGGCGAGCCTGGTGAGTATCCGTTTACCCGCGGCATCCACGACGGCATGTACCGCGACCGCCTGTGGACGATGCGCCAGTACGCCGGCTTCTCCAGTCCCGAGGACACCAACAACCGCTACCGCTACCTGCTCGAGCACGGCTCGACCGGGCTCTCGATGGCCTTCGACCTGCCGACTCAGCTCGGCCGCGACTCCGACGATCCGTTGTGCGACGGCGAAGTCAGGTCGCACCGGCGTCCCGATCGACACGATCGAGGACATGCGGATCTGCTTCGACGAGATCCCGCTCGACGAGGTTTCGACCTCAATGACGATCAACGCCCCTGCTGCGATCCTGCTGCTGCTCTACGAGCTCGTCGGCGAGGAGCAGGGTGTGGCGTCCGAGAAGCTGCGCGGAACGGTGCAGAACGACGTGCTCAAGGAGTACGTCGCGCGCGGCAACTACATCTACCCGCCAGAGCCGACGATGCGGTTAACGACCGACATCTTCGAGTACTGCGCCGAGAAGGTGCCGAAGTGGAACACGATCTCGATCTCCGGCTACCACATCCGCGAGAAGGGCTGCTCGGCCGTGCAGGAGGTCGCGTTTACGCTCGCCAACGCGATCGCATACACCGAGGCGGCGCTGGCCCGCGGGCTCGCGATCGACGACTTCGCCCCGCGCCTGGCGTTCTTCTTCAACTGCCACAACAACGTCTTCCAGGAGGTGGCGAAGTTCCGCGCCGTGCGCCGGATGTGGGCCGAAATCGTGCGCGACCGCTTCGGCTCGCAGTCCAAGCGCTCGCAGACGATCCGCTTTCACACCCAGACCGGCGGCGTCACCCTGCAAGCCCAGCAGCCCGAGGTCAACATCATCCGCGTCGCGCTGCAGGGCTTCGCCGCGGTCGCCGGCGGCACGCAGTCGCTCCACACCAACGGCTTCGACGAAGCACTGGCGCTGCCGACCGAGCGCTCGGCACGGATCGCGCTGCGAACGCAGCAGGTGATTGCGCACGAGTCCGGAGTTGCCGACACCGTCGATCCCTTCGCCGGCTCCTACTTCGTCGAGTCGCTTACCGACGAGATCGAGAAGCGCTCGTGGGAGCTGATCGAAAAGGTGGGCGGGCTCGGCGGCTCGGTCGAGGCGCTCGACTTCATCGCTCGTGAGATCGAGGAGTCGGCGCAGTCCTACCACGAGCGCTACAAATCGGGCCAGGACATCGTCGTCGGCGTCAACAAGTACGTCACCGACACGATTGACGACGTCGACATCCTCAAGGTCGATCCCGAAGCCGAGCGCCGCCAGAAGGAGCGCCTGGCGAAGTTCAAGGCCGACCGCGACCAAGCCGCGGTCGACCTCAAGCTCGAAGCACTGCGCGAGGTCGCTCGCGGCGACGGCAACCTCTTGCACCCGATCCGCGAGGCGCTGGCCGCCAGCGCCTCGATCGGCGAGGTCTGCAACGCGATGCGCGAGGAGTTCGGCGAGTACAGAGGCGGGTCGTATTTCTAGGAGACAACTCCGGCCACCGCCTCGGCTTCGCCTCCGCGGGTGCCGGCTGTGGTGGACCAGTTGCAGCTCGCGCATTGGCGGCAGGAGTCGCGATCTGCCGGCCGAACCACGCGCACATGGAATCGAAGACGAAGCGGACGCTGGTCAAGTCCGCGCCCGAGCTGTGGGAGCTCGCCGACGACGAAGAGCGAATGCAAAGCTGGATGCGGGGTTTGCTCGGTGGCGCGCAGCCGATCTCGGTCGAGGTAACCAATCGCGAGCCCGAACGCTTGCTGGCCTGGCGTTCAGCCGACCCCGATGCGAACTCCTCGATCGCGATCGAGCTCGCAGAGAGCGGCTTCGGCACCGCCGTCAAGATCACCGCGCAGCATTCCCGGCCGGTTTCGGCCGATGCCATCGCTGCGCTAGAGAGCCTTCTCGATGAGCTCGGATCGCCCGGCCGGCGCCCCTTCGGCTAGTGCTCGCGGTCATGCGGTACTCGTGGCCGTGAGCACTGAGGCCGAGCTGGCGGAGCTGCTGCGCTCTCGCGGCACGCCGCTGCTCGAGGCCCTCGAGGCGCATCTGCCGGGCTCGCGCGCTCACGCCACTGCAACGGGTTCCTATGCGTTTGCCGCATCGGTCGAGCTCGGCTTCAGTCGAAATCAATGCGAGGTGGCGCGCCAGGCGGCAGTACTGCACGAGATCGGCCTCCTCTATGTCCCCGCCGCGATGCTCGCCAAGATCCCTGCCGAGCGCAGCGACGCCGAAGTCTTCGCGATCGAGAACCACCACGAAGCCGGCTGCAAGCTCGCCCGCGGGGCTGGACTCCCCGAGAATGCCTGTCATTGGCTGTTGCGCGTTCGTGAACGCTTCGATGGCAGCGGCCCCGAGGGCATTGCGGGCGAGCAGATCCCGCTCGAGGCGAGGCTGATCCGCGCGTCGTGCGTGGCGGCGACCCTCCTGGCGCACGCGCAGGGCGATACGGCACGCACGATCGCGACCCTGAAGCAGACCTCTGGCACCGAGCTCGATCCTCGACTGGTCACGGCGCTGACCGACGTGCTCGGTCGCGCCGCGACGGCGTGAACAGCCCGCGGCAGGACACGACCTCTGACCCAGTCGCCACCCACACGTAGAATCCCGCGCCTCGTGCGCGAGAAGAACCCGGTAACCCTCGAGGAGAAGCTCTCCTACCTGCGCGAGCTGCGCGAGCAGGCGATCAACTCGGCATCCGAGGAGGCGGTCGACAAGCAGCACGCCAAGGGCAAGATGACCGCGCGCGAGCGGATCGAGAAGCTGCTCGACCCGGGCTCGTTCGAGGAGCTCGATGTCTTCGTGCGCCACCGAACGCACGAGTTCGACATGGACAAGAAGCGTCCCTACGGCGACGCGGTCGTCACCGGCTACGGCACGATCGACGATCGCACCGTGTTCGTCTTCAGCCAGGACTTCACCGTCTTCGGCGGCTCGCTCGGCGAGGTGATGGCCGAGAAGATGTGCAAGGTGATGGACCTCGCCGCCAAGGTCGGCGCGCCCGTGATCGGTATCAACGACTCCGGCGGGGCCCGCATCCAGGAGGGCGTCGTCTCGCTCGGAGCCTACGGCGACGTCTTCGTCCGCAACGTCAACTGCTCCGGGGTGATCCCGCAGATCTCAGCGATCATGGGCCCGTGCGCAGGCGGCGCCGTCTACTCGCCGGCGATGACCGACTTCATCTTCATGGTCAAGGAGACCTCGCACATGTTCATCACCGGCCCCGAGGTGATCAAGACCGTCACCGGCGAGGAGGTCGAGTTCGAGGAGCTGGGCGGGGCGATGACCCACAACTCGAAGTCAGGCGTTGCGCACTTCGCCGCCGAGGACGAGGAGTCCTGCCTCGAGGACATCCGCTACCTGATGAGCTTTCTGCCGCTCAACAACCTCGAGATGCCGCCGCGGCTGGAGCCCTACGACGACCCGGATCGCATGGACGAGGCGCTCGACACGATCGTCCCCCCCGACCCGCAGAAGCCCTACGACATGCGCGACGTCGTCTCGCTGGTCGTCGACGACGGCGACTTCTTCGAGGTCCAGCAGCACTTCGCCCAGAACATCATCATCGGCTTCTCCCGCCTCGACGGCTATCCCGTCGGCATCGTCGGCAACCAGCCCAAGCACCTCGCCGGCGTGCTCGACATCGAGTCGTCGGAGAAGGCGGCGCGCTTCGTTCGCTTCTGCGACGCCTTCAACATCCCGATCGTCACCTTCACCGACGTCCCCGGCTTTCTCCCTGGAACCTCGCAGGAGTGGAACGGGATCATCCGCCACGGCGCAAAGCTGCTCTACGCCTTCACCGAGGCCACGGTGCCGAAGCTGACCGTGATCACGCGCAAGGCCTACGGCGGCGCCTATGACGTCATGAACTCCAAGCACATGCTCGCCGACTTCAATTTCGCCTGGCCGCAGGCCGAGGTCGCCGTGATGGGGCCCGAAGGCGCGGTCAACATCATCTATCGCAAGGACATCGCCCAGTCGCCGACACCCGACGAGCGCCGCCAGAAGCTGATCGAGGACTACAAGGCGCACTTCGCCAATCCTTACGCGGCGGCCGAGCGCGGCTACATCGACGACGTGATCGAGCCGCGCCAGACGCGGCCGAAGCTGATCAAGGCGCTGCGCACGCTGCAGACCAAGCGGGTCGAGCAGCCGAAGCGAAAGCACGGCAACATTCCGCTCTGACGATGGCGCCGCCGGCACGACCACACTGCTCGCCGCTGCTGTGCGCGCTGGGCGTGTGTCGGCACCGGCTGTGGCGGCGACGACGATTCCGAGCAGACCGTCACCGCAGAAGCCGCGGCTGAGGAGCCGTCCAGGCCAGAGGTCATCGTCCCCGAGGGCGAGGCGCCGAAGCAACTCGAGACGACCGACATCACCGAGGGCTCCGGCACCGAGGCGCAGACCGGTGACCTCGTCAGCGTCCAGTACGTCGGCGTCAACTACTCCAACGGCGAGGAGTTCGACGCCTCCTGGGATCGCGGCGAGCCCTTCAGCTTCCAGCTCGGCGCCGGCATGGTCATCCCGGGCTGGGACGAGGGCATCCCGGGAATGAAGGTCGGAGGGCGGCGCGAGCTCGTGATCCCGCCCGACCAGGCCTACGGCAAGCAGGGCTCGCCGCCAGCGATCGGGCCGAACGAGACCCTCGTCTTCGTCGTCGACCTCGTCGACGTCCAGTAACGGCGTCGCGAGCCAACACTCCGCATGAGCACGAACGCCGCCCTGACCGCAGCCGCCGCACGCACGCCTGAAGCGACGTCTGCGCGAGGTAGTCGAGGCGCTGGCGCCGATCGAGCGCGTCGCCGGCTCGGAGGGCGAGCACGAGGCGGCCGAGTGGCTTGCCGAGCGCCTGCGTGCCGTGGGCGTCGATGCTCGGGTCGAAGAGGAGGAGTTCCTCGACGGCTTCGCCGGGATGCTCGCCGGGGTCAGCGCCGCAGCCGCCGCCGCGGGAATCGCCGCCCTGAGCCGCCGGGGCGCGCCTGCTCGGCATCGCCGGCGGCGCGCGCCGCGGCCGCCTTGATCGCCGACGACATCTCCAACGGCGCCCGTCCGCTGCGCCGTGCCGTGGCCGAGCGCAAGACGACCTGGAACGTGGTCGCCGAGATCGGCGACCCGGATGCCGAGCGCACCGTCGTCGCGCTCGCCCACCACGACGCCGCGCGCACCGGGCTGATCTTCGACCAGACGCTGCAGCGAAAGCTCACCGATTGGTTTCCGGGGCTGATCGAACGGGTCGACACCGCGATCCCGCAGTGGTGGGTCGCGCTGGCTGGCCCGGGGCTCGTCGCCGCTCGGCGCGGCCAGCCGTCGTCGCGGCATGGTCGCCGCCGGCACCGCGCTCTCGGCCGTCGGCATCGCGGCCCTCGCCGACATCGCCCGCAGCCCAGTCGTCCCCGGAGCCAACGACAATCTCAGCGGCGTCGCCGTGCTCGTCGCCCTGGCGGAGTCGCTTCGCGAGCGGCCGGTCGAGGGCGTGCGCGTCGTGCTCGCCTCGTGCGGGGCCGAGGAGGTGCTGCAGGGCGGCATCCACGGCTTCGCCAAGCGCCACCTGCGCCGGCTCGATCGCGATCGCACCTGGGTGCTCAACTTCGACAGCGTCGGCTCGCCCGAGCTGGCGATGCTCGAGGGCGAGGGCGAGCTCGTGATGGAGGACTACTTCGACCGCGGCCTGCGCGACCTCTGCGATCGCGTTGCCCAGCGCGACGGGATCCCGATGCGCCGCGGCATGCGCGCACGCACCAGCACCGACTCCGTGATCCCGAGCCGGATGGGGATCGCGACGACCTGCTTCGTCTCGCTCAACCGCCACAAGGGCCTCTCCAACTACCACTACCCCGCCGACGTACCCGAGAACCTGAGCTATCCGACGATCGCCTGCGCGACCGACCTCGGCGAGGCTGTGATCCGCGAGCTAGCGGCGCCCAAGCGCAGCTGACGCGCCGCAACCGGCGCCCGCCTACGATCGCGGTGGTAGCGTCGCGACAGGTACGGGATGCAGGATCGGGGCAGATCGAAGCGCAGGCAGGCACGCTGGTCGACTGGAGCCGGCGGCGCGCTGCTGCTTGCGTTTGCGGTTGCGGCGCCTGCCGGCGGCGCAAAGTCAGGATCCGCTCGGCAAGACCACGCTCGATCAGCGCATCGTCGCCGACGCGGCGCCGGAGTTCCGTAACCTCACCGTCGGCCCGGGCGAGCCCTACATCACCCGCGAGGCGAAGATCGGCAAGGCTGAGGGCGGACGCGCCAAGCGCCGCAGCTCGATGCTCTACTTCGGCCAGCTCTCGGACTTCCAGCTCGCCGACGAGGAGTCGCCGGCGCGCGTCGAGTTCATCGACACCGGGCCGTTCAGCGCCGCCTGGCGCCCGTGGGAGGCGATGAACCCGCAGATCGACGACGCGATGATCCGCCAGCTGAACGCGCTTCGCCGGCGCAGAGCCCGGTCGCCGCCGGCGACGGCTCGCGCCGGGCGATGGACTTCGCGATCAACACCGGCGACATCGCCGACAGCCAGCAGCTGAACGAGACCGAGTGGGTACGGACGCTGATGGAGGGGGGTCTGCTCGACCCCAACAGCGGCATCGACACGCCGGTCGGCTATTCCGGTGACGGCTGCGTGCCCGGCGGCACCGACGAAGGCCCGACGCCGAAGTACACGGGCGTCCAGGACTTCGACGACTTCTTCGAGGGTCGCGACCCCGCAGTACTGGGACCCCGATCAGCCAGCCGGCGCCTTCGCGACCTTCCCGCCTACCCGGGGCTGATGGACCGCGCCCAGCAGCCGTTCACGGCCGCCGGGCTCGACATGCCCTCCTACGTCACCTTCGGCAACCACGACGCCCTCGTGCAGGGCAACGCGGCCGCCAACCGCGGCTACGAGGACGTCGCCGTCGGCTGCGTCAAGCCGATCTCGCCGGTCGTCACCGACAACAGCTTCGCCGCGGCGTTCGCGGCACTGAACCCGGCCAGCCTCGCCTCGAGCGCGACCAGCGACCCCGCCAACGTCACCCTCGTCCCGCCCGATCCGAAGCGCCGCTTCGTCTCCAAGAAGGAGTACAAGGACGTCTTTCGGGCCGGCACGCAGGCCGACGGCCACGGCTTCGGCTTCGTCGACCCCGCCGAGGAAACCGGCTCGGGTGGCTCTGCCGGTTACTACTCCTTCAGCCCGAAACCGGGTTTCCGCTTCATCTCCGTCGACACGATCTCCGAGGCCGGCGTGATCGGGCCCTCGTCCGACGGCAACGTCGACGACCCCCAGTTCCAGTGGCTCAAGGGCGAGCTCGAGAAGGCGACCAAGGCCGACCAGCTCGTCGTCCTCTTCAGCCATCACGCGATCCCGAGCCTGACGGCAGACGTCGAGGACGAGCTGGCGCCGCCGTGCACGGGGCCGGACAGCCACGGCCACGACGCCAACCCCGGCTGTGACATCGACCCCCGGAGCTCGAGCCCGATCCATCTCGGCGACGACCTCGAGAAGCTGTTGTTCAAGTTCCCCCACGTCGTCGCCTGGGTCGCCGGCCACTCGCACGTGAACTCGGTCGAGCCTCACGCCAACCCCGACGGCGGCGGCTTCTGGAGCATCCGAGTCGCGGCCGAGGCCGACTGGCCACAGCAGAGCCGCCTGCTCGAGTTCTTCGACAACGACGACGGCACGCTCTCGATCTTCGGCACGATCGTCGACCACGCGAGCACAGCGACGGCGCCGGCGCCCGGGCCGGCGGACGGCTTCACCCCGGCAGAGATGGCCTCGGTCGGTCGCACGATCTCCTACAACGACACGCAGTCCGGCGGCCGCGCGTGCGATGGCGCTGCCTGCGGCGAGGGCGAGGCCGACGCGCGCAACGTCGAGCTCTTGATCTCCGACCCGCGCCGCAGCGCCGGCGGCGCAGGCGGCCGCTGCGCGAATGCGATCATCGGCACCTCGAAGCGCGATCGGCTCAAGGGAACCTCGGGCGGCGACCGCCTGCGCGGGCGGCCCGGCAACGACCGGCTCAAGGGCAAGGGCGGGCGCGACTGCATCCAAGGCGGCCGCGGCAAGGACAGGATCAGCGGCGGCAACGGTCGTGACAAGCTGCGCGGCGGCGGCGGTCGCGACCGGATCAAGGCCCGCGACGGCGCTCGCGATCAGATCCGCTGCGGCGCCGGACGCGATCGCGTCAAGGCCGACCGCAAGGACAAGCTCAGCCGCAGCTGCGAGAAGGTCAAGCGGCGCAACTAGCGTCAGGCACTGGGACGGGCGCGTTGAACGGTTCGACGGCCCTGACCGTCATCGGTGTTCTGTCGCGGCGCGGACTACAGAGTGATGGTCGGTACGTCGATCGCATCGCGACGCGAGGCTTCGAGCACGGCGAGCGCGATGCCGAGGTCCTGGGTGGCGAGGCCGGTCGAGTCGAACAGCGTGATCTCGTCGGCGCCGGCGCGACCGCGAGCGCGGCCGAGCAGGACTTCGCCGATCTCGGTCACCTCGTCTCGCGCCACGGCGCCGGCGTCGACCGCGCCCGAGAGCTCACCGCCCTTCGAAGCCTGCACCCACTCGTCGCAGAAAAGGCGGCAACGAGCGAGCGCCTCGAGCTCGACCTCGCCCTTGCCGTGGGCGTCGGCGCCGAGCGCCGCCAGATGCTGGCCGGGCCGAAGGTCGGCTGCGCCGATCACGGGGGCGCTCGCGGGGGTCACGGTGACGACGATGTCGGCACTTGCGGCCTCTTCGCGCGAACCGGTGCTCCAGGCAAGCTCCTCAGCGAGCGCCTCGGCGGCCTGCGCTCGCGGATCGGCGCAGACGCCCGGCCCGTAGCCGGCCGCGGCGAGGCACCGCGCCGCCCAGGCGCCGTTGACGCCGCAGCCGATCAGCCCGACCGAGCGCGCGCCATCGGACGCCAGGATCTGCGCGGAGACCGCCGCCGCGGCTCCGGTGCGAAGCGAGGTGATCGCGGCGCAGTCCATGATCGCCTCGAGCTCGCCCGTCTCGGCGCTGGAGACGAGCAGCGCGCCTGTGACGACCGGCAACCCGCGCGCCGAGTTGCCGGGGAAGGAGGTCACCCACTTCAGCGTCGCGATTCCCTCGCCCAGTGCCGGCATGGCGCGAAAGTCACCGCCGGGAGGCGCCTCGACGTAGACCTTGGCCGGCATCACCCATTCGCCGGCCGCGTGACGTTCGAAGGCAACTCGCGTTCGCTCGACCGCCGCCAGCGGCGAAACGGCTGCCAGCACTGCCTCGCCGTCGAACACCGCGATCTCACTCATGGCTCGATTGATACGCGAAGTTGGCACAACCCGCCGATCGCTCTTGCGCAGCTATCGTCAGCGCCATGGCGGCCAACGGCAACCGAAAGCCTCAGCGCCCCCGGATCGAGCTGATCTCGCCAACCGCGTCTTCCGGTGAAGCGGCGGCGATCGTCGCGGCGCTCGAGCAATTTCTAGCCGACACCGCGCCCGCGCCCGGGCCCGATCGCCAGATACAGAGCTCGTGGCAGCGCGCGGCGCTCGAAGACGGCATCGCCGCCCGCCAGGTGAGCGGCTCCGCGTGGGGACACGCGCCGCGATAGAACATCCGCACCGTCGGCGATCGCGGCCGACCCAGAGGAGGAGGAGAACGTGGCCGTAGTCAAGATCATCGAGCTCGTGGGTAGCTCGAAGACGTCAACCGACGACGCCGCCAAGCAGGCCCTGACGCAGGCGCAGACATCGTTGCGAAACATCCGCGCCGTCGACATCGTCTCCACCGGCATCCGCGGCGAGAACCTGGACGAGTACCGAGCGCACGTGCGGGTCGCCTTCCTGATTGAGGACACGGACGTCGACTGACCCGCGGGGCGGTCAGCCGCTCACGGATTCGCCGTGATCCGTCCCATCACGGGGTTGAGCGGTGTATTGGCGATCGCCGCACTCGCTGAACACGTCGGCGTCGTAGCCACGCAGGGTCAGCCGCGAGCTGAAGTCTTGGTAGCCCGCGCCGCCCGCGGCGGTGAAGCTGTTAGTCGCGGCGGTGTACTGGCTGGCGTCGGCCGGGATCGCCGCCCCCGCGCATGAGCCGTTGCCGAGCTGCCGTGTGACGCTGACGACCCGGGAGCCCGCGGGCGCGCCCTGCGACCAGCTGAAGCAGAAGCCCGAGATCTGTAGGAAGCCCGATGACGGGCTCGGCATGACGGAAACGGAGTTCTCCAGCGCAGCCCAGAGCTCGGCGCCGGAGAGGGTAAAGGTGGCTACGCGCTCCCGAACGGCAGCGTGGTGACGATCGCACCGCGAGTGATCGTGAACGGTGGCCCGCTGGTGTTCGGACAGTAGGTCGGCCCCACGGGGCTGACGTTGCAGGTCAGAGGCGCGCGGAGGCTGCCCCCATTCGTATAGCCGAAATCCGTGCCGTAGGTCTGGCGATAGGAGTCTGCGATGACGTCGCCAAGCGGCGTCTCTTGCTTGCGCTCGGACGGGTCCGTGGTCGGGTTTCGTGTCATCGACACCGACGAGGTCGCGATCGTCGTGCTTGCAGAGGGCACGGAGAAGCTGTCGACGTAGCTCGCGTTACCGGGAACCGGATCGGCAGGGCCGCTTGCGGTCGCGGTTAGCTGCAGGGAGTAGTTCTGGGCCGTTGTCGCCAGTGGCGGTCTCACTGCCAAGAGGAGCGTCTGGCTGGCGCCCGCCGGCATCGAGCCAAGCAGGCACGTAGCGGTCGAGCTCGCCAGCGAGCACGACGGCGAGCTCCAGGTCGTGTCGAGCGTGAAGCCGGCAGGAACCGGGCCACTGACCGCAACCCCGTCCGCGGCTTGCGGGCCGTTGTTGGTCACCGTCAGTCGCTCGTTCACCGGGTAGCCGCCGCGGACGATGGCCGGGATCTCCCGCATCCCGGTGAGCGCGATGTCGGCACCCGCCGGCTGCGGACTCGTCTGTTGCGCGGCAGCGTCGTCGTTGCGGATCGTCCCCGTCGCCGAGGCGTCGCCGAGCTTCGAGTTCTTCGGCTTCGAGAGCGTCAGGGTGAACGTCTCGTCACCCTCGCTCAAGGTGTCGCCGGCGACGGTGACGAGGATGGTGGCGCTCTTCTTCTTCTTCGCGATTTTGGCGGTTCCGCTCGCCGCGTCGTAGTCCGCGGGTGAGGAGGCGGTGCCGTCGGAGGTTGCGTAGGAGAACTTCGCGGCCTTCTTCGCCTTCTTTGAAAGCTTCGCCGTGAAGGCCAACGAGGCGCCACCCGCATTGCCTTCGGTGATGCTGACGTCGCCGACGCTCAGCTTCGGCTTTGGCGCCGCCGCGGCGGTCGCCGGGAATGCGCACACGCACAGTGCGAGCAGCACCGGATAGATCGCGGATGTTCTCCCTGGCATAGCTGGCGCGAGCCTAACCGGTACCCATCGCCATGTAAATACCCTAATCCCAATCAGGATTCGTGTATTATTGCGCGCATGGAACCGACCTCTGCCCCTGCGCAGAACCCGAAGGCGAAGGCAACGCCCGATCAGCTCGATCAAGCCGACGGCAAGGTCCAGAAGGGCAAGGGTGCGCTGGGCTCGCTGACCAATCCCGAGGTCTACGACAACGTCCCCGGCCACATCATCCCCATCCTCGAGCACGAGTTCGAGGACTTCGACTCTGAGGCCGACAAATTCCTCGATGGGCAGACCGAGGAAAACGAGTTCATCGGCTTCCGGCTCAAGCAGGGCGTCTACGGACAGCGCCAGCCCGACGTGCAGATGGTTCGCGTGAAGCTGCCGATGGGCGGCGTCACCCCGGATCAGATGGATGCTTTCGCGAGCGTAATCGAGCAGTTCGCGCCGTTGAACAAGGGTCACATCACGACCCGCCAGAACATCCAGATCCATCACGTGCCGCTGACCGACATGAAGGAGCTGATCCGCGAGATCTCCGCCGTCGGCCTCTCCTCGCGCGAGGGCTGCGGCAATACGGTGCGAAACGTCACCGGCGATCCCTTCGCCGGCGTCGCGCATTCAGAGCTTTTCGACATCACCCCGTATGCCGGCGCCTACGTGCGCTACTTCGTCCGCCACCCGACGACGCAGCTGATGCCGCGAAAGATCAAGACGGCGTTCACGGCCACCTCCGAGGACGTCGCGATCACCCGCATCCACGACATCGGCTTCATCCCGCGCGAGCGCGACGGCGTCCGCGGGGTCGAGATCGTCGTCGGCGGTGGAACGTCGATCATGCCCCGCGTTGCCCCCACGCTGTATGAGTTCGTCGAGCTCGACAACGGCGACTACCTCAAGGTCACCGAGGCCTGCCTGCGGATCTTCGACCGCCAGGAATGGCTGCGTGTCAACCGCGCCCGCGCCCGGATCAAGGTCCTCGTCGACAAGGTCGGCATCGAAGCCTTTCGCGGCATGGTTGACGAAGAACTCGAGGGCGACTGGGTCGACGAGCGTGATTTTTCGATCGACCGCCTGCTCTTCCTCGACGAGGAGGAGCTGAGCGCGCCCGCTGTCTCGCAGTCGTATTCGAGCCCCAACGGCGACAGCTCGCAGTTCGAGCAGTTTCGCGGCGCCAACGTCGCCCCCCAGCGCCAGGACGGCTTTTCGACCGTGACCGTCAAGGTCACCCGCGGCGACCTCACGCCGGAGCAGTTTCGCGGCCTCGGCGAGATCATGCGCGAATACACGGGTGGCTACGCGCGAACAACCGTGCAGCAGAACTTCGTCTTGCGCTGGGTTCGCGACGAGGCCGTCTACGACGTCTGGCGTCGCCTCGGCGAGCTTGGCCTCGACGGCGCCGGCGCGATGACAATCGAAGACACGGTCTCGTGCCCCGGCACCGACAGCTGCAAGCTCGGGATCACGAGCTCGATGGGTCTGAACCGGGCACTGCAGGAGCGGATCGAGTCGATGCAGATCACCGATCCGCTAACCCGACAGATCCACGTCAAGATGTCGGGCTGCCCCAATGGCTGCGGTCAACACCACATCGGCAACATCGGCTTCTACGGCGCCTCGATCAAGGTCGGCGAGCGCACAATGCCCGCTTACATCCCGCACCTCGGCGGTAACTTCGAGGGTGGCGACGTGATCTTCGGCCACAGACTGAAGCTGCGGCTGCCGTCCAAGCGCGTGCCCGATGCGGTCGAGCGCTGGATCCACCACTATGAGGCCGAGCGCAGTTCCGACAGCGAGACGTTCAATCAGTTGGTCGAGCGCGTCGGCACCACGGAGTTCGAGGAGCTCGTTCGCGACCTCTCGCTGCCCGCCGAGTTCAACCTTGAGACGATGAACGAGTTCATCGACTGGAACCGCTCGGAGCCCTACGCAGTCGAGCGCGGCGAAGGCGAGTGCGCGATCTGATGGCCGGTAACTCCTACCTGATCGAGACGCCCCTTGCCGTCGTCGAGACGGCAATGGCAACGGCAATGGCAATGGTCACGTCCCGGCGCCGCCGATGATCAACGGCGAGGTCGTCGACGCGCAAGCGCTCGGCGCCGAGGTCGAAGCGCTCGACGCCGAGCAAGCGCTCGCCTGGGTCGATGAGCGCTTTGGCAGCGACCTGCGAATTGCCGTCTCATTTCAGAAGACGAGCTCGGTGATCGTCGACATGCTCTCTCGCACGGAGTCCGCGGCTCGCTTCTTCTACGTCGACACGGGGCTGCTGTTTCCGGAGACCTACGACACCCGCGATGCGTTCGTCGAGCGCTACGGGATCGAGTTCGAGCGCTTTACCCACACCGCACTCGGGCAGCAGGACGAGCCGGACGACGCTAACCTCCTGCGCCCTGGCCCGGACGGCTGCTGCGCCGACCGTAAGGTCGAGCTGATGCGAACGGCCCTCAGTGACGTCAGTTGCTGGGTGTCGGGTATTCGCAGAGCCGACTCACCGACTCGCGCAAACGCTCCGAAGTTTGGCTGGGACGAGCGCTTTGGTCTCTGGAAGCTGAACCCCCTGGCGGACTGGGACGAGAAGCGAATCTGGAACTACATAAAGGAATTCAACGTGCCTTACAACCCACTTCACGACCAGGGCTATCCGTCGATCGGATGCGTGCCCTGCACCACCGTCGCGCCGAGCGGCGCCGGCGAGCGCGCCGGCCGCTGGGCCGGAACCGACCGGACCGAGTGCGGCATTCATGGGTAGCGCCGAAACCGGCCTGGCGCTGACGCTGTCAAATCGCCAGGCTTCGGACTTCGAGTTGCTCGGAAACGGTGGCTTCGCGCCGCTGACCGGCTTCCTCGGCTCCGACGATCACAAGTCCGTGTGCGAGGACATGCGCCTCACAAGCGGGGAGATATGGCCGATCCCGATCACGCTCGCGACGGATCTCGAGTGCTCGGTAGGCGACGTTGTCGAACTCAGCGCCGCCAACGGTAAGCAGCTCGGCCGCATCACGGTCGAGGAGATCTACGACAAGGACGTCGAGCTCGAGGCCGAGAAGGTCTATCGCACGACCGACTCAGAGCACCCGGGGGTTGCCGCAATCCGCGAGGAGGGCGCGCGCTGTATCGCCGGACCGATCGAAGTCGACGCGCTCCCCGATCACGAGGACGCGTTCATGAAGCGCTACCAAACGACCGAGGAATCGAAGGCCGCTTTCGCCGAGCGTGGGTGGAAGCGCATCGTCGCTTTTCAGACCCGCAACCCGATCCACCGCGCGCACGAGTACCTGACCAAGGCAGCGCTGGAGATCTGCGACGGCCTGTACATCCATCCGCTGATCGGCGAGACCAAGAAGGGCGACATCCCGGCCGATGTGCGGATGCGCTGCTACGAGGTCTTGATGGACAACTACTACCACCCCGATCACGTCATGCTCGGCGTCAACCCCGGCAAGATGCACTACGCCGGTCCGCGCGAGGCCGTGCTGCACGCGGTCATCCGCCGCAACTACGGCTGCACCCATTTCATCGTCGGCCGCGACCATGCCGGTGTCGGCGATTACTACGGCACCTACGACGCGCAGCGGATCTTCGACGACATCGATACGGACGAGCTGGGGATCACGCCGCTTTTCTTCGAGCACACCTTCTGGTGCAACGAATGCGAGGGAATGGGCTCTGCCAAAACCTGCCCTCACCCGCAGGAGTCGCATCTCTTCCTCTCGGGGACGAAGGTACGCGAGATGCTCGAAGCCGGCGAGAAGCCGCCACACGAGTTTTCACGCGACGAGGTTGCAGAGATCCTGATCGACGCTTACAAGGAGGGCATCTAAATGTCGGGCGAAAAGGGCTTCTGCCTCTGGTTCACGGGGCTTTCCGGCTCGGGCAAGTCGACGATCACCACCCACCTGGTCAAGGAGCTACGCAAGCGCGACTCCAAGCTCGAGGTGCTCGATGGCGACGTCGTGCGCGAGAACCTCTCCAAGGGCCTTGGCTTCTCCAAGGAAGACCGCGACACGAACATCCGTCGGATCGCCTTCGTCGCCAACCTGCTCTCGCGTAACGAGGTGCCGGTGATCACGGCGGCGATCTCTCCCTACCGCGACATCCGCGACGAAGCCCGCCAGATGATGGGCGACCGCTTCGTCGAGGCCTACGTCAAGGCTTCGGTCGAGACCTGCGAAGAGCGCGACGTCAAGGGCCTTTACGCCAAGGCGCGCAGCGGCGAGATCAAGGAGTTCACCGGCGTTTCGGATCCATACGAGCCGCCGGAGAACCCGGAGCTGGTGCTCGAGACCGAGCAGCAGTCGCCGGAGGAGTCGGCAGCCCAGATCGTCGCCTATCTGGAAGAGCACTCGTTCATCTCCGCGGCGCAGCCGTAAGCGCGTAGCCGCTTAGTCTCGGGGTCGTGCACGGCGATCCTGAATCCTTCACCCGCACCTACCGTTTCGCCATGGCCATCTCCAACCCGTGGGCGAAGTGGTGGGGGCGGATGCAAGTCAAGGGCCTCGACGCGCTGCCGCGCTCAGGACCCGTGCTGCTGGCCGCCAACCACGACAGCCAGATGGACCCGATTGCAATCGGCGTCGCCGCGCGAAAGCACCGTCAACTTCGGGCCCTGGCCAAGGCCCAGCTCTGGGACATCCGCGGCCTCAGCCCGATTCTCAACGGGATGGGGCAGATCCCGATCCTGCGAGGCGCCGGTGACGTTGGCGCCCTCGACCGCGCGATCGCCGACCTGCGCAAGGGTGTCTGCATCGGCATCTTTCCCGAGGGCACCCGTTCGCGCGGCCGGGTGATGCGGGCACGGAGCGGCATCGGGCGGCTTGCCGAGGCGGTCCCCGAGGCGACGATCGTCTGCGTCGCCGTCACCGGCACTACCGACTACGCGCGCTTTCCGAAGCGCCCGCGGGTCATCCTGCGATTCTTTCGCCCCAGCGGCGGCAACTATGAGCCCGGCGAGGACCACGCAGCGTTCGCGGCGCGGCTGATGCAGGAGATCCGCACCGAGGCGGCGCCGGTGCCCTCCGGGCGCAAGCCCCGCCCGGCGCCCGCCGAGTAGCCGCGCACGGATACGCTTGGCGCGGTGACAACCGCAGCCACCAGTCGGCTGACGTGGCTGATCCCACGTCCCGGCGAGCCCGGGGCCGACCTTGCGAAGCGAATGCAGCTTCGGCTCAGCCTCGCGCTCATCCTCGCCAATTTGATCGGAGCGGCAATCGTCTTCTCGATCGGAGTCTGGGTGCTGCCGTTCTCGTCCGGGATCGAAGACGAGGGGGCAGTCCGGTTGGTCAACCTGATCGCGATCTGCGCCTTCTTCGCGCTGGTCAGCCCGATCGCGACCAGGTACGGGGCGAGAAGGCTGCGCGGCGTCAGCACGTGGCTGCTCGAGGACCGCACGCCGACACCCGAGGAGCGCGTCGAGGCGCTGCGGGCCCCGCGGCGGATCGTCCGCTTGCATGTTGCCATCTGGTCGCTGGCGACGATCGTCTTCGGCCTGCTCAACGCGAACTATTCCCTCGAGTCCGGCCAGCGGGTCGCGATCACGGTCGCCCTCGGTGGTCTCACGACCTGTGCCGTCGCCTATCTGCTGGCCGAGCGCCAGCTGCGCCCGGTCGCGGCACGAGCGCTCGCTGCAGGAACGCCCGAGCGTCGCCTCGGGCCGGGCGTGAAGACGCGGATCCTCGTTGCCTGGGCGTTCGGCACCGCAGTGCCGATCCTGGGCCTGATGTGGATCGGGCTCTCGGCCCTGGTCGAGGGCGACTTCACCCGCGACGAGCTCGCGATCGTCGTGCTCGCGATCGGCGGGGTCGGCCTGGTCGTCGGCCTCTACGCCTCGATGCTCTCGGCTCGCGCCGTCGCCGACCCGGTCAACTCGCTGCGCGAGGCCGTGGCGCAGGTCAAAGAGGGCGAGCTCGACGTCGAGGTCCCGGTCTACGACGGCTCCGAGATCGGTCAGCTCCAGGCGGGCTTCAACTCGATGGTCGCCGGGCTGCGCGAGCGCGAGCGGGTCCAGGATCTGTTCGGGCGCCACGTCGGCGAGGATGTCGCCCGCGCGGCGCTCGAAGGCGACGTCGAGCTCGGCGGCGAGACGCGCGACGTCTCGGTCCTCTTCACCGACGTGATCGGCTCGACGGAGATCGCCTCAGAGCGTCCGGCCCAGGAGGTCGTCGACCTGCTCAACAGCTTCTTTGCCATCGTCGTCGAGGTGGTCGATCGCCACGGAGGCTGGGTCAACAAGTTCGAAGGCGACGCCGCCCTGGCAATCTTCGGCGCACCCGTGGCGATCGAGGACGCACCGTCGGCGGCGCTGGCGGCCGCCCGCGAGCTCTCAGAACGCCTGGACGGCGACGTGGACGGATTGCAGGCAGCGATCGGGGTCTCCTGCGGCGAGGTCGTCGCGGGCAACATCGGTGAAGAGAGCCGCTTCGAGTACACGGTTATCGGCGATCCGGTGAATGAGGCGGCACGACTGACGGAGCTGGCGAAGGAGAAGCAGGGGCGGTTGCTGGCCTCGGGAGCACTCATCGACCGAGCCGTCAGCGAGGAACGCGAACACTGGCAATTCGACGGGGCGGCGCGGCTACGAGGCCGCAGCGCCGAGACCAGGATGGCGACGGCGCTGAGGCAATGATCCCGAACCGGGATGAGGGCCAGGTTTGCGGGTAGTGGGGCGGCGAGAGAATTTCCATACGAGGAGGGAGCTTCAACATGGACGCGGAACAGACACGCACGACAAGCACAACATCGCGTGAGGAACCACGGGCGACAGCGTCGCGCGAGCGCACCACGGGGATCGACCGCGAGCGCCAGCACGACGAGTTCGGCGGGATCAATTGGGGAGCAGCGTTCTTCGGTTGGCTTGTCGCCGTCGGTATCACGGCGCTTCTAACCGCCTTCCTAAGTGCGGCCGGCGCAGCGATTGGCCTGACCGAGTTGACGGGGGGTGAAGCACGCTCGAGCGCCGAGACGCTCAGCATCGTCGGCGCGATACTGCTGATCGCCGTGCTCGCGATCGGCTATTACGCCGGCGGCTACGTCGCCGGCCGGATGTCGCGCTTCGACGGGACGCGCCAAGGTTTGGGGGCTTGGATCATCGGTCTCGTGATCACCCTCCTCCTGGCCGCGATTGGCGCGGTTGCGGGCTCCGAGTACAACCTGCTTGGCCAGCTCAACCTGCCGCGGATCCCGATCGACGAGGGCTCGCTGGCAACGGGCGCTGTGATCGCCCTGGCGATCGTCCTTATCGCAACCGCGCTGGCGGCAAGTGCTGGCGGCAAGGTCGGCGAGCGCTATCACCGCAAGGTCGATCGAGTCGGCCTGCACCGCGACTGAAGCGCAGCGGACGCGCGCAGAAAATCAATCGGGCTCCGATTGAACGCTTACGGTACCTGCAGCCTGTCGGCTGCGGGTACCGTGGCGCTCAGGGCCTGTCGGGCACCTGGGGCTCACCCAATCCATAGGTGTCGTACGCCCCCCACCGGCTGAATGTCTTGTGGGTGGGACCGTGGAAGTCCGACGATGCCGTCGCCACGAGCGAAAACTCGTCGCAGAGCGCGAGGCAATGCTTGGTCTGCTCGGCCGTGTGCGGCGGATAGAAGGTTTCGATGCCGTCGAGGCCGACATCACGGACGAGGCTCTCGACTAGGTCGCGTACCTGCTCGGGGTCCTGGACATCCCAGTAGGGATGGGCGACAACGGCGACGCCACCTGCCTCGTGGATGATCTCGACCGCCTGCTCGGCACTGGGCCACTTTCGCGACACGAACGCCTTCGCGCCTGGCACGAGGTACTCCTCGAAGAACGGGCCGAGGTCGGGCCCGGCGCCGGCCGCCTTGGCGATATGGGGGCGGCCGATCGCGTCGGCCGCACCTGCCTTCTGCACCGCCGCCTCGAAGGTGACCTCCACCCCGTGTGAGTTGAGCTTGGCGATGATCTCCTTGGCGCGGTCGACGCGCTCTTGCTGAGCCTTCTCGCAGGCCGGCAGGATCTTGTCGATGTCGACCCAGTAGCCGCAGATGTGCAGGTCCTCGGAGTACTTGTGGACGCAGCTCATCTCGACCGCTGGAACATTCTCGATCCCGAGCTGCTGGGCGGTGGCGTTTGCCTCGGCGACGCCCGCAACGCCATCGTGGTCGGTCAGCGCCATCACCGTGATCCCCGCGGCGGCGGCGGCGCGAACGACGTCGGCGGGCTCGAGCTGGCCGTCGGAGACAACTGAATGGGATTGAAGATCGATCACCGAGCGGCGCATCCTAGCGGCCTGCTGCGGCGTTTCTTGACCCATCTTGCGACAATGCAGCTGTGAGGATCAGCGCCAAAGCCGACTACGCCGTCCGCGCCGCGCTCGAGCTGGCAGCAAGCCCCCAGGGTCAACCCGTCAAGGGTGAGCGTCTAGCCGAGGCTCAGGGCATCCCACTGCAGTTTCTCGAGCACATCCTGCTCGAGCTCAAGCACGCCCGCCTGATCCAGGCCCGCCGCGGCGCCAAGGGTGGCTACTGGCTCGCTCGCGATCCGGCTGAGATCACGATTGCCGACATCATCCGCGCGGTCGAGGGACCGCTGGCCAATATCCACGAGAACGCGCCCGAAGACCTTCACTACGAAGGCGCCGCCGAGCGCCTGCGCGACGTCTGGGTCGCTGTCAGAGCGGCTCTGCGCTCGGTGCTCGAGAGCGCGACGCTCGCCGAGGTCAGTCGCGGCGAGATGCCGTGGCGCATCGAAGCTGTGCTCAACGATCCCGAGGCCTGGCTCAAGCGCTGATCGCACCGTTGCTTGGGGACTCCGGTACCATTTCGCGTCGCGAAAGGGGAGTAACTCGGTCTACAAAGGTGTCTAACGCCGCCGCCGACGTTCCGTCGCGTGCTTATGGATCCTGTTGTCTACATCTTCGGCCTGGGCATCGACCCGGCGATAATCCTCTTCGGATTGGGCATCGGCGTGCTCGTCGGTATGACGGGAATGGGCGGCGCCTCGCTGATGACCCCTCTTTTGATTCTGGTCTTCGGGATCACGCCGGTGACGGCAATCGGCACCGACATCTTCTACGCCGCGGTGACCAAGTCGGTTGGCGGCTGGAAGCACCTCAAGCTCGGGACCGTGCACAAGGGCATCGCCTTCTGGCTCGCCGTCGGCAGCGTGCCCTCGGCGCTCGCCGGCGTCTGGGTGATCGAGCTGCTCCAACGCGAGTACGGAGATAATCTCGACGCGCTCGTGCTCGGCATGCTCGGCGCCGCTCTGCTGGTCGTCGGCATCGCCACCCTGCTGCGCTCGCTGCTGTTCGCCGGCGTGATCCAGGAACGCTCGGCGATGCACCTATATCGCCGCCACATCATCGCCGCGATCGTCACCGGCCTGACGACCGGTTTTGTCATCGGACTGACATCGGCGGGCAGCGGCACCCTGATCGCGATCTCGCTGATCGCAGTCTTTCGCCTCACTCCGCAGCGGGTCGTCGGCACCGACGTCTTTCACGCTGCCGTGCTGCTGTGGGCAGCGGGCATAGCCCACTGGGTCGGAGGCAACATCGACTTCCTGCTCGCTGGGACGATCCTCGTCGGCTCGATCCCGGGCGTGATCATCGGCACCAACCTCTCGGTCAAGGCGCCGCAGAAGTTCCTTCGCTACGCCCTTGCGGTGGTCCTAATCGCCTCGGGCACGACGCTGATTCTCAAGGAGGGCTCTGCCGACGTCGTCATTCCCGCCGCGGGCATCGCCGCCGTGATGATGGCTTTCCTGTTCGCGGGCCAAATGGCGGCACGCAGCCGCTCCAAGCGACCGGCTGCTAGCGCTTCCAGCTGATCTCAACAGGCGGCGCGGCGCGGCGCTGGTAGCGTTTGCGCGGCGATGGATTTCGACCTCAGCCCGCGCGTCGCCGAGCTTCGCGACCGCATTCGCGAGTTCATGGCCGAACACGTCTATCCCAACGAGGCCGATGCGCTGCGGGCCCTCGACGAGGAGGTGACGCAGGAATCCGGGCTCGCCTACCCGGCGATCTTGGTCGAGATCCGAGAGCGGGCCAAGGCGGAAGGCCTGTGGAACATGTTCATGCCCGACGACGAGCACGGGACCGGGCTGACGAACTGGGAGTACGGAGTCCTTTGCGAGGAAATGGGCCGCAGTCCGGCAGTGGCACCGATGGCGTTCAACTGCTCGGCCCCAGACACCGGGAACACCGAGATCATCGCCGAGCACGGAACGCCCGAGCAGAAGGAGCAATGGCTTCAGCCGCTGCTCGACGGCGAGATCCGCTCTTGCTTTTCGATGACCGAGCCCGAGGTCGCGGGCTCGGACCCGCGCACGCTTCAGACCGAGGCCGTGCTCGACTCAGACGCCGGCGAGTGGGTGATCAACGGCCACAAGTGGTTTACATCGGGGGCGGTCGGCGCCTCGGTCGCGATCGTCATGGTCGTCACCGATCCCGAAGCCCATCCCTACGGACGCGCTTCGATGATCCTCGTGCCGACCGATAACCCCGGCTTCGACCTCGTGCGCCCAGTGCCGGTGATGGGCCACGACGGCGGTCCCGGCCACTGCGAGATCCGCTACGAGGACTGTCGCGTGCCCGAGGCCAACCTGCTCGGGCCTCGTCAGGCCGGCTTCGTCATCGCCCAGGACCGCCTCGGCCCCGGTCGCATTCATCACTGCATGCGCGCGATCGGCACCTGCGAGCGCGCGATCGAGATGATGTGTCGCCGCGCCAACGAGCGCGAGGCCTTCGGCGGCAAGCTCGCCGAGAAGCAGTTCATCCAGGACTTCGTCGCCAAGTCGCGGATCGAGACCGAGCAGGCCCGCCTGCTGACGCTGATGGCCGCCTGGCGCATGGACACCTACGGCAAGAAGGAAGCCCGGCGCGAGATCTCGATGATCAAGGTCGTCGCCGCGAACGTGGTCATGGACGTGCTCGACCGCGCGATTCAGGTTCACGGCGCGCTGGGGATGTCGGACGACACGCCGCTGGCGGGAATGTGGCGGTTCTCGCGCATGCTCAAGGTCGCTGACGGCCCCGACGAGGTGCACAAGATGGTCGTCGCCCGGCGCGAGCTCAACCACTGGGCCAAGCAGGCCGACGGCGACGCCGAGCCCCCGCCGGCTCCCGAGCCCGCCCGCGCAACCGCCTGACGCCCGAACGTTAGGTCGCCATATGGCGCGTTATCTGCCGCTCGGCGGCGATTTCGGCGCTCAGGTGAGGCGGCGCTCGGCCTCGTCGGCGGCGACGGCGAGGCGCTCGATGCTGCGGGAGAACTCGGCCAGGCCCTCGTCGGCCTTCCCGTACTGACCCGCGGAGTAGCGCGCGACGACTCCGTCGAGCACGATCGCGAGCTTCCACAGGCCGAGCGCGACGTAGAAATCGATCTCGGCCAAATCGCGGCCCGAGCGCTCGGCATAGCGGGCCTTGACCTGGTCGCGACTCGGGAAGCCAGGGAGCATCGTCGCCGGCTCCAGCAGCGGGATCAGCTCATCGCCCTCCTCGCCCCAGTAGACGAGCAGCAGGCCGACATCGGCGAGCGGGTCGCCGAGCGTGCACAGCTCCCAATCGACCACCGCGGCGACCTCGCCGCTGGGCGCGAGGATCATGTTGTCGAGGCGATAGTCGCCGTGCACGATCGTCGCCGGGCCCTGCTCGGGGATGCGCGCGGCGAGGCGATCATGGACCTCGTCGATCAGCGCCAGCTCGCGCGTATGCTGCTTTTCCCATTGGCCGTGCCAGCGGTGAAGCTGGCGGGCTACGTAGTCCTCTTTCTTGGCGAGCTCGCCGAGTCCCGCGGCATCGGGGTCGACCGCGTGGATCTCGACCAGCGTGTCGACGACACGCTCGCCGATCGCCTGTCGCTGCTCGGCCTCGGGAAAGGCATCGGCCTCGTGGCGCGAGCGCAGGACCGGTCCCTCGACCCAGCCCATGACGTAGAACGGATAGTCGCCGTCCTCGGAGAGGCCGACCACAGGCGGCACCGGCACGGCGGTGGTCTGCAGGCCGGCGATGATCCGATGCTCGCGACCGACGTCGTGAGCGGAGGCGAGGCGCCCACCAAGCGGCGGCCGTCGCAGCGCCCAGCGCCGGCCGGCGCCATCCTTGACCGCGTAGGTCAAGTTCGAGCGCCCACCGGCGATGCGCTCGAACGAGAGCGGCAAGTCGACCTCGCCGGCGTTGGCCTCGAACCAGGCATTTGTGCGGGGAACGTCGATCTCGTCAGTAGCCTCCGCGCCCATGCCGGCCAAGCATATGCAGACGACGCTCAGAGCCCTGGTCGTCGATTTCGGCGGCGTGCTGACGACGAGCGTCTGGCCTGCGTTCGCCGCATTCTGCGAGCGCGAAGGGCTGGAGCCCAACACGGTTCGTGATCTCTTTCGCCGGGACTCCGAGGCCCTGAAGCTGCTACGCGGGCTCGAGACAGGCGAGCTCTCCGATCCGGAGTTCGAAGCCGGCTTCGGCGCTGTGCTCGGCGTCGATCGCCACGAGGGGCTGATCACGCGGATGTTCGCCGACCTCGGCGCCGACGAGGCGATGCTCGGCGTCGTCAGGGCCGCCCGAGCCGCGGGGTTCCAGACCGGGCTGATCACGAACTCGTGGGGCATGGGCATCTACGAGCGGGCGCCGACCGACCTCTTCGACGTCAGGGTGATCTCAGGCGAGGTGGGGCTGCACAAGCCGCAGCCCGAGATCTACCTGCTGGCGTGCGAGCGTTTGGGAGTCGAGCCCGGGCAGGCAGTCTTCGTCGACGACCTGCGTGAGAACTGTGCGGGCGCGGAAGCGGTCGGGATGACCGCGTTGCTTCATCGCGACTCCGGCGAGACGATCGCCAAGCTCGAACGGCTCTTCGACGCCGAGCTCTCGGCCTGAACGTCTGCGGCTGGGTTACTCGTTCGCGTACTCGACCCGGATCTGCTTGCCCTCGAGCTTGGTCCCGTCGAGTCGCTCGAGCGCGAGCTTTGCGTACTCGTCGCTGAGCTCGACGAAGGAGAAGCGCTCCAGCACCCTGATCTCGCCGATCGAAGCCGCCGGGATCACCGCCCCCTCGGTCAGCGCCCAGCGCAGCTCGTCCTCGCCGATGCCGCTCCGTGCGCCGCGGTTGACGAAGAGCTTTACCCGGCCGTTGGCGCCGGTCTCGGCCTTTGCTGCGGGCTCGGCGGTCTCGTCGGACGGGGGCTCATCGCCATCGTCGTTCGGCAGCCTCTCGCGCTCGCGTCGTGGCTTCGGGTCGGCGGAGTGGTCGCGCCGGCGCGGGCGTGGTGCATGCTCGATGCGGTCTTCGGGCGCCTCCCACTCGCCGATCACGGTCTTCGCCTCGCGCTCGATCACGCCAATCTCGTCGCGCTGCTTGGCGGTGACGAAGGTGATCGCGCGACCGGTGCGCCCGACACGACCCGTGCGCCCGATGCGGTGCACGTAGATCTCTGTGTTGTTGGGCAGGTCGTAGTTGATGACGTGCGTGACGTGGGCAATGTCGAGCCCGCGGGCGGCGACATCGGTCGCCACCAGCAGCGGCATCCCCCGCTCCTTGAACTGGATCATGACGCCGTCGCGCTGGCCCTGGCTCATGTCGCCGTGCAGCGCCTTGTTGCGAAAGCCCTTGTCGCGAAGCTCGCGGTCGAGGCGGGCCGCACCGATCTTGGTGCGGCAGAAGATGATCGCCTGCTCGGGCTCCTCGGCACGCAGGACCTCGATCAAGCGCTCGGTCTTGTTGCGCGGCTCGACCTCAACGTAGGCCTGCTCGATGGCATCGACCGTGAGCTGCTTCGGGGTGATCGAGATCGTCACCGGGTCGTACATATGAGCCTCTGCGAGGCGCGCGATCGGCGGCGGCATCGTCGCCGAGAACAGCGCCGTCTGGCGCCCGGAAGGGCACATGCGAAGGATTTTTTCGACGTCCTCGATGAAGCCGAGGTCGAGCATCTCGTCAGCCTCGTCGAGGACGACATAACGAGCTGAGGTCAGCACCAGTGAGCGCCGTGAGATCAGGTCCATCATCCGCCCGACCGTGGCGACGACAACGTGGGCGCCCTTTCGCAGCCGCGATTGCTGGGTCGCGATCGGGGCGCCGCCGAAGACGGCGACGATCTCGACATCGAGATGCTCGGCGTAGGCGCGCAGAGCCTGCGTCACCTGGATGCAGAGCTCGCGGGTCGGCGTCAGCACGATCGCCTGAGTCTCCTGCGACTCCGGATCGAGGTACTGCAGCAGGGGCAGGCCGAAAGCGGCCGTCTTGCCGGTGCCCGTCTGGGCCTGGCCGATCACGTCCTGGCCACCAAGCAGAGCCGGGATCGACTCTTCTTGAATCGGCGTCGGCTCGGTGTAGCCGAGCTCCTCCAAAACGGTTTGCAGGTCTTGGTTGAGCCCGAGCTCGCCGAAGGTGCTCACGTCGCCGGGTCCAAGAGCAACTTGCCGCTGGTGCGCCTGGCGGCGAGGTCCTCGTGGGCTCGATGAACCTCGGAGAGCGGATAGACACCACCGGGCGTGACCGCGAGCTCGCCGGCGCCAACAGCCGCGAAAAGATCGCCGATCATCGCCGCGACTTCGTCGCGGTGGGGCACGAGATGCATGAGCCAGAAGCCGATCACGGCCCGTGAGTGTCGCAGCAGATGGCCGGTGGCGACCTGATTGGGTTCGCGCGAGGCAATTCCGAACGTGACCATGCGCCCGAAAGGGGCCAGGGTTCGCAGGCAGGCGTCGAAGGCGGCGCCGCCCGTCATCTCGAATACGGCGTCGACCTGCCCGCCGTTGGCGGCGAGGATCGCTTCGCCCAGCTCCTCGCCATCGAGGCGCGAGTCGACCGCCTCGTCGGCCCCGAGCCGCAGCGTCAGCTCACGCTTCTGCGCGCTCGACGACAGCGCGATTACCTTGGCGCCGACGCGCTTGGCGAGCTGGATCGCGAGCGAGCCGGTGCCGCCCGCCGCTGCCTCGATCACCACGGTCTCACCGTCCTGAAGCCGCGCGCAGCGGTGCACGAGGGCATGCGCGGTCAGGCCCTGAAGTAAGAGCGAGGCGGCATCGTCGTCACTGACGCCGTCGGGGACCCGCACCACCCAGCCCTTGGGAACGACGACTTTCTCGGCGTAGCCGCCGGTGGCGAGGATCGCGGCGACGCGGGTACCGTCGGGCGTGCGACCGGCGATCTCGCCACCGGGGATCAGCGGCAACTGCTGCTCGGCCAAGTAGTCGTTTCGCGTCGCGTGGGTGTCGGCGAAGTTGACCCCGCTGCGAGCGACCTCGACGAGGACCTCCTCAGGTCCGGCGACTGGGTCGGCCAGCTCGACGAGCTTCATCACCTCGGGCCCGCCGAACTCATCGATCTGGATCGCTCGCATTGCCCTAGGTGTGCCGCAGTCATGTCCCTGACCGTAGTTGGCTCGATCGCGTTCGACAGCGTCCGCACCCCGTTTGGGGAGCGCGAGCGCATGCTGGGCGGATCCGCAGTTCATTTTGCCCTCGCGGCGAGCTTCTTCACCGAGGTCCGCGTTGTCGGCCCGGTCGGAAGCGATTTCGGCGACGAGCATCTGGCGGTGCTGGCCGAGCGCAGCATCGCCGTCGACGACATCGAGCACATCGACGGCGGCAAGACCTTCTTTTGGCGCGGGCACTACGACCACGACATGAACGTCGCCCACACCGACGAGACTGAGCTCAACGTATTCGCTGATTTTGCGCCCAAGCTCTCAGCGGCCGCCTGCGAGGCAGAGATGCTCTTTCTCGGCAACATCCAGCCTGAACTGCAGCGCGGCGTCCGCGCACAGTCGTCGGCCGGCTTCGCCGCGCTCGACTCGATGAACCTGTGGATCGAGACAGCGCGCGACTCGCTGCTGGCTGCGATCGCCGAGGTCGACTGCCTGCTGCTAAACGACGCCGAGCTGCGGATGCTGACCGAGCAGCCGAACCTCGTCGCCGCGGCCAAGGCGGCGATGGATCTGGGCCCGAGCGTCGTCGTCGCCAAGCGCGGCGAGTACGGCGCCGTGCTGTTCACGCAGGATGGCCCGTTCGCGATCCCCGGAATGCCGCTGGAGGAGGTGCGCGACCCAACCGGCGCCGGCGACAGCTTCGCCGGCGGCTTTCTCGGCTACCTCGACGCGATCCGCGTCGACGGCACCCACGACGACCGCGCCCTGCGGCGGGCGATGGCCTACGGCTCGGTGATGGCGTCGTTCAACGTCGAGGACTTCGGCACCGCTCGCGTGGCGGGGCTGACCGAGGATGAGGTTGCCGAACGCCTCAGCGCCTTCAAGCAGCTCACGCATTTCGACGAGTAGCGCAGCCACCGCCCGGCCACGCAGGGTTCGAGGTGCGAGAATGGCTGCGACCAAGACACGTGACTGAGGAGAGCTATGGCTAGCGAGCAGGAGAGTTCCCAAGACGGCGGGGTCGCGACGGCCGAGGGCAAAGCCGAGACGCTGAGCGTGACCGACAACCGCACCGGCGAGAGCTACGAGCTCGAGATCACCGACGGCACCGTCAATGCGATGGATCTGCGCGAGATCAAGGTCTCCGAGGACGACTTCGGCCTGATGACCTATGACCCGGCGTTTCTCAACACGGCGTCGTGTCGGTCGTCGATCACGTTCATCGATGGCGACAAAGGTCGTGCTCGAGCATCGCGGCATCCCGATCGAGCAGCTGTGTGAGCAGTCGAGCTACCTCGAGGTCGCCTTCCTGCTCGTCTACGGCGAGCTGCCGACGGCGGCGCAGCTCGAGCGCTGGACCTTCGACATCACCCACCACACCTTCGTCCACGAAGACATCAAGCAGCATCTGCAGGGCTTTCGCTACGACGCGCACCCGATGGGGATGCTGCTCGCCGGAGTCGGGGCGCTCTCGACCTTCTACCCCGAGGCGAAGAAGATCGACGACCTCGAGGAGCGCTACATGTCGGCGGTCCGGATGATCGCCAAGATGCCGACGCTCGCGGCCTTCTCCTATCGCCACAACCGTGGCCTTCCCTACGTCTATCCCGACAACGACCTCAGCTTCCCCGAGAACTTCCTCTCGATGATGTTCAAGATGACCGAAGTCAAGTACGAGCCCGACCCGCGACTGGCGAAGGCACTCGACGTTCTCTTCATCCTGCACGCCGACCACGAGCAGAACTGCTCGACCAACGCCGTGCGCGCGGTCGGGTCGTCGCAGGTGGATCCCTATTCGGCGGTAGCCGCGGGTGTCGCCGCGCTCTACGGGCCGCTTCACGGCGGCGCCAACGAGGCGGTGCTGAAGATGTTGCGGCGAATCGAGAAGGTCGAGAACATCCCTGACTTCCTCAAGGGCGTCAAGGACCGCGAGGAGAAGCTGATGGGCTTCGGTCACCGCGTTTACAAGAACTACGATCCGCGGGCGCGAATCATCAAGAAGCACGTCGACGAGGTGCTCGAGGCGACCGAGTACAACCCGCTGATCGAGATCGCGACCGAGCTCGAAAAGCAGGCGCTCGACGACGAGTTCTTCACCTCGCGGAAGCTCTACCCCAACGTCGACTTCTACTCCGGGCTGATCTATGAGGCCCTGGAGCTGCCGAGCGAGTACTTCACGGTCATGTTCGCGATCCCGCGGACCGCCGGCTGGGTCGCGCAATGGCTGGAGATGATCGATGACTCCGAGCAGAAGATCGCGCGGCCGCGCCAGATCTACACCGGCGGGCGCGACATCGACTACACGCCGATGGCCGACCGCGACGGCCCCGAGAAGATCACCAACGAAGCGGTGCGCCGGCCGGTCAGAAGCCGCCGCGGCGCCTGAACACTGAACACCACCTGACCTACAAGCTCACAGTCCGCGCCGGTGCGCGAGTCGACCGCGCCAAGTTCGAGTCAGCCGACGAAGCGCTGGCCGAGCTGCGCCGGCGCGCTGAGCAGGTCCAGGCCGAGGGCGGGCTGCTCGGAGGTGAAGTCGATTCGGACCTTCGCGGCTGCCGACCGAGTCGCGGCGCGGCTGGAGATCTCGACGGGCGGCTGGCTGCGCGGAGGGAGCGACGCCGGCGTCGACGTCATGGGCGATGGCACGCTCGTCGCCTTCGAAGGTGGCCTGGGGCGAAAGCCGCTTAAAGCCCGCGGTGGCGAGACGGCATTCGACGCTGTCGGGCGGGCGTTGACGGGATAATCGCGGAGTGAAGCTACGAGAAGCCGAGGTCCCGAAAGGAAGCGTCGCTGTCGGCAGCCGCGTCGCGCTGCCTCAGGGGGCGACGCCACCGATCAAGGTCTATGTCAACGGCGTCGAGCAGACCGAGGGCACGGACTTCGAACGTAACGGCAACGAGATCCGCTTCGCGGCGCCGATCGTCAAGGAGGAGGTGACCCCGGGGCGCTGGGTCGCCATGTACCTGGGACTGTTCGGCACCTACCGCAAGAACGAAACCGTCGACGTCGAGTACGAGCTCGGTGGGCAGACAAGGCTCGCCTCCGACCTCGACGTGATCGCGGACTGAGGCCGATCAGGCGCCGAGCCCAACGAGCTCGGCCACACGGCTGCGGTGCATGCTCGCCGAACCGAGGATCTGGGCGACGACCCTGGCCCGCTTGAGAAAGAAGTGGACGTCGTGCTCCCAGGTGAAGCCGATCCCGCCGAGGACCTGGATCGCGTCGTGGGTGACCGAGGTCGCCGCATCGGATGCGCGCGCCTTTGCCATCGAGGCCGCCAGCGGCAGCGTCTCCGGCTGCGCGTCGGCACACCAGGCGGCGTAGTAGAGCGAGCGAGCGCGCCTCCTCGACCGCCCAAAGCATCTCCGCGCAGCGGTGCGAAACCGCCTGATAGGCGCCGATCGGACGGCCGAACTGCTCGCGCTCCTTGGCGTACTCGACGGCCATGTCAAGCGCGCGCTGGGCGACGCCGACGAGCTCGGCCGAGAGCGCGACCGTGGCGCGGTCGACCGCCGCCATCGTCGCCTCGGGCCCGCCCGGCGAGCGGGTCGCCGCCGTCGCCGCTGACCCTGAAGTAAGCCCGGGTCGTGTCGATCAGATCGAGGCGCTCGAGCGTGGCCGCCGAGGTCTCGAGCAGGTGGCCGCCGTCGTCGTCGCCGATCACGATCACCGAGGAGCCGCCCGCGGCGCCGACGATCGGCGGCTCGTCGGCGGTCATCGCCGCGGCGCCGCGGGCCTCACCCGAGGCGATGCCGGGCAGCCAGCGAGACTTCTGCTCGTCCGAGCCTGCCGCCTCGATCACCAGCCCGGCGACGGCGTTGGCGATGAACGGGCTCGGCGCGCAGACGTAGCCGAGTTCCTCCTGCAAGATCACCAGCTCGACCACGCCGAGGCCGAGGCCGCCGTACTGCTCGGCGATCGCGATCCCGGGCCAGCCAAGCTCACAGATCTGCCGCCAGAGCTCGTCGTCGTAGGGGCTCTCGCGCTCGGCGAGCTCGCGCACCTTCTCGGGCTTGAAGCGGGTGGCGAGGAAATCGTGCGCAGTCGACTTGATCTCGCGCTGCTCGTCGTTGAAGTCGAAATTCATGGCAGTTGGCTGAGGCCCGCTAGCGGAGCTTGGGCAGGCCGAGCACGCGCTCGGCGACGATGTTCTTGAGCACGTCCGAGGTCCCGCCCTCGATCGAGTTCGCCCGCGAGCGAAGGAAGCGGTAGGCCCAGAGGTTGTCCCTGGCGAGGGCGTCGACGCCGCCGACCTCGAGTGCGAGCTCGGTCAACGCCTGGTTGGTCGACGACCACTGCAGCTTTGCGATCGAGCCCTCGGGCCCGGGGTGCCGACCTTCATCGTCGCCGTCAGCGCTCGCAGCGCGCCGAGTCGCAGCCCCTCGATCCCGATTTTCAGCCGGGCCACCTTGTCGCGCACGATCGGGTCGTCGGCGCGACCGCGATCCTTGGCCAGCTCGATCAGCTCGTCGAGCGCGTTGGCGAGCCCGAGCGCGGCGGATGCGCCGAGACCCGCGCGCTCGTTCATCAGCGTCGTGATCGCGACCATCCAGCCGTTGCCCTCGCCGCCAACGACGTTCTCGTCGGGCACGTAGGCGTTCTCGATGAAGAGCTCGTTGAACTCGGCCTCGCCGGTGATCTGGCGCAGCGGGCGCACCTCGACCTCGTCCTGGTCCATGTCCATGAGGAAGTAGGTGAGGCCCTTGTGCTTCGGCGCCTCGGAATCGGAACGGGCGACGAGCATGCACCACTTCGCCTCGTGGGCGAACGTCGTCCACACCTTCTGGCCGGTGATGCGCCAGCCGCCGTTCTCCTTCACCGCCTTGGTCTTCAGCGACGCGAGGTCGGAGCCCGACTCGGGCTCGGAGAAGCCCTGGCACCAGATCTCCTCGGCCGAGAGGATCGGCTCGAGGTAGCGCTCCTTCTGCTCCTCGGTGCCGTGGGCGATCACGACCGGGCCGCCCATGACGAGGCCGAGCACGTTGGCCGGCCGCGGCGCCTTCGCGCGCGCCAGCTCCTCGCCGAAGATCGACTGCTCGATCAGCGTCGCGCCGCGCCCGCCGTACTCCTTCGGCCACGAAACCCCCGCCCAGCCGCCGGCGTGGAGCTTGCGCTGCCACTCGCGCTCGAACTCGTACTGGACCTGGTCGCCGCCGCTGCGGCGCAGGGCCGGGATGGTTGTCGGCAAGCCAGGCGCGAAACTCGTCGCGGAAGGCCTGCTCGCTCGTCGGTCAGCGTCAGATCCATCGGGCGCTGAGCCTACTAGAGGCCGATCTGGGTCGGCCGCGCGCTTTCGGCTCAGCAGCTCGCGAAGCTGTCGCGACCGGCGTTGCCCCGGCAACGGTCGTCACCGCCGCCGCCGCGCAGGCGGTCGTTGCCCGCGCCGCCGCGCAGCGTGTCGGCGCCGCGGCCGCCGCGCACGAGATCGGGCCCGCGGCGGCCGCGAACCTGGTCTTTGCCGACGCCCGTGTTGATCCGATCCGGGCCGGCCGCGCCGCAGATCGTGTCGGCACCGGCCCTGGCGCGAACCGTCGTCGTCGCCTTGCCCGCCGCGACGACGATCACGTCGGCGCCGCGCGTGCCGATGATCGTGGCGTCGCCTGCGCGGGAAGTGATCGTCGCTTGCTTGCCGCGGCAGGTCGCACCGGCGTCAGGGGCGGGCCCAGGTGCGCCTGAGGGCGGCGCTGCCAGCGGCAGCGAGAAGCTTCCTTCCGCCGCGCCGACGATCGGCAGCGTCAGCTTCGAGGCCGAGTGGTCGACCGTCACCGCTGCACCGGGGTCGTCGGGGACCGCCCAGGCCGTGTTCGAGACTCGCGACGATGATGCCGATACGGTGGCCGGCGCGGAAGATCTGGTCCTGGGGCTTGAAGGTGACCCGGGCGGAGACCGGCTCGCCAACCGGCAGCGGCTGCTGGGTCTCGAGTCCGTTTCGATAGAGCAGGTTGAGAAAGCCGCGCGAAACGGTCTTCGTCGTCCCGTCCGCGGCGATGTCGACCAGCACCGGTGTCAGATGAGCGTGATCGCGGTTGACCGAGAGGGTCAGGTCGAGCAGCGCGTCGCCTGCCATGCGTACGTCGGCGGTCAGCGGCTGACTCTCATCGAAGCGCCAGCTCGTCTCCGAGTTGGGCGACTGGCGCGCCGCTTCCTCGGTCGTCGTCGCGAGATCGGTGTAACCGGCACCGCCGCCGCTTGCCGGCGGCCCGGGCGTCAACTCGCCTTCGCCGGCGTTGCGGCCGAGGTGCAGGGTCGCCGGCCCGGTGCTCGCCGGCGGCCAGGTCTCCTCGACGCTGAAGCCGGTCTTGGGCTCGGCGGCGCTGCGACTCTCGCTGAGCACCGCGGGCTCGCTGTCAACGCCGTTGTCGACGCCTTTCAGCGTGTGCTCGAAGAAGCGGTCGAGTAGCGGCTGGTAGTTGGGATCGGTGGGCGAGCCGTGCGGGCCCTGGAACATGTAGAGGCGCTTGAAGTCGACGCCTTCGACCGGGCCGGTCGCCGGGTCGTCCTCGGGCAACGCCTCGAACAGCTTCACGCCCTCCTCCTGCTTGACGTTGTAGTCCTGCCAGCCGTGGACGACGAGGGCGGCGGCGCGGAAGTCGTCGGCGAGGCGGCGGTAGTCGCGCTCGACCCAGAACTCGTTGTAGTCGGGGCTGTCGTCATATCCCGCCTCGGTGTGGCGCGACCGAGTCGCACGGATTGATCCTGCTGAAGAAGGTCGCGAGGAAGGTCGGGTCGGAGGGGTCCGTCGGCGGCGTGCGGGTGATGCCGAAGTCGAAGGCAAGCGGTGTGTCGGCCCCCTCGTCGGTGGGGCGCTCTGAGTTGCCGGCGTAGCGGATGCCGTGCGAGTAGGCATAGCCGTACCAGCGACTGATGCCGACGACCGGCACGATCGCCTTCAGGCCCGGGGCCTCAGAACCTTGGGAGGCGACCATCGTCGCCGTCGTGCCATCGTAGGAGCCGCCGATCATCGCGACGTTGCCGTTCGACCACGATTGACCGGAGAGGAAGTTGACCAAGTCGACGCCCGATTGGATCTCGCCCGCACCGCCGTAGTCCCAGCAGCCCGAGGAGTCGCGGGTGCCGAGGACGTCGGCGACGGCGCGAACATAACCCTGCTCGACGTAGCGCTCGGCGAGCTCGTCGTTGGCGAGGTTCGGCGTGTTGGACTCAGAAAGTGAGTTGTAGGGCGAGTAGGTGAGGATCACGGGCGCGTCGGGCTCACCGTCGGCGGGGCGCGCGATCTCGACGTTGATCATCGCGGCGTTGCCGTCGCCGTCGGTGGTCGGCACCATGTACTCCTCGTAAACCGGGTCCTGCGCGGCTGCTGCGGCGGGCAGCAGCAGGCACGTGACGGCCGCCACGAGCGCTGCGCCGATGCCGTGCCTGCGAATGCGCACCTCTCACAAATAGCCGCTTGGCCGAGCGCCAAACGCGACAACCGCGCGGGTCTTCGTCTTGCTGGAGGCCGTTGCTAGTCGAGCACGTACAGGGCGACGAAGGCGGCGACGATCCAGCTCGCGCCGGCGAAGACGATCCCCGGATCGCGGGCGAGGATGGCCGCGGTCGAGCGGGTGTCGGCGCGGTCGTAGATCAGGTAGAGGTAGCGAAAGATGCCGTAGAGGACCGACGGGCGCGGTGATCAACATGCGCGAGCCGACGAGCGGTGAGTTGGCCGCGTAGATGACGTAGCTGATGATCGACGCCGCCGTCACCATCGCGATCATCTGATCGAGGAACGGCAGGGAGTAGTGCTCGAGAACGGGGCGAGACGGGGCGATCGCTTTGGCATCCGACTCCGCCAGAGCTCCCGAGGAGGCCGCGGCCGGTGACGACGGCAGGCGTGTCTTCCAAGAGCGCTTCCTGGCGACGCTTCGTGAAGCCGAGAAAGAGCGCCAAGAAGCCGGTGCAGATCAGCAGGAACTCCGACGCCTGGGCCTCGACCGCGACCGCGCCCGCGATCACCCGCAGGATGAACAGCGAGCCGATCGTCATCACGTCGATGATCACGAGGCGCTTGAGGATCAGCGAGTAGGCGGCGGTGATGACCCCGTAGAGGGCAACCAAGGCGCCTACTTCCGGCTCGACGATGAGGCCGAGCCCGACTGCAGAGACGGCGAGCAGCACTGCCGCGACGATCGCTGTCGACACCGTCAGCGCCCCGCTCGCGATCGCCCGGTGGCGCTTGTCGGGATGCAGCCGGTCGTGGTCGCGGTCGCGGAGGTCGTTGTACGAGATAGCCGGCGCTCGAGATCGCGCAGAAGGCGACGAACGTAAGCGTGGCGGCGAGCACCTGATCGGCCTCGTCGAGCGCGCCGGAGAACAGCAGGCCGGCGAAGACGAGCAGGTTCTTGACCCACTCCTGCGGGCGCATGGCGTTGAGCAACGCCATCAGCGCGTAAGGTTAGGCCGCTGTTCGCGGCAATCCCCCGCCGCGCGCTGAGGGAGCAAGCGACCGCCCGAACCACGGGCGCCGGCCACACTGAGCGGGGCCGCTAGATGGTGGTTGCGCCGGGCGTCCGCCAGCTCAGCCCGCGCACGTGCGATCACCGCCTCGCCACTTCGCCGGAGCGTGAGGTGGCACATCCACCGACGAGGCGGAATCGCTCATCGAGCTTGGCGGCGACCTCGCTGATCAGGCTGCGGCCCGACCGCTTCGTTGCGAGCCGTCGCGAGCAGCCCGATCCGGCGGCCGCTGAAACGGGCGGCCGTCCCACCGGATTTCACGGCGACCTGCTCGACCAGCCCGCGCAAGATCCTGGATCGCTTTGTCGCCGGCGGCGTAACCCTGCTCGGCATTGATTCGGTCGAGTCCTCGAGCTCGAACAGACAGACCGCGAAGGCTGTGTCCTGAACCTGCGCGCTGCTCAGCTTCGGCCTGAGCGCACTCGTGAAAGTAGCGATGGCTGTACAGAAGCGTGAGGTGATCGGTGATCTCGAGCGGGCCGAGCCGAGCACGCCGAACCCGTCCTTGCGCGCGCCGAGGTCGAGATCGTCGAGCTTTGCCAGCTCGTCGTCCTCATCGTCGGCGAGCGGGTTGCGGCGAACCTCCTCGACGAACAGCCCCACGACCCTCGAGTCGAACTGGCTGCCTGCATTTCGCTCGAGCTCCTCGCAGGCGGCCTCGAGCGACATCCGCCCGCGATACGGGCGATCGGAGGTCATGGCGCTGAACGCGTCTGCCACGCCGATCACCCGGGCTTCGAGTGGGATCTCCTCGCCGCGCAGGCCCGCCGGGTAGCCGCCGCCGTCGAAGCGTTCGTGGTGGTGGAGGATGAACTGAGTCAGTGGCGAGAGGGCCGGGCACCTGCTGAACGAGCCGGGCGCCGATCCGCGGGTGCAACTTGATCACGCCGAACTCCTCGGGGGTCAGCCGTCCGGGCTTGAGCAGGATCCGCTCGCTGATGCCGATCTTTCCCAGGTCGTGAAGCAGGGAGGCGAAAACCAGCTCCTCACGCTGGCGCGGTTCGAGTCCGAGCTTGCTCGGCGACGCGACCGACGTAATTCGACACCTCCCGCGAATGGCCGCCGAGGTGTGGGTCCTTCGCTCTGATCGCGTCGGCGAGCATCGAGACCGTGGCGACGTAGCTGTCGCGAAGCTTGCTTTGCAGATCGTTGTTCTCGAGCACGGCGCCGGCGTGGTCGCCGAGTGCGAGCAGCACCTCCTCGTCGTGCTCGTCGTAGCTCGAGCTGTTGAGACAGACCACCGCGCCGGCGAACTCGTCGGCGAGGAAGATCGGAATCGCGATCAGATTCTCGATCTCGGCATCGCGCTCCGCAGCGTCGAGCTCCTCGCCACTGCGGCGCACGATCGTGTCACGATCGAGCACGAGCTTGTGCGAACGGCAGCCGCCACCGCCGGCTGATCTTCGTCGCGCTCGTAGCCCTTGGTCGCGACCAGCTTGCTCTCCTTTCCGTCCTCGGTCCGCCCCGAGAACAGCAGCCCTCGCTCGGCTTCCAAGAGCCGGACCGCGACCGAGAGAACGAGGGCGGGCACGTCGTCGCCGCGGCCGAGCGGGCCTGCGCTCGCTCCGCAGCTCGCGAAGTCCCTGATGTAAATCGTGGCGCCATTCGCGTTCGATCTTGCGCAGCTGATGAAACTGCTCGCGAAGCTGCTCATCGGTCAGCGAATCGCCGGCTCGCATGCGCTCGCGCTGCCAGAGGCCGAGAGCGAGAACTGCAGCGACCAGCGCCGCGATCAGCCACGGCAGCGGCTCGCGGACCTCGTCGACGATGCTCGGCGCGCCGCGAACCTCGATCGGCGTCGACGAGCTCGAACCCGCCGAGGGCGACAACGAGCAGGTAAGTGAGCGATCCGAGCAGCGCGAGAGCAAGCGCTGCGAAGAGCAACGCCCCTGGCCAGCGGCTGGATCCGTCCTTCGAGTTCATCGCTCGATCGCTGCGTTACCCGCGTAACGGTCGTTTTCACCCGCACCGCCCATCGCCCCTCGAACCGGGTCGATGAGCACGCCCGGGTTGAGGATCGCGGCGGGATCGAGCTCGTGCTTGGCGGCCCGCAGCGCCGCGGCGAACGGCTGCGGTCGCTGACGGTCATACCACGGTCGATGATCGCGCCCGACGGCATGGTGGTGGGTGATCGTGCCGCCCGCGTCGATCACTGCCTCCGAGACCGCAGCCTTGATCTCATCCCACTGCTCGACCTCCGAACCGCGGCGGGCCGGGGCGAGGATCGTGAAGTACGGCGCCGGCCCGTCCGGGTAGACATGAGTGAAGCGACAACCGAAGATCGGTGCGCCGTCGCCTTCTGCCGGTGCCCCGGTGACCTCCGCCACCGCGCGCCGCGCCGCGAGCGAAACCGTGGCGTGGAACTCCTCGAATCGATCCCAGGTAATCGCGGTCTCGAAAGTCTCGGAGAGCACCGAGCAGGCAACGAGCGTGTCGCGCAGGTAAGGCGCCGCGAGAAAAGCACTGCGCCAGGTGCCGACGGCATCCTCGTCGCCCTGGGTCCCTGCCCGGATGCCCGCGTGCCCCGCACCTCCTCGGCCTCACCGCCATGGTCGCGCACGAGCTCGCGCGCCTGCTCCATCGGTCCGTCGACCGGCTGGCCGGCCGACTCGAAGCCGAGCACGAGAACCGCCTTGCGATCGTCCGATGCCTGTGTGAGCGCCGCCTCCTCGGGATCGAGCAGGCGGCAGTTCGCCGGGTCGAGGCCCGATTGCGAGAGCGCGCGAACGGCCTGCACCCCGGCCGCAAAGGAGTCGAACGAGGCGCCGCATGAAAGCTTGTGCTGTGGTCGCGGGCGCACCCGCATCCAAGCCTCGGTGATCACGCCGAGGATGCCCTCGGAGCCGAGCAGCATCCGGTCGGGGCTCGGGCCCGCTCCCGATCCGGGAAGCCGCCGGCTCTCCCATGCTCCGCTTGGGCTGATCGCCCGTACCGACTCGACGAGGTCGTCGATGTGGGTCAGCACGGTTGCGAAGTGCCCACCGGCGCGTGTCGCCACCCAGCCGCCGAGCGTCGAGTACTCGAACGACTGCGGAAAGTGGCGCAACGTGAGTCCGTGCTCGGCGAGCTGATGCTTCCAGCGACGGTCCGAGTACGCCCGCCTGAATGCGCGCCGCGTTGGAGACCGGGTCGACCTCGAGCACCCGATCGAGCGCGCCGAGATCGAGCGTCACCGTGCGCCATGTAGTCGTCGCCGACGCGCGGCTCGATTCCGCCGACGACGCTGGTGCCACCGCCGTAGGGGATCACTGCTGCTCCCTCGTCGGCACACCAGTCGAGCACCGCCTCGATCTCGCTCTCGTCGCGAGGCCGGGCAACGAGGTCGGGCGCATGCTCGATCTCACCGCGCATGCCGCGGACGACGTCGCGGTAGGCCTTGCCGAGCGCATGTGAAACGCGATCGCGATGGTCGTCGCTGAAGATCTCAGTCGAGCGATGCGGGGGCGCGCAGCCGCGACGCGTGGCAGCTCGATCGAATCGAGCGGCACCGGCTGCTCAGCGGTCTCGCCGAAGCCGAGGCGATCGCGAACCGTCGGCCGCCGCCGCGTCGAGCTCGGCGGCGGCCGGCTGTTGGTCCTCGAAGCCCCAGCCCCAGTGCTTTCGCGTGCGCGTTGTGCCGACGCCCGGCGTTGAGCACTACCAGTGCATGCCGCGCATCAGGTACGCGAACGCGACCTGCTGGTTGTTGGCCTGCTCGTCGGTCGGTCTGCGGCGCGCCGTGCCTTGCTGCGGTCCTTCTTCTCGCCCTTGGCGGCGCTCGAGTCCGGGAACAGGTGGTAGGCGGTGTTGAGGATGTAGTCGATCGACTTCGGGTTGACCGCGTAGAGGATCTGACCGAGCGTGCCCGAGCGGGGTCGCGATCCGCTTCGGCTTGTGGATGATCGCCTCGCAGATCATGTCCGCAGCCTCCTCGGGGTTGATCGTCGGAAAGCGGTCATACATCTTCGTCGGCGCGATCATCGGCGTGCGCACGAGCGGCATGTTGATCGTCGTCACGTGGACACCGTCGTCGATGATCTCGGAAGCGATCGAGCGCGAGAAGGCGTCGAGCGCTGACTTCGAGGCGACGTAAGCCGAGAAGCGCGGCGTGTTGGTCTGAACACCGATCGAGCTGACGTTGATGATCTGGCCCGATTTGCGTTCGCGCATCTTCGGCAGCAGCTTCAAGATCAGCCGCACGGCGCCGAGATAGTTGAGCTGGATCGTGCGCTCGAAGTCATGGGGGCGGTCGTAGGAGAGGGCGATCGAGCGCCGGATCGAGCGACCGGCGTTGTTGACGAGAATGTCGACGTGGCCGTGCTGTTCGAGCGCCTCGCGCAGCCATGCGCTCGATGTCGTCGAAATCCGAGAGATCGCACTGATGGACGTGTGCGACGCCGCCGACTGCCTCGATCTGCTCCTGGGTCGATTCGAGCTTCTCAGGCGTGCGCGCGACGAGCAGCACGATGCCGCCGGCTTCGGCGATCTTCAGTGCCGCTGACTTGCCGATCCCAGACGAGGCGCCGGTGACCATGACGACCCGGCCGCGGACCGACTTCTCGAGCGAGACGTTGCCCTGGAGGCGGCGACCGAAGCGCATCAGCTCGTCGGGGATCTGCTGCTCGATGATCTGAGCGAGGCCCCCGACCAGCCCGAGGCGCCCACGGGCGGCGCCCAGCAGCGTCTTATCGCGAAACAGGTCGGGATCGAGGTGGCGCTCCCAGTAGTCCCAGAGCTTGCCCGCGTAGGCCTCGAGCGGCGGCACGCTGATGCCGGTTCCCTCGAGCGCAGTCTGCGTCTGACGCGAATCGAAATGAGTCGGGTAGTTGACGTAGATCAAAACCGAGCGCGGGATGCCGAAGTCCGACAGGGCGGCATCGGTGATCGTGTCGCCAAGCGGCAGCCCCGAGACAGCCATCCTCACGAACGGCTGGATCGCGTCGATCGCCGCGGCCGGCAGACGGGCTGACGATGGCGGGCGCGTGTGCGGCCCGCGCGAAAGTGTCGATCACCTGGCCGGCGGTCATCGGATTCGGATCGGTGAGGCTGAACGCGCGCCCGTCGAGGCCGTCGAGATGGGCGATGTGGTCCATCGCCTTGACGACGAAGTCGACCGGGACGATGTTGATCTCGCGTCCCTCGACGCCCGGCATCGGCATCCATTGCGGGACGGTGTTGCGAATGCGGCGGATCAGCTTGAAGAAGTAGTAGGGCCCGTCGACCTTGTCCATCTCGCCGGTCTCGGAGTCGCCGACGACGATGCCGGGGCGATAGACCCGCCAAGGACGCGTGCACTCGTTGCGGACCACGCCCTCGGACTCGTGCTTGGTCTGGAAGTAGGGGTGGGTGTCGACGTCCTGAGCCTCGTCGAACATGTCCTCGCGCCAGGTGCCCTTGTAAAGGCCGGCCGCGGCGATCGAGCTGACCATGTGGACGCGGCCTGCCTCGACCGCCTCGGCGAACTCGACCATGTGGCGGGTGCCCTCGACGTTGGCGACGCGTTGGGTCTCGGCGTTGGCGGTCATGTCGTAGATCGCCGCCAGGTGAAAAAGGTGGTCGACCTCGCCAGTGAGGCGCTCGACGTCGGTGTCGGCGATCCCGAGACGTGCTTCGGAGAGATCGCCGACGATGGCGACGACGCGGTCGGGGTCGGCGCCCCAGCGGTTGAGCAGCTCTTCCAGGCGACCCTTGGAGCCCTCGCGGACAAGGACGTAGATCGTGCCCTCGCGCTCGAGCAGAAGCTCGACCAAATTGCGTCCGATGAAGCCGGTCGCACCGGTTACGAAGTAGCTCACTCGGTCTCCTCCATTGACTTAGCCGGCCGGGGGCAGAGCCTACTATTGCTGGCGTGAGCTTCATCGCACCCGATCACGGCGATCACGGCGAGCCCGACGTCAAGCTCGGGCGTTCCGGTGGCTCGGCGGTCGGTGAGCAGCGAAAGATCGTCCGCGACGGCGTTCAGATGCTCGCCCGCGGCGCCCTCGCGTGCCCGGCCTGCTCGCTGCCGATCTTTCCAGCGCCGCGAATCCGCCCACGACAGGCGCTGGCGTGCGCCTACTGCGATCACACCGCGCCGGCGATCGAGTTCATGCGCGAGGACATCGCCGACACCGTCAGCAACGACGTCGTTCTCATCGCCCGTTTCGCGTAGCTCTCGACGACCGAGCGCAGTTCGCCCCCGGTAGCTTGTTGTTCATGGCGGCTGGTGGGACTACCGGCATCGTTTGGTTTCGCCGCGACCTGCGTGTGCGCGACCATCCGGCGCTGCGGGCGGCTCTGGACGAACACGAGCGCGTCGTCTGCGTCTTTTGCTTCGACGACCGGCTGCTGCACGGCCGCCACGAGTCCGGCCCGCGCACGCAGTTCCTGCTCGAGTGCCTCAGCGATCTCGACGGCGAGCTGCGCGCGCGGGGCTCTGGACTGGTGATTCGCCACGGGCCGCCCGAGCACGAACTGGTCGCACTCGCCAAAGAGACCGGCGCCAGCACCGTTCACGTCACCGCGGACATCAGCCCATTCGCGCGCAAGCGCGGCGAGCGCACGCGCCACGCGTTCGCCGACGCCGAGATCGAGGTCCGTTCCCACCTCGGCTTGAACGCGATCGACGTGCGCGAGATCGCTACCAAGCAGGGCAAGCCCTACACCGTGTTCTCGCCCTTTCACCGCACCTGGCTCGAGTGCGAGCGTCGCGACGTGCTCGAGGCCCCGCGCACGCTGCCGCCGTTGCCGCCGAAGCTGACGCAAGGGCAGGATCCCCTCCCTGGAGTCACTCGGGCTGAGCCAAGAGGTCGCTGAGCCGGCGCGCGGCGGCGAGGCGGAAGCGAGAAAGACGCTTGATCGTTTCCTCGACGGCCCGGTCGCCGAATACACCGAGATCCACGACGCCCTCGGGCGCGACCGCACCTCACGCCTCTCCCCCTTCCTGCACTTCGGCTGCATCTCGGCGCGCTCGATCGAGGATCGCCTGTCTCAAGGCGGAGGGCCCCGAGGCATTTCGCCGCCAGCTCTGCTGGCGCGACTTCTACCACCACGTGTTGCTCAACTTTCCGCGCAACGCGAGGTCGGAGTTTCAGGACAAGTACCGCGGCAAGATCAAGTGGAGCTACGCCAAGGGACCGTTCGAGGATTGGAAGCAAGGCCGCACTGGCTACCCGCTGGTCGACGCCGGGATGCGCCAGTTGCTGCGCGAGGGCTGGATGCACAACCGGGCCCGCCTCGTCGTCGGCTCGTTCTTGACCAAGGACCTGGGGATCGACTGGCGCTGGGGCGAGCGCTGGTTCATGCGCATGCTGATCGACGGCGACCAGGCAAACAACAACTCCAACTGGCAGTGGATTGCCTCGGTCGGAACCGATCCTCAGCCCGCATTTCGCCGCATCTACAACCCCGCCCGCCACCAGGAGCGCTACGACCCCGACAACTCCTACGTGCGTCGCTACGTGCCCGAGCTGAGCGATGTCCCCGACAAGTACATGCGCGAGCCGTGGACGATGCCCGAGGACGTCCAGAGCGACTGCGGCTGCGTCATCGGCGAGGACTACCCCGAGCCGATCGTCGACCACAAGCTGGCGCGCGAGGAGGCGCTCGAGCGCTACCGGGTCGATCTGCACGATGCCGATGCGGGATTCGGGAAATGCGTCAGCGACCCCGCGCACGAAGGCCATACACTCAAGTCGGAAATGGCGGAAACGGGCACGATCGAAGTACAGATGCCCCAGATGGGGGAGTCGGTCACCGAGGGAACGATCCTCGAGTGGCACGTCTCGGAGGGCGAGGAGGTCGCAGAGGGCGACACCGTCGTCGAGGTCTCGACCGACAAGATCGACGCCGAGGTCCCGGCACCGTCGAGCGGCGTGGTGACGAAGATCATGGTCGCCCCTGACGACACGGTCACGGTCGGCCAGGTGCTGGCGCAGATCGACCCCAACGGGACCGCCGGCAACGGTGGCGACCCCTCGCCGCTGAAAGAGCAGGAAGGCCTCGTTATGGGTGGCGGCGAGGGCGACGAAGACCTAGGCGACGATGAAGTCGATGCCGACTCCTCAGAGCCCGGCGAGACCACCACCGAGGTCCCGGACGCTGCCACACCTGAGAAGCGCGACACGCCCGGGCCCTCGGATGGGCCGGCCGCCCCCGGAGGCGAAGCCGAGGAGGCGGGCGGAGCGTTAGTTATCCCGATGCCCGAAATGGGCGAATCGGTGACGGAGGGCACGGTGCTGGAATGGCGCGTCGAAGAGGGCCAGCAGATCGCCGAGGGCGACACCGTGGTCGAGGTCTCGACCGACAAGGTCGACGCCGAGGTGCCGGCGCCGGCCACCGGAACGATCACCAAGCTGCTCGTCAAGCCCGATGACACGGTGCAGGTCGGCCAGGCGCTTGCGGAGATGAGTGCCGGGGCCGTAACCGACGCGCCCGACGGCAACGCCCAGGCGCAGGACGCCGGCGGGAAGGGTGCGCGGACGCCAGCCGCTCCCGGCGACGGGGATGACGGTCGGGCTTCACCGGTCGCTCGCCGCATCGCCGCTGCCAGGGGCGTCGACATCACCTCTGTAAAGGGGTCTGCGCCCGGCGGCAAGGTGACCAAGGAAGATGTGCTCGCAGCCGCAGGCAACGGCACTGCTCCCGCCGCCGCCGAGCCAGCTCAGGCAAAGCCCCTGCGAGGCCCCGCGGGGATGCTGGCGGCGGCGATGAACGAGAGCCTGACGGTGCCGACCGCGACCTCGTTTCGCACGCTGGCGGTCGACACCCTCGACGCCAAGCGCAAGGCGATCAACGCGGCGCTGAAGGACCGCGGGATGAAGGTCTCCTTCACCCATGTGATCGCATGGGCGATCGTCGAGGCAGCCAAGCAATGGCCGGTGATGGGCCGCTCCTACGAGATCCGCGACGGCAAGCCATTCGTGGTCGAGGCAGACGCCGTCAACCTCGGGATCGCAGTGGACGTCGAGCGCAAGGACGGCTCGCGCAGCCTCATGGTTCCGTGCATCAAGGGCTCTGAGCGCCTCGACTTCGTCGGCTTTCACGCTCGCTACGAGGAGCTGATCACGAAGACCCGCGAGAACAAGCTCACCGCCGACGACTTTCAGGGAACGACGATCACCCTGACCAACCCCGGCGGCATCGGCACGGTGGCGTCGGTTCCACGCCTGCTCAGCGGCCAGGGCACGATCATCGCTTGCGGCTCGCTCGCCTATCCGGTCGAGTGGGCGCACGCGCCAGCCGACAAGATCCGTGCGCTCGGGGTCTCGAAGGTGATGACGACGACCTCGACGTATGACCACCGAGTTATTCAAGGCGCCGAGTCGGGCTCGTTCTTGCGCCGGATCGATCAACTGCTCCAAGGCGAGGACGGGTTCTACGAGTCGATCGCCGAGTCGCTCGGGGTACCGGCGACGACGATCGCAAACGCACACCCCGCGGCAGCCTCGGCGCCACCTCTCGGCGCGGCCGGCGGCGCGATGCAGTCTTCGGTCGGCTCGGTTGAGCCCGATCGCGACCTGATGCAGGCCGTGCAGGCGGCGACGTCACTGCTCAAGGCCTACCGCACTCACGGACACCTCGCGGCGCGCGTCAATCCTCTCGGGGGCGATCCCAAGGGCGATCCAGCGCTCGAGCCCGAGAACCTCAACCTGACGCCCGAGCTGATGGCTCGGATCCCGGCGTCGATCCTGCGCATCGGCGTCGAGGGCGAGACCCTGCTCGATGCGCTGCCGCGCATGCGTCACTCCTACTGCGGCACGATCGCCTACCAGATCGAGCACCTCTCCTCACACCAGCAGCGCATGTGGCTGCGCGAGATGATCGAAACCGGCTGGCATCGGGCACCGCTAACAGCCGAAGACAAGCGCTCGCTGCTGTCGCGCCTGATCGAGGTCTTTCAGTTCGAGCGCTTTCTACAGAAGGCCTACCTGGGCCAGAAGATGTTCTCGATCGAGGGCCTCGACGTCGTCGTGCCGATGATCGACGAGATGGCGACGCTGGCGCGCCAAAACGGCGCCGAGGAGGTCGTTATCGGCATGGCTCACCGTGGCCGGCTCAGCGTCCTCGCCCACAACCTCGGGCGCACGGTGGAGTCGATCCTGGCCGAGTTCGAAGGCGCGAAGGCGCTCGACCGCGTTAAGGCGATCGTCGGCGTGCCCCATTCGGGAACGGGGGATGTCAAGTACCACCATGGCGCCGAAGGCCTGCTGACGACGCGCGACGACGATGAGGTCAAGATCCGGCTCTATCCCAATCCGAGCCATCTCGAGTTCGTCGACCCGGTGGTTACGGGCGGCGCCCGCGCGGCGCAGACCGAACACTCCGGGCCCAAGCTCAAGCACAACCCGCACGTCGCGGTCCCGGTGCTCCTGCACGGCGATGCTGCCTTCCCCGGCCAGGGAGTGGTTGCCGAGACGCTGAACCTGCAGTCGCTGGCGGGCTACAAGACCGGCGGCACGATCCACCTGATCACCGACAACCAGGTCGGCTTCACCACAGATCCCGCCGAGGATCGCTCGACGCCCTACGCGGGCGATCTAGCCAAGGGGTTCAACTGCCCGATCATCCACGTCAACGCCGACGACGTCGAGGCCTGCATCGGCGCCTCCCGCCTGGCAATGGCCTATCGCGAGCAGTGGGGCCGTGACGTGATCATCGATCTGATCGGCTATCGCCGCTACGGCCACAACGAAACCGACGAGCCCGCCTACACCCAGCCGAGGATGGCGGCGCAGATCAAGGATCACGCTCCGGTCTCCGAGCTCTACGCCAAGCAACTGCTCGGGGAGGGCGTAGTCACGCCGGAGGACGTCGCCGAAGACGCCGAGCAGCGCCTGCAAAACCTGCAGACGACGCTCAAGGACCTGCGGGCGAAGATGGAGGCCGGCGAATACGAGGACCCGAGCTCGACCGCGCTGGGCACGGGCGAGCTCGATCGCACCAAGAGCCCCGAGGTCGAGACGGCGGTATCCGAGAAGCGCCTGCACTCGCTGAACGAGGAGCTGCTGCGGGTGCCCGACAGCTTCACGATCCACCGCAAGCTGAGAAAGCCGCTGCTCGGCCGCCTCGAGAAGATCGACTCAGGCGAGATCGACTACGGCCACGCGGAGGCGCTCGCGTTCGCATCGCTGCTGACCGAGGGCACTCACATCCGGCTCACGGGTCAGGACACCGAGCGCGGCACCTTCTCGCACCGTCACATGTCGCTTCACGACGAGAACACAGGCCTTCGCTACGTCCCGATTCAGAACCTCTCGGGCGCCCTCGCTCCGATGGAGCTCCACAACAGCCCGCTCTCGGAGATCGCCTGCCTCGGCTTCGAGTACGGCTATTCCGCGGCGTCGCCGGAGTCGCTGATCTTGTGGGAAGCGCAGTTCGGCGACTTCTCCAACGCCGCCCAGGTGATCATCGACAGCTTCATCGTCGCCGGCGAATCGAAGTGGGGGCAGACAACGCGTTTGACCCTGCTGCTACCTCATGGCTATGAGGGCGCGGGGCCCGAGCACTCGAGCGCCCGGATCGAGCGCTTCATCCAGTCGGGCTCGGAGGGCAACATCCGCCTCGCCAACCCAACCACCGCGGCGCAGTACTTCCATCTGCTGCGACGCCAGGCGCGAATTGCGAAGCCACGCCCGCTGGTCGTGTTCACGCCAAAGGGCCTGCTGCGGCTGAAGGCGGCGGCGTCATCGCTTGAAGAGCTCACGAACGGCTCGTTTCAGTTCGTCCTCGACGACCCTCGGGTCGAAGATCGCGAGAAGGTCGAGCGACTCGTGCTTTGCCAGGGCAAGATCTACTACGACATCGACGGCTCCGAGCGCCGCCAGGAGACCAAGGACGTCGCGATCGGCCGCGTCGAGTTGCTGTATCCGTTTGCGCGCAACGAGCTCCAGACCCTGCTGGCCTCCTATCCCAACCTGAAGAAGCTCGTCTGGGCTCAGGAGGAGCCCAAGAACATGGGCGCGTGGAGCGTCATGGCTCGCCGCATGCCCGAACTGATCGATGAGAGCGTCGAGTTCCAGTACGTCGGCCGGCCGCAACGCTCGAGCCCAAGCGAGGGCTATCCCGCCGCGCACCGCCTTGAGCAGGAGCGAATCGTGCTCACCGCTCTCGAGGGCTGATCAGCAGCTGCGAAAGCGGTCTCGGCGCCCGCCGCTGCACCGATCCCGGCCCGGGCCCCCGCGAATCTCGTCCTTGCCTGGACCACCCCTGAGCCTGTCAGCGCCGGCCCGAGCGCAGATCAGATCGCGTCCGCCCCGAGCCCGGATCCGATCGCGTCCGGAGGTGCCGAGGATGACATCGCGTCCCGCGCTGCCAAGAACCTTTCCGGCTTCGGCGGCGGCGATCGTCACCTTGCGTCCCCCGCATTCAGGCGATCCCGCCTCGGAGTACGGCGAACCGGGCGCGGGCGGCGAGGCCAGCGAAGGAACTGGGCACTCGGCGGTGCTCCCCGTGAACCGCGATACCACCCCCGTCTCCAGCGAGGCGACGTAGAGCCGACCGCAGGAGTCCTCGCCGAACGAGCTGAGGCCGTACTGCGGCACCGACACGGGTTCCACGCGCGCGCCGTTGGCAGCCGGCGGTTGTGCCGGATCGATCGAGAAGATCTCGCCCGTGCAGAAGTCGCCGAAGACGTAGCGGCCGTAGAGCTCAGGGATCGCCCGGGTCGCGGGCCGACGTACCCACCTGCGATCGAGCACGATCGCCATGGCTGTATTCGTAGACCGGGTTCGTGGCGCCGGGCAGCAAGCAAGGCTGGGGCGGTGTCTGCTCGGGGTAGGTGTAGGAGGCCTCGCAGGCCGCCCACCCGTAGTTGCGGCCGCGCCCGCCGCCCTCGGCGGCGGTGTCGAAGTCGACCTCCTCCCACACGTTCTGGCCGACGTCGCCGATCGCAAGCGCTCCGTTGAGCCTGTCGAAGGAAAAGCGGAACGGGTTGCGCAGTCCGTAGCTCCAGATCTCAGGGCGGGCGGCCGCCGACGCCGGCGAACGGATTGTCCTCCGGCACCGTGTAGGGCTCCCCGCCCGGGCCGGGATCGGGGTCGATGCGCAAGAGCTTGCCGAGCAGCGACTCGAGGTCTTGTCCGTTGCCGTCGGGGTCACCGCCGCCGCCGCCATCGCCGGTGGCGATGTAGAGGTAGCCGTCCGGCCCGAACTGAAGCTGGCCGCCGTTGTGATTTCCATAGACGGGATGATCGATCGTCAGCAGGGGCCGCCGGGTGCTGTACGCAGCCGAATCCCCCGAAGCAGTGAACTCATCGATCTGGAGGTCTCCCAGTGTCGTCGGCTCGCCAGGTGGTCCCGCCAGTGTGTAAAAGGCATAGAGCCGGCCGTTGCTCTCATAGCCGGGGTCGAGCGCGATCGAAAAAAGGCCTCGTTCGCCACCCGCGCTCAACGATCCGGGCGGGAACTCCAGGAATGTCGAGATCAAGCCGTCGGCGACGAGCTTGACGGTCCCGCCCTGCTCGACCACCAACACCCGGTCGGGATCATCGAGCTCGGAGGTGACGAAGATCGGGCTCGAGAAGCTGCCGATCGGTTGCAGCGAATAGTCCGCGGTCGCGGACTCGGCGCCACCGAGTAGCACCGAGCTGGCAAACATCGCGGCAAGCAATCGGCGCATCGGCTGAATTCTGACAGTGCTCCGCGACGGGTCGAGAACAGTTCGCCCGCTCTGCCGCTAAGCGGTGGCGGTGGCGGCCCGGCGGATCACTGCGCAAACGTAGGCATCGCCGCACTCGGGACACACCGACATCCGCGACCACGAGAGGTGCTGAGAATCACAGGACGCACAGTGGTAGTTGCGCTCGAGGCCCACGAGTCGGCGAGCCTCGCGCGCCACGGCCGCCGGATCGCCGAGCGCGCGAGCGGTTGGTGTCGATGTGGTTGGCATACCGCGGATGTTCACCGTTAGCGCACGCCGCGGCCATGGACCGAGGTCCAATCCTTGGCATCCGCGTTTGTACGCGCGGTGGCCCCAAGCTGTTTTCAAGTGCAACGCTGCGCTAACAATCGGGCGATGGAGCCCGCGAACGAGCCCGCTTCCACGACCGTGCTGCGCGAGCCCACGCCGGGTGCGCTTTATCGGTGGGTCAAGCGAGCCTCGTATGTGGAGCTGGGCCTGTTCATCGGCCTGCTGGTCGTGTGGCTTGCCCCGGGCCTGCACCAGGCGACGTTCTGGTTCGGGCTCGCGCACGGAATCGGCTTCATCGTCCTCGCGCTCGGCGTCTGGATCGCCGTCATCCGCCACGAGGCCCCCTGGACACTGCTGGCTGCGACGCTAACCCCGGTGGGTCCGGTTGGCAGCGTCGTCGCGATTCACTTCATCGAACGACGCTGGGCGCGCGAAGGGGTCGTGATCGCGGCTGGGTAATGGAGGGGCGGGTCCGCGAAGGGGGTCACGCGGCCCGCCCCATGCTGACGCCCTGCCTTGATCCAACCCCTTGCAGATCCAGTACCCGTCTCGGGTCTATCTAAAGCAATCGGGGTTAGTGGCGCTTGCCACTTTCTCCCCTGGTCATTACTTAAATCTGGCGATATTGGCGGGGCGGGGCCGCGGGAGGCAGGGGGTCCACACGGCCCGCGCCACCGCCAGCGCGTCGGTAGCCAGGGAGGGATGCCGACGCGATCGCCCCCGGAGGCGGGACTGGCCGGGGACGAGTATTTGAAAATTGCCCTCCCGCGGCACCATCATGACCTATCGGCCGAAGCCGTGTCAACCCCAAAACGCTCGGTTTGGGTGACCGTGGCGCGCGAGGCCGATGAAGTCGCAGCCTCAGCTGTTTTTCAGGTCGCGAAGAACGCGCTGAAGGATGCCGCCGTTTAGGAAGTAGCGAACCTCGTTTGGAGTGTCGAGGCGCACGAGAGCGTCGAATTCGATTGGGTTCTCCCCGTCGCCAGCCGCGCTGACCACCACACTCTTGACCTCGCCATCGCCGAGGTCACCGATCTCGATCGTTTCACTGCCGTTGAGACCCAGCGAGTTGAAGGTCTCACCGTCGGGCAGCTGCAGCGGCAAGACGCCCATCCCGATCAGGTTCGACCGGTGGATGCGCTCGAAGCTCTCGGCGATAACCGCGCGCACCCCGAGAAGCGCGGTTCCCTTGGCTGCCCAGTCGCGAGAGGAGCCGGACCCGTACTCCTTGCCGGCAAGGACGACGAGCGCGACATCGTCTTCGGCGTAGGCCATCGCCGCGTCATAGATCGTCGTCTCCTCACCAGCTGGGAACTTGCGGGTGAAGCCGCCCTCGCGATCGACAAGCTCGTTTCGCAAGCGCACGTTGGCAAAGGTGCCGCGAATCATCACCTCGTGATTACCGCGGCGCGACCCGTAGGAGTTGAACTCGCCCGGCTCGACCCCGTTGTCGATCAGCCAGCGTCCGGCCGGACTGTCCTTCTTGATCGCGCCCGCGGGTGAGATGTGGTCGGTGGTCACGCTGTCGCCGAGGACCGCAAGCACCCGCGCCCCGGTGATCGGCTCGATCTCCGCCGGTTCGGCCTCCATCCCGTCGAAGAACGACGGCTTGCGGACGTACGTCGAGTCGGGCCAGGTGTAGCGGTCACCCTCAGGTGTCTCGAGATCGCGCCAGCGATCGTCGCCGCTGAAGACGTCGGCGTAGGACTTCTCGAACATGTCCTTGCGCACCGCCTGCTCGATCGTCTGCTTGATCTCCTGCGAAGACGGCCACAGGTCCGATAGGAACACGGGCTCGCCGTCGGAGCCGTTGCCGATCGGATCGTTGAGCAGATCGATGTCCATGCGCCCGGCGAGGGCGTAGGCAACGCACAGCGGCGGCGAGGCGAGGTAGTTGTTGCGCACGTCCTGGTTGATCCGTCCCTCGAAGTTGCGATTGCCCGAGAGCACTGCGCAGACGACGAGGTCCTTGTCGGCAACCGCCTGGGAGATCGCCTCCGGCAGCGGCCCGGAGTTGCCGATGCAGGTCGTGCAGCCGTAGCCGACGAGGTTGAAGCCGAGCTCGTCCAGGTACTCGTCGAGGCCCGACGCCTCGAGATAGTCGGTGACGACGGTCGAGCCCGGGGCCAGCGAGGTCTTTACCCACGGCTGGGATTGGAGCCCTCGCTCGACCGCCTTCCTGGCCAAGAGGCCGGCACCGATCATCACCGAGGGGTTCGAGGTGTTGGTGCAGCTGGTGATCGCGGCGATCACCACACGTCCATGATCGAGCTCGACCTCCTCACCGTCGTCGAGCTTCACTGTCACTGGGTCGGCCTTGCGCTCGACCGTAGTGGTCGCGCCCTCGCCCCGCTGCGACGCCTCGATCGCATGGGGCTTGCCCGCTTGCGTCTCGTGCTCTTCGCCAGGCGGGTCAGACGCCGGAAATGAGTCCTCGACCGCGCGATCGCGTCCATTGCCGAGCGCTCGCGCCGCCTGCTCGTTGAAATCGCCAAGCGATTCGAGGAACGCGGGCATCGCGTTTGCCAGGGCGATCCGATCCTGCGGACGCTTGGGGCCGGCGATCGAGGGCTCGACGGACGAAAGATCGAGCTCGATCGTCTCGGAGAACGTGGGATCTTCTGAGTCGGCGTCGTGGAACATGCCCTGCTCGCGCGCGTAGGCGTCGACGAGCTCGATCGTCTCTGTCGGACGGCCGGTGAACTCGAGGTAACGCAGGGTCTCGCGATCGACGGGGAAGATCGCGCAGGTGGAGCCAAACTCGGGCGACATGTTGCCGATCGTCGCCCGGTCGGCCAGGCCCAGCGTGTGCAGGCCCGGACCGAAGAACTCGACGAACTTGGAGACGACGCCACGCTCTCGCAGCATCTCGGTCACGGTGAGAACGAGGTCGGTCGCCGTTGCGCCTTCGGGCAGCTCGCCCTCGAGCTTGAAGCCAACCACCTGGGGCAAGAGCATCGAGATCGGCTGGCCCAACATCGCCGCCTCGGCCTCGATCCCGCCCACCCCCCAGCCGAGCACGCCGAGGCCGTTGACCATTGTCGTGTGCGAGTCGGTGCCGACGAGAGTGTCGGGGTAGGCCTGCGTGACGCCCGAATCGCTCGACTCGCGCGAGAACACCACTTCGCTCAAGTACTCGAGGTTGACCTGATGGCAGATCCCGGTCGCCGGGGGAACGACGCGGAAGTTGTCGAACGCCTGCTGGCCCCAGCGCAGAAAGGCGTAGCGCTCACGATTGCGTTCGTAGTCGCGATCGGCGTTGATGTCGAAGGCCCTTGGGTTGCCGAAGGCGTCCACCTGCACCGAGTGGTCGATGACCAGGTCGACGGGCACGAGCGGGTTGATCTTCGACGGATCCGAGCCGAGCTCGTCGATCGCATCGCGCATCGCCGCAAGGTCAACGATCGCGGGAACGCCGGTGAAGTCCTGCATCAGCACGCGAGCCGGCTGGAACGGAATCTCCTCGGAAGGCGTAGCGTCCGCCTCCCAGGAGGCGATCGCCTCGACGTCGGTGGCGGTAACCGACTCTCCGTCCTCGAGCCGCAGCGTGTTCTCCAGCAGGACCTTGAGCGAGTACGGCAGCCGGGCAACATCGAACTTCTCCTGCAGCGAGTCGAGGCGGAAGACCTCATACTCGCGCCCGGAAACGCTCAGGGTGGCCTTGGCGCCGAAGGAATCGCTCATGCGTCCCATTATGGCGCGGGCGCGCCGTTAGGAAACGCGGTTGCTGAGGCGAGCGGCGAGGCTGGGGAAGCGATGAGCGAAGTTGGCCAGCTCGCGCTGGCGGATCGGGGCGACGTCGAGCTCCATCCGATCCTTCTCGATCGCCTCGACGACAGCCTCCGCGACCTCCTGCGGCGAGGATGTGCCGAGATTCATCGGAGGCTCGTCGCCGGAGTTGGCAAACATCCCGGCATCGCGGATGAAGCCGGGGCAGACGACCGAGACGCCGACGCCGTCACGGGCGAGATCGCCGCGAAGCCCGAGAGAGAACGCGCGGATGCCGGACTTCGTCGCCGTATACAAGGCTCCGCGCGGCGTCGCCGCCTTGCCCGCGAGCGAGGAGATGAAGACGATGTGGCCTTCGCCGCGCTCGCGCAGCGCCGGCGCCGCTACCCGGGCCATCTGCATCGGCGCCTCGAGATTGACGCGCACCAGCGTTTCAACTTGCTCGGCCGAGTAACCGTCGACCTTGCCGTTCGCACCGAGCCCCGCGTTGGCGACGATGCCGTCGATCTCGCCCGCGGCCGCGACGAGCATCGCCGCTGCACCCTCGATCGCGAGGTCGCTGACTTCGTGGCGATGGCCCTCTCCCGGCAACGAGCCGGCGAGGGCGGCAAGCTCGTCGGCTTTGCGCGAGGAGAGCACGAGGGTCGCGCCCTTGTCGGCGAGCGCGTGAGCGATCGCGCGCCCGAGACCGCCCGTGGCGCCGGTAAGCAGAATCGTTTTTCCGGCCAGGTCCATCAGCGTTTCTCGGTCTGGCCCGAGGCGACCGCATCGGCAATCTTGGTCGCGAAGCCGCCGCCGAGCCGGCCGGCCAGCTCGGGGGCGTTGGCGCCGAAACGTCCCAGAGCGCGCTGGCGAAGCGGGGCCACAGTGACCTCGCTGCGATCGCGCTCGATCGCGCTGACGACAGCGTCGCCGACCTGCTCAGGAGTGCCCGTGCCGATCAAAGCCGGAGCCGAAGCGCCCGAGTCGGCAAACATCCCGGCGGCGCGAATCGTCCCCGGGCTGACGACCGAGACGCCGACGTCGCTTGAGCGCAGGTCCTCGCGCAGGCAAAGCGCGAAGCCGCGAAGGCCGAACTTCGTCGCCGCATAGAGAGAGGCGCGACCGGTAGCCGCCTTGCCAGAGATCGATGAGACGAAGACCAGGTGGCCGCTGCCGCGGCGCTCGAAGCGCGGGATCAGCTCGCGAGCCATCCGCACCGGCGATTCCAGGTTGACCCGCAGGGCGCGCCCGATCTGCTCCTGGGTCAAGCCATCGAGCTTGCCCGAGGCGGGCAGGCCCGCGTTGGCGACAAGGACATCGATCTCGCCGGCCTGTTCGAGCAATGCAAGCGCCTCGCCCTCCTCGGCGAGATCGCTGACGACGAAGCTGTGGCCAGTGCCGGGCAGCTCTCCCCTCAGCCGCTCGAGCTCGTCGCCCTTGCGCGAGCTCAGCACCACGCTCGCGCCGCGCGCGGCGAGCGCGTGCGCGATCGCTTGTCCGAGGCCGCCCGTGGCGCCGGTCAGCAGCGCCGTCTTGCCGTTCAGTTCCACCTGCCGAGCAACCTACCGCGTCAGCAGCGGCACGAACGTCGATCTGCTGCCGCTAGGGGTGGCTGAACCGACGTTCGTCGGGCCCGCGAGCCACGCGCCGGGCGTCCCCTCCTACTGACTCATCCGCAGCGGAATGCCCGATAGGTTCTTGGCGGTGAACCGCCGCTTCGAGCCCAAATGTCGCCGCCTGGCTCTGGCGATTGGATCGATCGGAGCGCTGCTGGCCGCCGCGCCGGCGAGCGGCGACGGTGCTGGAGGCCAAAGACGTGCTGCCGCCAGGCCAAAGCGGCTATGTCTCGATCGCCGGGGTAGCCGCTGGCACCGGCTCGCGCACCTGACCGATCAAGTCGACCTGTTCTCGAACTTCGAGTACAAGGACCACACCTTCAACCAGCCGGGCGACGCGAGCTCGCCGCGCGCGGGCGTGAACATCGTTCGCGACGCCTACGGCGTGCCCGCGATCACTGGCGACTCCGACTACGACGCCTGGTGGGGCGTGGGCTATGCGGTCTCAGAAGATCGCCTGTTCGAGCTCGAGCTCTTTCGCCGCGCGACATCCGGCCGCCTCGCCGACATCCTCGGCTCGACCTTCCTCGACGACGACCTGATCGCCCGTCGCGACTACTACACCGACGCCGAGATCGACGCGATGATGGCCGCCGTCCCGGCCGAGCTACTGCGCCGTGCCGAGGCCTATCGCGACGGCATCAACGCCTACATCGACTACGTGCAGAGCCCCGCGGGGGCGAATCAGATGCCGGGCGAGTTCCCGGCGCTCGGCGCGCTGCCTATCGATCAGTGGACACTTCGCGACACCGCCCGCGTCGGTGTCTTCCTCGCCCGCACCGTGCCGTCGGGCGACGGCAACGAGCTAGCCAACGCGCTCGCCCTCGCCGAGACCGGCGCTCGCGGTTTCAACCTGATCCATCCGATTCGCACCAAGGGGCGCCGAGTTACCGTGCCGCGCAAGGAAGGCCGCTTCCCCGCTCAGCCCGGCCGCACCCGCCGCGACGAGCGTCGCGGCTACAAGCGCACGCGAAAGTTCCTCGCCGCGACCGACCTCAGCGGTGCGGTCGATACCTCGACTCAGGTGCCTGGCTACGAGCCCGACCCCGAGCCGGCGGCTCCCCGCTCCGGGGCTCCCGGCGCCGACCTCTCCCGGCTATTGCCCCATGGCGGCTCGTTCATGTGGGCGATCCGCGATGAAAAGCGCGATCGCGCCTATCTCTATAACGGGCCGCAGCTGGGCTTCTCGATCCCCGAGCTGTTCGTCGAGTTCGAGTTGCACTCGCCCGTGCAGCCAAACCTGCGCGGCGTCAGCGCGCCGGGAATCCCATTGATGGGAATCGGCCACAACGACCACGTCGCCTGGGGCTTTACCTCCGGCCTCTCCGACGAGGACGACCTCTACGTCGAGAAGCTGACCGGGCCCGAGACCTATGAGTTCAAAGGCGAACAGCGAACGATGGACTGCCGCGAGGAGACCTTCACCTACAACACGCCCGCAACCGACGTCCCGGACCTCGTCACCGATCCCGGCATGCCTTCGGGTGAGACGACCCAGCGCATCTGCCGCACCGTTCACGGCCCCGTCCAGTTCACCGGCGAGGGTGTCGCGCTCTCACGCCGCTACGCGATCTGGGGTCGCGAGCTGGAGACGATCGTCGGCATCGGCGAGCTCAACGACGCGCGCAACGTCAAGGACGTCGATCGCGCGATGAGCCAGGTGACCTGGAATGAGAACGTGATCGCCGCCGACTCCAACGGCGACATCGGCTTCTGGCACCCGGGCCTGCACCCGTTGCGCCCCAAGCGCTGGGACGAGCGCCTGCCCTACCCAGGCGATGGGCGTGCTGAGTGGCGAGGCCTGCTACCGGCGAGCAAGACCCCACAGGTGATCAACCCGAAGCGAGGCTGGCTGACCAACTGGAACAACCCGCCGTCGGCCGGATGGACCAACGGCGACGGGCCGGCGCGCGAGCGCCTCAGCGGTCCCTTTCACCGCGTCCGCATCCTCGAAGAGCTGGTCGCCGACGTCGCCCGCCGGCCGAGCTATGAGCGCTCGACCGCGATCGTGCGCACTTCGGGAACGACCGCGCAGCAGTTCCCCTTCGTCGATCGCCGGCGGCTGCGGCGCACGGCGCGACTTGCGCGCGGCATCAGCAGCGATGGCATCGCCACCGAGACGATGCGGGCGCTGCTGGCGTGGGACGGCAACTACGCGACGGTGGACGCCGCCAACACCGTCGACCCGGGCGTCGCGATCTGGGAAGAGTTCAAGAACCAACTCGAGGCAATCGCCCTGCGCCGCTACGGCGCGGGCGGCGTCGAGCTTGCCGGCTCGAACAGCCTCTCGCACCAGTTCGACATCACCAACGGAGAGGCTTTCGCCCTGCGAACGATGAACGTGCGCCAGTACGTGCGGGCGGCGCGAAGAACCGCGAAGGGGTTGAGCCTCCGCTTCAACAGCGGCGACATCGCGACTTGGCGCGAGCCGCGGCGCATGTACGAGGTCATGGCGCAGGGCGCCGGCTCGTCGCCGGACCTGCCGTTCTTCGATCGCGGCACCTGGGAGCAGTCGGTTTCGCTGGGACGATGACGCCCGAACCCAGCGGGTCGCTCGCGGCGTGGCTAGCGAACGCTGATCTTGCCCGCGCGTTTGAACGGGTCTTTGCGGCCGAGGTCGTCGGTCGCGGCGAGGCTGAGGTCACATTCGACACCCGCCGCCGGGGCACGGAAGGCCACGTTGAGCCCGAGCTCGACCATGCGGCCGGTCTCGCCGTTGCCAGCGACCGTGCTCTTGGCGAGATCGAGCTTCGCTGCTGGGGAGACAGAGCTTTCCAGGTGATCCGAGCTCTCCGCGATCGAGCGTGCGTCCGGTCTTGCGGACTGATCAGGCTGAGCACGTTCCCCAGCTCCTGCCAACGAACCAGAAGCTGTGTGTCTTCGCGGCAGACGCGAAACTCGATCGTCTTTAGGTCGTGCCAGTTATTGGGCCGCGGCACGGTCCAGCCGATCGCGTAGTCGCGATCGTCGCCGGTGCCAACATCCGGGGTCTTCGGCTCGAGCGTGAACCTACCCGTCCTCTTCGGTAGTCCGAACGCCAACGGCGATGGCGGCTCGTTGACGAAATGAGATCCGTTCCAGGCTTCGAACGCGTTCTGCCATTGGTTCGCGAACGCATGCAGCTCGGCGGTCGAGTCGATGTTTGTGCCAAGGGGCTGGTTGAGGAAGTGAAAGCCGCGCGCGTTCTCGAGCGCTCCCCACCATTGGTTCAGGAGCTGCTGGAGCTCGTTGGCATCCTCGGTGTTGGCGGCAAGTGGTTCGTTGAGAAAGTGGGAACCCTGGAACGCCTCCAATCCCTCCCACCACTGATGCAGCACCGGGCGCATCTCGCCGAGGTAGACGGGGTACGTCTTGTACGTGAGCGCCTCGGCTGTACCGGGACGCTGAAGCGACGCGGCCGAGACCGCGAACAACGCTGCGATCAGCGTGATCGCCGACCAGAGTCTCGTCATCTGGCGAGACCCTACCGCCCCGGTCCGAATCTCATAGCGCTCGGCGCTAGGCTGGTGACGATGAAGCTCTACGTCTGCTGGACCACGATGCAGACGCCGCGCCCCGGCGGTCATCCCTGCGCCAGCGCCTACAACGCGCTGACCGAGGCCGGACACGAATTCGAGCTGATCAAGGTCCAGGGCCTGGGCATCGGTCCGAGGTTTCTGAACCTGATGACCGACGGCCGCCGCGAGGTCGAGCGGATCTCGGGACAGAGGGTCGTTCCGGTCCTGGTCACCGACGACGGCGAGGTGATCACCGAGTCGAAGCGAATCATCGCCTGGGCCGAGTCGCATGCACCGGCCGCGCAAGCTGCCTGAAGCAAGCCGGCCGATCACGCCGGCCGATCACCCCTGACGGAGTGCAAGATCCGTTGCTTGTGCGGATCGTGGCTATTTCGTGAGCAGGTCTTTGCAAACCGAAACCGAACTATGTAGTCTGCCGCAACTCGATACAGGTAAAGCCGAATCTCAAAGTCCGAGAAGCATGGACTGCGAGAACGGGGGAACCAACTGTTTTGGGGCTAACCCGCCACGGGCGGGGGCGCAGGCTCTTTCAGCGCCAGCCCGTCAGCTAACCCCGTAGGCCGACGAAGGAGACGCTTTTCCGTTGACGACCTATAGGAACGAACGTTCAACACCGGGCCGCAAGCTCAGGCTGAGCGCCGCGCTAGGCCTCATCGGCCTCACCGGCCTGATCGCCCTCCCGGCCGAAGGGACTGCAGCTGCGACGGGGGGCGTCAGCCCTGGCGGAGCCGGCGCCACGCCACCGGCGAGCGGCACGACGACACCCGGCTCCAAGGCCAAGCTCAAGAACGGATTCGCGATCGCGCCAGCCAACGCGCCCGACGAAGTCGTCGCCGCGATCGAGGCCGCGAACGAGATCGTCAAGAGCAAGCCCTACTGCCTCGGCGGCGGCCACGGGCGCCGAGTCGATCGCTGCTATGACTGCTCGGGCACGGTCAGCTACGCGCTCACCGGCGCCGGCCTGCTCGACGCCGCGATGCCTTCGGGCTCGTTCATGAACTGGGAGAAACGCGGCGCCGGCGAGTGGATCACGGTCTACGCCCACGGCGGCCACATGTACGCGGTGATCGCTGGGCTGCGCCTCGACACCTCGATGACAGCAGGCGAGGGGCCCGGCTGGAGCAAGGTCCAGCGCGACCAAGCGGGCTTTCGCGTACGCCACCCCGCTGGCTTCTAGGTACTTCACGAAACTGAATAGCTGAGCGCGCGGCGGCTCGCCAAAATGGCGGGCCGTGTCACCGCGACAAACCGATCACGACACGCATGGCAGCTCGCCTGCGAGCCGTTCCAACGCCGACGGCTACGCGGCCGGGCTGCGGATGGGTACGCCCTACGCGCTCGCCGCGGTGCTGCGTCGCGATCTCTTTCGGCGTTCTCGCCGAGCCGGTGATGGGCCCGGTGGCACCGATCGTGATGTCGGCTGCGGTCTTCGCTGGCTCAGCCCAGTTTGCGGCGACCGCGGTGCTTGCCGCCGGAGGCGGGGCGGCGGCCGCGATCGCCGCCGGCATTCTGCTCAACCTCCGCTACGTGCCGATGGGGATCGCCCTCGCTCCCTCGCTTCGCGGCGGACCTTTTCGCCGCGCCGCCATCGGGCAGGCGATGATCGACTACTCCTGGGCAGCGGCCAGCCGCGGCGGCGGGCGCTTCGACGCCGCCTTCATGCTCGGTGCGACAACTCCCGCATACCCGTTGTGGGTCGCGGGGACCGCAATCGGCGCCCTTGCCGGCGACCTCATTGGCGACCCGGCAAGGCTCGGGCTCGACGCACTCTTCCCTGCCTTCTTCCTCTGCCTGCTGATCGAAGGCGAGCTGCGGCCGGGACTGCCGAGGCTGGTCGCGGGGCTCGGCAGCCTCATCGCCCTGGTGCTGATCCCGTTCACGCCCGCCGGCGTGCCGGTGATCGCCGCCTCGGCGACGGCGCTGCTGGGCCTGTGGTCGGGCCAGGCGCCCGCTCCGCGCGAGGCGGCCCGATGAGCGAGGTCTGGCTCACTATCGGCGTTCTCACCGTCGCCTCGGCGATCATTCGCGCCAGCGGGCCCGTGGCGCTCGGCGGCCGCGATCTGCCGCCGCGCTTTCAGGCGGTGATCGTGCTGGTGGCGCCGGCGCTGCTGGCCGCGCTGGTGGTGGTGCAGACCGTCGCTGCGCCCGCGGGCGGATCGTTGGAGATCGACGAGCGCGTCGCCGGTGTTGGCGCCGCCGGCCTGGCGCTGTGGGCTGGCGCCTCGACCCTGCCTGTAATTGCAATCGCGGCCTTGGTCACGGCACTCTCTCGAGCTCTGTTGTAACCGGGTCAGACAGTTCGGCGTAGGCCAGCGGCGATCTTTGTCCGTGACGAGAGTGGCACCGATCGCACGGTTCGGATAGCGTCGTCGCTCAGGTGCTCACCGTCGCGAGTGGTGTCGAGAACGCGGCCCAGGGGTGGTCTTTTACGCAGTGGAGCAATTGAGAGAGCAGAGCGCGAGCGAGAACGGCGGCGACGCACCGCCCGACATCCGCCTCAAGGACGTGCGCAAGACCTACGGCGACGTTGTCGCGGTCGCCGGAGTCGATCTCGAGATTGCCCACGGCGAGTTCTTCACGATGCTCGGGCCTTCGGGCTCGGGTAAGACGACCACGTTGCGCATGATCGCCGGCTTTGAGCTTCCCGACTCGGGCACGGTTGAGCTCGCGGGGCGCGACGTCGGCCATCTGCCGCCCTATGACCGCGAGGTCAACACTGTGTTTCAGGACTACGCGTTGTTTCCGCACATGACGGTCGGCCAAAACGTCGAGTACGGGATGCGGGTCAAGGGCACCGCCAAGGAGGAACGTGCGAGCCGTCGCGACGAGGCCCTGGAGATGGTTCGGCTCACGGGGTACGGCGACCGCAAGCCCGCCGAGCTTTCCGGCGGCCAGCGCCAGCGCGTTGCCCTCGCCCGATCGATCGTCAATCGCCCTCGCGTGCTGCTGCTCGACGAGCCGCTCGGTGCCCTCGATCTCAAGCTGCGCGAGGAGATGCAGCTCGAGCTCAAGCAGATCCAGGGCGACGTCCAGATCACCTTCGTCTATGTCACCCATGATCAGGAGGAGGCGCTGACGATGTCGGATCGCATCGCCGTCTTCAACGAAGGGCGCGTCGAGCAGGTCGGCACCCCGGCCGAGGTTTATGAGACTCCGGGGTCGAGTTTCGTCGCGGGGTTCGTCGGCGTTTCCAACGCCCTCGAACGCAAGGGCCGGCGCTTCACCGTTCGCCCGGAGAAGATCCGCCTGCTCGAGCCCGGTGACGACACCGAGGGCATGCACTCCGAGCGCGGACGGGTCCGCGACGTCGCCTACGCCGGAATGATTACCCGCTACCTCGTCGTGCTCGACGAGGGCGGAGAGCTTCAGATCGTGCGCCAGAACCTCGAGGCCACCTCGGCACAGGTGAGCGAGCAGGTCGGGCGCGAGATGGTCGTCGCATGGCGACCGGAACACACGGTCGCGGTCGTCTCGTCCGCGAGCGAAAACGAAGGAGAGAATTGATGCGCAACAAAAGAGTTGAACCCTCGCGAATCGCATGGCTCGTGATCGCCGGCTTGCTGACGTTCATGGTCGCCTTCGCGGCCGGATGTGGCGACGATGACGATGGCGATTCCGGTGCGGTCGACGAGAGCACCGCGCTCTCTGAGCTCGGCGAGGGCGAGGGCGAGGTCAATCTCATCGCTTGGGCGGGCTACGTCGAAGACGGGTCGACCGACCCCAAGGTCGACTGGGTCTCGGACTTCGAGAAGGAGACCGGCTGTCAGGTCAACGTCAAGGTCGGAAACTCATCCGACGAGATGGTGCAGCTGATGCGCACCGGTCAATACGACGGGGTCTCGGCCTCCGGTGATGCGACGACGCGTCTGATCGAAGGCGGCGACGTCGACCCGGTCAACACCGACCTCATTTCGAACTACGACGACATCTACGACGCACTCAAGGAGCAGCCGTTCAACAGCGTCGAGGGGCAGATGTACGGGGTCCCGCACGGGCGGGGCTCGAACCTGCTCATGTACGACCCCGACGAGGTCAAGCCGGCGCCAACCTCCTGGGACGTCGTCTTCGACGAGTCAGATCAGTACGCGGGCAAGGTGACCGCGTATGACAACCCGATCTACATCGCCGACGCGGCGCTGTATCTGCGCGAGCACCAGCCCGAGCTTGGGATCGAGGATCCCTACGAGCTCGACCAGGAGCAGTTCGACGCGGCAATCGAGTTGCTCAAGGCGCAGCGCGAGAACATCGGCGAGTACTGGTCCGACTACACGAAGTCGATCCAGGCGTTCAGCGCTGGTGACATCTCGGTTGGCACGACGTGGCAGGTGATCAACAACCTGATCGTCGCCGAGGGTGGCAAGGAAGAGGTCGTCCTGCCCGAAGAGGGCGCCACCGGTTGGTCGGACACATGGATGATCAGCTCGGAAGCTGCGAATCCGAACTGCATGTACATGTGGATGGACCACATCGTCAGTCCCGAGGCGAACGCCGCGGTGGCTGAGTGGTTCGGCGAGGCTCCCTCGAACGAGAAATCGTGCGAGCTCACGGCCGATCCGAAGCACTGCGACATCTACCACGCAGGCGACGAGGAGTTCTTCGACCAGATCGAGTACTGGCGGACCCCCGTCTCCGATTGCGGTGACGATCGCGGCGACGTCTGCAAGACCTACGACGACTGGGTCCAGGGGTGGACCGAGGTCAAGGGTTAGGCAGTAGCCGTTCGTGGAAGCGTCTGATCTAGCCGGATCAGCGCCAAGGAGGTCGGTCGGCCATCGGCTCGCCGACCTCTTCCACGGGCGCCCGCGCCTTCAGGCCGGGGCGCTGCTGGCCGGTCCCGTCGGCTGGCTCGTAGTCGGCTACCTCGGATCGCTCGCGGTCCTGTTGGTAACGAGCTTCTGGTCGCTCGGCGAGCTCAGCGGCGAGATCGAGCAGACGTTCACGCTCGACAACTTCGACGCGATCGCCAGCGAAGACGTCTATCGCTCGGTCACCGGCGCGCACCGTCCTGATTGCGGCGCTGGTGACGATCACCGACGTCATCATCGCCTTTCCGCTGGCCTTCTACATGGCAAAGGTGGCGACCCCGCGCGCCCGCGGCCTGCTGGTCGTCGCCGTGCTGATGCCGCTGTGGTCGGCATATCTGGTCAAGATCTACGCCTGGCGCTCGATCCTCTCCGAGGAGGGGGCGTTCAACTGGGCGCTGGAGCCGCTTGGGATCACCGGACCCGGTTACGGCACGGTCGCGGTGTGGCTGGTGATGAGCTACATCTGGCTTCCGTACATGATCATCCCGATCTACGCCGGGCTCGAGCGGATTCCGAACACGCTCCTGTCTGCTTCAGAGGACATGGGAGCCAAGCCGCTGTACACCTTTCGCAAGGTGATCTTGCCGCTGGTCTTCCCCGCCGTCGTCGCGGGCTCGATCTTCACCTTCTCGCTCACGCTTGGAGACTTCATCGCGCCGACCCTGGTCGGCTCGGGCACTCAGTTCATCGGCACCGTTGTCTACGCGAACTTCGTCAGCAACCTGCCGCTGGCGGCGGCGTTCGCGATGGTGCCGATCGTGGTCATGATCATCTACCTGCTGATCGCGCGCCGCCTTGGCGCCTTCGAGCATCTCTAGGGAGCGTGGATGCGGCTATCGAAGCGATCGGACCGGCTGCTACGGCTCACGACCGCGCTCACCCTTGCCTTCATCTACATGCCGCTACTGGTCATCGCGATCGAAGCCTTCAGCTCGTCACGCACCTTCGCTTGGCCGCCCCCGGGCTTCACGCTCGAGTGGTTCGAGAAGGCGCTTGAGAACGGCGGCGCGCGCGACGCTTTGGTCTACTCGCTGAAGACGGGCGGCGATTGCGACCGCGATCGCGCTCGTGCTCGGCACCCTCGCCTCGCTGGCCGTCGCGCGGTTCAACGCTTCTTCGGCCGCGAGACGATCTCGTTCCTGGTCATCCTGCCGATCGCGCTCCCGGGGATCGTCACCGGCATCGCGCTCAACTCGACCTTCACCCAGGTCGCCGGCATCGACCTCAACCTGTTCACGATCGTCGTCGCCCATGCCACCTTCTGCATCGTCGTCGTCTTCAACAACGTCGTCGCCCGCCTGCGGCGGATGTCGACCTCGTTCGAGGAAGCCTCGGCCGACCTCGGCGCAACGCCGTGGCAGACGTTTCGCTTGGTGACTCTGCCCGAACCTGAGAACCGCGCTCGTCGCGGGAGCGCTGCTCGCCTTCGCGCTCTCTTTCGACGAGATCATCGTCACCACGTTCACGATCGGCGCCGGCGACGAGACACTGCCGATCTGGATCCTCAACAACTTCTCGAGGCCGAACCAACTGCCGATCGTCAACGTCGTCGCCCTCATCGTCGATCCTGCTCTCGATCATCCCTGTCTATTTCGCCCACAAGCTGACCCAGGACGAGGGCACGGTCGGTCCAGGCCGCGGCGGCGGCGCGGTGTCGGCGGAAGCGACCCCAGCGCCCTGAGCGCTTGCGGACACGCCGGGCGGGTAGGTGACGGGCGTGTTCTTCTTCTTCTCGAACCGCCTCGGATGCGCAGGCTCGCTGCTCGTCTCAGCGGTTCTCACCCTCGTCCTCCTGCTTGTCTTCGGCATCGTCGAGCTCAACTGAGCCGTGCGACCGAGGGCTACCCGCTCCGCCTACCCCCAGTTTTTCTGCCCTTCGCTTCCGTTAACGCAAACCGAGGCGAGCGCTTCAGCGCAAAACGAGGCAGTGCTCGGGCAGCCAGCCGAGCTTGACCTTCATCCCCGGCTCCCAGCGGTCGTCGGCGCGCGACGCGGTAGGTGGCCTGCTCGAGCGCGACGAGGCGGGCGCCGTCGCCGAGCGAGACGGTGATCTGGGTCATGACGCCGAGGTAGACGCGAGCCTCGATCTCGCCCTGCGATCGTCACCATCCCCTCCTCGACCTCCTCGGCCACCGCGATCTTCTCGGGCGCACCGAGAGGTTGACGGTGTCGCCGCGGTCGCAGCCGTCGGGCAGCGGCACCGACACGTGCTGGCCGTTGGCCAGCCTGATCTGACCGTCATCGGCGACGGTGCCCTCGAGCAGGTTCGAGATCCCGATGAAGCCGGCGACGAACTGCTCGCTGGGGTGCTCGTAGATGTCCTCGGGCGGCACCGCACTGGGCGACCTTGCCCGTCGTTCATGACCGCGATCCGGTCCGACATCGACAGCGCCTCCTCCTGGTCGTGGGTGACGAAGACGAAGGTGATCCCGACCTCGCGCTGGATCTGCCTTGAGCTCGACCTGCATCTGGCGGCGCAGCTTCAGGTCGAGGGCACCCGAGCGGCTCGTCCGAGCAGCAGGACCTTGGGCCGGTTGACGAGCGCCCGCGCCAGCGCGACGCGCTGTTGCTGGCCGCCCGAGAGCTCGTTCGAGCGGGCACCGGCGCGGTGAGCGAGGTTGACGAGCTCGAGTGCCTCACCGACGCGGCGCGTGATCTCGGCCTTCTCGACCTTGCGGCGCTTGAGCCCGAAGGCGACGTTGTCGGCGACATCGAGGTGATCGAACAGGGCGTAGCTCTGAAAGACCATGTTGACGTCGCGCTTGTAGGGCGGGCACGTTCTCGACCGGCTCACCCTCGAGCAGGATGCGACCCTCGCTCGGCACCTCGAAGCCGGCGAGCATGCGCAGCGTCGTCGTCTTGCCGCACCCCGACGGGCCGAGCAGCGAGAAGAACTCGCCCTGCTCGATCACGAGGCTGATGTCGTCGACGGCGGCGTGATCGCCGAAGCGCTTGCTCACGTTCTCGATCTCGGATCGCCTCGGCCATCGCTCTCCCTCCTCCCGCGGTCAGGACCTTGAGGCCGCTCTCGCGCCGGCCGAACAGCCGCGGCAGCAGCACCGCAAGCGCGATCGCGCTCAGCGAGACGACCATCATCAGCGTCCCGATCGCGTTGATCGTCGGCGAGAGCCCGAAGCGGATCGCCGACCAGATCCGCACCGGCAGCGGCTGCAGGTCCTCGCCGGTGGTGAAGAACGAGAGCACGAAGTCGTCGAAGGAGAAGGCGAAGACCAAGCAGCCCGGCGGCGAGCACCGACGGCCACAGCGCCGGCACCAACACCAGGCGCACCGACTGCCAGCGCGTCGCGCCGAGGTCCATCGCCGCCTCCTCGACCTCCTGGCTGATCGACGGCGAGCCGGGCGCGAACGACGATCGTCACGTAGGAGATCGAGAAGGTGATGTGGGCGATCGACGATCGTCCAGAACGAGAGCGCGATCCCGATCTGGCTGAAGATCAGCAGGGCCGAGATCCCGGTGACGATCTCGGGCACCACCAAGCGGCACCAGCATCAGGACGTTGGCCCCGGGCGCCCAGCGAGCGCGAGAACGCACCAGGCCGATCGCCAGCGCCGTGCCGAGAATCGTCGCCACGATCATCGTCAGCAAAGCGATCTCCAGCGACGCGAACAGCGACTCGCGCAGGCGTCGGCGTCGTTGAGGAACTCCTCGTACCAGCGCAGCGAGAAGCCATCGAAGTTGTTCAGCGACTTGGCCGAGTTGAAGCTGAAGAGGACGACGATGAAGATCGGCACGAAGAGGAAGCGCGTAGACGCCGATCGCGAAGAAGCGCAGGAACCTCGGCTTGTCGAAACCGCCGGTCACGTTGCTGCCCTTGCGTCGCGCGCGGCCGAGCGCAGGTAGCCGACCATCCAGACCGAGAGGAAGATCATCATCACCACCGTCAGCGCGGCGCCGAAAGGCCAGTTGTTGGCGGTGAAGAACTGGTCCTGGATCAGGTTGCCGACCATGTAGGTGTCGGGACCGCCGAGCAGCTGCGCCGAGACGAAGTCGCCGACCGCCGGCAAGAAGACGAGCACCGAGCCGGCGAGGATGCCCTGCTTGGTCTGCGGCAGAGTGACATGCCAGAAGGTCCGAAACGGCGTCCCGTAGAGGTCCTTGCCGGCCTCGATCACCGACCCCGGCAGCCGCTCGAGCGCGCCGTATACCGGCAGGATCATGAACACCAGATAGCCGTAGGTGAGACCGCCGATGACAGCAAAGGGGGTGTTGATCAGGCGAAAGCCGTCCTCGCGCAGGCCGATGTCGGTGACCGCGCCGTTGACCAACCCCTCGTCGGCGAGCAGCGCGACCCAGGCGTAGGTCCGAACCAGGTAGTTGACGAAGAACGGCAAGCACCAAGAGCGCCACGAGCAGGTTGCGGTAGCGCCCGCCGTAGCGAGCGATGTAATAGGCCACCGGGTAGCCGATCGCGAGACAGAGCACGGTCGGTCGCCAGGGCGTAGCCGACCGAGCGCAGCAAGACCGGAAGGTAGGTCGGATCGAAGGCATCGGCGTAGTTGTCGAGCTCGGTCGCATAGACAGCGCGGCCGAGGTCGTCGACATAGCCGAACGAAAGCGCGAGCACGAAGACCACCGGGACTACGAACAGCGCCACCAGCCACAGCGCGCCGGGAACGAGAAAGCGAGTCCAGAAGCCGCCCGCAGTCAAGGCATCGAACCTGCGACGCGGGTCATCCGACCTTGACCTCGGTGAACACCTGCGTCCACAGCTGGCGGGTGTCGGGGTCGTCGAGGCGATACTCGAGCCCGCCCGTCCCCGAGCGCATCCAGGTCGACGTCGATCGCCGGCTCCTCCTTGACCAGCTCAGCGAAAGCCTCGAGGCCGCCGTCGACGGGTTGGGGGTAACCGGTCCAGTTGACGTTCTGCGCCGCGTTCTTCGGCTCGAGCAACCAGTCCATGAACAACAGCGCGGTTCCGGGCGCCGGCGCGTTGACCGGGATGCACATCAGGTCGGTGCCAACCGGAACGCCTTCGGAGCAGGTCTCGTACTTGTAGAGCTCAGGCTCGTCGACCTGGTTGCGAACGTTGACGATGTCGCCGTTCCACGCCTGGTGCATGACGGCCGTGCCCGAGACCAGGTTCTGGACCGAGTTCGTGGAGAAGCCGCGCGCGTTCTCCTTTTGCGCCAGCAGCGTTTCTTTGGAGATCTCGAGCTCGTTGGCGTCGTCTGTGTTGAGCCCGAAGCCGTTGATCAGGTTGGCCTCGCCGATCGCTTCCTGGAAGTCGTCGAGGATGAACATGCGCCCGGCGGCCTCGGGGTTGAGCAGGTCGTTCCAGGAGCCGCTCATCTCCGTGACCACGTCGTCGCGCCAGGCGATCCCGGTCGTGTAGTACGTGTAGGGGACCGAGTACTCGTTGTTGGGGTCGTACCAGGCGTTGTCGTAGAAGGACGAGATCCCCTCGGCGTTGCGAAGCCGGCTGCGGTCGAATTGGGCGAGCAGGCCCTCTGCAGCGAGGCGCTGCACGTACTCGGTCGAGGGCCAGATCAGGTCGTACTGCGAGCCCGAACGCAGCTTCACCACCATTGCCTCGAGGTTGTCGTAGTTGACCTCTGTGACCTCGACGCCGTACTTGTCAGAGAAGCCTTGCTTGAGCGCCGGGTCCATGTATTGCGCCCAGTTGTAGATCAAGAGGTCGCCGTCGATCTTGGGCTCGATGATCGTGCCGGCTGGTGGCTTATCGATCGGGCGCGAAACCGTGCATCCGGAGAGGCCGTAGGCGCCGAGCGCCGCGCCCGCTCCCGCCTGCAACAGCTCGCGCCGCGAGATTTCGCGCCGCGAGATCATCCGGCCACAAGTATCTCGCGGTACCGCGCTGCGGCGCAAGCATGTGATCGCTTGGCGCAAGCGCCGTAGTCTCGATGTGCGCCGCGACGCAGACGCCGGATATCGTGCCTTGCGCAACCGGGCACGGTGTTCTGGGTTCGGGGCTCAGGGCGCCCAGCGCGCAGGGCTGAGAGAACGCAGGCTGATGACGAAGATCCACCAGATGCTCGAACGCCGCGAACTCAAGCGGACGGTGGTGCTTGCGTTGTGTGTCTTGGCGGCGAGCGTCGCCTTCGCGCCCGCTCACGCGGCTGCACAGGGCGCGGCCGACGAGTACGAATACGAGCTGCTGCCCGAGGGCACGGGTGAGAACGGCGGCGGTACCCAGAGCCCAACCGACGTCAGCACTGCCGGCAGCGACGGCGGCGGCCCCAACACACTGCTGATAGTTCTCGCTGCGGTGGCGGCGGTATGCACCGGCGTCGCGATCTGGCGGCTTCGCAAGCACGGCCACCACCACGACCCGATCTAACTCTGAACCTGCAACGCCGACGCATCGACGCCGAGCTCGGTGGCCAGGGTGCGGACGACGAGCTCGCGAGCAGCGGGAATCGCCAGCGTCGGATCGCCGATCAAGACGCGAACCCCCGCCCCGTCGATCACGGCAATAGCGAGATCGGCGAGATCGTCGGCGGAGCTCGGCGAGGTGAACTCGCCGCTCTTGAGCCCGGCCGCGATCGCGGTCGCAAACCATTCGTGGTAGCGGCGATACAGATCAGCGGCGACGTCGCGCAACTCGGGATCGCGGACGGCTCGCAACCAGAGCTCGACCCAGAGGGTCCAGTCGCGTTGCGGCGCGCCGGGTAACGGCAGGCAGCTCTCGATCGCCACCGCCAGCCCAGCCGTGGCCGTCGCCGGCTGCTGATCGGGCTCGCCACCGAAGCGCTCGTCGCCAGCGCTCTCGAACGAATGCACCAGAGCCTGCTTCAGCAGTTCCTCGCGGGTCGAGAAGTAATGGTGGACGAGAGCGCTCGAGGCGCCGGCGCGCATCGCGACACGGGCGATGCGAACGTCGTCGATGCCGTCGGAAGCAATCAGGTCGCAGGCGGCTTCGAGAATGCGCTCTTGTGCGCTTGCGGCCACGATCCGCACCTAGGCGACGGCCAGCGCCGCGCCTTTGATCGGCCAGGACAGCGGCGGCCGCGTTGCGGCCGTTGAGCGCGATCACGCTGCCGGCCGGGTGCGTCGCGGCACCACACATGTATAGCCCGGGCACCGGGGTTCGGGCCGAGAGCCGGTTCTCCCACATCTGGTCGGGCGTCACCTCGCCTTGGAAGATGTTGCCGCCGGTGAGCCCGATGCGCGATTCGATATCAGGCGGGCCGAGGACCTCGTGCTCTACAAGGCAGCTCTCGAGATCGGGGGCGAAGCGGCTGATCAAGTCGATGAACTGGCGCGCCACGCCGTCGCGTGCCGAATCCCAGTCGCCGTCAGCGATGTCATAGGGCGCGTATTGACCAAAGACGCTCATCAGGTGCTTGCCCTCGGGAGCCGGGCTGCGGGTCGTACCCGGTCTGGATGTAGACCTCGCCGAAGGCGACGGCGGGCTCGCCCGCAGCACAGCGTTCGAATGCGGCCTGAGCCTCGTCCATGGTTCCGGTCGCGTCGATCGTCGCCCGCGCCGGCCAATCCTCGCCGGGTGCGGCCGTCCAGTTCGGCAGCCGGTCCAGCGACGCGTTGAACTTGACAACCGGGCTGCGGATTTTCCACGCCTCGAGACGGTCGCGGTACTCGGAGTCGATTTCGTGGCCGCCGAGCATGCCGAGCATCCGCTTCGGATCCGCGTTGCAGATCACGGTCGGCGCGCGAAGTGCGGTTCCGTCCTCGAGCGTGACCCCCTCCCCCGGCATGATCTCGGCCACCTCGACGCCACAGGCGAGCACCGCTCCCGCCGCCGCCGCCGCGTCGGCGATTGCAAAGCTGCACATGCCCATGCCGCCCTCGACGTAGCCCCACACCGGCCCCTGGCCATCGAGGTCGCCCTGGTAGTGCATGAGCTTGATCGAGGCTGTGCCGTGGTCGTACGGGCCACCCCAAGTGCCGATGATCCCCTGCCCGAACAACGCAGTCTTCAGCCGCTCGTCTGCGATGTATGCCTCGAGCACGTCGGCGATCGATGCCTCGAAGACGAGGTCGATCATCTCCTGCGAGCCGTCGAGCATGCGCTCGATCTCGTCGCGGCTCGGGCTCTCGCCGACCCAGGTGTCGCGGTCTCCCTTTCTGAGCTTGACGCGGACGTCGTCGAACAGCTTCTCGTAGGCGTTGTAACCGGCGATGTCCTTTGCCGAGATACCGAGCTCTTTCAAATTGGCCTCGGTCCTCGACTCGTCGAGCCATTGGCCGAACGAGGTCCCGTCTTCGAACGGAACCCAGAGGTTGGGGTCGGCGACCCAATAGCGCAGGCCGCGGCGCTCGAGCTCGAGCTCGGAGATGACGAGTTCGTCGAGCAGGCCGACGACGTAGGCACAGGGGCTGACGACGAAGCCTTGGTCGGCGAAGGGGCGCTCGAGCGTCGCCGCGCCGCCGAGGCGTTCGCGGCGCTCGAGCACGATCACCGACCTGCCCGCCCTGGCCAGATAGGCGGCGGCCGTGAGTCCGTTGTGACCACCGCCAACGACGATCGCGTCCCAATCGCGTCGCGCCAGCTCGGCGACCGGCTCGGGCAGCCCGAGCTCACCGAGCTTCGCTGCGATCTCGTTCACTCGAGCGCGCCCATGTAGCGCTCAGCGACCATGCGATCGAACGCGTGTACATCGAACTCCTCGGCCGAGTAGCGGCCGGCGGTGTAGCCGCGTGTGCGCACCCCTTTCTGCGTCAGCTCGCACACGTACCAGTCCTGCTTGTTGACGGTGTCCCAGAAGCCGACGGCGTCGGCGGGATCGAAGTCCTCGCGAGCAACGGTCGACGGCTCGAAGTACCACTCGCAGATCACCTCGGTGCGGTCGGCGGCTCGCGGCCAAAGCGTATGCAGCATCACGTAGTCAGGGTGAAGCGAAACGAGCGCGTTGGGAAACAGGGCGAAGTAGTAGACGCTTGAGACGTCGGCGTCATCGAGTCCTTCGATCGGCGGGCGCCCCCCGGAATGCCCGTTGCTGGAAAAGGCCATCGTCGTCGTACCTTCGCGCAGGGTCATCGAGCCCCCGCACCATGCGCCCTCGCCCGCAACCGGGGCGCCGCTCATGTAGTCGGAAAGCGCGTTCAGCTCGGGATGCACGTTGGGACAGTGCAGGCACTCGTTGTAGTTCTCGGCGATTCCCTTCCAGTTGGCGGCAACGTCGTAGGTGATCTCGCTCGCGCGCTCGAGCTCGCCGAGGCGGTAGCGCTCGAGGTGACCGAGCAGGTCCCCGACCTGCGCGTCGATGTCGGGTGCCTGCCCCGAGAGGTCGATTAGCACGAGGCCGCCACGAACCTCCAGGCGCACCTCCAGCAGGCCCCAGCAGGAGAAATCGAAGTCCTCGATCGCGTCCATGTGGGGTGCGGCGCGAAGCTCGCCGTCGAGGTCGTAGGACCAGGAGTGATAGGGGCAGCGCAAGCGCTTTCGCACTTGACCACTTGGCTCCTCGACGATGCGGGCGCCACGATGGCGACAGACGTTGAGAAAGGCGTGCGGCGTGCCATCGCTGCCACCGATGACGATGACGCTATCGGTGCCGAGCTCGCGGGTGACGAACATGCCCGGCTCGGCAACGGCTGAGACATGGCCGACGCAGACCCAGCTGCGAAAGACGTTGTCGAGCTCCCAGTCGAAGACCGCGGGTTCGGCGAACGCCCCCGGCGGCAGCATCGTCGCCCGCTCGACTGGCTCGAGCGTGCGCGTTACCTCATGGGGGTCGAGGGGCAGGGTTTTCGTGATCGTGAGACTCATTGACCTTGTAGTCAATCGCATGTTAGTCTGCGAACCTGATGCCCGTCAAGCCCGAGCTCCCCGCTGAACCGGCCGCCCCGGGAGCCGAAGCCGGGAAGGCGACTGGACCGTCGGATATCCAGCAACGAGCAAGGACCTTCGCGGAGAACGTTCTGATGCCGCTGGAGGAGCAGGCCGAGGCGCTGGGTGGGCGCTTGCCCGACGACGTCGTCGCCGAGATCAAGCGCGCGGCGCTCGATGCCGGGCTGGCGGGCGGGATGCACGCCGCCGAGCACGGTGGCCAGGGCTGGACGCGGACCGAATGGGTCGCGGTCGAAGAGCAGTTCGGGCAGAACCACCAACGCGATCCACTGGCACGTGCCCCAGGCCTACAACGTCTGGGCGCAGGCGAGCCCGCAACACGTCGAGCGCTACCTGAAGCCAGCGCTGCGCGGCGAGCTCAAGGACGCTTACGCGGTGACCGAGCGCGACGCCGGCTCGGATCCGTCGCTGATCGCGGCGACCGCGCAGCGCACCGACGCCGGCTTTCGCTTAAACGGCGAGAAGTGGTTCGTCACCGCGGGTGACCATGCCGCCGTCTATGTCGTCATGGCCAACGTCGTCGACGCCGATGAGCGGTTGCCGACCCTGTTCGTAGTCGATCGATCGTTGCCCGGAATCGAGGTCATCGACGATCCCGCCTACACGCACAACTACCCCGACGGCCATCCGACGATCCGCTTCAGCGACGTCGAGGTCGCCGCGACCGAGATCATCGGCGCCGTCGGCGGCGGTGCCGATCTGCAGCGCTCGTGGTTCACCGAGGAGCGCCTCGGAATCGCCGCCCGCTGTTGCGGTGCGATGTGGCGCCTGCTCGACGAGACCGTCGCCTGGACCACCGCGCGAACCCAGGGTGAGGCGCGTCTCTATGACTACCAGGGCGTCTCCTTTCCGCTCGCCGACTCGGCCGCCGATGCCGCCGCCGGGCGCTCGCTCACCTTCGATGTCGCGGCGCTGGCCGACGCACAAGCCGACGTCAAGCTCGTCCATCACAAGGCCTCGATGGCGAAGCTGTTCACCAGCGAGGCCGCTTGGCGCTGCGCCGACCGCTGCGTGCAGGCCTTCGGCGGCCGCGGCTATCTGCGCTCGAACGTCGCCGAGCGATTGCTGCGCGAGCTGCGCGTCGATCGCATCTGGGAGGGGACGAGTGAGATCCAGAGGTTGATCGTCGCCAGGGGGCTGGAGCGGCGTGGGGTCGAACGAATTCTCCATTAGCGCATTGCTCGAGCCGCGATCCGTCGCGGTGGTCGGGGCCAACGACCGGTCGGGTTCTTACGCGGACACCGTCCTGCGCAATCTCGATCGAGCGGGATTCCCGGGGCCCGTATGGGGCGTGCACCCGACGCGCACCGAGGTTCACGGGCGCCCCTGCATGCCCAGCCTGCTCGACCTGCCCGAGCCCGTCGATGCGGTCGTCGTCGCGATTCCGGCCACCGGCGTCAACGCCGGTGATCGCCGATGCGATCGCCGTCGGCTGCGGCGGCGCTATCGTCTTCGCGGCAGGCTTCGGTGAGGTCCCGGGTGGCGTCCAGCTCGAAGCCGAGCTTGCCGATCTCGCGCTTGGCGCCGGTTTCGCCGTCTGTGGGCCCAACGGCAACGGCGTCGTCGCCGTCAGCGCCCGTGCCCCGCTGTGGGGCGACTCGGTCGGTGAGCTGAGCCCTGGCAGGGTGGCGATGATCTCTCAGAGCGGCAACGTCGCCGTCAACGCGATCGGCTCGCGCCGCGGCATCGATTTCCACACGGTCGTCTCGACGGGTAACCAGACCGTGCTCGACGCGAGTGACTGGCTCGCCGCGGTGGCCGAGGCCGATGGAGTCGGCTCGGTGGCGATGTTCTGCGAGTCAGACGGCGACGGCGCCAAGCTTGCCGAGGCGCTTGCGATCTGCGCCGAGCGCGAGGTCGGCGTCGCGATGCTCAAGGTCGGCGCGTCAGCGGCGGGTGCGCGCGCCGCCGCCGCCCACACCGGCGCGATCGCCGGCGATCAGCGTGTCTTCCGCGCGCTGGTCGAGGAGGCGGGCGCGATCTGGGCCGCGAACCCGCACGAGTTGCTCGAGCTCGCCAAAGCGCTGGCCCAGTCCGGCGCGCGGCCGCGTCGAGACGGCGGCCTCGCCGTGTTGACCTGCTCCGGAGGTGACTCGGGGGTCGCGGCCGACGAGGCCAAGCGCCTCGGCATCGAGCTTCCGGAGTTCTCACCGCAGATCCGTGCATCGCTCGCGAAGCTGCTTCCCGCCGCGGCCACGGTCGCGAATCCGCTCGATTACACGTCGCTGCTGTGGTCTCAAGGCGATCGCCTGCGCGCGATCGCAACCGCAGTTGGCGACGACCCGGCGATCGATCAGCTCCTGATCTGCTTCGACCAGCCGCACGGTCTCGCCAACGAGGACGGGTCGCAATGGCGTGCGGTGCGCGACGCGCTCGCCTCGGGGATTCTCGCCTCGAACGCCGCGCCGATGCTCGTATCCACGCTTCCCGAGCTGCTGGACGACGCTGCTGCGCGCGAGTTGGGTGAGCGCGGGATCGCAGCGATCGCTGGCCTGACGACGGGGCTGATTTGCGCGCGAGCGCTGCGAACAACGCCTGGCAACGCCGCCCGCATGCTTGAGATCGCGCAGCTGGCGCGTCGCTACGAGCTCGCCGGCGAGGCGAGCGGCAACGGCAACGGCTGGATCAGCGAGACGCGGGCCAAGGCATTGCTGCGCGAGGGCGGCGTCGCCGTGCCGGACGGGGTGCAGGCCGCGGGGCCTGCCGAATCCGCGAGGGCTGCAAGCCGGCTCGGCTATCCAGTCGCGTTGAAGCTCTCAGGTACCGCAATTCAGCACAAGAGCGACAGCGGCGCACTTGCCTTGGGCCTACGCGACGACGCCTCAGTGCTGACTGCTGCCGAGCGCCTGCTCGCCCTGCCGCAAGCCAGCGGCGCGGAGCTGCTGGTCGAGCGCATGGAGCAAGTTGGGGTGGAACTCTTCGTTGGCGCTCGCGCCGACGCTGTCGTGCCGGTGCTCGCCATCGGCCTTGGCGGTATCTGGGCCGAGAGCCTCGACGAGGTGGCGGTGATCCCCCTGCCTGCCTCCGCCTCGCGCATCGAGCGTGCCCTCAAAGGCCTGCACGGCGCGGGCGCGCTCACCGGCGCTCGTGGTGCCGAGCCGGTCGATCTCGGTGCCCTCGCAGCGCTGGCGTCGCGCGCCGGCGAGTTGCTCATCGATCACGGCCTCGCGCTGCTCGAACTCAACCCTGTGGTCGCCCGACCCGACGGCGCGGTCGCGCTCGATGCCCTGGCCCGAATCTGAACGACGCTAAGCGCCGCGCTTGCGGGTAGAGCCATCGCGACGTGGCATCTCCTGATGAAAGGAAGCACTGAGACGATGGCGGAGACGAAGTACTGGTTTGCAGGATCGACGGAGGAGTTCGACCCGGGCGAGCTCGTCGAGCAGGCGCAGGCGGCTGAGCGGGCCGGATTCGACGGGCTAGGGATCTCCGATCACTGGGGGCCCTGGTTCCCCGACGGCAAGGGCACCCAGGCGTGGGTGACGCTGGCGGCGATTGGCCAGCAGACGACGAAACCGATCGGCACCGGCGTCACCCCGGTGATCCACCACTACCACCCCGCGGTGATCGCCCAGACGTTCATGACGCTGGCGGCGCTTTATCCGGGCCGTGTGTTCTGCGGCGTCGGCTCCGGCGAAGCCGTGAACGAGGTGCCAACCGGGCTCGATTGGCCCTCGCCAAAGGAAATGCTCGAGCGGTTTGACCGCGGGCTCGAGGCGATCACGCGCCTGTGGGACGGCGAGACGGTGACCATGGACGGTGGCTGGTTCAAGCTCAAGCAGGCAAAGCTGTTCACGCTCGCCGAGCGCAAGCCGAAGCTTTATGTCTCGGCCTTCGGTCCGCAGGCGGCGGCGATCGCCGGCCGCTACGGCGACGGGCTGTGGACGCTTGGTGATCCCGAGCAGGCGCCGGAGGTGGTGGACGCATACACGGCGAGCTGTGCCGAGAACGGGCGCGAGCCCGGCGAGATCATCATGCAGACGGGATTTGCCTGGGCCGACACCGACGAGGCGGCGGTTGCAGGCGCGAAGCGGTGGAAACCGACCCAGCTGCCCGAGCTCTACCGCGACGACATCGCCGATCAGCACGAGATGCAGGTTCTCGCCGACGAGAAGATGAGCGACGAGGAGTTCGCCAAGCAGGGCTTCGTCATCGCCGCCGATCCCGGCGAGCACGTGCGCCGCATCACCGAGATCGCCGAGATCGGCGCCTCCGTCGTTTGCACCCAGCTGATCGGCCAGGCGGACCCGATGGGCTCGATCCGCACCTACGCGGATGCGGTACTTCCGGCTCTGCGGAGCTAACTCGCGAGGCGGTCTTGACCTTGTAGTCAACTGAACTAAGTGATATGTTGGCGCCATGGAGCCGACGACCGCCGCCCCCGCCCCGCCTGCCGCAAACCGCACTGGAGTGCCGCGCTCAGGCGGTGGCTCCTACGATGCGATCGTCGTCGGCGGCGGTCACAACGGGCTTACCACCGCCGCCTATTTGGCGCGAGCCGGGCTGCGCACGGTCGTGCTCGAGCGCCGCCACGTGCTCGGCGGGGCCTGCGTGACCGAGGAGCTGTGGCCGGGCGCTCGCGTTTCGCGCGCGTCCTACGTCGTCTCCATGCTGCAGCCCAAGATCGTCTCCGACCTGCGCCTCGCCGATTTCGGCTACCGGGCGATCCCGCTCGATCCGGCCTACGTCTCGCTGACCGAGCAGGGACCGATCTTCTTTCACAACGAGGTCGAGCGCACCGCGGCTTCAATTGCAAAGCAGTCGCGAAAGGACGCCGAGGCCTACCCGCACTTCGAGGAGCTGTTCGCACGCGCCGCCCGCTTCGTCAAGCCGATGATGCTGCGCGAGCCGCCGGCGCTCGGCTCCAAGCACCTGGCCGATCTCGCCGCGCTGCTGCGCGAGGCCGGGCGCGCCGCCGGCTTCTCCAAGCGCGAGGTCCACGAGCTCGTTCGCGTCTTCACGATGTCGGTCGGCGACCTGCTCGATGACTATTTCGAGCTCGACGGGCTCAAGGGCTCGACTGCCTCGAGCGGCGTCGTCGGGGTCTGGGCCGGGCCGCGAACGCCGGGCACTGCCTACAACCTTCTGCACCACGCGCTCGGCGAGTGCAACGGAATCGAGGGCGCCTGGGGCCAGGTGGTCGGTGGCATGGGCGCGATCTCGAAGGCAATCGCGCGCTCGGCCGAGGCCGCGGGAGCCGAGATCCAGACCGACGCCGAGGTCGCCTCGATCGACGTCCGAAATGGGGTCGCGGTCGGCGTCACCCTCGCCGACGGCTCAGAGCTTCGCGCCCCGATCGTCGCCTCAGGTGCGCACCCGAAGACGACCGTGCTCGAGCTCGCGGGCCGCGAGCACTTCCCTGCCGAAATCGCCGCGGAGATGGAGCGCTACCGCACCCGCGGCGGCTCGGTCAAGGTCAATCTGCTGCTCTCAGAGCCCCCGCGCTATGAAGGCGTGACCGAGTCAGAGCAGCAGATGATGATGACCGCCGGCGTCAACATCTGCCCTTCGATCGACTACCTCGAACGCGCCTGGCAGGACGCCACGCTGGGCAAGCCGGCCGAGCATCCCTACGTCGAGGCCGAGCTGCCCTCGGCGGTGGACACGACTCTTACCGACGATGACCGCTGGGTGATGACGATGTTCACTCAGTACGGCCCACCGGACGAACAAGGTTGGGCCGAGGGCGCGCGCGAGCGCTATGGCGATGCCTGTGTCGAGCAGCTCGGCCAGTTCGCCCCCAACCTGCCCGGGGCCGTGCTCGAGCGCGAGGTACTCGCACCGCCAGACCTCGAGCGCATCTTCGGCCTCCAGGGCGGTTCGATCTTTCAAGGCGAGCAGGGCCTCGACCAGATGGCGTTCATGCGACCCCACCCTGAAATGGCCCAGTACGCGACGCCCGTCGCCGGGCTCTATCTGTGCGGCGCCGGGACCCACCCCGGCGGCGGCGTCACCGGCTGCTCCGGACACAACGCCGCCCACCGCATCCTCAAAGACCGCCGGCGTGCGCGCCGCCCCTGGCGCCGCACACGCTCCGCTGCCTGACGCTTCGGCCCGGACCCTTGCGGCGCGCACGGTCGTTGCGGGATCCCTGCCGAGCTCACCGGCGGGTGGCGGCGAGGGAGGGCCTCCCGTTGGCCGCCCGCAGGCGAAGCCGAGGACGCCAGCGGGAGTCCTCGCCGACAGGACCCGCCGGCCGAGATCGCTGAGTGGCCGCAGCTAGAGTTGCGCCGCTGATGGGGACGACCTTCGACGCCGCCACCGCGCTCGAGCCGGCCGGCGAGCGATCCTGGACCGGCGAGATTCAGCCCGGATGGGACACGCCGCGCGGACCGCTTGGCGGCTACGTGATGGCGATCCTGATGCGCGGCCTCGAGCTCGCGGTCGCCGACGAACACCGCACAGCGCGCTCGGTCACCGCTCATTTCCTGCGGGCGCCGAGTGCCGGGCCCGTGAACGTCGAAGCCACGGTCGAACGCCAGGGACGCTCGCTTTCGACGGTCAGCGGCCGCCTCTCGCAGGACGGAAAGCTGATCGCTCTCGCGCTTGCCGCCTACTCGGTGGCGTGGGAGGGGCCGCTGCTCAATGAGGCGCCAATGCCCGACGTCGAGCCGCCCGACGAAGCCCGCCGCTCGCCCCTGACCGAGCGGCAGCAAACGGCGAACGGTGACCCGGAAGCTGTCGCTGAGCGAGGTCGGGGCGGCTCGGACGAGTTTCCGCGGGCCGATCCGCCGCCGTTTACGGAGCGGCTTTCGATGCAGCACCGCTTCGGCGATCCGCCGTGGAGTCGCTCCGACAATGCCGAGACGGGTGGCTGGCTTGGATTGCTCGAGCGCCGGCCGCTCGACGCGCTGGCGATCGCCGTGCTCGCCGATGCCTGGTTTCCGGCGCCGTGGCCACGGTTGTCCGAGCTCGCGCCGGCGCCGACGATCGACCTCACGATCCATTTCCGCTCGCCACTGCCCCAGCCCGACTCTCTGCTGCTCGGGCACTTTCGCAGTCAGTACATCCGCGACGGCTTCTTCAACGAAGACGGCGAGCTGTGGGCGCCCGACGGCACCCTGATCGCCCAGTCGCGCCAGCTCGGGTTGCTGCTCGGCGCGAAGACCTGAACGCGAAGCGGGCCGGGCTCTCGCCCGGCCCGCTTGCCATGACGCTGTAGTACCCCCGTTAGCTGCCTACAGCTCCAAGTTGTTCAGTCGCTGTTTGCTAGCCAGTTATGGCGTGCGAGGCCGTCGCCCCCGCCGACGCTCCGTCCTGATCGGGGGTGCCGATATCGAGCAGCTGCTCGGGCGGGACGTAGTCCATGCCGACACCCGCGGCGACTGCGGGGTGCGCCACGTGGCCCTTGGCGACGTTGATTCCGAGCTTGAGGCCGGGGTCTCGGCGAGCGGCTTCAGCGACGCCGTGCTCGGCGAGCGCGAGTACGAACGGCAGCGTCGCGTTCGTGAGCGCGTAGGTTGAGGTGATCGGCACGGCGCCGGGCATGTTCGTGACGCAGTAGTGGATGATCCCGTCGACCTCGTAGGTGGGATCGCCGTGGGTGGTCGGCCGGGATGTCTCGAAGCAGCCGCCCTGGTCGATGGCGACGTCGACGAGCACCGCCTGGGGCTTCATCAGCGCAAGCTGCTTGCGGGTGATCACGTGCGGTGCGCGTGCTCCGTGGACGAGCACTCCGCCGATCACCAGATCCATGTCGGGCAGGCGTTCCTCGATCGAGAGGGTTGAGCTGTAGACCGTCGCCGCACGGCCGCCAAAGGCGACATCGAGCTCGCGCAACTTCTCCAGCGAGACGTCGTAGACGAAAACGTCTGCCTCCATTCCGATCGCGACGAAGGCCGCGTGCATGCCGACCGCGCCGCCGCCGATGATCATCACGTTGCCGGCGGGGACCCCCGGGACGCCGCCGAGCAGAATCCCTCGACCGCCGAGCGGGCGCTCGAGCATGAACGCGCCAGCTTGGGTAGCGATCTTGCCGGCGACCTCCGACATCGGCGCCAACAACGGCAGGCGCCCGAGCTTGTCCTCGACCGTCTCGTAGGCGACACAGGTCGCACCCGAGTCGCACAAGCCCTTGGTCAGCTCCGGCGCCGGCGCCAGGTGAAGGTAGGTAAACAGGGTCTGGCCCTCGCGTAGCATCGCCACCTCCCCGGGCTGCGGCTCCTTGACGCCGAGCACCATCTCGGCCTCGCCGAAGACGTCTTCGGCCGTGGCCACGATGCGCCCGCCCTGGGCCTCGTAGTCGGCGTCGAAGATCGCGCTGCCCTCGCCCGCCCCCGCCTGTACCAGCACCTCGTGACCGCGCTCTGTGAGCTCACGGACGCCGATCGGCGTGATCGCCACGCGGTACTCGTCGGACTTGATCTCTGTAGGAACGCCTACTTTCACGACACGCTCCCCCTGACCAACTCCCGCGCCCGCAAGGCCAGCCAAAGCTCGATCCTGTCGGTGGCCCGAGCCAGGTCGCGGCCGGTCAGCTCCTCGATCTTTCGGATTCGGTAGCGAAGGGTGTGGCGATGGCAGTAGAGCTGGCGCGCGGCGCGTTCCCAGTTGCCGTTGTTCTCGATGAACGCCTCGAGCGAGCGCAGCAGCTCGCCGCCATACTCGCCTTCGGTTCGCTCGATTGGCTCCAGAAGGCCGTCGCTGTAGAGGCGCAGGGCGTCATCGTCTTGCAGCGAAAGCAGCAGCGTGAAGGCGCCGAGGTCGCGATAGGAGGCAACGTCGGGGGCATCGCCGCCAACCACCGAGGTCGCCTCGAGCGCGCAGCGCGCCTCGTGAAACGCACGGCGAAGGGAGCCAACTCCGACCGGGCGACTGGCCGCGGCGCGAACGCCATCGCCCGCTGGTCCGCCCGAGAGCGCCTCGCGCGCACGACGCGCCATGCCCAGCGGATCCGCGTCATGGGTGTCAACAACTGCGCAGAGGAAGGGCTTGCCGGCGACAGCACTGGTCGCAACCAGCGCCGGGACGCCTGCTTCTGCGAGAGCCGACTCGAGCGTCTGCTCCGCGCTCGGCGGGTCTTCGAGGTCGAATACCAAGACAGCGGCCTCGCCGTTGATGCCGAAAGGTCGCAGCCTGCCGCGAAGCTCTTCGACCTCTAGGCGGTCGCCGAGTGCGTCGGCCAGCAGATCGCCGGCGAGCCGGCGCTCGGTCTCGTTGACAATGCGCTCCCGCATCAACTCAAGCCCGACCACCATCGCGGCTTGGCGCGCACACAGACGCTCGAACTCGCCGAGCGCGGCCTCCTCCGCGACGACTCCGAGCCAGGCGACGGGGTCGCCTCCACGCCGACCGGGAACGGGCACGGCAAGCGCACGACCGGCGAAGTGCTTCTCGGGCGCGAACGGTGCCAGCGAGCCGTTCGGGACGTAGGCTGCGAGTTCAGCCGACAGCGCCGAGGCGTCCTCGGGCCGCGGCGAGGCGCCGTTGAGGCCGCGGGAGAGCTCGCGACCGCGGGCGTCGAAAACGATCGCCGCGCCCCCGATTGCGGATGCGGTTGAGGCGAGGACCTCCTCCAGCCCTCGGCCCTCGATCACCAACCGCTCGAGCCGTTCATGCACCTGGGCGCCTCGGTCGAGCACGTTGAACTGCTCGTTGACCAGGTGGGCCGCGGCGCGCTCGTTGATCGCGATGAACGGCATCTCATATGGAACCTCGAACAGCGGCATGCCGTGGGCCATTGCGGCATCAAGCAGAGCCTTTGGCAGGCGCTTGTGGTCGAAGCCTGTGCCGAAACCGAGGCCGGCGATCTCCTTGCCGGCGAGCAACTCGACGTAGCGGCGTTGCTTGGCGGGTGAGCCGAGGTTGTAACCCGTCGTCAGCAGGACCTCACCGCCCGAGAGCCAGGGGGTCGGATCCTCGTGCTCGGAAATGTGGACCCAGCGGACAGGGTTGGAGGCGCCTGACTCGCCGACGGCCAGCTTCAAGCCACATTCCTCGACCAAGCTTCCGACTGTCAGCATCATTGTCGGGCCTCGCAATCGCTCAGGGCGATCCCCCATCGGCTGCCGATCGCGAAATCCTTGTCTCGGTCCTGGTGGCCGCAGACGTTGGCGACCGCGCGGAGAACCGGTCCCACGCCTCGGTCAGGACGGGACGCAGAACACTCTCGATCTCATCGAACTGCTCGGTGTCGCAGATCAGCGGCGGCGAGAGCTGCAACACCGGGTCGCCGCGGTCGTCGGCGCGGCAGATCAAGCCGCGGCTGTAGAGCTCCCCCGAGAGATAGCCGCGCAGCAGCCACTCCGATTCCTCGTCGCTGAACCCCGCCTTCGTCTCCTGATCGGAGACCAGCTCGATCGCGTGAAAGAAGCCGTCGCCGCGCACGTCGCCGACGATCGGGATGTCGCGCAGGCCCTCGAGCATGCCGCGAAACTCGTCCTGCTTTCGCAGCACGTGGCCGCAGAGATCCTCGCGCTCGAAGATGTCGATGTTGGCCAGGGCGGCGGCAGCGGCGACCGGGTGGCCGCCGAAGGTGAAGCCGTGAGTAAACGACTCCGTTCCCGAGGCAAACGGCTCGAAGACGCGGTCTGAGGCGATCATCGCCCCCATCGGCACGTGCGCGGAGGTCAGCGCCTTCGCGCTGGTGACGATGTCGGGCTGATAGCCGTAGCGCTCGCAGCCGAAGAAGTGACCGAGCCGCCCCCAGGCGCAGATCACCTCGTCGGAGACCAAGAGCACGTTGTGGCGGTCACAGATCTCGCGCACCCGCTGGAAATAGCCCTCCTGCGGCGGGATGCAGCCGCCGGCGTTCTGCAACGGCTCGAGGATCACGGCGGCGACCGTCTCCGGGCCCTCGAAGACGATCTTCTCCTCGATCTGATCAGCGGCCCAGAGCGGGTCGCGGTCGTCGGGCCAGTGGTAGCTGTTTGTATTCGGCGCCTTGATCCCGCCGGGCACCAAGGGCTCGAAGTCGCTGCGAAGGGCCGTGATCCCGGTCGCCTGCAGCGCTCCAAGCGTCGTCCCGTGATAGGCGACCTCGCGGCTGAGAAACTTGATCTTGCGCGGGTTGCCGGTGCGTTGGTGGTAGGCGCGCACGAGCTTGATCGCCGACTCGACGGCTTCGGAGCCACCGGAGGTGAAAAAGACCCGGTTGAGGTCGCCGGGTGCCAGGTGGGCGATCCGCTCGGCGAGCTCGATCGCGCGCGGATGCGCGTAGCTCCACACGGTGACGAAGTCGAGCTCTGCGACCTGGCGGGCCATCGCCTCACCGATCTCGGTGCGACCATGGCCGGCGTTGACGGCGAACAGCCCCGAGAGCCCGTCGAGATAGCGCTTACCGTGCTCGTCCCAGACGTAGGCGCCCTCACCGCGGACGATGATCGGCACCTCGCCGCCATCCGCATAGGCACCCATGCGGGTGAAATGCATCCACAGATGACGCTTTGCCGCCTCTTGGAGCCTCGTCCCCGCTGCGGTGGTAATCGCGGTGTCGGTCGCTGCCATGGCTATCGCTCACTCCTCCGGCTCTAGGCCTCGTAGTCCACCCGTCTCGACGTTCCGTACAACCCTACCCGGCCAGATCCGCGCCGACAACCTGGATTCGGTTCAATTTCAAGCGCCACGTTTGTACTGATCGCACAACGCCTCTGGACGTTTTGGGAGAATCGCCCCTTGCACAACGGTTGACATCGCAGTTAGCCTGAGCGGCGTCCGTGCACGAAGACATTTGTCCACTCGGGAGAGGACCGGTGCATTGAGCGAGCCGAGCGTGCGCCTCGACGGTGTGAGCAAGAGCTTCGGCGAGTTCGTCGCGGTGCGACGACCTCGACCTCGAGATCGCGCCGGGCGAGTTCTTCACCCTGCTCGGGCCGTCGGGCTGCGGCAAGACGACAACGCTGCGAATGATCGCGGGATTCGAGCGGCCGACGGCCGGCAAGATCCAGATCGAGGGCACCGCGTCGCCGGACTGCCGCCGCACAAGCGACCGACGAACACGGTCTTCCAAAGCTACGCGCTGTTCCCTCACATGAGCGTCGCCGAAAATGTCGCCTACGGCCTCAAGCGCCAGCGCGTCGACCCGCAGAGATTCGGGACCCGCGTCGCAACCGAGCTCGAGCGCGTCGGCCTCTCGGCCGAGGCCAACCGCCGGCCCAATCAGCTCTCCGGCGGGATGCAGCAGCGCGTCGCCCTGGCGCGGGCGCTCGTGTCAACCTGCCGAAGGTGCTGCTGCTCGACGAGCCACTCGGCGCGCTCGACCTGAAGCTGCGCAAGGAGCTGCAGATTCGAGCTGAAGCAGATCCAGCGCGACGTCGGCATCACCTTCGTCTACGTCACCCACGACCAAGAGGAGGCGCTGACGATGTCGGACCGCATCGCGGTCATGAACCGCGGCCGAAATCGAGCAGGTCGCGACCGCCCGACGAGGTCTACGAGCGCCCGACCACCACCTTCGTCGCCGGCTTCATCGGCGTCTCCAATCTGATGCCCGGGCACCGTGGGGGCGAAATCAGGCGAGCGCGCAACGGGTACGTCTCGACTACCGGAATCGAGGTCGACGCGGCCGTCGACGGCCTCGACGCCGGCGATCGCTGCCACGCCGTGGTGCGCCCCGAGAAGCTTCGAAACCGACGCTGGCGACTCCGGGTCGCCAGACGGCTGGCCTTCAGCGTGCGGGGCAGTGATCGAGAGCTCGGTCTATCCTCGGCACCGCGACTCAGATCGTCGTCGGCCTCGGAGACGACGTGACGATGACCGTCCTCGTGCCCAACGCCGCGAGCCGAGCGCGAGACGGCTGCCCGGTAGGCGGAGCCCCGGTGCGTCTCTCATGGGCGCCCGAGCACACCCATGTAGTCAGGGAGTCCGAGGCCTCCCGCCCCGGTCGCAGAGCCAGCTCAAGGAGGCAGGAGTCGCGTTGCGCAAGCTGAGCGCCGCCACGGCGGTATTGGTCACGTCCCTCGCCCTTGCGGCATGCGGCGGCGTCGTCGGACTGGAAGCCGGCGCGAGCACGACGCGGCAACGTCGAGACGGCCGAGGGCGGCGCACGGTCACCGGCGAGCTGATGATCTCGAACTGGCCGGTCTACATCGACCCCGGCGACGATCAACCCGCCTTGCCCAGTGCACCGACCGACCGGCGTCGAGATCAAGTACATCGAAGACATCAACGACAATGCCGAGTTCTTCGGCAAGGTGCAGCCCGCAGCTCGACGCCGGGGGAGTCCGGCGATCGCACATCGTCATCGTCGACCGACTGGATGGCGAAGCAGATGTACGACCTCGGCTACCTCTACAAGCTCGATCATGGACGACCCCGACGGTGTTCGAGAACCTCCGGCCGAGCTCCCCAGCCCCGAATTCGACCCCGAACGCGATTACGCGATTCCGTGGCAGAGCGGCATGACCGGGATCTGCGTCGGCAAGGCCCAGGCGCCCAACATCACCTCGATCAACGACCTCTTCGACCCGAAGTACGAGGGGCGGGTGACCATGCTGACCGAGATGCGCGACACGGTGCCGCTCGGCAACGAAGGCCAACGGCATCGACCCGGCCGAGGCGACCACCGAGGAGTGGCTCGCAGCCGTCGAGAAGATCCGCGAGGCAGCGGATCGAGGACAGATCCGCCGCTTCACCGGCAACGACTACACCGAGGACATCACCAGCGGCAACTCGGTGGCGTCGATCGGCTGGTCGGGCGACGCCTACCTGATCTCCAACCCCGACGCCGAGTGGGTGATGCCGGACGAGGGCTGCATGCTCTGGACCGACAACATGGTGATACCGGTCGGTGCGCCGAACCAGGCGGCTGCTCTGGAGTACATGAACTACGTCTACGAGCCGGAAGTGAGCGCCGATCACCGACTTCATCGGCTATGTGACACCGGTCGACGGCGTCCAGGAGATCTTCGAGAAGGAGGGCAACAAGCAGTCCGCCAACCCACTGATCTTCCCCGACGACGAGTTCACCTCGAAATGCACGACGCAGCTCAACCCGCCCGTCGAGAGCACCGAGGAGATCACCTCGGAGTTCGAGGACATCGTCTCGGGGTGAGAACGCAATGAGGTTGCGGCGCCGGCTCGTCCCCGCAGGCCTGCTCGGGCCGGGGGTGCTCTGGCTGGTCCTGTTCTTCGTCGTGCCGATGTACTTCATGGCCGAGATGGCCCTGCGCTCGGGGTCGCTCGCCAGCGGAGGGTTCGCGTTCACCTGGGAGTGGTCGAACTTCTCCGCGGCGCTGGAGGGGCGAGGCGGCGCAGATCCTGCGGACCATCTGGTACTCCGGCATCGCGACGCTGCTCGCGCTGCTGATCGCCTACCCCCTCGCCTACGCGATCGCCTTCAAGGTCAGCCCGCGTTGGCGGCTGCTGCTGCTGTTCGCGGTGATCGCGCCGTTCTTCACCACCTACCTGATCCGCACGATCGCCTGGAAGACGATCCTCAGCGACAGCAGCCCCGTGGTGGACGCGCTTCAGTTCATCGGCGCCGTCCCCGACGACGGGCGGGTGCTCGCCACCGGCGGGGCCGTGATCGCGGGGCTGACCTACAACTTCCTCCCGTTCATGATCCTGCCTCTCTACGCCAGCCTCGAGCAGCTCGATGACCGCCTGCACGAGGCGGCCCGCGACCTCTACTCCTCCGCGCGGACGACCTTCATGAAGGTGACCCTGCCCCTGACCACTCCCGGGATCATCGCCGGCGTCCTGCTCACCTTCATCCCGGCGTTCGGCGATTACGTCAACGCGGCGCTGCTCGGTGGTACCGGCCAGGCGATGATCGGCAACAAGATCCAATCCCTATACCTGGTCGAGCGCAACTACCCGGAGGCCGCGGCGCTCTCGTTCATGATGATGGGCGCGATCCTGATCACCGTGCTGGTCTACATCAGGCTCGCGGGGACCGAGGCGTTCATGGGCGCCGACGACGAGGACTGATGGCTGCCTGGGCTTGGCTGAAGCGCAACGGGCTCGTCATCTTCGCCGGCCTGGCGGCCGCGTACATGCTGATCCCGATCTTCGTCATCGCGGTGTTCAGCTTCGCCGACACGCCGGGCAAGCTCACCTTCGGCATCGACTCCGGGTTCACCTTCGAGTACTGGAAGGACGCGTTCTCGATCTCGGAGCTGAACGAGTCGATGCTCACCTCGCTCGAGCTGGCGGCGCTGGCGGCGCTAGTCGCGACAGCGATCGGCACCGCGATGGCGATCGCGCTGGTGCGCCATCAGTTCCGCGGACGGAAGGCCGCGAACCTGCTCATCATCCTGCCGATGGCGTCGCCCGAGATCGTGATCGGCGCCGCGCTGCTGTCGATGTTCATCGTCTACGCGATCCCGCTCGGCTTCCAGACGCTGCTGATCGCGCACATCATGTTCTCGATCTCATTCGTGGTGGTCGTCGTGCGTTCGCTGATCGGCTTCGACCGGCGCCTCGAGGCGGTGGCGGAC
>CAVYOA010000003.1:0-116960 GCA_963769945.1 uncultured Solirubrobacterales bacterium | reverse complement strand
AGCCTCGCAGCGGGGCAGCACTTGCGCAAGCCTCAGCGGGAAGCGGCCTCCGGAACCCGTTCCGCTGAAAGCCGCCAGACCGAGCGAACTCAGCATCTCCCCGCCGCCACCTCCAAAGGGACGCCCTATCTGATCGGGGCGACTGGATTTGAACCAGCGACCGCTCGGCCCCCAGCCGAGTGCGCTACCAGACTGCGCCACGCCCCGTGTGAGCCCGATTCTACGTGACCTTCCGTCCGGTCGGTCTGCGAACATCTGTTCGTACTCTGATGCGCGATGGAAGCCCGATCCAGAGGTGCTACCGATGCGGTGAGCTGAAGCCGGCCGACGAGTTTCGCGTGGCGGCGGAAGGCGATCAACCAGCGCGATTCGTTCTGTCGAGCTTGCCGAGCGGCATACAAGCAAGAGCACTACGCGGCGAACCGCAGTCGTTACATCGATCAGGCTCGCCGACGTAAGCGAGAGCTGATACGAGAACGCACCCAGTACCTGATCGAGTTCTTCAAGAGCCGCCCCTGCGTCGACTGCGGCGAGCTCGACCCGGTCGTGCTCGAGTTCGATCACATCAGCGACGACAAGCGGTTCGACATCAGCGCCGGGCTCCATGACCCAGGTTGGCCTAGCATCCTCGCCGAGATCAAGAAATGCGACGTCGTATGCGCGAACTGTCATCGGCGCCGGACTTCCAGTCGACGAGGCGCGCTCCGAACAATCCTCACGAAACTCTGAGATCGGCGGAAACCAAGCGGACGCCGGGACTCGAACCCGGACTAAAACCTTGGAAGGGTTTTGTGCAGCCGTTACACCACGCCCGCGGAGCCCTCGATTATAGGTTCAAGCGCGAGCTACCCCACGCGCAGGCCGAAGTCCGTCGTGTAGATGCCGCCGTTGGCGCCCGGGTTCGAGGGCGTACCCGAAGCGAAGCCGACGCCGATCTCGCGAAACTGGTTGGAGAGGATGTTGGCGCGGTGACCGGAACTGTTCATCCACGCCTCGACGATGGCTGCCGGCGTTCCCTGGGAGTCGGACCCCCAGGCGATGTTCTCGCCGAACGCCCATTGGCTGAGCCCGCCTGTCAGGTAGTCGACGCTCTCGAGGCGCACGTCGAGCGCGCCCTCGCCCGAGCACTCGTGATCGAAGCAGCCGCTGCCGTTCATCTTGTCGGTGTGGCGCTGAGCGGCCTTTTGCAGGCGCTTGTTGCGGTCGAGCGCTGGTAGGCCGGCGTTGTCGCGCTTGCGGTTGACGAGACAGAGGATCGCGTCGCGGGCCTGACCGTTGCTGAGCTTGGCGGGGCTCGTCTTGCCCCATTGCTCACAGGCACTGGACTTGCCCGACGCGACAGCCGTTACCGAGGCGCTGAGCAGACCCATCAGCAGCACCGTTGCGGCCATCGCCAGGAATGCGAACAGGTGCAAGGGCCTAACCGTCATTAATGCCCCATCGGCACCGCCAGCGCGGCCCGTAGGCAACGCGCCGCGTAGCCCCAACATCCGTCCAGACGCTGCGTTCAGGCGCTAATGCGACGCGCGAAGAGAGTGGCTAAGTGCCTAGTTCTCGCGGAAGGCGAAAACGAGCGTAAAAGTCGAGTAGCCGACCTTGCACTGGCCCGGCGTTCGCTTCTTGACAACTCCGATGCCGACGTCGCGGTAGTTCTTCTCAAGCACGTTGACGCGGTGAAACTGGCTCGCCATCCAGTTGTCGACCATCGCTTGGGCGCTGAGTCCGCAGCCCGTGTTCTCGGCGTACTGCCAGCGCGACGCGCCGGTCAGATAGCCCGACCGGCGCACGCGCTGCTCCAGATTGGGCTCGTTACCGCAACGGTGCGCGAGACACCCCTCCTTAACCATCTGCACGGTATGAGACTGAGCCGCCTCCTGTAGGGCCTTGTTCTCGCCGACGGGCTTCGCGCCGCGGACAGCTCTGCGCTCGTTGACCAGGCAGCGAAACGCCTCTCGCACACGCGCAACGCTTACTCCCACCGCAGGCTCGTCGGCGTTCTTGCATGCGCTCCCATCGCCACGGGCTGAATCCGCGCCCGGCTGCGAGGCGATCGCGAGCGAAGCGAGCATCGCGGTGACGACCACCGCAACCGCCGCTGCCGTCGTCATTCGTCGTCTTGAAGACTTTTCGGTGCCAGTCATCGCCGTGTTCAAAAACTAGCGCGCCCCTGCCGGCGCGCTTTGATCACAAACCCCGGATGCGACGATGAGTTGCGGCATGCAAGGGAAGCGGGGCAGCCAGGACTCGAACCTGGAATCGCCGGTTTTGGAGACCGGTGCCTTAGCCAGTTTGGCCACTGCCCCAAGCGGCGGTGAGTCTAGAGACCGAGCCGTCAGCGTCGGCGCTTTCGGCCGGTGCGAGCGCGCCTACACTGCGCCACACCGGCGCGGGCGTGCTGGAATTGGCAGACAGGCCAGGTTTAGGTCCTGGTGTTCGAAAGAGCGTGTGGGTTCGAGTCCCTCCGCCCGCATTTCACCCGCATCTCAATCATGTGCTGCGCGAAATCGCCGGGGCAATTATGCTTGCGCTGATGCCAGTTGCTGAACCCCGTGAGGGTTACGAGCTTTGGAGGCCGAATCGAGAGAAGGCCGCATCGAAGACGATGAAGGCCGTGATCGCTTTCGTGCTGCTGATCAGCGCGGCGCTGCTCTTGATCGTCACCATCGGTGGCTGGGACCGGCTGCTTGGAACAAGCGTCGCGATGATGACGATTCTCTGGGCCGCGCTCTACGTGATCTTTGCCATCCTGGTCTACCGCTGGAGTCGCGGGGTTCTGCCCGTTGCGGCCGCGCTTGCCGTGATCCTCGCGATCTTCGCCGCAATCGCCGCGCCGGACTGGTTCGCGCGTTCCAAGGATGGGCTCGATTCGCCCGCGTTGCCGGAAGATCTGCTCGGCTTGCTGACGATCGTCGTCGTCGGCGTTCAGATCCTGCTGGTCGTCGTCTCGATGATCGGCTTCAGCCAGGAGTGGCACGTCGAGGAAGAGCGCCCGGTTGACGGGCGCTCGATGCACGGCGAAGACGGCGAGGGCAGCGACCGCGGCGCACCCGCGCCCGCGCCCGCCTGAGCTCGCCGCAACGTTTCCTAGAACAGCGCGCTCTGCTCCTCACGCGGCTCGATCAGCGCCGGCCCGTCCTCACGCACGTTGTTGACGAGATCCGGTACTTCACGCGCGACCAAGAGGTCGTCGGGTGCGGGAGCCAGTAGCTTCGCGAGCTCGACCGGTGGCTGCTCGGGATCGAGCCAGAGAGCCTCGGCCCCGGGGTCGAGCACGACCGGCATGCGATCGTGGATCGGGCGCATGAGCGCGTTCGGAGCGCAGGTGACGATCGCGCAACTATGAAGCGGCTCGTCGCCCCCGGCGCTTTCGAGCTGTGCCCAGACTCCAGCGAAAGCGAAGAGCTCACCGTCGGGACGGCTCAGCCACACCGGGCGCTTGCCACGTTCGTCGGTTAGCCACTCGTAGAAGCCGTCGGCCGGGATCAGGCAGCGGCGCTCGTGAAACGACTCGGCGAAGGCGGGCTGGGTGGCGATCGTCTCCGCGCGCGCGTTGATCAGCGGCCTCGCGCCCTTCTTCTCGGCCCAGCGACCGGGAACGAGGCCCCAGCGCAAACGTCCTAGATCGCGAGTTCCATCGAAGTCGCGAACCGCGAGCACCGGGTCGGTCGGCGCGATGTTGAAGCGCGGCTCGTCATTGACCTCGATCGATTCGAGAATGTCGAAGCGCGCCCGCAGCCGAAGCGGATCGGGGTTGGTGAGGGTGTAGCGGCCGCACATCTGAGGACGAAGTTAGCGCGAGGTGATTCGTCACATGGACGTTGGCGAATTGGCACGTTTGCGACCCACGCGCGACATTTTCCGCCGTATGGTCGTCAGAATGGGACGAGCTACGCGGCGGTGGCCAAACTGGCAAAGGCGGCGGTCTCAAACACCGCTGTGCGAAAGCACTTGTGGGTTCGAGTCCCACCCGCCGCATTCGCATTTCGTGACCTTGAGATGACCCGCTCGGCAAATGAGGTGGCGAGCGTCCTTGCGCTCGCCACGCGCGGTCTCAACGACTGCGCGCTCGCTCAACACGATCAAGCATCCGCGCAAGACCTACGCCTATCCGCGCTATCAGTTCAGCAATCGCTCCGACGACATCCGCGGCTTGTTCTGCGAGTACTGCGACCAGGTCGGCGTCGAGTGGCGCCGAATGAACCGCTGGACGATCTCGGTCGCGCGCCGCGAATCGGTCGCCGCGATGGATCGATACATCGGACCGAAGCGGTAATCCGGCGCCATCGCGATACTCCCCCCGCGTGAACTCGCAGGGGCGCATCGAGATCATCCGCGAGCTCTGCTCCTTCGAGGGGCGGCTCGCCGGTACCGACGCCGAGCGGCGCGCGGCCAACAGGCTTGCCGAGCGTCTGCGCGCAGGCGGCCGCCGGGCCGAGGTCGAGCCGACCTACGTGCATCCGCAGTGGGCCCTCGTCCACGGCGCTCATTGTCTGCTCGGCTTTGTCGGCAGCCTCGTCGCGATCGAGATTCCGGCCCTCGGCTTCGGCCTCGTTCTCGCCGCCGCAACCTCGATGTACCTCGATCTCAACTACCGCGTCTATCTGATCCGCTCGCTGTTCTTTCGCCGCGCCTCTCAGAACGTCGTCTCGCCCGGGCCCAATCCCGGGGCCCCGGCACGGCTGATCGTCTGCGCGCACCTCGACGCTGGTCGCAGTGGCGCTGTCTTCAGCGCCAAGCGCGCGCGTCGCTTCGCTGGCCTGGCCAAGCGCTACCCGTGGCTGGGCCCGATGCGCGTCCTCTTCTGGTCGCTGGCCCTGCTGCTGCCCATCCTCGGCGCGCGCATGGCAGAGGTCGAGTCGGGGGCCCTTTCGCTGCTGCAGCTCCTCCCCACTCTCGTCCTGCTGATCGGCATCTTCGCGCTGGTCGAGATCCAGCTCTCCGATGTCGTTCCCGGCGCCAACGTAAACGCCTCGGGCGTCGCCACCGCGCTCTCGCTCGCCGCCGAGCTCGACACCGAGCCGCCGGCGAACCTCGATCTCTGGCTCGTGCTCGCCGGCGCCGGCGAGTCCCTGCAGGAGGGGATGCGGGCCTTCGTTCGCTCACAGCGAAAGCAGATCGATCCGGCAACGACGTTCATGGTCGCGATCGAATCGGTCGGCCGTGGCGATGTTCGTTACGAGACCTCCGCGGGTTGGGCCGTGAGCTACGCAATGGATCGGCGCCTGGTCGCGCTCGCCTCGGCAATCGCTGAGTCCGATGGCGGCAGCGACCCGTTTCGCGCCGAGGCGTTGAGCCGTGGCAGCGCCGGCGACGCGATGCCGGCGCGGATCGCCGGCTGGCGGACGATCGCCATCACCTGTCGCGACAGCGACGGCTACGTCCCCGATTCCCACCTGCCCTCCGACCTCCCAGCGGCGATCGACGAGTCCTCGCTCGACCGAGCTCACCGCTTCACACTCGAGCTCGTGCGCCGTCTCGATCGCGACCTCGATCGCCGCACCGAGGCTGCCGCCTAGGTTGCGGGCCGTGAGCGCCAACGAGCACGACAACGAGCCTCTGTGGCGGCCGTCGGCGCAGGCGATCGAGCGCTCGAACATGACTCGTTACATGCGCCGGATCGAGAGCGAGCACGGCCTCGACTTCGATGGCAGCTACCAAGCGCTGCAAAGCTGGTCGATCGAATCGCTCGACGAGTTCTGGGCCTCGATCTGGCACCAGTTCGGGGTCCGCGCCTCGGCTCCCTATGAGCGCGTCCTGGCGAGTCGTGAGATGCCGGGCGCGAAATGGTTCCCAGGCGCCCGCCTCAACTACGCCGAGAACTTGCTCGCCGACAAGCCCAGCGACCGCCTCGCCCTGCAGCACGCGTCTGAGCTGCGCGAGCTCAACGCCACGACCTGGGGCGAGCTGCGCGAGCAGGTCGCGCGGGCGGCTTCGGGCCTGCGTAGCCTCGGAGTCGCGCCCGGCGACCGCGTCGTCGCCTACATGCCGAACCTCCCCGAGGCGATCATCGCCTTCCTCGCCACGGCCTCGATCGGGGCTATCTGGTCGTCGTGCTCGCCCGACTTCGGCGCATCGAGCGTCATCGACCGCTTCGCCCAGATCGAGCCCAAGGTGCTGTTCGCGGTCGATGGCTACCGCTACGGCGGCAAGGACTTCGATCGCCGCGACGTCGTCGCCGGTCTGCTCGCCGAGCTGCCGACGGTCGAGCACACGATCGTCCTCGGATACCTCGACAGCGACCCCGACGTCGCCGCCCTTCGCGACGCCCAGAGCTTCGAGGCCCTGCTCGCCTCCGCCGATCCCGGCGAGATCGAGTTCGAGCAAGTCGCCTTCGACCACCCGCTCTGGGTTCTCTACTCCTCTGGCACGACCGGCCTGCCGAAGGCGATCGTCCAGGGCCACGGCGGCATCCTCGTCGAGCAGCTGAAAAAGCACCATCTTCACCTCGACGCCCAGGAGGGCGATCGCGTCTTCTGGTTCACCACGACCGGCTGGATGATGTGGAACTTCCTCGTCGGCGTCCTGCTCACCGACGCCTCGATCGTGCTTTACGACGGCAATCCCGGCCATCCCGACATGGGAGCGCTGTGGCAGCTCGCGGCCGACACCGAGACGACCTGTTTCGGCACCTCGGCGAGCTTCATCGCCGCCTGCATGAAAGCCGGCACCGAGCCGAGCTTGGGCCGCGATCTCTCGGCGCTGCGCTCGGTCGGCTCGACCGGCTCGCCGCTCGCGCCGGAGGGATTTGAGTGGATCTACGAGCACGTCGGCGACGACACCTGGCTGTTTTCGACCTCGGGCGGGACCGATGTCTGCACCGCATTCGTCGGCGGCGTCCCGATCGAGCCCGTCTACCGCGGTGAGCTTCAGGGCCGGTCGCTGGGCTGCGCGGTTGAGGCCTGGGACGACGATGGCAACTCGCTCGTCGGCGAGGTCGGCGAGCTCGTGATCACCGAACCGTTGCCCTCGATGCCGGTGTTCTTCTGGGGCGACCGAGACGGCTCGCGCTATCGCGAGTCCTACTTCGACATGTACCCGGGGACTTGGCGCCACGGGGATTGGATCGAGATCACCGAGCGCGGCACGGCGATCATCTACGGCCGCTCGGACTCGACGATCAACCGCTCCGGCGTGCGCATGGGCACGTCGGAGATCTACCGCGCAGTCCAGGGCATCGACGAGATCACCGACACCCTCGTGGTCGACATTCCCCGCCCCGGAACCGAGGGCTGGATGCCGCTGTTCGTCGTCCTGCGCGAGGGGGCCGACCTCGACGACGAGCTACGGGGCGAGATCGCCCGCCGCATCCGCGAGCAATGCTCGCCGCGCCACGTCCCCGACGAGGTCTACGCGATCGCCGAGGTGCCGCGGACGCTTTCGGGCAAGGTGCTCGAGGTCCCGGTGAAGAGGATCCTGATGGGAACGCCGCCGGAGCAGGCAGCAAGCCGCGACTCGCTCGCCAACCCAGCCTCGCTCGACTGGTTCGTCGAGCTCGCCGCTGATCTCGGGCTCAGCCCGGGCTGAGCCCGAGGCGCGCCGCCCGCTCGCGCGCTCGCGCAACCACCTCGTCCGCGCCCTCCACCACGCCCCCGCGCATAAGCACCTTGCCCGCGACAATGGTGGTGTCCACGATCGCCCCCGAGGCCGCGTAGACAAGTCCCGCGTCGAGCTCGCCGAGTGATAGCTCCGGGTCGTCGCTTCTGACCAGCAGGAAATCGGCGGGCGCGCCGACCGCCAGCTTTTGACCGCCGAGCAAGCGCGAGCGCCGGCCGCTGGCGATCTCCAGCGTCTCGGCCGCCGTCACCGCCGCGGGGTCGCGTGCTTCGTTCTTCTGCAGCAACGCGAACGTCTTTGCGTCGGACAGCAGGTCGAGTGAGTTGTTGGAGCCCGGTCCGTCAGTGCCGAGCCCAACCTCCACCCCGGCATCGCGGGCGTCGCGATAGGGAAAAACGCGGCCGACCGCAAGCTTGAGGTTGGCTACCGGGTTCGTGACTATGGTCGCACCGCGATCGGCAATCAGCTCGAGCTCGGCGCGGTCGAGCCAGCAGCCGTGGGCGAGGACCGTTTGCGGCCCCAGCATCCCGACGCGGTCGAGATAGAACGCCGGGCGCTCGCCGTGTCGGCTCTCGCACTCTCTGACCTCATCCTCCGTCTCTGAGAGGTGGATCTGCACGGGAACCTCGAGCTCGGCCGAGCGCTCGGCGACCCAGCGCAGCGATTGCTCGGACAAGGTGTAGATCGCGTGGGGCGCGAACCCGGGCCGGGCGAGCGCACCACCGGCCTCGGAGATCTGGGAGAGGCTGCGCTCGGCATCGGCACAGGCGCGCGCGGACTTGGCCGCGTCGCAGTCGTCGATCAACGGCGCCGCGTTCACTGCTCTCAGACCGGCGTCTTCGACCGCGCGCGCACCGGCATGCGCATGCCAGTACATGTCCCAGAAGTACGTGGTGCCGGTGCGGATCATCTCGACGCAGGCGAGGCGTGTTCCCCAATAGACGTCGTCGTCGTCCATGCGCTTCTCGACCGGCCAGATGTGATCGGTCAGCCACTGCATCAGCGGCAGATCGTCGGCGTAGCCGCGAAACAGCGTCATCGCCGCGTGGGTGTGGGCGTTGACGAGGCCGGGCAGCAGCGCCATGCCGCCCGCGTCGATGGCCTCGTCGTCCGGCTGTGGTTCGACGTCGGGCCCAAGATCGACGATCTCGCCCTCCTCACAGCGCAGGCCAGTCGCGAGCCCACCGAGCCTGGCGTTGCTGACGGCTAGTCCCATCACCTCAGCGTAATGCGAGCCGGCGATCGGGTCAGGTCAGCCCAACTTCGGCAGAGCTCGCGTCAGCGCGGCCAGCAAACGACCCGAGGTGAATTCGCGGTTGGCCTCGATCTGCTCGAGGCTGAGCGCAGTGTCGCCGACGCCGTTTGCGAGATTGTCGACGACGCAGATCGCCGCATAGCGCAGGCCGAGCTCGCCGGCGACCACGCATTCCGACGCCAGAGTCATCCCGATCACGTCGGCGTGCTTGGCGATGAGCCGGATCTCGGCAGGGGTCTCGAGCCTGGGACCTGTCGCCTGCCAGTAGACACCGCCGTCAGCGATCTCGACGCCGGCGTCGGTAATCGCCTCGCGAACCTGCGCCCGCCAGTCCTGGTCGAAGCCGGGGACTCTGTGCGCGCTGGAGTCATCGTGCGCGCTCAGCGGCGCCGAGTCGAGGGCGATGAAATCGTCGGGACAGAGCATTGCGCCAGGCTCGAGCTCCTGGCGCAGGCTCCCGACCGACGAGATCGCCAGCACGCGGTCGCAGCCGGCGTCGGCCAGCGATCGTAGATTTGCGACGTGGTCGATCAGATGTGGCAGCACATAGGCGTCCGGCGCGCCGTGGCGTTGCAGCAGCTCCCAATCGCCGTGCGGCAGCTCGGCATCGGTCACAGAGCTGCCGCCGATCAGTGCCAGACGTCCCATCAGTCGATCAGTCGGCGGCTCATCTGGCGTACCGCGAGGCGCCACATCGCGACCGCGAAGACGCTCAGGCCCGCGACCCGAAGCAGATCGACGGCCTCGAAGCCGAAGGCAGCGCCGCGAACGAGTTCGACGAGCTGGTAGAGCGGGTTGAGGTTGGCGAGCACCTGCACGCCCTCGGGCAGCTGGTCGATCGGAAAGAATGTGCCTGCAACCAGGAACAGGGGCGTGATCACGAGCGTCGTCACGTAATTGAAGCTGTCGATCTTGGCGACCGTGCCCGCAACCGCGATCCCGAAAGCCGCGAAGCCGAGCGCCGTGATGAAGCAGAACAGCGGCACCAGAAGCATTTCCAGCGTCGGATCGAGCCCGAAGGCAAAGGAGACGATCAACGGGAAGCAGCCGTAGACACCCGCGCGCAGCGCGATCCACAGCATCTCGGCGGTGACGAGCTCCTCGACGTCGACCGGGGCCGCGAGGATCGCGTCGTAGGTGTTCTGGAAGCGATGCTTGACGAACGTTCCGAACATGGCCGGCAGGGCGCTGGAGAAGATGACCGCGGTCGCGACCATCCCGGTGCCGACGAACTCGACGTAGTCGAGCCCTTCGACCTTGCTCACCAGCGTTGCCCCGAGGCCGAGGCCGAAGGCGAGCAGATAGATCGTTGGCTCGAGCACGCTCGAGAACGTCGTCGCCTTCCAGAAGGTGCGGAAGTTCGCGACCTCACGGCTCATCACGCCGGCGATCGCCGCCGGCTCGAGCCGCCTCGCTCCGACGCGCGCACTCACTGATATCGCCTCAACGGAGGCGGGCTCGGCTTCGCTTCGCTACGCCTCACTCCGCTTCCTCGCCAGTCAGCAATACAAATACGTCCTCGAGCGATGCGGCGCGGCGAATCGCCTCGTCGGGAATCTCGCCATTGCGTGCGTTCTCGGCACCGACAATTGCGATCGCCGGGCCCGCCGGCCGAACGCGCAGCCCTAAAGCCTCGGCCTCAGCGCGGACCTCTGCAAGGCGATCGGGCGGCCCGTAGAACTCAGCGGTCTCGACGCCAGCGTGCTCTGCGATCAGCTCGTCGGGCTTGCCGCGCGCGACGATCTTCCCTGCCGCCATCACACACACGTAGTCGGCCAGGCGTTGAGCTTCCTCGATGTAGTGAGTCGACATCAAGATCGTCGCCCCCTCGGCCTTGAGGCTGCCGATCAGAGTCCAGAGCTCGGTGCGGATCTGGGGGTCGAGACCCACCGTCGGCTCATCGAGCAAGATCAAGCGCGGCGAGTGAACGAGGCCGCGAGCCAGCAGCAGACGCCGGCGCATGCCGCCAGAGAGCTCGTCGACCGCGTCGCGGCGCCGATCCTGAAGTCGGGCGAGATCGAGCGCCCGATCGACAGCACCGCCCACGTCGCCGACTCGATAGAGCCGTGCGAAGACGGCGAGGTTGTCCTCGACGGTAACGTCGACGTCGAGGTTGTCGAGCTGCGGCACCACTCCCATCTCGGCCCGGGCGATCTTGGCTTCGCGAGGCAGCTCGTGGCCGAGTACCCGGATCTCGCCCGAGTCGGCGATTGCTTGACCCGTGAGCAAGCGCATCGTCGTCGACTTGCCGGCACCGTTGGGCCCGAGCAGGCCAAGGCAGATCCCGGCGGGAACATCGAGATCGAGGCCGTCGACGGCGGTGATCGAGCCGAAGCTCTTGACGACTCCGCGAAGCTCGATCGCGGCGGCGCCGGTGTTGTCGGTTGACCCTTGCACGCCGCGCAGGATACGAGGACGGGCAGGCCGCTTCGCCCAAGCCATCTAGCCTCGCGGCTGCATGGAACCGCTGGAGGCCCTCACCATCGTCGCCGCCGGAATCGCCGCCGGCGCAATCAACACGGTCGTCGGCAGCGGCACGTTGATCACCTTCCCAGTCCTGATCGCGCTTGGGTACGCGCCCCTGATCGCAAACGTGTCGAACAACATCGGGCTCGTCCCCGGCGCCGTCGCCGGGTCCATCGGTTACCGCCGCGAACTCGAAGGACAGCGCCGGCGAGTGCTCAGCTTGGGCGCCGTCTCGGTCGCCGGCGGACTCGGCGGCGCCGCGTTACTCCTCGCCCTTCCCGCCTCGACCTTCGACGCGATCGTGCCCGCCCTGATCGCGCTCGCTTTGGTGATGGTGCTGATGCAGCCGCTGATCGACCGCAGGCTGGCGGCGCGCCCACCCGCGGCCACCGAGCATCACCTCACGCTGCGAGCGGCGGTGACGGCCAGCGGCGTCTACGGCGGCTACTTCGGCGCCGGACAAGGGATTCTTCTGATCGGGATCCTCGGCATCGGCTTGCGCGACACCCTGCAGCGTTTGAACGGGCTCAAGAACGTCCTCGCCGGACTGGTCAACCTGACCGCGGCCATCGTCTTCATCTTCGCCACGGAGGTTGACTGGGCCGTGGCCGGGCTGATCGCAGTGGGCTCGATCGGCGGGGCCGTGCTCGGAGCGCGCTACGGGCGGCGACTCCCGCCGGCCGCGCTGCGAGCCCTGATCGTGGTAATCGGCGTGGTCGCGATCGCGCGGCTGACGCTCGGTTAACCGGCGGATTCCGGCCCCCTTGCAATTTCGATCTCGCGGAGTAGGGTCGAGGCGCCGGGGAAGAATCCCAATCACAGGAGGAAAGCCATGTTCGAGGAAACAATCGCCGCATCGCAGCGGCTGATCACCGAGGCTTTTGGTGACGGCAATCTGAACCTGATCGACGAGCTCTGCGCCGACGGTTTCGTCGGCCACGATCCGCTGCTGGGCGATCAGGACCGCGAGGCTTCCAAGCAGGGGATCGCCGGCTATCGGGCCGCCTTTCCGGACCTCTCGTTCACGATCGACGACGTCTTTGCCTCCGGCGACAAGGCTGTAATCCGCTGGACGGCTCAGGGCACGTTCGAAAACGAGTTCTCAGGGCTGAAGCCGACCGGCGAGCGCGGCGAGCCGATCGAGGGGATCACGATCGACCGCTTCGAGGACGGGCTGATCGTTGAGTCATGGACGCAGTGGGACACGATGCAGTTCATGCGCGACATCGGTGCCGTGCCGGAGGGGGCGGCGACGGCCTGCCTGAACGCACCGTCGCGGGTCCGCGACGCCCGGCGGCGCCGCCCGCGGCAGCACGACGATAGCAAACCAACGACCGGAGGCACACATGTACGCACGCATAGCGAGATTCACCGGCGGCGATGCCGACATGATCGAGAAGAACGTCGCGGGAATCCGCGAGCGGGCCGAGTCCGGGCCGCCCGAGGGCGTGCCCTCGGTCGGCTTTCGCTTTTGCGTCGATAAGGCGAACGGCACCGTCGTCGCGATCAGCTTCTACGAGACCGAGGAGAACATGCGCAAGGGCAATGAGACCCTGAACGGGATGTCACCGCCGCAGGGCCAGATGGGCACGCGCAGCTCGGTCGACCTCTGCAGCGTCGAGATCTCGGCCGACGGCTAAATCATCTAAGCCGGCGTGATCGGGTTCCGGCGCTCGCTGAACTCGCGGTTCTTGGACTCGGCGAGCGCGTAGCGGCGGATCAACTCGCCGCGAAGCTGGTCGGGTTCGATCACGGCGTCGATCACGAGTTCCGACGCCAGGTGCAGGAGATCGATATCGGCTGCGTAGGCCTCGCGCTTCTCAGCGACGAAACGCTCGCGCTCGGCCTCGTCTGAGATCTCCTGAATCTGGTTGAAGAAAACGGCGTTGACCGCCGCTTCGGCGCCCATCACCGCGATCTTGGCACTCGGCAGAGCAATGCAGCAGTCGGGCTCGAAGGCCGGTCCAGCCATCGCGTACAGACCCGCGCCGTAGGCCTTGCGCACGATCACCGAGACCTTCGGCACGGTCGCCTCCGAGACGGCGCTGATCATCTTTGCGCCGTGGCGAATGATCCCCTGCCGTTCGACGTCGGTCCCGATCATGAATCCAGGCACGTCGGCCAAGAACAGCAGCGGCACGTTGAAGGCGTTGCAGGTGTTGATGAAGCGTGCGGCCTTGTCGGCGGAGTCGACGAAGAGCACGCCACCCTTCTGGCGCGGCTGGTTGGCGACGATTCCGATCGCGCGGCCGTCGAGACGGGCGTAGCCGACAACCAGCTCCTTCGCCCAGCGAGCGTGTACCTCGCAGAAAGAGCCGGCGTCGATCAGGGCGCCGATCAGCTCCTTGATGTCGAAAGCGGTCTTTTCGTCGTCGGGAACGATTTGCGAGGGCAAGAGGTCGGCCTCGGGCTCGATTGGCGGCGCCGACGGCGGATCCGAGCGCCAGTTTGTCGGCATGTAGGAGAGGTAGGTCTTGGCGAGCTCGATCGCCTCATCGTCGGATGTGACGAGGAAGTGCCCGCAACCGGAGACGCTGGTGTGCATCTTCGCCCCGCCCATCTCCTCGAGCGTGACCTTCTCGCCAATCACCATCTCGGCCATCCGCGGCGAGCCCAGGTACATCGAGGCGTTGCCCTCGCGCATGATCACGACGTCGCAGAAGGCGGGGATGTAGGCGCCACCGGCGGCAGATGGGCCGAACAGCAGACATAGCTGCGGCACGCGACCGGAGAGCTTGACCTCGTTGTGAAAGATCCTGCCGGCGCCGCGGCGCCCCGGGAACATCTGCACCTGGTCGGTGATCCGCGCCCCGGCCGAGTCGACCAGATAGATCATCGGCAGCTCGAGCGCCAGCGCCCGCTCCTGAATGCGGAGGATCTTCTCCACCGTCTTCGGACCCCACGAGCCCGCCTTGACAGTCGGGTCGTTTGCCATCAGGCAAACCTTGCGACCGGCGATCAGTGCCAAGCCGGTGACGACACCGTCGGCGCCGAGGCCCTCGGCGTCCCAGTTGGCGAGCAGCGCCTCTTCGGTGAACGAGCCTGGGTCGACCAGCCGCGCGACGCGGTCGCGCACCGCCATCTTGCCCTGATCGGCGGTCTTTGAGTGATGGCGCTCAGGGCCGCCTGAAATCGCAGCCTCGACCGCGCGGCCGAAGTCCGTTCCCTCGCGAGTGCCCACCGATCAGCTCTGGCGCTGGGCCGCAGGAGCTTGCGCGGTTCGATCGTTTTCCGTGGGCGCCTCTTGCTTCGAGGGGCGGTGCTGGGTAGCGGCGCCCGTGATCCCACTGGCGAGGCTCTCGAGCTCGGAGAGAACCGTGCTTCGGCGCTGCTCGAGGTCGGAGATCATCGACTCGATGTCCTTGCGCTTGCGCGCGGCCGCCTCGACCACCTTGCTCGCCTCGGCCCTGGCGCGCTCGACGATCGCCTTTGCCTCGGCGTCCGCTTCGGCGCGGGTGGTGGCCGCGTAGTCGTCGGACTGCTCGCGTGTGTCTTTGTCGTAGGCATCAGCGGAGGCTTTGGTCTTGCGCGTGTAGGCATCTGCCTCCTGACGGGCGCTAGCGAGGTCGCCGTCGACCTCTGACTGGATCGACTCGACGCGTAAGTTCGCCTCGACCAGGCGCTTTCGCGTCTCGCGCTCGGCATTCTTACGCATCGCCTCGGCAGCCTCGTGCGCAGCCGTGAGGATCGCTGCGGTCTCCTCACCGATGCGCTCGAGCTCGGCGTGGACGACGTCGGACCGCGACTCGTCCTCCCCGCCGGTCTCCAGCCAATCGGCCAGCTCGGCGAGAAAGCGGTCTACCTCCTGCTTGTCGTAGCCGCGCAGGGCGGGCGAGAACTTCGTCTGTCTGATCTGCCCGACGGAGTAGTGATCCACGTCGCGAGCGTAGCGAGATAGCGTCCGTGCGGGCTCAGACGAGCGGGTCCGCTGGGACGGGGCTGTCGCCCGAGTAGTCGTAGAAGCCGCGGCCCGACTTGCGCCCGAAGTTCCCCGCTTCGACCAGCTTGCGCAGTGTCTCGGGCTGGGCGAAGCGATCCTCGCCATAGGCGTCGACCATGACGTCGGCGATCGACGCCAGGGTGTCGAGTCCGACGAAGTCGGCGAGCGTCAGCGGGCCCATCGGGTGACTGGCGCCGGCCTTCATCGCCGTATCGATGTCGGCAACCGAGCCGACACCCTGCTCGTGAGCACGGATCGCGTCGAGCATGTACGGAACCAGCAGCCGATTGACGATGAAGCCGCGATTGTCGCCCGCGGCGACGGTGGTCTTGCCGAGCTTCTCTCCGAGCGAGAATCCGAGCTCATACGCCTCATCGCTGGTTTCCGCGGCCTTGACGACCTCGAGCAGCGGCATGACCTGCGCCGGGTTGAAGAAGTGCAGGCCGAGAAACTTGTCGGCGCGGCCCGTTACCGCCGCCTGATCGGCGACGGCAAGCGAGGAGGTGTTGGTCGCGAAGTAGGCCTCGGGCTTGACGACGCCGTCGAGCTCGCGCCATAGATCAAGCTTGGCCTCGAGGTTCTCGGTGATCGCCTCGATCACGAGGTCGCAGTCGGCGAAGTCGCCGTAATCGAGTGAGGCGCGCAGGCGCGCGCGCACCTCGTCGGCTCCCGACTGCTCAAGCTTGCCTTTCTCGACGGCGCGGGCGAGCTGCTTCTCGATCTTCGCCAGACCGCGATCGAGCGCCCCTTGATCGGCTTCGCAAACGACGACATCCCAGCCCGCCTGGGCGCAGATCTGGGCGATTCCATGACCCATCAGCCCGCAGCCGGCAACTCCTACCTTGGCGATCTCCATTTTGCGTTTCGTCCTCCAGTCGATTTGGCGGTCGCCGAGCCTACAGGCCGATGCCAGCTTGCAGGCTCGACAGGCGGCCGCGCAGCCGCACCTCGGGCGTCGACGCAAACGCCGGGCGGCGTTGCGAGCCGCCGTCGAGTGAAAAGCCCAGCGACTCATAGAAGGCGATGTTGCGCGGGCTCTGGGCAAGGGTCCAAACGATCGCCTCCTCGTGTCCGGCCGCGATCAGCGCGGCGACCGCAGCGCCGACGAGCGCACGGCCGACACCCCGGCGCCAATGGTCCGAGTGGACATAAAGGGCAATCACTTCGCCCTCGGCGGTGACGCGTCCATGGTCGCGGCTGGGCCCGCAGACGACGAGCCCGGCGATCTCGTCGCCAAGCTCGGCGACGAGCATCGAGCGCGCGTCATAGGAGGGGTCGTGCAGACGCTCGGTGATGCGCTGCGGACGCCAGGCTTCGACCGGGTCGACCTCGGGTGGGACGATGCCGCGAAAGCCCACTCGCCAGGCGTCGATCGCGACCCTCGCCATCGCCTCCTCGTCGCCGGGCACGGCGTCGCGAATGGCGATCTGCGGCCTCGGCACCCTAGGGTGCGCCGGCGGCTTCGAGCATCTGGCGCATGCGCTCGGCAAGCGCGTGCATCGCGCTCATTGGCCGCACCATCACCGTCAGCTCGACGATCTCCTCGCCGGCGAAGCGCAGGATGTCGACGCCCTGAAGCTGCTTGTCACCTACGCGAGCCTCGAACACGAGCACGGCGACGTCACCGGCTTCGACCTGCTCGAGGTAGTGAAAGTCCTCGAACACCTGCACCACCGCAGCCAGCAGGACCATGATCTCGGCACGCCCCTCGTACGGCTTAAAGACGACGGGGCTGCGAAAAGTCGCGTCCTCGGCAAAGAGCGCTTCGGCCTGGCTGAAGCTCTTGGCCTCTGCCGCGGCTCGAAAGGCGTCGCTCTTCATCGGTTGCACCCTACGCGCACCGGCGTTGCGGCGCCAACCGGCGCATCATCGTTCGAGAGGGCATACATTTTCGGCGGGGGAGGTAACGGAGAAAGAAGGTGGTCCACGTGCGCACGTTCGGTGTCGTCAGCATTGTCAGCATCGTCGCACTGGCCTGCGCGACGCCGGCCCTCGCCGGTCACGGGGAGACCGATGCCGTGCCGCCTCTCAATGCCACCCACCTCTCCAACGTCGCCCCGACGCCGTCAGCAGCCGAGAGCACACCGACGAACTCAGATCTCGCCTTCTGGGGGAGCGAGGTCTATGCCGGCAACTACGACGGCTTCAAGATCATCGACGTCTCCAATCGCAGCGCGCCCGAGACGCTGGTCGATTTCCCATGCATCAGCGTTCAAAACGACCTCGGTGTCTGGGACGCCGGGCCCGCATATGAGCGCCAGCGGCTGCTGTTTGCGTCCGTCGACTCCGACCGGCCCGATGACGACTGCGTTGACGACACCCAGCCCAATCCCAAGCCCCCGGTGGCGCCATTGTCGGGCTCCGGCGAGACATTCGGCTTCGAGGGCATCAGGATCTTCGATGTCACCAACCCCCGGGCCCCGACCTATCTCAAGGCCGTTTCAACGGATTGCGGCTCGCACACTCATACCGTGGTTCCTGTGCGCCAGACGAGCGGCAGCGGCGCCAGCCGCAAATTCGCACTTGACGCCGAGAACCCAGACCGGGTCTTCATCTATGTCTCCTCCTATCCGCTGGCGGCAGCGCTCGACGCAGGGCGCTGCGGGCCCACCAACGCCGACGGGTCGTTGACCCACAACAAGATCTCGATTGTCGAGGTCCCCTTCAGCGACCCGGCCAGCGCCAGCGTGCTCAAGGAGGTGCCGCTGCATCCGGCCACGTTCGGCTTCCCCGGCCAGGAGTCTCAAGGCTGTCACGACATCGGCGTCTTCATCGAGCTCGGGCTCGCCGCCGCCGCCTGCCAGGGCGAGGGACAGATCTGGGACATCACCGACCCGGCCAATCCGGACACTCAGAACGGCGGCACGAATCTTCAACGAGCAGATCAACTACTTCCACTCGGCGACCTTCAGCTGGGACGGCAAGTACGTCATCTTCGGCGACGAGGAGGGCGGCGCCGCGATCACACACGCCTGTGTCAACGCGGCCACCAATCTCGGCGGCACCGGCTCCACCTGGTTCTACGAACGCACGACTCTCGGCGGTTCGGCGCCCCCGAATACCCAGGAGGCCGGCAGCTACACGCAAGCCCGCCAGCAGCTCACCGAGGGAGCAACGATCTGCACTGCCCACAACTACAACGTGATCCCTGTTACCGACCGTTACCTGCTGACCTCGGCCTACTACGAAGCCGGGACCTCAGTGCTCAACTTCACCGACCCCGACGACATCCGAGAGATCGCGTTCTACGACGCGGCAGGCGGTGACGTCAACCCCGGCGCGACCGCGGCCAACCCGAAGTCAGACACCTGGTCGAGCTACTTCTACAACGGCAACCTGTTCGCCAACGACATCAACCGCGGCGTCGACATCTTCGGGCTCACGGGCACGCCGGCGACGAGGGTGGCGAGCGCTCGCACGCTCGATCACCTCAACCCGCAGACGCAGGAGTGCCTGATCGTCAGCGCGCAAGACACCGGCAACAAGTGCAAGGCCCCTGCCCCCGGAGCCGGTCCTGGGCCCACTGGTGGCGGCAAGCCGTGCACGACCTTCGTCAAGGGCACGAAGAAGGGCGACAAGATCAAGGGAGGCCCCGCGTCCGAGCGCATCTCGGGTAAGGGCGGGCGCGACAAGATCAAGGGCGGCGACGGCGACGACTGCCTGCGTGGCGGCAGCGGCAAGGATCGCCTCGACGGTGGCGACGGCGACGACGAGCTACGCCCGGGCCGCGGCAAGGACATCGCCAAGGGCGGAAAGGGCGACGACACGATCAGCGCCGGGCGCGGCGGCCGCGATCGGGTCAATTGTGGCCCCGGCAACGACGCCGCGGTGATCAACGCCCGCAAGGACCGAGCGGCGAAGAACTGCGAGAACGTGACCAAGCGAAGCCGCGCCGATTTCGCAACCGCCGCGCACCTGCAAAGTCACTGAGGCCCTGGCTGCGGAGGCTTAGGGCTGAGCCCACTCGACCGGCCCGGCCGTCAAGACGTGGGCGCCGAGGGGGCGTCCGAGCAGCTGCTGGGCGGCGCCCGAGGCCGCGATCAGCTTAGGCAGGTCAACGCCGGTTTCGAGCCCCATCTCCTCCAGCATCGAAACGAGATCTTCGCTGGCGATATTGCCGGTGGCGCCTGCAGGCACGGGACAGCCTCCGAGCTCGCCGAACGCCGACTCGAAGGAGTCGATGCCGGTGCCGAGCGCTGCGAGGACATTGGCCAGCCCCTGACCACGGGTGTTGTGGAAGTGGGCGGTGAGCTCGACATCCTGCAATGACGGCTCTGCGAACGCACGCGTGAAGAACTCCTCCACCTGGCGCGGGTTCGCCATCCCCGTCGTGTCGCCAAAAGCAATCTCCTCGCACCCGGCTACCGCGAGGCGCTCGGCGATCTCGAGCACGCGCTCGGCCGCCACCTCGCCCTCATAGGGACAACCGAAGCTGGTTGAGATCACGCCCTCGCAGCGCAGCCCCTCGGCGAGCGCGCGCTCGATCACTCGCTCGATCGCTTGCAGCGACTCGGCGACCGTGCGATTGACGTTCTTGGCGTTGTGGGTCTCGGAGGCCGAGAGGAAGAGGTTGACCTCGTCGAAGCGGTCACGCAGAGTGAGCGCGCGGTCGAGGCCGCGCTCGTTTGGAATCAGGACCGAGTAGGCGACCCCGTCGCGCCTGTCGTAGCCGCCGAGCACCTGCTCGGCGTCGGCGAGCTGCGCGATCACGTCGGGGCGAACGAATGAGGTGAGCTCGATGCGCTTGAAGCCGGCTTCGCCGAGCATGTCGATGAGGCGAACCTTGTCGGCGGTGGCGATCACCTCGGGCTCGTTTTGAAATCCGTCGCGAGGGCCAACCTCGCGGAGACGGACGGCGGCTGGGTACTCGCTCATGGCTGGGAGGCTAGCCCGCTAGGCCGTGCAGCTTGATGAGTTATTGGGGCTGCGGGGCCGCAAAGTCATCAATCGAGCGCGCACTTCGACTTGACGGCGCTCAGCACATGCCCATGCCGCCGGAGACCCCGAGTGTCTCACCGGTGACATAGGAAGAATCGTCAGAACAAAGGAAGGCGACCGCGGCGGCGACCTCATCGGGCTGGCCCAGGCGGCGAAGCTGGGTGCCCGCCTTCATGTTCTCGACGATCTTCGTGCCGATCTCGCCGAACTCAAGCGCCCGCATCAGCAACGGCGTTTCGATCGGGCCGGGCGCGACCGAGTTGGCGGTGACGTTGAACCGGGCGCCCTCGCGAGCGACAACCTTGGTGAACGCGATCACCCCACCCTTCGCCGCCGAATAGACCGCAGAGCCCTTGGAGCCGATGCGACCGGCCTCGGAGGCGATGTTGACGATGCGCCCGTACCCGGCCTCCTGCATCCCCGGCAGGACCGCGTGTGTGCAAGCGAGGACACCAATCAAGTTGATCGCGACGATCCGCTGCCAATGATCCGGATCGGTATCGGTGAAAAAGCCGAACTCATCGGTGCCGGCGTTGTTGACCAGGATCGCGAACGGCCCATGCTCGGCAACGAGATCGAGCGAGGACTGCGGCTCGGTGACATCCAGGTGCGCCGACTCGGCGCCGATCTCAGCCGCAACTGCGTCCGCACCCTCTGTATTGATGTCGCCGATCACGACCGCTGCGCCCTCTGCGGCGAGCCGTGCGGCGATCGCCGCGCCAATCCCGCTCGCCCCACCCGTTACGAGGGCCTTTCGACCTTCGAGCCTCATCGCGGCGGAAGACTATTGTGCGCGGCGCGATGGCATCACGCGCGGACGCGATCCCGATTATCGGCGGCACCGGAGCCCTTGGTTATGGGCTCGCGCTGCGCTGGGCTCGCGCAGGCCGTGCCGTCGTCGTCGGCTCTCGCAGTGAGGAGCGAGCGGCTGAGACCGCGCGAAAGCTCTCCGAGCTCGTGCCCGACGCCGAGATCGAGGGGCTGGCAAACGAGGCAGCCGCCAAGCAGGGTTCGGTCGTCTTTCTTACGGTGCCCTTTCGCGCTCAATCGGAGAACCTCAACAACCTGCGCGAGGTGCTGGAGCCCGGACAGCTGCTCGTCGACTGCACCGTGCCGCTCGCCGCCGCCGTCGGCGGCAAGGCGACCCGCACGCTCGGCGTCTGGCAGGGCTCGGCGGCCGAGCAGGCGCAGGAAATGGTGCCCGAGGGCGTCACGGTGGTCGCTGCCCTGCACACCGTCAGCGCCCCGGCTCTGGCCGACACAGCGACCGAACTCGCCGAGGACGTGCTTGTTTGCGGCGACCGCAAGGCAGACAAGGTCAAGGTCGCTCGCTTAGTCGAGGCGATCGAAGGGCTGCGAGCGGTCAACGCCGGCGCGCTCGAAAGCGCACGGATCGTCGAGCAGCTGACGCCACTGCTGATCTCGATCAACGCTCGCTACAAGACCCACGCCGGACTTCGCATCACCGATCTGCCCGACGGCGATCACTGGGCCGCTTGAACGTCGCGCTGCTAGCGGGAGGAACCGGTGGCGGCAAGCTCGCAGCCGGGTTTCAAGGCGTGGTCGGCGACGGGCTCAGCGTCATCGCCAACACGGCCGACGACGTCGACGTCCACGGCCTCCGGGTCTCGCCCGATCCCGACCTCTGCACCTACTGGCTCGCCGACGAGATCGACGAGCACCGTGGCTGGGGCATCCGCGACGACGGCTTCGTCGTCGCCGAGCGGCTGGAGCAGCTCGGCGCACCGGGTTGGTTCAGCCTTACCGATCGCGATCTCGCCACCTGTATCTACCGCACCCACTTCCTGGCCGAGGGCGGCACACTGACGGCGGCGCAAGCTCAGATCGCCCGCGCTTTGGGCTGTGAGGCGACGGTCCTGCCGATGTGCGACGAGCGCGTCTCGACCCGGGTCAAGACCATGCAGGGCTGGCGCGGGCTTCAGCAGTTCCTCATCGTCGATCGCGGCGAGGGTGCTGTCGCGGGCGTCGAGCTCGAGGGAATCGAGCACGCCCAGGTCACGCTAGAGGTACAGAACGCGATCGCCGCAGCCGACGTGATCGTGATTGCGCCCTCGAACCCTGTGATCTCGATCGGTCCGATCCTCGCCGTGGCCGGAATGCGTGAGGCCCTCGCCGCATCCGGCAAGCCCGTGGTCGCGGTCAGCCCGCTGGTGGCTGGCAAGTCGGTCAAGGGACCGACCGAGGCGTTCATCGCTGCCACCGGCCGCCCCGTCAGCGCCACCGGCGTCGCTTCGCTTTATGGCGAGGTGATCGCAGCGATGATCGTCGACTCCAGCGATCCCGACCCGCCTCCAGATCACATTCCCACACTCGCCTGCGCGACCCTGATGGTCGATGCTTACGGCCGGCGAACGCTTGCCGAGCGAACGCTCGAGTTAGCTACGCGGCTGTAGCGGCGGTGTTCTTGCACCGGCGCTGTGCCGGGTCCCCGTCTCCTCTCCCGTCCCTGCGAGCGTGCGCGATCATCCGCTCGTGAAGGCGACAGCGATCATTCCCGTGAAGCGGTTCGGGCAGGCAAAGCAGCGCCTGCTCGAGACGATCGATCGCAAACAGCGCGCTGCCGTTGTCAAGGCAATGCTCGCGGACGTCCTTGTCGCGGTCACCGCCACGAACTCGATCGAGCGCGTGATCGTCGTCACCGGCGAGGGACGGGCCGAGCGCATCGCGCTTTCGCATACCCGGCGCGTGAAGACGCCAATCGAGGTTCTTCAAGAGCCCCAAGACCACGGTCATTCCGAGGCGGCCACCCTGGGCATCATCCGCGCCATCGCACTTAAGGCTGAATGCTCGGTTCTGCTCCCCGGCGACTGCCCGCTGCTCGATCCGGTCGAACTCGACGGCGCGCTCGAGCGCATGGCGCCGGGGAAGGTCTCGGTCGTCCCGGACCGCCACGGGACTGGCACCAATGCGCTACTGCTGGCCCCTGCCGACGCGATCGGCCCCGCCTTCGGTGAAGACAGCGCCGCGCGCCATCGCGACCGCGCCACTCGCGCGGGCTTCGAGGTCGCAACCGAGGCGCTCGAATCTATGGCGCTCGATCTCGACACGCCCGACGATCTCAAGGCGCTGGCGACGGCGCTCGCCGACGATCCGCAACGCGCGCCCGCCACGGCGGATGCGCTGGCGCAAGTCCAAAAGGCGCTGGCAAGCAAGTGAGCCTCGAGGTTGTTGCCGTCCCCGGAATCGCCGAGGTCGCTGGGGGCGACAGCGTCGGCCTCCTCGTAGCCGAGGCAACGGCCAGCGCCGGGCTCGCGCTCGGCGACGACGACATCGTCTGCATCTCACAGAAGGTGGTGTCCAAGGCCGAAGGCCGAGTCAGGTCACTGGGCGAGGTCGAGCCCTCGCCTCGTGCGCACGAGCTAGGCGCCAAGCTCGGCAAGGATCCGCGCCTCGTCGAGCTCGTCCTCGGCGAAGCCCGTCGCATCGTGCGCGCCGAGCACGGTGTGCTCATCGTCGAAACGCACGCCGGCTGGATCTGTGCCAATGCCGGCATCGACGCCTCGAACCTGCCCGGTGACGCCGAGGTGGCGCTGCTGCCACTCGACGCCGACGCCTCGGCGCGTCGAATCCGCGGCGAGATCTCGGCCGAGTCGGGCTCGCGACCCGGTGTCATCGTTAGCGACAGCTTCGGGCGCCCGTGGCGAAACGGCCAGGCCGAAGTCGCGATCGGCTGTGCCGGTGTCGTGGCCGTGGATGATTGGCGCGGGCGCAGCGACGCACACGGCCGCGAGCTTGCAGCCACGGCGATCGCCAACGCCGATCAGCTCGCAGCTGCCGCCGACCTCGCGCGGGACAAGACCTCCGGCACCCCGGCCGTGGTGATCCGCGGCGCCGCCCACCTGCGGACCGGCGACGACGGGCCGGGGGCTGCAGCAGCTTTGCAGCGTCCAGGCGGCGAGGATCTGTTTCGCTGAGCGGGCGTCGCTGGTAGGCGGAACGACTCCGTTAGTAGGTCTCGACGATCTCGTAAAGCGTGGTGCGCTGTGCCGGGGTGCGCCCGGCGGCGCGGGCTGCCTCGATCAGGTCCTCGGGCTCGAGCCGGACGCCGTGCTGGGAACCTGCCATGCGCGAGATATTTTCCTCCATCAGCGTGCCGCCGAGGTCATTGACGCCCCAGTGAAGGCTCTCGGTGGCGGCGTCGAGCCCCATCTTCACCCAGCTCGCCTGCAGGTTCTTGATCGAGCGCCCGAGAGCGAGGCGAAAGGCGGCCGTGTGCTTGAGATTGTCCTGGCGCGAGATCTCTTCGATGCCATGGGTGCGGCCGAGCATCGTTTGAAACGGGATGAAGCTGAGCGGCACGAACTCGGTGATCCCACCGGTGCGCTCTTGGAGCTCGCGCACGACACGCATGTGGCGAGCGAGCTCCCATGGCTCTTCGATGTGGCCGAACATGACCGTCGAGGTCGAGCGCAGACCGGCGCGATGACAGGCCTCGATGATCTCGACCCAGCGCCCTGCGGGCAGCTTGTTCGGCGAGATCCGTGCCCGGACCCCGTCATCGAGCACCTCGGCTGCGGTGCCGGGGGTCGAGCCGAGCCCGCACTCGCGCAGGTAGTCGAATACCGCGTCGGGCGACTTGCCCGAGCGCTCGCACATGTAGTGGACCTCCATCGGCGAGTAGGCGTGGAGGTGCAGTTGCGGCGCCGCCTCCTTGGCCAGGCGCAGCCAGCGCCCGTAGTGCTCGAGCGAATAGTCGGGATGGATGCCCCCCTGCATGCAGATCTCGGTCGCGCCGACGGTGACCGCCTCGGCGATCCGTGCCTGGAACTCGTCCTCGGTGATGTGGTAGGCGTCGGGTGAGCGCTTGCCCTGGCCGAAGCCGCAAAAAGCGCAGCCGACGACGCAGACGTTGGTGAAGTTGACGTTGCGGTTAACGACGAACGTCGCCGTTTCCCCGGCCAGCTCGCTGCGAAGCCCGTCAGCGCCAAGGCGCATCTGCTCGATCACCTCGGGGCGGGTCTCGGCGAACATCGCCGTGAGCTCGTCCTCGGTCAGCTCCAACCCTTGGCGGCCCTTCTCAATCGCGCTCGCTGCCAGCTCGGGATCGATCTGGCGCTCTGAACGCCGGCCCGAGCCGCGGCGCGGGATGAAGCTCCAGTAGCTGAGCTTGACCGCGTCGAGCACGCCCTGCTCGAGCCAGGTGCTCTCCAGGTACTGCGGGTAGACGCAGAGGCGCTCGGTCAGCGCGTACCCGCGCGGCGCCAGCTGCTTTCGGACCTGATGCGGGCTGGGAAACGCGTGCTCGGGCGAGATGTGATCGCCATTAGCCGAGAGCCCGCCGAGGTCGGTGGCGCCGGCATCGACCAGATCGAGCCACCAGTCGCTCAAGTTCGGCGGAACCTGAATGCCGACGTCGGGCATCAGCTCCCGCGCCGTGGCCACGAGGTGTTTCATGTCGTCGAGGGTGACCTCGGTCGCCCAGGCAGGCAAAGCCTGATCGGTGGGTTTCTCTCCGAGTGGGGCCTTTTCCGACCCGTCGCCGGCCCAGCGTTCGCTCGAGGCGGCGTCGGCGATGTCCGCCACTTCGGCCCCGTAGTAGCGCGGGTGCGAAACGAAGTTCTGCAGGATGATCTCCTGGATGTGGCCGTGACGGGCATGGACATCGGCCAGCGCCTCGAGCGAGGCGATGCGCTCGGCCTCGGTCTCGCCGATACCAACGAGGATCCCACTGGTAAATGGGATCCGCAGCTCACCGGCAGCCTCGATCGTCTCCAGGCGCACGGCCGGGTGCTTGGTCGGGGAACCTGCGTGGACGGTCCGCATCAGGCGCTCGGAGATCGACTCGAGCATCAACCCCTGCGACGCCGTCACCTCGCGCAGGCGAGCGAGATCGGCGCGCGAGAGCACGCCAAGGTTCGTGTGCGGTAACAGGCCGCGCTCGAGCGCCTGCTCGCACGCCCAGACGACGTAGGAGACGAAGTCGCTGTGCCCGTACTCGCGTAGCCTCGCCGCGACGAGCGGGTTGACCTCCGGGGCCTCGCCCGTTAGGACCAGCAACTCCTTGGCATTGCGCCGCAGCGCCTGCTCCAGGCGCTGCTCAACCTCCTCGGGTGAGTACAGGTGCGCCTTATGTGTGGCAAAGGCGCAGTACTTGCAATAGCAGCGACAGGTGCGCGAGAGCGAGAGCGTGAAGTTGCGCGAGAAGGTGACGCGGCGCATGCAGCCGCAACGGTAGCGAGGCGTGGCTCGCCGCTACTACTGGTTACGCGTGCGTACCTCTGCGTCCTTGACGGCCTGGCCGACCGCACGGGCGTCCGAAGTCGGTGGCTCCGCGCCCTCTGCGTACTGCGGGCCCGCGATGACGAAGCGGTAGACGCCAACGGCGACCAGCGCACCAACGATCGGACCGAGCACGTAGACGAGCAGGTCGCTGCCGTCGAGCGACTCGCTGATCAAGGCCGGGCCGAACCAGCGCGCCGGGTTGAACGAGCCGCCGGTGAGGGGACCGAGGATCATCACTGCGAAGCCAAGCGTCGCCCCGATCGCCCACGGCGCCCACTCCTGGCGCGCACGAGGGTTCAATGCCACGGCGCAGATCGTCAGCACCAACAGCAAGGTTCCTAGCGCCTCGACGACCCCGCCGCCGAAGTTGCCGCTGAGCAGGTCCGATACCTCGACGTTGCCGTAGCCGCCGGCGCGACCCTCGTCGAGCAGCAGGCCCTTGACCAGCAGCGCGCCGAGGACACCGCCCGAGAGCTGGGCGAGCATGTAGACGACAGCGTCGACAGGGTCGATCCTGCGCAACACGGTGGCCGCCAAAGTGACGACCGGGTTGAAGTGACCGCCGCTGACCTGACCGAAGGCGATGATCAGCATGAACAGCGCGAAGGCGTGAACGAGGCCGATCACGGCGAAGTCGGAGCCGGTGGTTGCCGTCGGGCTCGTTGCGACGTACAGAGTCACGACTGTTCCCACGACGAAGACCAGGAGCAAGGTCCCAATCAACTCGGCGATGTAGGCGGCTAGCCCTCGGTCCTGCACTTGAAAACTCCTCCTCGGTCGGTTGCGGGCGGCAGTGTAGCCACTAGCCGCCGGCGGCGGGGCGGGAACCGGTCGCGGCGGCGCGGGAACCAGTCGCGGCGGCGCGGGAGGATCTAACTACGACGCGGTGCGTCGTGCTGCATCTGCAGCTTGCGACCGTCGGCGATCACCTCGAGCGCCTTGTCCAGCGACTGCCACCCATCCACCTGAACCTCCTTGCCCTCGAGCTGCTTGTAGACGGAGAAGAAGTGGGTGATCTCGCGCTGCAGCTGTTCGGGGATGTCCTCGAGCGTCTCGGCGTGATTCCACCCGGGATCCTGGGTCGGCACGCAAACGACTTTGTCGTCTTCGCCTTTCTCATCCTGCATCACGAACAGGGCGATCGGCTTGACCGGGATCACGCAACCCGGGAAGGTCGGCTCCGAGACGCAGACGATGGCGTCGAGCGGGTCGCCGTCGCGGCCACGGTGGCCCATGAGAAAGCCGTAATCGGCCGGATAAACCATGGACGAAGACAGATAGCGGTCCAGCACCACACGTCCGATTCCCTCGTCGTACTCGTATTTGTTACGAGAGCCCTTGGGAATTTCGACCAGCGCCAAGAGCTCGCGGGTGACCGGGTGCTCATCGGTGAGCGGATGCTCGAACACACGGGCAAGCGTATCGACGCGCTGGCAACGACACGCTGTCGCCAGCCACTAGTCTGGCCGGCGAATGACAAGGGTGGTCGCGCTGCTGGCGGCCGTCGTCTTCGCTTCGCTCCCGGTCACCCTCGGGGCTTGCGCAGAGGACGGTGCTGAACCGGGCGCCTCGCAGGAGGCGACCCTCGTGCTGGATTTTCAGCCTAACGCCGTCCACGTCGGCATCTACACGGCGCTGGCCACCGGCGAGTTCGGCCAGCGCGGGGTCGAGCTCGAGGTTCGTCAGCCGTCGTCGTCCAGCGACGCGCCAAAGCTGCTCAGCGCAGGCCGTGCCGACTTCGCGGTTCTCGACATCCACGACTTGGCGCTGGCGCGCGAGCGCGGCATCGATGTCGTCGGCGTAGCGGCGATCGTGCAGCGCCCGCTGGCGGCGGTGATCGCTGCGGATCGCTCTGCAGTGCACTCGCCGCGCGATCTCGAGGGCGGCGCAGTAGGTGTGACCGGGCTGCCCTCCGACGATGCCGTGCTCGATTCCGTGCTCGAGGCCGGGGGCGCCGATGCAGCGGACGTCGCTCGAGTCACGATCGGGTTCGACTCGATCGCGGCGCTCTCGGCCGGCCGGCTCGATGCCGCAACTGCGTTTTGGAACGCCGAGGGAGTAATGCTGCGAGAGCTCGGAGTGCCGACGCGAGAGTTTCGCGTGGACGATTACGGCGCTCCCGCGTATCCCGAACTCGTCGTCGCGACCTCGGCCGAGACCATCGAAGCCGAGCCGGAGCTGGTGGCCAACGTAGTCGCGGCGCTCGGCGACGGCAGCCGCATGGCGGTCGCCAACCCGGAGCGAGCGCTCTCGGCGCTGCTTGCCTCGGCACCCGCCCTGGACCGCGCCGAGCAGCGCGCACAGCTCGACTCCCTGATCGAAGCCGCAGCACTGACGGGCGACGTCGAGCTCGATCGCGTCGCGCTGCGACGCTGGGCAGCGTGGGATCTCAGGCACGAGATCGTCTCGAGCCCAATCGACATCGATGCGGGATTCTCGCCAGACACAGCGAAAAACCGCAAATAGCGACTCAAGATTGGTCCACAGGCCGCCGATGGGTGTGTGGGGGACTCCCGGAGTCGCAACCCAGTGTGAGATCGAGACTGCGAAAGATCAACGGACCTGGGCCCGCCCTCACCGGTGCGCTGGCCCAGCTCGCCGCGGCATGCGTCGTGGTCTGGGTTCTAGCAATCTGGGGTACCGACCTCGGGCTGAATACGGAGATAGCGCTGGGCGCGGCCGGCCTGCTCACGTCGGGTGTGATCTTGCGCCAGCAGGCGCAGCTCCGCGCCCTGGCCGGCACCGACGCCCTCACGGGTCTGCTCAACCACCGCAGCTTTCACGACAAGCTCGCGGAGGAGTTCGAAGCGGCCGCCAGCGACGCGAACCCGCTCGCCCTCGTCGTGCTCGATCTCGACTGCTTCCAGGCGATCAACGAGGAGCACGGTCATCCCTTCGGCGACAAGATCCTCGGCGCGGTCGGCGACTCCCTCCGCGCAATCGTCCGCGACGTGGATACCGCGGCACGGATCGGCGGTCAGAAATTCGCCTTGATCCTCCCCGGGGTTCAGCCGGGCGACGCGTATGCCGTTGCCGAACGCGCGCGCGACACGATCGCCGAGATTCCGGTCGAGAGCCAGGGGCTCAGCTGCTCGGCGGGGGTGGCCGCCTACCCGCTCGACGCCGGCGACCCCCAGACGCTGCTTCAACTTGGCGACAGTGCGCTCTATTGGGCCAAACGAGGCGGTCGGCGCCGAACTCGCCGTTACGACCCCGGGCACTCGCCTGGTGAGTGGAGCGATCGCCAGCGAGTTGAGATCGAGGAGCTGCTCAGCCTCCCGGACCCGATCGTCTCTGTCTTTCAGCCGGTTGTCAGCATCGCCAACGGTCGCCTGACGGGTTACGAGGCGCTGGCTCGCTTTCCGAGTCAGAACGGACGCTCCCCCGACTCTTGGTTCGCCCAAGCCCACGGCTGCGGGCTGGGAGCCGAGCTCGAGGCGGCGGGACTTCGCGCCGCGCTGAGATCGACGGGGCGGCCGATAGAGACGCATCTGGCGGTCAACGTCAGTCCGTCGGCCCTAGCCGCCGACTGCGTTCAGCGAGCCTTGAAGGGAAATCTCGAAGGGCTGGTGATCGAGATAACCGAGCACGAGTTCGTTCCCGACGACGACTCGCTGTCGGCGACGATCGCGGACCTGCGTTCTCGCGGCGCTAGGATCGCGATTGACGACGCGGGGGCTGGTCACGCCGGCCTCAAGCAGCTGATGCGGGTGCGCCCCGACATCGTCAAGCTCGACCGCGCGCTGATTTCGGGCATCCACGCCGATCAGGCCCAGACCGCGTTGGTTGAGTCTTTCGTGCGCTTCTCGCGCGATGTCGGCGCGATCGTCTGTGCTGAGGGAATCGAGACTCTGGACGAGCTTGCGGTGCTCGCCGACCTGGACGTCGAATGGGGGCAGGGCTACGTGCTCGGACGTCCGGGCCCCGCTTGGCCGGAGGTATCGCCGATCGCGGCCGAGGTCTGTCGCGCTTCCTTGGTGCGCGCATTTCGCTCGATGCCGGCCGAGCACCAGCCGATCAGCGCGAGTGACCGCCGGCTCGTGCACGTCAGCGCCCGGCTGGCCAGCGCCAGGACAGCCCGCGATCTCGACAACGTCCTTGCCTTGATCTCCGCAGAGCTTGGAGCGTCGAAGATCTGCGTCTCGGCGTGGCGCGCGGACGACGAAACGCTCGAGACGCTGGCCGAGAACGGCGAGCAAACCGAGCAGACAATCTTCCCGATCGCCGACTACCCGATCTCGCGGCGTGTCCTGCGCGACCAGCACGCGGTTCAGATCGTGGTCGGCGACCCGGAAAGCGACCCCGGCGAAGTCGATCTCCTGCTCTCGCTCGGCGAGCGCTCCCTGCTGATGGTGCCGGTGATCTGCCGCGGCGAGAGCCTCGGCATCATCGAGGCCTATAGGTCGGACGAGCGAGCTTGGACCCGCGCCGAAATCAACCGTGCGCGGGTAATCGCCAACCAGTTCTCCTCCGTGATCGCGATCCTCTCCCCCGATCTCGAACTGGTGCTCAGCGCCGGCTCTGAATAGGGATCAGAGCGAGCGACGGGCGCGAAACTCACGCCTGACCGACTCGGGCCGGCCCCACATCTGAACGACCTCAGCGCGACCCTGGTGGACGTCGCGCACGATCAACTCACCGGCGATGCCCTGCTGGTCGAGCAGCGCCAGCGTCCCCTTGACCGTCTCAGCGGCGGCTGCGTGACCGAAGCTGTGGGCGACGTTGATACGAAAATGCCACTCGGCCTCCGAGTACGGCTGAGCGTTGATCTGAGTCATCAGCACCGCGGCATCGATGTATTGGTCCTCATCGGCGATGCGCAGATCGCAGACGATGTCGGTCCAATCGCTCGGCAGTGAGTCGAGGACCTGCTGAAAGTCGTCAGCGAGGGGCATCGGGTCGCAAGCGTATTGCAGGACGAACGGCGGCACCGAGGAAGGCTCAGCGAGAGACGACCATCCGCGCGGCGAGCTCAGTGCCGATCGCGTGCGCTTTGCCCTCTATGACGATCGTCGTCGCGCCGCCGAATGGCTCCCGCTCGCGCAGCGTGATCTCGGTGCCGGGGCGGATCTCACGCTCGGCGAGATAGCGCAGCATCTTGGGATCGGCGTCCGAGACCCGGGTGAAAGTCGCCCTGTCGCCCGTGTCGAGGTCGGCCAGCGCGATGCCGTCGGCCTCTTCGATCGCAAGCTCGCGATCGGGGATCGGGTCTCCATGCGGATCGCGCCTGGGGTCGCCCAGGGCGGCGGCCATTCGCTCCTCGAGCTCCTCGGAGATGTAGTGCTCGAGGACCTCGGCCTCGTCGTGGACACGATCCCACGGCATCCCGAGCGCATCAGCCAGGTAGGACTCGATCAGCCGATGGTGGCGGATCACCTCGAGCGCGACCTTCTCGCCTGCCGTGGTCAGACCAACACCGTGGTAAGGCTCATGCCGAGCCAGGCCGAGATCGGCGAGGCGCTTGATCATGGCCGTGACCGTTCCGGGCGAGACTCCGAGGCGGTCCGCCAATGCTGAAGTCCCAACCGGGCCGTCGTCGCGGCGTTGCAGCGCGAAAATCGCTTTCGCGTAGTCCTCGACCGCCTCGGTATTGGCCGCCCCGGGATCGCGGCGAAAGCCGGAATGTGCCAGCGCTCTGGTCATACCGAGATCAGCAGTCCGGTCAGATAGAAGGCGATCACCCCGGCTGCGATCGCGCCCGCTGTGAGCCCATCGAGCAAGCGCCCGTCACGATCGCGCAGCGCCGGCAGGACCTGTCCGATCACCTGGACGATCGCTCCCACTCCGACGCCGAGCAGCAGCACGGAAAGCTCGGCATTGTTGATCGAGGCGCCGATCACGGCGCCGAGAATCGCCGGCGCCCCGGCAATCACGCCGAGCCCGGCGAGGCGGCGAAGCGACGGCTTCTCGCGGGCCAGCGGCGCAACGATGGCAAAGCCTTCGGTCGTGTTGTGGATGGCGAAGCCGACGACGAGGAAAGCGCCGAGGGCCAGCTCACCGATCGCGTAAGCGGAGCCGATCGCGAGCCCCTCCCCCATGTTGTGCAGGCCGATCCCAAGCGCGATCATGAGCGAGAGCTGGGCGCCGCCGGGCCTGGCTTCGCCAGTCGGGTGGCGGGCGCTGAGCCAGCGACCGACACCGGTCAGCGCCAGGTAGGAGAGGCCGGCTCCGAGGACGAGCAGCTCGGCGCCGCCGAAGGCCCCAGCCGAGGTGCCGGCGAGATCGAGCGCTTCCAAGCTCGCGTCGACGGCCAGGAAGGCAAGCAGGCCCACGGTCACCGCCATCAGCGCGCGCATCCAGCTTGGCTTGAACTGACGCATCGCCGGCAACAGCAACATCCCCAAGCCCACCGGGATCACACCGACGTAGATACCGAGCAACGCCATCAACGCGAACAGATCGCCGTCGGTGGCTGGAGTCTCGACGGCAAGCGGAATCTCGTGCTCGATCACGGCGCCGGTCGAGGTCACCAGCGAGACCAGATAGGGCTGGCCCTCCTGCCATGGGTACATGAGCCCGATCGTCTCCGAGCCGAGGCGGCCAATCTCGCCCTCCGCCCCGTCGAAGTCGACGAAGGCGTCGTTGACGAAGGCCTGGGCGATCGTGACGTCGTCGGGGCCGGTGTTTCGCAGCGAGAGCTCGATCAGGCCGGGCTCGAGCACCGTCTGCTCGACCGCCAGTTCCTCGACCGGCGGTCCGAGGCGCTCGGGGAGGCTGTCGCCACCGACCAACGCAAGCACGAGGAGGACGGCGACAATCACGGCGCCGGCAGCGACTGCGAGGCCCCAGGCCGGGATCCGGCCCAAGGGCCCCGCCTGCGGGCGCTTCATCGTTTCGGTTCGAGCCTCCATCAGTGGAACACGACCGCGCTTCGCCCCGGAATCGAAGAAGTCAGTACCGCACTCATTGGACTTCGAAGAACCCCATCCAGCCGAGCTCGGCGAACTCGGTCTTGTGGGCGTGGAACATGAACGGGCCCGAGTACGGGAAGCGCAGCTCGCAGATCCCTCGCTGTCCCTGCCCCTGGATCACGGTGTCGGTGAACTCGGCCGGCTCGAGCCGGGTCCCGGTCGGGTAGTAGTCGAAGAAGTTGCCGTGGATGTGGAATGAGTTGATCGGGTCGTACTCGAGCGTGTTGACGAGATAGATACGCACGAGCTCGTCTCGACCCACCTCGATCGGCTCGTGCATGTAATGGAACGGGATCCCGTTGACGGCGTAGAACTGGTTGCCCTCGCCGTCGAAGGTCGTGTTGTAGCCGTGCTGGACCATGACCATCTCGTCGGCCTCGGGACGCCCCTGCTTGGGATCGACGATGAACGTGCCGTACATGCCGCGGGCGATGTGCTCGGCTAATGGCGCCGCGTGACAGTGATAGAGGTGCAGTCCGAACGGCTCCGCGTTGAACTCATAGACGGTCGACTGACCGGGCTCGATCAGGCCGTCACCGATGCCCGGAACGCCGTCGACCGCGGCCGGGTGCAGGCCGTGGAAGTGGATCGTGTGCGGATGGGCCGAGCCGTTGGCGAAGCGAATCCGCAACAGGTCGCCCTCGGTGCACCGCAGCGTCGGTCCGGGGATTCGTCCGTTGTAGGTCCATGCCGGAAACGAAACACCGGGAGCGATCTCGATCTCCTGGTCAGCGGCAATCAGCGTCCACTCACGCAGCAGGCGCCCGCTGGGCAACCGGGTCGTCTTGCCGTAGTCGAAGTCGCGCAGGAGCTCGGTCGGGTCAAAACCATTGGCAGCGCTGTCGACGAACTCACCGTCGCGAAACATCGGGCCGGCTGCGACGTCGCCGTGATCATGGGCAGGCGCCGCGCGCGCGGCGCCGGACCCATGCAACAAGGCCAGCGCCGGCGCCGCCGCGACGCCGCCGGCCAGCAGCCGGCGACGGCTGATGCCATCGGCGTTGTCCTCTTTCCGATCGTTCGAGCTCAAGTCTTTTGACTTACCCACGAGCAAGATTTTGACAGATCAAACTTTTCCTGCACCAGCCCTGTCAAAATTGCTCGTGCGATGGCTCTCTCAGCACCAACCCAAGTTGAGCTCGACGGCCAGTACCGGGCTTTGCGAGAGGGCGCCGGCCTGCTCACGCGCGGCGGGCGCCGCTCGATTCTGGTCGCGGGCACCGAGGCAGCAGATTTCCTCCAGGGCCAGCTCACCAACGACGTCGAGGCTCTTCCAACCGGTGCCGGCGTCTACAGCGCCTTGCTTGATCGCAAGGGCCACATGCAGGGCGACATGCGCGTCCTGCGCACCGAGAGCGGCTTTCGCATCGACACCGAGGACGTCGCCGCCGAGGCGATCATCCGCCATCTGACGATGTACAAGATCGGCCGGGACGTCAGCGTCGAGGAGATCAGCGAGCGGGAATCGATCCTTTCGCTTATCGGCCCTGCCTCGGTGGCGATCGCGATCTCTGGGCCACTCACCCCTGAGCACGCGCAGCGAGCGGCTGAGCTCGACGGAGTGCCGTTTCTCGCCGTCGGCACAGACGGCGGGCTCGACCTCATAGTCGCTACGGCCGAGACGGCTGCGCTGACGTCTGCGGTGCTCGCTCGCGGCGCCGAGATGGTCTCAGACGACGCCGCCGAGATCGTTCGCGTGGAGGCGGGTAGGCCGCGCTTCGGGCACGAGATGACAATCGCGACGATCCCCCAGGAAGCGGGAATCAACGAGCGGGCGGTCAGCTTCAGCAAGGGCTGCTACATCGGCCAGGAGACGGTTGCGAGACTTCACTACAGGGGCAAGCCGAACCGCCATCTGCGAGGGCTGCGCCTCTCAGGGCCGGCTGAAAACGGCGATCTCGTCAGGCTGGGCGAGCGTGAGCTCGGGCTCATCGGTACTGCTGTGATCTCGCCGGCGCATGGCCCGATCGCGCTGGCGATCCTTCGCCGTGAGGCCGAGCTAGGCGCGATCGTCGCCGTCGGGGAGTCGGGCAGCGGCGAGGTCGTAGAGCTCCCGTTCTGATCACCGGCGCCCAGGCACGACACCCATCGGCACTCAAACCACGACGGTTCGGTTAGGGTGGCGGAGCATGAGCGTGAGGAGCAGGCTCATTTTGGCGTTAGGGGTGCTTGCGGCGCTGTCGCTCGCCTCCTGCGGCGAGGATGATTTCCCCAACGAACCGCGTCCGGCGGCGCCGGTCCAGCTCACGGCGCGAATCGGCGACGACGATGTCACCGTGAGCCCGAAGCAGGTCGGAGCGGGAATCGTCGCGATCACGATCTCAAACCAATCCCAGGATCCCGCAGCGCTCGTGCTCGAGGGCCCAACCGACGAGTCGAGCGCCGAAATCGCTCCCAACAACGTCGCGACGATCAAGATCTTGCTCGACGAAGGCGATTACACGGCCTCAGCGGGCGACGGCAACGATCAGCGCGAGGACATTCTCAGCGTCGGCGCCGAGCGCGCCAGCTCCTCGAACGACTTGCTGCTGCCCTAGGCCCTTAGTCTGAAATCGCCGGCGGGTCGGGCGCCTCGTCGACTTCGGCGACGAGCGAGTCGATCTGCGCCAGCTTGACCTCGACCGCATCGACCATCGTGTCGAGATTCGACCTCGCCTTGTCCGAGCTCGTCTTGATTCCTGTCAGTGCCGAGCGGATCGCCTGCGCTTGGCGCAGGGTCGAGACCGCCTCCGCCGCGGCGTCGCGCACGGCAGGCGCATCGACGGTGAGGTCGCGGTCACGAGCCATCGCAACCCGGGCAGCGGCGAGACGATAGGCGACGCCGATCGTCAGGCCGCTCGGCTCGTCACGGTCGACGGCGACGATCAGCTTGTTGCCCTCGTACTCGGTCAGCTGCTGGCGCTCGGCGGGAACGTTCTCCTCACCAGCGACGACGAGAATTGCGAACGAGGCCGCGCGCGCCGCCATCGCCGCGTTGAGCTCGTTCCAGGCGGCGTTCTTGGACAGCCGCTTGTCTTTGCACTCGAACACGATCCGACCGCTGGAAGCGCCTTCGCAGGCTCCGAGCTCGACCAGCACATCCCCCTTCTTGCCCCCTCCCTCGGCCGCCTCAACGCCGGTATGTGAGGCGAGATCGCCCCGCGCGGAAGCGATCGCCTCGATCGCTTGATGAACGCGCTCCTCGAAGCTGAAGCCTTTGCGCGTCCCCGCGGCCTCCGATTCGGCCAGCTCGAGCTCGTGCTCACCCCTGTCGAGCAGGCGCGCGAGGTGCTCCTTGAGCTCGGAGACCTGTCCTTGCATCGCCCTCGACTGCGTCGAGTGCGACTCGCGCAGCATCTCGACCTCGGCACGATGTCGCTCCTCGGTCTCGGCGATCGCCTTGCCAATGCGGATCTGCATCGCGTTGAGCGGATTGGAAGCATCCTCGGCGGTCAGCGCTGCGAGCAGCTGCTCGCGCTGCTGTCGCGACTCGGCCGTAACGATCTCCTTGATCTGAGCCTGGACGGAATCGTTTCGCTCGGCGCCGAAGGCGATCGCGATCTGCTCGGTCAGCGTGTCCGCGCCCTCTTCCAGCGTGGCGCCAAGCTTGCGATCGAGCTCGCCCAGGCCCTCGCCAAGCTCGCGGCGTACATAGTCGACGTTGGCGGCGGTGCCTTCGCTGTCGAGTACACGGGTACCGATCTCGATCGCCGTGGCCACGGTCTCGGCAGGTGCGCGCCCGTCGGCGGCCTGCTCGCGAACGACCCGCGCCGCGCCGGCGTCGGCAACGGTCAGGCGCTCGATCACGAGGCGGTCGTCGATCGCTCGCACGGATCCGTCCGCGTCGGCGACCTCGTCGAAGGGCAGCTGTGGTCTCTCTGATGCTTCCATGGGAACTTGCGAAGGTAGTCGCGGTCCCGGACGAGAATCTGACACTGCAATGAACCCCGCAGACGACAAACCCAGCTCCAACGACCCGGCGCTCGCGAACCCCGCGACGCTCGGCGAGGAGATCATCGAAGCCGAAACGCCCACGGTGCGCTCGATGCGCACGGACGCCGAGCGGCTCGAGCTGATCGAGTCCGAGCTCAGAGCGGGCTTCGAGACGATGCGCGACGTCGGGCCCGCAGTATGTGTATTTGGCTCGGCTCGGACCGAGCCCGGTGACTTGGAGTACGAGCGGGCGCGCGAAGTCGGGCGCGCGATTGGCGCCGCCGGATTCGCGGTGATCACCGGCGGCGGCCCGGGAACGATGGAGGCGGCGAACCGCGGTGCTCGCGAAGTCGGCGCGGTTTCGGTGGGACTGAACATCCTGCTCCCGTTCGAGCAGCAGCTGAACCCTTATGTCGATGTCGGGCTCACCTTCGACTACTTCTTCAACCGTAAGCTGATGTTCGTCCGCTACTCGCGCTCATTCGTGGTCTTCCCAGGCGGCTTCGGCACGCTCGACGAGCTGTTCGAGGTGCTGACGCTTACGCAAACCGGCGAAAGCGTTCGCCATCCCGTGGTCCTTGTCGGCGACGAGTACTGGTCGGGCCTGCTTCAGTGGATGCGCGAGCAGTTGCTCGCCGACGGGCGGATCTCGCCTGGCGACCTCGACCTGCTTCAGTCTGCGAGCGAGCCGGCCGAGATCGTCGCCATTGCCTGCGGCGGCACCGACGTCGCCGGATAACGCCCGCGGATCGCGTCGACAAAGCTCGCCATGCGCTCGGCCAGCGTGGCGCTGTGGACCTCGAGCACACTCTCAGCGTTCATCTCACCCGAGCGCGAGAGGTTGAAGGAACCGATGAAGACGGTGTCGTCGGCGACGGTGACCTTGGCGTGCATGAAGTCGTGAGTCGTGCCGGGACTCCAGGGCGTCGAGCTCTTGCCGGAGAAGTCGAGCTTGGTCAGCGCGGTTGCCAGCAGCGGGATCTTCCATTCAGAGGTGCCGTTGGTAGCCCATTGGCCGAAGACGGCGTCGGTCTGCGGTTCGTCGACGACGCCGGCGAGGTCGACACCGCCACGGGCGCCGAGCTCGGCCAGCGTGGCCAGGATCGGCGCCGAGGTGATCACCGGCGAGGCGATCCGCACGCGCCGCTTGGCGGTTGCGATTGCGGCTGCTATTCGCTCCGATAGCGCGGCGCCGTGGCCCGGCGTGAACCAGGCCTGCGCCCAGGTCTCGGAGTCGATCTCGACGCGAACCGGATCGATGTGGCCGCTGCGCTCGACATCGCGATCGGCCCAGAGCTCGTCGAAGTTCGCTCCGTACGCCTGGGCGATGCCGCCGCTTTGCAGCTCGACCAGCACGTTCTCCTGGCGCGTCCACGAGTCGACCGTCCAATTCGCCGACCCCATCCAAACCGCCTCGCGATCGCAGACGACGTACTTGTGATGCATCAGATCAGGAATACCTGGCACCGCCAGTGCCTCGATCGGCAGCTCGGCGAGGATTTCGGGCGCGGTCTGCGGCGGCGGGTGCAGTGCCGGCGGGCGTTCGGAGTCGACGTTGTAGAGCAGCCGCACTTTCACTCCCCGCCCGGCGGCGGCGCGAAACGCGTTGGCGACGATCTCGCCGGGCTCGCCCGGCAGGCGGATGTCGTAGAGCGCCAGCTCCAGCGAGCTGCGGGCCTTGCCGATGAACGCTGCGGCCCGCTCAGCGGTTTGCTCGGCCTGCTGGCCGCCATCGGTGAGCTCGAACACCTGCATCCGGGGCCTAGTCGAGCGCGTGTAGGGTAGGACCGAAGTCAGCAGCGGTGAAGAAGATGATCAGACGCTACCTACTCGTCGCGCTGGGACCCTCGTCGTCGCATCGTGCGCGGGGTCGAGCGCAGCCTCCGGGCGCTGCGGCGATCGGCGTAGAAGCGGTCCATCCGCCGCTACGATCCGCGCGCTTGTTCGATTTGATTAACCGACCCGAAGGAGAACCGTGGCCGTAGACGTATCCGAAGTTTCCAAGCTCGACGTGGAGCCGGGAACGCTGCCCAAGACGATGGCGGCCTGGGTGATTCGCCAGGAGCGCGAGGGCGAGCCCAAGGACGCCTTTCAGCTCGAGGAGGTCGAGGTGCCCGAGCCCGGCGCGTTCGAGGTGATCGTCCGCGTGATGGCGGCCGGGGTCAACTTCAACAACGTCTGGGCCGCGTTTGGCAAGCCGGTCTCGGTCTTCGGCTACGGCGACCATCCCGAGTACGGTCACCACATCGGCGGCTCGGACGGCTCGGGGATCGTGTGGAAGGTCGGCGAGGGCGTGACCAAGTGGAAGCCCGGCGACGAGGTCGTGCTGCACTGCAACCAGGCATCCTACGAGGACGTTGAGGTCCACGGCCTCGACCCCCTCGCCGCTCCGAGCCAGCAGATCTGGGGCTATGAGACGACATGGGGCTCGTTCGCCCAGTTCACGAAGGTGCAGGCGCAACAGCTGCTGCCAAAGCCGCGCAACCTGTCGTGGGTCGACTCCTCGGCCTTCGGGCTCACCTACTTCACCGCCTACCGGATGCTGATCGACCGCTGCAAGCTTCAGGCTGGCCACAACGTGCTCATCTGGGGCGCCGCCGGCGGGCTCGGCGTCTTCGCAGTCCAGCTCTGCAAGGCGGCCGGGGCGAATGCGGTCGGGGTCGTCTCCTCCGACGAGAAGGGCGAGTTGGTCAAGTCACTGGGCGCCGTCGACTACATCAACCGCAGCGAGTTCAGCGAGATGATGCGCTCCGACGCCAACCATCCCGCGGTTGATCCGGCGGCCGACAAGGAGCGCTTCAAGGCCTCACGCGGGTTCGCCAAGCGGGTCAAGGAGATTCTCGGCGACGCTCCCGACATCGTCTTCGAGCACGTCGGCCAAGCGACTTTTCCGACCTCGGTGTTCACGGTGAAGCCTTTCGGCAAGGTCGTGATCTGCGGCGCGACGTCGGGCTACACGCTTGACTTCGACGTTCGCTACCTGTGGATGAAGCAGAAGGAGATCATCGGCTCCCACTTCGCCAACGCATATGAGTGCATGCGAGCGACCCAGCTCATGGCCGAAGGCAAGGTGCGGCCCGTTCTCTCGCAGGCGATGGACTTCGAGGGCGTGCCCGACGCTCATCAGCTCATGCACGAGAACAAGCACACCGGCAAGATCACGATCCGCGTCGGCGCCGAGTCCGACACCGACGGACAGCACGAGGACGGCGAGGGCGCGATCTGGGCCGAGGTTGGCGCCTAACCCAGGCCCGGCCCCGGCCAGCGACTAATCTTCGGCGGCGATGGAAGTCCACTACACCGAATGGCACATCACGCCGTTTCGGCGTGACCGATGGCTCGCGATCTGGACCCCGGCGCTCGACCGCGCCCTCGCCTACGGCGCCAAAGCGGCGTTCATGACTCGAAACGAGGACGACACCCTCCACATCCGTCAAGTGACGGTGTGGGAGAACCGCGACGACTACGAGCGCTGGTGGTTCTCAGACGAGCTCTCCGCCCTGCGCCAGGAGGCGTTTCCGTACTACCACAAGCCTGTCGACTCGCACTGGCACGCACAAGTCGCCGACGCGGCGCTGCAGAGCTCCAACGGGCACTGAATCCGATTCCCTGAGACGCTGCTCGAGCGGGTGGCACGGCAGAGGGGTCCCCATCCGAGCACCCGCCGGGAGCGCAGGATGGGGAGTCGCTGCCGTGACAGGACCCGCTCGCCGACTAAGCGACGAGCTTCAGGCTCTCACTCGTCCGCATCGTGAACGAGCCCCCAACCTCGACCAGGATCTCGAGCATCGCCTCGGTCGCGGGCGAGCGGGCTCCCTCGGCGCGCGTCGCAGCCCAGACGCGGCGCTCGGGCGAGGGCGGGTCGGTGGCGCGAACCACGAGCCCCTTGCGCAGAGTTGGCAGCGCCAACTCGGGCAGCAGGGTGACGCCGAGACCGGCCGAGATAAAGCCCTGCATGACGTGATAGTCGTCTGACTCGAAGCCGATGTGCGGGTCGAAGCCGGCGTCGCGGCAAGCGCGGACCACCGCGTCGCCGCACGAGCTCGGTCGCGTGCCGCATAGCCACTCCACCTCTGCAAGCGCAGCCAGCGGCACGACGTCGAGGCTGGCGAGCTGGTGGTCGCAGGGCAACGCGACGTACATCGATTCCGTCAGCACGAGCGTACGGTCGAGGTCGCGCTCCTCGTCGTGCGGCACGGATCGGTAATCGAAGGTCAGTGCGAGATCGAGTTCGCCGCCGCGAAGCCGTGGCAGCGACTCCTCAGGCTCGGCGTCGGCGACGCTCAGGCGGACCTTGGGATAGCGACTGTGAAAGGCCGAGACCGCCTCGGTGAGGACAGTCGCGCTGGCGCTCGGAAAGCTGCCGAGGCGCAGCTGTCCACCCTCCAAGCCGGCGATCGCAGCGAGCTCGCGCTCGGCCTCGTCGAGGCGCGCGATCGCCGCTTCGGCGTGCGAGAACAGCACCTCGCCGGCGTCGGTCAGCTTCGGGCCCTCGCGGGTGCGGTCGAGGAGCTTCATCCCAGCTTCCTTCTCCAGCGTGGCGATCTGCTGGCTGACCGCAGATTGCGAGAGGTAGAGCGCGTCGGCCGCGGCCGAAAACGACCCCCTCTGCGCAACCTCACGCAGGATTCGAAGCCGCTTCACATCGAGCATTAGATGACCTTATCACACTTAGAATGAATCGATGTTGCGCTAATGCCCAGGCCGCGAGACGCTGTCGTCGATCACGAAACCGGTCTCCACCGCGTTTCAACCCAAACACTCCAAAGTGAGGTGACGAGATGAACCAGAAGACGACACATTCCACAGATGATGGCGCCAACGTGACAATCCGCCGGGTGGATATCGGTGCGAGTGACCGAGCGAATCTCGCCACTCTCGCCCAGCGCGACTCGCGTCAGATGCCCTCAGGGGCAGTGCTCGGCGCCGAGGTCCGCGGACAGTTGATCGCGGCGATATCGCTCGACACGGGCGAGGTGCTCGCCGATCCGTTCAACCACACCACGGAGGTACGCTCGCTGCTCGAGCTGCGTGCCGCCCAACTGCGCCGCCACGCCTCGAAGCGCCGGCGCCGCCTGCCCACGCCGCGACGCCACGGCCGTCCCGCCGTCGGTGGCTCTCCCGCCGGGCAGATCATCACGCTCCCGCACTGGAGCTAATCGATCCACACAGCAGGGCGGGCGCCGTACCTCTCTCCGGCGCCCGCCTCGGGAAACCGGCCCCAGGGGCGTCAACACGGCTGATGGCGCGAGCCTCAGTGGCTCTCCAGCGGGGCCATCGTCAAGCCGGCGTCGGTGAGCTGCTCCCAGTAGAGCTCGGCCGGCTCTTTGGGACCGCTCCAGACGATCGCTTGGCCGGAGTTGTGAATCTGCTCGGCCAGCTGATAGCCGCTGTCTGTCGTGACCCCAGGGATCACGGCGGCGAGCGTGTTGGCAACGTGGTCGAACGTGTTGTGATCGTCGTTGAGCACGATCACCTTCCATTCGCCGCCGGTTCCCGACCCAGGCCCGGCGCTGCGCGGCCGCTCGATCGTCTCAGTCGCCATCAGCCCCCGTCCGCCGGCTCAGGGATCGGGTACTGCGACCGCGACCCGCCTGAATGTGCCAACCGTGTCGGCGCGCTTGTTGCTGTTGCTGCCGAGCGCAAAGCGAACCTTGGTGCCCACGACCTGGCCGAGGTTGCCATCGTCGACCGCCGCGACCTCCTTGCCGTTGACCGCGGCGGTGATCTTGGCGGCGGTCGCCGTTACGCGCAGAGCGTTGCGCTCGCCGATTTTGTCGATTGCGTTGCTCTTGCCGACGATCGGAAACTCGCCACCCTCGGGCCCCCGGATGAACTCAAAGCGCTGGCGCTCGGGGTACACCCTCAGCGAGTAGCCGGTGTTGCCGCCGCCAGCCCGCACCGTGACCTCGATGAAGGCGGCGCCACGCACCGATTTCGGCGTCTCCTTGAGGATCTTGCCCTCGACGATGACCTCGTGATTGGGCAGCTCCTTGTCGCCCTGCACCGGCGGCCTGAAAGAACATGTAGTCGGGCTCTGCTTGACCGATGCCCGCATCGCCTGGCTCTTCTCGCGATAGCTGCGGTCACAGCGCTTGCCGCCGCCGGCGCGAACGATCTCGTTGTAGCGGGCCTGGCTGCCGAAGTCGTTTGAGTACACCGTCACCGCCGCGAGCGCGGTCGTGATCCCTGCGCTGAGCAACACGGCGGCCCCGATCGTGAGGGCGAGAGCGGTTGTTGTCTGCCTGAGCTTGGTCATTTACGTGCGCGCTAAGCGGAGCGTAGCCGCTGAATCACCCTGAACACCGGTGCGGCCATAACGCTGCGGTTGCGAACTTTCATCGGCGCGGAGCGGGTCGAACTGCGTCAGCCTTCGTTGCGCTTGCGCCAGTAGCGCTCGAGGCCTGCCCAGAGCTGCTCCGGCGGGCTCGCCTGGCGCAGGCTGCGGGCCGCGTCCGCGCTGGCGCCCGCGTCGATTGCCGCTTCGAGCGCGGTGAGAAACCCCTCGCGGTCGCCGCGACGGGCCGACTCGGCCTCACGACGCAGGCTTTCGCGCACCCGTTCGAGCTGATCTCCCGGGTCGTCGGCGAGGCCGAAATGTGTGAGCCGCAAACGCTCGGCGCCGCGCGCCTCGATCCGATCGATCGAGCGCAGCCAGGCCTCCACATCGATCTCGGGTGGCGGCGTCGGCGCCACCGTGAAGTTGCCGGGCGGAATCCGCACCCCCGCCATGTCGCCGACATAGGCGTCACCGAGCTCGCGATCGAGGTAGACGACGTGGTGGCCCGCATGGCCGGGCGTGTGTTCCACGTCGAAGCCCTCAACCTCGTCGCCGCCGGTGAGCGACGTCACGCGATCGCCGTCGACCGGCGCGACCTCGCCCCACAGGCGCTGCATGTTCTCGGCGCCATAAAGCCGCGCCGCGCTCTTGAGCAGCTTCGAGGGATCGATCACGTGCGGCGCTCCGACCTCGCTGACGTAGACCCGGATCTGGGGGAAACGCCGCGCGAGCACGCCCGTGGCGCCGGCGTGATCGAGATGGATGTGGGTGAGCAAGATCGCCCGCGGCTCCTCGTCGATCGTCTCGATCCAGTTGTCGAGGGCCGAAGCCGGGCCCGGGTCGACGATCAGGTCCCGGACCATGTGCGCGGCGATCACCCGTTCCCGTCCGAGGTGCTGAACGTCGATCTCGCTGACCACGCGCCCGAGTGAAGCAGACGTGCGCGCCCTAGCGCGCGCATTGCAGATCGAGGTGGTTTACGTTCTGGCGCGGGTGCTTCAGACGCAGCTGTGAGCGCTAGAGCACCGCGATATTGAAATTACCGTCCACCGGCGTTCCGGCGAGATCTGTAACGACAACGTTGAAGCAGAGGATGAACGGCGGCGGGGCGCTGGCGCACTGAAACGGCCCCGAGGCCCTGACGGAGAGATTGGCGGTTCGCGGGCTGACGACCGGCAGCGGGCCCGCCCCCGTCCCGATGCCGATCTGGTTTCCGATCGCCACGTCGCCGAACACCACCCGGTAGGTGCCAGCCGAGAGCCGGAGCACCTCGACGTTCTGGCCGTTGCAGACGAAGTCGGTGCTGGTGTTCACTCCCGCGTTGGAGTAGCTCGCGCCCGCGCTCGCGCCGGTGATCTCGGCGCGGCCGTAGACGGTCGTGTTCTGGCATTTGCGCGAGTAATCGCTCGCGGGGGCACCGCCCAGAGACGCGGCGTTGCCGCCGGAGAGCGTCGACTCATCGATGTCGGTGCCGTTGAGCGAGTTGTTGTTGAACAGCGTCGACTCGTCGATATCGGTCGTGGTCAGGGAGTCGTCGTTGAACAGCGTCGAATCGTCGACGTCGGCGCCGGTCAAGCTGTCGTCGATCACCTCGCCCGAGCCGACCGCGTTGGTGGCGATGCCCGGGTTCGGATAGGTCCCTGCTAGGTCGCCCCCAGCCGCTCCGCCTGGGGTGACTGGCCCCGAGGGTCCGGAGGGGAGGCCGCTGAGGCTCGATTCGTCGATGTCGACTCCTGTGAGGCCGTTGTCGGCGACGTCCGCGCTCTTGATCTGTTGATCGCCGACATCTTGAGACTTGATCGCACCGTCCTTGATCTGCTTCGACTTGACACTGTTTCGCTCCAGCGCCCAGGCGGTGCTGCTGAGAGCGACGAACAGCGCCATATACCCGATCACGTTCGTGCGGATATGGCGGCTGATTCGGCTCGACATCTCGGCCTCTCGATGCAGTCGTCGCGACTTGCTCGCTGCACAGAACCCTATCCCGGCGCAAGGAGATACGCAAGGCCGCGATCCGAACCTACAATCTCGCCATGGCCGCTCACCGCCTGCCTCAGCCCGATCGCCCATGGGTGATGCGCACCTACGCGGGTCATTCCGACGCCCGGCGCTCGAACGAGCTCTATCGCCGCAACCTTGCCAAGGGCCAGACCGGGCTTTCGATCGCCTTCGACCTGCCGACCCAGACCGGCTATGACCCCGACCACGTCCTCGCCAAAGGCGAGGTCGGCAAGGTCGGCGTCTCGGTCGTGCACAAGGGCGACATGCACGCGCTGCTCGATCAGATCCCACTCGACGAGATGAACACGTCGATGACGATCAACGCCACGGCGGCCTGGCTGCTGGCGCTCTATGCGACGGTTGCCGAGGAGAACGGGATCGAGCGCTCGCAGCTCAAGGGAACGACGCAGAACGACATCATCAAGGAGTACCTCTCGCGCGGGACATACGCCTTTCCGCCGAAGCCCTCGATGCGGCTGATCGCCGACACCGTCGCCTTCAGCGTCAACGAATCGCCGAGCTGGAACCCGACCAACGTCTGCAGCTACCACCTGCAGGAAGCCGGCGCGACGCCGGTGCAGGAGATCGCTTACGCGCTCTCGACCGCGATGGCTGTGCTCGACGAGGTCAAGGCCCGCGGCCAGGTCGCCGAAGCGGACTTCCCAAAGGTGTTCGGGCGAATCTCGTTCTTCGTCAACGCCGGGGTTCGCTTCGTCGAGGAGCACGCGAAGCTGCGGGCGATGGGCGTGCTCTGGGAGGAGCTCGGGCGTGAGCGCTACGGCGTCAGCGAGGAGAAGTTCCTGCGCCTGCGCTACGGCGTCCAGGTCAACTCACTCGGGCTGACCGAGGCCCAGCCTGAGAACAACGTCCAGCGCATCGTCTTGGAGGCGCTTGCCGTCACCCTCGGGCGCAACGCGCGGGCCCGCGCGATCCAGCTGCCCGCGTGGAACGAAGCGATGGGGCTGCCTCGTCCGTGGGATCAGCAGTGGAGCCTTCGTATTCAGCAGGTGCTCGCGTACGAGACCGACCTGCTCGAGTACCCCGACATCTTCGAGGGCTCACAGGTGATGGACGGCCTCGTTGCCGAGCTGATCGAAGGCGCGCGCGAGGAGATGACAGTCGTCGCCGATGCCGGCGGCGCGGTCGAGGCCGTCGCCTACATGAAAGCGCGCTTGGTCGAGTCCCATCGCGAGCGCATCGCCAAGATCGAGCAGGGCGAGATCAAGGTGATCGGCCAAAACAGCTTCACCGAGACCGAGGACTCGCCGCTGACCGCGGGTGCCGATGGCGGCATCCTCACTCCCGATCCAGAGGTCGAGCGAGAGCGCCTCGAGGCGCTGGAGCAGTGGAAGGCCGACCGCGACTCTGATGCGGTCGCCGCCGCGCTGGCCGACCTCGCCGAGGTCGCCGCCGACGAGTCGCAGAACATCATGCCGGCGACGATCGCCGCCGCCAAGGCCGGCGCGACCACCGGCGAGTGGGCGCAGACGCTGCGCGACGTCTTCGGCGATTACCGCGCGCCGACCGGGGTCAGCGGAGTCTCAGCCGGAGCCGACGAAGAGCTCCTGAGCGGCATCCGTGGGCAGGTGAACGAGCTCTCCGAGCTCATCGGCCACCGGCCGCGCATCCTCGTCGGCAAGCCCGGGCTCGACGGCCACTCAAACGGCGCCGAGCAGATCGCCGTTCGCGCCCGCGACGTCGGCATGGAGGTGATCTACCAGGGCATCCGTCTGACGCCCGAGCAGATCGCCGCCTCGGCCCGCGACGAGGACGTCGATGTGGTCGGACTCTCGATCCTCTCGGGCTCGCACCTCGAGTTGATCCCGGAGACGGTGCGACTGCTGCACGAAAACGGCGTCGATGCCCCCGTCGTAATCGGCGGCATCATCCCGCTCGCCGACGTTGCCAAGCTGCGTGACGCGGGCGTTGCGCGCGTCTACACGCCGAAAGACTTCGACGTCAACCGGATCATGAGCGAGATCGTCGAGCTGCTCGCCGAGCGAGCGCCCGCACGCGCTCCGGCTTAGCCGGCATGGAAACGCCGCGAACGCACTACGCGCGCAGCGACGACGCCCACATCGCCTATCAGGTCTTCGGCGAGGGTGAGCTCGACCTCGTGGTGGCGCCCGGTTTCGTCTCCAACATCGAGCTCTACTGGCGGATCCCGCCGATTCGAGCAATCCTCGAACGGCTTGGCTCATTCGCCCGCGTGGTGATCTTCGACAAGCGCGGGACGGGCCTGTCGGACCCGGTTGCCGAGGTGCCGCCGCTTGAGCAGCGCATGGACGACATGCACGCGGTGATCGAGGCCGCGGGATTTAAGCGTGTAGGTCTCTATGGGATCTCCGAGGGGGGACCGGCATCGCTGCTGTTCACCGCCACCTACCCCGAGCGGGTGAGCGCGCTCGTGATCTACGGCTCGACTCCGCGCTTCAGCGCCGCCGAGGACTTTCCATGGGGCGCAAATGCAGAGCAGGCCGAAGCGCTCTTTGAAGAGGTCGAGCGCGATTGGGGCAACGGCGCGCTCCTTGGTCTGTTTGCTCCCAGCGCCGCCGATGATCCGCAGATGCAGGAGCTTTGGGGGCAGTTCCTGCGCGCCGGAGCGAGCCCGGCGATGGGTATGAAGCAGATGCGCGCGATGCTGGCGATCGACGTTCGCGACATCCTCGAATCGATCCACGTGCCGACGCTGGTGATCCACCGCACCGGCGACCTGATCGCACCCGTCGAAGGCGCGCGGATGCTGGCCGAGCGCATCGACGGCGCCCGTCTGGTCGAGCTCGACGAGCCCGACCACCTGCCGTTTCTTGGCGACACCGAGCGGATCAGCGACGAGGTGGAGGAGTTCCTCACCGGGAGCCGCCGCGCGCGAGTCAGCGATCGCGTCCTCGCCACCGTGATGTTCACCGACATCGTCGACTCGACCCAACAGGCCGCACAGCAGGGCGACCGGCGCTGGCGCGAGCTGATGCAGCGCCATGACGAGAGCGTGCGCCGCCAGCTCGACCGCTTCCGCGGCCAGGAGGTCAAGACCCTGGGCGACGGCTTCCTCGCCACCTTCGACGGCCCCGCACGTGGGGTCCAGTGCGCCTGCGCGATCCGCGACGCCATGCGCCCGCTCGGGATCGAGGTTCGCGCCGGCCTGCACACCGGGGAGTGCGAGCTCCTCGGTGAAGACGTCGGCGGGATCGCGGTTGCGATCGGGGCTCGAGTCGGCGCCGCGGCCGAGGCGAGCGAGGTCTTGGTCTCGAGCACGGTCAAGGACCTCGTCGTCGGCGCCGACCTCGCTTTCGAGGACCGGGGCAACCACGAGCTCAAGGGGGTTCCTGGGCAATGGCAGCTCTACGCCGTTGCGGGGTGAGGTGAGCCCGCTTGCGATCGAGTTCCCGGTCGAGGGCCTGAGCGACGGCGTCGTCAGCCTGCGGTTGCTGAGCGAGTCTGATCTCCCAGATGTCGTCGAGGCGGTAGGCGATCCGCTGATTCCCCGCTACACGACAGTTCCCCTGCCGTATGGCGAGCGCGAAGCGCGCCAATGGCACCGCTCAGCGAATCAGGGGCTCGCTGCAGGGACCGATCTCGCCACGGTGATAGCGGATGGCGATCAGGGCCAGCTGCTCGGCGCCGCGGGCCTGCACGGGCTCGGCACACCCGGCGGCCGCTGCCACGCCGGCTACTGGCTCGCCGCCGAGGCACGCGGGCGCGGCCTCGCAACTCGGGCCATGCGCTTGTTGTGCGAGTACGCCTTCGCCGAGCTCGGCGTCTTGCGGATCGAGCTCTGGATCGAGCCCGAGAACACCGCTTCGGTGGCTGTGGCAGAGCGAGTGGGCTTCGAGCGCGAGGGCTTGATGCGGTCGTTCATGCCGATTCGAGACATGCGCCGCGACATGCTGATGTACTCGTTGTTGCCAAACAGCGGTTGATCCTCACCGCACCCGTCGCGCGCCGCTACCCTCACCTTTCATGAGCGAGATGAACGGCGACCGCAGCGCGTGGTTGCGCTGCTACCGCTGCTGGTCGACAAGGCTCGAAGCACAGGTCCACTACGACGCGATCATCCGCGTCGACCCCGACTCCGGCGAAACTGCCGAGCGCGTCGAGGAGATCCAGGAGGCCGTGGTCCAGTGTCTGGACTGCATGCACGACCAGCCTCATCTGACGATCGACGAGGGGCTCGTGGTCCCGATCGAGGATCGCTGGGAGCGGATGGTCGCCGGGACCCCCTGGGTGGCCTCATGCACCGTGACAGTCGATCAGGACATGGTCGAAACCTGCTCTGGCCCCGAAGCGGCCGACAGCCTCACCTATGCCTCGTTCGGCGACGCCGGAACCCGTGAGTTCTTCACCCATGTGCGCTTCCACAAGCACGACGAGGAGCGCATCGTCGTCCACCTGCTGGTCGAGCTCTACGCCCGCTCCGCCGAGGAGGCAACCGAAGTGCTCGAGGAAGCGTCGCGCGGAGTACTCGAGCTCACCTCGCTGGCCGAGGAGTCGCGCCCGCCCGCGCACGCCGTCGAGCCGCCTCACTAGCCGTAGCGGCGCTGCAGGCGCCGGTGGCGGTGACGGAACAACGCCCCGACGATCGAGCGCGCCATCCGGGCCGCGCCGGGCACCCGTTTCAGCACTGGCTTCAGCTCGAACCCAAGTCGATCGCTGACGCGGCATCCATCGCCGTCGGGCTCGACCACTCGCTCGTGCTGCCAGACGGCGAAGGTGAGCGTTCGTGATCGCTCCAGGAAGCGCCGCCCAGGTTCGAGCTCGGCCAGGCGCAGATCGTCGTAGTCGACGGGCAGCAAGCCGCCGAGCAGGATCCAGCTGCGCCCGAGCTCGACGCCGACCTCGACGTCGTCGATCGTCTTGCCGCGCAGCCCTGGCGGCATCGTCATCCGCAGGACCGGCGCTAGCTCGTCGTTGATGCCCTCCTCGGTGACGGCGCGGCTCCAAACCATCTCGGCGGGAACCGCGAGGTGAGTCGAGATCGACACCTGGTCATCGAGGGCCATTTGCGAAAACCTAACGCGCAATAGGATCAACCGATGAGCGGCATCGGCGCCTTCATCTCCCCCGGACGCTCGCTGGAGAAGACCCTCGAGCGAGTCTCGCTCGCCGACCGCCTCGGCTTCGACGCCGCCTACACCACCCACATCGCCGGGCGCGACTCGCTGACGACGCTGATGGCCTACGCCGACGCTAGCGAGCGGATTCGCCTCGGCACCGGCGTCGTACCGATCTTCTCGCGCACCCCGGCGACGATGGCGCAGACGGCGGCGACGATCGACGAGCACTCGGGCGGTCGCATGGTTCTCGGCCTCGGGGTCTCGCACAAAGTCACGGTAGAGAACTGGCACGGGCAGAAGATCGACAAGCCGGTGACGCAGATGCGCGAGTACGTCGGCGGCGTACGCGCGATCCTGCGCGGCGAAGAGCCGCCCGATTCCGAGCGCTTTCCGACCAAGTTCGCCTTCATGGGCTACGAGGCCAGGGCCGAGCTGCCGATCTACATCGCCGCGCTGTCGCCGAACATGCTGCGCCTCGCCGGCGAGATCGCCGACGGCGTGATGTTGTGGCTGTGCTGTCCCTCCTACATCCGCGACACCGTGATCCCAATGGTTCGCGAGGGCCTTGAGAAGGCCGGACGACCCGAGGCTGATTTCGACGTCGTCGCGGCGGTGCCAATCGCGCTCACCGACGATCCCGAGGCGGCGCGCACGACCTTTCGCCAAGACCTGATCCCCTACGCCTCACTGCCCGTTTTACCGAGCGATGCTCGAGTCGTCGGGCTTCGCCGACGAGATCGCGGCGTTCGACGCTGGCATGGCCGACAACGACATCGAGAAGGCCAAGTCGGGGCTCTCGGATCGCATGCTCGCCGAGCTCGCCGGGATCGGCGACGCAAGGACGACGTCCACGCCGCGGTCAAGCGCTATCAGGATGCCGGCGTCACCTCGCCCTGCGTCGGCGGCATGCCGGGCACCGACTTCGACGCCGGGCTCGAAGCCGTCGCCGAGCTGATCTGAGCACTCTCGCTGGCCTCTAGAACGGCAGCTTCGCGCGCAAACGCTGGGCGGCGACCATCGCGCGCTCGGCTGCGCCGCCGCGCGGGGGCATCAGCCCGAGCTGACGAGCCAGCTCCGAGAAGTCGTAGATCGCCTCGTAGCGCCAGATCGCGCCGTCGCGAAACTGCCAGATGTCGAAGCCGCGAATCTCGATCGACTTGCCGGATGCCGCCAGGCCAGGCGGGTCGATCGCGCCTGTGTTGGTGCCCGTCATCTGCCACGGGATGTAGGCGGCGAGTGAGTCCTCGCTGATCGCGATCGCGCCCGGCTGTGTGAAGGTCAGGTCGGGAAACGCCGCGATCGAGGCGGCAGCGAAATCGGCGACCTCGCTCGGCCCACGCGCGGGCTCGGCCAGCGCCGGGTCGCTCCAAACGACGTCGGGGTGGGTGCAGGCGGCGACCGCAGCGGCGTCTTGCGAGTTCCACGCCTGCGTGTAGCGGCTGTCGAACTCGTGCAGCCATTCGATGCTCTCAATCGTTTCGGCGCCCTCGCCGATCGCCGCAGCTGCCTCCATGCCCTGACTCTACCTCGCACAATCACGTTCGAGCAACGCCCCGGCAGCGAGCACGAGGCCATCGCTTCCGGGCGCGCCTGCGACCTGGAGCATGCCGACGGCCAAGGCGGGCGCGCCCGTCGCGTTGTGGGCAAAGGTGAGGCTGATCGCCCGCTCGCGCACGTCGAGCTCGTCGATGTCGACTGGCGGCGGACCGAACGGCACGGTTGGGGTCAAGAGCAGGTCGAACCGCGACCACAGGGCCTGCATCTGCTCACGAAGCTCGTCGCGACGGCGCTGCGCCGAGACAGCCTCGGCGTCGGTAACGGCTAGGCACCGTTCGATCTTTGTCCTCACGTTGTCGCCGTAGAGATCGCGGTGTTCGCTAACGATCGGGGCATGGGTTTCGGCGACCTCGCGCATGAAGGCCGCAGCGATCCCGTCGATCGACGGCAGCTCGACCACCTCCCCACCCTCGACCTGCGCTCCCGCAGCGACGGCCACGCGCAGGTCGCTGAGTCGATCCAGCGCAACGGGTTCGAAGTCGGAGGCCAGCGCCAGCATCATCTCCGTGCAGGTCGCCACGTCACAGGCCATCGGCCCGGCGTGATCGAAGCTCGGCGCAAGCGGGAAGCAGCCGTTCATCGGCACGAGCCCGTAGCTCGGCTTGAAGCCGACGACACCGCACCATGCCGCCGGAATTCGGATCGATCCCCCCGAGTCGGTGCCAAGTGCGCCCTCACACGAACCGACCGCCAGCGCCGCCGCGTTGCCACCGCTGGAGCCGCCGGCAACGCGACCCGGGGCCACGGGATTGGGCACCGTTCCGTAATGCGGATTCTGCGAGGTGATGCCGTAGGCGAACTCGTGCAGGTTGGTCTTACCGACGGTGCACCAGCCAGCGTCCTCGAGCATCCGCACAGCGGTCGCGGACTGCGGCCGGAACGTGATCGGCAAATACCGCCGAGCCGTACGTGGTCGTCAAGCCGGCGGTGTCGAAGATGTCCTTGACCGCCAGCGGCCTGACCCTCATCCGGCTGTTCGGGCCGTGCGAGCCAGATACCGGCGGGATCCGCAGCAGCCTCCGAGCTCGGCGCTAGCCCGGGTTCTTCTTCGGGATCAGGACGGTGCGCTTGAACTCGGCGACGAGATCACCCGTTTGCTTGTAGACGCGGGTGTGCACCTTGACGATGCCGCGATCGGGCTTCGAGCTCGAGGGGCGCACGTCAAGCACCTCGGACTCGCAATACAGCGTGTCGCCGTGAAAGACGGGGGCCGGGTGCGAGAGCTCTTCGGTCGCGAGATTGGCGATCGCCTTGCCCGAGACGTCAGAGACCGACATACCCAGGGCGAGTGAGTAGACCAGCGGTCCGACGACGACGTTCTGCCCCTGCTGGGCCTCGGAGGCATAGACATCGTTGAGGTGCAGGGGGTGATGGTTCATCGTGATCAAGCAGAAGAGATGGTCATCGGACTCGGTCACCGTCTTCGCCGGCCAATGCTTGTAGACGGCGCCGGTCTCGAACTCCTCGAGGTAACGCCCATAGGGGTGGGCGCCCGAGGCCTCGCGCTCGGCTTGGCCGGTTGAAAGCTTGTGGTCTTCGTCGCTCATCGTCAGCGCGCGAGATCGTAGCGGCGCGCGCCTACTGACGGCCGATGGCCTTGCCCAGCAGGCGCTTGACACGCTCGTCACCCGAGACCTTGAGGTGGCCGTAGTAAAAGGCTTCCCGCCAATCGACGAGCTCGCCTTCGGCGGCGAGCAGCTCAAACATCGCCTTTGGGATCGAGAGCAGGACGCGGGCGTTCTCGGGCTCGCCCTCGCTGACCTCAGGCCCAGGCACCTCGACGCTGTAGTGCTCGGCCGTGCTCGGCCCCATCAGCCCACCGGCCGTCAGCTCCAACCCGAAGACCAGCTTCAGCTTCGCCAACGCCGGCACCTCGGCCTGAACGCGGGCTACCGCAGCGGCAATCTGCTTGCTCGAGTCCGCCACCGCGCTCAGTGCGTCTTGCGCAGGCGCCCTCGAGCCTCGGCATGGGCGATCACCTGCCCGATCAGCTTCTGGATGTTCGGATCACCCTCCGCCTTGATGTGACCTTGATCCCAAGCCTGGTGCCAGTGCTTGGCCTTGCCGTCGGCCGCAAGCTCGTTGAAGTGTGAGCGCGCGATCGCGACGCGGACTCGCTCGTCGCGGGCGAAGTCCTTACTCACCTTCGGCCCCGGCACCTCCACGCGGTAGAGCTGGACGTCGCCGCGCCCGCGTAGCTCGAGCCCGAAGATCAGCTTCAGCTTGGCGAGCGCGGGCACCTCGCGCTGGAGGTTCGTCACCGCCTGCTCGATCAGCTCTTTGGTGCTCGACGCCATTGACCGCGCCTAGATCTTGTTGCGCTGAAGGACCTTCTTGCCGATCACCATCTTCTGGATCTCGGAGGTCCCTTCGCCGATCAGAAGCAGCGGTGCGTCGCGGTAGAGGCGCTCGATCTCATACTCCTTCGAGTAGCCGTAGCCGCCGTGGATGCGAAATGAGTCCTCGACGACCTCCTTGCCGGTCTCGGAGGCGAAGAGCTTCGCCATCCCGGCCTCGAGGTCGGAGCGCTCGCCGGCGTCCTTCATCGCCGCGGCCTTTCGCGTCATCAACCGTGCCGCCTCGACCTTGGTCGCCATCTCGGCGAGCTTGAACTGGATCGCCTGATGCTCGGCGATCGGCTTGCCGAACGTTTTTCGCTCCTGCGCGTAGCGCAGCGCCAGCTCGAGTGCGCGCTGGGCGATGCCGACGCCGCGCGCGGCCACATTTACGCGGCCGACCTCGAGCGCGTCCATCATCTGGCGAAAGCCCTCGCCGACGCCCTCCTCGCCGCCGAGGATGCGCTCGGTCGGGCACTTGTAACCGTCGTAGACGAGCTCGGTGGACTCGACGCCCTTGTAGCCCATCTTCTTGATCTGTGGCGGCACTTCGAGCCCGGCGAACTCGCCCTCGTTCTTATGGGCGCCGGGCTCCTTCTCGGTTATGAAGCACGTCATCCCCTTGTAGGGCGGATCAGCCTTGGTGTCGGTCTTGACCAAGACAAAAACGACGGCCGAGCGCAGGCCGTTGGTGACCCACATCTTCTGCCCGTCGATCTCCCAGTTGCCGTCGTCGAGCTGCTTTGCGGTCGCCTTGATCCCCTGGACGTCCGAGCCGACCTCGGGCTCGGAGAGCGAGAAAGCGGCGCGGATCTCGCCCGTGGCCATCTTCGGCAGGAAGTACTCCTTTTGCTCGTCGGTGCCGAACTTGCCCAGCAGGTAGGAACCGATGAAGTGGGTGTTGACCACGCCTGAGATCGAGATCCAGCCCCGCGAGAGCTCCTCGACGATCAACGTGTAGGTCGAGAGGTCGAGGCCCATGCCGCCGTACTCCTCTGCGATCGTCACCCCGAACAGCCCCAGCTCCTTCATCTGCTCGACGATGTCCTCGGGGAACTTGTCCTCGTGGTCGAACTCCTCGGCATGCGGGAGAATCTCCTTGTCGACGAAGCTGCGGACCATCTCGACGATCGCCTGCTGGTCGTCGGTGATCTCCTGGTAAGTCGCGGTCGCTACGGCCATGGCTCCTGCTCTGTCGGGGTTGGTCGGGATCAAGTTCGCCCGAGCGCCGGAGGATACTGTTCGCGTGTCGAACTCAGACCTCCTGATCAGCATCCTCGGCGAGATCTTCGGCGTCGACGAGGTCGAAGTCGATGCAGCGCTGATCGATCGCATGATCAGCGCTCTCGAGCCGGTTGCGGCGGACGAGATCGTCTGCGTAATGGCCGGGACCGACGCTAGTTTCGTCGCGACCAGCGAAGGCCTCGAGGGGCTCCGCAGTGTGTGGGCGGACTGGCTCGGCACGTTCGCTCGCGTGCGGTTCGAGATCGAGTCGATGGACGAGATCGGCGAGAACGTGGTCGTGATGGCTCGCCAGATCGGCACCACCCGTCACGGTGGCGTCGAAATCTCACAGCCGAGCGCCGCCCTGTGGAAGTTTCGCGAGGGGGTCGTGCAGCAGGTCGAGTTTCACCTCGACCGCGACCAGGCGATGGAGTCCGCCCGCAGGCCGCCCGCCTAGCTCAGAGCTCCCAGCCGAAGCTGATCGACCGGTTGCCGCCCTCCCTCGCGCTCGTAGAAACGGTGGGCGTCGGTGCGCGCCTCGGCCGAATCGAGCTCGAGATGCGTGGCGCCACGCTCTCGCGCCCAGTCCTTGGCCGCGTCGAGTAGAGCCTTGCCGATGCCGAGCGAACGATGCGCAGGATCGACTGCGAGGTCTTCGACCCAGACGCGGTAGCCAAAGCGAACCGAGTGCAGATCCTGATAGCCGGTGCAGAAGCCGACCAGCGCTCGCCCGGACTCGGCGACGAGCACGCAAGCGTCGTGGGACTCGATCGCCTGGGCCAGGGCGACTGCGGCGCGCTTGGGATCCCAGGCAGCAGGCTGCGAGCCGGGCGGCGCGAACAGCCATTCATAGAGCGGGACTATCGCGGCCTCCTCCCCCGCGCGAGCGGCCCTGATCTCGAAGCTCATGCCGCTCACGGTAGCGTTGCGCACCAACCGCTGATCACAAACAGGAGCCTTCTTTGCGAAACCCCCGCAACTTCGTCAAGCCACTCGCCATCGGCGCCCCGGATCCGATCGCCGAGGTGCCGTTCACGCCCTCGCGGATGATCCATTTCTTCGACGCTTCGAACGAGAAGATGGCGGCGAAGGTGCCCGAGATGGCACAGCAGGCCGACATCCTGCTCGGCAATCTCGAGGACGCGGTCTCCGTCGACAACAAGGAGGCCGCGCGGGCGGGGCTGGTCAAGGTCGCGAACGAGACCGAGTTCGGCGAGACGGCCCTGTGGACGCGGGTCAACTCACTCGAGAGCCCCTGGGTCCTCGACGACCTAACCACGCTCGTGACCGAGATCGGCGACAAGCTCGACGTGATCATGGTGCCGAAGGTCGAGGGTGCCTGGGACATCCACTACGTCGACCGCCTGCTCGCTCAGCTCGAGGCTAAGGCGAAGCTCGACCGCCCGATCCTCGTCCACGCGATCCTCGAAACGGCCCAGGGCGTGGTCAACCTCGAGGAGATCGCTTGCGCCAGCCCGCGGATGCAGGGCATGAGCTTCGGCCCGGCCGACCTCGCCGCCTCGCGGCGGATGAAGACCACCCGCGTCGGCGGCGGCCACCCCGGCTACCTGGTCATCAACGACCCCGACCCCGAAGACCCCGAGGCGCCGCGCGCGACCGCGCAGCAAGATCCCTGGCACTACTCGATCGCGCGCATGGTCGACGCCTGCACGTCGGCCGGCTTGCTGCCCTTCTACGGGCCTTACGGAGACATCAAGGACGTCAAGGGGTGCGAGGCGCAGTTCCGTGCCGCGTTCCTGCTCGGCTGCGTCGGCGCCTGGTCGCTACACCCGGTTCAGATCGAGATCGCGAAGAAGGTGTTCTCGCCGGATCCGGATGAAGTCAAATTCGCGAAAAAGGTGATCGAGGCGATTCCCGACGGCCGCGGCGTCCACATGATCGACGGCAAGATGCAAGACGACGCCACCTGGAAACAGTGCAAGGTGATGGTCGAGCTGGCCGAGATGCTGGCGAAGAAGGATCCGCAGCTCGCCCAGGCCTACGAGCTCTGAGCGGCAGTCGTCAACGTGTGCAAGGCGGCCGACCAACCGTCGTAATCTTGTGCCGATGGGCGCTGGCCCGGCATCAACAGCGAGCTGGATCGCACATCTGTCAGATCCCCTGGCAACGCTGGGCCCGGCCAGCCTGTCTGAACTAGATCGAGCGGGCGACGACTTCGCGGCGCTTCAGCTGCCCGGTCCGGGGTGGTCGCCGATTCTCGATCGCCTCACGAGGCTCTGGTCCGGGAAGACCCCAACTACACGCTTGTTCAGGTCAAGGAGAAATTCGGGCAACTGAGGATCTACGCAATGTTCTCCGAGCGTGTGCGCGACGTCTGTCGGGCACTGATCCGAGACGCCGAGCGTGAAGCTGTGAGCACATGCGAGAAATGCGGGGCGCCCGGGACGCTGCGCGCTGAGCGGACGTGGCTGTTGACGCTTTGCGACGCATGCAACGCCCGCGAGCCCGAAGGGCGGCCCTTGCCCGCGGCTTGGTGAGCTCACACAAGGCCGCGACACAATCGACACAGACTGCGCGCCACACGCGCGTCACCATCGACAACGATCGCGTCCGATGGCCGACGAACGTCGATTCACGCACCTCCTGTGTGGTCAGATCCACGTTCGTCAATCCCAGAGCGACGACGATGCGATCGCCGAGCTTGCGCTGAACGAGCACGGCGTGGTTACGCGCGCGCAACTCCTCGAGCTTGGGGTGAGTCGGCGAGCGATCGAGCATCGGCTCGCCGTGGGACGTCTGCGGCTGCTCTTCCCCGGTGTGTATGCAGTCGGACACGAGGCCCTGGCGCCTGCGGGCCACGAGCTCGCCGCGGTCATGGCGGTGTGGCCCGGAGCCGTTGCGGGGTTCTGGAGCGCATCGGTGCTGCATGGCGTGGCGCGATGGCAAGGACGGATCCACGTCGTCGCTGAGCACGATCGCCGGCCCAGGCGAGGCCTGACGATCCATCGCGCTGCCCTGCCGCAGCAGGAGGTGACGACTGTTGACGGCGTCCCCGTGACCACCGTTGCTCGCACCCTGCTCGACATGTCGGGAGCGACCGACGCCAGGCACCTGCGTTCGATGGTCAAGCGCGCGGAGTACAAGAAGCTGATCAGCCCCATGGCGCTCGTCGAGATACTCAATCGCTACCCGCGAAGACGTGGGCGACGGGCACTGGCGGAGATCGTCGACGGCTACGCGCTCACCACAGGCCCGACCCTGAGTCCCCTCGAGGACGACTTCATCGAGTTTTGTGCGCGGCGCAACATCCCACTTCCGCGGACCAACGTGCCGATGCGAATCGGCGGGCGTTCGATCACGGTCGACTGCCTCTGGGCTGATGCCCGGCTCGCGGTAGAGCTCGACGGCCGCGACGCCCACGACCGACACTTCGCCTTCGAAGATGACCGAGCCCGAGAGGCCGACATACGTGCCGCCCTGGCCACCAACGTCGATTCAGACACCCAGGAGGGGCCTAAATCCCCGTTCGCCGGCACTAAACCGCCGAACTAGCCGAGCCGCTGTTTGAGCGCCTCGAGTTGTGCCGTGATTTCGGCCGGGAGCTGGTCGCCGAACTTCGCCAGGTGCTCTTCGACCTGAGGTAGTTCCTGGCGCAGCGCGTCCTCGTCGACCGTGGTCAGCTCGCGCATCTCCGCGTCGCCGACGTCGAGCCCGTCGAGGTTGAGCTCGCCTGGGGCCGGCACGAGACCGATCGGAGTCTCGGTCGCCTCAGCTTTGTCGTTGCAGCGGCGAAACACCCACTCGAGAACCCGGCTGTTCTCGCCGAAGCCGGGCCAGACGAACTTGCCGTCGGCGTCCTTGCGAAACCAGTTCACGTAGAAGATCCGCGGCAGCTTCTCGGTATCGCCTCGGGCGCCGATCTCGAGCCAATGCTTGAAGTACTCGCCCATGTTGTAACCGCAGAACGGCAGCATCGCGAACGGATCGAAGCGCAGCTTGCCGACCTCGCCGAAAGCGGCCGCGGTCATCTCCGAGCTCATCGTCGCGCCGCAGAAGACGCCGTGCTCCCAGTCGAATGCCTCGCGCACCAGCGGTACCACGCTGGCCCTGCGACCGCCGAAGAGGAAGGCGTCGATCGGCACTCCCTCGGGCTCTTCCCACTCGGCGGCGATCGAAGGAGCCTGGTTGGCCGGAACGGTGAAGCGGGCGTTGGGGTGAGCGGCGGGGGCGTCGGACTCGGGTGTCCAGTCCTCTGCGTGCCAGTCGAGCGCATGGTCCGGCGGCTGGCCTGTCATCCCCTCCCACCAGACGTCTCCGTCGTCGGTTAGCGCGCAGTTGGTGAAGATTGTGTTCTTCTCGATCGCAGCCATCGCGTTCGGGTTGGTGCGATGACCTGTGCCGGGGGCGACTCCGAAGAAGCCGGCCTCGGGGTTGATCGCATAGAGGCGACCATCGTCGCCGAACTTCATCCAGGCGATGTCGTCGCCGACGGTCTCGACCTCCCAGCCTTCGAGCGTTGGGATCAGCATCGCCAGGTTGGTCTTGCCGCACGCCGAGGGGAAAGCGCCGGTTACGTACTTGACCTCGCCCTCGGGCGAGGTCAGCTTCAAGATCAGCATGTGCTCGGCCATCCAGCCCTCGTCGCGGGCCATGATCGACGCGATCCGAAGGGCAAAGCACTTCTTGCCGAGCAGGGCGTTGCCGCCGTAACCCGAGCCGTATGACCAGATCTCACGAGTCTCGGGGTAGTGGACGATGTACTTCTCCTCGGCGTTGGTCGGCCAGGGGACGTCCTTCTCACCGTCATCGAGCGGAGCGCCGATCGAGTGCACGCAGGGAACGAACTCGCCGGTCTCGCCGAGCATCTCGAGCGCGGACACTCCCATTCGGGTCATGATCCGCATTGAGACGACGACGTAGGGCGAATCGGTGAGCTGGACGCCAACGTGGGATTTGTCGGATCCAATCGGGCCCATCGAGAACGGGATCACGTACATCGTCCGGCCCTTCATCGTGCCGGCGAAGATGCCGTTCATCTGCTCGCGCATCTCCGCCGGGTCGGTCCAGTTGTTCGTCGGCCCGGCGTCGGCCTCCTTCTCCGAGCAGATGTAGGTGCGGTCCTCGACGCGGGCGACGTCCGAGGGGTCGGTCCGGGCCAGGTAGGAGTTGGGGCGCTTGGCGTCGGAGAGACGCTGGAAGGTGCCGGCGTCGACGAGCTCCTGGCAGAGGCTTTCGTACTCCTCGGCGCTGCCGTCACACCAGTGGATCGAGTCCGGCTGGGTAAGGTCGGCGATCTCCTCCACCCAGGAGATCAGCTTCGGATTGTCGGTCAACTGCTGCGGCGTCGCCGTCGTTTCGCTCAAGTTGCGCTTCAACTCCTTGTTCGCGTGCGCGTTGGATGTCTCGTCGCGTCCCTGCCCCTAAAGGACGGAGAGCAATTGTGCCTGACCCGGCGGCCTCGCGGCGCCACCGTGTTTACGAGCCTTCGCCGCGGGGACTACAGGGGGCAGCGTTCACCCTCTTGGAAGGAAGGCCCATGTTCGGTCTCATCGTCTATCTGATTGTCATCGGCGTAATCGCCGGCTACTTGGCTCGCCTGCTCGTGCCGGGGCCGGACAAGATCGGCTTCCTGCGCACGGTCATCCTCGGCATCATCGGCAGCTTCATCGGTGGTTTTCTCGGCTACGTGATCTTCGAGAAGGACTTTGGCGAGGGATCGCTGCAAGCGTCCGGGCTGATCGGCTCGATAATCGGCGCGATCATCGCGCTGCTGATCTACCGGGCATTCACCGGGGGTCCGACGCCGCGACGGCTTTGATCGCTGACGCGATCGCCTAGGCGATCGCGTTGAGCACCTCGGCCGCGGCGCGAGCGCCCGACGAGACCGCGCCGTCCATGTAGCCGTTCCAGACCGTGGCGGTCTCGGCCCCGGCCCAGTGGATCGTCCCGATCGGCGTGCGCAGAGCGGCCCCGTTGTCGGTCCAGGCGCCGGGCGGCATGAAACCGCCGTAGCAACCGCGAGACCACTCCTCCGCACCCCAGGCGCGGTCGACGTAGTCGATCGGCTTGGCGGCCTCGGGGCCGAAGAAGCGCCCGAAGCACTCGGCGACGATCTCGCGGCGCTCTTCGCGGCTGCGGTCCATGGCCTCACGCGCCGCGCGCCCCTCGAGGAAGCCCAGCAGGACCCCCGGGCTGCCTTCCGGCGGGGAGTTGTCGAAGCCGACCGAAACCGGGCCGGTGACGCTTGTGACGGCCCCCGAGAGACCGCGCTCGCGCCAGAACGGGCGCTCATAGACAGCCATGCACTTGACGACGCTTCCCTGTGCCATGCGCTGAGAAAGTCCGTCGCGCACGGCGGGTAGAGCCGGCGCGTAGGCAACGTGTCCGGCAAGGGTCGGTGGGATCGCGACGATCGCGCGCTTCGCGCTCACCGTGAGCCGATCGGACACGACGGAGACGCCGGCCTCGCTGTGGCGAATCGCGCGAACCGGCGTCGAGAGCTCGACGACCCCGGCGCCGAACTGCTCGGCCATGCGCAGTGAGATCAGCTGCGAGCCGCCAACGACGCGGTCTTGCTGGGCGCCGCCCTCGGCGTCTGTGAGGAGCTCGATCGATCCGGCAGAGCGAATGTAGAAGAGGACGTGAAGCAGGGAGAGGTCGCGCGGCTCGGCAGCCCAGACGCCGATGATCGCCAAGCGCAGGATGTCGCGCGCGACGCTCGTGCGGACGTTGCGCTTCATCCATGACGCAAACGTCTGCGAATCCCACTCCGCCGCTTTTGGCGCCTGCCAGGGGGCTTCGGGCGGCACCCTCGCCGCCATCGCGTTCAGGCGCCGCAGCAGTAGTCCGACTTCGGCCAGTCCGACCGGGTTGACCTTGGGGATCGTGCCGTCGTATCGGCCGATGCGCCCGCCGCGCTCGAAGATGTTGGCTCCGCTGACGTGGGTCGGAAAGGTTTCCAGCCCGAGCTCGGCGATCAGGCCGTTGACGCGATCCTGCGTCGGGCCCACCCACTGTGCCCCGATCTCAACCACCTTGCCGTCGCCGATCGGCTCATTCAGCGTGCGGCCCCCGACCCGATCTCGAGCTTCGAGCACGACGACGTCGCGCCCTGCCGCCCGTAGGGCGCGCGCCGCCGCAAGGCCGGCCAGCCCAGCGCCGACGACGACGACATCAGCCTGCTGAGAGCTGAAATCGCCGCGCTGCATCGCAACGCGATCCTATGCGCTGGTGCTAGTCGTCGGACGGGGGCGGCCCGAGCGGGCTCGCCTCGAGCGCCTTTGCCACGGAGACGAGGTTCTGCGCCATCGTCTTCGCTGTCGATTCGGCGTAGTCGTGCCCGTGGTCGGTCTCGACGTACTGCGGTCCGGGCCCGGGTCCCATGTTCCAGTAGGTGAACGACTGCGGGGGGATCGTGTAGCCGATGTCGCCGAGCGCGCCGTTGACCTCCATGATCACGTGGTGGGCGCCATCTTCGTTGCCGACGTTGACGACACCGGCGACGCGGTTGTAGGCCACCGGGCGCTCCTCGTCATCGGTCTCGGAGATGAAGGCATCCATGCGCTCGAGCGCGAGCTTGGCCACGGCCGAGGGCTGGCCGAGCCAGGTCGGCACGGCGAAGATCAGGATCTCGGATGCGAGGATCTTCTCGCGTACACCGGGCCACTCATCGTCGTCGCCCATGTCCGACTCGACCCCGAACGGGATCTCGAGGTCGACCAGGCGAATGATCTCGCTCTCGACGTCGTGGTCTGCCAATGCATCGACCACGACCTGGGCGAGAGCCTCCCCGTTGGACTTCTCGGGCGACTTCTTCAGAGTGCAGTTGAGGATCGTTGCGCGCAAGCTCGGCCTTTCGTCGTGGGTGGCTGTGGGGTAGGGTTCCCGCCCCGCGGCATCGATAACGCCGCGCCTTCAGCGTCATGCGCTTCTACGAATACGAATCACGCCGAATAGTCGAGCGCGCCGGGATCCCGGTAACCGAGTACGGCTTCTGCACCACCGCCGGCGAGGCCCGCGCAGCGGCCGCCGAGATCGGCGGACCGACCGTAATCAAGTCCCAGGTGCTCACCGGCGGTCGAATGAAGGCCGGCGGCGTCAAGTTCGCCGACACCCCCGAGGAGGCCGAGGCTCATGCCGCCGCGATCCTCGAGCTCGAGATCGGCGGTCACCTCCCGGTCGGGGTCCTGGTCGACCCGAAGGCAGAGATCGAGCAGGAGTACTACGCCGCGGTGCTCTGGGACGGCCGTGCGAAGCGGCCGATGATGCTGTTCAGCGACATGGGCGGGATCGACATCGAGCAGGTTGCCGAGGAGCACCCCGACCATGTCGGGCGCGGTCATCTCTCCAACCTGCATCCGATCGCCGATTTCGAGGCAAAGCAGGCGGTAGCGCGGTGCGGCATGACCGGCTCCGAGCTCAACCGCGCGACCGCCGTCCTCGCCCGCCTGGCGCGGCTGCAGCGCGACTACGACATGACGCTGGCCGAGATCAACCCGCTCGCCCGCCTCGCCGATGGCTCCTTCGTCGCCCTCGACGCCCACATGGAGATGGAGGATGAGGCGGTCGGCCGCCATAAGGGGATGCTGACCGAGATCGGCGTCGACCTCTCCGAGCCGCGTGAGCTCTACGAACCGAGCGACTTCGAGCGCAACGTGGTGGCGATCGACGCCGCCGACCACCGCGGCGTGATCCAGGGCAAAGACCACGGCTTCAGCGGCAACCTCGGCCTCGTGATCGGCGCCGGCGGCGGCTCGCTGACGCTGACCGACGCGGTTCGCAGCCAGGGCGGCAAGCCCGCCAACTACGCCGAGATCGGCGGTAATCCCTCGGTCGCCAAGGCGAAGGGCCTGGCGATGGAGGTGCTGAAGAAGGATGGCGTCGAGAAGATCGCGGTGATGATGTCGATCGTCTCCAACACCCGCGTCGACATCGTCGCCCGCGGGGTGATCAAGGCCTGCCTCGAGCTCGGCAAGGACCCGGCCGAGACGATCGCGATATTCCGCATCCCCGGCGCCTGGGAGGAAGAGGGCTACAAGATCCTCGAGCGCTACGGGGTTGAGTACGCCGATCGCTCCGTCTCGATGTGGGACGCGGCCGGGGCGGCAGTGGCGAAGATCCAAGGTGGCGGCGCATGAGCATCCTCCTCGACCAGGACTTCACGTTCATCGTCCAGGGCATCACCGGGCGCGAGGCGGTAAATCTGACCCGCGAGTGCCTCGACTTCGGCTCGAAGATCGTCGGCGGCGTAACCCCCGGTCGCAAGGGCCGCGACGTCCACGGCGTGCCCGTCTTCGACACGGTCGAGCAGGTGGTTGAGCACCACGGCTCCGCTCCCGACGGCGCCGTGGTCACCGTCCCCCCCGCCTTCACCAAGGACGCAGTGCTCGAGGCGATCGTCAACGGCGTGAAGCTGATCGTGATTGTCACCGAGCGCATCCCCCGCGCCGACGTCGCCCAGATGGTCGAACTAGCCGCCGAGCACGACGCCCGCATCATCGGCCCCAACTGCCTCGGGTTGATCGTCCCCGGCGTTGCCAAGATGGGCGGCATCGGCGGCCCGGCAAAGGATGCCGCCAAGGCCTACTCGCCGGGCCCGGTCGGCGTGATGTCGCGCTCGGGCGGGATGACCACGGAGATCTCCTCGACGCTTACCGCCGCGGGCCTCGGCGTCTCCACCGCCGTCTCGATCGGCGGCGACGCGATCATCGGCTCGACTTACGCCGAGCTGATGCCGCTGTTCGAGGCCGATGATCAGACCGAGGCGATCGTCATCTACACCGAGCCCGGCGGGCGCATGGAGGCCGAGCTCGTCGACTGGCGCCAGGCCAACGACTCGAAGCTTCCGATCGTCGCCTTCATGGCCGGCAAGTTCATGGACGACGCCGAGATGCAAGGCATGAGCTTCGGCCACGCCGGCACGATCGTCGAGGGCGCCGAGGACTCGGCGACCGAGAAGATCGCCCGCCTCGAGGCGGCCGGGATTCCCGTCGTCGAGCGCATCCACGAGATCCCCGATGTCGTCAAGTCCAAGCTCGAGAAGGCCTCCGCGTGAGCGACCTAGACGGAACCTTCATCGAGGTCGAGGTCTCGGGCGACGCCGCCGCCGACCCGGCGATCGCGAAGAAACTCGCGGAGGTGTGCCCGGTCGACATCTTCAGCGCCACCGACACTGGCACCGAGGTCGTGCGCAAGAACCTCGACGAGTGCGTGCTCTGCGAGCTCTGCCTCGACGCTGCGCCGGCCGGCACCGTAGTCGTCCGCAAGCTCTACGACGGCACCGAGTTGCGGCGCTGAGCGCGGTCGGCGCTTCAGTCGTCCATCTCGCCCTGCCACAGGCAGAACATCGCGCCCTGGGGGTCGTGCAGGGCGGCTATCCGCCCGCCGCCGCCCATCGGGACGTCAATTGGCTCCATCATCGCGCTGCCGCCGAGCTCGCCGGCACGCGCCACGGTGGCGTCGACCGACTCGACCGCGAAGTAGGGAACCCAGTAGGCCGGCGCTTGCGCCTTCTCCTCTTCGCTCTGCTCGCGGATGCCGCCGTTGGCGCGGTCGCCGACCTGGATCACCGTGTAGGACGGCTCGTCGCCCGTGTCCATCTCGTCGTTCCCCCAGCCGAAGACCTCGGTGTAGAAGCTCGCCGCCGCAGCGGGATCGGGTGTCGCTAGCTCGTTCCAGGTGAGCGCGCCGATCTCGTTGACGACCTCGGCGCCAATGCGCTGCTTCGGTTCCCAGACACAGAAGACGGCCCCCGTCGGGTCCGCGATGACCGCCATGCGGCCGGCCTCGAAGACGTCGAAGGCGTCCATCATCACCGAGCCGCCTGCCTCGCCGGCTTTCGCGGCAGTCGCTGCGGCGTCCTCGACGGTGACGTAGTTGTTCCAACGCGGCGGGCCGGGGTCCTCAGCCTGAAGCGGGGCGATCGCCGCGGCCACGCTGCCGTCGACGCTCGCCATCGAGTAGGTCGTACCGGGGCCGGCGGGCATGTCTTCGAACTCCCAGCCGAAGAGCTCGCCGTAGAAGCCCTTCGCGGCCTCTTGATCGCTCGTCTGCAGATCGGCCCAGCTGAAGGTTCCCGGGTCGTGGCTCGTCCTTGTTCCCATCGCGTCCTCCTCGGTGGTCGTTGGTCGCCACAATAGCCGCGCTTGAACGTGATCAAAGACATCCTCGAGCAGTTCCCCGCATCGAGGCCGGCGCTGGTCGAGATCGACCGCGAGGGTGAGCGGCGCGTATGGCACTTCGGCGAGCTGATCGCGATGTCGGCGGGGCTCTCGGGCGCGTTCGCCGCACGCGGCGTGAACCGAGGCGACGTCGTCATGACATTAGTTGGCAACCGGCTCGAATGGGTGCTGTCGATGCTCGCCTGCTGGCGCATGGGGGCCATAGTGCTGCCGTGCAGCACCCAGCTTCGGCGCAAGGACCTTGAGCTGCGCGCTGCGATCGCCAACCCCGCTCTGTGTGTCGGTGAAGAGGATCTGCTCGGCGAGCTGCCGTCGGGCATCGAGGCGATGACGATCGCCGATGTCGAGCGTGTGCTCGACGAAGATCTCGCCCAGGAGACACCGGCGGAGATCGCCGACCTCGCGCCGAATGACCCGGTCCTGATCGTCTTCACCTCGGGCACGACGGGCGAACCACGCGCCGCGCTTCACAGCGCACAGCTATATCCCCGGCAATCGGGCGCAGGCCGAGCACTGGCTCGGCGCGAAGAAGACGGACCTCGTCTGGTGTACGACAGCGACCGGGTGGTCGAAGTCGGCGCGAAACGTGTTCTTGGCGCCGTGGCTGTGCGGAGCCGCGGCGATGATCGTCGACGCGCGCTTCGATCCCGACTCGCGCCTGGCCTTGGCCGAGCGCGAGGGCGTCACGGTCCTTTGCCAGGCGCCGACCGAGTACCGCGTGCTCGCAAAGCGCACCGAGTTGCGCCCGGTGAAGTCGCTGCGGCGCATGGTCTCGGCGGGCGAAGCGCTCAACCCCGAGGTGCTCGCGGCGTTTCGCGACGGGCTCGGCCTCGACATCCACGACGGCTACGGCCAGACCGAGACCGGCCAGCTCACTGGCAACCTCGTCGGCGACCGCGTTCGCGAGGGCTCGATGGGCAGGGCGCTTCCTGGCTTTGATCTTCGCGTCCGCGACGAGATCCTCGAGCTCCGCGTCGCCTTGTGTCCCACCTTCTTCGCCGGCTATATCGACGCCGAGCCCCCCAGCGACGAGTGGTGGTCGACCGGCGATGTCGTTCGCGCCGATGACGACGGCTACCTGTACTACGAGGGACGTGACGATGACCTGATCGTCTCGGCGGGCTATCGGATCGGGCCGTTCGAGGTCGAGTCGGCGTTGCTCGACCCACCCCGCCGTGGCCGACGCCGCCGCTGTGGCGGCGCCCGACCCTGAGCGCGGCTCGATCGTGCGCGCCGTCGTCGTCACCCGCGACCGCGAGCCATCGGACGAGCTCGCGCGTGAGCTGCAGGACCACGTCAAGTCGATCACCGCGCCCTACAAGTACCCCCGGATCGTCGACTTCGTGGCCGAGCTGCCGAGGACCGCAAGCGGCAAGGTCAAGCGCGCCGAGCTGAGATCGGATCTCCAGCAACCGACGCCGTAACGTGATCTCGGTGCCGACGCCGCGCTCGATCCAGCGCACGTACCTGCTGCTGATGCTGGGCAACACGCTGGCTGCCTCGTTCATCTGGGGGATCAACACGATCTTCCTGCTCGACGCCGGGCTCTCCAACACCGAGGCCTTCGCCGCGAACGCGTTCTTCACCGCCGGCATGGTGCTGTTCGAAGTCCCGACCGGCGTCGTCGCCGACACGGTCGGGCGCCGGGCCTCCTACCTGCTGGGGACGGTGACCCTGACGGTTTCGACGCTGCTCTACGTGCTGCTGTGGCAGCTCGAGGCGCCGTTTTGGCAATGGGCGGTCGTCTCGATCTTGCTCGGGCTCGGCTTCACTTTCTTCTCGGGCGCCGTCGAGGCGTGGCTGGTCGATGCGCTCGACGCGACCGGGTTCACGGGAGAGCTCGAGACGGTGTTTGGCCGTGGCCAGATCGTCTCGGGAATCGCGATGCTGAGTGGCTCGGTCGCCGGCGGCGTAATCGCCCAGGTGACCAGCCTCGGGGTGCCGTTCCTGATTCGGGCAGGTGTCCTCGTTGTCATGTTCGTCGTCGCCTTCAGGCTCATGCGCGACACCGGCTTCACTCCCGCAAAAGGCCGGCGGCCCGTAGCCGAGATGCGAAAGATCGTCGGCGATTCGGTCGAGTTCGGCTGGAGGGTGCCGGCGGTGAAGTGGCTGATGCTGAGCTCGCTGTTCACGGGCGGCGTCGGCATCTACGCCTTCTACGCGCTTCAGCCCTACCTACTCGAGCTCTACGGCGATCCCGAGGCCTACACGGTGGCCGGACTGGTCGCGGCGATCGTCGCCGGAGCCCAGATCCTCGGCGGCATCGCCGCGCCGCGTATCCGGCGCCTCTTTCGCCGCCGCACATCAGCGCTGATCGCCGCCGAGGTGCTCAGCGTCGCCTCGCTGGCGCTGATCGGGCTCGTCGACGACTTCTACGCCGTGATCGGCCTGATCGTCGCGTGGGGGCTGCTGTTCGCCGCGATGATGCCGATTCGCCAGGCCTACATCAACGGCATGATCCCGTCCAAGCAGCGCGCCACGATCCTCTCTTTCGACTCGCTGATGAGTTCGACCGGCGGCGTCTGGGCTCAGCCGGTGCTGGGCAAGGCGGCCGATGTCTACGGCTACGCGTCGTCGTATCTGCTCAGCGCCGGGATCTCGGCGCTGGCGCTGCCCTTCATCGCGCTGTCGCGACGCGAGGACGCGCCTGCGGACACGATCGTCGGCGTTGCCGAGCCGGAGACGGCGGCGATAGCCGAAGCCGAGGCCGCAGACCCGGTTAGGCCTGACCCTTTTTGACCTTCTCGCAGCGGCGGACCTTGTCGCCGCGGCCGATGATTGCCTTGTCCTTGCCGGGCCCGCAATCGATCCGATCGGCAGCGCCGAGACGAGCGCGGATGGTGTCATTGCCATCTCCGCCCTTGATCCGGTCCTTGCCACGACCGCCGGCGACCCTGTCGCGGCCGGGGCCGCCCTGCACGCGATCGCGCCCGCCGCCGCCGTTGACGCAGTCGTTACCACCGCGCCCATCGAGGCGGTCGGAGCCACCGCGACCACGCACGCGCTCACTCGCACTGGTTCCCTTCAGCGTCTCGGCGCTCTTCGAGCCTTCGAGCACCGTCTCGCAGGCCCCGGGCTCGCCGTAATTGCCGGTCCCTCCGCCGCCGCCGCCACCGCCGCCACCGCCGGTGCCGCCACCGTCGCCGCCACCGGAGTCGCTTGGAGGCGTCGGCGTCACGGTCGTCGCCGGAGCACTCGAGAACACCTGCAGCTCGGCAGCGCGCACCGTGCGGTCGGAGCGCGCGACCAGCGGCGGATTGCCGAGCCGGCAGTCAGAGTTCGACAACGGGTCGTTGTCGAGCGTGTTGTCCATGAATATCGGGTTGCCGAGACACTGGTTGGTCACCACGACCATGCGGACGTGCGTCGCCATCGTCGTCGGGGAAGTCGTTGAACGAACGCAGGTTCATGTCGGGCGCCAGCGGGCGCGGGACGTCGCCCGGGAATGCGTCGGGATCGCTGATGAAGAAGCTCGTGAACTCAACTGCCTCATCGCACTCGCTGGCAGTCTCGCCGGTGCATGCCTGAAGCTCGAACTGGCGCAAGGCGGTGAACCGGTTCTGGCTGCCCGGGTCGTCTTGGTCGTCGCCCTCGTCGGGCCCGCGCAAGAGCGCGCTGACGTTGACTCGCTCGACGAGCTGCTCACCACCGGCAAGATCGACGGTGACCTGAGCGCCGGCCGCGTCCGGTGTCCGGTTGATGGCCGCCCAGTCGGTCTCCTCGGTGTCATCGACCAGCAGCGCTTGATTGACGCCGTCGCCGCTCGCAACTGCGCCGTTGGCCGTCGACGCCTGATTCGTGGGCATCTCCACGTTTAAGTCGAGTGCCGGGCCCGCGCTGATGTCGGTCGTGAACTTCTGCGCACCGAAGCCATCCGCCCTCGAGACGAACGAATAAGTGCCGGGCAGAAGCTCGACGGTAGCGTCGAGGTTCGTCGCCGGATCGGTGTCGGCGACCGGGGTGACGTTTGCCTCGTAATCACCGACGAAGAGCTCCGCGCCAGCGATCGGCGGACCTGAGGCGTCAGCATCGACAGGCTTGAAGGTGAGTGTGACTTCATCGCTGCGCAGGGGTGAGGTGAAGCTCGGGATCGGGTCGGGGTCGTCGGTGTCGCCGTCGAACCCGGCGTCGTTGGGGTTGGCAGACGAAGCGCCGTCGCCGAACCCGCGCCTCGCATAGGCATCCCAGATCTCTACCTGATTGGTCTCCCATCCCGGGTTGGACCCGCCGCGCATCACGTCGGCGGCGAGCAGAGCATCGCGCGCCTCGAGCATGCTGACCGCGCCGTCAGGCGGCATCAGCAAGTAGGAGTCGAAGACGAGCTGCATCCAGCGCCTGTTGCCGGGACACTGCTCGACCGGGCTCTGGCCTTCAGCGCAGGTGAGCTGCTGGGCGGGGGTGCCAGGGTATTTCGCCAGCAGCGCCTCCCGGATGTCGAAGTTCGCCGCGCTCCAGATCTCGCCGTCGTCATGGGGGCTACCCATGCCGCTGCCGTCGTAGCCCTGGACGTTGGAGAAGTTGAGCGGGCTGTCGTCCATCGCGTAGTTGCGGATGCCCTTCTGCTTCGAGCCGGTGACATAGGGCCCGACCGCGAACGGGTTCTCGTCATCGACGGGCGAGAGCCCGTACTCCTGCAGGAACTCGACCGCGGTTAGGTCGGAGAACGACTCTCCCATCGCCCGCGCCTGGCCGTCGGCGGAGCTGGTGAGCCCGTTCTCGGGGCCGCCGACCATGCGGTTGGAGATCGCGTGGGTGTACTCGTGGCCGATCACCGACATGTCGAAGTCGCCGTCGACGCAGGGCGGATAGAAGGAACTGGCGATCGGCTGCCACAGATACATGTTGGTGATCGCCGGAATGCCGTCGCCGAAGGTGATCTGATTGGCATTGTCGCGGCCGGTGAAAGTCGGCGCGCCGCCATTGGCAAAGCCGGCCTGGGCGTCGCCGAGCTCCGGATCGTCTCCGGCGCCGCCCTTACCGAAGTTGTTGACCTGCATGTTGTAGTTGGCCTCGGTGAAGCCGAGGTTGTAGGACCAGTCGTGCATGTGGTTGTGGTTGGCGAACAGCGAGATGATCGCCGCGTTGATGTCGTTGTTGTCGGTCGCCGTTGACGACGGGGCCTGAGAGCGGCGTCGGCGTGCCGCCGGCGATGACGCCAGGCGTATTGCACTTGCTCGCAAGCCACTGGTTCGCGAATGGGGAGATGTAGTCCCGCGTGGCGCTCACCGGCCGGAAGGCGCGGTCAGGCCCGGGAGTCAGCGGGCTTGCCGCCGAGAGCGCCGTGTCCGCGTTGTTGCCGCTCGTCGTGTTGCCGGGCAATAGTCCGCGGCGGTCCCAGGGCATCGGCGGTTCACCGGCCGCCGCCGCGGTCGAGCGCTCGTCGACCTCACAGCCTGCCTGGACGGTGCCCGTGAACACCTGCGGGAAGCAGCCGATCACCCGGCTATCGGGGGGATCTGACGGGTCGAGCGGCGGGATGTTGTCGAAGTACTTCCAGCGCGGCTCGTCGGCGAGCTGGTCGAGGCGGTTGACGCGGCGGATCACCTCACCGGTCTCGGAGTCGACGTAGGCCGTAAACGCGACCGGAACGGCGCCGTTGTCGACGACGTTGACCTCGTAGACGCGCCTGGCGGTAGCGCCGGGCATCGGCAGCGCCGCGAGGCGCACCTGCTGCTCGGCGTTGAGAGGCTTCGCGTCGAAGCGGTCGAAACCCTTGCTACGACCAGCGGAGTCGAGCTCTGCCGGCGCCAGCTCGACCTCACCGCCGGAGGCCGCGGTCTGCCACGCCTCCCTGGGGCTGAGTGCGGGCGTGCCGCTGAGGCCCGGGCTCTGCGTCAGAGTCGAAGCAGCCGAGGCAACATTGGCGCCGCTGACGCCGACGACGACCATGCCGCCACCGACGACTGGAAGGTTGCCGAAGCGCTGTCGCAAAAGCACGGCGTGCGCGTCGCTGCCCGTGAGCTGGGAGTCGTTTACCAGCTCGAGCCCGTCGACCTCGCCCGCGGAAAGGCCGAACGCGGCCGCATTCTCCGTCAGGAACTGGCGGGCCACTTCGACGGCGTCGCCGCTGTATCCACTGGCCAGCCAGCCGTCGTAGGCGATCAACATTCGCGGCGAGCCGAAGCGGTCGTAGGTGACCTCGGCGCCGGAGAGGGAGTTGGCGGCGCCACGAAGGGCGGAGCCGGGCGCGACAGCCGGACGCGTGTCGAAGGCCTCGGGAGCGGTGTCACTTTCGCCGATCACGGCGACGGCCTGCGCGGCGGCCGGCACAAGAACCGCGGCCGCCAGCAACGCACCCACCGAGGCCGAAGTCATCGTCCAAGCCCGCCTCAACGTGATGCCCATCGACCCGTCCTCCACATGCCCCCTGGTGTCCCCTTCCCCGCCAACCTAGCCAGCCGGTCCTGAGTCTGCAACCGACAACCGTTCCCTACTCGCCGTCGCCCTCCTTGGCCCGCTTTTTGACCACCTCGTCGAGCTCTTTGACGATGTCGGGATCGCGCAGCGTGGTCACATCGCCGAGCTCGCGGCCCTCGGCGATGTCGCGCAGCAGGCGGCGCATGATCTTGCCCGAGCGCGTCTTTGGCAGATCGTCGGCCCAGATGACGCGCTTTGGGCGCGCCAGCTTGCCGATCTTGTCGGCGACGTGCTCGCGGATTTCGGCGACCCGCTCGTCGTCTCCCTCGAGCTCGCCCTCGAGCGTGACGAAGGCGCAGATCGATTGCCCCGTGTCCTCATCTGCCTGGCCGATCACAGCCGCCTCGGCGACCTTGGGATGCGAGACGATCGCCGACTCGACCTCGGCCGTCGACAGCCGGTGGCCGGAAACGTTGATGACGTCGTCGACGCGACCGATGACCCAGATGTATCCGTCTTCATCCTTGCGCGAGGCATCGCCGACGAAGTAGGTCTCGCGCCCGAACTTCGAGAAGTAGGTTTCGACGTAGCGCTCGTCGTCTTTGTAGAGCGTGCGCAGCATCCCCGGCCACGGCTCGCGGATCGAGAGCAGGCCCTGCTCGGTCCCGGTCTCCTCGCCCTCCTCGTCGACGACCGAGACCACGATTCCCGGCAGCGGTTTGCCGGCCGAGCCGGGCTTGGAGTACTGAGCCCCCGGCAGCGTCGTGATCATGATGTGGCCCGTCTCGGTCTGCCACCAGGTGTCGACCACTGGCGAGCGCTCGCCGCCGATCACCTTCCAGTACCAAAGCCACGCCTTCGGGTTGATCGGCTCGCCGACCGTGCCGAGCAGGCGGATCTTCGATAGATCGTGCTTGCCGGGATAGTCCGAGCCCCACTTCATGCAGGCGCGGATCGCCGTCGGCGCGGTGTAGAAGATCGTCACCCCGTAGCGGTCGCAAAGCTGCCACCAAATGTCGCGGTCGGGATAGTCGGGAGCGCCCTCGTACATGACCGAGGTGAGCCCGTTCATCAACGGCCCGTAGACGATGTAGGAATGGCCGGTGACCCAGCCGACGTCGGCCGAGCACCAGTAGACGTCGGATTCGGGCTTGACGTCGAAGACGTACTTGGTCGTCCAGGCGACGCCGGCGAGATAGCCGCCCGTGGTGTGAAGGATCCCCTTCGGCTTCGCCGTCGATCCCGACGAGTAGAGGATGAACAGCGGCTGCTCGGCGTCGAGCTCGGCCGGTGCGCACTCGTCGTCGGCTGCATCGATTGCCTCGTCGTAGTAGACGTCGCGGCCATCGGTCATCTCGACCTCGGAATCGGTGTTGCGAACGACGATCACGGTCTCGATCGAGGGCACCTCACCGAGGAAGTCGTCGACGGCCGGCTTGACCTCGGCGACCTTGCCCTTGCGCCGGGCGCCGTCGGCGGTGATCAATGCCTTGGCCTCGGAGAACTCCATTCGCTCCTTCACCGCCGAGGGCGAGAAGCCGCCGAAGACGACGTTGTGCGGCGCGCCGATGCGCGCACAGGCGAGCATCGCGACGACGACCTCGGGGATCATCGGCAAGTAGATGCCGACGACGTCGCCAGCCTCGATGCCCCGGTCGGTGAGCACGTTGGCAAGGCGCTGGACGTCGCGGTGAAGCTCGGCGTAGGTGACGTCTCGCTGCTCGCCCTCCTCGCCATGCCAGTGGAGCGCGACGCGATCGCCGATGCCGGCGGCGACGTGACGATCGAGGCAGTTGACCGAGGCGTTGATCTTGCCGCCGGTGAACCACTTGTAAAAGGGTGGATTGGAGTCGTCTAGGACGGTTTCGCCCTGTTGGAACCATTCGAGCTCACCGGCGAGCTTCGCCCACCAGGCTTGAGGATCTCGGGCGGCCTCCTCGTGCAGGGACTCGTCGGTGACGAGCGCCTCGGCGGCGAAGTCCTCAGGCGGATCGAAGCGCTCGCGTTCGAGCAGCTCGCCCAGCTCGGCTTCGATCTCGCTCTGCTTGCCGGTCGCCGCTTCCATCAGCTCATCATCCTGCTTCTAGCGCTCCGATCGTGTTTCCGTCGCCACCGGCTCGCGGGACACGGGCTTTCGCGCGCGCAAACCCGCGCCTTCGATCGGGACCTCGGCGCCGAGACCGGTCTCGGCGCGGACATGCAGCTCGTTGTAGCCACGCTCGGCACGTGACTCCTCGCGCGACAGCAGCGTGCCGAGGATGCAGCCGAGGAAGCCGAGTGGCACAGAGAGGAGCGCCGGCTGGCTCAACGGCACGCCGGGAATGATCTCGATCGGGTCGGAGCGCACGTCGGGGCCGATCAGCACCAGGGTGATCGAGCTGACGATTCCGACCAGCACCCCGGTGACCGCACCAGTGGTGTTGAACCGCCGCCAGGTGAGTGCGAGGAGCAGCGCCGGGAAGTTTGCGCTGGCAGCGACAGCGAACGCAAGCCCGACCATGTAGGAGACGTTGAGGTCGGAGCCGCCCGCGATCGCGATCGCGATCGCGATCGCTCCAATCGAGAACGCCGCTATGCGCGCCACCGTGATCTCCTCGTGCTCGGAGTCGCGGCCCTTGCGGATCACGTTCGACCAGACATCGTGGGCGACCGCACCCGACGCCGAGATCACCAGGCCCGCGACAACCGCGAGGATCGTCGCGAAGGCGACCGCGGCGATGATCGCGAGGAAGGCGTCGCCGCCGATCGTGCCGGCACCACCGCCGACGTTCTGTGCCAGCAGCGGCGCCGCGAGGTTGCCGGCCTCGTCGACCTCGCCGGTCGTACCGGCCTCGCCGAGAAGCGCCCGCGCGCCGAAGCCGAGGAAGGTGGTCATCACGTAGAAGCCACCGATCAGGCCGACGGCCCAGACCACCGACGAACGCGCTGCCTTCGCGTCGGGCACTGTGAAGAACCGCATCAGGATGTGCGGCAGGCCGGCGGTTCCGAGCAACAGCCCGAGCCCGAGCGAGATCGTGTCGAGCGGCTCGGTGAAGCGCAGACCCGGCGCGAGATAGGCCGCGCCGTCCTCAGACTGCGCCTCGGCCTTGTCGAAGATGTCGATCGGGTTCCAGCCGATCTTGCCGAGGACGAAGATCGAGAGCACGATCGTCGCCGTCATCAGCAGCACCGCCTTGATGATCTGCACCCAGGTGGTCGCCAGCATGCCGCCGAAGATCACGTAGCAGAGCATGAATCCGCCGGTCGCGATCACGGCGATGTTGAAGTCGATCCCGACGAGCAGCTCGATCAGCGCTCCGGCGCCGACCATCTGCGCGATCAGGTAGAAGCCGGCGACGACCAGTGTCCCCAGTGCTGCGGCAACCCGCGCCGGCCGCTCGTTGAGGCGAAACGAGAGCACGTCGGCCATCGTGAACTTGCCCGAGTTGCGCATCCGCTCGGCGAGCAGGTACAGGACGATCAGAAACGCGACCAAAAAGCCGACCGAGTAGAGAAAGCCGTCGAAGCCGAAGAGGAAGATCAAGCCGGCGATGCCCAGAAACGAAGCCGCCGACATGTAGTCGCCGGCGATCGCGAACCCGTTCTGGACGCCGGTGATTCCGCGTCCCGCGGCCCAGAACGTGGTCGCGTCCTTGGTTCGCTTCGAGGCCCAGTAGGTGATCGCGAGCGTGATTGCCAGCACCACGGCGAAGATCGCGACCGCCTCGACATTGACTTCGGCGACCAAATCAAGCGCGGACATCACGAAACCGCCTCGTCGCCGGTGCTCGGCGTGGCCGTGCCGGGTGTCGGGCGACCCCGTGGCTCGAGGGCACGCTCTGCAGCCTGTCGCGCGAGCGGGTCAAAGACGCGATCGGCTCTGCGCAGATATAGCCAGCCGAGAAACCAGGTCATCACGAACTGGCTCAGAGCGAGCGCGTAGCCGACCGTAAGACCGTCGATCAGCCGCTCGCCCATGAAGTCCTGGGCATATCCCGCCAGGGCGATGAAGCCGAAGTACCAAAGGAAGACGAATCCGAGCACCGGGCGCACGAACGACCGGCGCCGCCGCACGAGCTCTTGAAACTCCGGTGACTCGGCGGCCGCGTCCCAGTCGACACTGGGCTCGCGCGGCGTCCCCCCTTCGCTGGTCACAGCCATCTCTTACTCCCTCGTTGGGACCTCCGCCCGAAGCGTGCTTGCGGGCGCTCTCGACCTGCCATTACCACTACCGACGACGGGCAAACCATTTTCCGGCGCTTGTCTCTATGCATTGGGCGATGAGCCCACCGAGGCGACAGCTCTCCACGTCGCAGACGGCGTTCGCCGGGATTTTTGCCGTGACCATGCTCGGGTTGCTCTCGGTTGGAGCGACCTTGCCGGTGTTGCCGCGCTACGTCACCAACGAGCTCAGCGGCAACGAGGTCGAGGTCGGGATCGTCACCGGCGCCTTCGCGATCACGGGGCTCGCCTGCCGGCCGTGGGCGGGCAGGCTCGCTGATCTGCGCGGCCGCAAGCTCGTCGTCATCTGCGGCGCGCTTTCGACCGTGATCTCGGGTCTGCTGCTGTTCATCCCGGCCGGGATAGGCGGGCTGATCGTCTCGCGACTGTTCCTCGGAGCCGGCGAGGGTGCCGTCTACACGGCGGGCTCGGCGTGGATCGTCGACATGACCCCGCCCGAGCGGCGCGGGCGAATCATTGGCCTTTACGGCTTGGCAATCTGGGGCGGGCTCGCACTGGGCCCGCCGATCGGCGAGCTGATCTTGCAGTCGGCCGGCTACGAGGCGGTGTGGGCATTCGCCGCCGCTGCACCGCTGCTGGCCGCGCTGATCGCGCTGCGGATTCCGCATGCATTTGTGCCGCGCGAGCCCGGCGCCCAGAGCGACACGCGACTGATCTCGCGCGAGGCATTGCGGCCCGGTCTCGGCTTATCGCTCGCCATCGTCGGCTACGCGACGATGGCAGCGTTCGTTGTCTTGCACCTCGACGAGCGCGATATCGGCCATGGCGCTGCCGTGTTCGCCGCATTCGCCGCCAGCGTCGTCGGCATGCGGGTGCTCGGCGGCGGGCTGCCCGATCGCTACGGCTCGATCCCCTGCATCATCGGCGCCGGCACGGTCGAGGCCGCGGGGCTCCTGGTGATCGCTGCCGCGACCTCGGTGCCGATGGCGATCGCTGGCGCGGTCGCGATGGGCTCGGGCTTCGCCCTCCTGTTTCCGTCGCTGGCGCTGCTGGTAATCAACCGCGTGCCAGAGGAGCGACGCGGCGCGGCGATGGGCACCTTCACGGCCTTCTTCGACCTCGGCATGGGCGTCGGCAGCCTGTTGGCGGGGGCGGCCGCGGCGATCGGCGGCTACGAAGCCGCGTTCGTGCTTGCGGCGGTTTGTGCGCTGCTAACGATCGCGGTGGCGTTATCGCTGCGCGCGGTGGCTGCGGGGATGCCGGCGGCGGCGTCGACCTAGCGCTTCGTCAGTAGGGAGAGCTGATCCGCGTCGCGACCCGGTTCCGCGGAGCCCTTCCCCCTCACCGACAGCCGTTCCGTGGTCTCGTTTCGAGCTCGAGAACCACTGCGCTCCTTCTCAGCGCGAAATCTTTGCGGCCGCTCAGCGCGGATCAGCTTCGCCAACCGCGCGCGCTCGTCCTTGCGCATGTACGCGGCGCCATTTCCGAACAACTCCTCGTAGTGGGCGACGAGATCGGGGCGGTACTGGCGCAGCCAATCGAACCAGATGTCGCGCACCTCGCCCCGCAGGTGCAAGCCGATCCCGCCGATGCTCTGAGCACCTGCCTCGCCGAGCAAGCCCATCAGCTCCTCGACCTGCGCCGGGGAGTCGTTGATCCCGGGCAACAGTGGCGCGATCAGGACTCCGGTCTCGATTCCCGCCCGCCGCAGCTCGGCGACGGCCTCGATTCGCTTGCGTGGGTGCGGCGTGCGCGGCTCGGTCGCCCGCCACGCCTTCTCATCGAGCGTTGGGATCGAGAGGTTGGCGACGAACTCGGTTCGCGCCGAGATCTCCTTCATCAGCGAGACGTCGCGCAGCAGCAGCGGCGACTTGGTCAGAATCGAGCAGGGATTGGCGTAGTCGCGCATCGCCGCCCAGATTCCCTCCATCAGCCTGTATCGGCCCTCGACCCATTGATAGGGATCCGTGTTGGTTCCGAGTGCGACGTGTTCGCGCTGCCACGAAGGCTTGCGCAGCTCAGCCCGCACCAGCTCCGGCGCATTGACCTTGACGACGATCTCTCGCTCGAAGTCCTCGCGAGCGTTGAGATCGAGATAGGTGTGAGTTGGGCGAGCGAAGCAGACGGGGTAAACGCAGGCGTGGCGCAGCCCCGGTAGGGGTTGATCGTCCAGCGGAACGGCATCCGCGAGCGCTTTGGCACCGAATTGATGCTGAGCGGGCGTCCATCTCATAGAAGCGGGTGCCGAGAGCCTCCGGCGCATCGAAGGTCCGAATCGTCGCCGGATCGCGGTAACCGGGCAGGCGGGTTCCTTCTTCCTGCTCGATCGTGAGGTTGTCCCAACGCACGAACACACGTTCGCACATCGATCGGATGGTAACGAGGGTTAGAGCCTGACGCCACCGTCGTCGGTCAGGGTGAACCCCGGGTTGTGTGCGACTTCCCAGGGGTGGCCGTCGGGGTCGACGAAGATCGAGGTGTAACCCCCCCAGAAGGTCTCGGCGGCCTCGCGCCCGATCGTCGCTCCGGCTTTCCTGGCCTCCTCTGTGACCGCATCGACCTCGGCGCGGCTCTCGAGGCAGATCGCGAGCGTCACCCCGCCCCAGCCGGACGAGTCCTCGACTGCGCTGTCGGCGGCAAGCTTGGCTCGGTCCCAGAGGGCGACGATCATGTCGCCGGCCTGGAAGAAGATCACCTCGCCGTCGGGCTCGCGATCAGGGCTCCAGCCGATGTCGACATAGAAGCGTCGTGCGCGATCGATGTCGGCGACACCGAGCGTGATCAGGTTCAACCGCTGCTTCACGGACTCAGAGCTCGAGCTCCCTCGGCGTCACGGCGACCTCGAGCACGGTGCCGTCGCGGACAAGCTTCGCGATCGCGTCGCGGCCGATGCGCTCGGCGACCATCAGCCGCTGGAGGTCGGTCGCGCTCTCGAGCGGCTCACCGTCGAGCTCGAAAAGCACGTCGCCGATACGAACGCCCGCAGCGCCGGCGGGGCCGTCGGCGACGACCTCAACCACCTCGACACCTCGCTCGGCACCGGTCGCGGCCCGAGCACGCGGCGGCAGCGGCCGAGTTCCGCCCGCGATGCCGAGATAGGCACGCCGGACGCGGCCTTCGGAGATCAGCGCGGCCACGATCCGCTGGGTGATCGGGCTCACCGGGACCGCCAGTCCGAGGCCGACCCCGGCCACGGCCGTGTTGACGCCGACAACGCGACCCGCGCCGTCGGATAGGGCGCCTCCGGAGTTGCCGGGATTGAGGGCGGCGTCTGTCTGGATCACGTTGTCGATGACGCGGGCCGTGCGGCCGGATCGTGCCGGCAGCGCCCGGCCGAGCGCCGAGACAACGCCAGCTGTGACCGATCCCTCGAAGCCGTTGGGGTTGCCGATCGCGACAACGAGCTGGCCAACGCGCAGCTGCTCGGCGTTGCCGAGCTCGGCTGGAACGAGATCGCCGCCCTCGACTCTGACCACCGCAAGATCGGAGAGTGGATCGGAGCCGACGACCTCGAAGCGCAACTCGCTGCCGTCGGTGAAGCGAGCGCTGCCGCGATCGCTCCCCGAGACGACGTGCGCCGAGGTGAGCACGAAGCCGTCGTGGGTCAAGACCACGCCGCTGCCGGCACCGGCGAGCGTGCGGCCCCGGCGTGTGCGCCGCTGGATTCGCAAGCTCGCCACCGACGGCGCCAGGCGTTCGGCGACGAGCGAGACGGCGCGCGAATAGGCGTCTAGGGCTTCCGCCTCCGAAGGCAGGTCCGGCTCTGGATCAATGGGGGCGTCGAACGCCGACCCAGCGGCGCCACTCCCTCGAACCGAGCCCTCGATCAACCGCAACGAGACCACAAGTCAAGCCTAGCTGGGGGCGCTCATCGGCCTGCGGGCCTTGCGCGATCAGGCTGCGACGATTAGCTCGCTCGCGGCAGCGACGGCCTCCGGCGGCAACCAGTGTCCGGCGTCGCTCTCCTGATAGGAGACCGAAAGATCAGCACCTTCGAGCAAACGCTTCGCCGAGCGCGCGAACTCGACCGAGATGATCGGGTCGTGGCGGCCGTGGTGGATGAACACCGAAAGTGACTCGCGGCCGGCGAGCTCGGGCTGCCAGCGCTCGACCGTGGGGACGAAGCCGCTGAAGGCGAGCAGTGCCCGCGGCAACGGTCGCTGCGGTCCCAGTGCCGTCGCGTACGACATCACGGCGCCCATGGAAAACCCACCGATCACCGTGTCGGACCAAGCGATCTCACGCTCGGCTAGGAGGCGGTCGAGAAAGCCGGTGAGCGCCTCGTAGCTGGCGTGGAACGTAGCCGGATCGGGAAACCCGACCTCGGGCACGCGATACCAGTGGCGCCCGCCCGGCGGGATATCGGTCAACGGGGCACCTGTGGTCACGCCGAGCAAGCGCCGGTCGGGGTCCAGTTGGTCGAGCAGTCCACGCAGGTCGTGCTCGTCGGCGCCGCGGCCGTGGTTGAGCACGAGCGCGCCGGCGGGATCGCCGGCAGGCTCGCGCAGCAGGTGAACGAGATCGCTCACGCGCGAGCCACGGCCCGCGGGTTGGTGACCGGCACGAGCGCCCGCTCGATCTCCTCGCGGCGATCCTCCAAGAACGGCGGCAGGATCAGCTTTTCGCCCAGGTGCTCAGCATCCTCATCGACACCGAAACCCGGGCCCAGCGTGGCGATCTCGAACAGCACGCCGCTGGGCTCGCGAAAGTAGATCGAGCGAAACCAGAACCGATCGATCACGGGAGTCGGGCGCGCGCCGGCCCCGATCGCTCGCTCTCGCCAGCCCTCGTGGTCGTCCATCTGCGACGCCCAGGCGATGTGGTGCACGGTGCCCGCGCCCTCGATCCCAGCTTCGGCCGGGGGCTCGTCGTAGAACCAGAGCCCGCCGCGATCGGAGCCGCGGGCCTCCCAGCGTCCCTCGGTCTGCTCGAGCTCCAGCGACTCGAGCAATACGCGGCTGCGCTCGGGATCGCTGTGGTAGGCGCGGGCGGCGTGGAAGCCCTGAAGCGCATGCTCGGCCGGCACCTCGGGGTGCTCGGCGATCAGGGGCTGGTCGGAGACCGTGGTGACGATGAGCTCGTGGTCGAGGCCCTCGGGGTCGCTGAAGCGCAAGCTGTCACCGTCGCGCTGCGTCGCGACATCGGCCTCCGCCAGCCGCTGTGACCAGAAGTCGAGCGCTTCGGGCGCAGCAACGCGCCAGACAACCCGGTGAACCATCCCCGCCCCGGCGCGACCTTGCGGCGCGCCGCGAAACTCGAAGAACGTGATGTCGGAGCCGGCGCTGCCCTGCTCATCCGCGTAAAAGAGGTGATAGACGCTGGGTGCATCCTGGTTCACCGTCTTCTTCACCATCCTCAGACCCAGCGTGCCGGCGTAGAAGTCCACGTTTCGCTGAGCATCGCCAGTGATCGCGGTGATGTGATGGATGCCTTCGAGCTTCATCGTCTCTCCTCTTCTCGGTGACCTCACAGGCCAAAGTAGTTGATAGCACAACTATATCAGATAGTTGACCGGTCAAGCATTGCTACCCTTGAGGCGATGACACCGGCCACGGCTCAACGAGGTCTGCTCGACGCACGCGAGCTCGCAGCCTGGCGCGGGATGCTCGAAACGCACAGCCGCATGGTCGCCCTGCTCGACCTCGAACTCGAGCGCGACCACGACCTCCCGCTCTCCTCCTACGAGGTGCTGATGAACCTGGCGGACGCCGAGGGTGAGCGTCTGCGCATGGGTGAGCTCGCAAACCGGCTGCTGCTCAGCCGCAGCGGCATCACTCGGCTCGCCGACCGGCTCGCTGGTCAGGGGCTGATCGAACGCGAGCGCTGCGAGAACGACGGACGCGGCTACTTCGCCCTCCTCACGCCCGCCGGGCGCGCGAAGCTGCGCGCTGCACGGCCCGCTCACCTCGCCGGTGTTCGCCGCCATTTCCTTTCCCGCCTTGAACCAGGCGAGATCGATGCTTTGGGCGCGATCTGGGGTCGTCTGAAAGTCCCGAGCCAAGACCGGCCGTTGGACTGAGCCCCAGCGGACTGGGAGTACGCTGATCGCATGACTGTTGAAGCGACAACCCAAGGCGCATCCCGGATCAACCGCGAGCGGGTCAAGGAGCTGACCGATCGCGAGCTGGCAAAGCTCGCCGATCGCACCCCGAACTCCAAGCAGCGCTATGAGCGCGGCGTCAAGGTGATGCCCGGAGGCGTTCCCTCCTCGTTTCAGGTCAACGACCCGTGGCCGGTGTATCTCGAGCGCGGTGAGGGCGCCCGCGTCTGGGACGTTGACGGATCCGAGTACGTCGACTTCCACAACGGCTTCGGCGTCATGGCGGTCGGTCACGCCAACCCCACGATCGGCGCCGCGGTCAAGGCGCGGATCGATCTTGGCACCCATTTCGCCGCACCGACCGATGGCTCGATCGTCGTCGCCGAAGAGCTCGCCGACCGCTTCAAGCTGCCGCAGTGGCGCTTTACTAACTCCGGCACGGAGTCGACGATGGATGCGGTCCACCTCGCCCGCGGTGTCAGCGGACGCGACCTGATCCTGAAGATTGAAGGCTCCTATCACGGCCACCACGACTCGGTCATGGTCTCCGTCTATCCGCCCCTGGAGGCGCTTGGCGAGCGTGACGACCCACGGTCGGTCCCCTACGGCGCCGGCTATCCGCTGGCGCTGACCGAGCTCACCCGCGCGGTGCCGTTCAACGACGCCGACGCGCTCCAGTCCGTGCTCGGCAAGCTCGAGGGCAGGGTCGCAGGGCTGATCATGGAGCCGGCGATGATGAACATCAACATCATCCAGCCGGTCGAGGGTTATCTCGAGCGGGTGCGCGAGCTTTGCAGCGCCCACGGCGTCAAGCTGATCTTCGACGAGGTCAAGACCGGGGCGACGATCGCTCGCGGCGGGGCCACCGAGCGCTTCGGCGTGACCCCGGACATGATCACGCTGGCGAAGGCGATCTGCGGTGGCTATCCGGGCGGGGCCATCGGCATGACCGAGGAGCTCGGCGCCGCGGTCGCCGACAACACCGTCGTTCAATACGGCACCTTCAACGGCAACCCGTTGGTGATGGCGGCCGCCGAAGCAACCCTGACCCAAGTGCTCACCGGCGACGCCTACGCCAAGCTGGAGAGCTCGAACGAGTGGCTGCTCGGCCGCTGCGACGAGATCATCGAGCAGTACGAGCTTCCTTGCTACACGTCGGGGATCGGTGCCAAGGGCTGCGTCGTCTTCTCGCCCGAGCCCTTGCGCGAGTATCGCGACTACCTGACCAAGGTCGATGGCGACCTGGCGACGCTGGCGTGGCTTTACCACATGAACCACGGCGTCTTCATGACCCCCGGCGTGGAGGAGGAGTGGACGCTCTCGGTCGCCCACTCCGAGGCAGACTTGCAGACTTTCGCCGACGCACTCGAGGCCTTCGCAAGCGACGTCACCGCTTGACGTGTTCGGCCGAGACGGAGACGAGGGCGCCGACGACGCGCCGCGGAAGCCACCGCTAACGCCAGAAGAACGCGAGGCGCTCGAGGCCGAGGTCCTTCCCGAGCGGGCCGCGATGTCGACCATGCACGCCGACGTCGCGGTGCCGATCGACCCTGCGATCGTTGCCGACGTACTTGCCGGCGCCGAACCGCCCGAGAGCAGCGAAGTGGAGCCCGCTGAGGACGGCGAGGATGATGGAAACGAAAGCGGCGACGAAGCCGAAGTCGCGCCGGAGCCCGACTAGTTTCGCTTCGGCTTCCTGTTCTTGAACCACGGAATCCGCGATCAAACCGTTTAGCCGCGGCGAAGTGCGGCTTCCAGCCTCGCCGCCAACATCTCGCGCGGTAGGTCGAGATCGCTCATCAGCTCCGCTGCCGACCCGTAGGACGTGCGCAACAGGGCGAGCAGGAGGTGGTCGGCGTCGAGCCGCTTGCTCTCGAGCCTGACAGCCTCTCGCAGGGAGCCCTCCAGAACCGCCCGGCCGCGTGCCGCCAGGGGTACAGGTCCCGACTGCGCAGAGCCAGAGTCGACGAGCGCCGGCTCGGCATCGCCGATCAGTGATCGCTGCCGACGCTTGGCGCCGCCGTAGAGGCGCTCGAGTTGGGAGCGAACGCTAGCGACGCTCAGTCCTGCCGCTTCGAGTTCGTTCGTGATCGCGCTCGAGCCCAGCTCGAGGACTCCGAAGAGGATGTGAGCGGGACCGACCTGAGAGCTGCCCAGGCGCGTTGCTTCGTCGGCCGCCAATCGCACCGCGGTTCGCGCCTCGCCTGCGATCACCAGCCGGGCGCCGGCGTCGGGTTGGACGGATTCGGCCACAGCCGCGCGGTGCTTTTGATGCGCTGCCTGTTTGCTGATGCCGAGATGCTGACCTATTACCGACCACGACCAGCCAGCCTCGAGGGCATTGACCACCTGGGCCCGCTCGAGGTCTGCGAGGCGACGGCGCAACTCGCCAATCGCGGCGAGAGCCGCGCCTGGTGCCTGGCGCCGGGTTGCGCGGCGGGCCAGTTCGTGGATCGGCTCAGCCACGGCGATAGATCTAGCGCACGATCACTCATTCGTCAACATTGGTTGACGCTGGCGAACAGAACGGCCTCTTGCCCATGCGCCGCTGCTTGGCTTGAACAAGCGGTTTATGTGCGACGTTGCGTCGCCTTGGCCAAATCGACGACGTTTACGTGGTTGCTTTCGCGTGCAACGGTCTCCTCGAAGCAATGAAGTTCCGCAAGATCATCAACAAGGCCTTCGGGTCGCAGGACGATGACGTCAACGTCGCCGGTCAGGTGACCGGCGCTGTCAACGCCAACGTCGGCGAGAGGGGCTCGCAGCGAACGCGAGTCTCATCGAAGGTGCGAGTGGTGCAAAGAGATGGCGTCACGGAGGTCTCCGAGGCCACCGCGGTGCCGGCGGAGCGTGAGCAAAACGACCAGGGCGAGAGCCCAGAGGAGAAGCAATGAGCGAACACAAGTCACTGAGCCGCGAGGAGCTCAACGAGCTCGCGGGCGAAGAACTACCGGAGCGCGCAGCGATGTCGCTGGTTGACGCCAACGTCGCGATCCCGGTGAACGCGGCCGTTGCCGCAAACGTGCTGTCGGATGGTGCCACGGCAGGCGCCGATGCGACCCAGGACGCGGACATCGACCAGTCCAACTGACGCACGCCCTGTAGTCAGATCTAGCAAGCAACAAGTCAACTGAAAGGACCCCCAATGAGCGAGTACGAGAAGCTGACCCGCGAGCAGCTCAACGAGATGGCCGGCGAGGAGCTGCCCGAGCGGGCGGCGATGTCACTCATCGACGCCAACGTCGCAGCCCCGGTGAACGCCGCGGTTGCCGCGAACATCCTCTCCGACAACTCGACGGCCGACGCCACGGCCACGCAGGATGTCGACATCGATCAGAGCAACGGCTAAGCCTGCTCAGATCGACCGAGTTCACGAGGGGCGGCTACGGCCGCCCCTCGTCGTGCTCACACCGTGAGTAACTTCCACCGGCTCACCGCACCCGTCCAGCTCAGCACACCCACTCAGATGACCAGCCCAGACGACACAGCAGCCGGCGCCACCACGCGGGCAGCCGACGAAGCGCCCGAGCCGGCAGGCAACGGGGCAGACTCGAGGCCGCCGCAGCTTGCCGACGGGATTGAGCTCGTCGGCAAGTTCGAGGACTCCGGCTTCAAGGACCCCCCTTACATCGCGAGGCGCACCGATGGCCAGGTGATCCAGATGGCGCCGCTGCTGTACGCGGTTGCCGAGGAAGTCGACGGCTCGCGCAGCTTCGACGAGATTGCCGGCAGGGTGAGCGAGCGCGTCAAGCGCGAGCTCGCCCCCGATGACGTCAGGTTTCTCGCCGACGAGAAGCTTCGCCCGTTAGGCATCCTCAAGAACGCCGACGGCTCCAGCCCACCGCTGAAGAAGGTCGATCCGCTGCTGGCACTGAAGATGCGCACCGGGGTCGTTCCCGAGCGCCTCGTCAACGCGATCACCACGGTGTTCAAGCCGCTGTTCTTCGGACCGCTGGTGGTCGCCATCGTCGGCGGAATGGTCGCGCTCGACGTCTGGCTCTTCTTTATTCACGGCGTGGCCCAGAGCACGCGCTCGGTCATCTACGACCCGGCTCTGCTGCTGATGGTGTTCGGATTGATCGTGCTCTCGGCCGCTTTCCACGAGTGCGGGCACGCGACCGCATGCCGTTACGGGGGCGCCAAGCCGGGGGTAATGGGCGTTGGCATCTACATCGTCTGGCCGGCTTTCTACACCGACGTCACCGACGCCTACCGGCTCGGCAAGGGCGGGCGCCTTCGCACCGATCTCGGCGGGATCTACTTCAACATGCTGTTCTCGCTGTTCACCGTCGCCGCGTATTTCATTACCGACTTCGAGCCTCTGCTGCTGGTGATCGTGCTCCAGAACATGGAGATGCTGCATCAGCTGCTTCCGTTCCTGCGCCTCGACGGCTATTACATCGTCAGCGACCTGACCGGAGTACCGGACATGCTGACCCGGATCAAGCCGACCCTGCAGAGCATGATCCCCGGGCGTGAGATGGACCCGCGCGTGGCGGAGTTGAAGCCGTGGGTCCGGGTTGCGACCAGGGTCTACGTGCTGACCCTGATCCCCGCGCTGACGCTGATGATCGGCTTGCTCGTGATCAGCATGCCGCGAATCTTCGCCACCGCCTTCGACTCCTTCGGCGATCAGATCGACAAGTTCAGCGCTGCCCTGTCCGATGGCCAGATAGTCGAGGTCCTGGCCTCGTTGGTGCAGATGATGTCGCTCGCCCTGCCGCTCGCAGGTATCACCTACACCGCCGTGCGCGGCTTCACCAAGCTCGGCACGTCCGCCTGGAACCGCACCAGCGAGCGTCCCGCGCGCCGCGTTGCACTGGTGGCGGTGACGGCCGCCGCAGCGATCGGCCTGACCGCGCTGTGGTGGCCCAACGGTGAGTACACGCCGATTCAGCCGGGCGAGAAGGGCACCATCGGCAGCGGCATCCAGAACCTCTCCTCTGTAACGAGCGGCACCCCCGGCTTGGGTGACACGCCGTCCGACGGTGCGGGGATCAGCAACGCCGCCGAGGGTCCCTCGGTTCCTGACAACTTCTCTTCACAAGAGGGAGAGGACGCTGCGATCGACGAGGCCGCCTTCGACGAGGAGTCGACGGACCCTGACTCCGACAGCGCAGCTCCGGACGAGACGACGACAGAGGACACGGAGACGACGGAGACGACGGAGACGACAACGCCGACGACGCAGACAACGACGCCGACGACGCAGACGACGCCAACCACGCAGACGACCACGCCTACGACGACCACAACGACGCCGACGACGGCCGCCCCGACAACCACCACCCCGGCGCCATGAGCCGCGGCCCGGCAACATCGCTGATGCGTCTGCGCGCGACTCTGTTCGCTCTCGCGATCGTCTTCCTCGGCCTGGCCGGCGCGGTAACGGCGCCGGCGGCACAGGCTGATAATGCGGCGGTCGCGATCAACGAGGAGGATGGCTCCTCGATCTTCGAGTTCGCCTTCGACGTCCGCAAAGTCGCCGGCGATGTCGTCGACGAGCAGAACACGGCGGTCGCCTACTCCAGCTGCGAGTCCTGCCGCACGATCGCCATCTCGATCCAGATCGTGCTTGTTGTCTCCGACCCCAACATCCTGACGCCGGAGAACGTTGCCGTCGCGGTCAACGAGGACTGCACCCTGTGCGAGACGATGGCGGCCGCGTACCAGTTCGTGGTCGGCGGCGAAGGGCTCGAGCTCTCCGAGGACGGATTGGAGGAACTGGACGAGATCCGTGAGGAGATCGCCGAGCTGCTCGAGGATTCCCAGGAGATGTCGCTGGACAAGTTCAAACGCAAGCTCGAGCGTCTGATCTCCGAGATTCGCGAGGTGCTCGACAGGGAGCTCGTGCCGATCGAGAGCGACGACGACGACGGCGACGACGACGACGGAGATGACGACGAAGACGACGGCGATGACGACGAGGACTTCGATGACGACCAGTCGGTGACGACTACCGGTTCGACGACGATTCCGACGACCACGACCTCGACCTCGACGTCGACCGCGCCGACGACTACCACTCCGACGACAACGACAGCGCCAACGACGACCACGACGACGACAGCGCCAACGACGACCACGACGCCGACCACCACGACCCCGGCGACGACGACAACCGCACCCTGACGTTGCGCTCGCGAGCCCTGGTATTCGCCGCGCTGGCGCTGATCGCCACCGGCTGCGGCGCGAGCGAGGCCGAGGAGGCCTTGGACGAGACGGCGGAAAGGCTGGGGGAGATTCGCAGCGGTGAGCTCGACCTGAAGGTGCTGGCCGAGGGCCAGGGCGATGTCGCCGGCAACATCGCCGGCTTCGAGCTCAGCGGACCATTTTCGATCGAAGCGGCCGGCTCGCTGCCGATAGCGAAGCTGCGCTACACGCAGATCGCCGGCGAGGTGAGCGAAACCGTCGAGGTGATCTCAACTGGCGAGCGTGCATACGTCGAAACCGGTGGAACGGTGTACGAGCTTCCCGAGGACCGACTCGAGGAGGTCAGCGGAGTCACAGTCGACGGCGGGCTGACCGAGCTCGAGGTCGGCGACTGGTTCGAGGGAGAACCTGAGCTTTCCGACGGCGGCGAGGTTGGAGGTGCCTCTACCGATCTGCTCTCGTCGGACTTCGACCTCGCGGCGGGACTCAACGACCTCGTCGCCCTGGCCGCCGACAGCGGCGCGGCCGAGCTGCCCCTGATCGAACAGACAAGCGACGAGCAGCTTGCCCGCGCCGTCGATTCGGCGACGATTGAGGTCAACACGGGCAGCGATGATCGGCTCTTGCGCAGGCTGGATATCGAGCTCGATCTCGGACTCGAAGGTGTCGAAGAGCTTGCCGACTCGATCGCCGAAACCGGTGCGACGATCAGCTTCTTGATCGAGATCGACGACGTCAACCAACCGGTGGAGGTCGCCGAACCCGAGGGCGCCGTTCCCTATCCGGGAGGCTGAGCGGTTTGGCCCGACCGGCACCGGGCCTGCATTAGGGTCGCGAGATGGCCGGCGGAGCATCCCTGCGCGTCTTTCGCGCCCCGTGGTCGACCAACTGCGAGCGCGTGGCGCTGGCGCTCGCCCACAAGGGCATCGAGGCGACCTCGGTGCTGATCGACTACTCGAATAGGACGCCGGTCGAGGCGGTGAGCGGCCAGGGACTCGTGCCGGTGATCGAGCAGAGCGACGGCGTCGTGGTCAGCGACTCGGTCGCGATCATGCGCCACCTCGACCGGCTTCAGCCCGAGCCGCAGCTGTTTGCGACCGAGCCCGCGCGCAGGGCGGAGCTCGACGTCTTTATCGAGTGGTTCGAGCGCGCCTACAAGCATGAGCCGAACGCGATCGAGGCCGAGCTCGAGCTCGAGCGTCCCGATCACGAGGCGATCGCTCGAGACAGCGCGGTGATGCAGAGTCGTCTCGGTGTCTTCGAGCAGCTGCTCGAAGGGCGCGACCACCTCTTCGGCGAATTCGGCGCTGCCGATTGCATTGCCTACCCCTTCCTCAAGTACGCCGGCTCGCGCGATCCGGCCGATGACGAGCTCTTCCACGTCGTCCTCGACGAACATCAGATGCTCGGCGACGAGCATCCGAGCCTGCGCGCATGGATCGCGCGCATGTCGAAGCGGCCTCGCGCGTTTTGACGCGCGCCTATTCCGGAAGCTCGCCCGGGCTCGGTTCCCCCGCACGGACCGCTTCGAGCTGAGCTGCGACCGCGAGACCTAGAAATAACGCCAGCGCCGTGAGCAAGGCCCACAGCATCAGTCCGATCACGCCCGCCAGCGGACCGTAGGTCTCGCCGAAGTCCTGGCTCAAAGAGATGTAGGCGGCGAGCAAGGCCGTGAACGCAAACCACATCAGCACCGCCAGCCCCGACCCCAGCGCAAGCCACGAGGGCGAGGGTTGGTTGCGGTTGGGCGAGCGCTCGAACATGAGCGCGATCGCGGCGATGACGAGCGCCACGCTGAGCGGCCAGCGGACGATGTTCCAGACCGTGTCGAGCGTGTCTGAGAGCCCGGTGACCTCCTTGACCGCGTCGCCGAGCTCGCGGCCGGCGACCAAGATCACCAGCGCCAGGATTGCCGCTGACCCGGCGGTCGCCGCAAGGATCGCCGCGCGCGTGTACTTCGCCACGGTCGGGCGATCGCGCTCGACGCCGTAGATGCGATTTGCGCCGCGCTCGATCTGCCCCATCGCGGTGGTCCCGGCTATCACCGAAACGGCGAGACCGACGAGCAACGCCGTGCCGCCACCCCCCTCGCTCCCTTGCTCGATCGCGCTCGTCAGCACTTCCCCGGCAGGCCCCGGAGCGAGGTCGCGAAACGTCTGGCTGAGAATGTCGCTGAACTCCTGCTGACCGAGCTCCTTGGCCAAGCCGACGACCGCGATCAGCGCCGGCAGCAAGGTGAGCACGAACTGAAACGCAAGCGCTCGCGAGTGGCTGAAGCCATCGGCGAGACGAAAGCGCTTGAACGAGTCGCGAAGCAGCTGGCGGATGCCGGTTTCGCGAAGCGTCTGCGCAGCGTCGTCGCCTTCGAGGTCGAGATCGCGAGTGACTGGGACGGTCGCGGCAGTACTCATGGGCGCCAGTCTCACAGCTTCGTTGGACGGGTTCGCTAGCGTCGCAGCCGATGGCCAACCGGCTCGCCGACGAGACCAGTCCCTACCTGCGCCAGCACTCAGAGAACCCGGTCGACTGGTATCCCTGGGGCGAGGAGGCGCTGGCACGTTCGCAGGAGCTCGACCGCCCAATCCTGCTCTCGGTCGGCTACTCCGCCTGTCATTGGTGTCACGTGATGGAGCGCGAGTCGTTCGAGGACGCTACGACCGCCGAATACATGAACGGGCATTTCGTCTGCATCAAGGTCGATCGCGAGGAACGACCCGACGTCGACTCGATCTACATGGAGGCCGTGCAGGGCATGACCGGCCACGGCGGCTGGCCGCTGACGGTGTTTCTCGACACCGACGCGGTGCCGTTTTACGGAGGCACCTACTTCCCACCGGTCGAGCGTCATGGCATGCCGAGCTTCGCAATGGTGATGGAGGCCGTCTCGCAATCGTGGCTGAGCCAGCGCGAGCGCATTCGCGACGCATCGGTACGCATCCGAGACCAGCTCGGCGCTGTCGGGCGAATCGAAGCGTCGGGCGACGAGCCTTCAGCCGGTCTGCTCGATGGTGCGGTCGCGGCGATGCGTGAGTCGGCCGACATCGATCGCGGCGGCTTCGGCGCCGCGCCGAAGTTTCCGCCCGCGTCGGCGCTGGAGCTGCTGCTTGCCCGTGGTGTCAGCGACGTGGTCGAGATCACGCTCGACGCGATGGCCAAGGGCGGGATCAACGATCAACTTGGGGGCGGCTTTGCCCGTTACTCCGTCGATGAGATCTGGCTCGTGCCGCACTTCGAAAAGATGCTTTACGACAACGCGCTCTTGGCGCGCGCTTACCTGCACGGGTTCCAGGCGCTCGGCCATGAGCGCTGGCGCCTGACCTGCGAGCGCACGCTCGACTGGATGCTGGCCGAGATGCGCGGCAGCGAGGGCGGCTTCTACTCGGCGCTGGATGCCGACTCGGAAGGCGTCGAGGGCAAGTTCTACGTTTGGAGCGCGGCCGAGATCCACGACGTGCTCGCCGCGGCAGGGCTGTCCGAGGTCGCCGACGACGTCATCGCCTACTACGGCGTCACCGATGTGGGCAACTTCGAGGGCGCGAACATCCTCAACCTGATCGGCAGCGGCGAGATCGAACCTCCGCCGCGTCTCGACCAAGCACGCCGGGCGCTTTACGAGGCGCGCTCGAAGCGCGTCTGGCCCGGCCTCGACGACAAGCGGCTGCTCTCCTGGAATGCGCTGGCGATAACCGCGCTCGCCGAGGCGGGCGGCGCGCTGGATCGCGCCGACTACCTCGATGCTGCGCGCGAGTGCGCTGAGTTCGTCTGTGAGCACATGCGCGATGCCGACGGAAGGCTGCGGCGCACCTACAAGGACGGCGAGGCAAAGCTCAACGCCTACCTCGAGGACTACGCCTATCTCGTCGAGGCGCTGCTCACCCTCTACGAAGCCAGCTTCGAGGTGCGCTGGTTCGACGTCGCCCGCGAGACCGCCGAGCTGATGATCGAGCACTTCCACGACCGTGAGCGCGGTGGCTTCTTCACAACCTCCGACGATCACGAGGCATTGATCGCGAGGCGCAAGGATGCCGACGACCATCCGATCCCCTCCGGCAACTCCGCCGCCGCCTTCGGCCTGCTGCGCCTCGCCGCGCTCACCGGCGAGCCGGCCTATGAGTCAGCCGCAGTCTCGGTCTTTCGGCTGTTCTTGCGAGTGGCCGAGCGCCATCCTCAGGCCGTCGGCCACATGCTCTGCGGCCTCGACTTCCATCTCGCGGCGGTCAACGAGGTCGCCCTGGTGGGCCCCGACGACGATATCGGCGAGCTGGCGCGCGTCGTGCGCTCGGCCTACCGGCCGCACATGGTCCTCGCCGGCGGGCCGCAGGGCAGCGAGCAGCCCGAGCTCATGGCCACGCGGACAACCCTCGACGGCCGCGCCGCCGCCTACGTCTGCGAGCGCTTCGCCTGCCAACTGCCCGTCACCAGCCCAGCCGAGCTCGCCAAGCTGCTCGATCGCCCGTCGGGTGCGACCTTCACGCGAGGGCCAGGCTAGAGGCTGCGGTATCGCTCGTATAGATTGACGGCATGGCTGAGGCGAAGGCAGCGAAGACGGCGAAGCCGAAGACGGCGGCGGCGGTCGCCAAGGCCTACTTCGCGGCGCTTGGCGCCCGCGACCTCGATGCCGCGACCGCGATGTGGAAGTCCGGCTCGATCGACAGGTTCCATGGCGTCGCCGAGCTCATAGCGCCCGGCGAGATCAAGGCCTATTTCGACGGCGTCTACTCGGCCTTCCCCGATTTCGAGATGGAGGTGCTCGACGTTGCTGCCAGCGGCAAGAACGCCGCCGTGCGCTGGCGTCTGAGCGGGACGTTCCGCGGACCGGGGCGCTTCCAGGGCCTGCTGCCGACCGGCAGCTCGGTGACGATGGAGGGCTGCGACATGTTGCGCGTCGAGGACGGCCTCATCGTCGAGAACAACGTCTATCTCAACGGTGCGCAACTCGCCCAGCAGCTTGGCCTTCTGCCGCCGCCCGGCTCGGCGGCAGATCGCGTCGTCACCAACGCCTTCAACGCGAAGACGACAGCGGTAGCGGCGATGCGCAAGATCCGCGACCGCTAGTTCGACCGACTCAGCGCCGCCGCTTTTTGGTCTCGAGCACCGCTTCCATCCCAGCTTCGCGATGGCCTGGAAGCGAGCACCACAGGACGTAGGCGGAGTTCTTTTTCAGCCCCGCTTCCAGGTTCTGATAGTCGGTCGGACCGACCATCCCAAAGCCGAACTGCGACTCCTCCCCAGTGCGCACGATCCGCAGGTCGTGCGGGTCCTCGCCGTCGTTGAGGAACTGGATGATCACCTTTCCTGGACGTAGCCTCTGCTTCGAGAGCACGAGATCGAACTCGAAGCCGCGCACCTGAACGCGGTCAGGAACCACCGCTTGCGCTGGGGCGCGCTTGCCACTCGCGAGCCCTGGCAACGCCACTAGAGCAACGGCTGCTGTCAGCGCCGTCGCGATGGCCACGCGCGCGCTCATCGAATCAGCGCCGGGCGAGCGAAGGCGGCAGCGTCGGGGATCACAGCGCCCGCATCGACGCCGAACCACTGCTCGATGATCGAGCAATAGAGCCCGCGAAAGTCGGACGTGTTGCGAACGTTGTCGTCGTCGTCGAGTTGCGCCAGGCCCGGGAACTCACCGATCATCTGGCCGCGCACCTGCGTGCCGACGACGAACCCGGCTCCCGCCGCGCCGTGGTCGGTGCCAGAGTCGTTTTCCTCCGGGCGCCGCCCGAACTCCGACCAGACAAGCGTGATCACGCGGTCGGCGAGCCCGCGGGCCTCGAGGTCGGCCTGAAAGGCAGCGATCGAGTCGGCGGTGATCGCGATGTCGGAGTCGAAGGATTCCGCCTGGCTGTCGTGGGTATCGAACGAGCCCGGCGCCGAGAGCGCCGCGCAGCGAATCGGCAGCCCCGCGCCGAGCATTGCCGCCAGGCCGGCGAGGCTCTCGCCGAACCACTCCCCGTCGCCCTCGGGATAGGCCACCGGGGCGGTGACCTCATCGCCCGAGAAAGGCTCGAGCTGAGACTTCAGCTGCATCGCCTGCGAGGCGGCGTACCCGGCCGACGCTCGGCCAATGTCCTTCTTGCCGGCACTGCGGCCGAGCTCGGCGACCGCGCCCCACAGCAGCTCCTCGGGCTTCCCCCACACGCCCTCGGCCCAGATGTCGTAGGTGGGGCCGTCGACGGCAGCCACCGGCATCGTCGCGCTGGCGAGCGCCGGTGACAGGGTTCCGTCCAGCGACAGGCCCTGGATCGGGTTGTCGGGGGTGCCGATGACATCGAGTAGGCGCCCCATCCAGCCGGTGATCGCGTGCGGCTGCAAGCCGCCAACTTCCCAGTAGTGGCGCGAGGTGAAATGCGACTGGTCGGGGCTGTCATAGCCGACCGCCGGCAAAACGGACACCTTGCCAGCGCGATGGAGCGTGTCGAGCGCCGAGGCGGCAGGGTTCCAGCGCAGGCGAGAGTCTTCGCTGAAGGCGGTGCCGGCGCCCGGGGGGAGCGCCAGGCTCGGGCGCAGCGACTGATACACAGGATCCTGGGTCGGTGCCAGCACGGAGAGGGCGTCCGCGCCGCCATCGAGGAAGATCGAGACGAGCACGCGATCGCTCGAGCCGGCCGCCTGGGCGATGCCGGTCTGAAGATCGCCGATGCGCAGCTTCGAGGCACCGTAAACCGAGAGCATCGCGGCGCCCGAGCGCAGCAAGAACGAGCGGCGGCTGAGTCCGGTGCCGGCGGGCGTCGGCATCCCGGGCTCGATCGCGGGCAGACCGTTGCCCGCCTCCGCCACGGCACGGCGCATGAGGTGGGAGCGGGTGAACTCGTCGCAGTGGTTGCAGCTCATCTCAGCCCTCGTTCAGCAGCTTTGGAGATCGGGGGAGGTCGCGATCAGCATCCGCAGGCCGTTTTGGCGCAGGGCTCGATAGGTGCTCTTCTGCCAATCCGCGGTTGCCGAGGCCTGAACCGCGCCGGCGTAACGCTCCAAACCCTTGACCGTCGGCTTGGAGAGTCCGGGGCTGCCCCAGAACTTGGTCGCCCGCTTGACCGCGAGCTTGACGCTCTCGTCTTTGGGGTAAGGGGCCTCGGGGTCGACGCCGTTGACGCGAGCGATCTCGTTGGCGGCGATCCAGCGTCCGCGAAAGGTCGAGGTGTCCATCCAGCGCAGCTCGTTCCAGCCCGAGACGTTGGGCGGGCGAAACAGCTGCTGGCCTGCGATGTCGCCGATCCAGGCCCAGTCGCCGCTGATGCCCTGGCGGCGCGCTCGGTGCAGCCCAGCGATATACACGGCGGGCGGCTTGACCATCGCGGGCCCGCGGTAGAAGGCGGGATGCATGAGGATCGCCTCGACCACCGGGCGGATCGCGTAGCCGCGCTTGACGTAGAGGAGCTCGAGTGCCTTCAGGGTCTTCTTCGGAGGCGCCACCGGGATGAAGTAGCTCCACAGCTTGTTGATGAAGTAGGTCTTGTGAGCTGAGTGCTCGACGCAGAGGCGGCACGCGTCGGCCCAGCTGAAGGCGCCGGCCTGGCCGAAGATCGTCTTCGAGCCCGTGTCGTGGCGAGTCGCGTCGAAGCGGAAGTTCGTGTAGCCAACATCGTCGACATAGCTCGCCCGCCATCCCGTCAGTGCTCGCGCCTGCTCGCGAACGTCGTCCTCGGAGTAGGGATAGCCGCTGGCGTTGGAGGCGCCGAGTGTGAACAGCTCCATCAGCTCGCGGGCGTAGTTCTCGTTCGGCGACTTGCGTGTGTTGTCGATCCCTGAAAGCCAGACCAACATCGCCGGATCGATGGTCACGTCGAGTAGGAGGTCGAGAAACGAACCGGCAGCGCGGCGGCGAAAGAGCTCGGCCTGGGCGATCGAAAGCTGCGCCGAGTCGACGTCGGCGGTGGCGAACCAGTCATGCCAGATCAACGCCATCCGCTCCTCGAACGGCCGCGTCGTTCGCACCATGCGATCGAGCCACCAGAGCATGTCGTGCCCGTAAGCGTCGAACGGGGCGATCGGATAGCCGTCGTCGTCGATCGGCTCCGGCCCTCGCAGCCCTTCCTTGGCCTTCGAGCGGGTCAGCGAGCGGACCGCACCGCGAAGGTTGAAGCGCCGCGCGAGCTTCGCGGCTTCGCCGGGCTTGGGGCCGAAGCCGGCACGCCACAGCAGGCGCTCGGCCTCACGCGCGCCAAAGCTTCCCTTGTAGACCGGGACGTTCGACATCCAGATATCCCATCGGCGCCAAGCGCCGAAAGGCTTTAGCGGCGCGGACGCCTGCTCCAAGCGCGAAACTGGCGTTGTGCGATCGTGGATTACGAAACCGGTCCTGGCAGCTTTGGGCGCGGTGCTGACGGGAGCGTTCGCCGCCTCGGCACAGGCGGCGCCGCTCGGCCTCGACGACTGCCAGCCGATCGAGGGCGTGCACCAATGCTCGGGGCTTGTCGCGACCTGGGACGGCGTGCCGCTCGACACAACTCTGACCCTGCCGCGCGAGGGCGCCACCGAGCTGCCCCTGGTGGTCGAGCTTCATGGCTTCGGCAACTCCAAGTACGAGTACCTGAACCCCGCCGAGACCGCCTACACCGACAACGCCTATGCCTGGGCGCGCGCTGGCTACGCGGTCCTGACCTACACCGCACGTGGCCTTTGGGGATCGTGCGGCACACCGGAGTCGCGACTCGCCAACCCCGCCGCATGCGCGAAGGGATACATCCACCTCGCCGATGTTCGCTACGAGGTCCGCGACACCCAGGAGCTGATCGGGCGCCTGGTCGACGAGGGGGTCGCCGACCCGCGTCGGATCGGCGTCACGGGCGACAGCTACGGCGGCGGCCAGTCGATGATGCTGGCGGCGCTTCGCGATCGCACGATGCTTCCCGATGGCACGCTCGTCCCCTGGCGCAGCCCTGAAGGCCGGCCGCTGCGTATTGCCGCCGCAGCGCCGGTGATCCCGTGGACCGATCTGGTCTACGCCGCCGCTCCCAATGGCCGAGTGTTCTCACACGCGATCACGCCGCGCTCACTGGCGACCTCACCGGTTGGGGTCGAGAAGGCGACGATCGTCAACGCGATCTTCGCCGCGGCGCAGAACGCGACGGGACCGGGGCAGCCGATCGGCGAGCCGTTCGTGCCCGGCCGCCCGATGGGCTACGTCGCGCCGCGCGGGACCGACCCCGAGGCCGACATCGGCGAGTGGGTGACGAGGACGAGCGCGGGCGAGCCCTACGACGAGCCGCAGGCCCAAGCGATCGTCGCCACGTTGGCCAACTACCACTCCGCCTACTACGTTGCGCCAACACGGCGCCCGCCACCGCTGCTGATCTCCTCCGGATTCACCGACGACCTCTTCCCCGCCGATGAGGTGCTGCGCTTTGCCAACCGCACCGCGAAGCGGTGGCCCGGTCTTCCGCTAGCGCTTCGACTCGGCGACATCGGCCACCAGCGCGCCTCCAACGAACCCCTCGAACGTGAACAACTGCTGGGCGCGATCCACGCCTGGCTCGATCACTATCTCCGCGACCGCGGACGGGCGCCTCGCCCCGGCGTTACGGCCTTTGCCCAAGCGTGCCCCAAGGAGGCTGCGTCGAGAGGGCCGTTTCGGGCGCGAAGCTTCGCCCGTCTGGCGCGTGGCGAGCTCCGGCTCGCGTCGCGGGCGCAACAGACGATCAGCTCGGTGGGCGGCGACCCGGCGACCGGTCGCGCGGTCGACCCGGTCGGCGGCGGAGGCGACGGCTGCGTCGAGGTGTCATCAGAGCCCACACCCGGCACGGCGTTGCTGACTCGCCCGATCGCCGGGCGTGCCGCGACTTTGCTCGGAGCGCCGACGGTGATCGCCGAGCTCGCAGTGACGGGCGCAGCGCCGCAGAACGCGCAGATCGCAGCGCGGTTGTGGGACGTGGCGCCGAGTGGCGATAGGCAACGACTTGTTGCTCGCGGCCTCTACCGCCCGAGCGCTGATGAGCGCCAGGTGTGGCAGCTCCACCCGGCCGGCTGGCGCTTTGAACGTGGACACACGGTCAAGCTCGAGCTGCTTGGCAACGACGCGCCCTATTCCCGGCCCTCCAACGACAGCTTCGAGATCGAGGTCAAGCGGCTGAAGCTGCGCCTGCCCGTCCGCGAACGCGCGAATTGCCGTCAACTGAAGCGAATCGCGCCGCCCTTGCTGCTTCGGGGTCAGCGTCTCGCCCCCGGCGCCGGGCGCCGGCCCGGCTCACGCTGCAAGGGCTAGCCCGCTTGCGTGCTCCTCAGAGGATCGAGAGGAAGCGCTCGATCTCCCATGGAGTCACCTGGACGCGGTACTCCTCCCACTCCTCGCGCTTGATCTCGACAAAGCGCTTGAAGGTGTGCTCGCCGAGGACGCGCAGGACAAGCTCGGACTCGGCGGCGATCTCGATCGCCTCGCCAAGCGTCTCGGGCAGCTGCTCGATGCCCCGCTGGGCTCGCTCCTCCGGGCGTCAGGTGGTAGAGGTTCTGCTCCATCGGCTCGGGCAGCTCATAGCCCTTCTCGATGCCCTCCAGCCCGGCGTGAAGCATCCCGGCGAAACATAGGTACGGGTTGGCACTGGGGTCGGGGCAGCGCAGCTCCGCCCGGGTCGCCTGCTCCTTGCCCGGGTGATAGAGCGGCACGCGGATCAGGGCGGAACGGTTGCGTCGCGACCAAGCCAGGTACACCGGAGCCTCGTAGCCAGGCACCAGTCGCTTGTAGGAGTTGACCCACTGGGCGAACAGCGGCGCGATCTCGCGCGCGTGACGTAGCTGCCCGGCGATGAACGATTTCGCGGTTGGCGAAAGGAAATACTGGTCGTCGGCGTCATAGAAAGCGTTCTTGCCATCGGCCTGCAGGGACTGGTGCACGTGCATCCCCGAGCCGTTTTCAGCGAACAGGGGCTTGGGCATGAACGTCGCGTGCATGCCGTGCTTCATCGCGTACTCCTTGACCGTGATCCGGTAGGTCATGCAGTCGTCCGACATCGCCAGCGCACCCTTGAAGCGCATGTCGATCTCGTGCTGGGAGGGCCCGACCTCATGATGGGCGTACTCGACGTGAATACCGAGCGCTTCGAGCGCGAGGATGGTCTCGCGGCGCACGTCGGAGCCGGCGTCGAGGGTCGTCAGGTCGAAGTAGCCGCCCTGATCGAGGGTCTCGGGGATGGCGCCAGGGGGCTTTGAGTCCTTGAAGTAGAAAAACTCGAGCTCAGGGCCGATGTTGTAATCGTCGAAGCCCATGCTCTTGGCGCGTTCGAGCGCCCGGCGCAAGATCCAGCGGGGATCGCCTTCGTAGGGATCGCCCCCCGGCACTTGGATGTCGCAGAACATCCTGCCCGTCGCGCGCTCGCCCGAGCTCCACGGCAAGACGGCGAAGCTCGCGGGGTCGGGCATCGCGATCATGTCCGACTCCTCGATCGGGTTGAAGCCGGTGATCGATGAGCCGTCGAAGCCCATACCGCCCTCGAAGGCATCATCGAGCTCGGAGGCGTTGATCGAGAACGATTTCAACTGACCGAGCACGTCGGTGAACCAAAGGCGAATGAAGCGAACGTCGTGGTCGGCGACCGCCTTGATTACGTCCTTGGCCGACTCGGTCGAGGGTGGTTGATCTGACATCGCCGCAACCTTAGCCGTGACGGGTTTCAGCGCGTACTGGCGGGTAGTCCAGAAATCCGTGATTCGGGACTCCACTCGGTCGCCGCCGAGACCGCATCTCAGGCGACAATCGGGTACCCTGCTTACGCGAGGTAAGTAACAAGCTAAAAGTAAAGTAAAGACGTTCCTAAATCCGGTCCTTGGCGGGACCACGGCATCGGCCAGGCGTCGTAGACGCGGCCCGAACGGAGGGACAAGCAATGACAGTGAAGACAGACGTGAGCCGGTTTCACATCCACGATGAGCTCACCGCCCCCGAGGGCTCGATCAAGATCATCAAGGGCGCACAGGGAGCCGCGGGATCGATCTCAAAGTTCGTCGGCGTGCTCGCCGGCGCACCCGCGGCGCTTCGCTCCTACGCGCGCATGCGCCACGAGCTTCGCGGCGGCTCGCTTGCGCAGGCCACACGCGAGCGGATCGGCCTCGCCGTTGCCGAACGCCGCGGCGATCCATACTCGCTTGCCCAGCATGCGCGGACCGCGCGCGCTGCCGGGCTCGGTCTCGATGAGGTCTCGCGGGCGCGCAGCTTCACCTCGGCGGATCCAAAGCAAAAGGCGCTGCTGGCGTTCCTCGAAGCCCTGTTCGCGACCGATGGACGGCCCAAGCAGCACCTGGCGGAAGAGGCCCGCGAAGAGGGCTGGACCGACGAGGAGCTGCTCGAGGCGGTTGCCCATCTGGCGATGAACGAGTTTCAGAGCCTGATCGCAAACGCGGCCGCGTTGCCACAGGACCAGGCCGACTCGTCGGTACTGCCGGCCGCCGCTTAGTCAGCTAGCGCTTTCGAAGAAATGGAAAGAGGCCCCGGTTTCCCGGGGCCTCTCTTCCGTAGCTGGCCTGTAAGCCGGATTCTGTCGAGTGCAGTCATCTGTCTCGCCGGTCCTAGGTTCCGGCGGGGCTTTCGCTCCTGCGGCCTACCTGGATCTCGCCGGGCCGGGTCATCGATCCTGCTTGGCCTTGCACCGGGCGGGGTTTGCCTGGCCGCCGCGTCACCGCGGCGCCGGTGCGCTCTTACCGCACCATTTCACCCTTGCCTGTGCGCGTCTTAGCTATTGACGCGCCATCGGCGGTGTATTTCTGTGGCACTTTCCCGCGGGTTTCCCCGGGTGGGAGTTACCCACCACCTTGCCCTGTGGTGTCCGGACTTTCCTCGAGGGATTCAACCTCCCGCGACTGCATAGCCAGCGCGACCGAGTTTACGCCGCGGCCGCGGGCGTGTCCAGGCGCTTGGGGTGCTTGCAAGCGAGCGAACGCGGGAAGATTGAAGGTGTGAAGACACCACCCGTCTCCGGCGAAGCGCAGGTTCTCGAGCGCGAGATCCTCGCGGTTGGGCGAAAGATCGCCGAGCGCTTCCCGAAGCCGGCTCGAAATCCAGTCCGAGCCCTCGATGACCGCGCCATGCAAGCGACGACGGCTGACCCCGAGCTGCGGGCCGCGCTCTTTCGCCTTGTCGACGTCACCCCTGCCTGCAACTCGCTCGACGATCTCGCCCGCCATCTGAGCGAATTTGCCGGAGAGGTCGAGGAACGACCGCCGGCGCTCGACGCGGCGATGCGCGCGGCGAAGAGCAAACCGGGCCGCGTGGCGCTGGGCGCCGCCGTCGCCGCCGGTGTTCGCCACATGGCCCACCGCTTCATCGCGGGCGAATCGCCGCAGGCCGCCGTCGCCGAGCTCGCGCGGCTATGGGAGACCGGCATCGCGAGCTCGGTCGACCTGCTCGGCGAGGCGACCGTGACGAGCGCCGAGGCCGACGTCTACGCCGCGCGATGCGAGCAGGCGCTCGAGGTGCTTGCTGAGGCCGGCGCGAAGCTGCCCGAACACCAGCTTCTCGATCGCGACCAGGCCGGAGCGCTGGCGCGCGCGAACCTTTCGGTCAAGGTGACCGCGCTGACGCCGCTGATTCGCCCCGAGCATCCGCGGCGCGGAATCGACGACGCCGCTCAACGCTTGCGACCGCTGCTGCAAAGCGCGCGCGAGCGTGGCGCTCATCTGCACATCGACATGGAATCCGTCGACACCCGCGAAACGACGCTCGAGCTGCTGTTCGAGCTGCTCGCCGAGCCCGAGTTTCGCGACGGCCCCTCGATCGGCGTCGTCCTGCAGGCCTATCTGCGCGACTCGCCGGCTGAACTCGACCAGCTGCTGGCCCAGGTCGAAGCGACACCGCGACGCCACCCGCTGACGGTCCGCCTCGTCAAGGGCGCCTATTGGGACCACGAAGTGGTCGAGGCCTCTCAACAGGGATGGAAGCCGCCGGTGTTCGAAGAGAAGGAGCAATCCGATCGCAACTTCGAGCAGCTCAGCTGCCGGTTGGTCGATCGAGCGCATGCCGACCCGGCCGGTGTGCGGGTTGCGATTGCCTCGCACAACCTGCGCTCGGTCAGCCACGCGATCGCCTACAGCCAAATCGCCACGGGCGCACAAACCCCTGCGCTCGAGGTTCAGGTGCTGCGCGGACTCGGCGATGACCTCGCGCGGGCCCTCGCCGATTCGGGCATTCGCACGCGCGTCTATGCCCCGGTCGGCGACCTCGTCGCCGGCATGGCGTACCTGGTCAGGCGCCTGCTCGAGAACACCGCCAACTCCTCGTTTCTCGCCGACCAGGCAGGTGGAACGCCGCTCGAGGAACTGCTGACCGCGCCGTGAACGACGGCACGTCGAACACCCCACACCGCTCGCCCTTCGCGAACGAGCCACCGCTGGAGCTGCGGCGGGCCGACAACCGCGAATCGCTCGGTGCTGCGCTGGAGGGGCTCGATCAGCGGCTGCCGATCGCGGTCCCGGTGCTGATCGGTGGCGATCGCCGCGAGACCGAGGATTTCGCCTCTACCGACCCGGGTAACCCCGACCGCGTCGTCGCCTTCGCCGCCGAGACGCGCCAGGGCGAAGTCGAGGCCGCGATCGCGCTGGCGAGCCACGCCGGGCGTGAATGGGCGCGCTTGCCGGCCGCCGAGCGCGCGGCTCGCTTGATCGCAGCGGCCGAGGTGCTGCGGGAGCGGCGCCTCGAGCTCGCGGCGCTGGAGGTGCGCGAGTGCGCCAAGCCCTGGCCCGAGGCCGACGCCGACGTCTGCGAGGCGATCGACTTCCTCGAGTACTACGCGCGCGAGGCGATTCGTCTCGATGCCGGTCCCACCCTGGCCCAGGCGGCCGGGGAGCGCAACACGATGCGCTACAGCGCCCGCGGCATCGTCGCCGTGATCTCACCGTGGAACTTCCCGCTCGCGATTCCGGCTGGAATGGCCTCGGCGGGCCTCGCAGCGGGCAACGCCGTGCTTTTGAAGCCGGCCGAACAGGCACCGGCGACGGCGCTGGCGCTCGTTGAAGCATTGCTCGAAGCCGGAGTGCCCGAGGGCGCGATCGCGCTGTTGCCGGGCCACGGCGACGTCGGCGCCGCGCTCGTTCGTGATCCCGGCGTGCACGTGATCGCCTTCACCGGCTCCAGTGCGGTCGGCCGGGAGATCGTCCGGGTGGCTGGCGAAACGGGAGATCGCCAGGCGCACCTTAAGCGCGTCGTCGCCGAGATGGGCGGCAAGAACTGCATCATCGTCGACTCCGACGCCGACCTCGACGATGCGGTGCCGGCGATCGTCCACTCCGCGTTTACCTATGCCGGCCAGAAGTGCTCGGCGGCCTCCCGGGTGCTTGCTCACGCCGACGTCGCCGAGGTTCTTGCCGAGCGGCTCGCCGGCGCGGTCGAGCTGTTGCGCGTGGGCCAGGCTTCCGAGCTCGACACCGATGTGCCGCCGCTGATCGACGCGGAGGCACAGCGCCGGGTGCTCGACTACGCCGAACGCGCGCGACGAGACGGCGTTGTGCTCGCTTCGGCGGCGAGCCCCGATGGGGCGGGCTGGTTTTGCTCGCCGACGCTGGTCAGTGATCTCGATCCCGCCTCCACGCTGCGTAGCGACGAGATCTTCGGCCCCCTGCTGGCGCTTGAATCGGTGGCGTCGATCGATGCCGCCTGCGAAGCCGTCGACGCCCTGCCGTTCGCGCTCACGGCGGGCCTGTTCTCTCGCAACCCGGCGACGATCGCGGACGTCACGCAGCGTCTCGCGGTCGGAAATCTCTATGTCAACCGCCCGACGACCGGCGCCATGGTCGCTCGCCAGCCCTTCGGCGGCAACCGGCTCTCGGGCAACGGCTCGAAGGCGGGCGGGCCGGACTACTTACTCAACTTCGTCGAGCCCCGGGTGGTGACTGAGAACACCACGCGGCACGGGTTGGTGGTCGAGTGAGCGAGCGGTTCCGCGGAACCGTTTTCGAACTACGAAAGCTCGGACCCGCAGCGTTCGCAGGCCCGGGTGATCCGCGTCTCAGCTCCACACACCAGACATTCGGCGCTGCCGCTTTGCGTCACATCGGCCCAAACACCAAGCAGCCTCTCCTCGAGCGAGATGCCGCCGGAGGCGAGCTCGGGCAGCGGTTCGAACAGCCGCGAGGTTGAGCTGCCGCCGCGTCGCGTGGACTGCCTGTCGGAGCTGCGTGTCGCGACCGCTGCCATCTCAGACGCTCCGAAACACTCCGACAACGCGCCCCAGAAGCTGGGCGTCGCGAGTGCGGATCGGCTTGTAAGCCTTGTTGGCGGGCTCGAGGCGAACCATGTCCTTCTCCTTGTAGAAGCTCTTCACGGTCGCCTCGTCGTCGATCATCGCGACGACGATCTCGCCGTTGGTCGCGTCCTCGATTGGCCGCACGACGACGTAGTCGTTTTCGAGAATGCCGGCGCCGATCATCGAGTCGCCCTTGACGCGGAGGATGTAATCGCCCATCTCCCCGCCGATCACGTCGGGCACCTCGAGGTACTCCTCGATGTTCTCTTCGGCGAGGATCGGTTCTCCCGCGGCAACCTGGCCTACCAGCGGCAGACCGAGGGGCTTGATCGCCTTCTTCGCCTTGTCGACTAGGACCTCGATCGCCCGCGGCTTGGTCGGATCGCGCCGCAGCATGCCAATCTTCTCCAGGTTCGCCAGGTGGGCGTGCACCGTCGAGGAGGAGTGCAAGCCAACGGCCTTTCCGATCTCGCGCACCGTCGGCGGGTAGCCGGTCTTAGCGGCGTACTTGCCGATGTAGTCGAAGATCTCTTTTTGGCGTTTCGTCAGGTCCACAGCTCGTTGCTCCTTCGCTTAGTTGGCGACCGGCTCAGCGCTTTCACCAGAACACATGTTCGTCATAGTAGGACGCCCTCCGGACGGATGCAAGTGGCAGCGGCGACCACATGGTGCCCAACTCTCATCCGTCTACAATCCGCGTCCCCTCGAGCGGCTGTGGCGGAATTGGTAGACGCGCAAGGTTGAGGGCCTTGTGGCCCTCACGGGCCGTGGAGGTTCGAGTCCTCTCAGCCGCACTCGCGACCGGCTCACAATCAGCCGAGAACCCTGAACCTGCGCTTGTCGGCACTGAGATCGCGGTTGCCGGCTGGGTCGGTGGCGACGACGCGGAAGGTGTGCCTGCCCCTACCCACCCGGAGCGTCTCGGCGCCGGCCGAGTCGCACGGCTTATACGCCCGCTTGTCGATCTTGCACTCGAAGCTCGAGCCCGGCTCGTCGGCGGTGAACTTGAACTTCACCCTGCGGGAGGACCCGCGCTTGGCGGGAGCCTTGGTGATTGTGGTCTCGGGAGGGTCGACGTCCCCGGGGCCGGGACCGCCACCGCCTCCGGGTGGGTCGGGCGGCCCCGGGCCGGAGGACGGCGGCGAGCAGGCGGCGCCCGCGCACGACTTCAGCTGGGCCAACCGGTTTGCGAGAAATGCCTGCACGTTCGCGTAGGCGGGGTCGCCTTGGCGATTCTGAAGCTCGAACGGGTCAAGGGCGAGGTCGTAAAGCTCGACCTCACCGTTATCCGCGCCGGCGGTGTGCTCGACGTAGACGTAGCGATCGTCGTGAACGGCTGCGTAGGTGCGGTTCTCGAGCAATAGCTCCTGGCGCTGCCATTCGGCGCCGCTGAACAGCGGCAGCAATGAAAGCCCGTCTGGTGGCACAGGCGGCGCGACGCCAGCAGCGTCGAGGATCGTCGGCGCCAAGTCGGCGTTGGTCACGAGCTCGTCCTCGACCGTTCCCGCGGCCACGCCGGGGCCGCGGATCAGCAGCGGCACCCGGGTCGAAGGCTCGTAGTGCTTGCCCTTGCCCTGGTCGTCGCGATGCTCGCCGTTGAAGAAGCCGTTGTCGGAGGTGAACACGATCAGGGTGTTGTCGAGCTCGCCGCTCGCGTTCAGGTCGGCGACAACGTTGGCGACACCTTCGTCGACTGAGAGCAGCGCCTCGAGCGTGCAGCGGTAGCGGCCTCGAAGCGTGTCGATCTGCGCATTGCTCAGGCTTGGAGATCCGCTGATGCTTGGAGGCTTGTCGGAGACATCAGCTTCGTTGAAGTTCGGGGGTTGAGGCAGCGGCTCGGCGTTGGCGGAGGCGGCATGACGGGGTGCCGGCTGGGGTCCTGGGTCGCAGTTCATGGGCGCCTGCGGGCTGGGGTCCGGACCGCCCCCGTGCGGGGCGGTATAGGAGAGCCAGAGAAAGAAGGGCTCTGGCTGTGCGCTGCGCGCTGCGATCACCTGGCGCGCCTTCGCCGTCAGCACGTCGGTCTTGTGATCGGCTACCGCGTTGCCGTAGCTCACGGTGGCCCCGTTTTCGTTCAGCTTGTAGCCGTAGGCCTCGGGGTTCGTCGGCTCCAGGGTCGAGTAGAACTCGGACCACCCGTCGGGAACCGGTGCCGGATCGGGCGGGGGTGCCCCGTAATCGTTCATGTACTTGCCGACCAGCGCCGTGTGGTAGCCGGCGCCCTCCAGGGCTGTCGCGAGGTTGGCGCTGCCGTAGGCGGCGTCGAATTTGTAGAAGCCGCCGTTGGGCAGCTCGTTCGTAGTCACGTCGTGGTTGTGGGCGTACTGGCCGGTGAGAAAGGTGGCCCGCGAGGGACAGCACAGCGGCAGGTTGACGTAGCTGTTGGTGAAGCTCGCGCCCTGCTGGCCGCCGATCAGCGCCTGGGTCTGGGTCATCACCTTCATCGACTCCGCCGTCTGATCGTCGGTCATGACCACGACCACGTTGGGCGGCTCGGCCCCCTGTGCGACCGCGTCGCTGTCGGCAGCGAAGGCGACGGCGATTGCCACGAAGACCACGCCGATGAAGAGGGCTGAAGAGCGCATGTCCAGGCTTGCGGCCATCGCGGTCAATGATGGCAGCGACACGCGGCGGAGCTCGGGATAAAGAACATTTGCCACGAGCCGATAGGGGGATAGGCACGCAATGAAACGGCTAACCGACTTTGGCGACGGCTTGCGCGCCCTCGAGATCGCGGAGGAGCGCGAGCTCGCGGGCCGTATCGCCGCGATCCTTTATCTGATCGGAGCGGTGACGGCGCTGCTGCTGATCGTGATGCCGGGCGTCACCGTCTCCAACCCGGCAACTCTGTATGCCATCAGTGGATTCGGGTTTGGCTGGGCCGCCCTGTGCCTTTTCGCGATCGAGTGGGACCGGGTCCAGCCGTGGCTCTCCCACCTTTCGTCGGGGATGGGGCTGCCGATCACCGCGGTTGCGATGGCAGCCAGCGGGGGATGGCAGTCACCCGCGCGCTTCTACTTGCTCTTCATCGTCTTCTACGCGTCGTTCTTCTATCCGCCACGTGAGGCGATCCCGCACCTGATCGGTTGTGTTTTCGTGCTTGCCTTGCCGCTCGCCTACCAGCCGGATGCGATCTCGGAGGGAATGCTGGGTGACCTCTTGATCCTCGCCCCGACCTTCGGCGTGCTCGGCGGCTTGATCATGGGCGGGCGCCGGGGCCTGCTCGCGCTCAGTCGCCAGGATCCGCTCACCGGCCTCTTCAACCGACGCGCTTTTCAGCATCGACTGGACACCTGCATCGAACGCCGTGACGCTTCCCCGCGCTTTGGGCTCATGCTCTGCGACCTCAACTCGTTCAAGTCGGTCAACGATCGCCATGGACATCCCCAGGGCGATCGCGTGCTGCGCGAGACCGCAAAGGTTCTCAAAGCGACCGTCAGGTCGAGCGACGAGGTGGCACGTGTCGGCGGCGACGAGTTCGCGATCGTCATCGATGGAGCCGACGAGCGGATAATGAGCGAGGTCGCCTACCGCGTGCGCGCCGAGCTCCGCGTCGCAGGCGAGGCGCTAGGCCTCGGCGACGACTACAAACTCGAGGCGTGTCTGGGCTGGGCGATCTATCCCAACCAGGCCGACAACAGCGAGAGCCTGGTCGCTGTTGCGGATGAGGCCCTGCGCCAGCAAAAGCAGGTCCACGACGGTGCCTGGCCGCGGCGCGGCGGGCTGCCCACGGCGCTTCGCGGCGCCTAGAACCTAGAGTTCCGCGACCATCGCCTGGATCGAAGCGACAGGTGCGCCTTGGCGCCAGCGGATCGTCAGCGGGGCCGTGTGGTTGCTCGTGGCACTGTTCGCTGCTTGGGCGCTGATCCGCCTCTTCGGCCTCGAGCGGGGCTATCCCCTGGTGCCGATGATCGCCTTCACGCCGTACGTCGCGGCGGGGTCGGTGATCGCGCTCCTGTTCGCGCTCGCTGTGCGCCGATGGACGGCAGCCGCCGTCGCTGCGCTGATTGTCTGCGTCTTCGCCGTGATGATCGTCCCGCGCTCGATCGGCGGCGGCGGCGCTGACGTCGCTGAACCGGTGTCGGTTGGGATCATTACCGCGAACATGATGCTCGGTCAGGGCGATGTTGGCGCTTTGGCCGACCTTGTCGAGGACACCGATGCCGAGTTCCTCAGCGTTCAAGAGCTGACACCCGAGCTGGCGCGAGAGCTGCGCGAGGAGCTTGGCTCGGCGCTGCCATATCGCGTCTTTGCGCCGCTTCAGGGATCGGCCGGCAGCGGCCTGTACTCCGAGCTCGAGCCGAAAGCCCCATCGAAGGTCGAGCTGCCCGGCGGCTTTCCGATGCCGCGAGCCTTCTACGACCTCGATCGCGGCCCTCGGATCGAGGTCTTTGACGTTCACACGCAACCGCCGACCTCGCAGCGAACGGTCGCCTGGGACGACGACCTGCGCGCCTTGCCGCTGGCGAGCGGACAGACGCTTCGCGTGCTCGCCGGCGACTTCAACGCGACGCTCGATCATGGCGAGTTTCGCGCGCTGGTCTCCCGGGGCTACGCGGACGCTGCTGACGCGCGCGGGTCGGGCCTGACTGCAACCTGGCCCGAGCATCGCGACAGCACTCCCCCGCTCGTCGCCATCGACCACGTGCTCGCCGACGAGCGCATCGGCTTCGGCGACGTTTCCATCCACACGCTCCCCGACACCGACCACCGCGCGGTCTTCGCTGAGCTGCTGCTGCCGCGCTGAGTCGTCGGCCTCAGGTACTCAGCCTGCGTCGGCGGCGGCCAGCAGATCATCGAGATCGGGACGCTCGTGGATGAAGCCAAGCTGGCCTTGCTCGTCGAGCGGCCAGTCCTCTGGCGGCCGGTCCCAATACAGCTCGAGCCCGTTCTCGTCGGGGTCACGCAAGTACAGGGCCTCGTGGGTGCCGTGGTCGGTGGCGCCGTCGATTGGCCACTTGGCCTCGATCAAACGCTTGAGAGCGTCGCCGAGATCGGCACGCGTCGGGTAGCGAATCGCGACATGAAACAGCCCCGTCGCGTGCGGCGGTGGTGGCGAGCCGCCGCGCGACTGCCAGGTGTTGAAGCCAAGGTCGTGGTGGTAGCCGCCGGTTGAGAGAAACAGGGCGTCGGGCATCCGGGCGATCACATCGAAGCCGAGCACGCCAACGTAGAAGTCGTGGATGCGTTCGAGATCGGCGGTCTTTAGGTGGACGTGGCCGATGTCGGTTCCTGCGGCAGCGGGGCGCGGCGCGCGCTCGAGCGGCTGGAGCCTGTCGACGGCTTGCTTCACGGGTTCGATGGTAGCCCGGGATCCGCTTGAAGACCGCGACAGTGCCGCTGCGGCCCAGCCCGCTAGCCGGATTCGAGCGCGGTACGCCAGACGCCGTTCAGCGGGGGAGCATCTTGGCCGGGCTGGATTCCCCGGACCGAGCGCTCGAACGCAGTCTCGGCGCGCCCGGCGGCCGCGATCGTCGTCAGCAAAGGATCACTGTGCGCGCGGCTGAGCTCGATCGGCCCGAGGTCCGAGGCGATCTGCACCTCGCCATCGGCAAGCTGATTGAGGCGCTCGGCGTCGTCAGCGACGGTGACGAACTCGAGCTGGTCGATGCCGGGCCCGAGACCGCGGTCAGCCGCCCACCAGTCGGCATTTGCGGCGAGCAGGAGGCGATCGCCGGAGCGCTCGCGCAGCTCGAACGCGCCGGTGCCGCTGTCGGTCGCGTCGCCCGGAGTAAGCGGGCCGCCAGCGGCGGCGACGATCGCCGCAGGCGAAACGATCCCCAGCTGCGGTGCTGCCAGTACCTGATCGAAGCGCGGGTCGGGCTCGGGCAGGATGAAGCGGACCAGGTGCGGCGTCGGCGCGTCGACCAGCAGAGCTGGGAGCAATTCCTGCCCCGGCGTAGACGCGAGCCAGCGCTCGACGTTGGCAAGCACCGCGGAGGCATTGAAGGCGGTCGCGTCCTGAAAGCGCACGCCGCGGCGCAGGCGCAATCGCCACACCGTTTCGTCCGACGAGGCGACGGCGGAGAGTGCGAGCCCGGCCGCTTGGCGGTCCTCGTCGAACGGGCCTGAGAGTTCGTCGATCAGCGGCTCGTGGATCTGGCGTGAGACGAGTGCCTCCGCGGGCAACTCGGCATACAGCGGATCAAGGGTCTCGAGCCGCTCGCCCACCGCCCAGGAAATGCTGCCGCGTTCACCAGGCTCAACGGTGGCCGAAAGCACGGCGGCGTCTTCGGTCTCATCACCGCTGCTGCACCCGGTCACCAAGATCGCCGCGCACAGCAGGGCTCCGGTGAGCGTGAGTGGGTGAATCAGATCTTCAGCAGTACGAGCGTGTTGACGACAAAGAGGATGGCGAAGAAGATCGTCCAGCGGTCGAGGTTCTGTTCGACCAGCGAGCCGCCGCCGAAGGAGCCGCCGCCACCGCCGATACCGAATGCCCCGGAGAGCCCCGCGTCCTTGCCCGAGTGCAAGAGCACGAGGAAAATCAGGATCACCGAGATCAGCACCTGGACCACGTTGAGAATGCCTTCCATCGGCGCGCAGTGTAGAGAAACCGCGCTCGGCGCTGGGCTATAGCTGGTCGATTTGCTTCAGGGTGGCGATCGCCTCGCGACGCAGCTCGGCATCGAGGCGCTCGAAGTCAGCCGCGGAGAGCTTGCCCTGGGCACGGTCGAGCTCGGCGTCGCGGATCTGGCGATAAAGCGCCTCTTTTCGCGCCTCGAGATCGGCGCGGCGCGGGTCCTCCCCCAGCCCGCTCTCACCCGAATCGCCGCGCGCCCGCCGCAACGGGACGGCGACGAACGCGCCGGCGGCAATCAGCAAGGCAAGGGCAATGACAAGCTCCACGCTTACAGCATGAACGCGAGCGGCCAGGGCCGGGCCTACGCGCGCTCGAGCTCCCGGGCCAGCCGCGCCGCATAGACGTCCGACACGCGCCGGCGCCGAGCCTCGGGAGCGGGCCAGACCGCGATCAGAGCGCCAATCAGCGCGATCCCGCCGCCGAGCCAGAGCCAGATCACGAACGGGTTGACGTTGACCCGAAAGTCGACCGGCAGCGGATTGGCGACATAAAGCGCCGCGAAGTTGCTGATCGCCTCACCCTGCGCCGCGGCGTAGGCGCGCATGCCCTCGATCTGCTGCGGCGTCGGGCCCTCGGGCCCGACCTGCGGCGCAAGAGTCTCGAGGCGCTCGTCGGCGGCGGTGATCACGTCGTCGACGGGGGCCAGGTCCGGGCGCATCGCAGTCCACAGATCGCCGGTGACGCTCTCGCGACGACCGACCTCGCTCGTCGCCTCACCCTCGAAGAAGCCCCGCAGCGGCCCCGCGTCCGAGGCGGTGCTCGCCGAGTAATAGTTGCGCGACGGCGACAGCGTCGCGTAGGGCTCGCCGTCGCGCTCGACCCGCAGCAGGGCGCTGAACGTGAGTCGCTCCTCCTCACCGTCGATGTCGGCATCGGGCTCGACGTAGGTGACGGTCAGGTCGTCGACCTCGCCGCTCTCACCGGGCAACAGGCGTAGGTCGGCGCTGGTCTGAAAGCTGGAAGAGGCGGCTACGGCAATGAACAGGATCGCGATCCCGGCGTGGACGATGTAGCCGCCATAGCGACGCCGGTTGCGGCTAACGACTCGAGCGAGAGCGCTCACAGCCGACCCGCCCGAGAGCGAGCGCTGCGCCGCGGCACCGCGCCAGAACTCGGCCATCAGTGCCGCCAGCGAAAAGAAGGCGAAGGCGAAGAGCACCAGCGCCAGCGGCTCGGAAAGCGCGTCGGTGAGCACCGCCACCGCCACCGTCGCCACTGTTGCCACCGCGATCGGCACGCGCACCAGCCGCAGCAGCGCCCCGGCGCTGACCTTGCGCCACGCCAGCAGCGGCCCGATGCCGGTGAAGAGCACGAGCCCGATCGCAAGCGGCGCCGTGTAGGCGTCGAACCAGGGCGATCCCAGCGACGAGCGCTGGCCGGTGATCGCCTCCGAGATCAAGGGGAAGAACGTGCCCCAGAAGATCACCGCGCAGAGGCCGACCAAGAGCAGGTTGTTGACGAGGAAGATCGATTCGCGCGAGGCCAGCGACTCGACGCGCCGCTCGGAGCGCAGGTCGCCAAGGCGCGAGACGATCAGGGCCGCAGAGCCGGCGATGACGACGGCGATCAGGCCGAGCAGCGGTCCGCCGACGGTCGAGGCCCCGAAAGCGTGAATCGATTCGAGGATGCCCGAGCGAACGAGAAAAGTGCCCAGCAAACAGAGCGTGAACGTGGCGACGATCAGCGACACGTTCCAGACCTTGAGCATGCCCCGCTTCTCTTGAACCATGATCGAGTGCAAGAAGGCGGTGCCGAGCAGCCACGGCATCAGCGAGGCGTTCTCGACCGCGTCCCAGCCCCAGTACCCACCCCAGCCGAGCTCCGAGTACGACCAGCGCGCGCCGAGCAGGATGCCGATCGACAAAAAGATCCAGGCGACCAGGGCAAAGCGGCGCGTTGAGCGAATCCAGCTCGAGTCGAGGCGGCGGCTGATCAGGGCCCCGATCGCAAACGCGAACGGGATCGAGAACAAGACGTAGCCGGAGTAGAGCATCGGCGGGTGGATCGCCATCGCCGGATGGCGCAGCAGCGGATTGAGCCCGGCGCCCTCGGCCGGCACGGGGTCGAGCCGCGCGAAAGGGCTCGCTCCCTTGGCGAGCAACATCAGCGAGACGAAGAAGAGGGCGATCCCGGCAAGCACCGCGGTCGCGTAGGGCACGACCTCGCGGTGCTTGGAGCGCGTCAGCCAGAGCACGCCGCTGGCGGCGATCGACAGCACCCACGCCCACAGCAGCAGCGAGCCACCTTGGCTGCCCCAGAGCGCGGTCAGCTTGTAGCCCAGCGGCGTCGTTGTCGAGGAGTGCTCGGCGACGAGCTCGACCGAGAAGTCCGAGCGCAAAAACGCCGCCTCCAAGACCACGACCGAGACCGTAAGCAGCGCGCAGAGCACATAGACCGCGCGCCGCGACGAGTCGACGAGACGGCGGTCGTCGCGCCGGGCGCCGAGCAGCGCCGCGCCACCGGCGTAGAGGCAGGCGAAGGGGGCGGCGATCAGGCACGCGGCGCCGAGCTCGATCATCAGCCCACGATTATCGCAACGTCGACTTGCGGGCCCGAGTCAGAGCGGCCGAAAGCCCGAGCACGTGATTCGCAGCCAGCCGATGAGCCCGTCGCGCGGCGCGAGATATGCCTGTTGCTCGACCAGGAAGGGCCCGTCGCCGTTGTGACCGCGAAAGCGATAGCCGACTCGCTCGCGATCCGAGAAGGCATCGGTCTCGAGCGCGACCAGCTCGTCGATCTCGTCGGATTCCTCGAGCCACCTAGGCAGCACGCCGTCGACGACCTCGTCGCGGCTGCTCGCCTCCCAGCTTCGCCCCGGCGTCACCGCGCGAAAGTCGACCTCTGGGTGAAGCAGGTTGCGAGCCTGCTCGAAGTCCTTGGCCGCGAGCGCCCGCGCAAATGCCCGTCCCAGCGGCGACTGCTCGCTCGGCCGCTCTCGTCCATCGGTGTCGGACCTACTCGATGACGACGTGCTCGGGATCGGCGGCGGCCTCGTCGGCGAACTTCGACGGGCATTTCGTGATCAGGCTGTCGTGCTCGGCGACGAAGGTCCCATCCGACACCGTGCCCGAGACGATCACCTCGCGGCCCTCGCGAAACGGGTCGGGAATCGTGCCCGTGTAGAGCACGGGGATGGTGGCCGCAGGATCATCGCGGTCGGCGACCTCGAAGCGCAGCTCGGTCCCGTCGCGCACGATCGTGCCCTCCGAGACCTTGCCCGTGAGGTCGTAGTTACCGCCGCTGACACCGACCAGCTCGGATGGCTCCCTGGCCTCGCTCGAAGCGCTGAAGGATGTGTAGATGAGCCCCGTGGCCAGCAACACCGCGGCCGTAAGCGCGACGATCAAGCGGATCTTTCGTTTGCGTTCTGGGTCCACGAAGTGATTTTGACAGGATGGAGTGCTGGCCAACGACCGTGTCCTGATCATCACCGGCGCCTCGAGCGGCATCGGTGCCGCCAGTGCCCGCGCCGCGGCGGCCGACGGCTATCGCCTCGTCCTCGCCGCGCGCCGCGAGGACGAGCTCGACCAGCTCGCCGCCGAGCTCGGCGGCGAAGAGCGCGCGATCGCAGTGCCCTGCGACGTGACGCAGTGGGAACAAGTCGAGGCCCTGGCGCGGGCCGCGATCGATTCGTTCGGCGGCTTTGACGCGGTCTTCGCCAACGCCGGCTTCGGCGCCTCGCGCGGCTTTCTCGAGGAATCGCCCGAGCAATGGCGCTCGATGGTGCTGACCAACGTGCTCGGGGTCGCCTACACGATCCGCGCCACCCTCCCCCACCTGCTCGAGCGCGGCAGCGGCCATTTCCTGATCACGAGCTCGGTCGCCGGCCGCCGGGCGCTGCCGGGTTCGCTGTACTCGGCGACGAAGATGGCGGTAACCGGAATCGGCGAGTCGCTGCGAGCCGAGCTGCGCCAGATGCACGACAACCACCGCATTCGCGTCACCCTGATCGAGCCGGGAATGGTCGACACGCCCTTCTTCGACGAGCGCCCTGGACCCGACAACGCCCTACACGACGACGACATCGCCCGCGCGGTCAGCTACGCGCTGGCCCAGCCCGAGCACGTCGACGTCAACGAGATCCTGATCAGGCCGACGAGCCAGGCGACGTAGAGCGGTCAGACCCCTCCACAAGACTGACGCGCCGCCAGTCCCGCCTTGGCGCACGCGTCACCGTCTACTACGCGGGCGGCGCGCCTGCGGTTCACTTGGAGTCGCGGTGCGAGCGCCCGAGACGCGCGAGGCGCATCGGCAGCATCGAAAGCGGTGCCCTGCGTCCAACGTCGTCGCGGTCTTCGCGGTTGAACGATGCGGCGTAGCGACGAGCATCGGAATCGCTCGGGTACGCCTTGGACCCCTCGTGACCGCAGTCGCGCTCGCAGTCCCAGCGCAGCGTTTCGCCATCAGCCCAAAAGCGAGTCCGGTGACCGAACACGCGGCAGGCGAGCGGCACGGCTAAGCAACCGAGTCGGCCGGGGGATCGGCGCCTGCAGCGGTCGTAGTCGGTGCGTAGGCGTTTCGCCCCGCGCGTCGTGCAGCGCCCTCGGCCACCGCTTCGCGCAGAGCGGCGCGGAAACGACCTGGACCCCAAAACCGCGCGCCGACGCGACGAGCGAGCTCATCGCGCGTCGCCTCTCCTTGCTCCATCAGCGCCTGCCTGATGATCTCGACTTCGTGGTCGAGCCATTCCTGAC
>CAVYOA010000002.1:0-32894 GCA_963769945.1 uncultured Solirubrobacterales bacterium | reverse complement strand
TCAACCGTCCGCAGTTGGCAGAGACCTTGTCCTTGGCGTCGACTTTGGCGGTGTCCTTGCCGCCGCCGCAGTTGACCTTGTCCTTCTGCCGTCTCGGGTCTTCAGCTTGTCCTTGCCGCCGTTGCCCTTGACCTTGTCCTTGCCGTTGCCGGGGTCGAGCTTGTCCTTGCCGGCATCGTCCTTGAGGCGGTCCTTTCCTCCAGCGCCCTTGAGCTTGTCCTTGCCCGCAGCCCCGCTGACCTTGTCCTTGCCGGCACCTGCCGTTGAGGCGGTCGCTGCCACCGCCGCCTGAGACGGTGGTCGTTGCCGTCGCCGCCGACGCCCTTGTCGTTGCCCTCGCCGCCGTCGACGAGGTCGTCGCCGGCGCCACCGTCGCCGGAGTCGTTTCCGGCGTCGCCCGAGAGGCAGTCGTTCGCCCGGCCGAGCAGCGAGTCGTCGCTGCCGAAGCCCGCGATCGAGCCAGAGCCTCGGTTCCGCTCAACGTCTCGCCGTTTGTCGGTGCCGATCAGCTTTCGCCCGACCCCGCCCTGGCAGGCGGCCTCGAAGTCGCCGGCCTGGAGCTCGGTCGAGCCGATGTCGGTGCCGTCGAAGCCGGGCGCGGTTGGCGACCGATCGCCAGATCGCTTTCCTGGGCAGGCCGCGCTGGTCGTTGCCGCAGGCCGTTGGAGGTGCCGGCGTCGACTCGGGGCTCGCGATCTCCGGCAGGTGGCGTCTGGGTCTGACCGCCGTCGTTTTGCAGCGGGCCCAGCAGCGGATCGGTGCCGAAGATGTTCGAGCCCGCCGGGCTTTCGACGATCGTCGCGCCTGAGTTTGACTCCGCGAGGCTGAAGCCGACGATGAAGCCGTCGGCGAACTCGCCGTTACCCAGATCGTTGCCGGAGTCGGCGGTGTTGTTGGCGATGATCGTTGAGGAGATGTTGACCGGGCCGTTCTCTTCGATCGGTGCGGTCGTGTCCTCGGAGTCGTCGTAGAGAAAGACGCCGCCGCCTGCGTAATCGCCGTACTCGCCCGGATCGAGCCCGGCGACGTTGTCGACGATCGTCGAGTTTCGGATCGTCGTCGTCTGGTCCTCGTAGAGGAAGCCGAAGTAGACGCCGCCGCCGTCGTAGAACGCCTCGTTGCCCGAGATCGTCGTGTTCTCGATCAGCGTGGTGCCCTCGTTGTCGACGAAGTGGGCACCGCCACCGTACTCGGCCGTGTTGTCCGAGATCGTTGAGGACCTAACGGTAACGTCGAGCACCGCGTCACTGTGCATGTACAAGGCGCCGCCGTTGCCGTCCGCCTCGTTACCCGACAGAGTTGTGTTTTCGATAACGACGTCCCCGGTGCCGGTGAGATTGACGCCTCCGCCCTGGCCATCGGCGAAGTTGCCGCGGAAGGTGCTGCCGCTGATCGAGACCTCGACGTCGTCATCGGCCGCGGTGTCTTCCGTGTCTGCTACGTAAAGCGCCCCTCCACCGTTATCGGCGACGTTGTTCGTGAACGGGGAGTTGGCGACCGTGAGATTCCCGTCGTCCGAGTACACGGCGCCGCCAGTGCCGCCGGCCTCGTTGTCGTCGAAGACCATGTCTTGCAGGGTCAGGGTCGTGTTCTCCGAGTAGAGGGCGCCACCGTTGGAGCTGTCATAGCCGTTCTTCAGCGTCAAGCCCGAGATCGTCACGGGGTCGTAGGTGTCGCCGACGTTTTCGGCGTTGACGTAGAAGATCCGGTAGAGGTTCTGACCGCTGACGGCAAGCACGTCGGCTCCCGGGCCGGTAACCGTGGTCTCGGCATAAAGCGGGATGTCGCCATCGGAGTCGCTCAGCCTGATCGTCCCGGTCAGCCCGGAGGCAAAGGTGATCGTGTCCGCTGCGGCATCCTGGTTCGCCTCGTAGGCAGCCTCACGGAGCGAGCAGTCGTTGTCGGCGCAGTCGTTGTCGTTCGAGTCGGCCAGCGTGTTGACGGTGAACGTCGCTGCGTCGGCGCCGGGGCGAACAGCACCGTCGCCCCGGCCGCAAGCCCGGCGCTCTTTGCCGTCAGCTTGGCCAGGTCGCTTGGCGCGCTTCGCCTCGCGCTCTGAGTCGTGCTGGTCGATCCCTGCGGAACTTGCGTGCGGACACTGTGCCTCCCCGGAGGTGGGCTCGATCGTCCGGCGCCCCTCGCCGGTTGAACCGACCCTATTGCGACTGGCCACCGAAAAGTCAAGGACTCGAACGACTTCACTCGAGCCGCTTGTCGGGCGCTCGCAGGTCGTCTAGGGTTGCGGCTCGCGCACCCTGCAAACGACTGGGCCAGGGAGGTCGAGACAACCCCGTGAAGCTCGACACCGAGTTCATCAAGCTGCCGCTCACGTTCGACGTCGAGCGCATGCAGCGCCGAGGTCGAGGCGATCCCCGAGTCCGACTGGCGCCCGCATCCGCAGGGCCACCCCGGCAACTCGGCGCTGCCGCTGATCGCCGTCGGCGGCGACCCGATGGACGACGGCGTCGCCGGGACGATGCTGCCGACGCCGCACCTGGAGACGCTGCGAGTACCTGCAGCAGGTGCTGGCCAGCTTCGAGACCGTCTTCGGCCGCTCGCGGCTGATGCGCCTCGAGGGCAAGTCCGAGGCGACCCTGCACGTCGACACCAACTACTACTGGGCCGACCGCGTCCGCATCCACGTCCCGATCCTGACCAGCCCGGTGATCGAGTTCATCTGCAACGAGAAGTCGCTCCACATGGCCGCGGGCGAGGCCTGGATCTTCGACGCCTGGAAGCTGCACAACGTCCTCAACCCGACCGGCGACCAGCGCATCCACCTGGTCGCCGACACGGTCGGCTCGGCCGCCTTCTGGGACCTGGTCGCGCGCGGCGAGCGGCCGTTCGCCGAGACGGCGCCGAGCCGCCGCCGAGCCGCGCGCACGTCGCCCTACGAGCCCGGGCGACGAGGTCGAGCTGCGAGACCGAGCGCTCCAACTACCCGGTGGTGATGACCCCCTGGGAGCAGGAGGCTGCTGGCGCGCTCGATGTTCGACGAGCTCGGCTCGCAACGGCGACTCGACCGAGGCCGAGCGCAGCTGCCGAGGCTGCGCTGCGATCGCTTCCTGCAGCGACTGGCGCGTCGCTCTGGGCGCGCTACGGCGAGTCGCCGGAGGGCTGGCCGGCCTTCGAGCAGCTGCTCGCAGCGCGCCGACCGGCGATCGAGCCGCTCGCCGGCGAGCTCGCGCTGGCCAACAGCACCGACGCGGTCGAGATCGCGCGCCAGATGCTGGTGCGCCCGGCGCTCAACCCGCAGCTCGGCCGCAGGACAGGCCCGGCGTCCGGGCTCACAGCGGCGCCGGCCAGGCGCTCAGCAGCCGGCGCAGCGTGCCCCAGCCGCGGGCCGACGATCGGCGCCGAGCGCGGCGTGCCCGCTCGCAGAACCGGCAGCGCTTCGAGCGCCCGATCTTCATCGTCGCCCCGCCGCGCTCGGGCACGAGCCTGCTGTTCGAGACGCTGGCGCGCTCGCCGAGCGTCTGGACGGTCGGCGGCGAGAGCCACCAGGTGATCGAGGGCCTGCCCGGCCTGCAGCCGGCCAACCGCGGCTGGGACTGCAACCGCCTGACCGCCACCGACGCCACGCCCGGCCGTCGCCGAGCGCCTGCGGGCCGCCTTCCTCGCCGAGCTGCGCGACCGCGACGGGAACCCGCCCGCCGGAGGACGGCGACCGGCCTGCGGCTGCTCGAGAAGACGCCGAAGAACGCGCTGCGCGTCCCGTTCCTGAACGCGGTCTTCCCGCGACGGCCTCTTCGTCTACCTCTACCGCGACCCGCGCGAGAGCCTGAGCAGCATGATCGGCGCCTGGGAGTCGGGGCGCTTCGTCACCTATCCGGAGCTCCCGGGCTGGGACGGGCCCGCCGTGGTCGCTGGTGCTGACCCCCGAGTGGCGCAAGCTGCGCCGGCAAGGCCGCTGCCCGAGATCGTCGCCGACCAGTGGGCGAAGGCGACGCACGCTGCTGCTCGACGACCTCGAGCGGCTGCCGGCCGAGCGCGTGGTGCGCGTCGACTACGACGACGCTGGTCGACGACCCGCAGGGCGAGATCGAGCGGCTCTGCGAGTTCGCCGGGATCGAGTGGGACCAGGAGCTGAGCGCGCCGCTGCCGCACTCGCGCCACACGCTGACGCCGCCCGAGCCCGAGAAGTGGCGCCAGCACGAGGCCGAGCTGATCGAGCCGCTGCTGCGGCGACCTCGACCGAGCTCGCCGAGCGCGCCCGCGCGACGGCGTCGCCGGCCCGCCGGCCGCCGCGACCGTCGGCGCCGGCCGCGCGCGGCCGCGCCCAGCCGCGGCGTTTCGCAGCGTCAACACCTCGAACCTGCCCGAGATCCTCGAGCAGCTCGGCAGCTCGCTGCTGGTCACGACCTACCAGACCGGCAAGCTGATCTGCGCGCGCCGCGACGGCAGACGGCCTCAACACCCACTTCCGCACCTTCGAGACGCCGATGGGCATCGCGCTGGAGCGGCGGCAAGCTCGCGGTCGGCACGCAGTCGCAGGTCTCGAGTACCACAACCTGCCCGCAGGTGATCGACAAGCTCGCGCCGGCGCCCGAGGCACGACGCCTGCTTCGTGCCCGCGGCGCACCCACTACACCGGCGACATCCGCATCCACGACATCGCCTACGCCGGCGGCGAGCTGTGGATCGTCGCCACCCGCTTCTCCTGCCTGGCGACGCTCGACGAGGACCACAGCTTCGTGCCGCGCTGGCGGCCGCCCTTCGTCACCGCGCTCGCCGCCGAGGACCGCTGCCACCTGAACGGCCTCGCCGTGATCGACGACGAGCCTCGCTACGTGACCGCGCTCGGCGAGACCGACGACGGCCGGCGGCTGGCGCGAGAACAAGGCGCGCCGGCGGCGTCCTGATCGACGTCGACAGCTCGCGAGACGTCGCCACGGGCCTCTCGATGCCGCACTCGCCGCGCTGGTACCGCGACCGCCTCTGGGTGCTCGAGTCCGGGCGAGGGGACGCTGGCGACCGTCGACCTCGACACGCGGCGAGGTCGAGACGGTGGTCGAGCTGCCCGGCTTCACCCGCGGGCTCGCCTTCGCCGGCCCGCTCGCCTTCGTCGGCCTCTCGCAGGTGCGCGAGGCGACCACCTTCGGCGGCCTGCCGCTCACCGGCGCGCCTCGAGGAGCGCCAGTGCGGCGTCTGGGTCGTCAACATCGAGACGCGGCGACGTCGGTCGGCTTCCTGCGCTTCGAGGACCTCGTGCAGGAGATCTTCGACGTCAGCATCCTGCCCGGCATGCGCTTCCCCGAGATCGCCGAGCACGGCAGCGACGCCGTCAACCTCTCCTACGTCGTCCCCGACGAGGCGCTGGCGACCGCCTGAGCATCGGAGGCCGCCCCGCTCCCGACCGGTGAGAGCGTACGAGCCGGGAGCCGCGCCCAGCTAGGCTTCACTGCGTGGTCTCGTTGCGGTTGATCGAGGGCTCGGTTCGAGGGGGTAACAGAGGCGCTGGGTCGGCGTTCGATGCCCCGATCGAGTCGGAGCCGGAAGTTCCCTCAGAGGCGGAAGCCCTGGACGCCTACTCACGGGCCGTCTCGTTCGTCGCCGAGCGCCTGGCGCCCTCAGTCGCCAGCCTGCGGGTTCAGCGGCGGAGCCGTCGTGGCCGTGTGCTGGGCGGCGCCGGTAGTGGGGTAGTGCTCACACACGACGGCTTCGTCCTCACCTCCGCCCACGTCGTTTCCGGCAGCGACCGTGGCAGCGCTCGCTTCACCGACGGCAGCGAGCTGGGATTCGATGTCGTCGGCGCGGATCCACTCTCCGACCTGGCGGTGGTCAGAGTTGCGGACGGCGATCTGGTTCCGGCCGAGCTCGGCAACGCCGAGCACCTGCGCGTGGGCCAGCTCGTTGTCGCGATCGGCAACCCGAACGGCTTCGAAGGATCGGTCACCGCGGGTGTCGTTTCCGCGCTGGGCCGGGCATTGCCCGCACGGGCCGGGCGCGCGGCGCGCGTGATCGACAACGTGATCCAGACCGATGCTGCCCTCAACCCCGGCAACTCGGGCGGCGCGCTCTCAGACGGGGCGGGTCGCGTGGTCGGCGTCAATACCGCAGTAGCCGGGGTGGGCCTCGGATTGGCGGTGCCGGTGAGCCCGATCACGCAGCGGATCGTCGCCGCGCTGATCTCAGAAGGTCGCGTGCGCCGCGCTTATCTCGGCATCGCCGGCGGGCAGCGACCGCTGCCGCCTCGAGCGCGCGCCGAAGCGGGCGCCGAGCATGGCCTGGAGGTGGTCGAGGTCGTCGCCGGCGGCCCGGCTGACCGCGCCGGCATTCGCGTCGGCGATGTTCTCTTCGAGCTCGATGGCGAGCCCCTGGAAAGCGCCACCGATCTCCAGCGCCTGATGGTCGCCGAGCGCATCGGCCGCGGCGCCACCGCGAAGCTGGTTCGCGATGGCAGCGTGCGCGGGCTCGCGGTGACGCCGGGCGAGCTCGAGCTTGAACTGAGCGCCGTTGAAGCAGCGGCTCAACTTGGTCACGCTCGGAGTCGCCGACATCGATCGCGCCCGGCGCTTCTATGTGGACATCGGCTGGAGCCCGAATCGGGAGCCCGACGGTGAGGTGATCTTCTTTCAGGCCGGCGAGATGATCGTCGCGCTCTGGGATCGAGCCAAGCTCGCCGCCGACAGCACCGTCGATGACTCGCCCGGCTGGGGCGGGGTCACGCTTGCCGTATGCCTCGGGAGCCCGGCGGAGGTCGACGCGGTGACTGAGGAGGCGCGAAAGGCAGGAGCGACGATCGGGCGCGAGCCCGGCGAGACCTTCTGGGGCGGTTACAGCTCCGTCTTCGTCGATCCCGACGGACACCCGTGGGAGATCGCCCACAATCCGGGCTTCACGTTGACCGACGACGGCGGCGTAGAGCTATAGCCGCTGCCGGTCGTCCGCACGAAGTGCGAACATGTGTTCGTGCGTTGGAAGAACCTAGAGAAAGGAGCAAGCACGCAGGGCTTGCTGCCCGGGACGGGTGAATCCGTGGTCCGCACCTTCGACGCTCCAGAGGCGCTTGGCATTCGTTTTCACGAGGTGCACGCGCGGTCGGGTCTGAATCGGGTCCCGAAGAGGTCAAGGATGCCGTTCCGCTGGACGATCAACCCCTTCCGCGGCTGCACTCATGCGTGCGCCTTATAGGCCTACTGCTTCGCCCGGCCCACCCACACCTATCTCGACTTCAACGCCCGCGAGGACTTCGAGCGCGAGATCGTCGTCAAGGTCAATGTCCCGGAGCTCGTGCGCGCCGAGCTCCGAAAGCCCTCCTGGCGCGGTGAGCATGTCGCGCTCGGCACCAATACCGATCCCTACCAATGGGTCGAGGGCCGCTACCGGCTGATGGAAGGCATCTGGGAGGCGATGCGCGACTACGCCAACCCGTGCTCGATCCTGACCAAGTCGCCTCTGCTCCTGCGCGACGTCGCGCTGATGCGAGCGATCTCCGAGCGAACGGAGTTCGTCGCCAACCTCTCGATTCCGACGCTCGACGAGAAGGCGTGGCGAGCGACCGAGCCACACACGCCGCATCCGCGCAAGCGAATCGAGGCAGTGGCCGAGCTCAGGCGGGCGGGAATCGAGACCGGGGTGTTGATCGCGCCGCTGTTACCCGGGATCAACGACTCACCGGCCCAGGTGGAAGAGCTGATGGGACTCCTCGGCGAGGCGGGGGCGCAGAGCATCGGCGGAATCGGCCTGCACCTTCGCGGTGAGGTGCGCGATATCTGGTTCGACTGGCTGCGCCAGTACCGCCCTGACCTAATCGCCCACTACGAGCAGCTGTTCGAAAACGGCGCCTACATGCGAAAGGACGAGCGTCAGCGACTTGCGAAGCTGATCCGAGCCCAGCGACCGCGACGGTTGGGTCCCTCGAGCGATCGCCGTTCCGCGGCGGCGCCTCGACGGGGAGAACAGCTGTCGCTGCTCAGGTAGAAGCCGGCGCCGGCATCCCGGCGGCGACATCGCGGAGCGAGAGGGCGACGGCGATCGTCAGCAGCGCGCAGACTGCCGCAACCACGAATGCGGCCTCATAGCCCCCGATTGCGGCTGCGGCACCCGCCAGCGGACTGCCGACTCCCATGCCGAGATCGAAGAAGGCCGTGAAGGTGCCCATCGCCGCGCCCCGGCGCTCTTCGGGCACCCTGTTGACGACCAGAAGCGCCAGCGACGGAAACAGCAGCGAGAAGCCCGCGCCCATGGCGACCGCGCCGACGACTGCCATCGGTACCGAGGTCGCGGCCGCGATCACCAAGAGGCCTGCGGCCTCGATCGTGCCGGCGCCGATAACGCATGGGATCGAGCCGAAGCGGTCGGGAAGCCCGCCGCCGAGCACGCGCATGCCGACGACGCTGGCCGCAAACGCCGTGAACACGGCGGCGCCATGCCCAACGTCGCGTTGATCGAGGTGCAAGACGACGAACGCGGCCATCGCCGCGTAGCCGACGATGGCCAGGGACAGCCCGAGTCCCGGCCTCAGGGCTTCGCGCGAGATCAGTCGCCGGTCGCCTTGCGCGCCGGCCTCGCGTGGCCTGAACGCCTGCGGAATCCGGATCGCGATCAGAGCGGCCAGCAAGGGGGCGGCGGCGGCGAAAGCCCACACCGCCTCATAGCCCGCCGACTGCAAGATGAGCTCGCCGATCGGCGGCCCGAGCGCGAGGCCGCCCCAGATGGCCAAGCCGTAGAGCCCGATGATCCGGCCGCGCTTCTCGGGCGGGGTCATGTCGACGATCCACGCCGAGCCGGCCACGTAGACCGCGCCCTCACCCGCTCCGAGAAAGAGTCGCGAGACGATCAGGCCGCCAATCCCAGCCGGGATGAAGAGCAGCAGCCCCGAGATCATGGTCGACAGCGCGCCGATCACGACGACGAGCTTGCGCCCCCGCAGGTCCGCGAGTCTGCCCGCCCAGGGCCTGCACGCGAGCCCGGTGACCGCAAAGGCGCCAGTGACGATCCCGACCTCGACCTCGTTACCGCTGAGCTCGTTGGTCACGTAGCGCGGAAGCACCGGCAACGTCGCGCCCACCGACAACAGCCCGAGCATGGTCACGGCGAAGATCCCGGCGAACGCGGTTTGCGAGACGGAGAGCTGTCGCCCCAGGGCGTTCATCACGCAATGCATAGAGGCAAGCGCCAAGAAATGGTTTGCCCGTCATTTCGCGTGGTACAGACAAGCTCTAGAGGGCCCGAGAACCGCGGGCTTTCGGGTGCAGTCCAACGAAACGGAGCGAGAGAGATGGCTGTAACAAGCGAAGGTGCTGCCCGGCCCGAGCCCAGCGTGGACTGGGACGCGGCTGCGGAATCGCCGGAGTTCCAGGAGCTCGATTCGCAGACGGCGTTCGTTCGTGACTCCGGTGCTCGCCTTCGTCTTCGTCTGGTACTTCGGCTTCATCGCGCTGGCCGGCTACGCCCCGGACTTCATGGGCGAGTCGGCTGATCGACGGGGTCACGATCGGCTACGTCCTGGCGCTTGAGCCAGTTCGTGATGACCTGGTTTCTCGGCTGGCTCTACCTGCGCCGGGCGGACCGCGTCTTTGATCCGCTGGCCGCGCAAGGCTGCCGAGCGCGCGGTCAGGCCGGCGGCGCCAGGGCTGGCGACCGCCGACCGGCGCGAGGAGACGTCGCTGATGGCCGCCGCTGCTTCCGATCGCCGAGGTCAACGTCGAGGCGCTCGCGATCTTCGCGGTCGTCGTCGCGATCACCCTCGCGATCACCTACTGGGCCTCGCAGCGGACCACGTACGCGACCACGTTCTGGGCCGCGGGCCGCGGGATCACAGGCGTCCAGAACGGCTTCGCGATCGCCGGCGACTACATGTCGGCGGCGTCGTTCCTCGGGCATCGCCGGCTGATCTTCCTCTTCGGCTTCGACGGCTTCCTCTACTCGGTCGGCTTCCTCGTCGCGTTCCTGATCGTGCTCTTCCTGCTCGCCGAGCGGATGCGCAACGCGGGCAAGTTCACGATCGCCGACGTGCTCTCGTTCCGGCTCAACGAGCGGCCCGGCGCGGGTCGCCGCGGCGCTCGGCACGCTCGTCGTCGCCGGCCTTCTACCTGATCGCGCAGATGGTCGGTGCCGGAGTGCTGATCGAGGCGCTCGTCGGAATCGACTTCAACATCGCGGTGATCGCGACCGGCGGTTTCATGCTCGATCTACGTGATCTTCGGCGGCATGCTGGCGACGACCTGGGTGCAGATCGTCAAGGCGGTGCTGCTGATGACGGCGACGATCGTGCTCTCGATCTTCGTGCTCGGCAAGATCGGCTGGAACCCGATCGACATCTTCAACGACGCGCAAGGCGCAGTCTGAGGACCCGGCGCGGCTTACCTGCCGCCGGGCCTGCGCTTCACCAACCCGATCGACACGATCTCGCTCGGGCTCGGGCTGCTGCTCGGCACCGCGGGCCTGCCGCACATCCTGATGCGGTTCTTCACCGTGCCGGACGCCAAGGCGGCGCGCTCGTCGGTCGGTCTGGGCCGTCGGCCTGATCGGCGCCTTCTACGTGATGACCACCTTCCTCGGGTTCGGCGCCCGGGCGCTGCTCGGTGAGGCCGGAACGACCGGCGAGGTCGACGAGGCCGGCAACCTCGCCGCGCCGCTGCTCGCCCAGAACGTCGGCGGAGGCGTCGGCTCGATCGGCGGCGACGCCTTCCTCGCGATCATCGCCGCGGTCGCCTTCGCGACGATCCTCGCGGTGGTCGCCGGCCTCGTGATCTCGGCGTCGGGCGCCGTCGCCCACGACGTCTGGTCGAACGTGATCCGCAAGGGCCAGCGACTCCGAGCACGAGGAGATCACCGTGGCGCGCATAGCGGCGTTCTCGATCGGAGCGATCGCGATCGTGATCGCGATCGCGGGTGGCTCCGACCTCAACGTCTCCTACATGGTCGGGCTTGCCTTCGCCGTCGCCGCCAGCGCGAACTTCCCGGCGCTGCTGCTGGCGCTGACCTGGCGGCGGTTCAACACCACCGGCGCGGTCACCGGCGTGCTGGTCGGAATCGTCAGCTCGATCACCCTCGTGCTGATCGGTCCCGACGTGCGCTCCGATCCGATCGAGATCATCCCGGCGTGCCGTTGAGCCAGCCGGCGCTGCTCTCGGTGCCCGCTCGGCTTCCTCGGCTGCATCCTCGGCACCCTGCTCTCGCGCGAGGAGTCGCGCTCGGACCGCAGCTTCAACGAGCTCCAGGTCCGGGCCGAGACCGGGCTCGGTGCAGAGGTCGCGATCGAAGGTGCCGGGCTGCGCTCGCGCAAACCGAAACCCGAGCCGGTCGCAACGGCGACGCAAACGCAGCGCTAGAGGGAGGAAGATGGCCTGATGGAGGCGGCGACCGGCAGACAGGGAGAGATCGAGGCCGAGCTCGGCGAGCTGCTCGAACGCGAGCGCTTCGACCCGCCTGAGGACTTCGTCGCCGAGGCGCTGGTCACCGACGAGTCCATGCACGACGAAGCTGCTCGCGATCCCCAGGCCTGGTGGGCGAAGCTGGCAGACGAACTGGAATGGTTCAAGCGCGGCGAGACCGTCCTCGACGATTCCAATCCTCCGTTCTACAAGTGGTTCACCGACGGCAAGATCAACGCCTCGGTCAACTGCCTGGACCGCCATTTGGCCGCCGGCATCGGCGATCGTGTCGCCCTGCATTGGCGTGGGGAGGAGGGCGAGGAGCGAGACGTCACCTACGCCGACCTTCACCGCGACGTCCAGCGCCTCGCCAACGCCCTCAAGCAACGTGGCATCGAGCCAGGCGACGTCGTCGGCATCTACCTGCCGATGATCCCCGAGGTCGTCGTCGCGATGCTCGCCTGCGCGCGCATCGGCGCGCCGCACAACGTCGTCTTCGGCGGCTTCTCGGCCTCGGCGGTGAAGGAGCGAATGGAGTTCTCCGAGGCGAAGGCCCTGATCACAGCCGACGGCGCCCGGCGCAAGGGCAAGGTCGCAGAGGTCAAGCCCGCCGTCGACGACTTCCTCGACGAGGTGCCGTCGATCGAGACCGTGATCGTCGTTCGCAACACCGGCTCCGAGGTCGAGATGAGCGACGGCCGCGACGTCTACTACGACGAGGCGCTCGAGGCGGCCGAGGCGGAGTGCCCGGCGGCTGAGCTCGATGCCGAGCACCCGCTCTTCATCCTCTACTCATCGGGGTCGACCGCGAAGCCGAAGGGCATCCTGCACACCACCGGCGGCTATCTCGCCGGCGTCGCCTGGACCACGAAGTACGTCTTCGACATCAAGCCCGAGTCAGACGTCTTCTGGTGCTCGGCCGATGTCGGCTGGGTCACCGGCCACTCCTACATCGTCTACGGGCCGCTGATGAACGGATTGACCTCGGTCATGTACGAGGGCGCTCCGGATTATCCCGACAAGGACATCTGGTGGCAGCTGTGTGAGCGCTACGGCGTCACGATCTTCTACACCGCGCCGACGGCGATCCGTGCCTGCATGAAATGGGGCTCGGACTACCCGGCCAAGCACGACCTCTCGAAGATCCGCCTGCTGGGGACTGTCGGCGAGCCGATCAACCCGAAGGCGTGGCTTTGGTACTGGAAGGTGATCGGCGGTGGGCGCGCGCCGATCGTCGATACCTGGTGGCAAACCGAGACCGGCCACATCATGATCACGACGCTTCCAGGCGCCCAGTACGCAAAGCCCGGCTCAGCAGGTAAGCCGCTGCCGGGTATCGAGGTCGCCGTCGTCGACGAGGAGGGCGATGACGTCGGTACCGAGCAGGGCCTGCTCTCGATCCGAAAGCCGTGGCCGGGGATCCTGCGAACCCTGTACAAGGACGACGACCGCTATACCGAGACCTACTTCTCGAAGTTCGGGCCCGAGACCTACTTCGTCGGCGACGCCTCGCGCAAGGACTCCGACGACTACATCTGGGTCATCGGGCGTGTCGACGACGTCATCAACGTCTCGGGCCACCGGCTCTCGACGGCCGAAGTCGAGTCGGCGATCGTCTCGCACCCCAAGGTCGCCGAAGCAGCGGTGATCGGTCAGGCCGACGAGGACACGGGCCAGTCGATCTGCGCCTTCGTCACGCTCGAGGGCGATCTCGAGGGCGACGATGAACGAGTCGCCGAGATTCGCGAGCACGTCGCGCAGCAAGATCGGCAAGCTGGCGCGGCCGAAGCGAATCGTCTGGGCCGACGACCTGCCGAAGACGCGCTCCGGCAAGATCATGCGCCGCCTGCTTCGAGATATCGCCGAAGGGCGCGAGCTCGGCGATGTGACCACGCTGCGCGATCCGGACATCGTGCGCGAGCTCGACGAGGTCGTCAAGAAGCGCGCCAAGAAGGGCGAAGAGGAGTAGCGACGGTTGTCGCTTGCGAACGGGCGCCGGTGAGCGTAGGTTTTTTCCGCGATAGGGACACCAGGGGGATGAGAAGGACGGATCGATGGATTTGAGGACGGGACGGCGCTGGATCGTGGCATTCGTTTCTACGCTCACCGTCTTGATGGCGCCCGCGATCGTGCACGGCGTGGCGGTCATCGACGAGCGCGACACGAGCGCGCCCGAGGCCTTCGATACCCGTCCGGCTGTCGCAGCCAATTCGGCGCTTCGCGGCGGCGCCGACTCCCTCTCCGACGCCGAGGTCACCTACGACCGCTTCGGCTCGCCGCGGATGCTGGTCGACTACGACGGCTGGCTCGCCGACGGCTACAGCGGCGATGCCGTCGCCGTCGCACGCGCCTTCTTGCGTGACAACGCCACCGCCTTCGGGCTTTCCGCGAGCGACGTCGCCGGGCTCGAGCTCGTCAACGACTCGCAGCTGACCGGCAGCGACGCACATGCCGTGTTGCTGCGCCAGCGCTTCGGCGACCTGCCCGTCGTCGGCAGTGGGATGGTCGTCGTCGGTGTCAGCGGTTCCAACGTCGCCTCCGCGGCCTCGACGCTGACCCAGAGCCCAGGGCTCAGCGGCGAGCCGGCGCTCAGCTCCGCCGAGGCGTGGCAGGCAGCGGCGGGCGGTGCCGGGATCGATCTGGCGACCGGCAAGCTCGACGCGGCGGGCCGCAGCAACGGCTTCGACCGCTTCGAAGCGCAACCGCTCGACGCCGAGCAGCAGGTGCGCCTCGCGGCGCTGCCGATGCCCGGCGCCGCCGCCCGGCGCGTGTACGAGGTCAACGTCGTCGACAACGGCGCCGAGCCCGTCGCCTTCACGGCCTACGTCGACTCTGAGACGGGCGAGGTGATCCGGCGCGTCAGCCGCCTCGACCAGCTCGCCGACGAGCCGCGCTGGAAGTACTTCGACAACAGCCCGCAACTTGATGGCTCGGACACCGATACGCGGGTGATTGGCTGCTTCCCCGAGGGCGACATGGCCGCGATAAGCAGCGGCTGCGACGTCGACGAGCGCTCGACCGCAGACCGCGGCTCCGGAGCCCTGGGACCTGCTCGCGGGCGAGGTGGTGCCGACCTTCACTACGAACGGCAACAACGCCGACACCGCCCTGTCGCAGTTCAGCCCGCTGACGCCCAGCGGAGCGGTGATCCGGCCGACGAGCCCGACGCGCGAATACATCGCGCCGTTCACCAGATGCTTGGCGAAACACGGGCTGTGACCCGCTGACCGCCGGCGCTTTTGAACCGGCGACCGGGCCCGAAATCTTTGGCGGCGCCAACGCAAACGACGTCAACGCGGCGATCATCTCGCTGTTCGCCAATCACAACCACATGCACGACTGGTCCTACAACCTCGGCTTCACCGAGGAGAACTACAACCTTCAGGTCAGCAACACCGCCAACGGCGGCGAGGGCGAGGGCGGCGACCCTGAGATCGGCAACGCGCAGGCCGGCTCGACCACGGGCGCCGCTCCGACCTACACCGGTCGCGACAACGCCAACCAGATCACCCTCGGCGACGGGAGCCGGCGATCACCAACATGTACCTGTGGCAGCCGATCGCGCGCGCCTTCTACCCGCCATGCGTCGACGGCGACTTCGACATGTCGGTGATCGGGCACGAGTACGCGCACGCGATCTCCAACCGCATGGTCGGCGGGCCCGACAACGGGCTCACCTCGAGCGCCGACGGCCAGGCGCGGGCGATGGGCGAGTCGTTCTCCGACCTGACCGCGGTCGAGTTCCTCCACGAGTACGGCCTCTCGCCCGTCGACGACGAGAACCCGTTCGCGGTCGGGCGCCTACGTCACCGGCTCGAAGCAGAAGGGGATCCGCAACTACAGCATGAACGCCAGCCCGCTCAACTACTCCAACGTCCAGGGCTACGACGGCAGCGGCGACGGCAGTCCCCACGACGACGGCGAGATCTGGAGCGCGGCTAACTTCGACATCCGCGCGGCGCTGATCGACAAGTATCGGCGAGGGCGCTGCGGCCGAGCAGCTCGCCTGTGCCGACGGTCAGATGCCGGTCGAGGATTGCCCCGGCAACCGCCGCTGGATGCAGCTCGTCTTCGACTCCTATCTGCTGATGCCGCCCGACGGTGAGGTCAGCATGATCGAGGCGCGCGACGCGCTGCTCGCGGCCGACATGCTCGCGGCAGCGATTCGGCGGCGAGACCAACCAGGCGGAGCTCTGGGACGCGTTCGCTGCGACGCGGCTTCGGCGACGGCGCCTCCTCCGACAACCCGGCGGACGTCGGCGAGTCGGCGGCGACACCGACGATCCCGAGCCGATCCCGAGCTTCACCTCGCCGCTTCGCAGCGACGAGGCCACGTTCACGTTCAACCCGACGTCGGGCGCCAGCGCCGATCGAGGGCGCGAGCTGTACGTCGGCGACTACGAGGCCAACGTGACCCCGGTCGCCGACACCGACCCGGCGACCGCGCTCGACGCCAGGTCGCAGCTGCTGCCGGGACGTACTCGTTCGTCGCCCGCGCCGACGGCTTCGGCGCGCAGAAGTTCGCGCAGACGATCGCCGCCGGCCAGCGCGCTCGACCTGAACGTGCGCGATGCCGACCAACCAGGCCTCGAACGTCGAACGGCGCGGTCACGACCACGCGGTCCGACGGCGTCAACCGAGGCTCGCTCATCGACGACACCGAGGAGACCGAACTGGGCGGCGATCGACCGGATCCCGGACGCCGCCGGCGCTCACGTGACCGTCGACCTCGCCGGGGGCGAGCAGCTCGTCGAGCGAGTCAACGTCAGCGCGCTGCTTCGCGGTCCCGACGACGGCGACGACCAGGACGATCCGGGCAGCCAGAACCGGTTCACGGCGCTGCGCCAGTTCGAGCTTCAGGCCTGTACCGGCGCGACCGCGGAGCTGCGACGAGCCGGGCGAGTTCACGAGCTTCTTCACGAGCTCTCCCGACGCGTTCCCCGGCGACGTCCCGCGCCCGCTGGCGCCGGACATGAACCTGCGTTCAGCTTCGACGTCCCGGACACGCCGGCGACCCACTGCGCTTCGTCGCGGTGACCAACCAGTGCCTCGGCAAGCCGCTGTTCCAGGACAACACGCTCGACATCGACCCGGCTTCGAACTCCGACTGCCGGCTCGGCAATCCGCCGACTGATCGCGCCCGCGCCGACCGCACCGTGCGCGCGGCCGAGCTGCAGGTGTTCTCGAGCCCACCAGCTCCGCCTACGGTGACGCCGACGCCGAATCCCCCGACCGCTCCCGGCGGCGGCGGCGGCACGGCGGCGGTGGCCGGTGGTGCAGGTGGTGGCGCCGGCGGCGGCAACATCTACGGCGAGCCCGGCCCGACAGGACCGTGCGCGACGGTGCTCGAGGGAACGAAGGGTGGCGATCAGCTCAAGGGCACGGACGCGAGTGAGCGCCTGCGCGGGCGTGGTGGAAACGACCGCCTCAACGGGCGTGGCGGCAACGACTGCGTTCGCGGCGGCGGCGGCCGCGACCGGCTTCAGGGCGGGCCAGGGCGCGACACGCTCGCCGGCGGGCGTGGCAAGGACCGGATCAAGGGCGGCGACGGAGCCGATGTGATCCGCGCCAGGCTCGGCGCGGCCGATCGCATCGACTGCGGTCCCGGCATCGACAAGGCGGTCATCGGCCGCGGCGACACGGTCAAGCGCTGCGAGAAGGTGAAGAAGAGTCGGGCGTAGCCTGGTCTGAGGACTCGGCCACCGCAACGGCGGCGGTCTCGGGCACCGCGACGCCGACGATCGTGTCGGCGGGGGCGTTCTCGCGCCTCGAGAGTGCGACCAGCGGCAGCGCCAGCGCCGAGATCCCGGCGCTGACAACGTAGGAGGTCCCGTAGCCGAAGGCATCGGCGGTCTTGCCGAGGACCGGCTGGGCCCAGACCCCGCCGGTCGAGTCGATCATCGAGTCGAAGGAAAGGATCGTCGCCCGCTGCTTCGACGGGATCATGCCGTTGATGTAGGCCTGGCGAATTGGCGTCGAGGCCGCGAAAAGCAGTCCCCAGACGACGATCAGGCTGAGCACCGCGTAGAAGTTGTCGGTCAGCCCGATCGCGGCCAGCGCGAGCACGCTCAGCGCGCCGGCCCCGATCAGCGCTGAGGTGCGACGGTGAAAGCGGCGGCGGATCCACGGCGCCGCGATCCCACCGAGGATCTGGGAGCCCGCGACGATCGCCGCCACCAATCCGGCGACCGAGTAGGCCTCGGGGTCGCCGTAGAGGTCGAGCAGATATGGCTGAAGCGCATAGAACGCGTAGATGCCGACCCCGCCGGTGAACAGCGAGCTCAGCATCAACCACTTGACGGGCGCAACGCGCCAGCCGTACTCAATTGAGGCCGAAACGATCTTGCGCATCTCCGCCACCGGTCTCTGGCCCTTCTGCGGCGTGAAGCCGACGTCGTGCATGAGCCGGAAAGCGACGACGAACATCACCGCCAAAATACCGGCACGAAGCAGGAACGGCACCCCCAGGGTCGTGAGCTGGGCGACGATGCCGCCGGCGACCGAGCCGGTGAGCATCGCGATTCCGGAGACGATCTGGCCTCGCCCGAACACCGTCTCGAGGTCGCCGGTGAAGCCGGTGGCTGCGAGCGCATCGACCAGCCACGCCTCGACGGCTCCCGAGAAGAAGGTGAAGCCGAGCCCGAGCAGAATTGACGCCCCGGCCCACTCCCAAAACGGCGCCTCGATCTGCCACAGGAAGACGTAGAGCACGGTCGATGCGGTCAAGGTCACCGTGCCAAGCAGGTACGAGGCGCGGCGGCCGACCGTATCGGCGACGACCCCGGTCGGCACCTCGAACAGCACCATGCCGGCGGTGAAGAAGGCGTTAGCCGCGAACGCTTCCGTGTTCGAGAGCCCCGCGTCGAGCAGGAAGATCGTGTTGATCCCCCAGATGAAGGAGGCCGCCATCGTGTTTCCCAGCATCAGCACCAGGTAGGTGCGCTGAATCGCGCGTGGCGTCGGCACTCAGATCACGTTAACGGCGTGGCGTTCGCTGCCGAGAAGCCGCGAGTGACGTTCCTCACTCAAACCGCGACGGAGATGCGCCTCGCAGCTCAATACGCTTGATCTTGCCGCTGGCCGTCTTCGGCAGCTCCTCGACGAAGTCGATGATGCGCGGGTACTTGTACGGGGCGGTGATCGCCTTGACGTGCTCCTGTAGCTCGCGAGCCAGCTCGTTCGAGGGCTCGCGATCGTGTGCGACGACTACCGCTCGCACGATCGAGCCGCGCTCGGGGTCGGGCGCGGCCACGGCCGCGGCTTCGGCGACGGCGGGATGGGTGAGCAGCGCGGACTCGACCTCGAACGGGCCGATTCGATAACCGGCGGAGAGGATCAGGTCGTCGTCTCGGCCCTCGTACCAGAAGTAGCCGTCGTCGTCGCTGCGAACGACGTCGCCGGTCGACCACCACTCGTCGGCGTGAGGCTCGCCGCCGATGTAGCCGGCGAAGAAGGTTGGACACGATGCGACCCGGACTTCGAGGATCTCGTCCTCGATCCGCAGATCGAAGCCCGGCAGCGCCTTGCCCATGGAGCCGTCGCGGACGCGATCGCCGACCAGGTTTCCGGTCAGCTGCCCGGTTTCCGTCTGGCCGTAGCCGTCGTGGATGTCGAGGCCGAGGCCGTCGCGAAACGCTTCGATCACCTCGGGGTTCAGCGCTTCGCCCGCCGAGACCATCCGCCGCAGTGACTGCACCGGCCGCAGCTCGGTTCGCTTCGCCAGCACGCGGTACTCGGTGGGCGCTTGGCAGAGGACGTTGACGCCCTCACGCTCGGCGAAGGCGAGGCGGGATGAGGGATCGAAGCGCTGGTCGACGATCATCGCAGCGGCGCCGCACAGCCACGGTGCGATGAAGACGTTGCGCGTCGACTTCGACCACCCGGTCGCCGTCGTGCACCAGACGAGGTCGCCCTTCGTCGCGCCGAGCCAATGCTTTGCCTGGATCTGGTTCCCGGGGAGGTAGCTGTGTCGGTGAAGCGCTGCGCGCGGCTCGCCGGCCGTGCCCGAGGTGAAAACGATCAACGCAGGATCGTTCGGGGAGAGATCGGCGATCTCCGCCGGAGTTTCCTGGGCCAGGTCCTCGTCGAGCACGTGCCGCGACGTCGTTCATCGTCATCGCCTCGAAGCCTCCAGGCAGTTCCCCGAGCAGATGATCCTCGCCGACACACAGAACCGGATTGGCGATCGACGTTCGCAGCTCGAGATCCTTTCGCCGCAATTGGATGTTGCACGGCAGCGCCACCGCTCCCATGCGCCAGCAGGCGAGCAGCGAAAGCACCCATTCGAGCCGGTTGCCGACCAGGGTCATGACGACATCCCCGCGGCGCACGCCGCGCGCCGCGAAGGCGCCAGAAAGGCCAGCGGACATCGCGATCAGCTCGCCGAAGTGCCACACCCGTCTGTCGCCCTCGCGGTCGATTGCGAGCAGGGCAGGCTTCGACGCCGGGAACTGCTCGAGTAGGTCTTCGATCACGTTCACTGCTTGGGAGCTCCTGCCAGGTTGAGAGCCCATAGTCTGCCTACGCACCCGAAGAGGAGGAGCAATGGGTACCCGCACGAGCTACGCACACGGGACTTTCTGCTGGATCGATCTCTCCGCCCGCGATCCAAGAGCCGCCAAGGATTTCTACGGCCAGCTGTTCGGCTGGACCTACGACGACCTGCCTACCGACATGGGGCCCTACTCGATGGCCAAGGTCGGCGACGATCAGGTCGCGGCGATCTCCGGCTTGCCTCCGGGAGATCCGTCGCCACCGCATTGGAACAACTACGTCTCGGTCGAGGATGTTTCGGCCTGCGCGGCCGAGGCCGGCGAGCACGGAGGCACGGTCATCGTCGAACCGTTCGACGTCATGGATGTCGGCAAGATGGCCGTGATTCAGGACCCGACGGGAGCGGTGCTCTCGCTGTGGCAGCCGGGTACCAGCATCGGTGCGACGCTGGTCAACGAGGTTGGCGCGGTCACGTGGAACGAGCTCGCAACGACGGACGCCGAGAAGGCGACCAGCTTCTACGTCGACCTCTTCGGCTGGAATGCTGAGCCGATGGACACGGGCGACGGTCCGGCATACACGGTCATCAGCGTTGGCGAGCGTGCCAACGGCGGCATCCGCGAGCAGGAGCCCGAGGAACAGGCGATGGCGCCGCCGTACTGGGTTCCGTACCTCGCCGTCGAGTCGACCGACGAATCGGTTGCGAGAGTCGCCGAGCTCGGCGGGGCGGTGCTGATGCAGCCGCTGGATGTTCCAGTTGGCGGCGGCGGCCGGATCGCCGCAATCGCGGATCCGCAGGGCGCCGCGTTGTCGCTGTGGCAGGGCGAGATGGACGACTAGGTTCGGGCTAGCGACGAAGCTCTGTGCCGTCGTAGAGCTTCTTGACCACGACCGCTCCGGCCGGTGCGGCTTCGAGGCAGAGCTCGCAGAGCACGCATTCGTCGAGATTCCCGCGCACCACCTGGACGCCAGAATCGACGGCGGCGAAGATGTCGACCGGGCAGACCTCTTCGAGCTTCTTTGCGATCGCGGGATCGACGGCTGCCTCGCCCGAGACCTCGACGTCGATGAAGACTCCGTCTGCGTCGCTCATGCAGCCGCGCCCTCGATCTTTGCCTTGACGACGTCCGGGATCTCGTGGATGCGCTCCACGACCGGAATCCCGGCCGCTTGAAGCCTTGCGATCTTCTCGGTCGCCGAGTCCTCCTTGCCTTCGACGATCGTGCCGGCGTGGCCGAAGCTCATGCCCTGCATCTCCTCGTCGTCCATGAACTTGCCCGCCATGAAGGCGACGATCGGCAGCTGCGATGCGTTGGCCTCGCGCCACTCGACCAGTTCGGCCTCCATCCGCCCGCCCGGCTCGGTGTAGATGACGATCGCCTCAGTCTGCTCGTCGGCTTCGAACAGCGGCATCAGCTCAGCGTAGGTCGAGCCGATGATCGCGTCGCCTCCGATGGAGACCGCGGTCGATACGCCGAGGCCCGCCGCGGTCAGCGTCGACGAGATCTCAGTCGTCATGCCGCCGGAGCGAGACATGACGCCGACCGAGCCCGGCGAATACGCCTTCGCCGCGTCCTTGGCGGGGCCGCCGATACCGCCCATCTTGGCCACGCCCGGGACTATCACGCCGAGGCAGTTGGGGCCGATGATGCGGGCGCCACGCTCGGTGGCCAGCTCGACCATCTGGGCGACGTCGGCGCGCGGGATGCGCTCGGTGACGATCACGATCAGCTCGATGCCGTTGACGATCGCCTCGAGCACGGCGTCCTTGGTGAAGGCGGGGGGGACGGTGACGACGGCGCCGTCGGGCGCTGAGCCATGATCTTCGACGACCTGCTCGACCGTGTCGAAGACCGGTACGCCGTGGACCTCGCGGCCCTTGCGTCCCGGGGTCACGCCACCGACGATCCTCGAGCCGAAATCCAAGCATTCGCGGGTCAGGTTGACGGCCTCGCGCCCGGTGATGCCCTGAACGATGAAGGTGAAGTCCTTGTCGAGGAGGATGCTCATGGCAAACCCCTTGCGGCGGCTTCGCCGCCGGACACGCTCGTTTCGGTGCTAAAGCACCTCATTCGAATCCCCCTGGATCTTCGCGACTGCACGCCCTGCGGCTTCCCACATAGAGACGGAGCGATCGCAGTACTCAACGCCGTAGCGATCGAGGATCTTGTAGCCCTCTTCCTCCCAGGCGCCGGGGATGCGGAAGATCGCGATCGTCTCGGCTGGGTCCTTGCCGAGCTCGAGGCAGGCCTTGATCACGCCGCGGGCGACGATGTCTACCCGCGTGTTGGAGACGATCGACATCATCACCGCGATCTTCTCCACGCCCTCCTTTTTCAGCACCTCCGTCGCCAGTCCCTTCGCCTTGGCGACAGAGGGGTTACCGCCGATCTCGGCGTAGTTGGCAGGTTTGCCTCCCTGGCTGCGGACGGCGTCAGTCAGCGTCAGCGAGCCGCCGCCGGCGCCGATGACGAGCCCAAGGTTGCCGTTGAAGCCATGGTCCTTGCCCTGGATCACGCCGCGGTGGTCGGCCGCATCGATCGCCTTGACGTTGCGCTCGAACTGCGATGGCTCATAGAGCTCCCGTGGCTCTTTCAGGTCGACGCCGACCTCGATCAGCATGGCCTTGTGACGGCCGACTGCCTCGTCTTCCATCTCCATGTGGGCGTCGAGGGCGACGAAGGAGCCGTCGGCGAGGCGAGCGAGAGGGTTGATCTCGGCCAGCGTCATGTCGTAATCGCGCTGAAGGCGCGCTAACCGAGCGAGCACCGCGGTTGCACGGTTGAGCTCGGAGCCGGTCATGCCACAGCGCGCGACTGCCTGCTTGGCCTCGAAATCGGCGATCGGGTGCAGGTTCGAGAGGTGCCCGCGCCCGACGTGGTCGGGGTGCTGTTCGGCGACCTGCTCGATGTCGATTCCGCCCATGTCGCTGAACAGCATCATCGGGCGCTTCGCGCGCCCGTCCCAGAGCACGGCGGCGTAGTACTCCTGCTCGATCTCGGCCTTTGGATCGACCAGAACTCCAACCGGCAGGTGGCCGCCGATCTCGAGCTCGAGGATGTCGGCGGCGTGTGCCTCCGCATCCTCTGGGGTGTCGGCGAACTTGACGCCCCCGGCCTTCATCCGTCCGCCGGTGAGCACCTGGGACTTGATCACGGTCGACCCACCGATCTCAGTGGCGGCGGCGCGCGCCTCGGCTGGCGTCGTGCAGAAGCCGTACTCGGTCACCGGGATCCCGGCGCGCTCGACTATTCGGCGTGATTCGTATTCGTAGAAGCGCATGAAGCGTGAAGGCTGCGGTTATCGATGCCGCGGGGCGGGAACCCTACCGAGAGACACCTACGAAAGGCAGGCCGTTGCGCGCGACGATCCTCAATTGCACCCTGAAGAAGTCACCCGAGAAGTCCAATGGCGACGCTCTCGCCCAGGTGGTCGTCGAGGCCTTGGCGGAGCACGAAGTCGAGACCGAGATCATTCGTCTCGTCGATCTCGAGATCCCGTTCGGGGTCGAGTCCGACATGGGTGACGGCGACGAGTGGCCGAGCGTACGCGAGAAGATCCTCGCCTCGGAGATCCTGATACTGGCCGTGCCGACCTGGATCGGCCAGCCATCGGCGGTCGCGAAGCTGGCGATCGAGCGGATGGACGCCTTCATCTCAGAAACCGACGATGACGAGCGCCCAGTCGCCTACAACCGGGTGGCGGGTGTGGTCAATGTCGGTAACGAGGATGGCGCCCATCACGTGATCATGGAAGTCAACGGCGCGCTTGGCGACATCGGCTACACGATTCCACCGCAGTCCTTCACCTACTGGAACATGGGCCCGGGCCCAGGGCCGGACTACGTCGACACCGAGCACGGTCACGACTACGCCGAGTCCACCGCCAAAGCGATGGCGCAGAACCTCGTTTCGGTGGCAAGGGCGCTCGCGGCGAATCCACTCGGGCCGCCGCCGTCAGATGACTGAGTTCAGCTACCGAGCCGGCGGCCTTGCGGGCGTGGGGCCACCGGTGAGGGCGCGGTAGATCAGCAGCGCGATGACCGCACCGATCACCGAACCGATCAGACCGGACGCTTGCAGCGAGCCCTCGCCGAAGTCCTTGTCGAAGAGCAGATAGCCGAGAAAGCCACCGATGAAGCTGCCGACGATCCCGAGCGCCACCGTGCGCAGGAAACCGATCTTGTCGGGCCCCGGAACCAGCAGCCGGGCGAGATAGCCGGCGATCACGCCGATGACGAGGAGATAGATGATGAGACCGAGCATGGGTCTTCCTTCCGTGGGTGAACGCTGCTTCATCCACTCCCCGCGGGAGACGCTCGTAAACACGCATGGTGACGCCGCGACGGCCTCGCGTCAGGCACAATTGCTGCTCGTCCTCAGGGGCAGGGACGCGACGAGACAACAGACGCGCAGGCAATAAGGAGTTGAAGCGCAACTTGAGCGAAACGACGGCGACGCCGCAGCAGCTGACCGACAACCCGAAGCTGATCTCCTGGGTGGAGGAGATCGCGGGACTCACCCAGCCGAATGCGATCCACTGGTGTGACGGCAGTGCCGAGGAGTACGACGCCCTCTGCCAAGAGCTGGTCGATGCGGGCACGTTTCAGCGCCTCTCCGACGCCAAGCGCCCCAATTCTTACCTGGCCCGGACCGACCCCAGCGACGTTGCGCGAGTCGAGGACCGCACCTACATCTGCTCCGAGCGGGAGGTCGACGCCGGGCCGACCAACAACTGGACCGACCCGGCGAAAATGCGCGAGAAGATGAACGGCATCTTTGCCGGCTCGATGAAGGGCCGGACGATGTACGTGGTCCCGTTCTCGATGGGGCCGATCGGCTCCGACAAGTCACACGTCGGCGTTCAGCTCACCGACTCGCCCTATGTCGTCGTCTCGATGCGGATCATGACCCGCATGGGAACCGCGGCCCTCGACATGCTCGGCGAGGAAGGCGAGTTCGTCCCGTGCGTGCACTCGATCGGCGCTCCCCTCGAGGAGGGCGACATGGACGTCTCCTGGCCGACCAACGCCGAGACGAAGTACATCGTCCACTACCCCGAAACTCGCGAGATCTGGTCATACGGCTCGGGCTACGGCGGCAACGCCCTGCTCGGCAAGAAGTGCTTCGCGCTCAGGATCGCCTCGGTCATGGCCCGCGACGAGGGCTGGATGGCCGAGCACATGCTGATCCTCAAGCTGACCTCGCCAGAAGGCGTGGTCAAGTACGTCACCGGCGCCTTCCCCTCGGCGTGCGGCAAGACCAATCTGGCGATGCTGATCCCGACGCTCGAGGGCTGGGAGGTCGAAACGGTCGGCGACGACATCGCGTGGATGAAGTTCGGCGAGGACGGCCGCCTGTACGCGATCAACCCGGAGGCCGGGTTCTTCGGCGTCGCCCCCGGGACCGGTCACCGCACCAATCCAAACGCGATGGCGGCGATCGAGAAGAACACGATCTTCACCAACTGCGCGCTCACCGACGACGGTGATGTCTGGTGGGAGGGCATGACCGGCGAGCCGCCCGATCACGTGATCGACTGGCACGGTGACGAGTGGGCGCAGGAGTCCGGCGAGCCCGCCGCCCACCCCAATGCTCGCTTCACCGTCCCCGCCGATCAGGCGCCCTCGATCGCGGCGGAGTGGGAGAGCCCCGAAGGGGTGCCGATCGATGCCTTCCTCTTCGGTGGCCGCCGCGCCAGCGTGGTGCCGCTGGTTCGGGAGGCCTTCGACTGGGAGCACGGCGTTTTCTGCGGCGCGACGATGAGCTCGGAGACGACCGCCGCCGCGTTCGGCGAGGTAGGCAAGTTGCGCTTCGACCCGTTCGCGATGTTGCCCTTCTGCGGTTACAACATGGGCCAGTACTTCCAGCACTGGCTCGAGATCGGCGTCACGGGCGATGTCGAGAAGCTGCCGCGGATCTTCTACGTCAACTGGTTTCGCAAGGATGCCGACGGCAAGTTCATCTGGCCCGGCTTCGGCGAGAACAGCCGCGTGCTCGAGTGGGTCTTTCGGCGCTGTGACGGCGTGGCCGAGGCGACGGAGACCCCGATCGGCCTCGTGCCCGCCCCGGGCGAGCTCAACCTCGACGGGCTCGAGGTTGGCGAGGCGGAGATGCGGGAGCTGACCACCGTCGACGAGGACGCCCTGCGTCAAGAGCTGCCCCAGGTCGAAGAGCACCTGGCGAAGTTCGGCGACGAGCTCCCGGCCGAGATCTTGGCCCAGCTCGAGGCGCTGAAGCAGCGGTTGGAGTAGCCGCCAGGCCGCCCTGCGGCCGCCGCCGCTAGAGCTCGTAGGCCTCGGCCAGCTCGGGATCCTTCTTCGCCAGCAACTCGGCGAGCTCGACCATCACCTTGCATTGCTTCCAGGTGGCGTCGTCCTGCATTTTGCCGTCGATCATGTGGACGCCGCGCCCGTCGGGGATCGCCTCGATCACCTTCTTTGCGAACTTGACCTCCTCCGGGTCGGGCGAGAACACCTTCTTTGCGATCTCGATCTGGACCGGATGTAGCGACCACGCGCCGACGCAGCCGAGCAGGAACGCCGCGCGAAACTGCGCCTCGCAGCCCTCGACGTCCTTGATGTCGCCGTAGGGGCCGTAGAAGGGCAGCAGTCCGGCTGAGGTGCAGGCATCGACCATGCGGGCAATCGAGTAGTGCCAAGGATCCTGCTGCGCGGTCGCCCGCGGGGCCTCGGGGGCGTCGGGGTCAGGGTCGTTGATGACCAGGTAACCGGGGTGGCCGCCGCCGACGCGTGTCGTCTTCATCCGCCGCGAGGCGGCGAGGTCGGCTGGGCCGAAGCTCATCCCCTGCATGCGCGGGCTTGCGCAGGCGATCTCTTCGAGGTTGACGACGCCCTGTGCAGTTTCAAGGATCGCATGGACGAGAATCGGGCGATCGAGGTTGGCCTTCGCTTCGAGTTGGGCAAGCAGGCGGTCGACGTAATGGATGTCCCAGGCGCCCTCGACCTTGGGGACCATGATCACGTCGAGCTTGTCGCCGATCTCGGTCACCAAGGTGGTGAGGTCGTCGAGCACCCAGGGGCTCTCGAGCGAGTTGACCCGCGTCCACAGCGCCGTTTCGCCGAAATCGGTCTCTTTGGCCACCTTGACGAGGCCCTCGCGCGCCGCCTCCTTGTTGTCGACCGAGACCGCGTCCTCGAGATTGCCGAGCAAGATGTCTGCCTGCTTGGCCATCTCGGGCACCTTGGCTGCCATCTTCTCGTTCGAGGCGTCGAAGAAGTGGATCATCCGCGAGGGCGTGAACGGCACCTCTGAGATCGGCTCCGGGGCACCTAGGGCGAGTGGCAGGACGAAGTCGCGCGGGTTTCGCAAGTGAGGGCTCCTGGTCGGGATGAAAGGTGGATGCGGAACGCTACCGTGAGCGGCATGACCGTCGAGATCCGAGCAGCTCGCAGCGGGGAGGAGCACGCGATATTGCCGCTCTACGAATGGCTTTTCGCTCCCCCGGGCCTAAAGCCCGCGACATGGGATCCAAAGCGCGCTGCGGTCGCTCTCGGCCAAGCAATCGAGTCCCACGACGCCTGCGTCTTGGTTGCTGAGCTTTCGGCTGATCCGAGCGCGGGGCCCGTGGGATTTTGCACGGGCTACCAAGATCTGCATTCCGTCCGATTCGGCTACCGCGTCTGGGTCGAGGATCTCGCTGTCGATCCCGAGCATCGCTCGATCGGCGTCGGCAAGGCGTTGCTCGATGCAGCCAAGGACTGGGCGCGCGAGCGCGGCGCCACGCATCTCGAGCTCGATTCCGGCGAGGCACGCTCCGACGCGCACCGCTTCTATCAGCGCGAAGGTGGCGGCAACCGCTCGATCAGCTTCGGCTGGGAGCTCTAGCTAGCGAGCGGTGATCTCGCTCGCGACCCGGACATCGATCGCCGCCTTCTGCAGCAGGCGCGCCGGGCGCGGGCGCAGGGTCGCGGTGACCCAGGTCGGAGTCTCGGAGGCGAGCGATACGACCTGCTTGGCGATCGTTCCGTCGATTCCGATGCGGCGCGCGCGCCGGCCTTCGGCGACCAGCTTGAAGGTCGCCTGGCAATCGAGGTTGCAGCGCAGCTTGGCGCGCGCACCTCGAGCGATCAGGCGCTCGCTCGAGGCCGGGACTCGCTGCTTCAGGGTCTGTATCACCAAAGCGGGGTTCGCGGGAGGTGGTGGTTCATTGACCGGCGGCGTCGGGTCGGGCACCGCGAAGGCTGAGAACAGCGCCGAGTAGGTTGCGTCACCGTCGGCTGAGATTGAGTGCGTCGCCTCGCCGCCGTCGGACCATGTCTGCCAGTCGAAGGTAGTACCGCTGCGCTGCTGAGGGGAGGTCGCGCTCAGCGTGTTCGTCGAGCCCTCGACCACGGTGGCCGAAAACGGTGCCTGCGAGAACGAACCGTTGAGGCCGAGGTCGAGCCCGGTCGGCGCAGAGGCGAGGGTGAGCTCAACAGTCTTCGGATCGAGCGTCACGCTCGTGGAGGCGGTGGCACCCTGGGCGTCGGTTGCGGTCAGGACCATGGTCAGGTCCGTAGGAGCGCTGCGGTCAGGTGGTGAGAACTGGCCAGAGGCAGTGTCGGGAAAACTCTCGAGCGGGACGCCCTCGGCGAGCAGCTCCCAGTCGAGAGCCGAGGCCGGCAGGGTGCCCTGCTGCGGATCGGTTGCGGCGCCGGCGAAGTTGACGATCTCGTCTACTTCCCAGAGCTGACTGCTCAGCGGCTGGCTGATCGTCGGGCTCGGTGGATCGTTGCCAACATCGATTCGCAGCGGATTGTCGAGGGTGTCGCTGGCGCCGTCTTCGTCGGTGACCCGCAAGCCGACGAAGACGGTGTCGGGTTGGCTGTAGGTCCGATTCGGCGCCATCGCGGTCGAGTCGTCATAGGCGCCGTCGCCGTCGAGATCCCAGGCGTAGGTCAGGGTCTCGTCCGGGTCGGGGTCGGTTGAATCGAGGCGTCGAAGCCGACCGTCAGCGGAGCCGGGCCGCTCGAAGGCTGGGCGTCGGCGACGGCGGTCGGCGCCGAGTTCTCGCGGGTGAAGCTCGCGGTCACAGTCGTGTTGGACGCCGGGGTGACGGTGTGGGATGTGTCGCCGGAATCCGACCAGGAGACGAAGTTCCACGTACGGTTGTTGAAGGACTGGGGGGACGTCGTCGCGACCGTGTTGGTCGAGTCCTTGACCACGGTGCGGGTCACCGGCGACGCTCCGCCGGTGCCGTTCAGCGAGACGTTCAGCCCGGCCGGGCTGGTGGCGAGGGCAAGCTGAACGGTGCGCGGGTCGAGCAGCATCTGGGTCGAAGCCGAGCCGCCGTTCGAGTCGGTCGCGGTCAGTCGTAAGGTGAGCTGCGTCGGATCGGTGCGATCGGGAGCGGTCACCGTCCCGGTGGCGACGGCGGTCTCGCTGTCGATCACCTGTGTTCCCGCGCGCAGCTCCCAGTCGAGGGCCGAGGCGGGCAGCGTTCCGTCCTGCGTGTCGGTCGCACCGCCGCTGAAGCCGATTCCCTCGCGGGCGCTCCACTGCGCGCCCGCCGCAGGCGCAGTGATCTGGGGCGTCGGGACGCTGTTGTTAGCGGTCACGATGACCGAATCGGTGCCCGTGAGACCGTCGTCGTCGGTGACCCGGAGCCTGATGGTATGGCTGCCCACGGCATAGGTCCGGCTCGGGGTGACCGAGGTCGAGTCGTCGAATTGCCCATCATTGTCGAGGTCCCAGGCGTAGTCCAGGGTGTCGTTTGCGTCCGGGTCGGTGGAGGTCGAGCCGCTGAAATTGACGGCCAACGGCGCGGCGCCGCTCGATGGACTAGCGGTGGCTCGCGCGGTAGGGGCGCTGTTCTGACGGGTGAAGGTCGCCGTCAGCGTTAGATTTGTGCTCGCGGTGACCGTATGGGTGGCCGCCCCGGCGTCGGACCATGAGGAAAAGTTCCAGGTGCGGCCGCTGAGCTCCTGCGGCGACGGCGCGGCGATCGAGTTGGTCGAGTTATCGACCACCGTCTCGGTGAATGGCGCGGTTCGGTCGGTCCCGTTCAGGCGGAGCGAGAGCCCGGCCGGCCCCGAGGCCATCGTCAGCTGCACCGTGCGCGGATCGAGGCGCACGCTGCGAGTGGCGGTCGCTCCCTGGGCATCGGTCGCGGTCAGTGTCAGCGTCAGCGGGCCCGGCGTACTTCGATCGGGGGCGGTCAGCGTCCCCGAGGCTCGATCCGGAAAGCTTGCGATCGACGTCGCGCCCGCGGTCAGCTCCCAGTCCAGGGCGGAGTCCGGGAGCGTTCCCTGCTGGGGATCGCTGGCGCTGCCGCTGAAGCCGATCGACTCCCCGACGCGCCATAGCCGGCCGTCGCTCGGGGTCGCGATCTGGGGGGTGGGGGCGGTGTTCTGAGCATTGATCTGGACCGAATCGGTGTCGGTGGCACCGTCTTCGTCGGTGACCCTGAGGCCGACCGAGACCGTGGCGGGTTGGCTGTAGGTCCGATTCGGCGCCACTGCGGTCGAGTCGTCATAGGCGCCGTCGCCGTCGAGATCCCAGGCGTAGGTCAGGGTCTCGCCCGGGTCGGGGTCGGTCGAGTCCGAGGCGTCGAAGCCGACCGCCAGCGGAGCCGGGCCGCTCGAAGGCTGGGCCTCGGCGACGGCGGTCGGCGCCGAGTTGTCGCGGGTGAAGCTCGCGGTCAAAGTCTGTGCGGTCCCGGTGGCGGCCGTGATGGAGTGGGTTGCGCCGCCACCGTCCGACCACGCCGCCCAGCTGTAGGTCCGGCCGTTGAGCTGCTGCGGCGACGGCGCGCCGATCGAGTTGGTCGAGCCCTCGATCACGGTTCGCGTGAATGGAGCCGGCCCGCTGTGGGCGTTGAGGCCGAGCTCGAGCCCGGCTGGCGCCGAAGCGAGCGTAAGCGCGATCGTCCGCGGGTCGAGCCTGACGCTCGTGGATGCGGTGGCTCCCTGGGCGTCCGTAGCGGTCAACCTGAGAATCAGCGCGGAGGGATACTCGTGATCGGGAGCCGAAAAGCTGCCCGAGCCGATGTTGTCGTAGCTCTGCACCGTGTGCTGGTGGCAGTTCGAAGGGCAGTGATCGATGATCAAATCCCAGTCGAGCGCCGAGCCCGGCAGCGTCCCCTGCTGCGGATCGGTCGCGGTGCCGGCGAAGTTGACGAGCTCGTCGACGCGCCAACGACGACTGCTCAGCGGCTCGCTGATCGTTGGGCTCGGCGGATCATTGCCGGCATCGACTCGCACAGTGTCGGTGCCGGTTGCGCCGTCGTCGTCGGTGACCCGCAAGCCGACGAACACGGTTTCGGGTTGGCTGTAGGTCCGCGTCGGCGCCGTTGCGGTCGAGTCGTCATAGGCGCCGTCGCCGTCGAGATCCCAGGCGTAGTCGAGGGTGTCGCCGGGGTCGGAGTCGCTGGAGCCGGAGCCGTCGAAGGCGACGTTGAGCGGGGCTGAGCCGCTGGATGGCTGAGCTTCAGCGACAGCGATCGGCGGCTGGTTGGCAATCGCGTAGTTCACCCGCTGGATCCGCCCGCCGTCGAAGTCGGTGTAATAGAGGGCGCCATCGGGCCCCGTCTGGAGGAATGTCGGATTCGCGGCGCCCTCGACGAACGGGGTTACCATCGCCGGGTCGGGAGTCCCGTCCGAGCCCGCCCGCATCACCCAGATGCAATCGCGTGAGTAGTCGGCGAAGAACAGCGCGTCGTTATACGCCGACGGGAATGGCCCACCCTCGTAGAAGTCGACACCGGATATCGCCGAGCTCCCGAACGCGCAGCTCTCTCCTGCAACGACGTTTGCGTCGTGCGGGTAGGCGAATCCAGGGCCCGTGACGGCGCCGCTCGTCCCGTAGAGGGTCTCGCAGATGCTCAGGTTGGCGCTGTCGTAGCCGCTCTGGCGACCAACGCCCTCGTAGCATGGCCAGCCGAAGTTGACGACCGAGGCTGGATCGGTCGGGAGGCGATTGAGCTCCTCCCAACGATTCCAGCCGACGTCGCCGATCCAGGCTTCGTCATCGGGGGAGATCGCGAAGCGAAACGGATTTCGGAGGCCGTAGGCGATGATTCGGCGCGTGTTCGGGTCCGAGCTCGCCCCGTTCGGGTTGCCTGGCAGCCCAGCGCCGGTGGCCGGGTCGACTCGGATCACGGTGCCGCTGAGGCCGACAGGGTCGCCGGCGGTCCGCAGATCCTGGCTTCGAAGCGCGCCGCCCTCGGCGCTCGGCGGGGTCAGAGCGCCACCGGGCGGGAGTGGCGGGTCGCCGCAGGGATTGACCGGGCTGCCGTCCTGCCCCCAGTCGGCGAAGTTGAAGCTGGCGCCCTCACCTGCGCTGGCGTAGAGGGCTCCGGCCGCGTCGAATTCGAGGCTTCCGACCGAGTGGCTCGGATACTGCTGGCACCAATCCTCGACCAGGACGGTTTCTGCGGGATTGGGGGTGCCGTCGAGCGTGAGTCGAGAAAGCCGACCGCTGATCACGCAACCGTCTCCGGTCGCGCCGGGTGGAGTCGGGCAGGTGTCGGAGACGGGGGGCGGATTGGTGTTGGTGGAGCCCCAGCGCGGTGCGGTCTCACCGATCGCCGCGTCGTGGGCGTAGAGAACGTAAACCCGCTGGTTGGAGACGAAGTTCGGATCCAGAGCGAACCCGAGGAGGCCTCGATCCCAGAAGTTGTGCACCTTCCTGCGCAGGTCCACGACGGTCTCCGCTGAGGTGTCATTCAGACCCGAGAACGATTTGATGAAACCGCTCTTCTCGGCGACGAGAACGCGGCCATCCGCAGCGAATCGAACCACCGTGGGGTGGGTCAGGCCGCTGAACGCCGTCGTCTCCTGGAAGTTGGCCGGAACGGCACCGGCGCGATCCGCACATGCGAGCAGCGCAGCGACGACCGCAACGGTGATCATTGCGGCTCTGTGCCTAGAGAATTCGGTGCGCGAGGAAGGAAGCATCGAGCGGATGAGGTACCTGCGACTGATCGCGAGGGTACAGCACCAAATGGCGACCGGATACAGGTCAATCCGTCTAGTTCAATCCGTCCAGTCGCATTGTGGTGCTGTCGTTCGATGCCGCCCCAGGCCTCTATCCTTGGCCGTCCGCGTCATTGCAGATTGCCGTCTACAGAGCAGGAGCC
>CAVYOA010000001.1:0-219940 GCA_963769945.1 uncultured Solirubrobacterales bacterium | reverse complement strand
CAGCTCAGGCGAGAGCGGCGCGCCGGATCACGGCGGTGACGAAGGCCTGACCGCACTCCGGGCAGGCCGGCACCCGCGTCCAGCTGCGCTGCTCCGCGCCGCACGCATCGCAGTGATAGTGGCGCTCGAGACCGACCAGGCGGCGCCGTCCCGTGTTCTGTGTGGTGCTCTGGATCATGCCGTGATCTTCGCCGCCCACAGACGGCGCTCCCATGGACCGCGGGCCAAAGCTGAGGCGCCCCTTGTCCACGCGGACCATCGCGGCGGGGCCGCTGCGCTTCAATGCGCTCGATGAGCGCCGATCAGACCGCGGTCCTGCGAACCGTCGCGCCGGGCCCGATGTGGCCATGGATCAAGCGGGCCTCCTATCTCGAGCTCGGATTGTTCGCGGGGTTGCTCGCCGTCTGGCTGCTGCCGGGGCTCGACGACGCGACCTTCGGCTTCGGCCTCGCCCACGGGCTCGGCTTCATCGCGCTCGCGGTCCTGATCTGGATCGCGGTCCTGCGCCACGAGGCCCCCTACACGCTGCTGGCCGCCACCCTGACCCCGGTCGGCCCCGTGGGCAGCGTCATCGCGATCTCCTATCTCGAGCGGCGGCGAGGCTTCTCGGCTTCGAGATGAGCGGCTCTGCGGCTGGAAAACGCTTACTCCGCATGGAAAGCAGAACTTTTCCGCGAGATACTCCGCTGGCGATGTCGCAGGAGAACGTCGAGACCTACAAGCGAGCCGTTGAAGCCACCAACCGCCGCGACCTCGACGCGCTGGTCGAGGAGCTAGACCCACAGGTCGAGTGGCACTCGGCACTGGTCGGTCTGGGAACGGCGATCTACCGCGGACGGTGGGAGTCCGCGAGTTGTTCCGGGACGCGGACGAGACGCTTGAGGGCATGGTCTTTGAGGTCTCTGAGGTGCGCGACCTCAGCGACCGAGTCCTCGCCCTCGGTCGCCTGCGGGCGCGTGGGCACGAGAGCGGGGTTGAGACCGACGTGTCGTTCAACCAGGTCGTCGACTTCAGGAATGGCAAGGTGTTGCGGCTGCGGTCGTTCCTCGACCGCGAGGAAGCCCTCGAAGCCGCCGGGCTGTCGCAGTAGCGCTGAAAGTGCTGCTTTGGACGACAAACGTCTCTTTTCTGGCGCAGTCCCTGACGTTCGGTGCACCACGTGTGATCCCCGCCACTTCAGTCTGCGACGAGCGGAGCGTGAAGCGGTAAGGCGTCGCGCTCAATTGCCAGTTGAAGCGGCCGGGGCTAGCGTTCGGCTGGGGTTCGAGTCCCCCGCGCTCCGCCGGGCGTCGGGGGCGGTCCATGGCAGGCCGCCCGCCGACGTGCAAACCTTTGAAGGCTTCGATTGGCAGTTGGGCCCGGGGTAGCTCCCCGGCCGCAGCCACAAGGCCCGCTCCGGCGGGCCTTTGCGGTTCTCGAGGCATCTGCGCTCGGAACGAAAGGGCTACTCCTCGTCCAAAGCGGAGGATTTCCACAGCTCCTGGCGGCCCTCGTTCGGGTGCCCCGCTAATCCCCTGCCGCCTTTGCGACGATGCGCCTATCGCCGCGCCGGCATCGAGTCCGTCCGGCTTCAATTTCCCTCCTTGACCTTGGACTGCCACGCTCGGTAGCTGAAACGGCTGCAGGAGGGTTGTCGCATTCGGCGTGCGTCAGGACTCTCCGTGCCGCGCGGCAACGGACCCCGTTGACGCGGAGCGAGTAGTAGAAAGTGTTCCGCGGCGGGTTACAGCTATGCCCAGGCTTTGCCGCTCCCTGTGCGCCGCTCACCTGAGGCTTGCGCAAGTGCTGCCCCGCCGCGAGGCTCCTGTCACACTCCAGCCATGACGCAGGCCACGGCCGCAGCCACCATCCCCGGCGACCTCTCGCAGCTCGAGGCGCAGGCCGCCAAGGTCCTGGACCCCGAGGCCCTCGCCTACATCCTCGCCGGGGCGGGGGACGCGGACACCATGCGCGCCAACGCCGCGGCGTTCCGGCGCTGGAAGATCAAGCGGCGCAAGGGCCGCAAGCCGGCGAAGGTCGATCTCTCCACCACCATCCTGGGGACGCGCATGCCCGCGCCGGTCCTCTTCGCGCCGGTCGGGGTGCAGACGCTCGCGCATCCGGACGGCGACCTCGCCACCGCCCGCGCGGCGGCCGAGCTCGGGCTGACGTACGTGCACTCGACGCAGGCCGCCTACAAGATGGAGGACGTGGCGGCGGCCAACGGCGACGGCTCGCGCTGGTACCAGCTCTACTGGCCCACGGACGACGAGCTGGTCGTGTCCTTCCTGCGCCGTGCCAAGGCGGCCGGCTACACCCACCTGGTCATCACGCTCGACACGACGCTGCTCGGCTGGCGGCCGCTCGACCTGGACCGCGGGTACTCGCCCTTCCTCGAGAACAAGGGCATCGCGAACTACACGAGCGACCCGGTCTTCCAGCGCCGAATGCCCGTGCCGGCAGAGGTCGCCCCGATGCCGGCCGGCATCGCGTTCGCGGGCGTCTTCCAGAACCCCGGCCTGAGCTGGGAGCAGCTGCCGCTCATCCGCGCGAACTGGGACGGCCCGATCCTGCTCAAGGGGATCCAGAGCCCGCGCGACGCCAGGCTTGCCGTCAAGCACAAGATCGACGGCATCGTCGTCTCGAACCACGGCGGCCGTCAGGTCGACGGGGCGATCGCGTCGCTCGACGCGCTCGGACCGATCGTCAAGGCGGTCGGCGACAAGATGCCCGTGCTCTTCGACTCCGGGATCCGCACGGGCCGCGACGCCTTCAAGGCGCTGGCGCTCGGCGCCGACGCGGTGCTCATCGGCCGGCCGTACCTGTACGGCCTCGCGCTGGACGGGCAGACGGGCACCCGGATCGTCATGCGGAGCCTCGTCGACGAGCTCGAAGAGGAGGTCCGGAAGGCCGGCCGCCGCAGTCACCGCACCCTTTCCCGTTCCTCCCTGACCCGCGCGCGCTGAATCGGAGCCCAGACATGTCCGAGAGCACTCGTCGTCAGTTCCTCGAGGTGGCCGGCACGGCCGCCGCCGCGACCGTCCTCGCGCCGACCGCGCTCGCCGCGGGCCGTTCGGCGCCCGTCCCCGCGCTCCCCGGCTCCGCAGCCGTCGGTCCCGGTCGGCCCGACCGCCCCGTACGGCAGCTACCAGTCCGAGATCTACCTCGGCGGGATGACCGCGGACGTCAAGCCGATCTTCACCACGAACCTGTCCGACCTCGAGGCCGCCGCGGCGAAGGTGCTGTCCGAGGCCGCGCGCCGGCATCTGCTCGCCTGGGCGGGCGGCGCCGCCGCCGTGCGCGCGAACGCGCGGGCGCTGCGAGCGTGGCGGATCGTCCCGCGGATGTTCATCGACCGCGACGAGCGCGACCTCAGCGCGACTGTGCTCGGCGTCACGATGCCGGCCCCGGTCATCCTCGGCCCGGTCGGGGGCCAGGCCCTGGCGCACCCCGACGGCGAGGCCGCGACCGCCCGGGCGGCCGCGGCCCTGGGGCTCACGTACGTCCACTCGTCGCATTCGAGCACGTCGGTCGAGGGCGTCGCCGTGGCCGCGCCCACCGGCTCGCGGTGGTTCGGCCTGGACTGGCCGGACGGGGACGGCCCCGACCTCGCGCTGCTCGGGCGCGCGCGGCTCGCGGGGTGCACCCACCTCGTGCTCTCACCCCCGCAGCCCGGGAAGGGCTGGGCGGCGCTCGCGGCGATCCGCGAGGCCTGGGACGGGCCGATCGTCCTCGGCGGCATCCAGACCGTGCCGGACGCGCGGATGGCGGTCCGCCGTGGCTTCGACGGCATCGTCGTGTCGAACGAGCGCGGACGCCGCGGTCCCGACCCGGCCGGGACGATCCACGTCCTGCCGCGGATCGCGGACGCGGTCGGCGGCAAGGTCGCCGTCCTGTTCGGCTCGGGCGTCCGCACGGGGACCGACGTCTACCGGGCGCTGGCCCTGGGGGCCGAGGCCGTCGTCATCGGCCGCCCGTACGTGCACGGCCTGGCGCTCGGAGGGGAGGCGGGCGTCCGGCACATGCTCCGCACGCTCCTCGCCGAGCTCGACATCACCCTCGCCATCGCCGGGGTCGCGAACCACCGCGAGCTCGGCCCGAGCGCGCTCGTCCGGGCGTGAACGGGCCGGCCGCGCGCCGGGCGATCAAAGTGCACCTTTCTGGGAAGCTCCGCCAAATGAGCGACCAGACCTGCGACAGGGGCCTTGAATGACGATCGACGTGTGGATGCAGCACCCGACGCTGCGGTTCCTTCAGCACGACGTGTTCGAATCGCTGCGCAGGTGGACCGGCCAAGAGGTTCCGCAGGACGAACTTCCTATCGACGTGACCGTTGCCGCCATGGATCAGGCGAAGGTCGACTTCGGTCTACTCAGCGCCTGGCACAGCCCGCAGGGTTTCCTGATCAGCAACGACGAGGTCGCCGATTGGGTAGAGGCTCACCCGGACCGGTTCGCAGGCTTAGCGGCGGTCGACCTGAACAGGCCGATGGAGGCAGTGCGCGAGCTTCGGCACTGCGTGACAGAGCGGGGGTTCAAAGGCCTGCGAGTCGTGCCCTGGCTTTGGGAAGCGCCACCTACGGATCGCCGCTACTACCCACTCTTCGCGGCCTGCGTTGAGCTGGGCGTGCCCTTCTTCACGCAGGTGGGCCATACCGGGCCAATGCGACCGTCGCAGACAGGCCGGCCGATTCCCTACATCGACCAGATCGCTCTGGACTTCCCCGAACTCACAATCGTCTGTGGGCACATCGGCTACCCCTGGACCGAAGAGATGATTGCGGTGGCGCGCAAGCACGCGAACGTCTACATCGACACCTCGGCCTACACCGTCAAGCGCTACCCAGCCGAGCTTGTGACCTACATGCAGGGCAAGAGTGGCCGTCGCAAGGTCATGTTCGGAACCAACTACCCGATGCTCTTTCCCGAGCAAGCGCTCGAGGGGCTTGACGGCCTCGGCCTCGACCCAGAGGTTCGCCAGCTGTTCTTAGGCGGAAACGCTGAGACGCTGCTCGGTCGTTCGTAGAGACCAGAAGCTTATTTCTCAGGGAACGGAAGCGAACTCGGCCACGGGTTTAAGCTTCCGGCCGATGTCGCTCTACGAACTGCTGCTCCTCCTGCACATCATCTCCGCGATCATCTGGGTCGGAGCCGCGACGACCTACTTTGCGCTCGAGCTGCGAACCGACCTCTCCGGCGACCTCGAACGCGAAGCAAGCCAGAACGACGATGCCCAGTGGCTCGCGCCGCGCCTCTTCATACCCGCGTCATTGGCGACCCTCATCTTCGGAGTCCTCGCCGCAATCGAAGGAAACTGGGACTTCGGCTCCCTGTGGATCATCATCGGCCTCACCGGCTTCGGAGTCTCGTTCGCTACGGGAATCGGCTACTTCGAACCTGAGATCAAGAAGCTCGCGGCCGCGATCGAACGCGGCGGTGTGGCCGACCCAGAGGTGCGCCGTCGTACGGCCAGCCTGAAGATGGTCGGCCGCATCGAGCTCGCGGTGCTCTACGTCGTGGTGGTGTCGATGGTGGCCAAGCCCACAGGCGACGATGGCGGACTGCTCGTCGTTCTAGCGCTCACCCTGGCGGCCGTCGTAGCCGGTGCCTTCATGTGGCGCAGGCGAATGTCAGTGTGAGCGCCCCACTCCTGCAGCCGTAGTGAGCACTGATCGTCGCCTTGAGTGCAGTGCGTAGATCGCGCTGACGGGCGCGCTGAGCACTCTTACTATCCGGTGCCGTGTCCTACGGGTCGGCGAACAGCCGGGGGCGCGGCCGGTCCCGAACGCGCCGTCGCCGGGGAATCCGCCCTCGATGTAGCACGGAGCGAAGCGGACGTCGGGCGGGTTGCCGTTGTTGACGCCCGCAACGCTCTGGCCGCGACGGATCTCCTCCTCGTCGGGGTTCTGGCTCGCCGGCGAGTAGTCGGTGTTCTTGCAGTCGAAGTTGGGGAAGATCCCGTTCGTCGCCAGCTCGAAGCCGTTGAGCGCGCCGTCGGTGAGGTAGCCGTGGCCGCGGTTGGTCGCCAGGCGGATCGGCCAGATCGACGCCGTCTGCGTGCCGGTGACCGAGAGCTGGCGCAGGAAGTGGCGCGGCGCCGGGTCGCCGGGAAGCCCGTCGGCGGCGCCGGAGAGGCTCACCGACGGGCCGGCGAGGAAGTCGGTGACGGTGCCCTTGTTGAACTCGAGGTAGCGCAGGAAGGGGTTGATGTTGGCGAGGAACGGGTCGAGCTCCTCGATCACCGGCGCCAGCCCGTCGAGGAAGTCGCGCAGCGCCGGCAGGCCGCGCATCGAGACGCGGTAGAGCGGGTCGAGGTCGCGGAAGAGGTTGCGCAGGTTCGGCGACAGCTCGCGGACGCTGCGGCAGCGTCGGGCTGAGCTCGCGCGCGACCGGGATCATCTTGCGGATGAACGGGTTCGCGTCGGTGCGGAACGTCGTCCAGGCGCTCGAGCGTCGCCCGCGTCTCGCGCTGGAACGTGGGCAGGATCTCGAACGTCTCGGCCAGCGCCTCGTCCTCGGCGGCGAGCCCCTCGAAGGTGTTCTTCTGGCCGCGGATCGCCTCGGTGAGCTCCTCGCGGCGCGACGAGAGCGCCTCGAAGCTGATCCCGGCGTCGCGGATCAGCCCGCGCAGCGCCTCCTCCTGGTCGGCGAGGATCGTCGAGCGTGTCGCTGGCGTCGGTGATGTAGGGCGCCAGGTTGCCGAGCGCGTCGTTCACGCGGCAGCTTGCGGTCGCGGATCGCGACGGCGGCGCTCTGCTGCCAGCGCTGGTAGGCCAGGCGCGTCTCCTCGTCGAGCGCGTTGAAGATCTCGTCGATCTGCACCGCCTCCTGCGTGCGCTGCACGCCGAGGCTCCCGCCCTCCGGCAGCGGCTCGCCGGCCGGCTCGACGCCCTCGGGCAGGTCCACGGCCTCGCCGTGCGAGACCGCGGCCAGCAGCTCGTCGCCCTCCGCGCTCCGGCTCGGTTCCCGACGGTGATCTCGACGAACGTCTCGCCGACGACCGTCTTCTGGCGCAGGATCGCCCGCGCGTCGGTCGAGATCGGCGCGAACTCGGGCTCGAGCTCGATCTCGGCCGCGGCGACGTCCTTGCCGTTGACGCGGAACTCGGGCGGCGCGAGCTCGATCGACTTCACCTTGCCGACCGAGACGCCGCCGATCCGGACGTCGGCCTCGGTCGCGAGCCGGGTCGCCTCGGGGAAGTACGCCGTGAACCGGTAGCTCTCCGGCGTCGAGCGGGACCGGTCCGCCGAAGGTGATCCAGAGGAAGAGGATGAGGCCGAAGCACGACAGCGTGAAGCCGACCGCGACAGGATCCGAGCGAGTGATGGCGCCTGCTTCTGCATCAGCAGACCTCCGCGAGGACGGGATCGGTGATGCCGGTGAGGAGCTGCGTCAGCGCGCTCGATCGCCGGGTTCGGGTTCGTCGATCGATCGCGTTCGCCTGCTCGCAGCCCATCGTCAGGTAGACGCGGCGATAGAAGCCGTTGCCGTCGCCGGACGAGAACACGCTGCGAGGTGTTGTTGCGCCAGCCAGCTGACCCAGTACAGGTAGCCCTCGTCGCGTCCCGGGGTGCCGGCGGGCTCGGCACCGCGCGGGTTGTAGGCCGCCATGTTGACGAGCCGGTTGAGCTTGCTGAAGATCGTCTCCAGCCGCGGCGACGGTGGCCGCGAAGCGGGTCGCGCCCGTGCGGATGTCCGGGACGCGCTCGCGCGCCTCGCGCACGAACGGCCGGATCTCGTCGCGGATCGCCGGCGTCACCGCCTCGGCGAAGCGGATGTTCGACTCGTTGAGGCTCTCGAGGTTGCGGGCGAACGGGCGCAGGTCGTTGAACGCCGGGCCCATGACGTTGGCGAGGCGGCGCATCGAGATCAGCGCCTGGCGTCCCTCTCTCAGCGTCCCCGGCAGGCCGCGAACGAGCCGCGAGACGTCGACGTCCTCGTCGGCGATCTCGCCCAGGTACTGCGAGGACGGAGCTGACCAGGCGCGTCAGCTCCTGCCTCGGCCTGCCCGACGCGCGTGGTCAGCAGGTTGAGGTTGTGGGTGAAGCGGGCCAGCTCGTCGCGGCGCTCGGCGACGGCGCTGTTGAGCTCGGCCATGTTGCGGTTGATCGGCCCGAGGCTGCCGAGCAGCTTGCCGAGCTCGCGATCGCGATCGTCGAGCCCCTTGCCGGCCCCGACCAGCAGCAGCCGCAGGTAGGACCGCGTCTCGCCGTCGAGCGCCGAGAGGACGTCGTGGAAGTTGACGTCGGGGGCGGTGTTCGCCATCGGCACGATCTCGCCCTCCTCGTACTCGCCCGCGCTCTTGCTGCCGGGGTCGAGCTGGAAGAACATGTCCTTGAGCCCGGTGGTGGGCCGCATCAGGATCGTCGCGTCGCGGTAGATCGGCAGGTACTCGCGGTCGATCGCGAACGTCACCACGCCGGCGCCGTCGACGAGCTCGACCTTCTCCACGTCGCCGACCCGCACGCCGGCGACGCGGACCGTCTGCCCCTGGCCCGGCACGACCGCCTGCGCCGTCTCGAACTCCGCCTTGAGCTCGAACGGGCGCTCGTCGAGGATCGGGATCCGCAGGCGCTGGTTCTGGACGATCACGTAGGTCGTGACGCAGCCCGAGCGCGAGCATGCCGACGATCGCGACCAGGTTGCGCAGTCTGTCCTCGCAGCTGGCGCGGCATCAGTCGCTCGCCTCCGCGACCCGCTCGAGGTCGACCTCGGAGAACCCGAGCGTGTCGACCAGCCGCTGCGCGCTCTGCGACTCCCGGTCGGAGCCCGTCGCACCTGCTCGAGCAGGCAGCCGCAGGCGATCGGCGCCCGGTGCCCGTCGCGTCGTCGAGGTCGCGCCGCGGAGGTCGGCGCGGGCTCCTGCTCCGGCGGCGAGCCGATCCCCGCCTCGAGGTTGGGCGGCTCCTGGCGCTCGCACGGGACGTCCGGGCCGGTAGACGGTCTTCTTCGAGTCGGTGAGCCGCGGGATCGCGCCGAGGATCGGGAACGGCGTCAGGCCGAAGATCTGGTCGCGCCCGGCGATCTCGCCGAACCGGACCAGGTTCGAGCCGCTGCCGCCGAGCACGCGCAGGTGCTGGCCGGCGGCGTCGCCGCTGCGGCTCTCCGCCGGCGCTGCCGGTGATGCGAGTACGCCGGTCGTCTCGAAGATGCGCCCGCCGACGTCGAGCGGATAATCGGCCGGCGGCTCGACGGTCGAGTGCGACCACGGGATGATCGACCTCGTTGAAGCACGACGAGAACGCGCGCTGCTCGGTGAACAGGTCGACGTTCGCGCGCGCGAGGCGGGTGAGCTGCGGGATCGTCGGCCGCAGCCGGGCGACGAGGCCGCGCAGCTCGGACCTCGACATCAGCGCCCGCAGCTGCTCGAGCATCGGCAGCCCGGCCCGCAGCGCCTCGGGGCTCTTGCGCACGCCGGGCAGGGCCTCGCGGGCGAAGGCGCGCACGATGCGGAAGCGCCGAGTTCAGCGCCTGGAAGGTCGGCTCGCCCTCGGCGAGGAAGTCGGGCAGGCGCTCGATCGCCTGTCCGAGCGCCGCGTCCTCGACCGCGAACGCGCCGGTCACCCGGCGCAGGTTCGTGATCAGGTCGCTGAGCGCCTCCTGGTTTCGGCTCAGGCCGCGGAAGACCCTGCCGAGGCCGCTGATCACCCCGCGCAGGTCGCCGCGGTGGGTGCCGAGCTGAGACTCCGAGACCTGGGCCGTGAACTTGTAGGCGGGGGGCGAGGTGCGGAACAGCTCGCGCAGGCCCTCGGCGCCGCGGTAGCGGATCAGCGCGTTTCCGAACTGGTCGAGGAACGTCTGCAGGTCGGTGCGGACGTCGCTCTGCAGCGTCGTCAGCACCTCGTCGAGCTGGACGGAGTGGGCGGTCTGGTCGAGGCCGAAGGTGTGGCCGTCGGCGACCTCGGCCGCGCTCGGGCTGCCCGGGTGCAGATCGACGAAGTAGTTGCCGTCGATGAACAGGCGCGGGCGGACCTTGATGAACGCGTCCTCCTTCAGCGGCAGGGCGTTCTCGTCGAGCTCCATCGTCACCCGGACCGCGGGCGCAGGTTCCCGGTCTCGTCCTCGACCGGCTCGCCGGTGAGCTCGACGTCCGTCACCTCGCCGACGTTGACGCCGGCGATCCGCACCGGCGAGCTGGTGCGGATCGTCTGCGCCGAGGTGAAGACGGCGTGGACCTCGAAGCGGTCGCTCCACGGCAGCTCCTTGGTGTAGGCGAGCACCGAGCCGACGGCGACCACCACGAGCAGCAGCAGGCCGAGCAGCCAGCTCGGCAGCCAGCGGCTCTTGTCCATGCCCCTCACTTGCCCACCCCCTTCCAGGTCTCGGGCTGGCGCGAGTCGACGCGGCTGTCGAAGAGGACCCGCTCGCCGTCGGCGTTCCAGAACGCCGTCAGTCGGCCCGCGGCTGCCGGGCAGGTCGGAGACGCGGTTGGCGGGGTCGGACGGCGCGCTGGCCCGGGACCGGGAGCTGGCCGAGCGGGTAGCCGATCTGGCCCGGCTGGCAGTCGGCGTCGTGCTGGCCGGTCGGCCCGTAGGGATGCGAGTTGGTGATCGGGACCTCGTACGGCTTGAACTCGCCGGTCGCCGGCCTTGCCGTTGGGGCCGATGCCGGTGTAGCCGCCGAGGCCGACCTCGGCTGGGGCGCGCCCGGGAAGCGGACGATCGCCTGGCGCAGCGAGTAGCCGACCTGGCTCGGCTCGGACAGCGCGCCCGGGGAAGTTCGTGAACCAGTAGTTGAAGAGGTTGCAGACGGTCTGCGCCGGGACCACCCAGCGCAACAGCGGCCGCGCCGTGCCGAACGTCTCGCCGAGGCGCTCGAGGGTCACCCGCGTGCTCGGCTGGGTGACCAGCTGGTTGAGCTCGCTCAGCGCCGTCGCGCAGACGCCGGTTGACCGGCGGCGAGTCGCGCAGCACCGGAGCGCCGGTCTCGAGCGCATCGTTGAGCACCGGCAGGGTGATGCGCAGGTCCTCCGCGCCGGGCCGCATCAGGCGCGCGAACTGCTCGACGTTGCGCCAGGAAGACGCGCTGTCGCGGGAGCAGGCGGATCCCGGTCTCGTACGTCAGCGGCGCCTCGGAGATCGCCTCCTTGAGCCGCTCGGGATTCGACGAGATCGCGCGGAAGGCGGTCGCCGCGAAGTCGAAGAACTGTGCCTGCTCGCGCGCGGCCGGGGCCGCGTAGCGGGCATAGCGGTAGAGCCCGCGGATGAACCGGCTCAGGTTCACCTCGGGGTCCGAGAGCGCCCGGGCGACCGGCTTCAGGCCCCCGAACAGGCGCGGCAGCTCGGCGATCGTCTCGTTCAGCGACACCCCGCGGCCCGCAAGAGCGCTGCCGTAGCCGACCAGGTTCTCGCGCTGCGCGCGGCGGGTCGGCGTTGTCGAAGGTGTCGTTGATCTCGTCGAACTCGGTCTGGCCCTGGAAGCAGCCGTTTCGGCTCTCGCCGGGGATCGAGGAGGCGAAGCGGCCCCTGTCCGGTCGGCAGGTCGCACAACGCGCCGTCGTCGGTGCCGTCGAAGACGTGCCCCTCGGGCGCCGGCGGCCCGGCGCCGCGCACGATCTCGAGGTACTTGAGGCCGAAGGCCGAGCGGTAGCGGACGCGGAAGATCGAGTCCTGCGGCAGCGGCTCGGCGGTCTTGTCGAGCTTCAGGTTCAGCCGCGCCGCGATCGGCGGCAGCTCGGACCCGGCCGTCGGCATCTCGGTCGCCGCGCTCGCGCTGTCCCGCCTCGCTCGGCACCGGGTCGATCGACTCGACGACGCCGACCCGCACGCCGCCGATCCGGACCTCGTTGTTGTCGACGATCCGCGCGGCGTTCGGGATGTCGACCGAGACCCGGTAGACGGGCACGAACGGAAGCCCGCTGTTCGCGTTGTAGGCGAGGAACACGGCGACGATCGCGATCAGCACCGTCACCGCGCCGACCATCACGGGCGAGGCGGAGATCGTGGCGATGGGGCTGCGTCGGCTTCATGATTCGAAGAGGAAGTCGAGGAGGTCTTCGGTCGCCTGCGTCGAGCCGCGCCGGCGTCGCGCATCGGGAACGCTCGATGCCGAGGTCCTCGAGCGCCTCGGGCGGCAGCTCGAGCAGGTCGTCGACGATGTCGTCGATGCCGCCGGGGCCCGGGCGCGGCGGGGCCGCCGGAGCCCGGATCGCCCGGGGGCGCCGACTCCGGCGCAGCGGGTCCGTCGGCCGGCGGTTCGCCGCGCACCGGATCGTCGCCACCGCGTCGCCGCCGCCGCGGCGAGCCTCGCGCGCGCTCGCCGACCCTCCGCCCGGATCGCAGAGGGTGCGCGCGTGCGTGCTCGGGCGTCGGTTCCGCTCGGGCACACCGACGGGTCGTAGGGCGGTAGGCCGAGGTCCTCGTTGATCCCCGGCTGGTTGGGCCCGAGCCACGTCGCGCAGCGGGCGATCTCCACGAAGTCAGTCGTCGTTCCGCCGCCCTCGGCCGGGACGCCCGGCTCGCCGGTCGCCGGGTCGCGCCCGGACGAGAAGCTCCCGCACGGCCCCGTCTAGAACTCGTAGAGGTTGATGTGCAGCGAGTGCCCGCCGCGGTCGAACTGGTTGATCGCGAGCGCCTGGTAGTACGGGTAGTTGAGGAGCCCTTCGAAGCCGGTGTAGCCCTTGGTCTTCTTGGTCCCCGGCTGCTCGCTCGTGCGCCCGGTCGTCGCCTCGGCGAGGTCGTTGATCTCCACCGCGCGCCGCGGGTCGTCGACGTCGCGCAGGAAGTCGGCGAGCATCTCCGTCGTCACCGGCGCGTCCTTGCCGGCCTCGGCGAGCAGCTCGAGCTCGTCGCGCCCGCGCGTCAGAGCGCGGCGGCCGACGACCGCGGCGTCGCCGAGCGTGCGCAGCGAATCCTCCGACGCCCGCTGGAAGATCGGCAGGCTGATCGAGAGGCGGTACAGCTCGGGCGCGGCGTCGCGCAGATCGGCCAGCAGCGGGGTCTGCTGGCGCGCCGTGTCGTTGAGCTGCGCGAGCGTCGGGCGCAGCTCGTCGATGTAGTCGTCGAAGAGGTCGAAGCCGCGGGAGACGTCCTCGCGGCGCTCGAGCGCCGTCGAGGCGACGTCCTCGGCCTCGTCGACGAAGTCGACGATCCGCTCGCGGTCGGCCGCGAGCTCGCCCGAGACCTTCTCCGAGTGGACGTTGAAGGCCCGGATCATCTCCGCCTGGTTGGCGAGGATCTCGGTCGTCTCCTCGAGCTCGGTCAGCGCCGGCGCGCCGAGGCGGATCGCCTCGCGCAGGTTCTCCGGGTTGCCCGCGAGCGCGGTGCCGAACTCGTTGATCAGCAGCGTCAGCCGGCGCCGGAACGGCTCGCGCATCGTGTTCGCGACGATGTCCGGCTGCACCGTCTGGCGGACCTGGCTGGCGGGGATCATCTCGCCCTCGGCAAGCGGCTCGCCGGCCGGCTGGCAATCGAGGAAGTACTCGGCGATCAGCGACTGCGGCGAGGACTCGCAGGTCGTCTCGTCGCCCAAGCCGGGTCAGGTCGCCCTCGAGCTCGACCGTGACCACGGCGCGCTTGTCCTCGTTCACGGTCAGGTCCGTGATCGAGCCGACGTTGACGCCGGCGACGCGGACGTCAGAGCCGGGGACGAGCCCGAACGCGTTGTAGATCTCGATCTTGTAGGTGTGGACGTCGTCGGCGGCGCCCGCGGTCGCAGCGATGCCGCCGCCGGCGGCCACGGACGCGAGGAGGAGCGCGATCCGCCTCATGGTCCCGGCTGCACCTTCGTCGGGTCGCAGTCGCCCGGAACGCCGTCGGTGAGCGCACCGCCGTCGGTGAACGGGACCGAGTCGTCGTCGGGGTCGGCCGCGCCGAGCGGCCGCTCGTTCGATCCCGGGCAGCGCCGCACGTTGCCGGTGCTGAGCGCCGAGAACTGCTCGGCCGGCGAGTCGGGATCGGTCAGGTCCGGGCAACAGCGACAGCGTCGGGCTGAACGTGTTGAGCCGTCAGCTCGACCCGTCCGACGGCGCCGATCGCGTCCACGTAGCCCGAGTGGCCGAAGCCGTCGAACCAGCCGACCAGCTCCGGCGTGTAGGCGCGGAAGAAGCTCAGGTTCTCGTCGCCGTTGCGAAGCGAGCAGAGCGCCTCGCCGAAGCTGCCCTGGGAGTAGTCGTCGTCGGCGGCGACCTCGAGGTCCTGCGGATGCTCGGGGCCGGGGCCGCACTCGGGTGAGCCGGAGCCGATCGCGGCCTCTCGCAGGCGCGGCTGCACGCGCTGCAGCTCGATCAGGTCGTTCGCGTCCCCCGGGCGCCGGATGATCGCCGAGAGGTCGCGCACGGTGGGGACGGCGTTGCGGGCTGTGGCGCGCAGCTCGACCAGGAACGGGCGCAGCTCCTTCGGCGGCCGGCTTGCCGGCGACGACCAGCGGCTGCACGTCGTCGAGCGCCGCGCGCAGGTTCACGAACGTCGTGTTTGCGTTGCGCATGAACGGCGGCAGCAGGGAGATCGCGCGGGCCAGCTCGAGCTTGCGGTCGCCGATCGCGTTCATCATCAGGTTCAGGTTGTGGACCAGCTGCGGCAGGTCGCTCGCGCGGTCGGCGAGCGCGCCGGCGAAGCGCGAGCCGTCGACCAGCAGGCTCTCGAGCGCCGCCTGGTCGACGTTGAGCTCGGCGAAGACCCGCCGACCGTTGTAGAGCATCGGGTTGAGGTACTTGTAGCCGCGGTTGGCCTGCTTCGCGACTCCCTCGTAGGAGGTCGCGAAGCCCTTGATCACCCGCTTGAAGTCCTTGACGGTCTTGTCGTCGAGCATGTTGAAGAACTGATCGACCTCGACGTCGGTGATCGTCTCGGTCTGCGTCAGCACGCCGCCGTCGGGGATCTCCTCTCCCACGCCTTCGGCCGGCGGCGTCAACTGGATCTGGCGGTTGGCGACGCTCGACAGCGAGGCCCAGCGCACGGTCGCCACGGTCCCGCGGCGCACGGGCGCGAACTCCTCGTCGACGGTGAACGTGACGTTTGCCTGGCCGTCGGGAGCGAGCCGAATCTCCTCGACGGTCCCGACTGGCCGGGCGCCGATCACGACCTGGTTGCCGGGGACGAGCGCGCTCGCGTTCTGAAACTGCGCGGTGACCGTGTACTCGTCGTCGCTCGTCAGAACCACGCGGCCGCGACAACGAGGCCGACGAGCACCGCGACAACGGCCGCGACGCGGGCGCGGCTGGGGGACTCTCGGTCGACGTCTCCCCGCATGCCGCCTGCCACCCTAACCCGATGCCGAGCGGACTTGCAACTGACAACCGTTCGCAGCCGCGGTGCGCGCAGCTACCCTCCTCGGAGCTGGTGGGCCCCATCCGGTGAGTGTCAACCACAGGAGAGCGAAATGAACGATTACCCGGTGTCCTTTGCCGTCGAATACCCGGAACGCTCGCTCAATCGGCTGACCACCTTCTTTCGCATCTTCACGGTGATCCCGATTGCGATCGTGATCACGGCGATCACGGGCTTTTCGACCAGCTACGAGGACGTCGGCGACACCACGGTCGCCGTTACCACAGCGGGGATCGGCTTGCTCTTCCTGCCGCCTCTGCTGCTGATCTTGTTTCGGGAGAAGTATCCGCGCTGGTGGTTCGACTGGAATCTGAACTTTCAGCGGTTCTCGAACCGGATCTGCATCTACCTGCTGCTGATGGACGACCGCTATCCCTCGACCGACGAGGAACAGGCCGTGCGCCTGAGCTACGTGTATCCGGACGCCAAGGCCGATCTCGGACGGGGGATGCCGCTGGTGAAATGGTTTCTGGCGATTCCGCACTACATCGTCCTTGTCTTCCTCTCGATCGGTGCCTTTTTCGCCGTCGTCTTTGCTTGGTTCGCGATCCTGTTCACCGGTCGCTACCCGCGCGGGCTCTTCGATTACGTCGAGGGGGTGCTGCGCTGGCACAACCGGGTCGTCGGCTACGCCTTCGCGCTGGTCACAGACCGCTATCCGCCATTTCGCTTGACCCCGTAGGGCTGGCGCGGCGCCGCCGTCGATGGTGTCGGTGCCGGCGCCGCCGTCGATGCGTGTCGTTGCCGTCGCCGCCGCTGATCGAGTCGTTGCCGTCGTCGCCGTTGATGGTGTCGTTGCCCTGGCTGCCGACGAGGATGTCGTCGTCGCCGCCGCCGTTGAGCGTCAGCCGGACGCTGCTGTTGGCCAGCGCCGACGCGCTGACGATGTCGTCGCCGCCCGACGTGTTGACCGTCAGCGTGTCGTTCGCCGGCTCGGCGTTGGTGATCGCGACGTCGAGGTTCGCGCCGTTCAGTGAGACACCGAGCCTGCGCTCGCCCGCGATGCTCATGACGTCCGCCGCGGCGGTGCCGTTGACGGTGACCGCGTCCGCCGCCAGGTCACCCGCGCCGGCGACGCCGAGGTCGACGTTGACGTCGGTGACGTCGGTCGCCGCCAGGTCGTTGACCGTGACCGTGTCGGTCCCGCCGAGGGCGTTGAGCGGTCAGCATCTCGACGTCGTCGGTGTCCATGACGATGCCGCCGACGTTGCGCGTGAACTGGAGCCGGCCGCCGTTGGCGGACGCGGTGAAGATCTCGGCCCCGGCCGAGCCGTTGAAGAGCAGGGTGTCCTGATCGCCCTCGCCCTCGACGACGTCGCTGCCGTCGCCCGGGTCCCAGACGAACGTGTCGTTCGCCGCGCCGATGAAGGCGGTGTCGGCGCCCGCGTTGCCGTCGACCGTGTCGTTCGCCGCGCCGCCGATCAGGGTGTCGGCGCCGTTGCCGCCGTTGAGCGATGTCGTCGCCGTCGCCGCCGTCGAGCGTCAGCTGCGTCAGAGCCGCGATGGCGCCGCCCGAGAGCGTGTCGTTGCCGCCCAGGCCGTTGATCGTCAGCCGGTCGTTGGCCGCTTCGGACTGAGTCACGTTGACCTGCGCGGCAGCCCGGTGACCTGCACGACGGCGCCGGACCGCCGCGGCCTGGATCACGTTGGCCGCGCCGGTGCCGTTGACGACGACCGTGTCCGCGGCCGCGTCGCCGGCGCCCGACACTCCGAGGTCGACGTTGACGACCGTGACGTCGGTTCCGGTGAGATCGTTGATCGTCGACCGTGTCGGTACCGCCGAGCGCGTTCACGTTCAGGGTCTCGACGTTGTCGGTGTCCATGTTGATCTTGCCGAGGTTGCGGGTGAACTGGAGGCGACCGGCGTTGGCCGACGCGGTGAAGATCTCGGCCCCGGCCGAGCCGTTGAAGAGCAGCGTGTCCTGGTCGCCGTCGCCCTCGACGACGTCGCTGCCGTCGCCGGGGTCCCAGGTGAAGGTGTCGTTGCCTGAGCCGAGAAATCCCGTGTCGGCGCCTTCGTTTCCGTCGACCGCGTCGTTTCCCGCACCGCCGATCAGGGTGTCGGCGCCGTTGCCGCCGTTGATCGTGTCGTCGTCGTCGCCACCGTCGAGGCTGAGCAGGGTCAAAGCGGCGAGGGCACCGCCGCTGAGCGTGTCGGCCCCGCCGAGACCGCTGATCGTCAGCCGATCGTCGGTCGCTTCGGAGCGTGCCACGTTGACCTGAGCCGCGAGCCCGGTCACCTGCACGCCGCTGCCGGCCGGCGCAGCCTGGAGCACATCGCCCGCACCCGTGCCGTTGACGGTGACCGTGTCGGCGGCCGCGTCTCCGCTGCCGGCGATGCCGAGATCGGTGTCGACGACAGTGGTCGGGGTTCCTGCGAGATCGCTGATCGTCAGCTGGTCGACTCCGCCGAGCGGATTCGCCGCCGCCGTCTCAACGCCACCCGCGTCGGCGGCGAGATTGCCGTCCCGCGTCAGTCTCAGGCGAGCTCCGTTCGCGGCGAGCGCAAGCGCGTCGGCCGCGCCCGAGCCGTTTAAGCGCAGGGTGTCGAGGTCACCCTCGCCCTCGACGGTGTCGGCACCGTCGCCGGGATCCGAAACGAAGGTGTCGTTGCCGGCTCCGAGCGAGGCAGCGTCGCTGCCCGCGTTGCCGTCGACCGCGTCGGCTCCGGGACCGCCAAGCAGGATGTCTGGCGCCGTCGCCGCCACTGATCGAGTCGTCGCCGTCGCCGCCGTCGAGCGTCGCCCGGATCGAGCTGGCGAGCTGACCGGCCGACAGCGTGTCGCCGCCACCCTGCCCGTTGATGGTGAGGCGATCGCTCGCGGCTTCAGAGCCGGTGATGTTCACTTGGGTCCCGAGTCCCGAGATCACGCCTCCTGATGAACCGGATGCAGCATCGATCGCGTCGGCGCCGGCCGTGCCGTTGACGATCACCTGATCCGCGGAACCGTCGCCGCTGCCGGCGACGCCAAGATCGAGGCCGATGGCGGTGGTCCCCGCGGCGCCGAGCGCGTTGATCGTGACGACATCGGCGCCCTCGAGTGTGTTCAGCGCCAGCGATTCGACTCCGGCGCCATCGACGACGGTGCCGGCGCCGTCGCTCAGCGACAGGCGTCCGCCATTGGCCGACGCGGTCAGCGTGTCTGCCGCCGGCGCCCCGGTCACCTTCACCGTGTCCTGACCCGCCTCTCCCTCGACCACGTCGCTGGCGTCACCTGGCACTGAGAGGAAGGTGTCGTCGCCCGTTCCCATCAAGGCGTTGTCGGCGCCGGTGTTGCCGCTGATCGTGTCGGCGTCGTCACCGCCGTTCAGTTTGTCGGCAAGCGGCCCGCCCTCCAGCGTGTCGATCCCAGCCGAGCCGTTGAGCGAGTCGGCACCGTTACCGCCACGCAGGAGGTCATCGCCGGCGCCGCCGATCAGCTTGTCGTTCTTGCCCAATCCGATCAGCTTGTCGTTGCCACCGCGCCCAATCAGCTTGTCGGGCCCGCAGGTGCCCTTCAGCTTCTCGGACTTTGCCGTCCCCTTGATCTTCTTGCCGGGACACGCGGCCGACGCTGGCGCGGATGAAACGAGACAAGCAGCGATAGCGAGAGCCGTGAGCGCCACGAGTTTCGTCACGCGGACGATGACGCATTTCATCGTTTGCCGAGCCTATCGGCGAGCGGGTGCCGAAGCAAGCCTTGATCGTCCGGCGCTTCGTCACGGCCATGACGCGACGGAGCTCGCACCGACGGAGGTAGCCTGAGTAGAGGCTTAGGTAATCAGCGAGAACGCCATGCGAGCGTGTGAGGAGTTGGAGCAAGATGGGCAAGTACGCAGTCATCAATCCGGCAAACGGCGAGACGGTCAAGGAGTATCCGCAGATCTCCGACGAGGATCTCTCGGCAGCGATCGCGGCCGCGGAGGAGGCCCACCGCAACTGGTCGCTGAAGACCTCGGTCGCCGAGCGCGCGTCAATGGTCAAGAAGGTGGCCGAGCTTCACTCCGAGCGGCGCGAAACGCTGGCCGAGATCGCCGTGCGCGAGATGGGCAAGCCGATGGAGCAGGCCCTCGGCGAGGTCGACTTCTGCACCGACATCTATGGCTACTACGCCGACAACGCGGAGGAGTTCCTCAAGGACGAGCCGATCAAGCTGCTGGCCGGCGAGGGCACGGCGCTGATCCGTCGGACATCGGTCGGCCCGCTCCTGGGAATCATGCCCTGGAACTTCCCCTACTACCAGGTGGCACGCTTCGCCGGGCCGAACCTCGTCGTCGGCAACACAATCCTGCTCAAGCCGGCCCACCAGTGCCCGGAGTCGGCCGAGGCAATCCAGGCGATGTTCGCTGAGGCCGGCTTCCCCGACGGCGCCTACGAGACCATCCTCGCCTCGAACGACCAGATCGCGGAAGCAATCGCCGATCCGCGAGTGCGCGGGGTCTCGCTGACCGGCTCCGAGCGAGCCGGCGCCGCGGTCGCGGAGATCGCCGGGCGCAACCTGAAGAAGGTCGTGCTCGAGCTCGGCGGCTCCGATCCGTTCATCCTCCTTGGGGCTGAAGACCTGGAGGAAGCGGTCGATGCCGCGGTCGCCGGCCGCCTCGACAACACCGGCCAGTCCTGCAATGCCGCGAAGCGATTCATCGTGGCCGATGAGCTCTACGACGATTTCCTCGAGAAGTTCACGGCGAAGATGACTGCGACCGAGGCCGGGGATCCGATGTCCGACGATGCTGAGATGGGACCCCTCTCATCAGAGGCCGCTGCGCAGACCCTCCAGGATCAGCTCGATCGGGCGGTTGCCCAAGGAGCCGAGATAGCCGCCGGTGGGGGGGACCGTAAGGACAACTACTTCCCGAGCACCGTGCTGGTTGGAGTCACTCCGGACAACGACGCCTATCACGAGGAGTTCTTCGGGCCGGTCGCGAGCGTCTACAGGGTCGGCTCCGAGGAGGAGGCGGTCGAACTGGCCAACGACACCCCGTTCGGCCTCGGTTCATACGTCTTCTCCGACGATCCCGAGCAGGCGCTGCGGGTCGCGGACGGGCTCGATACGGGAATGGTCTACGTCAACGGCGTCGGCGCAGACGGTGCCGAGCTGCCTTTTGGCGGCGTCAAGCGCTCGGGCTTCGGCCGCGAGCTCGGCAAGTACGGCATGGATGAGTTCGTCAACAAGAAGCTGATCCGCGTCTTGAAGTAGCGCAAAACCAGCCTTGCGGCTGGAGATCTCTCGGAGTCTCGATCTCGGGCAGGCGGTGATAGCGTTGCCCGGACCAGTCAAAGCCAATTCGAGAGGGGTAGCTGATGGCTGAAACGCTCAACGGAACTTGCTTGTGCGAGGGCGTCGAGTACGAGGTTGAGGATGTGCAGGCACTGGGGTACTGCCACTGCACCCGCTGCCAGCGGTGGACGGGGTCGAGCCTCGCGGGCGTGGTCGTGGCCAAGGAGAACTTCAACGTCACCAAGGGCGAGGAATTGGTCAAGACCTACGAGAGCGAGCTCGCGCCGCGCAACTTCTGCAGCAACTGCGGCTCCAGCATCTTCGACGACCTCGGCGCCGTGTACTTCGTCGCCGCAGGGCTGATCAGCGACCTCGATCTGAAGCCGAGCTTTCACCAGCAGGTCGCATACAAGGCCAGCTGGCACGAGATCGGCGACGACGCACCGCAGCACGACGAGATGCCGCCGGGATGACCGAACGGCCGCAGGCATGAGAGGGTAGGAGTGACTACGTCCCCAGCTTGAGGAGGAGAACATGCCGGAAAGCGTCTACCGCGTCACCGAAGTTGTAGGTGTCAGTTCGGAATCATGGGAGCAGGCGGCCAAGAATGCCGTCGAGGCGGTCGGTCAATCTGTGCGCGAGCTGCGGATCGCCGAAGTCGTGCGCCAGGACGTGACGATCGAGGACGGCAAGATCTCGGGGTTTCGGGTCCGCCTCGGCGTCTCGTTTAAGTACGACAAGGAGTAGTCGCCGGACTGGGGCGCTGGTCAGTCCAGCGCCCGCTGTCCCTCGCGTCCGGGCCGGATGCGGGCGATCATCGCGCGGATCGCCTCGACCGGCCTACCGAGTCGCTGCGCGATGCGGTACCGACGCCCCGTCACGACCGCCGCGAGATGGCGTTCCAGCGCTGCGTAGTCGCTCGCCAGGCGCTCGATCTCGCCGGTCAAGCGTTCGCTCTCTTCGATCAGACGCCGATTGTCGTCGCGAAGCAAGGCGCTCTCGCCCTCAGCGAGGCCGACTCTGGTGCTCACCTCCCACTGGACGCGAGCCATGCGGGCGACCGTGTCCAGCGACGTCGGGTCTGCGACCGGGCTCGGCTCAAGCTCTGAGATCAGCTCCACCAGCTCAGCGGCGTGGCGTCGCGAGGAGTGGTGAGCGATCGCGAGCCTTCGGTTTTGGTGACCCATCTCAGCCTCGTAGTGGCGCAGGTCATCGGCGAGTCGAGCAGCGTCGATGGTCACGTCCGTGGCGGTCCCGGTGAAGCCGCGCTTTTCAATCTCGCTGTAGTTATGTGGCGTGAGCCAGCCGCTGACCCCGAAGTTGCCGAAGAGGTAGGCGGCTCGCGCCATCGCCATCGTCTCGACCACACAGCGGCCAATTCCGACGACCGCGTCCACCGCTGCGATCTCGACCTCAGGTGCCTGGCTAACTCGCCCGCCGCTACCGACGTGTCTGAGCTCGAGCCCGAGCTGGGCGCAAGCCTCCGCGACGACGTTGTGGTTGCGCGTGCCCGGAACCCAGTGGTTGCCGAGTAACAGCACTCGCCTCAGCTTGGCCGCGGGCTCTCCGCGTTCGCTGAATCGGTCGAGGTCCACGGGCTGACGCAGGCGCACGACCTTGCCGGGAAACGCGAGCGCGCTCGCCATCCGGCGCACGCCCTCGTTCATCGTCACGATCGCGTGGTAGGCACCAGGTACCTGCGGTGGGCGCTGCGGCAAGAAGGGGCCGGAATGGGCGACATAGACGCGCACCGCCTCGGGGTATCGAGTGGCCATCTTCGCGCAGCTCTCTGCGTCCTGAGTGAGGACGACCTGCGTTTCGCTCGGCAGCTCATGCGGTTCGCAGCGCATCTGCAGCCCTCGTTCGCGCGCGAGCCCTGTCGCCGGCGCCGCGGCCGGGCCATAGAGCTCGACATCGTGCCCAAGTCGCTCGAGCTCGGCGGCGATCGTCAGCAGGTAGGTCTCGCTGCCACCAAAAACGGGCCAGGGCTGATTGACCAAGAGAACACGCACGATCCCTGGCGACGATAACGGGGCAAGGGTTCGATATAGCTCGCGCACATTCAACCGAGGGAGCCCCCAGTGCAACACAGCAACGTTTCGCCGCAACTGACGACCCGCTCGTCGAGCTGATGCCCGAGGAGGCCGTGCCTCCGCGTTGAGCCAGAGCGCGCACCCGGTTGAGTGGATGGCGTCGAACAAGCCTGACGAGTCGACGACGCCGAGTTTGATCCAGGCGCCGCAGGCGCCTGAACGAGCTGGCGCCCACTGCATCCCGCGCGCCGTGCAACCACGTGGCGCGCGGGGCGACGGCGCGTTGTCGCGAAGTCGTCTGGCCGGCGTCGCTGGTCCTCAATCTGCCGCTCGCGCTCGCCAGCGCTTCGGCGTCTGCGCTCTCGGCAGGTGAATCGCATCGCGAGGGCCAGCGCCGCGACGCGTTGGCGGCGTTGTCGGCCGGGGAGCGGCGTCGTCAGTCGCAGCGCCCCGCCCGGGGTGTCGAGCATCACAACACCGTCGCGCAGTGACCACCCGCAGTCGTCGATGCGGTACTCGGCGCGCCGATCGGTCCCGTAGGTAACGGCGCGGCCACCGCGCTCGGCAACCTCACGCGCCAGGCGCCGGCCGAAGGCGTCGTCGATGATGAGCACGGCCAGTGGAACCGCCCTGTCGCCTCGAACGAATAGGCGCCGCTTCGCCGCCGCGTCGGTCGCCATCGAGCCGTGACGGTGGAGGTGATCGCGCGTCAGGTTGGTGAACACGGCTGCCGCCGGAAGAAACGCCGGGCACCCCTCCGCCTGAAAGCTCGAGACCTCGGCGACGAGCCAGCCCTCGTGCTCCAGCGCTACCGCCGACATCGGCGGCCCGTGATGGGAGTTGCCGCAGAGCAGCGGGCTGGCGTCCCCGGCTTCGAGTGCGGCAACGATCAGCGCCGAGGTCGTCGACTTGCCGTTGGTACCGGTTACCGCGATCACGGGCGCGGTCGACAAACGCCAGCCGAGCTCGAGCTCGTCGAGAATTACGATCCCACGCTGTCGAGCCTCCTCCAGCAGTGGGTTGGCGAGGTCGACGCCGGGGCTCTTGACGATCGCGCCGATGCCATCGAGCAGCCCAGCCGCCGTGCGTGAGCTAGCGACCCCATCTGCCGTGAGCGCGGCGCGGACGTGACGCAAACGTTCGGCGGGGGCCTCGTCGAACGTCCGTATTGAGTCCGCACCGAACCGCGCGACGAGCGCCTTGACGGCGGCTTGGCCGGCCCGCCCGAGCCCAAGCACCAGATAGGGGCCCGGGGGGAGGGGCGGCCGTGCCTCGGCTGCGTGGCAATCGGGCGACCGTGGAGAGTCGATCTGAGCTTGTGTCATTTCCCTGGGCGTCGACTCGGTGCTGCGATCCCGCCAGTCTTGCGAACGGAACGCCGGCGGCGTGGCTTTCGTGCGTCGCCCCGGATCAGGCGCTCGACAAGCCGACCGACCTAGCGCGGGTTTGCGACCAGCTTCTCTGTGTCGCGGCTCGACTCGGAGGCAACGAGAATCGCGCCCTCGCCGGTGACGTAGGCCTCCTCGCCGTGCTGAACGACGTCCATCCCCAGCGCCTCCTCGCGCTCGCTGGCGCGAAGCGGGGTGAACAGGCCGATCACGCGCAAGAGCCCGTAGGTGACGATGAACGCGTAGGTGGGAGCAGCGATCGCCGCAAGCGCCTGCGATCCAAGCTGGCCGAGGTCGCCGTAGGCCGCGCCGTCGGCGACTCCGTTCCAGCTCAACTGGGCGAAGACGCCAATGAAGAGGATGCCGAAGAAACCGGCGATCCCGTGAGCTGCGAGCACGTCGAGCGTCTCGTCGACCCGCGTGCGCGGGCGCCAGACGATCACGGCGTAGCTCGGTATCGCCGCCGCGGCGCCCAGCGCCATCGCCCAGGCCGGGCTGATGAAGCCGCCCGCCGGCGTGATCGCGACGCAACCGACGATGATTGCGGTGGCCGCACCAACGGCTGTCACCTGTCGACCGCGCCAGAGGTCGAGCAGGAACCAAACGAGCAGCGTGCAGGCGGGGGTGAGCAGGGTGTTGGTGAAGGCGAGGACGCTGGCATCACCGGTGCCGAAACCACTGCCGCCGTTGAAGCCGAACCAGCCGAACCACAGCAGGCCGGCGCCGAGCAGGACATAGACCGTGTTGTGAGGGAGCAGGGCCTGGCGCCCGTAGTCCTTGCGGCTGCCGACAACCAGCGCCGCTGCCAGGGCTGAGAAGCCCGAGCCCATTTCGACCGGGATCCCGCCGGCGAAGTCGAGCGTTCCGCCCTCCTGCAGCCAGCCGCCGCCGAAGGCCCAGTGGGCGAGGACGGCATAGACGAGCACCGACCACGCCGCGGCGAAGATCAGAAAAGGCCCGAAACGCATGCGCTCGACCACGGCGCCCGAAACGAGTGCCACGGTGACGATGCAGAACGTCGCCTGAAACGCCATGAACAGCAGATGCGGAAAGGTGGTTCCCTCGCGCGGCTCGAAGGCGACGCCGTTGAGGAACGCGTGGTCGAGCCCGCCAATCAGCGCGCCGGTGCCGTCGAAAGCAAGCGAGTAGCCAACCAGCGCCCACATCACCGTGGCTACAGCCAGTGCTGCGACGCACATCATGAACGTGTTGAGGGTGTTCTTCGCCCGCACCAGGCCTGCGTAAAAGAGCCCGAGAGCCGGCGTCATCAGCAGCACGAGCGCGGTTGCCGCGAGCATCCATGCGGTATCGCCGGTGTCGATCACTTATCGACCGGCGTCACGGCACCGTGGTCGGTTTCCCCGGTGCGGATCCGAAGCGCCTGCTCGAGGGAGAGCACGAAGATCTTGCCGTCGCCGACCTCGCCCGTGCGAGCGCCCTCGCGCAGTGCGGTGATCGTGGTCTCGACGAACTCGTCGGAAACCGCGATCTCGAAGCGAACCTTCTCAGCCAGACCCATCTTCACGGTTGTGCCGCGGTAGGTCTCGACGCGATCGAGCTCGCCGCCGTGTCCTTGCACACGGCTGATCGAGACCCCGCGGATCTCGGCGCGATAAAGCGACTCCAAAACATCGTTCGCCTTCTCCGGGCGAACGATCCCAATCACGAGCTTCACGGTTTCTCCCTCTCGACCGACGTTGAGCGGCGCAGCCTAACCCCGGCCTCGGCGTCAAATCGATGCCTTCGCCGGCGCGTAGGGTTGCGCTCGTGCCGCGACTGAGACGTGCGCCAGGGCGGTGTCGGTTCGGCTGGGACCGTCAGCCGGTGAGCTTGAAGTAGCCGGTGTTCTCCTCGTCGTCGCGGGTCTTCTCGAGCTCGCCGGCTTGGCGCGCCTGGCGAAAGCCCTTCTTGATGTCCTGCTTTTCGACCCCCAGCTTCTCGGCCAGGTCGCCACGCGAGAATTCCTCCTTGCCCAGCTCGCGGGCGGCGGTCAGGACCTGTTCTGCGGTGATTTCAGCCATCCTCGATCTTTCTTTCGGGTTCGTCGGCCGAGTCTAGACGCGCGCCGGTGAGACCCTCGGGCTCGAAGGCGACAGTACGGTCACGGCCCTGGCGCTTGGCAACGTACAGGGCGCCGTCGGCAGCGCGGAAAAGGTCGTCTTCCTTGACACCCGCATCGTCCGTGCAGGCGACACCGCAACTGGCTGTCAGGGTGACGGGATACGAGGCAAATTCGGCGCTGACGGCGGTGCGAATTCGCTCGGCGACCTGGGTCGCACGCTCGCGGTTCGTATCGGGGAGGATGACGCCGAACTCCTCGCCTCCCAGCCGGGTGACGGCATCGATCGAGCGCACCGCGCCGACGATCGCCTCGGCAACCCGGCGCAGCGCCTCATCGCCCTCCTCGTGGCCGAGTTGGTCGTTGACCTCCTTGAAGCGATCGAGGTCACAAACGACGAGCGAGAGCGGACGCCGATGGCGCCCGGTGCGCTCGATCTCCATCGTGAAGCGCTCGTCGAAGTCTCGCCTGTTGCCGATCGCTGTGACGGGATCGGTGTGCGCTTGGGCGGCGAAGCCGGAAGCGATGCCCTCGACGCGCGCCATCAGCAGTCCGATGATTGCGCCGGTGGTGCCGATCGTCGCGCAAGCGACCACGAGCAGGCTGGTCGCGTAGGGAGCATCGCTGGCGATCAGGACCGTGCCGTAGACGAGCGCTGCGAACAACGCCTGCAAAGCCGCGTCGCGACCGCGGAAGAAGAGAAAGGCCAACAAGACGATCCAGACGAAGAAGAGCCCATAGATCCCCTCGGCGCCGTTGGAGGCTGCCGCGGTCGCCGCCCCGACCATGAGCGTGCCCAGCGCCAGCATCGAGTGAAAGAACCACGCAGGCAGCTGGGCGTAGACGACGAAGCAGGTTGCCCCCAGCAGCAGGGCCGCGACGCTGAGCATTGCCAGCGCGAAAGCGTTGCTCTCCGTCCCGGCGCCTGCTGCAAGCATCGTCAGTCCAAGAACGCCGCCGGCCGAGTAGAGAGTTCCGAAGGCGCGGGCGATCAAGCTCGCGTCCCGCGAGACCAAGGTCTGTGGCCTGACGCCTTCCCGCCAGGTGATGCGATCGATCAGCGGCGGGTCGGATAGCAGCTCACGCAATCCGCGACGCAATCCGGAATCTGCGCTCATTGCCGGGACCCTAGATCACCAAGTCACGGCTCGAGTTGGCGCAAAAACGACTCGGCGTGCGCCATTAGCCGCTCTACCGAGACGGCCTCTCTGGTAGGCATTGCAGGCATGGCCCTGCTCGAGATGGAGAAGCGTCGCAAGAAGACCCCAGCTCGGGTGCGGCTGATCCGAGCTGAGGAGGGGGTGCGTGTGCCCGCGACCGGAGCGGTCGGTTCGATCCAGGAGGCCGAGGTGACGATGCCGGGCGAGCTCGTCGAGCAGCTGTGGAAGCCCGAGTACCTGGAGCGCCTGGCGCGCTCGTATTGGCGCCACCTCAACCGAGCGACGCTGGGGCTGATCCGGATCGTCTACACCGACGATGCGCGTGCCGCCGTGCTGATCAGCCGCCGCCTCCCCCTGCTGATCTTTCACGCGCCTGAGTACGAGACCTCGGCCGAGCAGGGGTGTGTCACCTGGCGCATCGGGCGGGGCCTGCTGGTCTCCAAGCAGGGCCGTGGCAATGGCTACCTGCGGATCAAGGTCGAGCGCAAGAAGTCCCGCACTCAATCGCAGTCAGGCGGCGTCAGCGATGAGGTCCTCTGCGTCCACCTCGAGGTCAAGAACTTCTATCCGCTGCTGCGCGGGGGCGGGCGCTTCGCCCGCTTCGGCGCCTGGTTGTACGCCCAAACCCAGCTTCGCATCCACGTGCTTTTATGCAACGCCTTCCTGCGCTCGCTGGCGCGACTCGACCTGCCACCATCGCGCGTTGGGGCACTTGCCGGCGAGATCACGTGAGCTCGCGCGCTGTCCTCGTCACCGGGGCGACGGGGTTTATCGGCGGCAGGCTTGCCCGGCGCCTGGTTGCCGACGGCCACAACGTTCGCTGTCTGGTGCGCGATGCAGAGCTGCCAGGCGCCGCGGCCCTCGCCGACGCAGGCTGCGAGCTGGCGGTTGCCGACGTCACCCGCCCGGAGGGCTTGCCCGCGGCGCTGGCGGGCATCGAGGTTGCCTACTTTCTCGTCCACATGATCGGCGGCGGCGATGACTATCCGGCGATCGAAGCTGCCGCGGCGGCTCGCTTCGGCAAGGCCGCCCGAGCGGCGGGCGTAGAGCGAATGATCTACCTCGGCGGGCTCGGCAACGATGTCAGCTCGAAGCATCTCGCGGCACGCCACGAGGCGGCCGCAGCGCTGGAGCGCGAAGGACCCCCGCTGACCTACTTTCGCGCGGCGATGGTGGTTGGCCGCGGCAGCGAGTCATTCGAGCTCTTGCGGGCGATCGTCGAGCGCCTGCCCGTCTTGCCCGCGACCGATTGGCTCGACAACGAGACGCAGCCGATCGGCGCCGAGGACGTCATCGAGTACCTGCGCCAGGCACTCGACGTCGAGGACTCGATCGGCCGTGAGATTCAGATCGGCGGGCCGCAGGTACTGAGCCACCAAGAGGTGGTCGACGAGATGGCGGCCGCCCTCGGGCGACGAGCCCCGCGGCGGATCTCGATGTCAGCGAGAATCGCCCGCCCGGCGACAGTCGCGGCGGGCGCCGCCGCTGTCACCCAAGGTCGGCCGGCCGTCGCTGCTGAGCTCAGCCTCGGCTTGACCAAACCCACGGTGGTCACGGATCCCAGTGGCGCGGAGCTGTTCGACGTGCGCCCACGCCGCCTCGACGCCGTTCTCGCCGCGGCAATCGACGAGGGCGACTGATGGCGAAGTCGGTGCGCGAGTCGATCGTCTTGCGGGCGGAGCCGCAACGGGTCTGGGACACGATCATGGACCCGTCTCGGCTCGAGCTCTGGGTCACCGCCCATCACTCGGTCAAGGGCGTCGAACCTGGCCCGGTGACCGAGGGCGACAGCTTCAAGCAGCGTCTGCGCCTCGGCGGCAAGGGCTTCAACGTCGAGTGGTGCGTGACCGAAACCGACGAACCTCGCCTCGCGCGCTGGGTTGGCGACGGCCCGGCCGGATCGACGGCGCGCGTCTGCTACCAGCTTCACGAGGAGGACGGTGGCACCCGCTTCGACTACGTCAACGAGTTCGAGCTTCCCGGAGGGGCGCTCGGCAAGGCGGCCGGCGGTCTGCTCTCCGCGGCTCCCGGCAAGCGAGAGGCGCGGCGCTCACTCGAGCGCTTGCGGAGGTTGTTGGAGAGCGCGTGATTCCTCGCCACGCTTGCTATTTCGCGCATCTGGGTTAGGGTCGGAAATGCAGCGCCGCGGCGCCGCCGCGGGCTTGCGCATCGACCCAGGGGAGGTCTCGATGAATGCCAGCGCAGACGGTGGTCTCAAGCGCCACTTCACCTACGCCAACGTGATGTCGACGCTAGCCGTGTTCCTCGTCATCGCCGGAGGCACGGCAATGGCGGCGGCGGTCAACTCGTCGAAGGACATCGCCAAGCAGGCAATCAAGAATTCCGACGTGAAGAAGGAGAGCTTGACCTCGAACCGGCTCAAGGACGGCGCGGCTGTGGCCAGCTCCGACGTCATCGACGACAGCCTCTCGGGCGCCGACATCAACGAGAGCAACGCTCAACCTGGGCCCGCCGACAGGCGCTGCCGGCGGCGACCTCACCGGCACCTACCCGAACCCGACGATCGGCGCCGACAAGGTGACCTCGGCGAAGGTGGCCGCCAACACGCTCACCGGTGGCGACATCGATGAATCGACGCTGGGACAGGTGCCGAGCGCGGCCAGTGCGGCCGCGCTTAACGGGTTCACTCAGTTCTCCTTCATGTCCGACACCACCTACACGGTCGATCCCGCGCCAGCCGCCGGCACCGATCTTGGAGACGGGACGTTCTCGATCGATACCAGCTGCCTCCCGGGCGACAGGCTGATCTCCGGGGGTCCCGCCAACGTCGATCCGGAGAGCGACATGGTCGAGAGCTTCCCATTCGGCACCGGGGCATGGAGGGGACGGATCCACAAGAACGCAATGGCCGACAACTTCAACGTCGTCGTCTTGTGCGCTAATCAGCCATGAGCTAGACGAACAGATCTAGCGGATGTGGACGCCCGAGATCGCTCGGGAGATGACCAGCCGCTGAATTTCGGCCGTGCCCTCGAAGATGTCGTAGATCTTCGCGTCGCGGTGCATGCGCTCGACCGGGAACTCGCGGGTGTAGCCGTTGCCGCCGAGAATCTGCATCGCGCGCTCGGTCACCCAGACCGCGGTCTCGCCCGCCTTCAGCTTCGACATCGAGCCCTCGGCGTTGTCGAAGCGCTGGCCGGTGCGGCCCATCCATGCAGCGCGCCAGACGAGCAGGCGACAAGCGTCGATCTCCATCTTCATGTCGGCCAGGGTGAAGGCGATCGCCTGGTTCTCGATGATCGCCTTGCCGAACTGGTTTCGCTCCTTGGCGTACTCGAGCGCGACCTCATAAGCGGCGCGGGCGATGCCGACAGCCTGGGCGCCGACCGTCGGGCGCGAGGCCTCGAACGTCTGCATCGCCGCCTGCGATTTCGACTTCTTGCCCTCGCGCACGCGGGCGAGGCGCTCGTCGAGCTTCTCCTTGCCGCCAAGCAGGCAGGCGCCGGGCACGCGGCAGTCGTCGAGGTGGACGTCGGCCGTGTGGGAGGCACGCAGGCCGTGTTTTTTGACCTTGGTGCCCTGCTCGCAGCCCTTCGTGTCCGGCGGGATCACGAACGCCGCATGGCCGCGCGAGCCGAGCTCGCGATCGACGGACGCGATGACGACGTGGACCTTGGCGATGCCGCCGTTGGTCGCCCACGCCTTCTGGCCGTTGAGGACCCACTCGTCGGACGCCTCGTCGTACTTGGCGACGGTGCGGATCGCCGAAACGTCGGACCCGGCGTCGGGCTCGGAGGCACAGAAGGCGGCGACCTCGGGATCGGACTCGGTGCCGAAGCATTGGGGGATCCATTCGCCGATCTGCTCGTTGGTTCCCTGGCCGAAGATCGCGGCGACCGCGAGCGAGGTGCCCATGATCGACATGCCGATGCCGGCGTCACCCCAGAACAGCTCCTCGTTGACGAGCGGCAGCTGCAGACCGGAAGGATCGGCAAAGAACTGGGCGATGCCCTCGAACCCGTAGAGGCCGATCTTCGCGGCCTCCTGGATCACGGGCCAGGGCGTCTCCTCGCGCTCGTCCCACTCCGAGGCCGCGGGGCGGACGACGTCGGCAGCGAAGCCGTGAACCCAGTCGCGAATGTCCTTTTGATCCTGGGAAAGCTCGAGCGTGAAGGCGGGGGCGTCGTCGGAGTCCGGCGCTTCGGCGCTGGCGAGCAGATCCTCGACCTCGGCGACGTCGCTGGCTTCGGCTGTAGTCGGGTTCATTCTTGTTCGTTCCTCCGAGGTTGAGCTAGGTTTCTACTGCGGGTAGGAAAATGCTACCATAAGTAGGAATGTCGGTACCGAAGACACATCTGCCGCGGAAGCGTGCCGCTCATCTCGGGCCCGAACGGCGCCGGCCACTGGTGCTCGACACCGCCTACAAGCTCTTTCTCGAAAACGGTTACGAGGGGACTTCAATGGCCGCGGTCGCTGCGGCCGCCGGCGTCTCGAAGCCCGTCGTCTACGACTGTTATGCCTCCAAGGACGAGCTCTTCAGCGCGATGCTCGACCGCGAGGAGGAGCGGATCATCGGCGAAACCCAGCAGGCGCTCGAGACGAGCGGCGGCGCCGGCGACCCCGAGGACACCCTGATCCGTGGCTACCAAGCTTTCTTGCGGGCCGTCGCCGACTCGCCGGCCACCTATCGCGTCGTCTTTCTCGGCGAGGGCGGCTCGAACGAGGCGGTCGCGGCGCGAATCGAGCGCGGCCTCGAACGCCAAGCGCAGGCCGCCACGGCAATCGCCCGCACCTGGGTCGAGCGCTTCTCCTCGCTCGAGGGCGAGGAGGCGAAAGCGTCCGCGACGCTACTCGGCCAGATGATCGTGGGGCTCGCCGAAGTCGGGGCGCGAACGCTGCTGCGCGACCCAGAGCACTGGACCCCCGCGAGCCTGGGGGAGAGGCTCGGACGCATGGCCTGGGCCGCCCGAGCGGCAATCTAAACGGGGTCAGGTTTCTCATCCTTTACACCGGCAGATGTAACATCGACGCGAGACTGGGTAGATAGCGAACATGGCCAATAGACAAGAAATCGAACTTCACGGACACCGCGTCTGCTTTCGATACGGAGGCGAGGGCCCCGTCGTCGTTCTCATCCACGGGATCACGGGGCGCTCGGCACAGTGGGAGCACGCGCTTTCCGAGCTCGAGAGCTCCTACACGGTGCTCGCCCCCGATCTGCTCGGCCACGGCGAGTCCGCGAAGCCGCGCGGCGACTACTCGCTCGGTGCCTACGCAAGCGGCGTGCGCGACATTCTTCTCGCCCTCGGCCACGACCGCGCCAGCATTGTCGGCCACTCGCTCGGCGGTGGCATCGCGATGCAGTTCGCCTACCAGTTCCCCGAGCGCTGCGAGCGCCTCGCGCTCGTCTCCAGCGGCGGCCTGGGACGCGAGGTGCACCCGATCCTTCGCGCCGCCACCCTGCCCGGCTCGGAGCTGGTGCTGCCGCTGCTCGCCCATGCCCATGTGCTGTCGGCAGGGGAGGCGATCGGGCGGCTGCTGGGCAAGCTCAAGGTCGAGACCGGACCCGATATAGCCGAGGTCGCGGTTGGGTACTCGTCGCTCAACGACGCCGACGCGCGTCACGCTTTCATCCAGACGATGCGCGCCGTACTCGACGCCGGCGGCCAGCGCGTCAGTGCCATGGATCGCCTCTATCTCGCCGATGCGCTGCCGTCGCTGATCGTCTGGGGCGCCAACGACCCGATCATCCCGCGTCGAGCACGGTCTCGCCGCCCACAAGGCGATGCCCGGAAGCCGCTTCGAGGTCTTCGATGACGTCGGGCACTTCCCCCAGCTCGAGCGCCCGCAGGAGTTTTCAGGCCTGCTGCGCGAGTGGATGCAGACCACCGCGGCAGCGGACATCGACACGACCGAGATCCGCGAGCAGTTGATCGAGCGCGCGGGCGGGGATCTGCTCGCTGCCTAGCGGGCTTTCACCGCCCCTTTTGCATCCGTTCCAGCTCCTTGCCCATGCGGTGCTCGACCGCGTCCGTCATCGCCAGCTGGAACATCGCCAATAGGGCATCGGAGGCGAGCGGGCGCAGGCGCTCGAGCGCCTCGCGCACCTTGGGCAGATCGTGCTCGGGGCGGCCCTCGTCCTCGAACGGCTTCCAGATCTGCTTGATGAAGAGGTCGACGAAAGTGCGGGCGACCGCGTCGGACTGCTTTCGCAGCTCGCGGGCGATGTCGAGCGCCGTCTCGGTTGGGATCCCCAGCGACCGCAGCTCCTCGCTGGCACGACCCAGCCGCGGGCTCAGCTCCTCGTAGTTGCCGTCGCCGATCGGACGCATGATCCCCAGCTTCTCGGCGCGACGAAGCATCTCCCCGGCCTTGTCGCCGGCGTCGGCGAAGCGCTCTGCGAGCTCGTCGGCGCTGACGATCTGCGGCTGCTCGTCTTCGAACGGCGCCTTGACTGCGCGGGTGAAGCGCAGCACCTCCTCGCTCGAGCCGCCGGCGCTGTCGAGCAGCCGGCTGATCGCCTCGAGCTTGAAGCCATCTGCCTGAAGTTCGCGGATGAGCTCGATGCGAGCCGCGTGGATGGCGCCGTAAAAGCCCGTGCGGCCGCGAACATCCGGAGGAGGGAGCAGGCCACGTGACTGGTGAGCGCGGATGTTGCGCACTGTCATCCCCGTTCGCCGCGCGAGCTCGTCGATCGTCAGCTCTTCGGCGGCGCTCGAGCTCATTTGACCCATTCTACGCCGGGCGATGGCCCATCGGTGGATGTGACATCGGTCTGGCTTGCGCCTGCCCACGTCGGAGCTGGACGCCCGCTGCCACCAGCGCCACGGCGGCGGCCAGGGGTGCGATCAGCAGGGCCCAGGAGATCGCGTTCGCGGCAAAATCCCAGTAAGGGTCGCTGACCTGCGAGTACCAAGACGGCGCCAGGTGGATCGCGACGATCCCGAGCGCGGTCGCCAGGCCGGAGAAGATCGCCGCGACCGGCGCCTGTGGCCGGTCCATCACCGCGAGCACCGTCGAAAGCGCGACGATCGAAAACCCGATTACGGCGACGATCGAGCCGGTGACCGGCAAGTCGCGGGCAGGTTGGTTGACCGCGTGATCGATGGTGTGGGCGATCAGCGCTACGAACAGCAGCAGGTTGAGCTTGGCAAGCGTGCTCATGTCTGCGCCTGAAGTTACGGGGTCGCGAGCTCGTCGCGGCTGCGGTCGTCGAGCAGGTGTCGCAGCTCAGGCTCGCCTTCGTCGCCGACGAGACAGATCGTGCCCGGCCAGTAAGGACTTCGTGAGGCCGTGCTGGCGAGCATGGTCGGCGAGTGCAGCCAGCTGCCGGTATTCCATAAACAGCACTCGCCGTCCGAGGCTGCCCAGCCGGGCTCATCGCCGAGCGGCCCGCGGCGATGGGTGTGACCGAAGATCACGTGTCTTGCCTCGATTCCGAGGCGCTCTACCACCTCGCGCATCGCCGCCAGCCCGGCACGGGTGATCGCGCCGGGCGAGAGGTCTGAGCGCACCGGCCCGAGCCCGAGGCGGTTGGCGAGGCTGACGGCGCCGGGCACGGCGACCGAGCCGAGCAGCCAGCCGCGAAGTTTGGCTGTGGCGCTGTCACCCGCTCCGACGGCGTTCCAGATCCGCATCGAAGGGTTGCCTGTGCCGCGTTCGCCGCCGGCGCCTTGAGCGAGCGCGAACAGCAGGGCGTATACCGGAGATTGAGCGTGCTCGTAGGTGATCGGGTCGATTCGTCCCGCCAGCTCTTCGGGAGTGTCGGCGGGAGGCTCGAGCGGGTCGGGCCCGCTGGGGCGAACGCCGAGCAGGCGCTCGACTCCGGCGACGGCAAGGCGTTCGAAGGTCGGCACGGTGAGGTGGCGGTCGAGATAGTGACCGTGCGTCGCGTAGACGTCGTCGCGTAGCCACACGCCCGGGTAGGCGATCTCGATCGCGATGCCGGAGAGTTCGTTTACCAGCGTCGCCAGGGGAGTCGCCTCGGGCTCGACGCGCTGTTCGAGGCCGAGAGGCGGTTCTCCCTCGAGCAGGCGGCGCTCCAGCCACGGCTCGACGAGGTGATGGTCGTGATTGCCCGCGACGATGATCAGCTCGCCGTCGGAGATCACCTCCGTGAGCTCGCGCAGAAACGGCTCCGCCAGCGCAAACGCTTGATCGATCGGGCGGTCGCGAAGCTCGATCAGGTCGCCGAGCAAGACGACACGGTCGCTTGGCTCGAGCGCCTCGAACAGCGGTGCGCGAAAGGCGTCGCGGCGCAGCAGGTCACCGCCCCCGCCGGCGCCGAGATGAAGGTCGGAGAGAATCGCGGTGCGCATCGGTCAATCCTCGCAGGCGCCTGCGGGTGTCGATACTCACCGTCCAGCGGTTCCGACCGTCGCGGACGCGACGATGGTGCTGTGAGCTCGCCTCCCGAGCAGCCGCTGCGCCGCGGGCGCGCCCCGCTTCCGGCGCGCCTGCTCGGGATCGGCGCCCGCAGCGCCGAGCGCGTCGCCGCCGCGACCGGGATCGATGACGCCGTTGAATCGGCCACCGAGGAGGCGATCGTGCGCGCCCTCGAAAGCCCGGCTGTCGAGCGGGCGATCATCCGCGTGCTCGAGAGCGATGCCGCTCAAGAGTCGTTGGAGCGGACGCTGACCAGCCCCGCCGTCGAGCGCGCCGCGGTCAGGGTGCTCGACTCCCAGCTCGTTGATCGCGTCTGGGACCAGCTGCTGGACTCCGACGAGGTGCAGAGGCTGATCGAGCGCATCGCCGAGGCGCCCGAGGTGCGCGCCGCGATCACCTCTCAGGGCCGCGGCCTGATCGAGGACATCGGGCGCGGGATCCGCGAGGTCGCCGACCGAGTCGACATCGCCATCGCCCACGTCCTCGACCGCACGCTCGGCAGCAAGGCGCCGCCGGCGACCGACAAGGTCCACGTTGGCCTCTTTACCCGCACCGTCGGCGCCTTCCTCGATGGGGTCCTGCTCAACCTGACGTTTCTCGGCATCTCCGCGCTCTTCGGGATCACGATCGGTGGTGTGATCGGCGACGACCAGGACCCCACGACCGCCGGGCTCGTGCTCGGCGGGACGCTGTGGGTCGTGTCCGGCGCCGTCTACCTGACCACCTTCTGGGCTCTAGCCGGGCAGACGATCGGCATGCGCCTGCTCTCGATTCGACTCGATGCTGGTGGCGAGCGAAAGATCGGTGCCCGCCGCGCTTTTCGGCGGTTGATCGGGACCGCGCTCTCGGTGCTGAGCCTCGGCGCCGGCTTCGTCTTGATCCCCTTCGATGCCCGCCGGCGCTCGCTTGCCGATCGCTTTGCCGGCACCGAGGTGATCGAGGGCGATCGCGACGGGCCCGCTCGCCTCTCCGATAAAGCCCGCTAGGGCCCGCCTATAGACTCGCGAGCATGCCCGACGGGGGAGATTCACAGGCTGCGGTGAGCGAGATCGCGGTTGAGAACCCGGCGACCGGCGAGACGATCGCGAACGTTGCGGAGCTTTCCGCAGATCAGGTCCGTGCCATGGTCGCGGTGGCGCGTGAAGCCCAGCCCGCCTGGGCCGAAGCCGGCTTCGAGGCGCGTGCGGCGGTACTGCTGGCGGCACGAGCCTGGCTCGTTGCCAACGCCGAGCGCGTCGTCACGACGATCTGCGCCGAGACCGGCCGTCCCGCCGACGAAACCCAGTTCGCCGAGCTCTCCTATGGGCTCGCGGCGCTCGAGTTCTGGGCCAAGCAGGCGCCCGTCTATCTCGCCGACGAGGAGATCGAGTCGGCGTCGCCGTTCGTTCGTGGCCGCAAGCTCGCAACACGCTACGCACCGCTCGGGGTCGTCGGCGTAATCGGGCCTTGGAACTACCCGCTCAACAACTCCTTCGGCGACTGCATTCCGGCGCTCGCGGCGGGTAACGCGGTTGTGCTCAAGCCCTCGGAGGTGACGCCGCTGACCTCGCTCGTGCTGGCCGAGATGCTCACAGACTCTGGCTTGCCCGACGGGGTGTTTCAGGTCGCCACCGGCCGCGGCGAGACCGGCGCGGCTCTCGTCGACGAAGTCGACTTCGTCATGTTCACCGGCTCGGTTGCCACCGGCAAGAAGGTGATGGCCCAGGCCGCACAGACGCTTACCCCTGTCAGCCTCGAGCTCGGCGGCAAGGACCCAATGGTGATCCTCGCCGACGCCGATCTCGAGCGGGCGGCAAACGCCGCCGTTTCATACGGCCTCAACAACTCCGGTCAGGTCTGCATCTCGGTCGAGCGCATCTACGTTGAGGAGCCCGTCCACGACGAGTTTCTCGAGCGGCTCACGGGCAAGGTCGAGTCGCTGCGTCAGGGACCGCCGGGCGCGCCGGGCAGCGTCGATATCGGCGCGATCATCTTCCCACCTCAGCTGGATCTGATCGAGGCCCACGTCGCCGACGCGGTCGACAAGGGCGCTCGGATCGTTACCGGTGGCGAGCGCGGTCCTGAGCCTGGGCGCTTTTATCGCCCAACGGTGCTTGCTGGCGTCGATCACTCGATGCTGTGCATGACCGAGGAGACCTTCGGCCCGACGTTGCCGGTGATGGCGGTTCGCGACGCTGAGCAGGCGATCGAGCTCGCAAACGATGGTCCCTACGGGCTGCAGGCATCGGTGTGGACACGCGACGAGGTTCGCGGTGAGGAGATCGCGCGACGGATCGAGGCCGGCGTCGCCTGCGTCAACGATGCTCAGGTCAACTACGCGGCGCTCGAGCTGCCGATGGGGGGCTGGAAGGCCTCGGGCCTGGGCTCTCGCCATGGGCCGGACGGGATCCGCAAGTACACCAAGCGCCAGTCGCTGATGATCACACCGGGCTACGCGCCCTCGCGCGATCCTCATCACTTCCCGTACAGCGCCGAGGTCAGCAAGACGGTCGGCGAGACCTTTGCCCTGCTGGCGACGAGCACGCTGTTCGACGATGCTCAGCGCGCAGCGCTCACGGCGCTTTGCGACACCTTCATCCCTGCGCTGCCAACGCCGGCCGGCGACGAGGCGGCGCGTGGCTTCTGGCTCAGCGCGGCCAGTCACGCCGCGGTGCCCGAGGCGCTCGAGGTCGCATTGCTTCAGGCGCAGATCACCGATGAGCAGACGATCGGGTTGCGAGCCCTGCTCGATGGCCTCGCCGAGGCTGGAATGTCCGAGACGACACCCCTGGAGATCCGTGAGCAGATCGTCCACGGGTTCGGCGACCAGAGCCCCGATGCCTTGGCGGGCCTGACGACGATCCGCGGCGTCGCCGGCTCGATCTTTTACGCGCTGCCCGATCTCGGCACCGGCCAGAACCCGACGTGGGCGACGATCGGATACCCGGGACCGCTCTCGCCACCGCCCGAGCGCGAGCGCCCGCTTCGCATCCGCAAGCCGAGCGCGCCGCAGGAGACGATCGACGCGGACGTCTGCGTTGTCGGCTCCGGCGCCGGTGGCGGCGTCATCGCCGCCGAGCTGGCGGCCGCGGGCAAGAGCGTGGTCGTGCTCGAAGCCGGCGGCTACTTCGACGACCGCGACTTCGACCAGTACGAGCTCGCCGCCTACCAGCGCTCCTATCTCAACGGCGGGCCCTTTCCGACCGCCGACGGCCAAGTCTCGATCGTCGCCGGCGCGGGCATCGGCGGCGGCACCACGATCAACTGGACCAACTGCCTGCGCACTCATTCCTGGGTGCGCGAGGAGTGGGCGCGAGAGCACGGGCTCGAGGGCCTCGACGGACCGGACTTCGACGCGCACCTGGACGCCGTCAGCGAGCGGATCATGGTCAACGGCGAGTGCTCAGACCTCTCCGGGCCGCACGAGCGGCTACGAGCGGCTTGCGAGAAGTTTGGCTTTGACTTCAGCTCGATCCTGCGCAACACCGACCCGGAGAAGTACGACCCGGCCAGCGCCGCCTACCTCGGCTTCGGCGATCAGTCGGGATCCAAGCAGTCCACGGCGAAGACGTACCTGGTCGATGCCCAAGCCAATGGCGCCGAGATTCTCGCCGGCTGCAGAGCCGAGCGGGTGCTCGTCGACAACGGCCGCGCTGCCGGCGTCGAGGCAGTGTGGGTCGATCCCGAGGGTGACAACGGGGCGGTGACCCGGCTGACCGTGAACGCGCCAATCGTCGTTGTCGCCTGCGGATCGATCGAGTCACCGGCGCTGCTGCTGCGATCGCAGATCGGCGGCCCTGCTACCGGCGACTTTCTGCGCTTGCATCCGACGGCGGCCGTCACCGCCTACTACGACGAGCCCCAAAACTGGAATTGGGGACCGCCGCAGGCGGCGCTCTCGCACGAGTTCGAGGACACGGGCGACGGTCACGGCTTCTTGCTCGAGGGCGCGCAGGCGACGACGGGCCTTTACGCCGGCGCGCTGCCGTGGCGCTCGGGCGCCGACCACAAGCGCCGCATGCGCCACTGGGGCGATTCGGCTTCGCTGATCAGCCTCGTTCGCGAGCAGGGTCACGGGCGCGTTGTCGTCGACGAGGCTGGCACGGCGGTGGCTCAGTACCCGATCACCGACGAGGTCGACATCCGCAACATCCGCGCCGGGGTCGAGCAGCTGATCCGAGTGCATGAGGCCGCCGGCGCGACCGAGATCGTCGGCTCGGCGCGAAAGGCACCCGACTGGAAGCACGGCGACGACCTCGAGACCTTCATCGGCGAGGTCACCTCGGCTCCGATCCAGCCGCGCGAGTTCCTGCTCTTCTCGGCTCATCAGATGGGCAGCTGTCGCATGGGCCGTGATCCCGCGAGCTCGGTGGCGAACCCGTGGGGCGAGCTACACGACACGCCCGGCGTCTGGATTGGCGACGCAAGCGCCTTCCCGACCGCGTCGGGGACGAATCCGATGCTGACGATCATGGCGCTTGCACGGCGCACTGCGCACGCGATCGCGGCTGGCTGACCGGATGAGAATCGCGGACGAGCAACTGGCGCCGGTCAACGGGGTCGAGATCGCCTATCAGGAGATCGGCGACCCTGATGGCGAGCCGATGCTGTTGATCATGGGCTTGGGAACTCAGATGATCGCCTGGGACGAGGGCTTCTGCGAGCTCCTGGCAGAGGCGGGCTTTCGCGCCGTTCGCCTCGACAACCGCGATATCGGTCACTCCAGCTGGCTCGACCACCTCGGCGTTCCCGGGCAAGCTCGCGATGCTCCTCGGCCTCAACCGGGGTCTCGGCTACACGCTCGACGACATGGCCGATGATGTCGCGGGCTTGATCGAGCATCTAGGAATCGAGTCGGCGCATGTGGTCGGCGCCTCACAGGGCGGGATGATCGCCCAGGTGCTCGCCTACCGGCGCCCGGAGGTGGTGCGCTCGCTGGGCTTGATCATGACCGGTGCCGGCAAGCGGGTCTCCTCACTACCGCGTCTGCGCGCACTTGGCACGCTGCTGGCCGCGCCGCCCGAGGGCCGCGATGGCTACATCGAGGCGATCATGCGCACGTTCGACATCATCGGCTCGCCCGACTACCCGTCCGATCCAGACCGCATGCGCAGGTTGATCGCCGCCGGCTATGACCGCGCCCATCACCCGGTGGGCGCCGCACGCCAGCTGCACGCGATCACCGCCTCGGGAGACCGCTCGGGCAAGCTGCGCTCGATCGGCGCTCCCACGGTGGTCATCCACGGCACCAAGGACCCGCTCGTCCGCCCTGCCGCGGGGCGGGCGGTTGCCGCCGCGATCCCGGCGGCCGAGCTGAAGCTGATCGACGGCATGGGACATGACCTGCCGCCGCAGCTGTGGCCGAAAATCACCGGTCACCTGATCGAGAACGCCCGCCGGGCGCAAGCCGCAAAGCCCGCCGGCGCAGTCGCCGCAGCCCGCTGACCAGCTACGTCGCGTAGCGCTCGAGAAACGGCATCAGCGCCGCCTCAAACTGATCTGGCCGCTCGAGTGAGGGCAGGTGCGCAGCGTCCGAGATCTCGACGAGCTCGCCACCGGTGCCCTCGGCGATCGCGCGCAGCCCGGCGATCGAGCTCGGCTGGTCGTGGGAGCCGAAGATCGCGAGCACCGCGACAGCGATCTCGCCGAGGCGCTCGATCGCCGGCGGCTCGAGCTTGCCGGGCTCGACCTCGAATGTGTCTTGGCGCTCGAGCAAGGCTGCGTTGATCGAGCCGATCTGTGCTCTGAGGTGCTCGCCGCAAGCCCCGTCGCGTCCATAGCCGTCGAGCCACATCCGCAGCTCGAGCTCGTTGGCTGCTTCGATCCCCTCGCGTTCGTAGACGGCTTCGACCTCGTCCCAAAGGGCGAGGATCTCGTCGCTGTGGTGCCAGCCCGAAGGGGTCGAGCACACGGTCACAAGAGCACTGGCGCGCTGCGGTGCCGCCAGAGCGAGATCGAGTGCCGCGCCGCCGCCCATCGAGCAGCCGACTAGTGCCGCCCGCTCGATGCCGGCGGCTTCGAGGACCTCGGCGCCATCGTCGTGCAGGGTGTACGGACCAGACGGGTCGGCCGACTCGCCGAAGCCGCGGGCGTCGAAGCGGATCGCGGTGAAGCGCTCGCTGAGGCCTTGCCATTGTGGCTCCCACATCGATCGATCGGCGATGCCGGCGTGAAACAACAGCACCGGCGGTCCTGATCCAGCGACGTCGTAAACGAGCCCGCTCGCGGTTTGCTCACTCACAGCTGCAGCACGATCGCAGACGTGATCAGCTCGGCGAGCGGGCCGGCCGGGATGCCGGCAACCTCGCCCCCTCCCGAAACCACCTGAACGCGTCCATGATCGCTCGAAAGCTCCATCTCGAGCTCGATCGGCAGCGGCGCATTCACCTGGTCGACGAACGGATCGAGCAAGAGGTCGAGAAACGACTCGCCGGGGAGCGCGACCTGGTCGAGGCCGAACGATGTCAGCTCACTGGCGGTCGTCTCGCCGCTGGCGACGAGGCTGTAGGGCCCACTCGCCGTCGCGCTGCAGCAAGAAGCGCGTCAACTCGAACGGACCGGCGCTGGAGCTGGTGACTGAGATGTCGACGATCGTGAAGCCGTCGAGGCGGTCGAACACGGCCTCGCGCTCGTCGAGCTCGAGATCGAGGTCGCGCGCAGTGACCTCGAGTCGCTCGCCGTCGGAGAAAAGCAGGCGGACGGCAGGAACCGCGCCAAGCGTGACTTCGGCCGAGCCGCCGCCCTGCGTGAGGCGGTCTTCGACCCGCTGCGCACCGAGGCTCGGCAGCAACAGCTGGCTGGCGACAAGCGCGAAGGTGACCAATCCAGCGGCAATCAGGGTCCAGCGCGCCATGAGGGAACTTTGGCAGGCGCTTAGTCAGCTTGAGCATCTGACGGCTGAATGCCGATGAAATCGGGGACACCACCGGTGCCTGTTCCATGCCTACGAGCGATCAGCGAAAGACAAGACGAGCGATGCTCGCCCTGCTCGGGCTTGCCGTCGCCGGCCTGGCGCTTCACGTCGTTTGGGTTTCGGGCGCCGGCGGCGGTGAGGTCGATCGACGACTGGATCTATAACGGCGTCCTCCTCTTGGCGGTCGCGATCTGCATCGTGCGAGCGAGCGTTTCTCAGGACGCAGCGCTGGATCTGGCTTTCGTTTGCGGTAGGAATCGCCGTCTGGACGGTCGGCGATATCTACTCAACCGCCGAGGAGGCGGGGGTGAACCCGCCGTATCCGTCGCTGGCGGAGTTCGGCTACCTGCTCGCCTTCCCGTTCTTCTACGTCGGGGTGCTGCTGCTGGTCGGGCGCCGGGTCCGCTTCACCGCCAGCGCCTGGCTCGACGGGGCGATCGGGGGACTCGCCTCGGCCGCCCTTGGCACGGCCATTCTCGCTCCGGCGCTGATCGGCCTCACCGTCGACGAGCCGAGCCTCGCTGCCCACCAGCCTCGCCTATCTGCTCGGCGACGTCCTGCTGCTGTCCTTCTTGATCGTCGGGGTCACCGCCTCTGGTTTGCGGGTTGGCCGATCGTGGCCTGCTCGCCTGTGCCGGGGTCGCGATCTGGGGAATTGCCGACGGCATCTTCATCTATCAGGACGCCCTTGGCCGCTTCGACGGCGGCCATTTCGACGAGCTCTGGCTCGTCGGCGGGACGCTGATCGCGACCGCCGCGGCCCTCGCCGACAGCTCCCGGAACCCGGCGGCGCGTCGCGTCTCCTACTCGATTCTTTTTCCGGTCCTGTTCGGATGCGTCGCCACGGGAGTGCTCGCCTGGGATCACTTCCAGCCCTTGACCGCGCTGTCGGTATGGCTGGCGGTTGCGACGCTCACCGGCGTCATGCTGCGCCTCGTGCTCACGTTTCGATCGAACGTCGCGCTGCTCAAGGTCGTGCGCGAGGAAGCCGTAACTGACGCGCTCACGGGACTGGGCAATCGTCGTGCTCTGCTCGCCGACCTCGAGCACGCTGTTCGCGGTCCTGGTCAATCGGTGCTCGCGATCTTCGACCTCGACGGCTTCAAGGCCTACAACGATGGCTTCGGTCACCCCGCCGGCGACGCTCTGCTTCAGCGCATCGGCGACAAGCTGCGCGCCGCGATGACCGGCGATGGCCGTGCCTACCGGCTCGGTGGCGACGAGTTCTGCGTGCTCGTATCGGGTGGGCGTGACCGGGTCCCGGCGCTGCTCGCCGAGGCGGACGAGGTCCTGCATGAGCGTGGCGAGGGCTTTCTCGATCACGCGCCTCAGCGGGCGCGGCTGTCGTGCCGGCCGAGGCCAACCGCGTCTCGACTGCCCTGCACCTCGCCGATACCCGCATGTACCACGCCAAGGGCCGCCGCCAGGTGTCCGTGCAGCGCCAAGCCCATGACGTGCTGACGCGCCTGCTGCGAGAGCGCGAGCCAGCGCTCAGCGCACATCAAACCGGCGTCACGCGCCTTGCGGTGGAGGTTGGCCGCAAGCTCGGCCTCGGGGCAGAGCAGCTGGACATCCTCACGCGAGCGGCCGAGCTTCACGACATCGGCAAGATCGCGATCCCGGACAAGATCCTGCACAAGCCAGATTCCCTCAACGACAGCGAGTGGGAGCTGATGCGAGCTCACACGATCACCGGTCAGCGCATCCTCGCCGCGGCGCCGGCGCTCGAGCCGGTCGCCGAGCTGGTTCGCGCGAGCCATGAACGCTGGGACGGTGCGGGCTATCCGGACGGCCTCGAGGGCTCAGAGATCCCGCTCGGAGCGCGAATCATCTTCGTCTGCGATGCCTACGAGGCGATGACCGAGCACCGAAGCTATAGCCGGTCACTCACACCTGACCAGGCAATCGAGGAGCTGAGGCGATGTGCCGGGACGCAGTTCGACCCCAAGGTCGTCGAGGTGCTGATCGAGCGTGTCCTGCCGATGCTCGCCGTCCCCGAGCGCTCGCCGAACGCTTGGAAGTCGACGGGCGCCGGATACCGCTAACGGCAACCCGGGGCGAGATCAGCCCGACTGCCCGGCTGCCTCGCGCTCAGCTTCACGCAACTCGATCCGCCGGATCTTGCCGGTCAGCGTCTTCGGCAGCTCGTCGGTGAACTCGATCAGGCGCGGATAGGCGTAAGCGCTGAGGCTCTTTCTGACCGAGCCCTTAATCTCGGCGGCGAGCTCGTCGGACGGCTCGAAGCCTGCGGCCAGAACGATGAACGCCTTGACGACGTTGCCCCTGACCTCGTCGGGCGAAGCGACCGCGGCTGCCTCGCGCACGGCGGGGTGCTCGATGCACGCCGACTCGACCTCGAATGGACCGATCCGATAGCCGGCGGCGATGATCACGTCGTCGGCGCGGCCGGCATACCAGACGTAGCCATCGGCGTCCATCGTCGCTGCGTCCTTGGAGTGAAACCACTCGCCGCCGAAGGTCTCGTCGCTCGCGTCGGGCAGTTCCCAGTAGCCGAGGGGTAATGCGGATTGGAGCGGGCGCGCAGGCAGATCTCGCCGCGCTCGCCCGGCTCGACGGGGTTCTCGTCCTCGTCGAGGATCTGCACGTCCCAGCCCGGCATCGTCTTACCCATCGAGCCCTCGCGCACCTCCATAAAGGGGAAGTTCGCGCACAGCGGATAGGACTCGGTGAGGCCGTAGTAGTCGAGCACGGTGACGCCGTACTGCTTGCGAAACCAGCGGATCGCCTCGGGGTTGAGCGGTTCGCCGGCGCTGCAGACGATGCGGAACTTCTGCGGGTAGCGCGCGCCGGCGTCTTCGACAGCCATCGTCGCCCGCATCGCCGTTGGCGTCGTGAACACGTTCGTGACCTCGTGGCGCGAGAGGAACTCGAGCTGCTTGACGGGGTCGAAGCCGCCTTCGCGCTGGTAGACGTATTGGACGGCGCCGAGGCGCCAGGGCCCGAGCAGGGGCGAGATTCCGGCTGCCCAGGCCCACTCGCCCATACCGTGAAAGCGCTCGCCTTCGCGGATGTCGTGGCAGTAGACGAACTCCTCGTGGCCGAGGATGTAGCGGTGGGCGTGCAGGATGCCCTTGGCCTTGCCGGTGGTTCCCGACGTGTAATAGAGCTGCGCCGGGTCATCGGCGGCAGTGTCCTCGCAGATGTGGTCGTTGGGCTGGGCGGCGAGCAGGTCGGCGTCAGCGACGATGATCTCGCTGATAAGCGAAGGATCGAAGCGGTCGACGTTGTCGGCGTCGGTGACGAGCACCGTCGGTGTCGAGTCCTCAAGGCGGTGGCGGATGCCGTCGTCGCCGTAGAGCACCGACATCGAGAGCAGGATCGCGCCCAGCTTCCAGGTGCCGAAGAAGATCGCCGCCGTCTCGGGCGTGGGAGGGAGGACGACGGCAACGCGGTCGCCGCGTTTGACGCCGTTGGCGCGAAGTAACGCCGCGGCGCGATTGGAGAGGTCTTGGAGCTCGCCCCAGGTGAGTTCGCGAGTGGCGCCGTCGTGGCGTTCCCAGACCATCGCCTGCTTGTCAGGTGGGTGCTTGTCGCAGACGTCAGCGGCGATGTTGTAGCGCTGAGGAACGTGCCACTCGTGCTCGGCACACGCCTGTTCGTAGGACTCGATCTCAGTCCGCCGCATCTCGTCGGCTCAGCCGGCGCCGGCGAAGTGGGCGCGAGCGAGATCGGTGATCTCGGCGAGGTCCGGCCACTGCTCGGGCGGGCCCTCGGGTCGGCGGATGCGACGCGGATCGCCTTCGGGCAGCGCGGCGAGCCGCTCGCGGTTCTCCGCCCGCGCGAGCTGGGTGGCGACGGTGCGCCGCGCAGTCTCGATCGTCCGGTTGCGGTTCCTGCGGCTCATCAGGTTCGGCCCCATCGCCGCCAGGTCCTCGCCGGTCGGCTGGATCAAGACGACTTCGGTGCCGCGCTCGCGCAGCTTGCGAGCTTCCGAGCCGAGGCGGCGACCGGAGGCGTCGCGAGCGGAGCGGGCGATCCGTTCGGCCGGGTTCCAGGCGCGCGTGGGATGTAGGGAGGATGTGGGGTTGAGGCAGATGACGAGATCGAGACCCGCGTCGCGCACGAGATCGAGGTTGGAGGTCGAGTAGATGCCGCCGTCGACGTAGCGCCGACCGTCGATCGGGACGGGGTGGTAGAAGCCGGGAATCGCGCACGAGGCGGCAACGGCATCGGCGAGCTCGGCCGGCGGAGCCCCGTCGCGGCCAAAGGGGACGCGGCGTCCGGTCGCGTAGTCGCAGGCGACGACCCAGAGGTTGGGGTGGTGACTCCAGCCCTCGGGGACGACGCGGCGGATGATGTCCTTGAGCGGCTCGGTGGAGATGAATCCCCGCGGCCACCAGCCGGCGAAGACGGCGGCGGGCGGGTAGCGGCGCGGGGCGCGCAGAGTGTTCAGGGCGAGGCGCCAGGACCCGGACCGATCGGCGGCAGGGCGCGAGCGAGCTGAAACTGGGCGCCGCCGGAGCGATCGGCCTCGGCGGCCGGGCGGCCCTGAGCGTCGACTACACCGTCGAAGGATTCGCCGCGCGAGTGGGCGACCATGAACCAGGGCGGGATCCCGGCGACGCAGAGCGAGGCGATTACCGACCCGGCCGAGGTGCCGACAACGACATCGGCCGTAGCGGGGTCCCAGCCGGTCTCAGCCGCGAGCGCGTCGAGCCCACCGGTGAGCCAGGCGCCGCCCTGAATGCCCCCAGCGCCGAGGACCAGTCCCACCCTCATCTGATGGACGTTACTTCGTCAGCCAGCCGGCGCGCGAGGGTGGTTCGAGCGCCTTGGCCGCGACGTCATCGACTTTAGCCACGAATAGGCATGACAAAGTCGAGGACGTCGCGATGTGTGCGCGGGTACGGGGCCCGGGCTCACGCTAGATTGGGAGCCAGTCACGCGGCTGTGGCGGAATTGGTAGACGCGCGGCGTTCAGGTCGCCGTGTCCGCAAGGACGTGGAGGTTCGAGTCCTCTCAGCCGCATGTACTCGATTCGGTTCGCTGCCGCGACGGGTGCGCGGAACCTTCGGATACGTTATTCGATGGCCAAGGGCTACTCCGCGCCGCGCTCGCCAGAGGGGCGATCGAGCCTCGTCGGGGCGCCGCCGTGGCATTACGTGGGCACGATGCTGGTCGTCGAGTACTGGGCCGATCCCGTCGCCGCCGCCGCGGTGCTGCCGGCGCCGCTCGAGCCGCATCCCGACGGCGGCAGGGCGGCGGCGATGTTCATCGACTGGCAGTCGTGCGGCGACGACGCCAGCGAGCTGGTCGACCCTTCGCGCTCGCAGTACAAGGAGTTCTTCATCACCGTCAACGCCCTCTATCAGGGCGAGGAGGTCGCCTACTGTCCCTACATCTGGGTCGATCGCGACTTCGCCCTCGCCCGCGGCTGGATCCAGGGCTTTCCGAAGAAGCTCGGTTCGGTCTGGGTCACCCGCAGCTTCGGCCTCGACACCCCCGCCGACCCCGGCGAGAAGCCCGGCGCTCGTTACGGCGGCACCTGCGCCGCCTACGAGCGCCGCCTCGCCGAGGCGACGATCACGCTCGAGCGCGAGAGTCCGGCCGGGCCCACCCACAACGATCCGCCGATCGTCAACGTCCGCCACTTCCCCCGCCTCGAAAAGGGCCGACACGACGACCCGGCCGTGCACGAGCTCGTCCGCTCGAAGGCCTATGACCGCAGCGCCTCTACGATCTGGGAGGGCTCGGCCACGCTCGAGCTCTTCGACGACCCCGGCGGCGAGCTGACCACGCTGGCGCCGGTGCGAATCGGCAAGGGGTTTCGGCTCACGATCGGCTACTCGGTCGACGATCTCGAGACACTGACCGCGCTGTGAGCACCGCCTCCGCCCACGCCAACGTCGCCGAGGTCGCCGGCATCGAGGTCTCGACCGACCACTTCATCGGCGGCAAGCGCGTCGCGTCCAGCGAGCGCTTCACCGACATCAGCCCGATCGACGGCCACACTCTGGCCGAGGTCTCGGCCGCGGGAGCCGACGAGGCTGCGGCCGCTGTCGAGGCCGCAGGCGAGGCGTTCGAGCCGTGGGCAGCCCTCGGCCCGCAGGGCCGCCTGCCCTACCTGCTTCGCCTCGCCGACCTGATCGACGCCAACATCGATCGCATCGCCACCGTCGAGTGCGAGGACATGGCGATGCTGATCGAATCGCTGCGAGCGCGGGTGATCGGCCGCGGCGCGCGCAACTACCGAGCCTACGCCGAGCTCGCTGCCGCCTACCAAGAACGCGTCTGGAGCTCCAACGGCACCGACAACCGCGTCGTGCGCATGCCTTCGGGCCCAGCGGTGATCATCACCCCCTGGAACGCCCCGTTCATGCTCTCGACCTGGAAGACCGCACCCGCGCTCGCCGCCGGCTGCACCGTCGTGCTCAAACCGGCCGAGTGGTCGCCGCTCTCATGCTCGCTGCTCGCCGACCTCGCCGCCGAGGCCGAACTGCCGCCCGGCGTCTTCAACGTCGTCCAGGGTCTCGGCAAGGACGCCGGCGCCGCGCTGGTCGCCAGCCCGGCCGTGCGCCGCATCTCCTTCACCGGGTCGCCGCCGACCGCGCGCTCGATCGGCCGCGCCGCGGCCGAGAACCTCGTTCCCTTCACCGGCGAGCTCGGCGGCAAGGGCCCGCTGCTCGTCTTCGCCGACGCGGACCTCGAAGACGCGGTCGCCCGCGCGGCGAAGATGTACGACGACGCCGGTCAGGTCTGCCTTGCCGGCACCCGCCTCATCGTCGCCGCCGAGATCGCCGGCGAGTTCATGGAGCGCTTCGTCGCGGCGGTCGACGCCCACGTCCTTGGCGACCCGCGCGAGCCCGAGACGACGATCTCGCCGCTGATCCACCCCGATCATCTCGCCCGGGTCGAGGCATTCGTCGAGCGCGCCCGCGACAGCGGCGACCGCATCGTCTTCGGCGGCCGCCGCGCCGAGGAGATCGGCCCGCTCTACTACGAGCCGACGCTGATCGAGCCCGCCTCCAACACCTCGGAGATCGTCCAGCAGGAGGTCTTCGGCCCGGTCCTCACCTGGCAGACGTTCGAGACCGAGGCAGACGCCCTCGCGCTCGCGAACTCGACCGCCTACGGCCTCTCGGCGATCATCTGCACCCGCTCGGCCGAGCGCGCCGAGCGGGTCGGGCGCGCCGTTCGCGCCGGCACCACCTGGGTCAACGCGTTCCTCGTCCGCGACCTGACTGCGCCCTTCGGCGGCATCGGCATCAGCGGCATCGGTCGCGAGGGCGGCGACTACGCGCTCGACTTCTACTCCGACCTGAAGACGCTTCAGATCAGCGAGGGCTCGACGCCGCTGGACTGAGGCCGTAGACCTCGCCGAACTTGGCCCGCAGATGCGCAAGCAGCGGCTCCGGATCGAGCGGGCCGCCGCAGGCGAGCTCGATCATCTCGCCCGGCAGCAGCTTGGCCCCATGGCGATACACCCGATTGCCGAGGAAGTCGCGCAGCGGGCCCGTCTCGCCCGCTGCCAGCTGCTCGTCGAGCTCGGGCAGCTCGATCCGCGCCAGCTCCCACAGCTGCCCGGCGATCACGTTGCCGAGCGAATACGTCGGAAAGTAACCGAACGCGCCCGAGCTCCAGTGCACGTCCTGGAGCACGCCGTTGGCATCGCCTGATGGCTCGATTCCGAGCAGACGCTGGGTCACCGCGTCCCAGGCTTCGGGCAGATCGGCCACCGTCAGCCGCTCGGCGAACAGATCGCGTTCGAGCTCGAACCGAAGCGCGATGTGCAGGTTGTAGGTGACCTCGTCGGCCTCGACGCGGATCGGAGAGCGCTCGACGTGATTTGCGGCGCGGTAGAGCTGCTCGGGTTCGATCGCGCCGAACTGCTTGGCGAAACCCTTGCGCAACAGCGGCAACAGATGGATGAGGAACGGCCGCCCGCGCCCGACCCAGTTCTCCCACAGCCTGCTCGACGACTCATCGAAGCCGAGCGAGCAGGAGCTGCACAGCGGTGTGCGCTCGAGCTCCGGATCAATGCCGTTGTGGTACAGCGCGTGCCCGACTTCGTGGATGACCGACCACAGCGCCGTGCCGACGTAGCCCGGGTCAAAGCGCGTCGTGATCCGCACATCGGAGATCGCGATCGCGGTCGCGAACGGATGCACGGTGTCGTCGAGGCGCCAGGCATCGGCCTCTAGCGGCAGGCGTGCGGTGACCTCGTCGGCCAGCAGCGCCTGGCGCTCAAGCGCGAACTCGCCATGCAGGCACGACTGGTCGACCTCGTCGCCGTTGCGATCGATCTCGGTCAGCAGCTCGACGACTCCCTCGCACACGCGCTCGAGCACTGGCGTCAGCTGCTCGGTCTTCATTGCGGGCTCGAAGTCGTCGAGCAGAGCGTCGTAGGGGTGGTCGACCTCGAAACAGTCGATGTAGCGGCGCTTGAGCTCGACCACAGCTTCGAGGTGGGGGAGAAAGGTGGCGAAATCCGACCCTGCACGAGCGTGCTCCCAGGCGTGCTCGGCAAGCGACGTCGTCCTCGCCAGCTCAGCCTCGAGCTCGGTCGGCACCCGCCGCGCCTTCTCCCAGTTGCGGCGTGCGGTTCGCACGAGCGCAGCGTCGAACTCCAGCGGCGAAGGCGAGTCGAGTTTTGCCTCCGCCGAGTCCAGCAACCGGCCGAGCTCGTCCGAAGCGAGGCGCCGATGCGCGATCGCAGTCAGTGTCGCGAGTTGCTCCGCGCGCATCGGCCCACCGCGCGCTGGCATTTTCGTGCGTTCGTCCCACGCCAGCAGCGCCCCCGCCCTCGAGAGGTCGGACAGCTCGCCCAGGAACGCTTTGAGCTCGGTCGACATCTTCGCGGTTCAGGCGGTCATTCAGGATCGAAGATGAGTTCCATCGCGCGCTCGAGATGACCACGCGTCAGCGCTTCGGCCTTGTCGACGTCGCCGGCCTCGATCGCCTCGGCGATCGAGCGATGGGCCTTGTGGTCGGCGTCCAGGCCCTTGCGATCAAGCCGGGCCTCATACAACGTGGCGCCGATGCGCCCAATCCAGACGTGCTCCATGAACTGCACCAGCTGGGGGTTGCCGGTCGCCTTGACCAGTGCCAGGTGAAAGGAGCGATTCGCCTTGAAGTGCTTGCTCGACGAACGCCCCGCGCGCTTTTCGTCACGGATCGCCCGCTGCATTCGCGCCAGTGGTTCCTTTGGTCGCCGTGCCGCGGCGAGCCTCGCCGCGCCCGGCTCGACCACGAGCCGGGTCTCATAGCTCGAGCGCAGCTGATCGCTGGTCGCCGTCGCGACCCGCGCGCCGCGATTGGCAAAGAGGTCGACCAGACCCTCCGCGGCGAGCCTGCGAAGGGATTCGCGCACGGGCGTTCTCGAGACGCCGAACTCGGTTGCCAGGTCCTCCTGGTGCAGACGCGATCCGCGCTCGATCTCGCCGCTTGCGATGCGTTCGCGCAGCACGACGTAAACCTGGTCGGCGACGCTTTGAACCTGGAACCGGCCGTCGCCTTCAGCAAGGGCGCTCGTAGGCTCGCTCACCGGATACATTATGCACATGGCTGGCAGCATCCGACCACGAATCGGGATGGTCGGCGATCGTCGCGCGGCGAGCTTCGGTGCTTGGCGCGATGTCGAGCTGAGCTCGGTTTGGAGCCGCTACATCGAAGCTGTCTCGGGGGCGGGTGGCGCGCCGCTGATCATCCCCGTCGACCCCTACTACGCCGATGCTCCCGGTCACGCTCTCGAGATTTTCGACGGCCTCCTGCTCACCGGCGGTCGCGACCTCGACGCGTCCTCCTACGGCGAGCAGGCAGACCCGGCCAACGAGCCCGGCGACCCACTGCGCGACCGCCTCGAGCTCACCCTCGCCCACGCCGCGCTCGATCGTGACATGCCCGTCCTCGGCGTATGTCGCGGCATGCAATTGCTCAACGTCGCTCTCGGCGGCGGCATCGAGCAGCATCTCGACGATCCCACGCGGATCCACCGCGGCGAACCAGGTACCTTCGTCGACCATGAGATCGAGGTTGTCGCCGGCACCCGCCTTGCCGCGATCCTCGGTGAGAGCCCGAATCCCGTGCGCTCACACCATCATCAGGGCGTGGACCCGCTCGCCGACCGCCTCGTTGCCTCAGCTCACTCCAGCGACGGCTTGATCGAGGCAGCCGAGTCCCGCGATCACGGCTTCTGCGTCGCGGTCCTGTGGCATCCCGAGGAGAACCTCGCCGCCGGCGGTTCGCACCTCTACGCGGCTCTGGTCGATGCGGCGCGTGCCGGCGCGGCGGTGACCGCATGACGGCTTCAGCGCAATGGCCGCTCGAGCCATCGAAGATCGTCGCGACCCATCTCAGCTACCGCTCACGCTGTGACGAGTACCGGATGACCTCACCGCCCGACGCGCCTTCCTATTTCCTCAAGCCGCTGAGTTCGCTCTCGAGCCACGAGGCGAAGGTCGCCCGCCCGCGCGGCTGTCACTTCCTCAACTACGAAGGCGAGATCGCGCTCGTTATCGGCAAGCGCGCGCTCGGAGTCTCCGAGGCCGAGGCCCTCGACCACGTCGCCGGCTATACGGTCGCCAACGACTTCGGCGTCCACGACTTCCGCCACATCGACCGTGGCTCGATGCTGCGGGTCAAGGGCCAGGATGGCTTCTGCCCGCTGGGTCCGCGGTTCGCCGAGGCAGGCGAGGTCGATCCCGAGAACCTCACCGTGCGCACCTTTGTCAACGGCGAGCAGGTGCAGGAGGGCCACTCCGGCACTGATCTGATCTTCTCCTTTGCCTATCAGGTGGCAGACGTCTCGCGCCTGATCACGCTCGAGCCCGGCGATGTCCTGCTCACTGGCACGCCCGCCAACTCGCGCCCGGTCAAGCCCGGCGACGTGGTCGAGGTCGAGGTCGCCGAGATCGGCCGGCTGCGAAACGAGATCGTCGAGCTCGATCGCGATCTCGCCGACGTCGGCTCGGCGCCGGAGGTCAGCGCTCAAACCCTGCACGTCGCGCTCGCCATGCCCGAGGACGAGGCGGAGCGCCAAGTCGCAAGCGGCGAGTGGAAGCAGCTGGTCGGGTAGACAGATGCTGCTCGGTGTCCACCATGCGAAGCTGCGCGTCGCCGACGTTGCCGAGGCGCGCGAGCGCTGGGCCCGTCTCTACGGACTCACAGAAACCGGGAGCGGGGGAGAGAACGCTTTGCTGCGCTGCGCCTACGAGGACTTCTGCCTCGAGCTGTCGGAGTCCGGCGAGCCCGGCGTCGAGCACGTCGCTTACGAGCTTCGCTCCGGGATCTCGCTCGAAGACGCCGCGACCCGCGCGAGCGAGACCGGCACCGACTCAGAGCAGGTCGAGGTGCCAGTTCGCGGCAAAGGTCTGCGCCTTGCGGACCCCGACGGCAACGCGATCGTCTTGGTCGAGCGCCTGATCGCCGACGACCGAAAGCCCGCGGTCGCGCGCTTCACCGACGAGCTGCCCGGCTTTCACCCGCGAAAGCTCCAGCACTTCAACTACCTCACAGCCGACGTGCCGCGGATGGCCGAGTGGTACGAGCGCGTGCTCGGCCTCGGCGTCAGCGATTGGATCGGCGAAGGCGCCGTGTGGATGCACGCCGACCGCGACCACCACGTCGTCGCCTTCCTCGACAAGGGCTACGAGCACATCCACCACATCGCCTTCGAGCTCACCGACTGGGGCGAGATGCGCGTCGCCCTTGACCACCTCGCTCAGCACCGCCGCCCGATCGCCTGGGGACCTGGGCGCCACACGATGGCGCAGAACCTCTTCGCCTACTGCCGCATGGTCGAGGAGGACGTCTTCGTCGAGCTCTTCTGCGACATGGAGCAACTCGAGCCCGACCACGAGCCACGCGTCTTCGCCGACGATCCCCACGGCTCAAACGCCTGGGGCATCCTGCCCCCGCGCTCCTACTTCCGCTTCGACCAAGCATCGATCGAAGCCGAGCTGCTTCAGCTCGAGGCGCAGCAAGGCCTGCCACCGCCGGACGGCAGCTAACGGCGCGTTAGCTGCCGCCTAGCGCTGACGACCGGGTTGACGCCGCCGCCTTACATAATGTATACATCTCGCGACCGCTGAGAGAGACCGGGGGCTTACGCACCCGTGAGGAGAGGTGTTCGAATGGAAACGACGACCGCCCGCACTCCCGCACCAGGCACGCCCGAGACATTGCGCAGGACCGCGCTCGGCGTCCCCGACATCGTCTTTTTCGTCGTCGCGGCCTCGGCGCCGCTGACGGTGATCGCCGGCGGCGTCGCGGCGACCTACCTCGTCACCGGCAACGCCGGCGTCCCCCTGCTGTTCTTGGTCCTCGGCGCGATCCTCGCCCTGTTCGTCACCGGCTATGCGGCGATGAGCCACCACATCACCAACGCCGGCGCCTTCTATGCCTACGTCGCCAAGGGCATCGGCAAGATCCCGGCCGTCGGCACGGCCTTTGTCGCGCTGATCGCCTACAACTCGATGCAGATCGGCATCCTCGGCCTCTTCGGCGCGGTGTTCAGCGGCTTCATGCTCGACAAGGCCGACATCAACTTTGCCTGGTACTCGTGGGTCTTCATCGCGATCGCCATCATCGGCATCCTCGGCTGGCTGCGCGTCGACCTCAACGCGAAGGTGCTGGCGATCTTCCTCACGCTCGAGATCATCGTCGTCGCGATCTTCGATTTCGTCGTCCTTGGAGACCCGGCACCCGGCGGTCTCACCAGCGAAGCCTTCAACCCCGACATCGCCTTCGGCGCCGGACTGGGCGCCGCTCTCAGCTTCACGATGGCCGCCTTCGTCGGGTTCGAGTCGGCTGCGATCTACGGTGAGGAATGCAAGGACCCCCGCCGCACCGTCGCCCGCGCGACCTACATCGCCCTCGGCATCACCTCGCTGTTCTACGCCTTTTCGGCGTGGATGCTGCAGAGCGCCGTGGGCGCCGACGTCGTCACAAGCGCTGGTGCCCTGGTCGAAGGAGGCTTCACCACCCCCGACGGGGCCGCGCCCGATCCGGCCGCGGTCCTGTTCATCACCCTCGATGTTCAGCTGAGCACTTTCATCGCCGATGTCGCCACCCTGCTGTTCTGCACCAGCCTGTTTGCCGCTTCGCTCTCGTTTCACAACGCTGTTTCGCGCTACTTCTTCGCCCTCGGCCGCGCCCGCGTGCTGCCCGCGGCCTTCGGCCGCACGCGTCGCAACGGAGCCCCGCACATCGGCTCGCTGACGCAGACGCTGATCGCGGCGGTGATCATCTTCATCTTCTGGCAGTCCGACGGTGATCCGGTGCTCGAGGTGTTCACCTGGTTGACGAACCTCGGCGCCCTCGGTGTGACCCTGCTGCTTGCGCTGGCCTCGTTCGCGGTCGTCGGCTACTTCAGCCGCCACCCGCACTCCGAGAGCGCATGGACGTCGAGGATCGCGCCGGCGCTCGCGGGTCTGGGGTTGACGGCGGTGTTCATCCTCGTGCTCTCGAACTTCAACCTGCTGATCACGGGTGTGCCAGATGCGCCCACAGACGATCGCGCGATCATCCTGCCGGCGATTCTGCTCGGCGGCGGAGTCGTCGGACTGCTGGTCGGCGCCTTCCTGCGACAGAGCCGACCCGAGATCTACGCCGGCATTGGCGAGCATGGCGAGGAAGACATCGGGCCGCGCGACACACCCCGCTAGACCCGGCACGCGGGTGAGCGACTTCGCCGACCAGATCACGGTCGCCGAGCTCGAAGCCGATCCGTATCCGATCTACGCGCGCCTGCGCGAGGAGGCGCGGGTGGCCTGGGTGCCCGCGGTCGAGATGTGGCTCGCGACCGGCTGGGAGGAGGCCTTGCGGGTTGCCTCGGAACCGGGGCTGTTCGCAGCCGACATGCCGGGCTCCCCGATCGACCGCAGCTTCGGCAGTCCGACGATCCTCACCTGCGATGGCGAGCCTCATCGCGACCTGAGAAAGGCCGTCGACCCCAAGTTTCGCCCACACGCGGTCGACGAGTACATCGACGAGCTCGTGAAGCCGATTGCCGACACCTACCTCGAGGCGCTCGCCGCCGCCGATGAGGCCGAGCTGATGGGCGACTACTTCGAGCCGGTGTCGGTGCTGAGCCTCGGCGCCGTGCTTGGCCTCGCCGAGCTCGATGCGGCGACTCTGCGCCGCTGGTTCGGCGATCTCGCCGACGGGGCAACCAACTTCGAGCGCGACCCCTCGAAGCAGGCGCGATCCGACGCCGCCTGCGCCGAGATCGACGCGCGCCTCGCCCCGGTGCTCGACCGTCTCGAATCCGAGCCCGACGACTCGACGATCTCGCACATGCTGCATGCCGGGCGCGAGCCGGGCGAGAGCCGCCCGCGCGAGGCGATCATGCCCTCGCTCAAGGTGATCCTGCTCGGCGGCATGCAGGAGCCGGGCCACGGCGCCGGCTCGGTGTTGTGGGCGCTGCTTACCCACCCCGAGCAGCTGGCCGAGGTCCGCGACGATCTCGACGGCCTGCTCGCCCCGGCGATCGACGAAGGCATGCGCTGGGTCTCACCGATCGGAACTCAGGGCAGGCGGACGACGCAAGCGGTCAGCCTCGGGGGAGCCGATGTCCCCGCCGAGGCTCCGATCGCCGCTGTGATCTCGGCCGCCAACCGCGATCCGAGCCGCTTCGACGATCCCGACCGCTTCGACATCCACCGTCCCAAGGGCCGGCTCGCGACCTTCGGCTTCGGCCATCACTTCTGCTCGGGCCACGCCTTCGCCCGCGCCCAGGAGCGAATTGCGCTGCGGCGCCTGCTCGAGCGCTTCGGCTCGATCGAGCTCGAGGGCGCTTCGGCTGAGTTCTCGGGCTGGGAGTTTCGCGCCCCGCGGAGCCTCCCGGTCAGCCTTGCCTGAGTACGGTTCAGCCGTGACTTATTCCGCGCTTGCCGACCGTGACGCCGTGCTGGCTGCATTGACCAAGTTGATCTCAGAAGCTTGGGAGTCGTTCGAGCGCCCGCGCCCGGTTGAGCCCGAGATCGACGCCGACCTCGACGAGCGGCTCTCGCGGCCGCTGCCCAACGAGCCCGAGGACGCAGCGCTCGTGCTTGCCGACGCCGCCCGCATCCTCGACGAGTCGAACTCGCCCTCGCGCCCCCTTTACCTCGGCTATGTCGGCTCGACCGGACTCGAGGTTGGGGTTCTGGCCGAGGCGCTGGCGGCGACATACGACGTCAACCTCGCGGTGACCGCTCGCGCGGCCGATCTCGTTGAACGCCAGGCGGTGGAGTGGGTGGCTGAGTTCGTCGGCTATGAGTGCGAGGAGGGGGCCTTTACCAGCGGCGGCATGATCTCCAACCTGACCGGCCTGCTGGTGGCGCGCGAGCGCGCCCTGCCGGGCTGTCGCCATCAGGGCTTCGCCGGACGCACGGGCACCGTCTACTGCAGCGAGGAGTCACACCACTCGGTCGTTCGGGCGGCTGAGGCGGCGGGCATCGGCTCTGATTTCGTGCGCCGTCTGCCGATCGATGGGCACCGCAGGATGCGAGGCAGCAACCTCGATGCCGCCTTGACGGCGGATGCGAACCGGGGCCTGAGCCCGATCGCGGTCGTCGCCAACGGCGGCACCACGCTGACCGGCGCCGTTGATCCGATCGCAGAGCTCGCCGACGTCTGCGCGCGCCACGCCGTCTGGCTTCACATCGACGGTGCCTACGGGCTGCCCGCGGCGGCAACCGAGCAAGCGGGGGCGCTCTTCGCCGGTCTCGAGCGCGCCGATTCGGTCACCCTCGACGCTCACAAGTGGCTTGGCCTTCAAAAGAGCTGCAGCCTCGTGCTCGTGCGCGAAGCCGGTGCCCTCGAGGCGGCCTTCGGCCACGAGGAGACCTACATGCGCCGCGAGGAGGTGCCGAACGCCGTCGAGCGCACGCTCGAGTACTCGAGGCCGCTGCGCTCGCTCAAGCTATGGCTGGCCTTTCGAACCCACGGGGCAGCGGCGTTTCGCGGCTGGATCTCACAGACGCTGGACCTGGCGCAAATGCTCGCCGCCGAGCTTCGTGACGCGCCCGACTTTGAGCTCATGGCCGAGCCGACGCTGTCCACGGTCTGCTTTCGCCATCTCCCCGAGGGTCTCGGCGAGTCTGAGCTCGATGCGCACAACTACAACCTCGCGAGCGCCTCGCAACAGGACGGGCGGATCTATCTGGCATCAGCGCTGGTCGACGGTCGCGCCTGCCTGCGGGTCTGCTTCGTCAACTACCGCACCCGCCCTGAGGACGTCGACTTGGTGATCAAGACCCTGCGCGAGCTCGCCGCCGCGTAGCCCGCGATCCGATCGGCGAACCGGCTCGCTCTCGCGCTGAGCCGCCTAGGCTTACGCGATGCGCTGGGTCCGCCTCGTCGCTATCTCTTGCCTGCTGGTGGCGAGCGCTGCCGCAGCGCTCGGCGCTTCCGGCTCGAGTCCGCCACATCAGCCTGCCGCCAAGCCCGCGCTCGCGACCTGCTTTTGGGAAGGGCCGATCTCGACCCGCCGGCCGTCTACCCGCGGCTTCGACGGTCGCACCTTCAACTTCCCCGAGGAGTCGGCGACCTACTGGCTCGCGCGCCTCAACTTGCCGGCTGGCTCGCGGCTCGAGCTTCGCGGGCGCTACCCGCACGGGCGTTACATGTCGCTCAACGCGTACTCGGACGGCAACCCGACCGACGCGCTCTCGGATATCACGATCGTGCCGCGTCCCGGCTCGACCAATCCCTATCTCGTCGGCGAGCGGCGCGAGGCGCGAAAGCGCGGCTACAGCGTTTCGGTCCTCGATGAGCCGCCCCCGAGCGACCCCGCTTCGCGCTCGGCTAACACCCTCTACGCGCAGCCTGCGGCTGATGCTCCGATCGAGCTCGCCTACCGCGTCTACGAACCCGACCCGGGGCTCGGGCTGAGCGGTGGAACGGCCTTGCCGAAGCCCGTGCTTGTGCTCGAGGACGGCAGCGTCGTGCGCGCGGACGCCGCCTGCGAGCGCGTCAACGACCCCAACCGCGAGATCACCATCCAGACGGTGCCGGCCGCCGTATGGCAAGGCGCGCGTAACTCGCCCGGCTGCGACGGCGAGACCAACCCGGCCTACGACCCGATCCGCTGGGAGCGCTTCTTCAACATCGACTACGCCTCGCTCTCGGTGATCAGCGACTGCACCGAAGCCGGCCGCGACGGGCGGCTGGCGATGGAGCGCCGATCTCGAAGGCGGCTTTTACTCGAACCGCGACAGCGCCTACATCTACGCCCACCTCGCGCGCGAGTTCGGCCCGGTCGTGATGCTCGAGGGCCGGCTGCCGAAGTTCCCGCGGACCTACACCGAGCCTGAGCTGATGCCGGCGGGAAAGCTTCGCTTCTGGTCGCTGTGTAGCGGCGAGTCGCGCGTCACCGTGAGAACGCCCGATTGCCTGTCTGATCGCCAGGTCCTGCGCCGCAGCGGGCGCAACTACACGATTGCCGTCTCCAAGGCCGCCGACCGGCCAGCCAACGCTCGCGCTCGCTGCGACGTCGCCTGGCTCGACTGGGGTGAGTTCGGCGACGGCGCCGGCGACGCCGACTACGCGCTGCTGATCATGCGAAACATGCTCGTCGACCCTGGCTTCGCCGAAGCGATCCAGCGAGTGGCAAAGCCGGGCGAGGAGGCCGCGGTTATGGGCCGGCATTTCCCCCGCAGCGACTACGCGACCGTCGAGGAGTTCGAGGCGCGCGGCTGCTGAGAATTGCGTGGCGCGACTGGTCAGGCCGGAGTCAACCGCACCGGCATCCGCTTGATCCCGTTGAAGAAGTTCGATTGCAGGCGCTCGGCCTCGCCGGTGAGCTCAAAGCTCGCGACGCGCTTGACCATCTCGGCGAAGACGATCTCGATCTCGAGTCGCGCCAGGTGGGCTCCGGTGCAGAAATGCGGACCACCGGGGCCAAAGGTCATCTGCGGGTTGGGGTCGCGGCCGACGTCGAACTCGTAGGGGTCGTCGAAGACGCTCTCGTCGAAGTTGCCCGAGATGTACCAGGTGGTGACCTTGTCGTCCTCGTGGATCTGCTTGCCGGCGAGCTCGACCTCGCTCGTCGCGGTGCGCCTGAAGTGGTGCACGGGAGTGGCCCAGCGCAGGATCTCGTTCGCTGCCAGCGGCATCAGCTCGGGCTCAGAGCGCAGTCGCGCGAGCTGATCCGGGTTGTCGATCAGCGCCAGCACGCCTTGCGAGATCGAGTGGCGCGTGGTCTCGTTGCCGGCGACAGCGAGCAGCAGGAAGTAGACGTCGTACTCGTGCTCTGACAGCTGCCGGCCGTCGATCTCGCCCTCGACGAGCTTGGTGACGATGTCGTCGCGCGGGCTCTGGCGGCGCTCGGCGGCGAGCTTTCGCCCGTACTCGAACATCTCCAGCGCTGCCGGGTTGGAGAAGGGGAGATGGCGATTTGCCTTTTCGACCTCCGGATCGATCGCGAACTCGGGGTCGTCCTGTCCGAGCATGCGATCGCCGAGCTCGACCAGGTAGCGATGGTCGGACTCGGGGGCGCCGAGCATCTCGGCGAATACGCGCATCGGCAGCTCGGCGGCGACGTCGGCAACGAAGTCGACCTCGCCCTTTTCGAGCGCGTCGTCGAGCACGCGGTCGAAGAGCTCGCGGATGCGTTCGGTGAAGGTGCGCACAGCGCGCGGGGTGAAGTCGCGGTTGACGATCGCGCGCAGCTTGTTGTGCGGCGGCGGGTCCATGTCGATCATCGATTTGCGCGCCTCGATCTGATCGGGCTCGAGGTCTTGCAGCGAGGTTCCGCCACGCTCGGAGGAGAAGGTCTGCCAGTCCTTGGCGACCGAGGTGATGTCGGCGTGGCGGGTGACCGCCCAGAAGCCGCGGCCGTCGGGCTCCTCCTGCCAGTGCACGGGATCTTCGCGGCGCAGGACCGCGAACATCTCGTGTGGCACGCGTTCGGCGAAGCGAGCGTGGTCGGTGAGATCGACGTCGTCGAGCGTCGTCTCGCCGATCGCGCGCTCGATCTCGGTCACGGTGCTCATAGGTGGTGCATGTACTCGGCCAGCTCCCAGTCGGAGACGTGGGCCTCGTAGCGGCCGATCTCGAAGCGCTTCATCGCCAGGAAGGTGTCGACGATGTCGGCGCCGACGGCGTCGCGAATCACCTCGTCGGCCTCGAGCGCGTCGAGCGCTTCGCCGAGCGACTGCGGCAGTGCCGTTCCCTGCTCTTCCTCGGGCAGGGCGTAGGTGTCGCCCTCCAGCGGTGTCGGCGGATCGAGTTTGCGGCGCAGGCCGTCGAGCCCGGCGAAAAGGATCGCCGCCGTGATCAGATAGGGGTTGGCAGCGCCGTCACCGACGCGGATCTCGAGGCGGCAGGCGGAGCCGCGCTCGGGCGGGATGCGAACGAAGGTGGTGCGGTTGTTGAGGCCCCAGTTGCCGTGTGTCGGCGCGAGGCTGTCGGGGACAATCCGCCGGTAGGCGTTGATCGTCGGGTTGAGGAAGGCCATCAGCGACGGCGCGTGCTCGAGCACCCCGGCGACGAAGCGGCGAAGCTCGGTCGAGAGGCCGGTCGCGGAGCCGTCGTCGTGCATGCAGTTGGTGCCCTCGCGCTCGAGCGAGATGTGCATGTGGGTGCCCGAGCCGCCCTGGTCGTTGAACGGCTTGCCCATGAACGTCGCATGCAGCCCGCGCTGAGCCGAGTAATCCTTGACCGCGGCCTTGAAGCGAAAGGCGTTGTCGGCGGCGGCCAGCGGCGCCGCTTCGCGCAGGTTGATCTCGTACTGGGAGTTCATGTACTCGTGGTTGCCGGCGATCGCGCCGATGCCGAGCGCGGCGCAGGCCTCGATCAGGCCGCGGAAGATGCCTTGGGGATCGGCCTGGGGGCCGACGGTGTAGACCATGCTCAGGTGGTCGACGTGACGGCGCCAGCCGCCGGCGTCGTCGGGCTCGAGCAAGAAGAACTCGAGCTCGGGCCCGATCTTGGCGGTGAAGCCGAGCTCGGCGAGCGCGCCCTCGGCGCGGCGAACGAGCCCTCGCATGTCTGTCGGCTCCGGCGCCTCGTCGCGCTCGAGGTCGGCGAGACAGCAGGCGACGTCGGGCTCCCACGGCAGCTCGACCAGGGTCGAGAGATCGGCGCGGGCGACCATGTCGGGATAGCCAGTCTCGCCGCCGACGACGGGGGTGTGGGCGAGGTCGGTCCCCATCACAGCCCAGCAGAAGCCGAGGCCACCGCGCGCGGTGCGCTCGAGCTCTGCGATCGGCACGTCCTTGCCGCGCTGGACTCCATGCAGGTCGGAATAGACGACGCGCACCGTGCTGACGGCGGGCGAGATCTGCGAGCGGGCGGCGTCGACATCGGTGCCGACCTTCTCAGCATCCCCACGCTCCGCGGCTTGACCGGTCACTCGCTCCTCCTCTCCGGCGCTGCGCAAGCAGGCCGTTGGACGACTCCCGGATAACGTACCCATTCCCCCGAATCGAGCCTCTACGCCCGAGCTTTCTCGCTAAGATCGCCTCACCTGCCGCTATCGTCTAGGGGACTAGGACGCCGGATTCTCAGTCCGGAAACCGGGGTTCGAATCCCCGTAGCGGTGCTAAAGAATCCGGGTGCGTCTGCCCCCACGACCTCCCGATTAGCGTCTTCTCATCTTCCTCTAAGCGCACTCTCAGCCCGTGCCGCTGTGCTCACCCTGCAAACGAAGAAAGGGTTGGGATGCAGAGCAGAATCACAGGCGGAAGCAGGGCCGCAGCCACGGTCGGGCTGACTTGTGCGGCGATCGCAGCGGGCGTGATGGCTCCGGCCGCGGCACATGCTGAGGAGACGACCTGTCAGGGCACGATCGGCGCGCAGACGCTCGACAACGTGCGCGTTCCCGATGGCGCCTCGTGCACGCTCGCCGGCACCACCGTGCAGGGGACCGTCAAGGTCGAGTCCGGCGCGACGATGCGCGCCAAAGGCGCACGGGTGATCGGCAACGTCCAGGGCGAAAACGCCAAGCGCGTCAACGTCGTCAAGGGCTCGAGCGTCGGTGGCAGCGTTCAGGTCGTCCAAGGCACCTTCGCCAAGGTGAAGAAGAGCGCAATCAATGCCGACATCCTCTACGACGAGAACGCGGGCCGCGTGCGTGCGATCTCCAGCCAGGTCGGCGGCAACATCCAGGCGTTCAAGAACAGCGGCGGCGTCGAGATCGCAACCAATCGGGTCGACGGCAACCTGCAGTGCAAGGAGAACTCGCCGGCGCCGACCGGCGGCGGGAACGTCGTCCAGGGCAACAAAGAGGACCAGTGCGCGGCGCTCTGACGCATCTTGCTCGGCTGAGCCGAGCAACGCCCTAACTGTCGTCCGTGGCCCGGGTGCCGATCGCCGCTTGCGCGGCGGCGACCCGGGCCACCGGCGTGCGATACGGCGAGCAGCTGACGTAGTCGAGCCCGATCGAGTCGAAGAAGCGGATGCTCGTCGGATCGCCGCCGTGCTCGCCGCAGATCCCGAGCTTGAGGTCGGGGTTCGCCGCGCGACCGCGCTCGGCGCCGATCCGCACCAGCTCGCCGACGCCCGGGCCGTCGATCACCTCGAACGGGCTGCGGTCGATGATCCGCCCGGCGAGATAGGACGGCATGAAGCTGCCCTCGACGTCGTCGCGCGAGAGCCCGATCGTCGTCTGCGTCAGGTCGTTGGTGCCGAAGGAGAAGAAGTCGGCGTGGCGGGCGATGTGGCCGGCGATCAAGCATGCACGCGGCAGCTCGATCATCGTCCCGACCGAGTAGGGGACCTCGCTGCCGGCGGTCTCTCGCGCCTCCTCGGCGACGTTGACGACGTGCTCGCGCAGCTGACGAAGCTCGGTCTCGTAGGCGACCAGCGGGATCATGATCTCGACCACGGGCGAGTCACCGGCCTCCGATGCCTCGGCAGCGGCGCCGATCACCGCCCGTACCTGCATCTCGTAGATCTGCGGGTACAGGAACGCGAGGCGCACTCCGCGCGTGCCGAGCATCGGGTTTGACTCCTGCAGGTCGCGGACGATCTCAGCCGCCTCGCGCGCATCGGTGAGTCGGTCGTCCGACGCGGTCTCGAGCCGGCGCACCTCGGCCTCGAAATGCTCGAGCGGAAGGAACTCGTGAAGCGGCGGATCGAGCAGCCGCACCGTCACCGGCAGGCCACGCATCTCGTGCAGGATCGCGGCGAAGTCCGGCGCGCTGAAGCTCACCGAGAAGCTCGAGTGCGTTCGTGGAACTCGCTGCGAGCGCTCTCGAGCTCGGGCGGTGCCGGCCCGCCGTCGCCAGCCGCCTGGACGACCTCGGCGCGCCGCCAGCGGGCCGCGGCGACGAACATGCCGCGCACGAGCTCACCGCGGTCGTCGCCGAAGAACATGTGCTCGGTGCGACACAGACCGATCCCCTGCGCACCGAGCGAGCGTGCCTTCGCCGCGTCTCGGCCGTGTCGGCGTTCGCCCTGACTCCGAGGCGACGCAGCTCGTCCGACCAGCGCAGAACCTCGTCGAAGTGCTCGCTGAGCTCGGGATCGACCAGCGGCACCTCATCGGCGGTGACCTTGCCGGTCGTGCCCTCGATCGCGATCCGGTCGCCCTCGGCCAGCTGTCGCTCGCCGATCGTCACCGTCGCTGCCTCGAGCGTCGACCTTGACCTCGGAGGCGCCGGCGACGCAGGGGCGGCCCATGCCGCGGGCGACCAGCGCTGCGTGCGAGGCCTTGCCGCCCTGGGCGGTGAGAATCCCGCGGGCAGCGTGAAACCCGGCGACGTCGTCGGCTTCGGTGAACGGGCGGACCAGGATCACATCGTCGCCGTCGGCCGCGCGGCGCACGGCCTCGGTCGCCGCTGAGGACGATCGCGCCGCTTGCGGCCCCGGGCGACGCGGCGACGCCGGTGGTCAGGACCTCGAAGTCGAAGCGAGGGGTCGAAGACCGGGTGAAGCAGGGCCTCGAGCGCCTCGGGGTCGATCGTCAGCAGCGCCTCCTGTCGCGTCAGCAGCCCCTCGCCCTCGGCGTCGACGGCGAAACGGACCGCCGCGCCGGCCGGGCGCTTGGCCGCGCGCGTCTGCAGCAAGAACAGGCGACCCTCCTCGATCGTGAACTCGACGTCCTGCATGTCCTTGTAGTGGGCCTCGAGCCGAGTCAGGTCGTCCAAGAGCTGTGCGTGCGCTTGCGGGAGATGATCGGCCAGCGCCGCGAGATCCTCCGGGTCGCGGGTGCCGGCGACGACGTCTTCACCCTGGGCGTTGGGTAGGAAGTCGCCCGAAGGCGTCGGCTCGCCGGTTCTCTCGTCGCGGCTGAAGGCGACCCCCGAGCCCGAGCGCTCGCCGCGGTTGCCGAAGACCATCTGCTGCACGTTGACCGCTGTGCCCCAGTCGTCGGGAATGCCGTTGATGCGCCGGTACGCCACCGCGCGGTCCCCGTTCCAGGAGTCGAACACCGCGGTGATCGCCTGGCGCAGTTGCTCGCGCGGGGCCTGAGGGAAGCTCTCGCCCGTCGCCCGCTCGAACAGGTGCTGAAAGCTCATGCTCAGCTCGCACAAGGCACCGGCGCCGAGCTCGGTGTCGGCCTCGACGCCGGCGTCGGTCTTCGCCTGAGCGAGCGCCTGCTCGAAGGTCGAGCTGGGAATGCCGCGCACGACGTTGCCGAACATCTGCACGAAGCGCCGGTATGAGTCCCAGGCGAAGCGCTCGCTTCCGGTGCTCTCGGCGAGACCTGCAACAGACTCCTCGTTGAGACCGAGGTTGAGCACCGTGTCGAGCATCCCCGGCATCGAGACGCGCGCACCTGAGCGCACGGAGACCAGCAAGGGCGCCTCGGGATCACCGAGGACCTTGCCGGTGCTTTGCTCGAGCGCAGCCAGCGCTTGTTCGACTTCGCCGGCCAGGCCTTGCGGCAGCTTGCGATCGGCCTTCATGTAGGCGACGCAGGCCTCGGTCGTGATCGTGAACCCGGCCGGGACCCGATCGGCGCCAAGCACGCGGGTCATCTCGGCGACGCCAGCGCCCTTGCCGCCGAGCAACTCGCGCTGGTCACGCGAGCCTTCCGAGAACTCGCGAATCCACCTCACGCGTTTCGACCCGGTCGTTCGAGTGCGCCCAGCAGGGAAGCGGCGAATGTGCCGATGCGCGTTGGCGAATAGCGCTCTGGATGCGTCAGAGCCAGCCGGCCAAGGTGCTCGCCGATCGCGATCAGACACTGCGACGCGAGTTCGACATCGAGGCCATCCGGGCCACCTCGGACCTCGAGCCCGCGTGCGAGCAGCTGCTCGATCTGCGCCCGCACGCTCTCGCGCCCGGCTTCGACGTGGTCGCGGACGAGCTCCGGCGTCCCCTCCGCCGGCATCAGGATCAACCGCCAGGTTGTCGGATGAGCGCCGACGGTCTCACAGAACGCCGTCAGTCCGGCAACGACGAGTTCGTCGGGATCCATCGACGGTTGCGAGCGCAGCGCTGCGCTTATCTGCGATAGCGCCAGGCTCTCCTGGCGCTCGAGCAGCGCTCGCAGCAGGGTGCCGAGGTCGCCGAAGGCGTCGTAGACGACCGGCTTGGTCACGCCAGCCGCTCGCGCGATCGCTGCCATCGAGACGCCCGCATAGCCTTCGGCGCCGATCACGCAGAGCGCCGCGTCGAGCACTTGCTCGCGCCGCTGCGCCGGGGGCAAACGCGGGGCGTACGGCTTCTTCGACGTCGTGCCGGTCATCGGCGCAATCTAATCTCATCGGCCCGGAGTGCCTGCCGCCGGCGCCAAGCCGCGATCGCTGCCGGCCCGCTCGGGGCCGGCGACGGCCCTCGTCGCTAGCTTCCCGGCAATGTTCGCGCTGATTCGCAAGGCATTTCAGCTGCGGGTGCCGATCTCGCTTCGGATCCGTCTCATGCGCTGGATCGCCGGCTCGGCCGTGCGCGAGTTTCCCTGGGCGCTCGGTGCGCTGTGCCTGATCGCGATCGCCGCGTTGATCGTGCTCGGCGCGCTCGACTCTTGGCTCGGGATCGTTGTCATGACCCTGCTCTGTGTCGCCACGCTGACGCTCGCTCGGCTGGCGCGCCAGAGCCTCCGTGCCGGTGAGCAGTTGCGCGCGGCGCTGAGGCGAATCGGGCCGCCCGACGAGCTCGACGGCTCGCGCTTTCCGCTCAGCCACGTCGTCTTTCCGCCGCTGATGTTCTTTGCTCGGAACGTGCAGCGAACGAACGGGGTCGAGTTCGCGCGCTACGGCAAGAAGGCGCTGCGCCTCGACGTCTACGCGCCTCGCGACGCCGACGCGCCTCATCCGGGTGGCGCCGGGCCGCGCCCGGCGATCGTCCAAGTCCACGGCGGCGGCTGGATCGTCGGCAGCCGCCATGAGCAGGGCATCCCACTGCTCAATCACCTTGCCTCATGCGGTTGGGTCGGCTTCAACATCGATTACCGCCTGAGCCCGCGGGCAACGTTTCCCGAGCACCTGACCGACGTCAAGCGCGCGATCGCCTGGGTGCGTGAGCACGCCGCCGACTACGGCGCCGACCCGGGCTTCATCTGCATCACCGGCGGCTCGGCCGGTGGCCATCTCAGCGCCCTGGCGGCGCTGACCGCCGAGGACTCGAGCCTCCAGCCTGGCTTCGAGGGTGCCGACACCTCAGTCGCCGCGGCCGTGCCCTTCTATGGCATCTACGACCTCACCGATGCCGAGGGCGCCTACTACCGCGAGCTGCGCGAGTGGGTGTTCGAGCGCTACGTGTTCAAGGCAAGGCTGGCCGAGGAGCCCGAGCGCTACCGAGCCGCATCACCAACACACCGCGTTCACCCCGGCGCGCCGCCGTTCTTGGTCCTGCACGGCGACCACGACAGCCTCGTGCCGGTTGCCGACGCTCGCCGCTTCGTGCGCGAGCTCCGAGCCGCCACCGATAACCCCGTGCTCTACGCCGAGCTAGCCGGCGCCGAGCATGCCTTCGACATTCTTCCCAGCGTTAGAACCGCACGCGTGGTCGAGACGATCGAACGCTTCCTCGGCGCCGTTCGTGCTCGCCACGCCGACCCCACTCCGATGGAGTCGCTGGAGAGCGCCGCCTGAGCCGGGAGGATCAGTTAGGTTCTGCGCGCCCATCGAAGTCATGAGCGGAGGAGAGCTGTGGACGTAAACGTGCTGAAGAACACCCCCCTGTTCAACGACGTGCCCGACGACAAGCTGGCCAAGGTGGCCGCGTTCGCATCGCTCGAGTCCGCGATGGAGGGCAAGACGATCATCCGCGAGGGTGGTTACTCCAACGACTTCTACGTGATCGAAGAGGGCACCGCCAAGGTCGAGCGCGAAGGCGAGCATCTGGCGGATCTCGGCCCCGGTGACTTTTTCGGCGAGCAGGGACTGTTGGAGAAACAGGCCCGCTCAGCGACCGTCACCGCTACCTCAGCGATTCGCCTGATCAAGATCGAGCACTGGGAGCTCTCACGGATGCGCCAGGCGATGCCTGAGGTCGTCGAGGAGCTCCGGAGCAAGGTCGAAGAGCGCAGCGACGATTAACCGTGAGCACGCGGCTACGCCGCTGCCGTCGTCGCCATCTAGACTCAAGCGCACATAAGGGCCTGTGGTCAAGGGAAGTCCGGTGTGAAGCCGGCGCGGTCCCGCCACTGTGATCGGGAATAGTCGTTAGGGCATCGCACGACGCGAGTCAGCCACTGAGGCGGCCAAAGCCACTTTGGGAAGGCGCGAAGCTCGTCCCGCAAGCCAGGAGACCTGCCACCGGCCGAAGCCAGTATGTCCCTCGAGGAAAGGGTGGCTCTTCAATGACCACACGTATCGCTTGCGTTTACGCGTCGCGCCTCGCGCTCGTCGCGCTGGCCGCGTTCTTCGTCTCAATCCCCGCCAATGCCGGCGCCGTTACCGCCGAGCTGCGCGTGCTCACTCCCGACACCGTGCTCGATCCGGGTACCAACTACGTCATCAACGACGAGATCACGGTGCCGACCAGCCCGCAGGCCGACTGCTTTGGCCCTCCGGGCGGAAGCGGCGCGGAGTATCGGTTCACCGATCCCGTGGCGCTCGGACTGCTCGCCAGCGGCGCGCGCGCCACTGGCTCCCTGCGTCCGCTGGGAATCACAGACCAGTTCGAGTTCGGGCTGGGGATCTGCTCGATCGGCTCCAGCGAGGCCCAGTCCGGGAGCTTCTGGTACCTCAAGAACAATCACGCGGAGGCCGGACTCGGAGCCGATCAACTCGAGGTCGCAAGCGGCGACGAGATCCTCTTCTACCTCGCCCCGGACAATTTCCCGAGCCCGAACCCGGCCGAGCTCGAGCTGATCGCCCCGGCTCGGACGCTGAGCGGAGCGCCGTACACCGTCTCTGTGATCCAGCACTCGTGCGTCACGGACTCGAGCCCGCCGTTTGCGACCAACTGCTCGAGCACGCCCGCGTCGGGCGTGACCGTGAGCGGCGGCGCGACGCCGGCGACGACCGGCGGCGATGGCACCGCCACGGTGACGCCGGGTCCCGCGGCGCGAAACACGCTCCTTGCCACGCGTGGCGCCGACATCCCGTCGAAGGCGCTGCGGGTGTGTGTCAACGCCGACCTCTCGGAGTGTCCGAAGGCGTTCGGTGAGCGCTTCGTCGGCAGCTCCGACGGCGACCGGATTGCCGGCGCGAAGGGACCCGACGCGGTTCGCGCGCGCGGTGGCAATGACAGGATTCGCGTTGCCGGCGGCTTCGCTGACAAGGTCGACTGCGGTCCCGGCGAGGACAAGGTGATCGCCGACTCCGCTGACAAGATCGCGCTCGACTGCGACCGGGTCGTAGTCAAGCCGAGGTGAGTCATGGCCGCGTCCGGGCATGGGCGGTGGCGGGCGCGCTCGTGCTCGCCGCCGCCCCCGGCTGCGGCCTCGGGGCCGGCCAGGCCACCGATGGCGATGCGACTCTCACGGTCACCCGCGGCTACGGAGCCGAGCAGCTGCTCGAGACGACCCAATCCGATCCTGCCGCCAGCGAAACGGTGATCCGCATGCTCGACCGCGACGCCGAGATCGAGACCCGCTACTCCGGCGGCTTCGTGCAGTCGATCAACGGTATCGACGGAGAGGTCGAGGCCGGCCGCTCATTCGATTGGTTCTTCTTCGTCAACGGGATCGAGTCCTCGATCGGCGCCGCGGAAGCCGAGGTTCGTGGTGGCGACCGGATCTGGTGGGATTACCGAGACTGGAGCGACGCCCTGCGCACGCCCGCAGTTGTCGGCTCGTGGCCAGAGCCCTTCCTGCAGCAATCGGCGACAGGCGATCGCCAGGCGGTTGAGATCGAGTGCTTCGGACCGCGCGACCCCTGTGCTCGCGTTCGCGACCGCCTCGAAGCCGCCGGCGTCACAGCGAGCGTCGTCACGACGGCCGACGGTGCCGGTCCGCCGGTGCTGCGTTTGCTGGTCGGCACTTGGGGCCAAGTGCGCTCGGATCCGCTTGCCGCTGAAATCGAACGAGGACCGCAGTTCAGCGGTGTGTTTGCGCGCTTTGGCGCGCGCGAGGGCGGCTGGAGTCTCGAGCTGCTCGACGCCCAGGCGTCGGTTTCGCGCCGCTATCAGTCCGGCGCCGGCCTCGTCGCGGCGATGCGAGAGGGCGACCAGCCGCCGACGTGGTTGGTTACCGGCGTTGATCGCGCCGGTGTCGAGGAGGCGGTTGCGCTGCTCGACTCCGCCGATCTGCGCGATCGCTATGCGGTGGCGGGACACGCCGGCAGGGAATCCTCGGTGCCCGCTGGTGCGCCGAAATGAGATCGGCGATCGCCTACTCGCCCAAGCCGGGCGCCTTCGGCCGCGTCAGCGCTCTGGCCGCCAGCGTTTACCTGGGCTCGCTTGCAGTAACTGCGTTCATCTACTCCAACCCGATCGTGCTGGGCGCGACCGCCATCGCGGCCGCGCTCGCGGGCTTGCTCTGTGGCGCAGGCCGGGCCCTGGTGGTTTCGGCTCGCTGGGCAGCGCTGCTGGGAATAGTCATCGTCGCCGTCAACGCGATCGCCTCACAACGTGGTGAGACGATCCTCGTTCGGGGCTGGGAGCTGCCGCTGCTCGGGCAGCTCGACGTCAGCGGTGAAGCGCTGATCGAGGGCGGTCTGCTGGCGCTTCGCATTGGAGTTGTGCTGGCCGTCTTCGCGGTCCACTCAGCTTGCGTGGACCCCGACCGGATCATGCGCCTGCTGCGACCACTGGCGCGTCATTCGGCTCTGACCGCAAGCTTGATCACGCGCCTGGTCCCGCTCGCCGCGGCCGATCACGCACGTCTGCAAGAGGCGGCGGCGCTACGCGGGCCGGGCGCCGCGGCGGTCGGGCGCGCCGCGATCGTGCGACGCCTGGTGGCCGGCTCACTGGACCGTGCCGTCGATGTCGCAGCGGCGCTGGAGCTGCGCGGATACGCGCAGGGCGTGCCGCGCCGGCGCGGCTCACAGCCAGGCTCGCGCCACGATTGGCGCTTCGGCGCGGCCGGGATCGCGATTGTCGTCGCGGCGGTGTCGGCGCGTATCGCGGGCGTTGGCGACTTCGGCGCCTATCCAACAGTTGAGCTCGACGCGAGCCCGCTGGCCCTGGCGCTCGCCTTTGCCCTGCCAGTCCTGACCGTCTTGCCGTTTGCCGGACTCGATCGCGCCGGCAAGCCCGAGCGCCGCCGTAGGGGGAGCCGTGGCTGAGCCGATCGTCGAGATGCACAGCTTTTCGTATGCCTACCCGGCGACGCGGGCGCCGGCTCTCGACGACATCGATTTCGAGCTCGGCGAGGGACAGTTCGTCGTCTTGGCCGGGCGCTCGGGCTCGGGGAAGTCGTCGCTGCTGCGAGCGCTCTGCGGGTTGATTCCTCACTATCACGGCGGGGTCGCCGCGGGCGAATTGCAAGTCGCGGGTCTCGACGTTCGCGCCAATGGCCCGGCCGAGCTCGGCGGCGCCGTCGGCCTCGTCGGCCAGGATCCTGAGACGCAGGTGGTGTCGGCCACTGTTCGTGGCGAGCTCGAGCTGCCGCTCGAGCTGCGAGGAGAGTCCGCGGCAGCGTGCGCGCGGGCAGTCGAGGAGGTGACGCTGGCGCTCGGCATCACGCACTTGATCAATCGCCCGACCGACACGCTCTCGGGCGGAGAACTGCAGCGCGTCGCGCTGGCATCGGCGTTGGTGTTGCGCCCGCGCCTGGTCTTGCTCGACGAGCCGACCTCGCAACTCGATCCGGTCGCCGGAGACGAGCTCGTCGGCCTGCTCCGCCGGCTCAACGAGGAGTGGGGGATGGCCGTCGTGCTCGCCGAGCACCGCCTCGAGCGATGCCTGGCTGCCGCCGACCGGGTGCTAACGCTGGCGCACGGACGGATCACCTTCGATGGCAGCCCCTGCGAGCTCGGCGAGTGGGCCGCAAGCGCCGACCCCTCGCTGCTGACGCCGGCGATGCGCCTGTTCGAGCTCGCTGGGGTGCGGCCGTTTCCTGTCGCGGCCAAAGACGCGCGGCGCATCCTCGATGCTCACGCAATAGCGCCTGTCGCACACAACGCCGCCGCGACCATCGATGACGCTCCGCCGCGCCGGCGCATCGATTCCAGAGCGCAAGCGCCACTGTGCTGTCGCGATCTCTGGGTCGAGCTCGACACCGGCTCGGGGCTGCGTGATGTCTTGCGCGGAATCGAGCTCGAGATCGCGGCAGGCGAGCGCGTGGCGTTGATGGGCCGAAACGGGGCCGGAAAGTCGACGCTGCTTCGCGCCGCAGCCGGACTCCTTGAGGCAGCGCAGGGCCGGATCGAGACTCCCGACGGCCTTGCCTTGTTGCCGCAGAGCCCCAGCGACCTCTTCGTCCGCGAGCGCGTCGCCGAGGAGCTGCCCGGCGTAGGCGGCCGCGCGGCGCTGGCGACCGTCGGCTTGGAGTGGGCCGGTGATTGCGATCCCCGAGACCTCTCCGGCGGCGAGCGCGAGCGCTTGGCGCTGGCGATCGTGATGGCGGGCAGAGACGAGCAACGGCCGGGCGCGATCGCGCTCGACGAGCCCACGCGGGGGATGGACGCGACTCGCAAGGGCGAGCTCTGTGAGTGGCTGGCGGAACTCGCGGCGGGTGGATCGGCGATCGTCGTCGCCACCCACGACGTCGAGTTTGCGGCCCGATTCGCCGATCGCGTCGTCTTGCTCGGCGACGGCGAGTTGATCGCCGACGGCGCTGCCGATGAGATCCTTTCCGGCGGCTGGTACTTCGCCACCGAGGTGGCGCGCATCCTCGGTGGCGCCGGCGCGATCACGCCCGAGCAGGGCGCCGCTGCGATCGCCGCCGCGCGCGCGACGACCTCGAGCGCGCAGGTGCTGCGATGAGCTGGCAGGTCGGCGTGCTCCTCGGCCTTGCACTCGTCCTCGGCGGCGGCTTTTGGTGGTATGAGAAAGTGCGGCCATCGGCGCGGATAGTCGCTTTGGTGGCGGCGCTGGCTGCGCTGGCGGTCGCGGGCCGGCTCGTCTTGGCGCCGATTCCAAACGTCGTCGCCACCACCGACATCGCCTTGATCACCGGCTACGCGCTTGGGGGCCCGCCCGGCTTCGCGGTTGGGGCGCTGGCGGCGCCGATCTCCAATATCTGGCTCGGCCAGGGACCGTGGACGGTCTGGCAGATGGCCGGCTGGGGTTTGGTCGGTCTCGGTGGGGCGTGGCTGGCCCTCGTCAGCGGGCGCCGTCTGGGCCGTGTCGGCTTGGCAGTCGCTTGCGCCCTGGCGGGACTGGCCTACGGGGCGCTGCTCGACCTCTCGGTCATGGTCAGCTACGGCGGCGAGCAGTCGCTCGACCGCTACCTCGCCCTCTCAGCTCGCGGAATTCCCTTCAACGTCGCCCATGCGGCCGGCAATTTCGTGATCGCGCTGGTCGCCGGTCAGGCCCTGGTGCGGATGATCTCGCGCTATCGCACACGCCTCGACTTTCGCTGGCTACCGAAGCCGGCCGCTGCGTCCTTGCTTGTGGTCGCGATCACCTGCACGTCAGCGTTGTCTGCGAGCTCAACGAACTTCGCCGACGCCGCGGAGCCGGCAGCCAAGGGCTCGGGCGCCTCGCATGCCCGTGGCTGGCTGCTCGACCAGCAGAACTCAGACGGCGGCTTCGGCGCCTCGATCGGCTCCCCGTCGGGCCCGGCGATGACCGGCTGGGTCATGCTCGGGCTCGAGGCAGCCGGAGTGAACCCGCTCGACGTCGAGGCCGGCTCGAACTCACCCGTCGACTATCTGCGCTCTGAGGTTGGGCGGCTGAGATCGGTGGGTGACCTCGAGCGCACGATCCTCGCCCTCAGCGGCGCCGGTATCGACCCCCGCGACTTCGCCGGTGAGGACCTCGTCGCCGAGCTTCGGGCAAGACGCGATCGCGATGGCTCGGTAGACGGCCAGACGAATCTCACCGCCTTCTACGTGCTCGCGATGCGCGCAGCCGATGTCGACTCCTCCGATCTCAAGCGATCGGCGCGATGGTTGCGCCGGGTCCAAGATCAAGCCGGGGGCTGGGGCTTTCAACCGCGGGCGCCGAGCGATGCCGACACGACCGGTGCGGTCTTGCAGGCTCTCGTCGCCGCCGGGTCGGGCGGCAGCTCGGTTAACGCAGGCGCGCGCTGGTTGCGCCAGGCACAGCAGCCTGGCGGCGGGTACTCGCTCGTCACCAGCGGCGTCGTCAACACCCAGTCCACCGCTTGGGCGGTGCAGGGCCTTGTCGCCGCGGGCGGCGCCGGTGGGCCGGTCGGCGACGCTGTCGCCCATATCGGAAAGCGGCAGGGCTCTGACGGTCACTACCGCTATTCGAGCGCCAGCGACCAGACACCGATCTGGGTTACGGCCCAAGCGCTGCTTGCGGTCGAGCGCCAGGCTGTTCCGATTGCGGCGGTGGCGCGGCAAGGGAAGGGGTCCGGCCGCAGCTCGGGCGGCGCGGGTGGTGGTGGTGGCTCGGCTGCCGGTCCAGACAACGGTGCGCCGGCGGTGAGTGATTCGGGGGGTGCAGCGGCTTCGGTGGGCGAGGGCGGCGGTTCGAACGGCGGCAGCGAGGGCGTAACAGATCGGGGCAGCGGCGAGGCTGCGAGCGGTGGCGGCGTGCCGGCGAAGGTCGGCGGTGGGGGTGCGAGCACGCAAGCTGTCGGCGACAACGGCTCTGCTGCGCCCGCCGCGCCGCGAGCGGTCACGCTCGCAGGCGAGCAGCCCGCTGCAGACGACGGCGGCCTCAGCCCGTACCTGCTCGGCGCCGGCGCCTTTCTCGTGCTCGCGCTCGGGGCCGGATTCGTCTGGTGGCGCGACGATCTCGCCCGCTAGCGTTGGCGGCGATGGATGTCGAGACTGCGATTCGCACCCGCCGCACGCACAAGGCCTACCGGCCCGAGCCGGTTGCGCGCAAGACCTTGTCTGAGCTGCTCGATCTCGCCCGCTGGGCTCCCAACCACAACCTCACCAACCCCTGGCGCTTTCGCGTCGTCGGTCCGCAGGCGCTGGAGCGCCTGAAGGAGGCCGCGGGGCCTGAGGCAGCGGCAAAGCTCAACCGCGCTCCGACCCTGGTGGTCTGCTCGGCCGCGCTCTCGGGAGATGCGCTCACCGACGAGGAGGACCTGCATGCGACCGCATGCGCTGCCTACATCGTCTTGCTCGCAGCGCACGGGCGCGGCTTGGTCGGCTACTGGCGCACCCCGGGGGTGCTGCGCACCGACGAGGGGCGGGCCGCGGTTGGGATCGAGTCAGGCGAGCGCTTCGTCGCGCTGCTCTACCTCGGCCATCCGGTGCAGGAGCAGTCGCCGCCCGAACGTGCCCCCGCCGCCGATGTGATCACCTTCCTCGACTGATGCTGAGCCGCGCCGACTCGCTCGCCGCGATCACCTCCGAGCGCTTCGATGTGGTCGTCATCGGCGGCGGCATCACCGGTGCCGGGGCGGCGCTCGACGCGGCCTCACGTGGCTACACGGTCGCCCTGGTCGAACGCGACGATTATGCGGTGGGGACTTCGAGTCGCTCCTCGAAGATGGTTCACGGCGGCCTTCGCTACCTGCAGAACTTCGATCTCGGTCTCGTTCGCGAGGCGCTGCTGGAGCGCCAACTGATGGTTCAGCTGGCTCCGCACCTCGTCTATCCGACTCCGTTCTTGGTCCCCACGCTTGGCGAGGACAGGCGCAATCGCCTGATCGGGATCGGGCTCAACATGTACGACGTGATGGCGACCACGCGGGTCGGCAAGTCGCGGCGCGAGCGCGCCGAGCGCGTCGCGGGCGACGACTACTGGGCGCCGGATCGCCATCGCACGATCTCCGGTGCCGAGACGATCGAGATGATCCCGGCGCTGGCCGAGCGCGACCCCCGCGAGGCCTACATGTTCTACGACTGCCAGACCGACGACGTGCGCCTCGTGCTTACCGTGCTCGGCGAGGCGGAGCGCTTCGGCGCCGTTTCGCTCAACAGGGCCGAGGTAACCGGGCTGATCGATCGTGACGGGCTGGCGGGCGGAGTCCAATGCGTCGACGGCGAAAGCGGCGAGGAGTTCGCGATCGAAGCCGACAACGTGATCAACGCGACCGGGGTATGGGCCGACCGCATCCGGCCGGCCGAGCTTCACGACGAAGCCGAGGTGCCGCGAATCGCACCGAGCCGCGGCACCCATTTCACGGTCGCCATCGACAAGCTCCAAGTCACGCATGCGGCGTGCATCGTTCCGGCAGGCTCAGACCGCACGATCTTCGCCCTGCCGTGGTACGGCCGCGCCCTGATCGGCACTACCGACAACGACTTCGATGGCGACATCGAGCACGTGCAGCCCGCCAGCGACGACATCGACTATCTGCTCAACGCGGCTAACACGTTCTTCGGCACGACCCTGGAGCCCGCCGATATCACCGGCGCCTACGCCGGCGTGCGTCCCTTGATCTCGACCGGCGATCCCCGCAAGTCGGTCGATATCTCGCGCAAGGCCGAGCTCTATGAGACGTCGTCGGGGATGCTGACGATTACCGGCGGCAAGCTGACCACATGGCGGCGGATGGCCAAGCACGTCGTCGATCGCATGGTCGAGCGCGAGGGCCGCGTGGCGCCGTGTCGCACCGATGACATCCCGCTGGGCATGGGCGCCGGCGAGGGCGAGCTCGACCCGCCCGAGAGCCTGAGCGAATCCGATCTGCCGTCGGGATACCGGGAGCTGCTCGGATTTCGCTATGGCCATTTCGGTCGCCAAGTGCTGCGCATCTGCGGCGAGCGCCCCGAGCTGGCGGCCCCGATCGTCGAAGGTCAGCCCGACATGCTCGCTGAGGTTGTCGTCGCCGCGCAAAGAGAGCAGGCGTGCTCGGTCGCCGACGTGCTCATGCGTCGCACCCGCCTCGGCCTGCTCGCGGCGCCGGCACTGCGCACCGCCGAATCGGTCGAGGCTGTGGCCGCGACTCTCGGAGGCGAGCTCAGCTGGGACTCTGCACGCATCCGCTCCGAGGCCGAGCGCTGGGTCGTCGACGCCGCGGCCGAGGGGATCGATCCCGGCCTAGAGGCTGACGCCGTGCGTTAGCCTCCGCCGCACCGATGGCGAGCGAGCTGAAAGACCTGCACCTGGCCGAACTGCACGAGCGCGCCGCCGGCAACGGCGTGCGCGGCTACCGCAAGCTTCGCCGCGAGGAGCTGATCGAAAGGCTCGGCGCCAAGCGCTCGGGCATCGTCGACGACGAGGCCGACACCGACGAGCTCGAGGTCCTCGAAAAGGCGAAAGCGAACGAGAGCCGCGACACCAAGGCCGACGAGAGCTCCGAGGCCAAAGCCGACGAGAGCTCCGACGCCGAAGAGAGTTCCGAGGCGGAGGAGACCGTCATCGTCAGCGGCGTCCTCGAGATGACTCGCCAGCGCTACGGCTTCCTGCGCCTCTCGGGTCTCGAGCCCGAGTCCGGCGACGTCTATATCTCGGCAGCGCAAGTGCGCCGCTGCGAGCTGCGCTCAGGCGATCAGGTCTCGGGTCCAGCGCGCGAGCCCAAGCGTGGAGAACGCCATCGTGCGCTCGTCCACGTCGATCGGGTCAACGGCCACGAACCGATGAGCGATGAACGCATCGACTTCGACGCGCTGGCGCCGGTAATGGCGAACCGGCGGATCGAGCTCGGCGCCGAGGCCGACGTGCTCGTGCGCGCCGTCGACCTGCTGGCGCCGCTGGCCTTTGGTCAGCGCGTCTTGGTTCGCGCCGCGGCGCGATCGGGCCGGACGACGTTGTTGCGCTCGCTCGCGCGAACCGTCGCCCAAAGTGAGACTGTGACGGTAGTCGTCTTGCTGATCGACGAGAGCCCCGAGGAGGCGACGGCGTGGCGCGAGAGCGTGCCGGAGGCTGAGTTCGCGATCGCAACTGGCGAGATGCCGGCACCCGAGCAGGTGCGCGTCGCCGAGCTCGCGCTCGAGCGGGCCCGGCGACTTGCCGAGTCCGGCCGCGATGCGGTCTTGATCTGTGACTCGCTCTCGCGCCTGGCTCTGGCCGCGCACGAAGCGACGGAGATCAAGCGCCTCTTCGGCTCCGGCCGCAATCTCGACAGCGGCGGATCGCTGACGGTAATCGCCACGGTCCTCGCAGACGCCCTCGATCAGGGCGAAGCCGAGCGCGCGGTGGCGACGACGGAAAGCTCTTTGGTGGTCCTCGACCGCGACCTGGCTGCAGCCGGAGTCACGCCGGCCCTGCGAGCCGCCGAGTGCCGCATCTCGAACGAGGAGCAGATCCGCGAGCCCGACGAGCTGGAATCCGCGCGAAAGCTCCGCTCCCTGCTCGCTGATCTGAAGCCATCAGACGCGGCGGCGTTGCTTGGCGAACGCATCGCGGCGACGGCGTCCAACGCCGAGCTGCTGCGCTCGCTTTAACGGACCCAGCTCGTCAGCGACGGTAGGCGAGACCGGACCACGACGGCTCGCGCGAGAGCTCGATCGGCTCCGCGTCGCGGTCGGGCTGGACGTAGCCGAAAGTGTGGCTCTGGTCGTCGAAGACGATGTCGAGCTCGCCCTCCTTGACTCGCTGGTCGAGCCAGGCGCCGCGAAAGACGAGGCGGCGGATCCAGTGCACGAGACTGCGATTCGCGGGGCCGACAAGCTCGGTCCAGTGCTCGTTGATGTGTTCGCCAAGGGGGGACGTGGGCTCGCGGATCTCGCCGTTGACCGCGAGCTCGAGCAGATCGTGGAGCTCTTCGAAGACCAAGCCGTGATCGACGAAGTCGAGCTTTACCGCGGCTTGCTCGACACGCTGTGAGAAATCCTGCTCGTTGAACGAGAAGCGCAGCTCGCCGTACTCGAGGACGTAGTCCGAGCCCGACTCATAGTTGCCTCTTCGAGTTGCCTTCTCCACGTGCTTTCGGCTTTCCGTACTTGCCCCGATCACTCCCAGTGGGGCACTCCCAGGTGCGAGCATCTTGTCCAAGTCCGAAGCTTGGCGCATTCGCATTGGCGGCGCTGAACGAGGGTTTGCACCTCCGGCGTCGAAGGGGCTGCGGTTCGGGCCATCAGATCTCCAGACGGGTGTCCTCGAGGTCGAGCTCGCGCTCGATCCGGCGCAAGACGTCGTCGTTGATTTTGCCCTCATCGCGCAACTGAGCGAGCGTCGTTCGCTGCGCTTCGAGCACCTCGCGCACAAGTCGCTGATAGGCGGCGCTGCGCTCCTCGTAGTCGACCCCGTCGCCGTCGAGGCCGCCGTCGAACTCGCCGTCAGGGACAAGCGCCGTGAAGCGCCGCTCGCGGTACTCATAGGCGCCCCGCACGCGATCGACGGTGCCGTCCATGACCCAGTCCTCAGCGTCGAGCTCGTCAAGGCGAGCCAGCGCAGCCTGGGTCGTCGCAAGCCGAGCCTCGTTCTCCTCGCGCTCGATCTCCTCATCGCGATCGTCGACATCCAGCAGCTTGATCAACACGGGCAGCGTCAACCCCTGGATCAGCAGGGTGCCGAGGATTACCGAGAACGCCAGGAACACGATCAGCTCACGGTTGGGGAACTCGCCACCGCCGTCGACGGTCAATGGCAAGGCCAGCGCGGCGGCAAGCGAGACCGCGCCTCGCATTCCGGTCCAAGAGACGATGAGGATGTTCTGCCAGGGCGGGACCGGGTCGCGCTCGCGAATCTTTTTCGACAGCAGGCGAGGCAAATAGGTCAGTGGGAAGACCCAGGCCACGCGTACCAGCATTACGGTCATGCGATCAGCAGACCGTCGCGGATCAACCCGCCCGAGTCGAGTCCGCCGATCGCCTCGACTACCGTCGGCAGCTGCAGCCCGACGAGCACGAACAGCGCCGAGTTGAGGAGGAAGGTGACGATCTCCCACACGGCCAGGTTCTGGATTCGCGTGGTCGGCGTGGTCAGCCGCGAGGTCAAGCGGCCCATGAAGATGCCGACGGTGACCGCGGCGAGGACCCCGGAGACGCCCATCGCCTCGGCGGGCAGGTAAGCGAAGTAGGCGCTGAACAGAGCGATCGTGATCTCGACCGGCGGGTTGTCGAGGCGGCTGCGAACAAGCGCGATCAGGGCCCCGATGCCGATGCCGACGCCGATGCCGCCGACGACCGAGACGACGAATTCGAGGCTGGCGTCGAGGGCGCTGAAGCTGCCGGTGACGACGGCCGCAACGGCGAACTTGTAGGCGACCAAGGCGGTGCCGTCGTTGATCAGGCTCTCGCCCTCGACGATCGTGACGATGCGCCCGGGCACGCGCAGACGCCGGGCAATCGCGGTTGCGGCGACGGGATCGGTGGGGGAGACGATGGCGCCCAAGACGAACGCCTCGGCCCAGCCGAAGCCGAGCGCGACATGAGCCATCACCGCGACGACGGTCATCGTCACCAAGACCAAGCCGATCGCGAGCAAGCCGATCGGCCGCACGTTGCGGCGCAGCTCGCGCAGCGGCGTGAAGAACGCGGCGGCGTAGAGCAGCGGCGGCAACAAGATCAGCAGGACAAGGTCCGGCTCGAGCTCGACGTCGGGCATCTCCGGGATCAGGGCGAGCCCGAGTCCGCCGAGCACCATCAGGATCGGATACGGAACCCGAAGCAGCTGCGCAGCGATCAGCAGCGCGACGACGGTCGCGAGAATCGTGAACAGGGCGAGGTCGGTATGCATCGCGTTTATTTGTAGCTGAGGGGTTCTCGACGCTCGGGGGCGGGCTCGGCCGAGGCGGGCTTGTAGGCGCCGTGACCGCACCCGCTGTCCCCCGCCGCTTCAGTCGCGTCCCGCTCGCCGAGGTGGCTTCGAGGCAGGTCCCGGTGGCGGTCGACTTCCCCTCCCGCCTGCTCGGGCTCGCCTTCCTGGGGCTCGAGCGGGCGGGCGCGGGGCTACTCATCCCCCGCTGTCACAGCATCCATACCTTCGGCATGCGCTTCGCGATCGACCTCGTCTTCTATGACCGCGAGCAACGCCCCTTCCTGGTCCTGCCGGCGGTTGGGCCCAACCGGGTGGTCCGCCAACGCGATGCCGATGCTGTGCTGGAGCTGCCTTCGGCCACGGCTGACGAGCTGTGATCTTGCCGATCGACCAGCCGCTGGCGCGGGTCGTCGTCTGCGATGACGACGAGCCGACGCTGGAGCTCTTGTGCGACCACCTCGAGGCCGAGCGCTTCGCCGCGCTGCCCGCGCCGCTGGCGGCAGATGCCCTTCGTCTCTGTCACTTCAACCAGCCCGACCTGCTGCTGTTGGATCTGAACCTCCCCGATGCCGGCGGACTCGAGGTCCTGCGCGAGATCCGCGCCTCAGAGGGCATCACCGGCAGCTACGACCCGGATCTGCCGGTGATCGTGCTCAGCGGTCGCTCGAGCGATGCCGATCGCGTCCGCGGCCTCGACTGCGGCGCCGACGACTACGTCGTCAAGCCCTTTCACATCCAGGAGGTGATCGGCCGCATGCACGCGGTTCTGCGCCGGCGCGACGGCCGTCGCAGGGGCCCGATCCGCGTCGGCGAGATCTGGATCGACACCTCGCGGCGCGAGGTCCGCGTTGGTGGCGAGCCGATTCAGCTCGCCAACAAGGAGTTCGCGCTGCTGCGGATGCTCGCCACCGATCCTCATCACGTCTTCACCAAGGAAGAACTGCTGCGAAACGTTTGGGGCTACCGCTCGCTTGGGCGCACGCGCACGCTCGACTCGCACGCAAGCCGATTGCGCCGCAAGCTCGATCCCGAGTCCGGGAGGTTCATCGTCAACTGCTGGGGCGTTGGCTATCGGCTTGTCGACGGTGCTGATCCGCTGGCGTGAGATGATCGAGCCGATCGCCGACACTGTTCCCGCAGCTTGGCCAGTCGGGTTGACGCTGGCCTTTGCCGGCGTTGCCGGCGTGGCCGAGAGGGTGCGATCGCAGCGGCGCCGGCTGCGCCTCAATCGCGCGCTTCACGAGCTGCGCCGCCCGCTACAAGCCCTGGCTCTGGCGAGCTCGCATCGGGCGCTCGCCGGTCGCGACCAGATCGATCAAGCGCTCGCGGCGCTCGGCCTGCTCGACCGCGAGGTAAACGGCGGTCGAGCCGAGGATGGAGCCAGTCCCGTCGAAGTCCGTCCGGTCGCCGCGGCCGCGGTCGCGCGCTGGCAGCCCGCCGCAGCCGCGTGCGGGCGAGGCCTGTCGCTTTCATGGAACGCAAGCTGCTCGCTCGTTCGCTGCGATGACGCAGCTCTGAGCCGGGCGCTCGACAACCTGCTTGCAAACTCGATCGAGCATGGTCGCGGGCCGATCCGCGTCGATGGCGTCGTTCGTGCGCAGCACCTGCGACTGCTAGTCGCAGACGGTGCCGATGCCGGGCTTTGGCGTCATGCTCCCGAGCGCCAGGGCGAGGCTGAGCTACCGCTGCGGCGCGATCTCGGCCGCGCGCGACACGACGTGCGCCGCGGGCACGGTCTCCGGCTTGTTGCCGATGTCGCCCAGGCGTGCGGCGGTCGCTTCGCGGCCTGCCGCCATGACGCCGGCGCCACAGCGGTGCTCGAGCTGCCGCTGGCACCGGCGCGATGAGTCGACGCACACGTGCTGCGGGCTTCGCCACGGCGGCCGCGTTGTGCGCCGGACTAGCTGCGGCGGCGACGGGCGCGAGCACCGATGCCAAGGGTGAGTACGGCGAACTGCGCGAGGTCCTCGTCGCAGCACAGCCGCTGGCCGCCGGGCAGAAGCTCAGCGCTGAGATACTGCGACGCTCACTCGCCTTGCGCCGGGTTCCGGCCACCTTCGTTCCTCCCGACGCCCTGATCTCGACCGACCAGGCGCTGGGACAGACCCCGGCTGCGACGATTCCAGCCGGCGGCTACGTCCTCACCTCTCAGCTCGCGCGAACACCCCAAGCCAGCCTCAGTCGAGACTCGCCTCAGCGGCTCGAACCCGGCCATCGCCCGGTCGAGATCGCCGTGCAGGCGGCGGGATCGCTCGCGGATTCGGCGGGCCCGAGCAGGCACGTCGACGTCGTCGTCACAAGCGAACCGGGTCCTGGCGGCGGCGCTGGGCGAACCTACGTCGCCGCTGCGGGCGTCAGGCTGCTCGAGCTGGCTCCAGCGACGTCTGGCGCCGGGTCCGACGAGCTCGTGTCGCCGTCCGGCGGCGATTCGTGGACTGCGGTTCTAGCGCTCACCCGGGGTCAATCGCTGAAGCTGATCCATGCAGAGAGCTTTGCTCGATCGGTGCGCTTGATCGGGAGCTGAGCAGGCTCGCCAACTCACAGCAGGGCAACGGCGATGCTGAGCAGGCCGCCGAAGCCGGCGGCAATGAGCGCAAGACGATGGTGGCTGTGCTCGGTCAGGGTGCCGAAGGCCGCTGCACCGATGCGATGACCAAGCAGGAGGGCAGGGACGCAAGCGGCGAGGATGACGCCGTCGGGCAGGCTCTCGGAGAGGCCAACCGTGGCCGCGATGATCGCCACCGCGACGAGGCTGAGGCCAAGCAATATTGCGGCAAGCGAGTCGCGCAGCGGATGCCCGCGCAAGCCCAGGTGGGTCAAGGCGAGCACCAGCACCGGCCCGTTGACGCTGATCGATGTCGTCAGCATCCCCGCGACGAAGCCCGCGGCGAGCTCGACTCCCACGGCATTGCGTTCGGTCGCGAAGGTGCGCCGGCGGGCGCGCGTCGTCGCGCGGATCTGAACTGCGGCGCCGACCAGGATGACGACGCCAACCAGGATCTGCAACAGACGCTGGTCGAGGCTCTCGAGCAGCCACACCCCGATCAGCGCTCCTGGCACAGCCGCAACCACGATCGTCGCCGCTTCGGATGCCGCGACCTGCGTCGGGCGTCGTTCGGCAAACAGCACCAACAGGTTGATCGCGATCGCGAGGATCAAGATCAGCATCACCGCTTGGGCCGGGGGATAGACGGCGAACGCTGCAGGCGCAACGCAGAAGGCAAAGCCGAAGCCGATCGCGGCCTGAATCGACATCCCGACGAGTACGGCCGCAACGACCAAGAGCTCCAGCCCGTCCATCGGGCCAGCCTCTCATGCCGGAGGGGAGAGATCGCCAAGGCGGTCGCCTCTACGAGATATCGCCACCCCCGATGACCACGCTCGTGTTGTCGCCGCCGACCTGCGCCTGCGGCTGGTCGATCGTCGCCGCGGCGAGGCTGTTGACGGCGTTTCGCTCGAAGCGACCGTTCGCGAGCTCGTCGACGAGACCGCGGCCGTACTCTCGGACGCCCGCCGCGAGCAGATCGCCGAGCTGATCCTTCGCGACACGGTCGGGCTCGGTCCGCTGGAAGCGCTGCTGGCTGACGATGACGTCGAGGAGGTGATGGTCAATGGCCACGAGACCGTCTACGTCGAGCGCCGCGGCCAGATCGAGCGCAGCGAGGTGTGCTTCGACTCCGAGCAGGAACTGCGCGACGCGATCGAGCGCATCCTCGCACCGGTCGGTCGTCGCGTTGATGAGCTCAGCCCGATGGCCGACGCCCGACTCGCCGACGGCTCGCGCGTCAACGTCGTCATCCCGCCACTCGCCGTCGACGGCCCGGCGCTGTCGGTGCGTCGCTTCACCGCCGTTCGCCCCGACCCGGCCGCGCTGGTGGCCTCGGGCACCCTGTCGGGCCTGTGCGCCGAGTTGCTCGAAGACGCGGTGCGCTCTCGGCGCAGCATCGTGGTCTCGGGCGGCACCGGAACGGGCAAGACGACGTTGCTAAATGCGCTCTCGGCTTGGATCGACCCGATCGAGCGCGTGGTCACGATCGAGGATGCGGCTGAGCTGCGCCTGCGCCAACCCCACGTCGTCCGCCTCGAGAGCCGGCCGGCGTCGATCGAGGGACGGGGCGAGGTCTCGATCCGTGACCTCTTGCGAAACGCACTGCGCATGCGCCCGGATCGCATCGTCATCGGCGAGGTCCGGGGCGCCGAGGCGCTCGATCTGCTGACGGCACTTAACACGGGACACGATGGTGCGCTCAGCACCGTGCACGCGAACTCGCCTGAGGATGCGCTGCGGCGGATCGAGACCTTGGCCCTGATGGCGGGTGTCGGCTTGCCCCACGAGGCGATCCGCGAACAGCTGGCCCGCGGTGTCGACCTCGTCGTGCATATGACTCGCGGGCCGGCAGGTTCACGCCAGGTGAACGAGATCTCAGAGGTGCTGCGCGCGGCCGCCGGAGTCGGCGTGCGCGAGCTCTGGAGGCGGCAATGACCGCGCCCCAGCTCGGTGCCGTCGCGCTCGCCGCAGGCGCGGGAGGACTTGGCGCGGTCGCGCTTCGCGAGGCGGTCATCGCCTTCCCAGCGGCGGCGCGCTGGCTTGGAACTGCGATCGAGCCGCTTCGACGCGCGGGCCGCGAGGGATACGCGCCGACCGAGGCGGAGCGACGCCGGCTGGGGATCGTCGGCAGCCTGATGATCCTCGCCGGCGCCTTCGCCGTGCTCGGCCCGGGCCCGGCGCCGTTGCTGGCCGCGGCCGGGCCCGTGGCGGCGGCGTCGGCGGTGGCGCGACGCCGCGCGTCGTATCGCCGCGCGGTCGAGTGTGGGTTGCCGGAAGTGGCGACGGCGGTTGCCGATGCGCTGGGAGCAGGCCGTTCGCCGCGCGCCGCTCTGGGCGCCGCCGCCGCGTCGCTCGAGGGTCCGCCGGCACGTGAGATGGAGCGCGTGCGAGCTGAGCTCAACCTCGGGGCGCCGACGCGCGACGCGCTCGCCGGGCTACGCAGGCGAGTCGATTCGCCGCGAATCGACTCGTTCGCCGCCGCGCTTCAGTCCCAGCAGCTAGCCGGCGGCGATCTTGCGACCCTGCTGCGTCGCTTCGCGGCGGCCTCGGCGGAGCGCGACCGGGCCGAGGCCGACGCGCGATCAGCGACGGCGCAGGCGCGCTTCACCGGGCTGCTAGTCGTCGCAATGCCGGTCGGCGCGGCTCTGCTCGCCGAGCTGCTGGAGCCCGGATTCGTCGGCGGCCTGCTCGCCGACTCTGCTTCGGCCGCATTGCTGGCAGCGGCCGCCGCGGTCCAGATCGCAGGGTTTGCCGCGATCAGGCGGCTGAGCCGGGTGACGTCGCCGTGAGCCCGGTGCTGGCCGCCATCGCCGTCGTCTTGGTCTTCGCTGCGATCTGGGAGCTTGCCGGCGGCGTCGGCGAACGACTTGGCGCCGGCGCCCGTGGCGCGCTCGGTTCGATCTCGGGCGGGCGTGCGCGCTCGCTCGACGAGCTGGCGATGCGCTTGGGACTGGCCGATCTGATCGCCAGAGCCGGGCTTGTCCGGGGACTCGACGCTCGCGCCATCCTCGCCGTCAAGGTCGCCTGCGCGGGCCTGGGTTGCGTGATCGCGTTCGTCGCGGTGCCCGTGCTGTCGCCGCGACTCGGGCTGATCGTCGCCGCCGGCCTGCTCGCAGGCGGATTCTTCGGCCCCGACGCTGTGCTCGAGCGGAGCGCGCGAAGGCGCCGCGATCGCTTCATCGCCTCGCTCCCGGATGCGCTCGACATGCTCGCTGTCGGTGCCGGCGCAGGGCGCAATCCAGCGACGGTGTTCGGCGAGATCGCCGGGGGCACCAGTGGCCCGCTTGCGAGCGAGCTCGCCGCGACCGTGGCCGAGATCGAATGCGGGACCTCCACCCGAGACGCGATCGAGGCGCTGCGCGGGCGGATTCCGGGTGCCGAGGTTGGGGCGCTGGCATCCGCCCTGGAACGTTCCAAGGCCTACGGGTCGCCGCTGGCCGAGCAACTACACCTGCAGGCGACGGCGCTTCGCGGCGACGCGCGCCGCAAGGTCGAGGAGCGAGCGGCACGTGCGGCGCCGAAGATCCAGCTCGTTGTCGCCCTTGTCCTCGTGCCGTCTGTGCTGCTGGTGCTGTTTGCAGCTGTCATCGCCCATTCCGACTCGCTGCTTTCTCATTTATAGACTCGCGCGATGAGCACGGCCGCCCTGCGTGGAGGCATCGACCTCGGCGGAACAAAGATCCAGGCCGCGATTGTGTCGGCGAACGGCGATGTTGTTGGCGACGCACGCCGGCCGACACCGACCGATGGCGGGCCCGCCGACGTCGCCGAGCAGATGGCGGCCGCTCTGATCGAAGCCGCTGACGCTGCCGAGGTCGCGACGGACTCCCTCGGTGGCATCGGGGTCGGTGCTCCCGGCGACACCGACGCTGAGACCGGCAGCGTCTCCAACGCCACCAACCTGCCCGCATGGGACGGCAGCTACCCGCTCGGGCCGCGTCTGTCTGAAGCGCTCGGCGCGCCCGTGTTGATCGGCAACGATGTCGACGTCGCGACCATGGCCGAGTTCAAGCTCGGAGCCGGGCGTCCCTACGAGTCGATGCTGGGTGTCTTCTGGGGCACTGGCGTCGGCGGCGGCCTCATCCTCGGAGGCGAGCCATGGACCGGGCGCGGAGCGGCGGGCGAGATCGGTCACATGGTGGTCAAGCGTGGCGGTGCGCGCTGCCCGTGCGGGCGCAAAGGCTGCATGGAGGCCTACGCGGGGCGCAAGGCGATGGAGGCGAAGGCGCGCCGCGACTACGCCGATGGCGAGAAGACGGCTCTCTTCAAGATCATGGGGCAGCGCGATCGCGAGCGCCTGACGTCGTCGATCTGGGAGCGTGCGCTCGACGCCAATGACCCGATGGCCAAAAAGCTGGTCGATCGCGCGATCAAGGCGATCGCGGCCGCGGCCGCATCGGCGGTCAACCTGCTCGATGTCGAGGCGGTGATCATCGGTGGTGGTCTCGGCCTGCGCCTGGGTGAGCCCTATGTGGAGAAGATCCGCAAGCGCATGGCCAAGCACCTGTTCGTAGATGAGAACCCACCGGCGATCTTGCTCGCCTCGCTCGGCGATTTCGGCGGCGCGATCGGCGCCTCGATGCTGTTCGACGACTCCTGACAGTATCTGCCTCATGCAACTCGGCATGGTCGGACTCGGCCGCATGGGAGCGAACATAGTTCGGCGCTTGATGCGCGATGGGCACGAGTGCGTCGTCTACGACGTCAGTGCCGACGCCGTCGGCGCTCTCGCCGCCGACGGCGCGACAGGCGCCGACTCGCTCGACGACTTCGTCGCAAAGCTCGAGCCGCCTCGCACCGCCTGGGTCATGGTCCCCGCAGGAGAGATCACCGAGTCGACGGTCAAGGAGCTCGGCTCCCGGCTCGAGTCGGGCGACGCGATCATCGATGGCGGAAACTCCTACTACCGCGACGACCTCCGTCGCGCCGGCGAGCTCGCCAGCAAGGGCATCGACTATCTCGATTGCGGCACCTCCGGCGGTGTCTTCGGGCTCGAGCGCGGCTACTGCCTGATGATCGGTGGCCCCGACGACGCGTTTGCGCGGATCGAGCCGATCTTCGCGACGCTGGCTCCTGGCGTTGACGCCGCCGATCGCACACCCGGGCGCGAGGGCGAGCCGACGCCGGCTGAGAACGGCTACCTGCATTGCGGCCCGAGCGGTGCCGGGCACTTCGTCAAGATGGTCCACAACGGGATCGAGTACGCGGTCATGGCCGCCTACGCCGAGGGCCTCAACATCCTTCACAACGCCGACGCCGGCGAGCACCAGCGCGAGTCCGACGCGGAGACCGCTCCGCTCACCGACCCCGACTTCTATCGCTTCGACATCGACATCCCCGAGGTCGCCGAGGTCTGGCGTCGCGGCAGCGTCATCGGCTCCTGGCTGCTCGACCTGACGGCCACCGCTCTGCATGAGTCCCCGACCCTCGATGGCTTCGCTGGACGCGTCTCAGACTCCGGCGAAGGTCGCTGGACCGCGGTCGCGGCGATCGAGGAAGGTGTGCCCGCACCGGTGCTTTCGAGCGCGCTCTTCTCGCGCTTTGCCTCGCGCGATCTCGACGATTTCGCCAACCGGACGCTGTCGGCGATGCGCAAGCAGTTCGGCGGCCACGACGAGAAGAAGGACTGAGATCGGCATCTCCCGCGTCGAGGTCGTACCGGATCCCGAGCAGGCGGCGCGAACCGGCGCCGAGCTGATCGCCGAAGCCGCTGCCGCGGCGATCGCGCAGCGCGGCGCCTTCACCCTCGCGGCCAGTGGCGGCCGCGCCCCCTGGCGCATGTTTGAGCTGCTTGGCGCCGCTGACCTCGACTGGAGCCGGATCAAGCTGTTTCAGGTGGACGAGCGAGTCGCGCCTGAAGGCGACCCGGAGCGCAACCTCACGAGCCTGCTCGCCTCGGTGCCCGCCGAGGCGATGGCACGGATTCGCCCGATGGCGGTGACCGAGACCGACCTCGACGCCGCGGCGGCGGCATATGCGGAGTCTCTCCCCGAGCACCTCGATTTCGTCCATTTGGGCCTGGGGGCCGACGGGCATACCGCTTCGCTGGTGCCGGGCGACCCAGTGCTCGACGTCGACGATCGGCTGGTGGCGATGACCGGCGAGTACCAGGGGCTACGACGGATGACTCTGACGTTCCCGGCGCTTGCGGCGGCGCGCCGGATACTGTGGCTCGTCACCGGCGCCGAGAAGCGCGAGCCGCTGGCGAAGCTACGGGCGGGGGACCAATCGATTCCGGCGGGGTTGGTGCAGGCGAGCGACGCGGTTTTGGTCGCGGATGCCGAGGCCGCGGTTGCAGGATCAACGGCAGGTCCAACCCCTCACTGACCACTCCCGCCAACTCGCACATCGATCCGTTCAACCGAGTCACCCCGGCCCACGAGCACCTCGCTGACCAGCCCCGGCGCGAACAGACCGTGATCGACGACGCCTGGTGTCGCGGCAAGCAGGCCCGCGGTCATGATCAGGTCGCCGACGTCGCCCGAGTAGTCGGCGATCACGCCGCCGTCGGGGGAGGGGGGTGCGCCGTCGCGAAGCGCGACCGAGCCGAGCGCCTTCATCGTCGCCTCGAGGCCGAAAGTCAGCAGCTCGACGGGAATCGGAGCCGTGATCTGCTCGACGGTCTTCGTGGAGTCGGCGATGACAACGAAGCGCTCGGCGGCTGCGGCGACGATCTTCTCGCGTGTGTGCGCCCCGCCGCCGCCTTTGACCAGCCAGCCGTCGGGGTCGATCTGATCGGCGCCGTCGATGGCGATGTCGAGGCGATCGAGCCGGTCGAACGGCTCGACCCGGATCCCGAGCTCGGCCGCCGTTCGCTCGGTCGCATCCGAGGTCGCCACGCAGCGTATGTCGAGCTTGCGAGCGGCGAGGGCCGGCAGCAGATGAGCGACGGTCGTGCCAGTCCCAAGGCCGACCACCATCCCGTCTGCGACCAGCTCAGCGGCCGCCTCGGCCGCAGTCCGTTTTTCCACCTCTGTGGTCGAGCTCACGTTGGGGGAATCTAACTGGCAACTAGCGACTAGCATCTACACGATGAAGCCAACCGAAGCACTCCATGACCTCGGCCAGAGCCTGTGGGTCGACAACATCACGCGAACGATGCTCGACGACGGCACCCTCGAGGGCTACATCGACGAGCTCTCGATCACCGGCCTGACCTCGAACCCGACGATCTTCGACAAGGCGATCGGCGACGGCGACGCTTACGACGAGCAGATGGCCGAGCTGCGCGAGCAGGGCTTGGACGGAGACGACCTCTTCTTCGAGCTGGCGATCACCGATCTGCGTCGCGCCGCGGAACTGTTCAAGGGCGTGCACGAGCGCACCGACGGCGTCGACGGGCGCGTCTCGCTCGAGGTCTCGCCGCTGCTCGCCAACGACGACGAGTCAACGATCACGCAGGCCGCCGAGCTCTGGGAGCGCGTCGACTCCAACTTCTTCATCAAGATCCCGGGAACGATCGCCGGGCAGACCGCGATCGAGGAGTCGATCTTCGCCGGGATCCCGATCAACGTCACGTTGCTGTTCTCGACCGAGCACTACCACGGTGCAGCCGAGGCCTATATGCGCGGGATCCGCCGTCGTATCGAGGCGGGACTCGATCCCAACGTGGCGTCGGTGGCCTCCCTGTTCATCAGCCGCTGGGATGCGGCCGTCTACGACGCGGCGCCGCCGGAGCTGCGCAACACGCTCGGGCTCGCGGTCGGCAAGCGAACCTACGCGGCCTATCGCGAGTTGCTCGAATCGGACGCTTGGCTCGAGCTCGTCAACGAGGGTGCGCGCCCGCAGCGCTTGCTCTACGCCAGCACCGGGACCAAGGACCCCGATGCGCCCGACGTTCTCTATGTCGAGGGCCTCGCCTCGCCGCTGACCGTGAACACGATGCCCGAGAAGGCCCTGCTCGCCTTCGCCGAGCACGGTGAGGTGGGCGAGCCGATCCCGACCGACGGTGGTGACGCCGAGGAAACCTTCGCGGCCTTCGCCGAGGCCGGAATCGACACCGACGCAGTCGCCGCGAAGCTGCAATCCGACGGCGCTGATTCCTTCGTCGGCTCCTGGCGCGAGTTGCTTTCGACGATCGCAGAGCAGCAAGAAGCGGTCGCCTGATCGCGATCGAGCGAGCCCGCTCAACCAGATGACGGCCCTGCGCCAGCTCGACTCCTGGCAGGCCCTCGAACGCCATCACGCTGAGCTCGAACCGCGCAACCTGCGCGAGCTGTTCGACGCCGACCCCGGGCGCGGCGAACGCATGACGGTCGAGACCGCGGGCCCCGCGGGGCTTTTCTGCGACTACTCCAAGAACCGCATCACCGACGAGACGCTGAAGTTGCTGGCAGCGCTCGCCGACGACCGCGACCTGGCCGGCCACCGGGCGGCGATGTTCGCCGGCGAGCACATCAACGTCACCGAGGATCGAGCGGTGCTCCACACCGCGCTGCGGATGCCGCGCGAGCGCTCGCTGATCGTCGACGGTACGGACGTCGTCGCCGACGTTCACGAAGTCCTTGACCGCATGGCGGCGTTCGCCGAGCGCATCCGCAACGGCGAGTGGACCGGCCACACCGCGAAGCCGATCCGAAACATCGTCAACATCGGCATCGGCGGCTCCGACCTTGGCCCCGTGATGGCCTATGAGGCTCTGCGTCATTACTCGTCACGGGACCTGCGCTTGCGCTTCGTCTCCAACGTCGACGGCACCGACTTCACCGAGGCGACCCGCGACCTCGACCCGGCCGAGACACTGTTCATCGTCGCCTCGAAGACGTTCACCACGCTCGAGACGATGACCAACGCCCGCACCGCCCGGGAGTGGTCGCTCGCCGGGCTCGGAGGCCAAGAGAGCTCGGTCGCAAAGCACTTTGTCGCCGTTTCGACCAACGCCGATGCCGTTTCGGAGTTCGGCATCGACACCGAGAACATGTTCGGCTTTTGGGATTGGGTCGGCGGTCGCTATTCGATGGGCTCGGCGATCGGGCTCTCGACCATGGTCGCGATCGGCCCTGAGGCGTTCGCCGAGATGCTGGCGGGCTTTCACGCGATCGATGAGCACTTCCTCGACACCCCGACGCTGGAGAATCTGCCTGCGCTGCTCGGGCTGCTGGGGGTCTGGTACGCCGACTTCTTCGCCGCGCAGACGATTGCGGTGCTGCCCTACGAGCAGTACCTCAAGCGTTTCCCCGCCTATTTGCAGCAGCTGACGATGGAGTCCAACGGCAAGCACGTCACCGTCGACGGCGAACAGGTCGACTACGAGACCGGGGCCGTGTACTGGGGCGAGCCCGGGACCAACGGCCAGCATTCCTTCTATCAGTTGATCCACCAGGGAACGAAGCTGATCCCCTGCGATCTGATCGGCTTCCACGAGTCGCTGAACCCGCTCGGCGACCACCACGACCTGCTGCTCGCAAACGTCTTCGCCCAGGCCGAGGCGCTCGCCTTCGGCAGCGACTCCGACGAGCCCTACCGCGTCTTCACCGGCAACCGCCCGACGAACACGATCCTCGCCCAGCGGCTCGATCCGCGAACCCTCGGCAGCCTCGTCGCTCTGTATGAGCACAGCGTCTTCACCCAGGGGGTGATCTGGGGCATCGACTCATTCGATCAGTGGGGAGTCGAGCTCGGCAAGGTCCTGGCGAAGCGGATAGTGCCCGAGCTGCAGGCCAGCGGCGAGTCCGAGCTCGGCCACGACAGCTCGACCAACGCGCTCATCCGCCGCTATCGCGCTCGCCGAAGCATGCCCCATGGCTGAACCCGTAGCCGCGATCCTCTTTGACGTCGACAGCACCTTGATCTCGACCGGTGGCGCCAGCGACCGCGCCTGGAAACGGGCGTTCCTCGAGCTTCAGGGGGTCGAGATCGAGGTCAGCGACTACACGGGGAAGGGTGTGCCCGACCCCCAGGTCGGACTCGCTTGCTTTCGCGGGGCGATCGGGCGCGAGCCCAGCGCCGCCGAGATCAGCGCGTTGATGGCCGCGCGCCACAGCTACCTGCCCGAGGAAGTGGAGCGCTCACCGAACTACCGGTTGATGCCCCATGTGGTCGAGACGCTCGACCGTCTTCGCGGCGAAGCACGCCTGGTCGGCCTGATCACCGGCAACACGGAGATCGCCGCCCACGTCAAGCTCGCGCGCGCGAACCTCAACCACTTCTTCAGCTTCGGTGGCTACGGCTCCGACGCCCTCGAGCGCGTCGACGTCTGTCGCAAGGCCCTCGAACGGGCCGACCTGGTCTCGGGAGGCCGCCTCGATCGCGACGCCTCGATCGCTGTCGGCGATACGCCGCTGGACATCGAGGCCGGCCACGGCGCCGGCGTCAAGGTGCTCAGCGTCGCCACCGGCGAGTACGACGCTGACGCGCTGCGAAACGCCGGCGGCGACTGGGTCGTCGACTCGCTGGCGGACTCGCTGCCGTTCTGAGCTGGAACCCTAGGCCGCGGTCGCGTAGCGCTTGGCTGCCAGCGCCTTGCGCTTGGCCGCCTCGATCTCGCGATCTTTCGGCGGCGCCGAGGTAACGAGCTCGTCAAGCAGCTCGCGCGTTACCTCCGCCACCTGGGCGACGGCGCGGTCGAAGGCCTCGGCATTGGCTCGTGACGGCTTGGTCGAACCGCTGACCTTGCGAACGTATTGCAGGGCTGCGGCTTCAACCTCCTCGGCGGACGCGGGTGGCTCGAAGTTATGAAGGGTGCGGATGTTTCTGCACATGCGCTCAGGTTAGTGCGCCGGCGCGCTCAGCTCCGCCGCCTCTTCCTGGATCCGGCGCGCGACCGCAGCCGAAGCGGTGCAGAGGACGTCGAGCTCGCTCGAGCTCTTCTTGTGTCCCTTGACGTTGGTTACCAGCGAGCCGGCGACGAGTTCGAAGGCAAACGCCTCGGGTGAGTGACTCTCGAGCCAGACCAAGAACGTGGGCGAGAGAACCTGGCGCGCCGTGTTCATGTCGTCGTGCTCGCCGATGAAGACCTCGAACTGCTTGTCGACGGCCTCGGATTCGTGCTGGACACGCTGGCGCTTACGAAACGCGTCCTCGGCGCCGTCGAGGAAGCGAAAGCCGAAGCGCCGCTGGCAGAACAGCTCGTGCATCAGCCCTGCCGATGCCGGGAGGTCTGTGATCACGACCGTGTACTTCATGTAGGTGGTCTGCTTGTTGCCGTCGGAGTCGCGACTCTCCTCCTCGAACGTGTAGAGGCAGAGGCTGCCGTCGAGCCCGCCCGGCAAGACCCCGTTAAAGCGCTGCTCGGCGTAGCGATGATCACCCCGGCGAAGTAGCGGCGTCAGCGGCGGCAGGTCTGTCTTGCCATCGATTCGGGCCAGCTTGCGCCCCCGCGCATAGGCGTTGAAGAAGTCGTCGTGGGCCGCCGAGTTGGCGAGGGCGAAGACGCAGATCACAGCCACAACGACGACAGCGCCGGCCGCCGCCGCGCCGATGCCGAACCCGGCTTGGGCTCCGACTGCGACCAGGGCGATGCCCGCGACCACCGCTGTCAACGCCAGCGTGACCGGGCTCGCCATCAGGCGCTTGAAGTGACGTCCGCGGGTGTCGCCCGCGTCGTCGGGAATCTGTGCGACCTCGGTCATCGCGAGCACCCTACAAGCAGGCCGAATGCAAAGAAACGCTCAAATATGCAAGTTCGTGTTGCAAAGTGGGTGAAAGTGGGTTAGCGTGGCCGAACGAGTTGACCCAAGGACCGGAGTGGTGAGGCTCCTCCCACCTCGCCACTTCGGTCCCAACTTCCCCGAATCGAACCTCAACCCTCAACTCGGCCTCCGACGACATGGCCTTTCGCAGTCAGTACGAGCACAGCCTCGATTCCAAAGATCGCCTCACCGTCCCAGCCCGATGGCGCGGACAGCTATCCGAGGGGATCGTTCTCGTCGCGGGCCTCGACCCCTGCGTCGAGGTCTACTCGCCGCAAGGTTATGAAGACTTCAGCCAGCGTTTCCTCGGCGGACTCAACCCCCTGGGTCAGGACGGGCGGATGATGAACCGCCGCTTCAATGCCTCAGCCCAAGACGAGACGCTCGACTCGGCCGGGCGCATGCGAATCGCCCGACACCTGATCGACCACGCTGGGCTCGCCGGTCAATGCCTAGTTGTCGGCGCCGGTGACCATGCCGAGGTCTGGAACCCGAAGACGTGGAGTCAGCACTACGCCGAGATCGATCAGCAGGCCGGGCTGATGGCGGAGAAGCTCGCCGCCGGACCGCCGCAATGAGCCCGGCGCAGATGGCCACACTGACCTATATGCCGATCGAACACATTCCGGTTCTCGCCAGCGAGCTGATCGCTTTGGCCGAGCCCGGGCCGGGGGACGCGGTCGTCGACTGCACCTTCGGCGGCGGCGGCCACTCGCGCCTGATCGCCGAGCGCATCGGCCCTACCGGCACGCTGATCGCGATCGATCGTGATCCCGTCGCGCGCGAGCGCTACGGCGAGATCGAAGCCGAGCTCGGCTGTGCCAGCCGCTTTCTCGCCGCGGATTTCGCCGATGGCCTCGAACGGCTGGCGGCCGAGGGCGTCAGCCCGGAGCTGATCTTCATGGACCTGGGGATGTCGTCGATGCAGCTCGACGCCTGGGAGCGCGGCTTCTCCTATTCATACGACGCGCCGCTCGACATGCGCATGGACAGCTCTCAGGCGCTGTCCGCGATTGAGGTCGTAAACGAGTGGCCTCAAAGTCGCCTGGCGACGATCCTGCGCGACCTCGGCGAGGAGCGCTACGCCCGCTCGATCGCAGCTTCGATTGTCCGGCTGCGACCGCTTAAGACGACGTCAGAGCTCGTCGACGCAGTTCGTGCAGCAGTGCCGCCCGCTTACCGTTTTGGTCGCGGCCACCCCGCCAAGCGGACGTTTCAGGCGATTCGGATCGCGGTCAACGGTGAGCTCGCCGCGCTCGATCGGGCTCTGCCCACCGCGTGGGCGCTGCTTGCCCAGGGCGGGCGCTTCGCCGCGATCTCGTTTCACTCGCTCGAGGATCGTCGCGTCAAGCGCTTTCTCACCGAGCTCGCCCGCGAGTGCGTCTGCCCGCCCGAGCTGCCGGTGTGTGTCTGCGGCGGCGAGGCCGAGGCTGAGCTGATCTCCAGGCGCGCCGTGAAGCCGTCGCAAGACGAGATCGAGCGCAACCCGCGCGCTTCATCGGCGCGCCTACGTGTGGCCCGAAAGCTCGCCGGCGCAGGAAACCCCCGCATAACTGACGAAAACCCGCCCAGGTGACGATCATGGCCCCGAGCGCAACCGCCACACGACCAGCCCGTAGAGCTCGCACAGCCCGTGCGGCCCCAGCCCGTAAAGCACGGACCGCTCCGGCGCGCCGAGCTCCTGCACGCAAGCCGGCCCCGCGTCGTGCTCCGACGCCGATCGGCGGTTTCGTACCGGTCGCGGCCGCGCGCACGGCGGGCGCCGTCGGCGGCATTGCCGACTCCGGCATCTTCGTCTGGCTCACCCGTGGACGCCTGTGGATCGGCCTCCTCGGGAGTCTGCTCGTCGGCATCGTCGCGCTCAATGTGATGGCGCTGAGCTTCAACTCATCCTCGAGCCGGGCGGCCAGTGCGGCCGACGAGCTCGCGCGGATCAACTCGACCTACCGCGCCCAGATCGCCGAGAAGCTCTCGCGCGACGAGGTTCAGGCGGCAGCGACCGCTCTCGGGCTGCGCTGGCCGGCGCCGAGCGTGATCACCTATCTGCGACCGAGCGCCGACGACGCGGCCAAGGCGGCGCAGCGGTTGCGAAACGGCGAGCTCACGCTCGGTGGCGCGATCGCGCCCGTGAGCACGGAGGTGGTGGTCCCGACAGAGATCGCACCCGTCGAAACCGTGCCGGTCGTCGAGCCAGCAGCCGTCGCGCCAGAGACGGTCGCACCCGCGCCCGCGGTCACAACCCCACCGACGGCCCCAACCTCGGCCCCAACAGATCCGGCCGCCGCGGCCCCGGTCGGAGCAGTCGCAACGCCGTGAACCTGATCGATCGCCGGGTCGGTCTGCTGTTTGCGGGGTTCTGTGTCCTGTTCTTGCTCGTCGTCTTTCGTGCCGCCTGGGTTCAGGGGGTAAACGGCGGCCAGTACAGCGCTGAGGCCAAGGGCCAGCAGGTGGAGACCGTCGTCGTCCCGGGGTCGCGCGGGACCATCTATGACCGCACGGGCGCCGAACTCGCCGTCTCCGAGGACGCGGCAACGGTCTTCGCCACGCCGTATCAGGTGGAGGATCCCGAGGCGACCGCGCACAAGCTCGCCAAGGCGATCGGCGGTAAGACCGACCAGGACGAGATCCTGGCGCTGCTCGCCGACCCCGAGTCGGGCTTCGCCTACATCGAGCGCAAGATCGACCTTCAAACCGCAGCCGAGATCACCGAGCTCGACCTCGCCGGCATCGGCCTGCTGCCCGACAGCCGGCGCATCTATCCGCAGGGCGGGCTCGCGGGCCAGGTGATCGGCACGACCGGGATCGACAACCAGGGGCTGACCGGGCTCGAGGCCGCTGAGGAAGATGTCCTGCACGGCACCGACGGCGAACGCGATGTCGTTCGCGACGCTCTTGGTGATGAGCTCGAGCGCGACACGATCGCCGCCGCCGCTGCCGGCTCGGACATGCGGCTGACGATCGATGCCAGCCTGCAAGCCGAGACAGAGCGGGTTCTCGCCGGGATCGGTCAGACCTATCAGCCCGACGGGGCAACGGCGATCGTCATGGACCCGCGCGGCTCGGAGGTCCTGGCGATGGCCAACTGGCCCGGCCTCGACCCGCGCGATACCAGCGATCTCGATCCCGACTCACTTCGCAACATGGCCACCGGCTTCACCTACGAGCCCGGCTCGACGTTCAAGGCCTTCACCGTCGCGGGCGCGCTCGAGGACGAGGTCGTCACGCCGGAGACGATGTTCGACCTGCCACCGATCCTGCAGGTCGCCGATCGCGAGATCGAGGAGTCTCACGCCCGCGGTTACGTCACGCTGCCGGTCGCCGACATCCTTGCCCAGTCCTCGAACGTCGGCGCTGTGCTGATCGGCCTGGCGCTCAACGACAAGTTCGGCGATTCGAAATACGGAGGGCGCTTTGACGAGTGGATTCGCCGCTTCGGCTTCGGACAGCCGACGGGCATCGAGTTCCCCGGAGAGGAGCAGGGCATCCTCGTCGATCCGGCGGACTACTCGGGCTCGACCATGGGCAACCTTCCGCTGGGCCAGGGCCTCTCAGTGACGCCGATGCAGATGGCCGCCTCCTACGCGGCGATCGCAAGCGACGGCGTCCTGCGCACACCCAAGCTCGTCCTCGAACAGGCGGGCGAGCCCGTCGCCGCGGACCCGGGCGATCGCGTGATCAGCGCCGAGAACGCCGCCAAGGTGCGCGAGATGCTCGAGGGTGTGCTCGAGGCCGGCGGCACCGCCTCAGCGGTCGAGGTACCCGGGTACACGCTTGCGGGCAAGACCGGCACGGCCCAAAAAGCGATCGACGGTGGTTACTCCGAGACCGAGTTCGTCGCCTCCTTCGTCGGCTTTGCGCCGGCTGAGAACCCGCAGCTGCTCGTCACCGTCGTCGTCGACAACCCCAAGGGCGGCGACTACTACGGTGGCACCGTCGCCGCGCCCGCGTTTGGCGAGATCGCGAACTTCGCGCTGCCGTATCTGGGCATCGCCCCGGACCAGGACTAGTGGCTAGCGCCTGTTCATAGACTCCCTGCGATGAAGCTGCGCGATCTGCTCGCCGGTTCCGACGTGATCGAGATCGTCGGCGACGGTGAGATCGAGATCTCGGCACTGGCCTATGACAGCCGTCAGGTGATCGACGGCGCGCTCTTCTTCTGCGTGCCCGGCTATACCAGCGACGGTCACGACTTTGCGCGGCTCGCGGTGCAGGCCGGGGCGGCCGCCGTTGTCGTCGAACGCCCGCTCGAGCTCGAACCGCACGTCGTTCAGGCCAGGGTCGCGAACGCCCGCGCGGCAATGGCTCACGCCGCTGTGCGCTTCTACGCGGATCCCAGCGCGCAGCTGCGAGTGATCGGCATCACCGGCACCAACGGCAAGACGACCACCGCGTTCCTGGTTCGCCACATCCTCGAGCACGCTGGGGTTCAGACCGGGCTGCTGGGAACTGTCAAACAGGTGGTCGGTGGCGTCGAGGAGGAGGTCGTGCGCACGACGCCGGAGGCGATCACGATGCAGGCGACGCTGAGCCGGATGCTGGCAGCGGGCGACCGTGCCGCTGTGATCGAGGTTTCGTCTCACGCGCTTGCGCTCAACCGTGTCGACGGCGTTCGTTTCGCGATTGGCGCCTTCACCAACCTGACCCAGGACCATCTCGACTTCCACGCCGACATGGAGGACTACTTCCTTGCCAAGCGGCGGCTGTTCAGCGGCGAGCGCGCCGAGCGCGCCGTGATCAACCTCGATGACCCCTACGGCGACAGGCTCGCGGTCGAGTTCGAGGCGACCACGTTCTCCGCCGCCGGCGACGAGCGCGCCGACTTTCGCGCGGTCGATGTCAGCTTCGACGCTTCGGGCTCGCGCTTTCACTGCATCGCGCCGGACGGCGAAGCCGATGTGATCCTGGCGCTCCCCGGTCGCTTCAATGTCGCCAATGCGCTCTGCGCACTTGCCGTGACTGCCGCTTTGGGACTCGAGCTCGACCAGATCGTGGCAGCACTGGCGCTGGCCGAGCGCGTTCCCGGCCGCCTCGAACCGATCGACGAGGGTCAGCCGTTCGCCGTCCTGGTCGACTATGCCCACACTCCCGACTCACTCGAGAATGTGCTCGCCGCCGCGCGCCAGATCACGGCGCCTGGCAGCGGCTTGATCAGCGTTTTCGGCTGCGGCGGCGACCGCGACCGCGACAAGCGTCCGCAGATGGGAGAGATCGCGGCGCGGCTCGCCGACGTCGCCATTATCACCTCCGACAATCCCCGCTCCGAGGATCCGCTTGCGATCATCGAGGAGATCCGCGCGGGTATGGCGGGTGCAGCCGCTACGGCCCAGATCGAGACCGAGCCCGACCGCCGCGCCGCGATCGCGCGCGCGCTGGCGCTGGCTGCGGCGGGCGACACCGTGGTCATCACCGGCAAGGGCCACGAGCAAGGTCAGGAGTTCGAGCACGGGCGCAAGAACCCCTTCGACGATCGCGAGGTCGCCCGCGAAGAGCTCCTCGCCCTCGCCGTCTCGCGCGCGTGATCGAGCTCGCGCCCGAGCGCCTGGCCGCCGAGGCGACGGCTGAGATCGTCCGCAGCGGCGGACCCGGTCGAGCGGGCCGAGCGGTGATCGACTCGCGCGAGGCCGGGCCGCACGACCTCTTCTTCGGTTTGGCGGGCGCCAGCGCCGACGGTGGACAGTTCGCCGCCGAGGCGCTCGCGAACGGAGCCTGGGGGGTCGTCGTCGAGCCTGCACGCGCCCAAGCCGTGGCCGTGGAGTCCGTAGACGGTTGGGTGCTCGCGAGCGAAGATCCGCTGCGCTCACTACAGGCGCTCGCACGCGGCTGGCGACGCGAGCTCGGCTGTCCGGTCGTCGGAATCACGGGATCGACCGGCAAGACCTCGGTCAAGGACATCGCTCGAGCGCTGCTGCCCTTTCGCACCCACGCCAGCCGCGAGAACTTCAACACCGAAATCGGTCTGCCGCTGGCGATCCTCGAGGCCCCGCCCGAGACGGAGTGCATGATCTTGGAGATGGCGATGCGCGGGCTCGGCCAGATCGCCGAGCTCTGTGAGATCGCAGAGCCGGACGTCGCCACGATCACCAATGTCGGCCCCGTACACATCGAGCTTCTTGGCACACTCGAGGCGATCGTCGCCGCTAAGGCCGAGATCCTCAGCGGATTGAAAGCCGACGGCAAGGCCGTGATCCCCGCCGATGCCGAGGCCCTGCGCCCGCACCTGCGCCAAGAGCTCGCGACCGTCACCTTCGGGCCCGGCGGCGACGTCTTTGCTCGCGCCGAGAAGCGAAACGGCGCTCAAACCAAGGCCGAGATCGTGACGCCTCAGGCTCGGGTGAGCTTCGAGTTCCCGTTCGCCGAAGCCCACAACGTCTTAAACGCGACCTGTGCGGTTGCGATCGGCGTAGCGCTCGAAGCGTCCGTCGCCGAGATGGCGCGTCGGACGGCGGGCATATCCTTCTCCCGGCTACGGGGCGAGCTTCATGAGCTGCCCGGAGGCTCGGTGCTCGTCAACGATTGCTACAACGCCAACCCGATCTCGATGCGCGCCGCGCTCGACCATCTCGCTTCGCTTCAGACGCCGGCGGGCGGGCGGCGCATAGCCGTGCTCGGCGGCATGGCCGAGCTCGGCCCCGAAGGTCCCGCCTATCACCGCGAGGCCGCGGCTCACGCGCGGGCGCTCGGGATCGACGCAATTGTCGGCGTCGGTGAGCTGGCCCGCGCTTACGCGCCCGACGACTGGGTGGCCGACCCCGAGGCCGCTGTCGAGGTCGTCCGCGCCCTCGCCGCCGAGGGTGACACGCTGCTGGTCAAGGGCTCGCGCTCGATCGGCTTGGAGGCGTTTACGACTGAGTACCTACGCGCGGTGCGCGCGGTGTCATGAGCGCCGTCACCACCCTCGCCCAGCTCACGGATATCGCGTCGAACACGATCGACCGCGGTGAGGTGCTGATCGCCGGAATGGCGGCGATGTTGCTGACGATCTTCCTCGGCCCGAAGTTCATCGACTACCTGCGCGTGAAGGAGTTCGGCCAGCAGATCCGCGAGGACGGCCCGCAAGAGCATCACGCGAAGGCCGGGACACCGACGATGGGCGGGCTGATCATCTTCCTCGCGGTTGCCGTGCCGTATCTGGTGCTCTCCGATCGCGACACGGCGAGCCTTGCCGTCTTCGGAGTCGCGTTTGCCTGCGCCGGGCTCGGCTTCGCCGACGACTTCATCAAGATCTCAAAGCGTCGCTCGCTCGGGCTTTCGGCCCGTTACAAGCTGCTCGGTCAGATCGCGATCGCCTTGGCACTGTGGTGGATCGCCTACGACGAGCTCGGCTTCGAGCCGGCGCTGGAGTCACGGATCTTCGACACCGAGATCTACATCGGGCCGATTCCGTATCTGATCTTCACCTTCCTCGTCATCGCCGGCGCCTCGAATGCGGTCAACCTCTCAGACGGGCTCGACGGACTCGCGGCGGGCTGCTGCGCGATCGTCCTGCTTGCCTACATGGCGATCACGATCACCAACGGCCAGGAGGGCCTGGCGCTGCTCAGCGCCTGCTTCGTCGGCGCCTCGGTCGGCTTCCTCTGGTTCAACGCCTTTCCCGCCGCGATCTTCATGGGCGATACAGGCTCGCTCGGTCTCGGCGGCGCGATCGGAGCGCTCGCGGTGATGACTCAGACCGAGCTGCTCTTGATCATCCTTGGCGGCATCTTCGTCATCGAGGCACTCTCGGTGGCGGTTCAGGTGATCAGCTTCAAGGCCTTTCGCCGCCGCGTCTTGCTGATGGCGCCGGTGCATCACCACTTCGAGCTGCTGGCCTGGTCGGAGACGAAGATCATGCTGCGCTTCTGGATCATCGCCGCGGTTTGCGGCGGGATCGGCTACGTGCTCTACCAGAACTCGATCGGCTAGTCCGAATGTTCGAGGCCGTGCACAGCGAGCGGATCCCTGCCGATGCTGCCGCGATCTGGGAGCTGTGGGCTGACCCGAGCCGCTGGTCGGATTGGAACGAGCAGATCGAGAGCGCCGAGCTCGACGGCGAGTTGCAGGTGGGCGCCGAGGCGACCGTGAAGTTCAAACGTGGTGGCAAGGTCAAGTTCGAGGTGACCGAGTTCGAGCCGCTGCGCCTGTTCGTCGACGAGGCGCGCTTTCCAGGAGCCCGGCTCGGGCACGAGCACCGCATGAAGCCCGGCAAGTCCAGCGTCGAGGTCACCCATCGCCTCTACGTCGAGGGCCCGATGGCCGGCTTTTGGTCGCTGATGTTGAGCCGCAAGCGGATGCGCGAGCTGGTCGTCAGCTTCACCAAGCGCGAGGGTGAGCTGACCGGCGGACGCTAGGTCGGCAGCGGCGAGCCGGCAAAGGCGAAGAACCAGATCATCATTGCGATCGTGGCGACGATCGCGGTGCCGACGAAGGTCGCCTCGACCGGGCTCAGCTTCCCGGTGCCAGGGCGGTAGGGCTCGTCGCGCATGCTGCGAAGCCACGGGTAGCGGGTCGGGCCGCGGCGCTCTGACTCGTCCAGCATTCGGGCCTGGATCATGCCGGCGACGAGCAGGACGACGAGGTAGCTGAAGATGATCCCGAAGATGAGGATCACCGCCGTCGACGACTCGACGCCCTGAGCCCCGCGAGATCCCTGAATCACCGATCCGAGCCAGATCCAAAACAGCGGGATGCCGGCGCCTAGGACGATCGCGCCGCCGATCTCCAAGAAAAACGCCCGGTCTTCGCGCTCGCCGCTTTGGCGCGGTTTGTCATCCCTGGAAGGTAGCGAGCATGAGGGCCGCGAACTATGCCTTTGTGTCGCATATGCCCAAGCCACGCCCACAGGTCCCCCGGGGCCCGTTTCTGGTCGTGGGCCTTGCCCGCTCCGGGCTCGCATGCGCCCGTTTGCTCGCCGCTCGTGGCGAGACGGTGATCGGCACGGACATCGGCGCGCCCGAGGGTGCGCAAAGGCTTTCTCAGGCGGGCGTCGAAGTTGTTTTGGATGTGGATGGAGCTGCCCTTGTCGACCGTGTTCAGTGCGTCGTCAAGAGCCCGGGGGTTCCTGGCGAGGCGACGGCGATCCGCGTGGCTCGCCAACGCGGCATCCCGGTCATCGGCGAGCTCGAGCTCGCCTGGCGACTGCTGCCCAACCGATTCGTGGCGGTGACCGGAACCAACGGAAAAACCACGGTGAGCGAGCTTCTCGGTCATCTTTGGCGTAGCGCCGATCTGCCCGTGGCGGTGGCCGGCAACGTGGGCACGCCGCTCTCGTCACTCGTCGACACGCCCGAGCTCGAAGCGGCGACGACGATCGTCTGCGAGGCATCGAGCTTTCAACTCGAGGACACCGACGGCTTCGCGCCAGAGGTCGCAACGCTGCTCAACATCGCCCCGGACCATCTCGACCGCCACGGCACGATCGATGCCTACATCGATGCCAAGCTTCAGATCTTCGCGCACCAGTCAGATGACGATCTCGCGGTCGCCGGCTCGAAGGACATCGACGCCCTCGCGACAAGACTTGGTGATGCCGCGCGCGTTTCCTTCGGTCGCGAAGCCTCAGCCGACGCGCGCCTCGATGCCGAGGCGATCTGGTGGCGCGAGGAGCGCCTCCTCGGCGTCGGCGAGCTACAGCTGCTGGGTGAGCACAATGCGCTCAACGCGACGGCGGCCACGGCGACCGCGCTGGCCGCCGGCGTTGAGATCGACGCCGTGCGGGAGGGCTTGCGCAGCTTCGAGGGAGTTGCCCACCGCCTCGAGCGGGTCGCCGAGATCGGCGGCGTCACCTTCGTCAACGACTCCAAGGCAACGAACGTCGCCGCGGCCGAGGTTGGGCTGCGCGCGTTTGGCGGGGGCGTCCGCGCGATCCTCGGGGGCAGCCTCAAGGGCGAGCGCTTCGATCGCCTTGCGACGGCCGTCGGCGAGCGCTGCCTGTGCTGCTATTTGATCGGCGATGCAGCCGAGTTGATCGAGGAGGATCTGACCCCTGCGTGGACGGCAGGGGTCGAACATCGCCGCTGCGAGTCGCTCGGCGATGCCGTTCGCGCCGCTGCGTCGGACGCGCGCGCGGGCGAGGTCGTATTGCTGGTACCGGCGTGCGCCAGCTTCGACGCGTATCGCGATTACGCTGAACGCGGCGACGACTTCAAGCGATTGGTGAGGGAGCTGGAGTGAGCCCCGCGGCCGGCAAAGCTACGAAGTCGGTCGAGTACTCGATGCTGCTGACCGCGACCCTGTGCCTGCTGGCCTTCGGTGTCGTCATGGTCTTCAGCGCCAGCTCGACGACCCAGCTGCTCGGCGAGTCGGGCGACAGCGCCTTCTATCTCAAGCGCACACTGATCTTCGGTGCGATCGGATTGATCGTCATGCGCCTGCTGGCGCTGCGCGGCGTCGCCCTGGTGCGAAACGCGACACCTTTGATCCTCGGTGGCTCGTTTTTGCTTTGTGCCGTCGTACTCGTTCCGGGGATCGGGATGGAGGTGAACGGATCGCGGGCGTGGATCGGCGCCGGCCCGGTTCAGATCCAGCCCTCCGAGCTGATGAAGCTGGCCCTGATCCTCTACGGCGTCTCGCTGCTGGCCAAGCGGCCGAAGATGGCTGCGGGTGGGATCGCGCCGCTGATGCCCTTCCTCGGTATCGCCGCGGCGGGTTGCGGTCTCGTCGTCCTCGGCGACCTCGGCACGGCGCTCGTCATCTGCCTGGCGCTCGCCGCGCTCATGGTCGCCGCCGGCGTGCGCATCCGCGATGTCGCTCTGCTCGCCGCGGGTGTCGGAGCCGTCGCCGTGGTGGCGATCATGATCGAGCCTTACCGGATGGCGAGGATCACGAGCTTCCTCGACCCGAGCGGAGATCCTGGTGGCGCCGGCTTTCAGCTGATCCAGGCGAAGATCGCGCTCGGCTCGGGAGGCCTCTTCGGCGTCGGGCTTGGCGAGAGCCTGCAGAAGGCGTTCTATCTGCCCGAGGCGCACACCGACATGGTTGCGGCGGTGATCGGCGAGGAGCTCGGGATGATGGGGATCGCCGCCCTCGTCGGCCTTTACGGCATCTTTGGGTACGCCGGGCTGCGGATCGCCCAGAACGCCCGCGACCGCTACGGCAAGCTGCTTGCCGCCGGGCTCACCTCGCTGATCATGGTCCAGGCGCTGGTCAACCTGCTGGCGGTATTCGGCCTCGCGCCGCTGACGGGAGTGCCGCTGCCGTTCGTCTCATACGGCAACGCGAGCATGCTGGTGATGCTGAGCGCGGTCGGCTTGCTGCTCAACATCGCGACGCCGTCGACGCGCGCTGCGAAACTGCGCGTCGTCGATGGCCAGTCCAAGCGCAAGACACAGAGTCGCGATAGCCGCGGGCGGGACGGCAGGACACGTCGTACCGGCTCTGGCGGTCGCAGACGCGCTTCGCGCTGACGGCGTCGAGGTCTTCTTCATCGGCACTCGCGATCGCGCCGAGGCCGAGCTCGTGCCCGCGGCGGGTTACGAGATCGAGCTGCTCGAGCTTCGCGGGCTCAGCCGCAAGAACCCGATTCGCGCCGCAGGCGCGCTGGCGCTTGCCGCGCGGGCGATCCCGACCGCGCGCCGGGCGCTCGAAGCCCGCGGCGCCGAGGCGGTGCTCGGCGGCGGCGGCTACGTCGCAGGACCAGCTGGTCTCGCGGCGATCCGAAGCGGCCTGCCCCTGGTTCTGACCGAGGCCGACCGCCACCTCGGCCTCACCAACCGCCTCCTCGCTCGCAGCGCCAGGCGCGTCTGTCTCGCCTTTGCGATCCCCGGCAGAACCGGTGAGAAGTATCTGGTCACCGGCCGTCCGATTCCAGCCGAAATCGTCACAGCCGATCGCGCCGGCGCCCGCGAGCGATTCGCGATCGCACCCGACGACCGCTGCCTGCTGGTCTTCGGCGGCAGTCAGGGCGCGCGATCGATCAACCTCGCCGCGGTCGATGCATTCGCCGGGGCCGAAGGGCGTGATTTTCACGTCCTGCATATCGCCGGCAGCCGCGACTACGAGACCGTGCGCGAGCGCCTCGACCACGGTCGTCCCGTCCCGCGCTACACGCTGCTCGAATACGAGCCGGGCCTCGCCGATGCGCTCGCAGCCTGCGATTTGGTACTGGCGCGCTCAGGTGGCTCGATCTTCGAGATCGCCGCCGCCGGCCGCGCCGGCGATCCTCGTCCCTTATCCACACGCCGCCGGACGCCACCAGCATGCCAACGCACGATGGATGACCGATGCCGGTGCAGCGATCGCGATCGAGGACTCCGAGCTCGATCCTGCGAGCCTGCGTGAGCTTGCGGCTGGACTGCTGAGCGAGTCAGGTAGTTCCCGCCTCGCGGCGATGGCGGGCGCGTCGGACTCGCTCGCTCGCCCCGACGCCGCCGAGCGTGTCGCCGCCGAGGTCATGCGAGCGTTGGGGAGATAGATGAAGGGTCGCGAGCTTCACTTCATCGCCATCGGCGGGGCTGGCATGAGCGCGCTGGCGCTGATCTGCGATCAGCTCGGCGCGCGGGTGAGCGGCAGCGACCGAGCCGAGAGCTCGTACCTGCGCCGCTTGCGCGAGCACGGCGTCGATGCCGTAGTCGGTCACGACGCGGCACAGGTCCCCGCCCGGCGCGGAGGTCGTGATCTCGACCGCGATCTCGGAGTCCAATCCCGAGCTCGTGCGCGCTCACGAGCGCGGCCAGCGCGTGCTTCATCGTGGCCAGCTGCTGGCCGAGCTCTGCTCGATGCGCCGCCTGATTGCGATCTCGGGAACCCACGGCAAGACGACCACGGCGGGAATGCTGGTCCACGCGATGCGGGCGATCGGCGCCGAGCCCGCCTTCTTTCTCGGCGGAGAGCTGCCCGGGGCAAACGGCGCCGAAGACACCACCAACGCCGGCTGGGGCAACGGCGAGTGGGTGATCGCCGAGGCGGATGAGTCCGACGGCAGCTTCCTCGAGCTGAGCCCGAGATCTCGGTGGTCACAAACGTCGAGCTCGACCATCACTCGCGCTGGAGCTCGCGTGCCCAGCTGCTGGCCGCGTTCGAGAGCTTCGCTGGCTCGGCGCCGAGCGCCGCCGTGCTCGACGCAATCGGGCTCGAAGGCTTGCATGCCGCCGAGCGCACGCTGCGGCTTCGACGCCGAGTCCCCGGGGCCGCCCGTGCTCGAGCTGGCGGTCCCCGGCGCCCACAATGTCCTCAATGCGCGCGCGGCACTGGCCGCGCCTCGAGCTGGCGGGCTTCGAGCTCGGTCCCGCGGCGCAGGCACTGGGCACATTTCCCGGGATCAAGCGGCGCCAGGAGCGAAAAGGCGTGCACCAGGCATCCGGCGCCGTGATCTACGACGACTACGCCCATCACCCGACCGAGGTCGCGGCGACGCTTTCAGCGCTGCGCGAGCTTGCGCCAAAGCGTTTGATCGCCGTCTTTCAGCCCCATCTCTACTCGCGCACCAAGGCGCTGGCGCAGCGCTTCGGCGCCGCTCTCGCGGGCGCCGACGAGGTCGCCGTTCTCGATGTCTACGCCGCCCGCGAGGAGCCTGTGGGTGAGCTCGAGGGCGTCAGCGGCCTCGACGTGGCCCGCGCCGCCGCCGATCGCGGCGGAGGGCGCCCCGTCTGGTGGCTGCGCGACGCTGCCAACGCCCGCCGAGCGCTGGAGCCACGCCTACGTGGCGGCGACCTCTTGGTCACGATCGGGGCCGGCGACGTTTACGAGCTCGGCGATGCTTTGGTGGCAGGGACAAGACGTGGTTGAGATCGAGCGCGACTATCCCCTGAGCCGGCTAACCACGGTTCGGGCCGGCGGCAGGGCGGAGCTCTTCGCGCGGCCCGCGACTGAGGCGGAGCTGGTCGAGTTGCTGACGTGGGCTGCCGCTGAACGCCACGCCGTCGCCGTCGTCGGCTCGGGCTCGAACCTGTTGGTCGCCGACGCCGGCGTTTCGGGCCTGGTCCTGAAGCTTGCCGGCGAGCTGGCGGAGATCGCGCGCGATGAGACCGAGGTCGTGTGCGGCGGCGGGGTGCGGCTGCCCTCGGCGGCGGCAAAGACCGCAGGCTGGGGCTTGAGCGGGCTCGAGTTCGGGATCAACATCCCGGGCACAGTTGGCGGCGCCGTGCGAATGAACGCCAACGCATACGGCGGCGAGCTTGCCGAGGTGCTGGCTTGGGTCGAGATCTGCACGGCCTCCGGCGTTGAGCGTCGAAGTCCTGACCAGCTCGGTTTCGCGTACCGGCGCTCCGGCCTGAGCCCGGATGAGGTCGTGGCCCGCGCCTCATTTCAGCTCTCGCCGGCGGATCCTCGACCGTCAAGGCGACCCTGGCCGCAATGCGCTCCAAGCGCAGGGAGGCTCAGCCGTCCGGAATCAAGACCTTTGGCTCCACGTTCAAGAACCCACCAGCCGATGCACCTGGGGCCGAGGGCCGGAGCGCGGGCCAGTTGCTCGAGGCGGCGGGAGCACAGGATTACGCTCACGGCGGGGCGCGGTTCTCGCGCAAGCACGCGAACTTCGTCGAGAACACCGGCGAGGCGAGCACCGCCGACGTCTTGGCCGTGCTCAGCCGAGGGGCGCCGGCGCGTCCACGAACGCTTTGGCATCGCACTCGAGCCAGAGGTCGAGATCCTCGGCGAGGTCGAGTGGCCTGACAGCTGGCGCTTGGAGGAGCCGGAAGCGGGCTGACGAAACAGTTTCCGATGAGCCGATCGCGCGCAACCGCCAGACGACGCGGGGCCTGGCGCTACCGCGTCGCGCTCGTGGCTCTGTTGCTCGCGGTTGCCGGCAGCGGCTACATCTTCTGGTTACGCGATTCGTCGCTGGTCGCGGTTACCGACGTCGAAGTCGTGGGAGTTACGAGCGGCGACACCGAAACCATCGTCGGCGAGATCACCCGCACGGCGAAGTCGATGACCACCCTGCACTCAGACGCGCAGGAGATCGAGCGCACGGCTGCGCAGTTCCCAACGATCGCTTCGGTCTCGGTCGATCCAAACTTTCCCCACGGCATGCGAATCGAGGTCGACGAGACGACCACCCGCGCTGGTGGTCAGTGCAGATGGCCGCGAGGTCCCTGTGGCCGGCGACGGCACCCTGCTCAGCGGCGTCTCGATCGCGGAGGAAGGGTTGCCGGTGCTCGCTGTCGCAGAGATCCCAAGCGAAGGTTTGCTCGGCGGTGAGCCGCTGGAACAGGCGATGGTCGTTGGAGCAGCGCCGGCGCCGCTACATCCGCTGATCGAGAAGATCGAGATGAGCAAGGACTTCGGTGTCCAGGTCACCCTTCGCGGCGGGATCCCGGTGCGCTTCGGCACCGCCGCGCGCGCATCGCAGAAGTGGAGCGCCGCCGCCGCCGTGCTGGCCGATCCCTCTCTGGAGGCCCTCACCTACCTCGATGTGCGGGTTCCCGAGCGGGCTGCCGCGGGTGGGGCGGCCGAGGCGGTCGAATTCACGGAGCCTCAACTCTGAGTCGAGACTTTGAGCTTTATGCAAACCCTCGACTTAGAGTCGACTCTTGCCGAAGTGCACGATCCCATGCGAGATTCTGAAACCAGCATTGACATCAGACGTTCGATCGCGTACCTTCGCCCTCACGTCTAGGCTATGACGAGTGCGAAACACTCAAGCATCGCTTCAGTCTCGGACGTCAACGTGCACGGAGACATAGGGTCAACTTAGGACGGGAGAAATGGTCGAGTCCAGCTATCTGGCAGTGATCAAGGTCGTCGGAGCGGGCGGCGGTGGCACGAACGCGGTCAGCCGCATGGTCGATGCCGGCCTCAAGGGTGTCGAGTTCATCGCCATCAACACCGATGTTCAGGCGCTGCAGTCGTGCGAGGCGGACATCAAGCTCGCCGCCGGCCACAACCTGACCAAGGGGCTCGGCGCGGGCGCCAACCCCGACGTCGGCGCCGGCGCCGCTGCAGAATCGCGCGACGACATCAAGGAGGCGCTCAAGGGCGCCGACATGGTCTTCGTCACCGCCGGCGAGGGCGGTGGCACCGGTACCGGCGCCGCCCCCGTGATCGCCGAGATCGCCAAGGAGGAGATCGGCGCGCTCACAGTTGGCGTCGTCACCAAGCCGTTCGAGTTCGAGGGCGCACGACGGATGAAGCAGGCGATGGACGGGATCGACAAGCTGCGCGCCAAGGTCGACACGCTGATCATCGTCCCGAACGAGAAGCTGCTGCAGGTCGTCGAGCGGCGCACCTCGGTTCAAGAAGCCTTCCGCATGGCCGACGACATCCTGCGCCAGGGTGTCCAGGGAATCACCGATCTGATCACCACCCCGGGCCAGATCAACCTCGACTTCGCCGACGTGCGCACTGTTATGTCCGACGCCGGCTCGGCGATGATGGGCATCGGCACCGCCGGCGGCGAGAACCGCGCCCAGGAGGCGGCGAAGTTGGCGATCAACTCCCCGCTGATGGAGGAGTCGATCGACGGCGCAACCGGAATGCTGCTCAACTTCACCGGATCCGAGGACCTCAACCTGTTCGAGGTCAACGAAGCCGCCGACATCGTCGTCTCCACCGCCGATAAGTCGGCCAACATCATCTTCGGCACCGTGATCGACCACACCCTCGGCGACGAGGTGCGCGTGACCGTGATCGCGACCGGCTTCGAGGGTCGTGAAACGCTGGCGCGCAAGCCGATGCAGCTGCGCGAGCGCAGCCGCCGCCGCCAAGTCGGAGGCCTCGGCGATCGCGAGCGTCGCGAGCTTCAGGTCTCCGACGACGAGATCGACGTGCCGCCGTTTTTGCGCGACTCCTGAGCGCGCAACTCAGCCGGCCCGCACCGGTTACAACCCCTCAGAAGCCTTAGCCCCCAAAGTCGAGGAGGACGAACCTATGAAACTCAGCAATTTGCGCCCATCGCCGGCCCTGATCGTCGCAATGACGGCGCTGGTCGTGGCCATGTCCGGCGCCGCGCTCGCCCTGCCCGGCAAAGGCAGCGTCGGCAAGAACGACATCAAGAACGGCGCGGTTACGGCGAAGAAGATCGCCAGGGGTGCGATCGGCTCGAAGCAGATCAAGGGCAAGTCGATCCGCGGCAACCGGATCAAGGACGGCGGCATCGATACGAAGCAGCTCGCCGACGATGCGGTCACCGAGGCCAAGGTCGCCGATGGCGCGATCACGGGCGCGAAGGTGGCGAACGAAAGCCTGAGCTCAAGCAAGATCGGCGACTACGCCGTGATCTCGAGCGCCGCGGGCAACTTCGTCAAGTTGACCGCAACCGAAGCGGCGACCGCGGCCGCGGCTCGGACCGCAGCGCCGGAGACCGAGCTCTTCACCAAGGGCCAGATCAAGCTAACCGCCAAGTGCTTTCGCGACACGGCCGCGAACGAGACCACGGCCGAGATCTACGTCAAGTCGACGGCACCGGGCGCGATCTTCTCCAGCGACGAAGACAGCAAGCCCGGTGGCAACGCAGCTGCCGATTTCCTCAATCCGGATACCGGCAGAGATCACCTCGCAGGCGGTGGTCGTGGTGGCAAGCGCGGCAGCCCCCGCGTCGCTGCTCGAAGGTTCGTTCAACGCAGTCGGAGCCGACGCGACGCATCTGCTCGGCCAGCTCACGGCTGCGGCCAAGAACGGTGAGCTCGCCGGTGGCAACGGCGTCTACGGCGCCGGCAACGTCTGCCTCTTCGGCGGCCAGATCTCCGGCTAACCACAGGCCTATTAGCCTGAGCGCCGTGGAATCCACCGCGGCGCTCAGGCGCACGCCTCTGTACGACGCCCACGTCGCCGCGGGCGCGAAGCTGGTCCCGTTTGCCGGGTGGGAAATGCCCGTTCAGTATCAGGGGGTTGCAGCCGAGCACCTCGCAGTGCGCTCGTCGTGCGGCGTCTTCGACGTCTCGCACATGGGCGAGATCGAGACCAGTGGTCCACAGGCGCTCGACCTGCTCCAGCGGCTGCTCTCCAACGACGTTTCCAAGCTCGCGGTCGGCGGCGCTCAGTACTCGGTTCTGTGCCGTGAGGACGGTGGCGTGCTCGACGACCTCTTCACCTACCGCATCGCAGATCAGCACTACCTGACGGTCACCAACGCCTCCAATCATGAAGCCGACTTGGCGTGGTTTCGTGAACACGCCGGCGAGTACGACTGCGAGGTCGCCGATCGCCTCGAGCACTGGGCGATGCTCGCCGTGCAGGGCCCGGATGCGCGAGCGATCGCGAGCGAGTTGCTCGGGGGCGAGCTGCCACAGCGCATGACCACCGCTCAGCTGGCCCTGGGCGACGCGGTAGCCGCAGACGGGCAGGCGCTGGTCTGCGGTACCGGCTACACCGGCGAGGACGGGGTCGAGATCTTGACCGCTCCCGAGGTCGCGGCGCCCCTATGGAATGCCGTGCTCGAAGCGGGCGCCGTCCCCGCCGGCCTCGGCGCCCGCGACACATTGCGCCTCGAGGTCTGCTTTCACCTCTATGGCAACGACCTCTCGACCGACCGCAACCCGATCGAGGCGGGCCTCGGGTGGTGCTGCAAGGAGGAGACGGGTTTCATCGGCAGCGAAGCCGTCGCCGAGTCCCGCGCTGCGGGGACGGCCGAGAGGCTCGCACCGTTCACAATCACCGGGCGCGGTATCCCGCGACAGGGGAACGAGGTGCTCGCAGCTGGCGAAGCGGCGGGCATCGTCACCAGCGGCACGATGTCGCCCTCGCTCGATAGGGGCATCGGCATGGCCTACCTGCGCGCCGATCTCGCCGAACCCGGCACCGAGATCGAGATCGACGTCCGAGGCAAGCGGCGCTCAGCCCGCATAGAGTCCAAGCCGCTCTACGACCCCGACCTCTAGGAGCGATCAACTTGGCCGAGGAGACCTACCCCGACGAACTCAAGTACCACCCCGAGCACGACTGGGCAAAGGTCGACGGCGACGAAGCCACGCTCGGCATCACCTGGTACGCCCAGGACGCCCTCGGGGAGGTGGTCTTCTACGAGCCGCCCGACGTCGGAGCCGAGATCGCCAAGGACAGGCCCTATGCCGAGGTCGAGTCGGTCAAGGCCGTCTCCGACGTCATCGCGCCGCTCTCGGGCGAGATCACCGCCGTCAACGAGGCGCTCTCCGACTCGCCCGAGAAGATCAACGAGGACCCTTATGGCGATGGCTGGCTGGTCAAGGTCAAGCTCTCAGACTCATCCGAGGTTGACCAGCTGCTCGACGCCGCCGCCTACAAAGAGCTACTCGCAGGCGACTAAATCTCGCCGCAGCCGTTGCCACCGCCCCCACCGCGCCGCTCGCTAGCCTCACCCAGGTGAGTCGATACACGTCCGCAACCAATGCCGACCGCGATGGCGATGCTCGCCGAGATCGGCGTCGACTCGGCCGACGAGCTCTTCGCCGACATCCCGGCCGAGCTTCGCCTCGATCGTCCGCTCGAGCTCGCTGATGGGCTCTCCGAGACCGAGGTCTTCGACCACCTCGCGGCGCTCGCCGCGCGCAACGCCAACGCCGACTCCGAGACCTGCTTCATCGGCGCCGGCATGTATGACCACTACGTGCCGGGGCTAGTCGACGCGATCACCTCGCGCTCGGAGTTCCTGACGCCGTACACGCCCTACCAGCCCGAGGTCTCCCAGGGCGGCCTGCAGGTGATGTTCGAGTTCCAGACGGCGATCTCGGAGCTGACGGCGCTGCCGGTCGCCAACGCTTCGCTGTATGAGGGGCCATCGTCGGTGGCATCCGCGGCTTACCTCGCCCTCGGCGCGGGCAAGGGACGGCGCAAGCTCGTCGTCTCGCGCGGACTGCACCCGCATTCGCGGGCGACGCTGGAGACCTATGCGGTCGGTTTCGGTGCCGAGATCGTCGAGGTTGGGCTCGAGGGCGGCCTCACCGACTTGGCCGAGCTCGCCGAAGCTCTCGACGACGAGACCGCGGCGCTGTTCGTCCAGAACCCCAACTTCCTCGGCGCGATCGAGGACCTCGAGGCGCTCGCTGCAGCCGCCCACGACACTGGCGCGCTCTGCGTTGCCTCGGTCGACGCGATCATGCTCGGCGTCCTGCGCCCGCCCGGCGAGTGCGGCGTCGACGTTGCCGTCGGCGAGGGCCAGCCGCTCGGCAACCGCCTCGACTTCGGCGGGCCATCGTTCGGGTTCTTCGCTGCTCGTGAGGAGCACCTGCGCCGGATGCCCGGCCGCATCGCCGGCGAGACCACCGACGTCGACGGCCGTCGCGGCTTCGTCCTCGCCCTGCAGACGCGCGAGCAGCACATCCGCCGCGAGAAGGCGACGCACAACATCTGCACCTCGCAGGCGCTGAACGCGCTCGCGGGCACGATCTACCTCTCCTGGCTCGGGCGAGCGGGGATCGTCGAGCTCGGCGAGTTGCTGGTGCGGCGGACGGCTTACGCCCGCGAGAAGCTGGCGGCGGTCGAGGGGGTGGAGCTGATGCACGAGGCGCCGGTAGCGCGTGAGTTCGCGCTGCGAGCTGGAAGCACCAGTGGCCGCGGTGCTGGACCGGGTCAGTGAGGAAGGGATCGCTGCCGGGTATGCGCTTGGCCGCGAGTACCCGGAGTACGAGGACGGGCTGCTGGTGGCGATCACCGAGCGTCGCTCGTGCGCCGACATCGACGGCCTGGCCGACGCATTGGGCCGTGCGGTCGTCGAATCGATGGCCGTGTCGACTTGTTCTCGATAGCGAGACGAAGTCGCCACAACCTGAGGATTCGCCCGATGACGCCCGCGCCACCTCCTTCGTTGCCGCCGTTCACGGCCGAGATCCCAACGACGCAGCAAAGGCGACGCCGCGACCACGATCTACGAGAAGTCGATCCCGGGCCGCCGCGCAGCGACCCTCCCGGCCGCCGGTGTCCCTGAGCCACCCCTCGAAGAGCTCATCCCGCAGAACCTGCTTCGCGCCAACGGGCCCGCATTGCCTGAGATCTCCGAGCCCGAGATCGTGCGCCATTACAACCGCCTCTCGCGCCGCAACTTCGACCTCGACACCGGCCCCTATCCGCTGGGCTCCTGCACGATGAAGCACAACCCGCGCCTGAACGAGAAGGTCGCGGCGCTGCCGGGCCACGCCCGCCTGCATCCGGCCCAGAGCCCCAAGCGCGCCCAGGGCGCGCTCGAGCTGATGTGGCGCCTAGAGCGCTCGCTGAGCGAGATCTGCGGGCTGCCGCACGTTTCGCTTCAGCCCTCGGCCGGCTCGCACGGCGAGCTCGCTGGGCTGATGCTGACCCGCGCCTATCACGAGGATCGCGGCGTCGAGCGAGCCAAGGTGCTGACCCCCGACACCGCGCACGGGACCAACCCGGCGACGGTGACGATGGCGGGCTATGAGGTGGTCAAGGTCGCGACCGACGAGCGCGGTGGGGTGGATGTAGACGACCTGCGCGAGAAGGCCACCGACGAGGTCGCCTGCCTCATGCTGACGAACCCGAACACGCTCGGCCTGTTCGATGAGAACATCGCCGAGATCGCCTCGATCGTGCACGAGATCGGCGGCACGCTCTACTACGACGGCGCCAACTTGAACGCCGTCATGGGCCACTCGCGCCCGGGCGACATGGGCTTCGACATCGTCCACCTCAACCTGCACAAGTCGTTCAGCCAGCCGCACGGCGGCGGCGGTCCCGGCTCCGGCCCGATCGCCGTTTCCGAGCGGATCTCGCCCTACCTGCCGGCGCCGCGAATCGTCCGCGACGAGTCCGGTAACGGGACCGGGCCGAGCTTCGACCTCGACTACGGCTCAGACGACTCGAAGTCGATCGGCCGCCTGCGCGGTTTCCAGGGCAACTTCGGCGTCTTCGTGCGCTCCTACGCCTACATCGCGAGCCTCGGTGGCGACGGGCTCACCGAGGCATCCGAGATCGCCGTGCTCAACGCCAACTACCTGCTGGCCAAGCTCCGCCAGGGCCGCGCCGGCAAGTACCTGCCGCTCGCCTTCGAGCGCACGCCGATGCACGAGTTCGTGCTCTCGGCGACCCCGGCCAAGCGCGAGCTCGGCGTGCGCGCCCTCGACATCGCCAAGCGCCTGCTCGACTACGGATTTCACCCCCCGACGATCTACTTCCCGCTGCTGGTCGAAGAAGCCCTGATGATCGAGCCGACCGAGACCGAGACACCGCGAGTCGCTCGACCTCCTCGCCGCCGCGATCGAGGAGATCCTTGCCGAGGCCGAGGAGGATCCGGAGATCCTGCGAGGCGCCCCGTACACGACGCCGGTGCGACGGCTCGACGAGGCGGCTGCCAGTCGCAAGCCGGTGATCCGCCAGCCGCTCGGTCAGCCGGACTAGGTCAGCTCGCGCGCTCCCCGAGCGTGATCAGGTAGTCGGCGTCAAAGGCGACGCCGCCGTCCTCCGGGCGCGTAGTTTGCTCATAGAGCGCGACCAGGTCGTCTCGCATCGCATCCCAGCCGCCCTCCGCCTCGAGCGCCTCGCGCAGCACGACGACCGGGCCGAACTTGGTCGCGTACTCCTCGAACATTTGCTCGACCGAGTCGAAATGGAAATGGGCGGCGCTGTCTTCGAACCTGACCGCGACGGGCGTGCTCGAGAAGAGCGATTCGACGTGATCGCGGACACCCCACAGCGGCGGCGGCTGAAAGCCGGGCGGCGGCGCCGGCGCGTGCTTGGCGATCGTCATGAAGAACTCGCCGATCGAGCCCTCGGGGCGCCAGGCGGCGATCCCCAGCCGCCCCCCGGGCCGCAGGACGCGCGCGATCTCGGCGGCGGCGACCTCGTGGTTCGGCGCGAACATGCAGCCGAAGGTCGAGAGCACGACGTCGAAGCTCTCGTCGGCGAACGGCAGCTCCTCCGCGTCGCCCTCGACCCACTCGATCTCGACGCCGGCCTCGGCCGCACGCCGGCGCCCGTCTTCGAACAGCTCCGGGGTGATGTCGAGACCGGTCACCTTGCCGCCTGCGACGGCGGCCGGGATCGCTGCGTTGCCAGTGCCGCAGGCGACGTCGAGCACGGCGTCGCCCGCGGTCACGCCGACGCGGCCGACGAGGTCGTCGCCGACCGCCCAGATCCGCTCGGCGATCGCGTCGAAGTCCCCGGCCGACCAGACGGCCCTTGCGCGTTGTCGCTGCTCGAGATCGCTCATAGAGCGATCCTACGCGGAAGCGGCGGCCTGCGGCAGCGCCTGCTCGAGCTCGAGCACCGGTGCGAACAGGTCGCCATGCTCTTCGACCCGTTGAAGCACATCCGCGGCCTCGAAGCGCACCGAGTCCGGATCGCCGCTTTCGTTCAGCGCTTCGACCTCTTCCCAGCGCAGCGGCGTCGAGACCCACGGCCGCTCGCGACAGCGCAGCGAGTAGACGGCCACCGTGGTCTTGGAGTAGTCGTTCTGACTCCAGTCGACGAGCACCTTTCCCTTGCGAAGTTCCTTTTTTTGTTGTGAGACGACGAGCTCGGGCTCGGAGCGTTCGAGCGCCTGGGCAACCGCCTTCGAGTACGGCTTCGTCTCGTCGTAGGTCACCTTCGAGTTCAGCGGCACATAGACCTGGATTCCCTTCGAGCCCGAGGTCTTGGCGAAGCTTTCGAGACCGAAATCGGCAAACAGCGCGCGCAGGATCAGCGCCACCCGAGCGCACTCGACGATCGTCGCCGGCTCACCCGGGTCGAGGTCGAAGGCGACGACGGTCGGTCGTTCGGGGTGCTTGGCAAGCGACAGTGACGGATGAAGCTCCAGCGCCGCGAGCTGTGAGAGCCAGACGAGCGTCGCCCGGTCGTCGCAGACGATGAAGTCGATCGGTCCCGCTGTACCCATCTCGACCGTCGCGGTATCAACCCAGTCGGGGGTGTGGTTGGGAGCGCGCTTTTCATAGAAGCGCTTGGCGTCGACCCCGTTCGGAAAGCGGACCCGAGTCAACGCCCGGCCGGCGAGGTGGGGGAGGATCGTGTCGGCGATCCTCGCGTGGTAATCGAGAGCCTGCGCCTTGGTGAAGCCGACCGACGGCCACAGCACCTTGTCGAGGTTGGTGAGCGCGATCGTGCGCCCGTCGACCTCTACTTCGCGGCTTTGGCCTTGCTTCGCGATTTCGGCTTGGAGTTGGAGCTCTTGGCGCGCGACTTCGGCGGCTTGCTCGCGGGCTTCGCGTCGTCGCCCTTGACCGCTGCGAGGCTCTCCTCGAGCGCTGCCATCAGATCGGGAGCCTTGGTCGGCTTCGGCGCCTCGGAGGCAGATTCGACGACGGCCTCGCCCTTGGCCTTGCGCTCGATCAGCGCCAGCAGCTGCTCGCGGTACTCGTCGCGGTACGAGCTGGCGTCGAAGTCCGAGCTGAGCGAGTCGATCAGCGCCTTGGCCATGTCGAGTTCCTTCTTCGAAGGCTTGGCCGTGTCGGTCTCGGCCTCGATCGAGGCAGCGATCTCCTCCGGCGAGACGACCTCGTCGGCAAAGCGCATCGTCGCCATCGTCATCACTCCGCCCATCGGCCGCAGCGCCGCGAGGTTCTCCTTGTTTCGCAGCACGAAGCGGGCGATCGCGACCTTGTTCGAGTCAGCCATCGCCTTGACCAGGAGGTCGTATGCGCGCTCGGCGCCCTTGTCTGGACCGAGGTAGTAAGGATGGTCGAAGTAGATCGGGTCGATCTCGTCGAGGTCGACGAAGTCGAGCACCTCGATCGCCCGCGTCTTCTTCGGGTCGATCTCGTCGAAGTCGTCCTTGGTCATGATCACGTACTGCTCGGGCGCGATCTCATAGCCCTTGACGATGTCCTCGTAGGCGATCTCCTTGCCGTCGGCCTCGGCGACGCGCTTATGCCGCACTCGCGAGCCGTCGGATTCGCGCAGCTCGCGGAAGCTGACCGACTTCTTCGAGACGGCGGAATAGAGCTTGACGGGCACGTTGAGGAGCCCGAAGCTGATTGAGCCTGACCAGATCGCGCGAGCCATGGGTATCTAGTACCCCAGATTACCCCTGAATCCCTGCCGCCTAGGACTCGCGCACGACTTCGTGCGGATTTTTGTCGTCGCGCAGGCCTTTAAACGAAGGCTGGCGCAGCGTTCCCTCGTGAGTCCACTCGGTGAACTCGACCTGGCAGACGAGCTTGGGCTCGACCCACACCGGCCCGGCACCGCGGTCGCGGGCGCGCTGGGCGTACTTTGAGCGTGGGTCCTCGCCGAGCTCGAACGGCGACTCGTCACGGCGAAGCGGTGCGAGCAGCGCGGTGATCTGGGCGAGACTCTCCTGGGTAAAGCCGGTGCCGACGCCACCCGCGTAGGCGAGCTTCTCGCCGACGAAGTAGCCGACGAGCAGCGAGCCGACGCGCCCACCGCGACTGCCTTCGCCCGGCATCCAGCCGCCGATCACGAGCTCCTGACCGCGCCGGTCGCGAACCTTGAGCCACTCCTTGCTGCGACGCCCTGGTCGGTAAGGCGAGCCGAGGCGCTTGGCGACGATGCCCTCGAGCCCGCGGGCGTGGATCGCATCGAACAGCGCCTGGCCCTCGCCGACGTGGTGGCGGGGCGCGTGCCAATGCTCGGCCTTGTCGAGCGGCAGCTCGGCGAGCAACTCGCGCCGGCGTTCGTAGGCCTCGGCCATCAGCGAGCTCTCGTCAAGCCAAATCAGGTCGAAGGCGACATATGTGACGGGGAACTCCGCGGCGCGCTGCTTGATCGTCGCCGGCCGCGAGAGGCCCATGCGACGCTGCAGCAACTGAAAGCTCGGGTTACCGGTCTCGGGATCGAAGGCGACGACCTCGCCGTCGAGGATCGCCGAGCGCCCACTCAGCGCCCCGGCGAGCTCTGCCAGCTCCGGATAGCGCGGCGTCGCGTCGGCGCCCCGGCGTGCGCTGATCCGCAGCTCGCCGGCGTCGATGAAGGCGAGGGCGCGAACGCCATCCCACTTGACCTCGAACGCCCAGCCGTCATCGGCTGGCGGCCGCGCTGCCGGCGTCGCCAGCATCGGCTCGAGCGAGCGTGGCATCGGGTCGGCTGCGGCCACGCCCCGATGGTACGAGCGCATCGACCGCTGCGTCGACGCAGGAGCGCAAGTCCATGTTCTCGCCGCTGCCGGTGTAGATCGAAGCGCTCGCCGCCAGCTCGAATGGTCCACTTTCGGACGTCTCGTATGGCGGGCGCGGGCTGCGGGGCACGGTGGCGCCGGCGGAATCTTTGAACACTGGTCGGCCGCGACCATCGAGGGAGAGCGAGAACCCACCCTCGTGCACGAGCCGGTGATGGTGAGTGCAGAGCAGGATCAGGTTGCCGATTGCGGTTTCGCCGCCATGTGCCCAGTGGTGGATGTGATGGGCGTCGACGAAGCGGCGCCGGTCGCAGCCAGGGAACTGACAGCAGCCGTCGCGGGCAGCCAGCGCGCGCCGAATCGCAGGTGGAATCGACCGCCTTCGTCGCCCGACGCTGAGCGGCTCGCCGTCACGTTCGATTATCGGCACGAGCGAGGCATCGCAGGCGAGCCGCCGAGCGGTCTCCGCGGCGATGCCGGGGCCGTCGGCGAGCGCGCACTTGCCGCGGCCGGTGGCGCTCGCTCCTGGTAGGTCGGTCGTAAGCGTCTCAGCGTCGACGTGGACGAGAACCTGGTAGCGGTCGCCGCCGTTGCGTCCGGTGTCGGCCCGCGCGAGCGCGTTCTCGCACAACGTTGCGAAGGACTGGGCGTTCGTCGGAGACGGGGGAGGGGGTGGTTGCTCGGCGAGGTCGAGCGGTTCCGCGGAACCGCCCCGGCGCTCCCGCGCCTCGCTGGCAAACTGCTCACCGAGCTGATCGCGGGCCGACTCGAGCGCGCGCAAAAACAAGGCGCCGTTCTCGGGCGCCAGCTTGGCGTCGATTCGCAGCGAGCCGTCATCGTCATCCCATTCCCAGCGCACGTAGCTCTCGCGCTGGGCTTCGTCGGCTTCGGTGGCCGTCGTCCGGCGAGCCGCACGGACGATCCGCTCCAGCTGTGCTGCGGTTGCGTTGCGGGCAAGCTCGAGCAGGTCCGCCTCGCTCTCGTTGTCGGCGATTCGCGTCAGCGCCCGCGTCTTCGAGTAGCTGAGCTCGCCGCGTGCGAACGCCGCGCCGATCAGCGGCACACCGGCGAGCGCTCGGGCGACACGCACCTGCTCGCGAGCCGAGCGCGGGTTGAGCGCACACCGCCAGGCCACCCATTCGCAAGTCGAGCGACATCCGGTATTCGCCCAGCCTTCGCGGCGGTCGAACTCGGCGACGAGCTCGAGCCAGCGAGCGTTGCCGGCCGTGATCCGGGCCGCGAGCGACTCGATCTCGCGCTCGATCAACTCGAGCGGAACGTCCGCCAGCTCTGTGGCTTGCGGTGACGGGGGCTCTTGACGCAGGTCGAACACGTGTTCGTAGAGTACGAAGCCCTCCGGACAGAAAACGCGCCAGCGAGAACCGCTTCACCGTTGCGGCAGAACCCACCCGAAACGCGTGGAAACCGCGAAGCGCTCCATGCCCGTAGATTCAGAGCTGTGAGGATCTTCAGCGGCATCCAGCCCACCGGTCGCAAGCACCTGGGCAATTACATCGGCGCGATCCGCCAGTACGTCGACGGGCAGGCGCGGGCCCAGACGGCCGGCGGTGACTCGATCTTCTGCATCGTCGACCTGCACGCCGTCTCGGTCGCCTACGAGCCCGCCGAGCTGCGCGAGCGCCTTTACGACACCGACGGCGATCCTGATCGCCTCCGGGCTCGATCCCGAGCGCTGCGTTCTCTTTCGCCAGTCCGACGTGCGCGAGCACTCCGAGCTTTGCTGGTTGTTGTCGGCCGTAACCGCCCACGGCGATCTCAATCGCATGCACCAGTTCAAGGAGAAGTCGTCAAAGCAGCGCGAGCTCGTCTCGGCGGCGCTGTTCTTCTATCCCGTGCTGCAGGCCGCCGACGTGCTCGCCTACAAGGCGACCGAGGTGCCGATCGGCGACGACCAGCGCCAGCACGTCGAGCTCATGCGCGAGATCGCCCGTCGCTTCAACGAGCGTTTCGGAGAGCTGTTGGTCGAGCCCGAGCACCGGATTCCCGAGATCGGCGGGCGAGTGATGGACCTGCAGGAGCCGACGACGAAGATGTCGACCACCGCCGGCACCGAGCAGGGCACGGTGCTGGTCCTGGACGACGAGACGACGGTGCGAAAGAAGGTGATGAGCGCCGTCACCGACTCGGGCTCGGAGATCACGCGCTCGGCCGATAAGCCGGGGATCGCGAACCTGATCGAGATCCTGGCCGTGGTCCGCGGGGGCGATCCGGCCTCGGTCGAGGCAGAGTTCGAGGGCTCGGGCTATGGCGACTTCAAGCGTGCGGTTGCCGACGGCGTGGTCGAGTTGCTGACGCCGGTGCGCGAGCGCTACGGCGAGCTGCGCGGCGACGAGGCCGAGCTCGAGCGGATTCTCGCCGCCGGCGCCAACAAGGCACGCGCGATCGCGGCGCCGACGCTGGCCGAAGTGCGCGAGGCGATGGGCGTCGGCGCGCCTGGCTGAGAGGCGCTCCCCCTACTCCCCGTCCTCGTTTTGCACCTGGCCGTAGTTGATCGCGGCGACGATGATCACGCCGCCGGCGATGTTGCCGAGGGTGGTGATCATGAGCCAGCCGAAGAAATCTCCGAAGCCGAGCGGGCCCTCGAGTAGCGCGCTGAACGCTTCCACCGTGGTCGCGATGCAGTGGTCGAAGCCGCCGAGGCCGACGAGGAGGGTGATCACGTAGATCACCGCGATCTGGCCGATCGCGTCCTCAGCCGCCTCGACCAGCCAGGCGACGAGCGCCAGGAGAAAGCCGGTGACGACCGCGCTCCAGAACGTCGTCGTCAGCGGCCCGGACGTGTCGCCGACACCCTCGGCGACCATCTGCGCTTGGGCCGGCTCGCCAAAGGCGCCGGTGAGGATGACCAGCATCGCAAACAGCAGCGCGCCGATCAGGTTGGTGACGTAGACGATCGCCCAGAGCCGCGACGAGACTCCGAGGAACTCGGGCTTTCTCATCGTCACCATCACCGGGTAGAGGGTGTTCTCGGTGAAGAACTGGGCACGGCCGATGATCACCGCGATGTAGCCGATCGGATACAGCAGGTAGGCGACGAACTTCTGCGAGTCGCCGTCGCCGAGGGCGACGATCGCGAGCGCAACAGCGATCGGGGCGAGGCCGATCGCGAAACCCGCGAACAGGCCGGAGAAGACGAGGCTCGACGGGGGGCGCTCGAGCTCTTCGATGGTGTCATCGCAGACGCGGTTGTAGATGTCGACCGCGTGCGGGCGCGGGTCGAGCTCGGAGCCGTCGTCGGGCTTGACCCTCTCCTCTTCCGCCTCCATCGCCCGCAGCCTATTCGCCCGCCGCTCGGCCTTCTAGTCTTCCTCGCGTGAGAGCAGCCGAGCTCGACCTCGATCTCGACGTCTTCGCCGGGCCGTTCGACCTGTTGATGACCGTGGTCCTGCGCGAGGAGATCGCGCTGGCCGAGGTCGCCCTGGGCGAGATCGTGATCGCCTACCTCGAGCACGTCGAAGAGCAGGGCGAGCTCGATCTCGAGGCGGCAACCGAGTTCCTCGTTCTGATCGCCTCGCTGCTCGAGCTCAAGTCTCGGCTGCTGTTGCCGGCTCCCGATGAGGACGAGATCGAGCTTGCTCCCGAGGAGGCGGCCGACGAGCTGCTCGCGCGAATGCTCGAGTACCGCCGTTACCGCGACGCCGCCGCCTCTCTCAAAGAGCTGTTCGAGGACGGTCGCCGCTACGGCTACCGCTCGGCTGCGCTGCCGCCGGAGCTTCGTCGTGTGGCGCTCGACGCCGCGCGAACCGCATACGAGCCCGATCTGCTCGCCGCCTCGATCGGCGACCTGCTGCGATCGCCGCCAAAGCCCGACCTCAGCCACATTCGCCCGACGGTCTCGCTGGAGAAGCGCCTAGACGTGCTGCGAGCGCTGCTGAGCAACCGACCCGACGGCCCGATCGACTTCGACGACAGCTTCGGCGCCGAGGATCGCCTGACCCAGGCCGTGACGTTGTTTGCCTTACTCGAGCTGCACAAACAGGGCGAGGCGACCTGGGCGCAAGATGAGGCATTCGGGAAGATTGAAATCAAGGCCGCCACATGAGCTCGCTCGAACAAGTCATCGAAGCACTGCTGTTCCTCTCGCCCGAGCCGGTCACGACGGCCGAGCTGGCCGAGGCTTGCGAGGCCGGCGAGGCGGAGGTCGACCGCGCGCTTGACCTGCTCGGAAACTCGCTTGCCGGGCGCGGTGTGGTCTTGCGCCAGGTTGCCGGCGGGCACACGCTAGCCGCCGATCCCGTAGCCGAAGGCGCCGCGCGACGCCTGCTGGCGAAGCCGAAGACGCCGCCCCTGACCCAGGCCCAGGCCGAGGTGCTGGCGATCGTCGCCTACCTGCAGCCCGTCTCCCGACCTGAGATCGCGCGCATTCGCGGCGTTTCCTCGGAATCGGCGGTGCAGACGCTGAGTGAGCGCGGCCTGATCGAGGAATCGGGACGTTCGCGCTTCGGCGCCGTCATCCATCGCACGACGCCGCTATTCGAGCGGCTCTTCGGCATTTCCGGGCTCGACGCTCTGCCCGACCTGTCGCGCTTTGACCCGACGCCCGAGGACGAGTCGGAGCTGCGCGAGCGCTTGTTGAAAGCCGGAGAGCAACGCGCAGACTAAATTCGGCGGGTGCGCCTCGCCAAGTACCTCGCCCACTCAGGCGTCGCGTCGCGGCGCAAGGCCGAGCAGATCATCGCCGCCGGGCGCGTGCGCGTGGGCGGCGAGCTCGTTCGCGATCCGGCCCGCGACGTCGAGTTCGAGAGCGGGGTGGAGGTCGACGGCAAGGCGATTGGCCCCGAAGCACGCGAGGTCTGGATGCTGAACAAGCCGGTCCATGTCGTCTCGACCGCGCGCGAGCCGGGGCAGCGACGCGCGGTTACCGACCTGATCGACTCCGATCGGCGTCTCTATCCCGTTGGCCGGCTCGACGCCGAGTCCACAGGCCTGATCTTGCTGACCAACGACGGCGAGCTCGCCAACCGGCTGATGCATCCTCGCTACGAGGTCCCGCGCACCTACCGCGTCCGTTTTCGCCGCCCGCCCAATGACGAGCAGCTCGGCCGCCTGCGGACCGGCGTCGAGCTCGACGACGGCCCGACGGCGCCGGCAAAGGTCCGCCGCGTTTCACCGCGCGTGGTCGAGATGACGATGCGCGAGGGTCGAAATCGCCAGATCCGCCGCATGGCCGAGGCGATCGATAATCAGGTTGTCGAGCTCGAGCGCATCGCCTTCGGGCCGCTTCGCCTCGAGGGGCTCGGTGCCGGGCAGTCGCGCCGCCTGCGCGCCGCCGAGCTGCGACTGCTCTGGAAGGATGCGCCGCGATGACAATCGATCCTGAGAGCAAGCGCCTGTGGGCGGTGCGCGGCGCCGTCCAGGCCGAGCAAAACGACGAGCCGTCGATCCTCGGCGCGACCGAGTCGCTGATGGGTGAGCTGATGGCGCGCAACGACCTCGCCCCAGACGACTTCGTCTCGGTCATCCTCACTTGCACCGACGACCTCAACGCTCAGTTCCCGGCGGTTGGCGCCCGCGCCGTAGGACTCGACCGAGTCCCGCTGCTGTGCAATCGCGAGCTCGACGTCCCCGGAGCCATGGAGCGGGTGATCCGCGTGCTCGCTCATTACTACGCTTCAGTCGATCACGAACCCGCGCACGTCTATCTCGGCGAAACGCAAAGGCTGCGCGCCGACCTGCACTCAGCTCAGTAGCCGTGTCGGTTGAGTTCTCGAAGAAGCTCGCGGCGATCCCTGGTTACGTCGCCGGGGCGCCGAAGGGCAAGGTGCCCGAATCTCTGCAGGGCGAGGGCATTGCCCAGCTCGCCTCGAACGAGTCGCCGTTCGGGCCGCACCCGGCGGTGACGGAAGCGGTCGCGCGCGCGGCAGGCGCCGCCAATCGCTATCCCGATCCCAGCGCGACCCTGCTGCGGCGCCGCATCGCCGAGCGCTATGAGATCCAGCCTGGCGACGTCGCCCTCGCCAACGGCTCCTGCGAGATCCTGCTGGCGGCGGCGATGGCGCTGTGTGAGCCTGGAGCTGAGCTCGTCTACGGCTGGCCATCGTTTTCGATGTACCCGATGCTGGCGCCGCTTTCTGGAGCGCGCGAGGTCCGCGTCGAGCTCGGCGAGGGCTGGATCCATGACCTCGAGGCGATCGCGGCGCAGATCACCGCCGCGACCCAGCTCGTCTTGATCTGCAACCCCAACAACCCGACCTCGACCCACCTGCCGGCGGCGCAGATCGGTGCGTTTCTCGAGCGCGTCCCAGACCACGTCACGGTCCTCGTCGACGAGGCCTATATCGAGTTTCAGATGCACGACGACCCCGACGCCAGCGCAGACCTGCGCCGCGACTTCCCGAACCTGGTTTGCCTGCGCACCTTCTCCAAGGTCTACGGCCTCGCCGGGCTGCGGGTCGGCTACGCGCTGGGCTCGCCGAAATTCCGCGCCGCGGTCGACGCGGTGCGCCAGCCGTTCAGCGTCAACGCTCTCGCCCAGGCAGCGGCGGCCGAGGCGATCCGCCACCAAGACGATGTCGCCGATCGCGTCGAGCAGAACCTGATCGAGCGGGTCCTCGTCGAGACGGAGCTGGCCGAGCTCGGGCTCGAGACGCCCGACTCGCAGGCGAACTTCAGTTGGATCGCGCTCGGCGAAGATCGAGACGAGGCGGCGATCGTCGCCGCGCTGGGCGAGCAGGGCATCCTGGTGCGGGCGGGCACGCCGCTCGGGGCTGAGGGTCACATCCGTGCCAGCTACGGGACGCCAAATGAGAACCGGCGCTTTCTCGAGGCGCTCGGCGCGCTGCTATAGCGCTTGACTCACGCACGAGCGAGGCATAGGCTCGCCGCGGATGCCAGGTAGCTGGGCTCTGAGGGGCCCTCACCCACGAGCGATCGCGCTCGGCATGGTCGCGCTTGCCGCGACAACGCTGCTTTGGACCCTTGCCCGCTCCTCGGTGACCGAGCTCTCGCTTTCGGCTCCCGACGGCCAGGCAAGCGCCGAGCGCGCCTACGGCGAGCTGCCCCTGGCCTTCGAGCGCGACGCCGGACGGGCGGGCCCGAGCGTCGACTTCCTTGCCCGCACGCCGGCGGGTGCGACGGTTATCGGCCCTGGGGGCGCCACCCTGATGCTCGGCGACGGCGAGCGCGCAGAGATGCTCGGCCTCGAGCTCGCCGGCGGCGCTGCCGCGGTCAAGCCACAAGCCCTCGATCGTCTTGCGGGCGAGGTCAACTACATGGTTGGCGCGCGCTCGGAGTGGAAGACGCGAGATCGCCACCTTCGAGCGCGTGCGCTACCCGGACGTCTATCCCGGCATCGACCTCGACTGGCGCGGCAATCAGCGCCAGCTCGAATACGACTTCCGCCTTGCGCCAGGCGCTGAGCCCGCTCGAATTGCAATGGAGGTCACGGGCGCTGAGAGCCTTCGCCTTGCGGCCAGCGGCGATCTCATCATCGACGCGGGTCGCGCAAGCGTGCGCCAGAAGGCTCCGATCGCCTACCAGACGATCGCCGGCGAGCGCCATGTGGTCGAGGCCGGCTTCGCCCTTCGCGACCGCACCATCGGCTTCGAGCTCGGCGCCTATGACCATTCCCGGCCGCTTGTCATCGATCCGCTCGTGCTTGCTTACTCCACCTACCTGGGCGGAAACGACTCTGAGTTCCCCAATGCAATCGCCGTCGACTCCTCCGGCGCCGCCTACGTCACCGGTGAGACCAACTCGACCGATTTCGACACGCTCAACCCGATCGAGCTCGACGACGACGAGGCCGACGTCTTCGTCTCGAAGCTCAACCCCGCCGGCAACGCGCTCGTCTACTCGACCTACCTCGGCGGCGACGGATTCGACGGCGCAAACGGCATCGCTGTCGACTCCTCTGGCGCCGCCTATGTCACCGGCGAAACCTCATCGACCGACTATTGCACCGGAGCGGGCTGCAGCTTCGAGACCGATCCGCCGGGCAGCGACGCCTTCATCTCAAAGCTGACCCCGGCCGGCAGCGCCCTCGCCTACTCCACCTATGTGGGCGGCGACGCCGCCGACTTCGCCAATGCGGTCGCCGTCGATTCTGCCGGATCCGCCTACCTCACAGGCAGCACCGAATCGACCGACTACTGCACGGGCTGCAGTGTCGAGGGGGACACGGCCGGCTCGAGCGACGTCTTCATCTCGAAGCTCAACGCGGCAGGTACCGCCCTCAGCTACTCGACCTATCTGGGCGGTGACGACTTCGAGTTCGGCAGCGCCATTGTCGTCGACTCCTCGGGCGCCGCCTATCTAACCGGTAGTACGGCCTCGTCCGACTTCGACTCGCTCAACCCGATCGAGGCCAACGAGATCGGCAGTGACAGCTTCATCTCGAAGTTGGTGCCAGCCGGAGACGATCTCGCCTACTCCACCTATCTCGGTGGCAACGGAAACGACTTCGGTAACGGCATCGCTATCGATTCCTCGGGTGCCGCCTACATCGCCGGCGAGACCGGCTCGACCGACTTCAACACGCTCATCCCGATCGAGGGCGACTCGGCGGGCAATGACGCGTTCGTCTCGAAGTTGGCCCCCGCCGGCAACGCGCTCACGTACTCCACCTACCTGGGCGGCGATGGAAGCGACTTCGCCACCGACATTGCCGTCGACTCCTCGGGCGCCGCCCACGTCACCGGCGACACCGGTTCGACCGACTTCGACACGGTCGGGCCGATCGAGGGCGACTCGGCCAACACCGACATCTTCATCTCGAAGCTGACGCCGGCGGGAAGCGCGCTTGTCTTCTCCAGCTACCTGGGTGGCAGCTCGTTCGAGGCCGCGGAGGGCATCGCCGTCGATGCCACCGGAGCCGCATACGTCACCGGCAGCACCAACTCGACCGATTTCGACACGGTCGGCCCGATCGAAGGCGATTCGACCGGCCGAGATGCGTTCGTCTCCAAGGTCGCCTTCGACAGCGACGGGGATGGCGTCGTCGATTCGGCAGACAACTGCCCGGCAGACGCGGGTCCTGCGTCGAACAACGGCTGCCCAATCCCGCCGCCCCTCGCAGCCAAGTCCAGCCGCGCCCTCAGCCTCGACACTTCGAAATCCAAGGTGAAGAAGGGCAAGAAGGTGACGCTCTCGGGCACGGTCGACTCGCCCGCGGGATCGGCGTGCGTGGCGAGCCAGACGGTCGAGCTTCAGCGGGTGAAGAAGGGCTCCGCGTTCAAGACCTTCACCACCGACAAGACCAACGCCGCCGGCAAGTTCGCGCTCAAGGTCAAGGTGAAGAAGACCTATCTCTACCGGGCCGAGCTCGGCGAAAGCGCCGCCTGTCTCGCCGATACCTCGAACAGGAAGAAGGTCAAGGTCAAGAAGAAGCGCCGGTAGCGCTCCGCTTCTGGCAGTGGGCCGACCCAGAGCTTGACACGCCCGTGCCGGGCGGGCTAGGATCGCCGCGGATGCCAGGGACATGGGCTGGACGACATCCCCTCAGGCCAGCCATCGCGCTCAGCATGCTGGCGCTCACCGCGGGTTTCTTGCTCTTCGCGCATGTCCGCTCTGCGGCCCCTGAGCTGTCGCTTCCGTTCTCAGGCCCCGAGGGCACCGCCAGCGCCGAGCGCGCTTACGGCGAGCTGCCGCTCTCATTCGAGCGCGACGCCGGGCGCGCGGGCCCCGAGGTCGACTTCATCGCCCGCACCCCCGGCGCGACCACCCTCGTCGGCCCGGCGGGCGCCACGCTGATGTTGGGCGAGGGCAAGCGAAGCGAGGCCCTCGGGCTGGAGCTCGCCGGCGGCGCCGCGGCGACCAAGCCCCAGGCCCTCGAGCGGCTGCCGGGCGAGGTCAACTACCTGGTTGGCGAGCGCTCTACGTGGAAGCGCGAGATCGCCACCTTCGAGCGCGTGCGCTACCCGGACGTCTATCCCGGCATCGACCTCGACTGGCGCGGCAATCAGCGCCAGCTCGAATACGACTTCCGCCTTGCGCCAGGCGCTGAGCCCGCTCGAATTGCAATGGAGGTCACGGGCGCTGAGAGCCTTCGCCTTGCGGCCAGCGGCGATCTCATCATCGACGCGGGTCGCGCAAGCGTGCGCCAGAAGGCTCCGATCGCCTACCAGACGATCGCCGGCGAGCGCCATGTGGTCGAGGCCGGCTTCGCCCTTCGCGACCGCACCATCGGCTTCGAGCTCGGCGCCTATGACCGCTCGCGGCCGCTCGTTATCGATCCACTGGTGCTCGCCTATTCGACGTACTTGGGGGGAGACCAGGACGACGCTGCCTTCGCGATCGCCGTCGACGGGTCTGGGGCCGCCTATGTCACCGGCTCCACCGGCTCGGTCGACTTCAACAGCGTCGGGCAGATCGAGGGGGACTCCGCCAGCTTCGACGCCTTCGTCTCCAAGCTCACCCCCACCGGCAACGCCCTCGCGTACTCGACCTACTTGGGCGGGGACGCGTCCGACCGTGGCAGCGGCATCGCCGTCGACGCTGCCGGCGCCGCCTACGTCACGGGCGATACCTTCTCTACCGACTTCGATACGGTCGCCGGGATCGAGGGCGACTCCGGCGACGCCAATGGCGACGCCTTCATCTCGAAGTTGACTCCCAATGGCGGCGACTTGGCCTACTCGACCTACCTGGGCGGAGGCGGCTCCGACATCGGCAGCGCAATCGCAGTCGATAGTGCCGGCGCCGCTTATGTCACCGGCGAGACCCAGTCGACCGACTTCAACACGGTTGGCCAGATCGAAAGCGACCCGGGGGACGGATTCGCCGATGCCTTCATCGCCAAGCTCACGCCGGTTGGCACACTCGCCTACTCGACCTACCTCGGCGGCAACTCGTTCGACACCGGCAGCGGCATCGCCGTCGACTCCGCCGGCGCCGCTTACGTCACCGGCTTCACTGATTCGACCGACTTCAACACGGTCGGCCAGATCGAAGGAGACGCCCCTCTGACCGACGCGTTCGTCTCGAAGCTGAATCCGGCCGGGAGCGCGCTCGCCTACTCGACTTACCTCGGTGGCAACTCGTTCGACAGGGGGCTCGCGATCGACGTCGACGGCTCCGGCGCCGCGTACATCACCGGTCAGACCGATTCGACGAACTTCAACACGGTGAATCCGATCGAGGTTGATTCGGTCGGCCAAGACGCGTTTGTCTCCAAGCTCACTCCTTCTGGTCTCGACCTCGCGTATTCCACCTACCTCGGCGGCAACGCGATCGACAGGGCGTACGCCGTGGCCGTGGATGATGCCGGCGCCGCTTTCGTCACCGGTGAGACGGACTCGACCGACTTCGATGCAGCCGGACAGGTCGAGGGCGACTCGACCGGGACCGACGTGTTCGTCTCCAAACTGGCGCCGGCAGGCAGCGCGCTCGCCTACTCGACCTACCTTGGCGGCGACGCGACTGAGCGCGGCAGGGGAATAGCCGTCGACGCCGCCGGCGCCGCGTACATAACCGGCGAGACCTTCTCCACCAACTTCGACACGGTTGGCCAGATCGAGAGTGACTCGACCCTCGGCGATGCGTTCGTCTCCAAGCTCACGTTTGACACCGACGGCGACGGAATCGTCGATTCCGCAGACAACTGCCCTTCAGACGCGGGTCCTGCGTCAAACGACGGCTGCCCAATCCCGCCGCCCCCCGCAGCCAAGTCCAGCCGCGCCCTCAGCCTCGACACTTCGAAATCCAAGGTGAAGAAGGGCAAGAAGGTGACGCTCTCGGGCACCGTCGACTCGCCCGCCGGATCGTCGTGCGTGGCGAGCCAGACGGTCGAGCTTCAGCGGGTGAAGAAGGGCTCCGCGTTCAAGACCTTCACCACCGACAAGACCAACGCCACCGGCAAGTTCGCGCTCAAGGTCAAGGTGAAGAAGACCTATCTCTACCGGGCCGAGCTCGGCGAAAGCGCCGTCTGTCTCGCCGACACCTCGAACACCAAGAAGGTCAAGGTCAAGAAGAAGAAGCGGAAGTAGCGCTCAGCTGCCGTCGGCCGAGAAGTGCTGGTAGTCGCGGATCGACTGCGGGCCGTCGCCGAGCCACTCCCAGCCCGCTTTCTTGGCGAAGGCCCGCTCGACCTCGTCGCCATCGTGGATCATGCCGGGCGCGTTTCGGGAGCGGTCGGCGAACGGGGCTCCGGCGGGGGGAGAGACGTGTGAGCCCGAGACGTAGGGGTTCTCGATCGGGTTGATATCGATCGCGAGGCCGTAGGCGTGATTTGACCAGCGCTGGGTGCCGGCGACGAAGCGGCAGTTGAAGGCCGAGGTGTTGTCGGCGTTCATCGAGCGGTTGTCGTCGGCGTCGTAGCGGTCGATCAGCTCCATGCGGCGGATCGGGTAGCGCAGCTTGTAGAGCCGCTTCATCACGGCGACGATCTCGTCGCCGAAGCGCTCGTGGACGACCAGCTTGCCCCGATGCGGCTCTGAGTCGAAGCCCCAGTGGGTGACCTCGAGCAGGGCCAGCTTTTCGAGCGCCACGGGGCAGCCTGAACGCCAGGAGCTGCCTTCGATGCGATCGCGCACCTTGCCCTCGATCGGCTGCGTGCTGCCCTGAAACGGTGGCGGGCTCGCCGCGAGCGAGACCGCGGCCACGGCTGAGAGCAATCCGCTTGCAAGCATCGGTCGATCCTAGACGCCGCAGTTTGCGGATTGGTGGCGCCCGTGCTTCAATACACGGCGATGAACCGCGTCTTCGCGTCTGCTCCCGAAGTGGCCCTCCCGGGCTCCGAGTGGCGTGCGTGGTTTTCCTATTACTGGCGATTTAGCTAGGCGTCCGGTCGGCCGCAAGGCCATTCACAAGCAGGAAACCCCCCACCGGACGCCGTAGCCCCAAGCTAGCCCTTCCAGCAGGTACGCCAGAACGCATTAGAAGCGGACGGAGACTTAAGAAGATGATGATCGTGATGAAAGAGGGGGCGACGCCCGAGCAGATCGCTCACGTCGTCGAGCGGATCGAGGAGGTCGGCTGTTCGGCCCATCTCTCGACCGGAGAGCTGTTGACGGTAATCGGCGCGATCGGTGATCGCGACCGCGTTGCCGCGCTCGGGCTCGAGATGACCGCGGGCGTCGACCACCTGGTCCCGATCCTCAAGCCATACAAGCTCGCTTCTGCGCAGTTCAAGAAGGGCGAGCGCACCGTCGTCGAGATCGACGGCCGCAAGCTTGGCGGCGACCATTTCGGCTTGATCGCCGGCCCCTGCACGGTGGAGAGCCGCGAGCAAACGCTCGAGGTCGCACGACTTGTCGCCGACGCGGGCGCGACGATGCTGCGCGGCGGTGCCTACAAGCCGCGAACCTCGCCGTACAGCTTCCAGGGTCTCGGCGTCGAGGGCCTGCGCCTGCTGCAGGAGGCCAAGGATGAGACCGGGCTGCCGATCGTCACCGAGCTCATGGACGTGCGCGACGTCGAGGACGTGGTCGAGGTCGCCGATGTGATCCAGATCGGCGCCCGCAACATGCAGAACTACTCGCTGCTGACCGAGGCCGGGCGCACCGGCAAGGCGGTGCTGTTGAAGCGCGGGCTCTCCTCGACCCTCGAAGATCTGCTGATGGCGTCCGAGTACGTGCTCAAGGAGGGCAACCCGAACGTGATCCTGTGCGAGCGCGGCATCCGCACCTTTGAGACGGCATATCGCTTCACCCTCGATCTGCTCGCGGTCCCAGCTCTGCGCGAGCTCACGCACTTGCCCGTCGTCGTGGATCCCAGCCACGCGCCCGGGCGGCGCGATTGGGTTCCGGCAATGTCGCTGGCCGCGGCCGCGGCGGGCGCCGACGGCATCCTCGTCGAGGTTCACCCAGATCCCGAGCGCGCCATCTGCGACGGACCGCAGGCGCTGCCGACATCCGAGTTCGCCGACTATGCCGACCAGGTACGCGCAGTGGCCGAGGTCGCAGGCAAGCTCGTCACCGCCTGAGCCGAGCGCTTGCGGATCGCGCTACTCGGCGTCGGGTTGATCGGGGGCTCGATCGGGCTCGCCGCGCGCCGCAGGCTCAAGGCCCAGGTCATCGGCTTCGACCCCGACGTCGCCACGGCGGCCCGCGCCGTCGAGCTCGGTGCGCTCGACCGCAGCGCCGAGTCGATCGAGGATGCGGTGGACAGCGCCGAGGTCGTCTTCTGCGCCGCCCCTGTGCGGGTGCTGCCCGCTCTCGTCGCCGAGGCGCTCGCCGCCAGCGGTGACGAGACCGTGGTCACCGACGTCGGCTCGACCAAGCAGGCGCTGGCCGCTGCCCTCGATGGCCACCCCGATCGAGCGCGCTTCATCGGTGGTCATCCGCTCGCCGGCGCCGAAACCGCCGGGGTCGACAACGCGCGGGCCGAGATGCTCGAGGGAGCTCGGTGGTATCTGACTCCGACCCCCGAGTCGAGTGGGCTCGCTTACGACCTGCTGCAGCGAACCGTGACCGAGCTCGGAGCTCGCCCGCAGGCGATCGACCCCGAGACGCATGACCGGGTGATGGCGACCGTCAGCCACCTCCCGCACGTGCTCGCCAACGTCCTCGTCGGCCAGGCCGCCGACGCCCTCGCCGAAGAGGCCGAGCGCCTGCCCGAGGTGGGGAGAAGCTTCCGCGACACGACTCGCGTCGCCGGCGCCAATCCGGTCATCTGGGGCGACATCTTCGCCACCAACCGCGACGCCGTGGCTGCGGAGATCGACGCCGTGATCGTGCGCCTCGGCGAAGCGGCACGGATCATCCGAAGTGGCGACGCCGCAGGCGTCGCCGATTGGCATCGCAGTGCCGGCGACGACCGCCGCCGCCTACTCGAATCAGACCTCATCGGCGGCGATCTGCACGAGCTGCGGATCGGCGTCGAGAACCGTCCGGGAACCGTGGCCGAGATCGCGCTCGAGCTCGGCAGCGCAGGCGTCAACATCGAGGACATGGCGCTGTATCCGGCGCCCGACATGCGGACCGGGGCGATCTCGGTCTGGATCGCCGGCGCCGAAGCGGCCGATCGCGCCGCCGAAGTGGTCCGCGGGCTCGGCCACGTCGTCTCGGTCGTCGCCGCCAGCGAGCGATGACCCGCTTCGACCCCTCGGGACCGCTCCGCGGCACGCTGGTGCCACCTCCCGATAAGTCGATCTCGCACCGAGCGGCGATCGATCGCGGCGATGAGCGCGGGGGAGACGACCATCCGCGGCTATCTGGACGCGGCCGACACGCGATCGACCCTGGAGGCGATCCACGCGCTCGGCGCCGAGGTCAGTGAGGTCTCCGGGACATCGAGCGGCAGAAAACGCCAAATAATTCAGCGAAATCTGCCGCTCGATCTGACGGTACGCGGTGTCGGACTTCGCGGAGCACGAGGCTGGAGCACAAGCCGTGGCCCGCTGGAGATCGATGTCGGCAACGCGGGCACGCTGCTTCGTCTGCTGCCCGGCTGGCTGGCGGGGCAGCCCAGCGGCCTGTGGACCCTGTTCGGCGACGACTCGATCAGCCGCCGCCCAATAGACCGAATCGTCAAGCCCCTCTCACTGATGCGTGCCGACCTCACTGCTCGGGACGACCATCGATACCCCCCGCTGACAATTCGCGCGGAGGCTCTGAGTGGGATCGAGTACAAGCTCCCGGTCGCCAGCGCCCAGGTCAAGTCGTGCATCCTGCTCGCGGGGCTGCTGGCCGACGGGCCGACGAGCGTGATCGAGCTGCAGCCGACGCGCGATCACACAGAGCGCATGCTGCGCGCCGCCGGGGCGAAGGTGCTGACCGAGAACGCCTCGACGCCGGTGACGATTCGCGGCGCGATGCCGGCGCAGCGGGTCACAGTCGAGCCGGCCACGTCGCTCGAGCTCGGTCAGCTCACGATCCCCGGCGATTTTTCCTCCGCCGCCTTCTTCATCGTTGCCGCCGCGCTTGTCAAAGGCAGCGAGGTGCGCCTGGAGGGCGTTGGCATCAACCCGGGCCGAATCGGGCTGCTTGGCATCCTCACCCGGATGGGCGCGGCGATCGAGGTGATCGAGACCGGCGCGGCCGAAAACGAGCCCGTGGCGACGATCATCGCCCGCTCGGGACCGCTTCAGGCCGCCCGAGTCGGCGCCGGCGAGATCGCCCTGGCGATCGACGAACTTCCGATCCTGGCGCTGGCGGCCTGCTTTGCCGAGGGCGAGACCGTCGTCAGCGGCGCCGAGGAGCTGCGCCACAAGGAGTCGGATCGCATCGCCACCGTCGTCGACGGGCTCCGCGGTCTCGGAGCCGAGATCGAGGCGACCGAGGATGGCTTCGTCGTCACGGGCGGCGGCGGGCTGGGTGGCGGCGCCATCGACAGTGCCGGCGACCATCGCCTGGCGATGTTGGGCGCGGTCGCGGGCCTTGCGTCGCGCGAAGGTGTCGCCGTCGGCGGTTTCGGTGCCGCGGGGGTGAGTTATCCCGGTTTCGAGGAAGATCTCGCCCTGCTGAGGTGAGCGAGATGCGAGTGCGGGAGCTCTAAGCGCCGGTTGCGGAGGAGGGGTGCCCCTCGCCTGGCCAGGGCGATAGCACCAGGAGCATTCGCGAGTCCTGTACCGCCGCGACCTCGTGGCGTTCATTGGGGTCGAAGGCTGCGAGGAATCCGGCTTCGCCGACGATCGGATCCCCTCCGGGCTCTGAGATCTCGATCTTGCCGGTGATGACGACGAGCCAGGCGCGCTCGTGGACTTGGTGTTCGAGCAGCCGTTGGCCGGCAAGCAAGTGCAGCGCGATCACTCGCCCCTCATCATCGGATGAGAGCACCTGTGGTTGTTGGGGTTGGACGTCGAGCGTGGCGGTATCCCAGGTCTGCATGGCCCCAACCCTATATTCACCGGGCCAATGGTGATCGCGATCGACGGCCCCGCCGGAGCCGGCAAGTCAACTGTTGCGCGTGGCGTCGCCGCCGCGCTCGGCTTCACCTACCTCGATTCCGGCGCGATGTATCGCTGCGTCGCGCTGGCCGCGATCCGAGCCGGGATCGACGCCGATGACGAGGCCGCGGCGGGCGGGCTGGCCGAGCGGATTACGATCGACCTGCGCGAAGCCTTGGTCATGCTCGATGGCGAAGAAGTTCAGGAGCTGATTCGCGCGCCCGACGTGACCGCGGCCGCATCGCGGGTCTCCGTACATAGGCGCGTACGAACGGCGATGGTCGCCCGCCAGCGAGCCATGATCGCCGGCTCCGACTACGTCGCCGAGGGTCGCGACATCGGCACGGTGGTCAGCCCCGAATCGCCGCTGAAGGTGTTCCTCAGCGCCAGCGATGAGGAGCGCGCGCGGCGACGGGCGCGGCAGACCGGAGAGGCCGCGCCCGCGGTTCTCGCCGCGCAGCGCGAGCGCGACAGCCGTGACCGCGGCCGCGACCACGGCGCCCTCCGCGCTGCCGACGATGCTGTCGAGCTCGACACGACCGGCTTCACGATCGAAGAGGTGGTCGCGCGGGTCGTCGCGCTTGCTCGCGAACGCGGGCTCGCCCCGGCGCCTCGATGAGCCGCCTGCCACGGATCGCGATCGTCGGCTTTCCCAACGTCGGCAAGTCGACGTTGGTCAATCGCCTCGTCGGCGGTCGCGAGGCGGTCGTGCACAAGCAGGCGGGCGTTACCCGCGATCGCAAGGCCTTGGTATGCGAGTGGAACGGGGTCCGCTTCGAGCTCGTCGATACCGGGGGCGTCGACCTCGCCGCCGAGGACTCACTCTCGCGCGCGATCCAGGACCAGGCTCGCCAGGGAATTGCCGATGCCGACGTCGTCGCGATGGTGATCGACGCGCGAGCGGGACTGCGCCCCGGCGACGCCGAGGTAGCCGCGATCCTGCAGCGCTCCGATGCCGCGGTCGTGGTCGTCGCCAACAAGGTCGACTCCGCCACCGAGGAACCGCTTGTCGCCGACCTCTACGCGCTCGGCCTCGGCGAGCCGGTCGCGGTCTCCGCCACCCACGGCCGCGGAACGGGTGATCTGCTCGATCGGCTGGTGGAGATGCTGCTCGACGCCTATCCAACGACTGACCCGGCCGCCGATGAGCCCGACCGCGTGGCGGTTGCGGTTATCGGGCGCCCGAACGTTGGCAAGTCCTCGCTTGTGAATGCGTTTCTGGGTACCGAGCGAGTGATCGTCTCGGAGTTGGCCGGGACCACGCGCGACTCGATCGATACGCCGCTCGAGGTCGCGGGGCGCGCCCTGACCCTGATCGACACCGCCGGTATTCGCCGCCGGACCAAGGTCGCGGGGACGGTCGATTATTACGCGCAGCTGCGTTCCGAACGCGCGGCTGAGCGGGCCGACGTCGCTGTGCTCGTCTGCGATGCCGCTGAGGGAATCACGGCCGAGGATCTGCGGATCGGCGAGCTCGCGATGAAGACCGGCTGCGCAACTCTGGTCGCGCTGAACAAGTGGGATATCGGCGAGGTTGAGCTTGAAGACGCGCGGGCGCGGCTGTCGAAGCGGATCCGCCAGCGGCCTCCTGTGATCGCCTGCTCGGCGACCAGCGGCCGGGCCGTTGCGAAGCTGCTCGAGCGCGCGATCGAGCTCGCCGACAAGCGCGCCCAGCGCACGCCGACGCCCGAGCTCAACCGTTTCGTTGGCGAGGTGGTCGCCACCCATCCGCCGCCCCAGCGCCGCGGCAAGCGCCTGCGCCTCTACTACTCGGCCCAGATCGGCGTGCGTCCGCCGCGAATCGCGATCCAGGTCAATGATCGCCGGCTGATCACCCGCGACTGGGCCTATCACCTGGAGAATCGGATACGCGAGCAGTACGAGCTTGAGGGCGTCCCGCTGGTGATCGATTTCGTTCCGAAGAAGCAACGTGAGCCGCGACAGGGGCGCAGGCAGCTATAACCGCGGCGTGACCGAGGACGGAGCGATCAGGCAGCGCTTGCGGAGTCTGCGGACTGGCGTCGCGAGAGTGGCTCGCGGGCTGCGGCGGATCCCGCGGGCGACGGCGACCGCTGTCCACGGGTTCTGGGGCGGCCTCTCGGCCGTCGCTCGGCGACGTCTGATCGCTGCGCTCACGGTTGCCGCGGTCTTGATCGCCTTCGTCACCCTGGCGCTACCCAACCTGCCGTGCCAGTTTCCCGGCGGTGATTCCTGCCCGCCGCCCGATGACGCTCAGGAGCTCGTGCCGGCGGACGCCCTCGCCTACGTCCACACGAACCTCGACCCCGACACCGAGCAATACGAGGGGGCGAGCGAGATCGCCGGCCTGGTTCCCAACCTCACCAGCCAGCTCGTCGGCCGAGCCGCGGCGACGCTGCCCGGCGCCGACTCGATCGTGCCCGAGTTCGAACGCGACATCCGCCCGTGGTTTGGCGGCGAGGCGGCGATCGTCATCGTCGGCAGCGACGCCGGCGCTCCCGAGCAGGTCGTCTTGCTGGAAGTCGCCGATACCGCTGACGCCAGCGACCTTGCCGGCGACTTTGCCGCCGAGCTCGCCGGCCCAGCGGCGCAAACGGAGGAGCTCGATGGCTTCCTCGCCATCGGCTCCGCCGACGCGATCCAGGCGCTGGCCGATGTCGACACCGGCGCCGAGGGCGCGACCTCGCTGGCCGAGGATGAGACCGCGACGGAGCTGCGCGACGAGCTGCCTGACCACACGTTGATCGACGCCTATCTCTCACAGGAGGGCGTCGATGAGCTGATCGGCGATTCGACTGGGATCGCGAACTCGCTGGCGCCGTTGATTGCCCCTGCCGCGAGCACCGGCGCCGTGGTTTCGGTGAGCGCTGCCGAGGAGGAGCTGGAGCTCTCGGTGCGCAGCGCTCTGGACACCGCCGCGGCCGAGGCCGAGCCCCCGTTCTTTGCGGCGTTCCCGCCCTTCGAGCCGCAGATTCCATCGCGGCTGGCGGCTGACGCGCTCGGCTATGTCGGATTCGGCGACCCCGCGACCACCGTCCAAGCCCTGTTGGGCCAGGCGGCCGCGCGAGCGCCCGGCATCGTTTCGGGATTCGAGGACCTCGGGCGTGACCTGCGCGAGCAGGGCGGCGTCGACCTCGAGGGTGACCTGCTCGCAGGTCTCGGCAGCGAGGCTGCCTTCGCCGTCGAGCCGCGCGGTGGCGAGCTCGACCTGCCTTACCTCGAGTTCGTCGCTGAAGGCGTTGACGAGGACCAGGCCCGCCGGGCATTGGCGGCCCTGCAGGGCCCTCTCGCGCAGGCGGTTGAGCCGGGAAGCGGCCTCCAGGCTCCGGTCTTCGACGAAGTCGAGATCGAGGGGGTTGAGGTGCGCAGCCTGCGCCTCTCGCCGCTGGTCGAGCTTGCCTTTGCGGTCTTCGACGGCCTCGCCGTCGTCGCCACCGACCCGCAGGGAATCGAGCGCCTGATCGACGGCGAAGGCGGATTGGACGAGTCACCGCTGTACGCGCGCGCCACCGACGAGTTCCCCGACGAGGTCTCTTTGCAGGCCTTTTTCGATCTTGGCCAGCTCGTCAGCACCGGGGAGAACCTTGGTCTGGCCGAGGATCCGGCGTACGCCGCCTTCGCCGGCGAGTTTCGCCGCTTAGCCGCCTTCGCGCTTGCGGTGAGCGAACAGGACTCGCTCTTGGTCAGCGATGCCAGGCTCGTCTTCGATGAGTAGGTAACCTGCCGCGGCTATGAGCGACAGCTATCTGTTCACATCCGAGTCGGTCACCGAAGGTCACCCTGACAAGGTCGCCGATCAAATCTCAGACGGCGTCTTGGACGCAGTCCTGGCCGACGATCCAAATGCCCGCGTCGCCTGCGAGACCCTGGTCAATACCGGGCTCGTTGTCGTCAGCGGCGAGATCTCGACTGAGACCTTCGTCGACATTCAAGACGTCGCTCGCGAGACGATCAGAAAGATCGGCTACATCGACGCCGACCTCGGCTTTTCAGCCGACTCGGTCGCGGTCCTGAACGCGATCGACAAGCAGTCGCCCGACATCGCCCAGGGAGTCGATGACTCGCTTGAGCACCGCAGCGGCGCCGCCGACGGCGACGAGTTCGATCTCGCCGGCGCCGGCGACCAGGGAATGATGTTCGGCTACGCCTCCGATGAGACGCCGGAGCTGATGCCGCTACCGATTTCGCTCGCCCACCGTCTCGCGCGCCAGCTGGCAAAGGTGCGCCATGACGGAGACGTGGCTTACCTGCGCCCCGACGGCAAGACCCAGGTCACGGTCCGCTACGAGGACGGCAGCCCGGTCGAGATCGCCAAGGTCTTGATCTCGAGCCAGCACGAAGACGGAATCGACGTCGAGCGCATCCGTGAGGACCTTTGGCAGGCGGTGATCGAGCCGGTGCTACCGCAGTCGCTCTATGACGCCGCAGAGCTCAACAGCGCCGAGAACCTGTTGATCAACCCGACCGGGCGCTTCGTCATTGGCGGGCCGGTCGGCGACGCCGGACTGACTGGGCGCAAGGTGATCGTTGATACCTACGGTGGGATGGCGCGACACGGAGGTGGCGCCTTCTCGGGTAAGGATCCGTCCAAGGTCGACCGCTCGGCGGCCTACGCGGCGCGCTGGGTGGCCAAGAACGTCGTCGCTGCCGGCCTCGCCGAGCGTTGCGAGGTCCAGGTCGCCTATGCGATCGGGGTCTCGCACCCGGTCTCGGTCATGGTCGAGACCTTCGACACCGAGAAGATCCCGCGCGAGCGGATCGTCGAGCTGGTCGCAGAGCAATTCGACCTGCGACCGGGTTCGTTTCGCAAGGAGCTTGATCTGCACCGCCCGATCTACCAGCAGACAGCCGCCTATGGGCACTTCGGGCGCGAGGAACCAGACTTCACCTGGGAGCGCACCGATCGAGCCGACGCTCTCGCAACCGCGGCCGGGATCGCAGCCGTCGGCGCCAGCCGCTAGGGCAGTCCGGCCGGGTCGCCCGAGCGCGTGGCCTGGTCGACCATGTGCACGACATCGGCTGGGTCGGCGACACCGGCAAAGACAAAGTTGTAGTCGTCGCCGGCCGCGGTGTCGAAGTCGACATCGCCAACCTGAAGCATGCGCTGAAGGACGCCCTGGTTGTAGTTGACGTTCTGAACCCGTTCCAGACGCGTCTCCTGGATCGTGCGCGAGATGATGCCGCGCTTGATGTGCAGGCGGCGGTCGGTAATCGTGTAGTTGGTCGCGACCCGCTTGACGAAGCCGATCAGGATCGTCAGCGCGACCCCGACCAGGGCGATGATCGTGACCAGGCCCGTGTCGGTGTCGTCGCCGATCACGCCGGTCGCGAGCGCGGCGAGCAAGCAGACCAGCGCGGTCGCGAGGAGTCCCTTGACATAGAAGTCGAGGATCGCCCTCCAGGAGGGGTGTCCCTCGTAGAGGATCTGCTCGCCGGCGTGCAACTTGGGCGCCACGGGCGGCAGTCTAACCGCCGCGTGCGGCCCTAGCCTCAAGGCGATGTCCTCGACGATCGCCAAGGTGGAACCGTTGACGACGGCCCGTGCTCTACGCGGGCCGTTCGACTACCTGCTGCCCGCGCGACTCGGTGTCGTCGAGGTCGGCACCGTGCTCGAAGTTCCCTTCGGACACCGTCGCATCCTCGGCGTCGTAGTCGAGCTCGCCGAGCACAGCGCGTTGGCACCCGAGCGCCTGGCGGAGCCGATCGCCGCGCTTGCCGCCGGGGCCCCGGCGGAGCTCGTTCGGCTTGGCCTCTGGGTCGCCGAGCAGTATTGCTCGACGCCGGCGCGCGGGCTCGAGCTCGTGTTACCGCCGGGGACCTCGACGGCGCGAGGACAGACTGCGGCGCGGGTTGAGGCGACGGTGGTTGCGACCGAAGCAGCCCAGAACGCGCTCGATGACGAGGGCCGGCTCGGCGCCGTTCAACGCCGCGCGCTGACGCTGCTGATCGCCGCCGGCCCCGGTGTTGAGCTCGGTTCGAGCGAGCTCAAAGCACGGGGGATAGAGCGCGATGTCCTGCGGCGCCTCGAGCGCCGGGGGCTCGTGCGACTCGGTCAGCGCTCGGTGCAAAGGCGACCGGCGACTGCAACGGTCGGAGCGGTAGCGGGCACCGTCGACCTCAATCAGGCCCAGCGAGCCGCGGTCACGAGGATCATCGCCGGGCTCGACGGTGAGGGCTGTGAGCTGCTGCTTCACGGCGTTACCGGCTCGGGCAAGACCGAGGTCTATCTCGCGGCCGCAGGGGCGGCTCTCGAGCGTGGCATGGGCGCGATCGTGCTCGTGCCCGAGATCGCGATGACCCCGCAGGCGCTGTCACGCTTCGACGCGCGCTTCGGCGATCAGGTCGCTGTCTTGCACTCCCGGCTTAGCGCCGGTGAGCGCCGCGACGAATGGCATCGACTGCGAAGCGGCGAGGCGCGAATCTGCGTCGGCCCGCGTTCGGCGATCTTCGCTCCCGTGAGCGCACTGGGACTGATCGTCGTCGACGAGGAGCACGATTCCTCCTACAAGCAGGAAGGAGATCCGCGCTACGACGCTCGTGAGGTCGCTCGGCGGCGCGTCCAGGAATGTGGTGGCAATGGCGGTGGCCGTGGTGCGATCGTCTTCGGCTCGGCGACGCCACGGCCCGAGAGCTGGCAGGCGCTGGAGCGCATCGAGCTTCCCGAGCGCGTCGATGGGCGTGCGCTGCCGGCGGTCGAGATCGTCGACATGCGCGATCGCGACGGCCGCGAGGGCCCGCTTCATCCAACCACCCAGGACGCATTGGCCGAGCTTCGCAGCGGCGATGGCAAGGCGATCGTGCTGATCAACCGTCGCGGCTGGTCGCCGCATCTGTCATGTCGCCACTGTGGCCGAGTTTGGCAATGCGAGGCATGCGACGTTTCGCTGGTCCTGCATCGCGTCAGCGGCCTGCACTGCCACCACTGCGGCCACGCGGAGCCCGCGCCCGAGTCGTGCCCGGACTGCGGCTCGGTCAGTCTCGCCCGCGCCGGCGCGGGAAGCGAGCGGATCGAGGACGTGATCTCGGCAGCCGTGGCGCCACTGCCCGTGTTCCGGCTGGATTCCGATGCGGCGGCAGGCTCGGGCGGGCACCTGGAGATCCTGCGGCGCTTCGAGGCCGCCGAGACCGGCGTCCTCGTCGGAACGCAGATGGTGGCAAAGGGCCATGACTTTCCCGACGTGGTCCTGGCAATCGTGCTCGACGCCGACTCGACCCTGCGCTTCCCCGACCTGCGCGCGGAGGAGCGCACATTCGCGCTCGTCTCGCAGCTCGCCGGGCGCAGCGGTCGTGGCGCCGGGGCCGGACGGGTTCTCGTGCAGACGCTGGCGCCGGGTGCGACCTCGATTCGCCACGCTGCCGCGCATGATGCCGCCGGGTTCGTGCGCGGCGAGCTCGAGCGCCGCCGCGAGCTCGGCTATCCACCGTTCGCCCATCTGATCCGAGTCGAGCTGGTCGCCGCCGATGTCGCTCGCCTCGACCGTGTCGCCACCGAACTGCGCAGCGAGCTCGACCAAGCGCTGCCCGAGGGGGCGACAGCGCTGGGCCCGGCGCCGCGCTTTCGCCTGCGCGGGCGCGAGCGCCGCCAGATCCTCGTCAAGGCGCCGGACCGCGCGCCGGCTGTGAGCGCCGTTCGCGGCATCGTCGAAGCGGCTGCCTCGGCTCGCAAGCTCGAGCAAATCGCGATTGCGGTCGACGTCGACCCGCAATAGGGCTGGCGAGAGCGCGAGAGCGGCCGCATAAACTCCGAGCCGATGAGCGAGACCGCTGAGCACGAGGTTCAGGCCCCCGAGGCCGGCGCCGAGGACGAGCGCCACGACGGGCTCACCGACGCCGAGAAGGAGCGACGCGCGGCCGCGCTGGCCGAGGTCCGCACCTACGGCGATCCCGTGCTGCGCTCGCGAGCCTCAGATGTGAGCGAGTTCGGCGCTGAGCTGGTCGCCGAGACCGAGCGCATGATCGAGATCATGCGCGGCGCGATGGGCGTTGGCCTCGCCGCGACGCAGCTTGGGGTGCTGAGGCGCCTGCTCGTCCTTCAAGCGGGCTCCGACGCGACGCCGACTGCGCTCGCCAACCCCGAGGTCGAGTGGCTCTCCGATGAGCTCGCAACCGCCGAGGAAGGCTGTCTCAGCCTGCCGGGGATCGGTGTCGACGTCGAGCGCTCGCTGTTTGCCCGCGTGCGCGGTCAAGACGCCCGCGGCGAGACCCTCCTACTCGAAGCCTCCGGCCTGGAAGCGCGGGTGCTTCAGCACGAGATCGACCACTTAAATGGCGTGCTCATCCTCGATCGCACCAGCCGCCAGCAGCGCAAGGGTGCGCTGCGCGCGCTGCGTGAGGGGGAGACGTTCTCACCCGAGCCCGAGGAGGACGAGGCGCCCGACGCCGAGTCTTAGTGCGAAACGTCTTCTTCGGCACATCGCAGTTCGCGGCGTCGATCTTGGCCGATCTCGCCGCTGACGGCTCGGCTTTCCGCCCGGTCCTCGTGGTGGCGCCGCCCGACCGCCGTCAGGGTCGCGGTCGCCGGTTGGCGCCGCCGCCGGTGGCCGAAGTCGCGACTGCGCTCGAGCTCGAGTTGCTGCAAACCGACAGCACCGAAGATCCCGAGGCCCTCGAACGTATTCGCTGCGCCGAGGCCGACGTCGGAGTCGTCTGCGCCTTCGGCCAGATCCTGCGTCAGCCCTTGCTTGCAGAGCTCGACCTGCTCAACGTGCACCCGTCGCTGCTGGCGCGCTGGCGTGGCGCCGCCCCGATCGAGCGCGCGATCATGGCGGGTGACTCGAAAACCGGCGTCTCGATCATGCGCGTGACCGAGGGTTTGGACTCGGGCCCGGTGGCCCTGCAGGATGCGATCTCGATTGGCGACGACGATTTCGGCACGCTCTCGGCCCGCCTCGAACAGCTCGGGTCGCGCTTGCTGATCGAGGCGCTCGAGCTGCGTCAAGCGGGCGAGCTCGAGTCAAGATTTGTCGAGCAAGACGAGTCGGTGGCGACCTACGCCGAGAAGATCGACGCGGATGAGCGCCGGCTCGACCCCGCGCGTGCGGCGATCGAGCTCGAGCGCGTCATCCGAGCGCTGACGCCGCACATCGGCGCTTACCTCGAGCGTGCCGGCGACGAGCGCCTGACGATCACCGGCGCCAGCGCTGAGCCCGAGGCCGATTTGGGTTCGCAGGCCGGCGAGCTGGTCGTCGAGGGAGATGAGCTCGTTCTCGGCACCGCAGATGGCAGGTTGCGGATCAGCGAGCTACGCCCGCCCGGGCGCGCGACGATGTCGGCCGCGGCCTACCTGCGCGGTCGCGCCGATGTATGAGCTCAACCGGGATCACGAGCGAACGGCTGGCCGCATACGAGGTCCTGCGCCGAACGTTTCGAGGATGGCGCCTGGACGGACCGTGCTTTCACCGCGACCGCGGCTCGTCACGATCTCTCGGGCCGCTCGCTGGCCCAAGCCCACCGCCTCGCCTATGGCTCGGTCCAGCGTCGCGGCACCAGCGACCACTTCATCGCGGCGATGAGTCGCCGTCCGCTGGAGCGCATCGACGCCGCGGTCGTCGCCGCGCTTAGGCTCGGCCTCTTCGAGCTGCTGTATTCCGATGGCCCGGCCGACCACGCCGCTGTCGATCAGGCGGTCGAGCTGGCGAAGTGGGGCCTTCGCCACGATCGCTCGCCGGCGGCGCGGATGAAGGCAGCATCGGGATTCGTCAACGCCCTGCTGCGCCGCGCCGCGCGCGAGAGCGAGCGGCTGCTTGGCGCGCTTAACGAGACGACGCCGCAGGACGCCGCGATCGCGCATTCATACCCCCTGTGGATGGCGCAGCTGTGGTGGGATGAGCTCGGGGCGATCGAGGCGCGTCTGCTGATGGCGGCGATGAATGAGCCGACGGAGACCGCACTTCGCGTCAACACTCTGCGCGCCGATCCTGGCCACGTTGCGACGCAGCTGCGCGAGGCCGGGGTCGAGGTGAGCGGCCCCTGGCCCGAAGCGGACGACGGCGACCTCTTGCACCCCAGCGCGGCGATCGTCGTCGGCCGCGCCGGTGAGCCCGTGATAACTCGCTTTGCGACGGGAGAGGCATTGGCACAGTCACGTGGCTCCCAGGCGGTGGTCGAGCTGCTCGGCGCCAAGCCGGGCGAGCGGGTGCTCGATCTCTGCAGCGGACCGGGGATCAAGACGGTGGCGATCGGCGCTGCGATGAAGGGCGAAGGCGAGCTCGTTTCGGTCGAGCTCGACGCCCGCCGCGCCGACGAGGTCCGCGTGCTGTGCGCGCGGGCAGGCGTCGAGAACTTGCGAATCGAGGTCGCCGACGCGGCCGAGGCCGACCTCGGCGCGGGTTACGATCGCGTCCTCGTGGACCCGCCCTGCTCAGACCTAGGCACACTCGGATCGCGGCCCGACGCCCGCTGGCGCAAATCGCCGGAGACGATCGAGCGCCTGGCCCGGCTGCAGCGGCGAGTCCTCACCCGGGCAACTCGAGCGCTAGCGCCGGGCGGCACCCTCGTCTACTCGACGTGCACGATCTCCGAGCGCGAAAACGAGGCCGTCGTGCTTGATCTCCTGCGCCATTGCGACGGGCTCGTCGCCGATGAGCTCGGTGGCGCCCACCCTCGTCTCGCCTCGCGCCGCGATCCACGCTTCCTCCAGCTCTTGCCCCAGCGCGATCACACCACCGGGTTCTTTTGCGCGCGGTTTCGCCGCAAGGCGCGCTGATGGCCGAGCGGGCGATCCGGCGCCCAGGCTGTCCGGGCTGCGGCGAGCCATGGCTACGGCCGACCCAGCTGCCCGGCCGTTATCGCTGCGTCTATTGCCTCAGCCGCTATGAGCTCGTCTCGGCCTGTCCGGAGTGCGGCGAGCACCAGACGATGGTGCGGATGGCTGCCGACGAGGACCTGCTGTGCCAGCATTGCGGCCACTCGATGCTGAAGCCGGTATGAGCGCAGCCGCTACAGAGCTCTTCGCGACGCCGCGGGTCGCGCCCTCGATCCTCTCGGCCGACTTCTCGCGGCTCGGCGCCCAGGTCGCCGAGGTCATGGAGGCGGGCGCCCGGGTGATCCACGTCGACGTCATGGACGGTCATTTCGTGCCGCCGATCACGATCGGGCCGCTGGTCGCAGGCGCGATCGCCGACCAGGTCCACGATGCGGGTGGCGTCATCGACGTCCATCTGATGATCGAGCGCCCTGCGGCGCAGATCGGCGAGTTCGCCAAGGCCGGCGCCGACGCGATCACGTTTCACGTCGAGGCCGACGCCCACGCCAACCGGACCCTGAACGCGATCCACGAGGCCGGCTGCCTGGCCGGGATCGCGCTCAACCCGGGCACGCCGCCGGCGGCGGTGGCCGAGCTCGGCGGGGTCGCCGACCACGTCCTCTGCATGACCGTGAACCCGGGGTGGGGTGGACAGTCGTTCATCGCCTCCTCGCCCGACAAGGTGGCGAGATTGCGAGGGCTGGTTGCCGACGATTGCGCAATCGAGGTCGACGGCGGTATCGACGCCGAGACCGTCGGCTCGGTCGCCGAGACGGGCGCGTCGCTGTTCGTCGCCGGCTCGGCGATCTTTGGCTCCGGCGATCCGGGTGGGGCCTACGAGCGGATCGCCGCGGCAGCCGGCGCGGCGTAGTTGCTATCGACGCACGTGGTGTGTTAGGAAGGGCACGTGAGCTTGTCGCGGGGCACAGCGCTCCTGGGCTTCGTCGCCTCATTGGCGATCGTGGTTCCCGTCGCGCTCGCCTCGCACGACACGACGACGCGGATCTCGACCGGACCGAACGGTGGCAACGGTGCCTTCGATGCCGAGTTTCAAGGCACCTCGGCCGACGGCGTCGCGGGTCTTCTTCCGCACAGCCGAGCCGCTGACCGCCGACGACACCGACAGCGCCGAGGACATCTACGAACGTGCCGGCCCGACGACGACGCTGATCTCGACCGGTCCGGACGACGGCCCCGGATCCGCCGGCCCCGTCTTCGGAGGCGCCTCGGCCGACGGCACGCGGGTCTTCTTCCGGACTCAGGAGTCGCTCATCGACACCGACACCGACACTCGACATCGACGTGTACGAGCGTGCCGGTCCAAAGACGAATCTTGATCTCGACCGGCCCTGCGGGCGGCAACGGCCCGGTCGACGCCTTCTTCGAAGATGCCTCTGCCGACGGATCGCGGGTCTTCTTCGAGACAGGCGAGGTGCTAACCGCCGACGACACCGACGGCCAGCGCGATGTCTACGAGCGCGCGAGTGGGGTGACGACCCGGGTCTCGATCGGTCCCGACGGCGGCAACGACAACGGCGTCGCCGACGGCGCCTCCTTCGCCGGCGCGTCGGCGGATGGCTCGCGGGCGTTCGTCGCCACCAGCGAGATTCTGACGGCCGACGACACCGACAGCCAAGTCGATATCTACCAGCGTGCCGGCGGGCTGACGACGCGGATCACGGCCGGGGATACGCCCGGCGGCGGAAACGGCATGTTCGACGCGTTCTTTCGCGGCGTTTCCAGCGACGGCACCCGACTCTTCTTCATCACGAACGAGCAGTTGACCTTCGAGGACCTCGACAGCGGGCAGGACGTCTACGAGCGCGCCAGCGGCGTGACGACACTGGTGTCGATCGGCAACAGCGACGCTGCCGCGCAGTTCAGAGGCGCTTCAGCCGACGGCAGCCGAGTCTTTTATGAGACGAGCGAGGGACTGAGCGGCGACACGGACGACGAGCCAGACATCTACGAGCGCGCGGGCGCAGTGACGACGCGGATCTCAATTGGCAACGCGGCGGGCAGCGGCAACGGCGACTTCGCCGCCTTCTTTCAGGACGCCTCAGCCGACGGGTTGCGCGTCCTATTCGAGACTGACGAAGCGCTGACGGTCGACGACACCGACACCCAGAGCGACCTCTACGAGCGTGCGGGTGCGACGACTACCCGAATCTCGACCGGCCCCGCAGGCGGCAACAACGGCTCCTTTCCAGGCGCGTTCTTGGAGGCTTCGACCGACGGTGCCCGCATCTTCTTCGACACCGTCGAGGCGCTGACCGCCGATGACACTGACGGCGAGGAGGACATCTATGAGCGCGCTGGCGGCATGACGACGCGGATCTCGACCGGCCCTTCGGGCGGCAACGGCGCCTTCGGCACGGACGTCGACGGCGTCTCGGCCGACGGCGCCCGCGTCTTCTTCAATACTGAGGAGCCGCTGACCGCCGACGACACCGACGTTCGAGCCGACATCTACGAGCGCAGCTTCGCGCTGCCGCCTGTGCAGCCCGTCGATCCCCCGGTGCAGCCGGCCAAGGCCCTGCGGACCGTCGAGCTCGACGCCTCGAAGTCGAAGGTGAAGAAGGGCAAGAAGGTAAAGCTCTCAGGCGAAATCGCCTCGACCGCACCGAGCTGTGAATCGGCCCAGCAGCTCACGGTCGAGCGCAAGCTCAAGGGCAAGGCGTTCAAGGCGCTCGCCACCGCGACCACGAACGCCGCCGGCAAGTTCTCGCTCAAGTCCAAGGTCAAGCGCAGCGCCGACTACCGCGCCCTCGTCGCCGAAACGGCTGACTGCGAGGACGACGTCTCGAACACCGAGAAGGTGAAGGCGAAGAAGAAGAAGAAGAAGCCCGAGCGGCGCTAATGCCGCCGCGGCGACGGTGCCGCGAGCGCGCCGGCAAGCTCCTGCCACCAGGCGCTGTCGGCCGGCGCCAAGCCGGCGCGGGCGGCTCGGCGTGCGCACCAGTCGGTGAGCTGGCGCCGGCCCCCGACGGCGACGAGCTCTTCGCCGGTGACGGCGTAGCGACCGTCGGCGAGGCCAACGAGCGCGCCGATGTCGTCGCCGCGGGTCCGCAGCCGGGAGACGACCGGGATGCGGTCGACAGCCACGGGCTCGCTCGGGTCGCCGTCGGCGGCGAGCCAGGGACGGACGGTGAACACCTGCGGAGCCCCGCGCGGAGGCAGATGCGACGTCGGCGCCTCGCCGACCGGCCCGACGCGCCAGCGGTCGGTGAGCTGCTCGACTTGCGGCAGCTGCTCGAGGCGAACGACGATATGAAGCTCGTCGCCCACCTCGAGGCCGGTCGAGCCGCGGGGAGGGATCGCGGTCGAGCCGCGGACGATCAGGTTGACCAGCGCCTCGCGCGGTAGCCCGAGGTCCTTGACCGTGTTGCCGGCAGCGGCGTCGCCGGCGCTGATCCTCCAGATCAGCGACTCGCCGCCCAGCGGCCGGATGATCCCGGTTTCGATTAGAGGCTGCGGCAAGGCCGAGGTCGTCGAGGTGACGCCCAGGCGCCGGGCAAGCGGCTCGAACGTGGCCCCCTGGATCAAGGTCGAGGTAACGACGACGAAGAAGATCGCGTTGAAGATCTCACTGCTGCCCTCGACTCCCGCGATCACCGGGAAGGTCGCGAGCCAGATCGGAATCGCACCACGCAGGCCGGCCCAGCTCAACATCACCTTCTCGCGCAGGTCGAAGGGGGAGAAGGCGCTGGCGATCGCCGTCGCAACGGGGCGCGCGACGAAGATCAAGGCGGCCGACAACAACAGGCCCTCCGCGGCGACATCGCCGAGACCGCTGGGAAAGACGAGCAACCCGAGCAAGGCGAAGAGCGAGATCTGCGAGACCCAGGAGAGCCCCTGGTGAAAGGCGATCGTCGTCTGCTTGGCGGGTACGGGCCCGGTCCCGAGGATGAGCGCGGCAATGTAGACGGCGAGAAAGCCCGAGCCGTGACCGACCTCGGTCAGGCCGTATGCGAGTGCCGCGGTGGCGATCGACGCAACCGGATACAGCCCCGGGCTCGGCAGATCGAGGTTGCGAAACGACCAGCGGGCGCCGTAGCCGACCGCGAGCCCGATGGCGAGGCCGATGGCGAGTTTGACGACGAGCGTTGCGGCCATATCGGCAAGGCCGTAGTCGGGCAGCTCGATCCAGTCGATGAAGCCGACCACCAGGAGCAGGGCGACGGGATCGTTCATCCCCGATTCGCCCTCGAGGGTCCGCGCCAGCTTGCGCCGCAAGCGCGAGCCGCGCAGCACGGCGAAGATTGCCGCCGAGTCGGTTGCCGCCACCGCCGAGCCGATGATCAGGCCCTCGAGCGTGCCGACGTCGAAGATCCAGATCGCCGCCAGGCCGCTGATCACCGCCGTCGCCACGGTGCCGACGGTGGCCAGCGAGATCGCGGTCCCGAGGACCGGGCGGATCTCGCCCCATCCGGCGGCAAGGCCACCCTCGAAGAGGATGAGGATGAGACCGATCGTGCCCAGGGTGCGCGTTAGCTCGGCGTCGGAGAAATCGACTCCGCCGACGCCCTCGGATCCGGCGAGCATGCCGAGGCCGAGGAAGAGCAGCAGGCCAGGCACGCGGACACGGTCGGCCACCTTGGCTGCGGCGAGTCCCAGTGCCAGCAGCAGGCCGGCGACGAGGATCAGCTCCGAATCTCCCATCCTTTTGACCCGGGCCGGGCTGGCTAGTTCGCTTCCTCGATAAGCGCGAGACGCGCCTCGAGCTCCTCGTAGCCGGGCACCGGAACGTCGGAGTCGACGGGGTGCGGGTTGCGGTAGAGGCGAAGCAGGAGCACGAACAGCACCGCCGACGCCACCGCGAAGCCGACCTCGATCCGGCGCACCGGATCGAGCACATCGATTAGGCTCCAGCCCAGGAAGACCACGGCGCAGCCGATCCAGCAGTAGGCGGCGCGGCGGGCCTGTCCCTGAGCGAGCATCGCCTGATTCAGAGTCGTCGAGGCGAGATAGAGGCCCATCGCCACGGTCACGATCAACAGCCCCGTGCGGTCGTAACTGAACTCCTCGCCAAACGCGACCTGCATCAGCGTCGGCCCAGCGACGGCGACGACAATCGCGACGAAGGCGGTGAAGACGACGATCGCCCGCAGCGTCACCTCAATCGAGACGCCGAACGCCTCGGCAGCCTCGCCGCCCCCGCGCGATCGCAACCGCGTCAGGTGCGGCAGCAGGCTGATCGCGATGCCCTGAAAGACGACCAGCGGGGCCCGCGCGAGCATCAGCACGTTGAAGATGTAGCCGGCGGCCTCCGGCCCCTCGAGGCCGCGCAGCAGCAGCGGCCCAGCGTTGAGGAAGATCTGCTCGCTGAGCATGATCAAGAAGACGGCTGCGGCGAATGCGCTGGAGTGCTTGAGTCCCGTAGCCGCGCCGTTGCCGGCGGCGGCGATTGGCGCCGGCCGCTCGCTGTTTACTTGCTTGCGGACGGCGAAGGGGACGACCGCCAGTGAGGCGATCGGGGCCGCCAGCACGCCGAGCGTGATCGGATCCTGGCCGCTGGTGATGCCGAGGGCGACGGTGAGCGCGAACAGGGTCCGCGCCAGCCCCTCGGTTGCGAGCATCATCGCGAGGAATCCGAAGCGCCCACTGCCGGCGAGAAAGCCCCGCGCGAAGAAGCTGAAGGCAAAGGCGGTGACCGTCGCCACGTACGTCCAGTAGAGGAGGTCGTCCTCGCCGAACAGATCCTGGAGTGGTCCGCGCAGCGCCAGGGCAACGATGACGAAGCCGACGCTGATCACCCCGAGCAGCACAGCCCCGCTTCGCAGCGTCGAGCGGATCCCCTCACCGCGGGCAAGATGGTCGGCGATCGAGCGTGAGAGAAACTGCTCAATCGGCCGGTGCAGGACCGAGATCGTGACGAAGACGGCCGCCCACATCACGACCAGTTCGCCGTATTTGGTCGCGCTGAGATTGTGCGAAGCGAGCGCGAAGAAGACGTACGTGAGCAAACCGGCGATGCCCACCCCCGCCGAAAGGGTGCCCGCTGATCGCCCGAACTGTCGGTTCTCGGCCCCTGCGCTCACCGCCCGCAACGTACAGACGTTGCCGGATTCGGGCGATAGACTGTCCTTGACTGACTAGTCAATCGGGCGATCGGGAGTTGGCGGATGACATCCCAAGCCACCCAAGTCACAGATGGAGATCGTACGCATTTGCGCCGAGCCTTTGAGCTGGCGGCCAACGGACACGGGCGGGTGAGCCCGAACCCCGTGGTTGGCGCGGTCGTGGTGCGCGACTCGCAGACGATTGGCGAGGGTTGGCACGCCGAGCTCGGAGGACTTCATGCCGAAGTTGCGGCGCTTGCCGACAGCCGCGACCGCGGTCACGACCCGCGCGGGGCGACGCTCTACGTCTCGCTCGAGCCCTGCGCGCACTCGGGGCGCCAGCCGCCCTGCACGGACGCGATCCTCGCCGCCGGGATTTCGCGCGTGGTCGCCGGCTGCGACGACCCCAGCGCCAAGGCCTCGGGCCGCGGCCCCGGCATCCTGCGCGACGAGGGCGTCGACTTCGCCTACGCCGAGGGAGCCGAAGCGGCTGCGGCAAGGCTGCTGGTCCAGCCCTTCCGCAAGCACGCGCGAACCGCAAGGCCGCTGGTGACCTTGAAGTCGGCGATCAGCCTCGACGGGTTCACGGCGACCTCGACGGGCGACTCGAAATGGATCTCGGGCCCCGAGAGCCGCGCGCTGGTGCACCGCTGGCGCGCCCAAAGCGACGCGATCGCGGTCGGGATCGAGACTGCGCTCAGCGATGACCCGCTGTTGACCGCGCGTGACACCGAGGACGGCCGATCCGCGCCAGCCGGCGCGAGTGATCTTCGATTCGCAGGCGCGACTACCGCTGAGCTCCGCGCTCGTCGGCTCGATCGCTCAGGCTCCGGTTTTCTTGGTCACAACCGCCGCTGCGCCGCCGGCTCGAGTTGAAGCGCTGCGCGAGGCCGGGGTGCAAAAGATCGTGGTCTCGGCCGACCGCGGCCGCGGTGTCCGTGAAGCGCTCGAAGAGCTCGGCCGTCGTCGGATCACCTCGCTGCTGCTGGAGGGTGGCTCGCGCCTGGCGGGCTCGTTCATCGGTGCCGGCGAGGTCGACGAGCTGCGCATCTTCATCGCGCCGCTGCTACTCGGCGCGGGACCGCCACTGGCGGCGGGGCCTCTGATCGACCGAGTCGATGACGGCGAGCGCGCGCTTGCGATCGAGTCCGAGCGCTGCGGCACCGACGTTCTCATCAGAGCTCGGCTGAGAGAGTGGTGAGCTAGTGGACCGTCCACAAACGTTGCACCCGAAACTGCGGCCGCAGATCGCCGCCGTGGCTGCGTCCTCAGTCGCCCCCATGGCTCTGCCATGCGGGCTCCCTGCGTCCTTGCCAGCCGGCGCCTGCGACTCGCCGTTTCAGGCACCACGTTTCTGGACGGTCCACTGATGTTCACCGGCATCATCGCGGAGCTGGGAACCGTCGAAGCCGTCGAACGCTCAGACGGCGGCGCGCGGCTGCGGATCGCCGCAGGCCTCACGACTGACCTGCGTGAGGGTGACTCGGTCTCAGTCAGCGGGGTTTGCTTGACCGCGGCCTCGCTCAGCGATGGGGCGTTCGCGGCAGACGTGATGAACCAGACGCTCGCCCTCACCAATCTCGGCGAGTGCGTCGCCGGCGATCGCGTCAACCTCGAGCCGGCGCTGCGCGCCGGCGAGCCGCTCGGCGGTCATCTCGTCCAGGGCCACGTCGACTGCCGCGGCGACGTCGTGCTGATCAGCGAAGACGGCTTTGCCCGGCGGGTTGAGATCGCGGTGCCCGAGCGCTTTCGCCGCTACCTGGTCGAGCATGGCTCGGTCACCGTCGACGGCGTCAGCCTCACCGTCTCGAACTTGACTGCCGACGGCTTCGAGGTCTCGCTCATCCCCGAGACGCTCGAGCGGACGACGCTGAGCGGGGCGTCAATCGAAGCACCGTGGGTCAACCTGGAGTTCGATGTGATCGCCCGCTATGTCGAGCGCCTTCTAGGCTTCAACCAGAAAGGAAGCGGCGCATGACCTCTACGACAACCGCGTTCTCAACCGTTGAGGAGGCCCTCGACGACATCCGCGAGGGCAAGATGGTCGTCGTCTGCGACGACGAGACCCGCGAGAACGAGGGCGACCTGACGATGGCCGCTCAGTTCGCCACCCCCGAGGCGATCAACTTCATGGCCAAGGAGGCCCGCGGGCTGATCTGCTTGACGCTGACCGGCGAGCGCTGTGACGAGCTCAAGCTCAACCTGATGGCGGCCAAGAACGAGGCGCCACTGCAAACGGCGTTCACCGTCTCGGTAGAGGCGCGCGAGGGCGTGACCACCGGAATCTCGGCGGCCGATCGCGCGCACACGATCCAGGTCGCGATCGACGCCGCCTCGAAGCCCGAGGCCCTGGTCCAGCCCGGCCATGTCTTCCCGCTTCGCGCCAAGGACGGCGGCGTGCTCGAGCGCGCCGGTCAGACCGAGGCCGCCGTTGATCTGGCGCGCCTGGCCGGGCTCAATCCGTCCGGCGTCATCTGCGAGATCATGAACGACGACGGCACCATGGCCCGCGTCCCCGACCTCGTCCCCTACTGCGAGCGCCACGGCCTGAAGATGATCACGGTTGCCGACCTGATCGCCTACCGCCGGCGCACCGAGATGCTGGTCGAGCGCATTGTCTCGACCAGGCTGCCGACGGCTTTCGGCGAGTTCGACGCCGTCGGCTACCGGGCGTTGCTCGACGACAAGCACCACGTGGCGATGGTCAAGGGCGATGTCGACGGCGCCAAGGACGTGCTCGTCAGGGTTCACTCGGAATGCCTGACCGGCGACGTGTTCCATTCGCTTCGCTGCGACTGCGGCGAGCAGCTCGAAGCGGCGATGGCGATGATCGAGCAGGAGGGCAGGGGCGTATTGCTGTACCTCTCCCAAGAGGGCCGTGGCATCGGCCTGCTGAACAAGCTGCGCGCCTACAAGCTGCAGGAGGAGGGCTTTGACACCGTCGACGCCAATCTCCAGCTCGGGCTACCAGCTGACCTGCGCGACTACGGCATCGGCGCCCAGATCCTTGTCGACCTCGGGCTGACGAGCATCCGCATCCTCACCAACAATCCAAAGAAGATCCACGGCCTCGAGGGCTACGGGCTCTCGGTTGCCGAGCAGGTCCCGATCCAGTCGATACCGAACCCCCACAACGAGGACTACCTGAAGGCAAAGCGCGACAAAATGGGCCACAAGCTCCACCACCAGGGCTTGGCGCTCGACGAGCAGCTGCTGGCCGAGGAACACCTGCGCGACGAGATCAACTCCGATGACTGAGCAAACAGGCAGTTCGGGCGAGTTCGCGGTGGTTGTCGCCACTTTCTACGAGGATCTGGCCGAGCGCTTGGTCAACGGCGCCATCGAGGCCTTCAGCGAAAACGAGGTCAGCGCGGCCTCGGTCCATACGTTCGAAGTTCCGGGCGCCTTCGAGCTGCCGATGGGGGCGAAGCTCTGCGCCGAGTCGGGACGCTTCGACGGCATCGCCTGTCTCGGCGTCGTCATCCGCGGCGAGACCGATCACTACGACTTCGTCTGCGGCGAGGCCGCCGCCGGGATTCAGAACATCCAGCTGCAGACCGGCGTGCCCTGTGCCTTCGGCCTGATCACCTGCGATACCCGCGAGCAGGCCGAGGCGCGTGCGGGCGGCGACAAGCGCGACCAGGGACGCCACGCGGCGCTCACGGTGATGCGAATGGCGGAGCTGCGCTCGCAGCTGGCCTGAGCCCTTTGCGGCTCGCGATCATCGCCGATACGCACATGCCCAAAGGCGCGCGGCGTCTGCCCGAGGCATGTCTGCGCGAGCTTGAGCGCGCCGAGTTGATCCTCCATCTCGGCGACTTCAAAGCAGCCTTGGTGCTGGCTGAGCTCGAGGCCGTGGGGCCGCCGGTGGTCGCTGTCCATGGAAACGTCGACGATGCCGAGCTTTGCCGCCAGCTGCCGCCCGAGCGCGAGCTCGAGCTCGACGGGGTGCGGCTCGGCCTCGTCCACGACGCGGGACCGGCGACGGGCCGCCTGACACGGATGCGCCGCCGCTTCCCAGGCGCGAACGCGGTCCTCTTCGGGCATTCACATCTGCCGCTGCATGAACACGATCCACAGAGCGGCTTCCAGATCTTCAACCCGGGCAGCCCGACCGAGCGCCGTCGCTCGCCCACTCACACCATGGGCACGGGCGAGGTCGCAGACGGCGGGCTCTCGCTGCGGCATCTGCAACTGAGCTAAGGACGCCTTCGGCCGCTACCATCGGCGCCGTTATGGCCAAGGTATGTCACAGCTGCGGCAAGGGCCCGGCGTTCGGGAACTCCCGCAGCCACTCGATGGTCGCGACGCGGCGGCGCTTCAACCCGAACCTGCAGAAGGTCCGCATCGACGACGGCGGCAGCCCGCGGCGAGTGTACGTGTGCACGCGCTGTCTCAAGGCCAACAAGGTAACCAAGCACGCCTGAGCGGCGAATCGTCTGCGCCTGGCGGCGTCATCGTCGCTTGCGTGCGGAGCACGCGGCGCTCCCTGCTTCCTTCCCAGGCTTGACGCTCGCCGCTCAGGTGGTTTCGTGGATAAGTAGGCTCTCGCGCCGTGCCGGACCCTTCGATTCACCGTTTTCGCCAGATCGTCGCTGTCGCGCTGTCGCATCTCGAGGAGCGCCGCGAGGAGATCAACGATCTCAACGTGTTCCCGGTCGCCGACGGCGACACTGGCGACAACATGGCGCTGACGATGCGTCACGTTCTCGATCAGCTCGACGTGCTCGAGCGCGCCGGGGACGGCGATCCGCAGCGGCCTGTAATTGTGCGCGAGGTTGCCCGGGCGGCGCTGATGGGTGCGCGCGGCAACTCCGGCGTGATCTTGAGTCAGATCGTGCGCGGCGCTGCGGAGAAGCTGGCGACTCCTCCAGGGCGGCTGATCGACCCGGAGCTGATTGAAGCGGCGCTGACCAACGCGGCAGATCGTGCCTATGCCTCGATCCGTGAACCGGCCGAGGGCACGATGCTGACGGTGATCCGGGCGATGGCCGACGCCGTCGCCGCCCGTCGCGCGCAATGGTTGCGCGAGCGCCTCGAACCGGACGCCGGCGCCGAGGAGCAGAACGCGTTGCTGGCCGAGATGCTGGCGACGGCGCTGTTTCGCGGCGAGGAGGCGCTTCGCCACACGCCCGAGCAGCTCGAGGTTCTGGCGAAGGCGGGCGTGGTCGATGCGGGCGCGCTCGGCCTCGTCGTCATCGTTCGCGGCTTCGTCGCCGGGCTCGCCGGCGAGCACGCCGAGATTCCCGAGATTGCCCACTACGCAGCGGCGCGGCTCGATCAGGTCCATCACGCCGACTCCACGTACCGCTTTTGCACGAACTTCATCGTCTCCGGGAACGGTCTCGACGCCCCGTCGTTCGTCGATGGGCTCGAACAGCTCGGCGACTCCGTACTCGTCGTCGGCGACGAGAGCACGATCAAGGTCCACGTTCACACCGACGACCCCGATTCGGCGAAAGCCCTGTTCGCTGGTGCGGGCACAGTCGAGCGCGAGGACATCGCCGACATGCACGAGCAGGTTGCCTCGCAAATAGAGCGTCTCGGGGCAGCGGCCCGCGCCGGCGCCGTTGCCGTCGCCAGCGGCGACGGGATGCGAACGCTGTTCGTCGACCTCGGTGCCATCGTCGTCGACGGCGGGCCGACGCTGAACCCGCCGACCAAGGACCTGCTGGCCGCGATCGAGATGTGCGAGGCGCCCGAGGTGGTCCTGCTGCCGAACTCCAAGAATGTGCACATGGCCGCTGAGGAGGCGGCGGGACTTGCCGGTAGACCGGTGGTTGTGGTGCCGACGACTTCCCAGCAGGCGGCGCTGGCGGCCCTGGTCGAGTTCGACCCCGACGACGACGCTGCGGCCAATGCGAAGCGGCTCAGCGATGCGCTCGCCACCGTCCGCTCCGGCGCCGTCGCCCCGGCTGCCCGAGATGACGCCGACGGACGCTTTCGCCGCGGCGACTCGGTTGGCTTTGCCGAAGACGAGATCGTCGCCTGGGGTGGTGCCGGCACAACGCTCATGGAGACCGTCGCGAAACTTGCCGCCGAGGCCGAGATCGTCACCGTGATCGAGGGCGCCCAAGCGCCATCAGGCCTCTCGCTCTCCGAGCTCGTCTTCGACATCCCCGAAAACGCCGAGCTCGAGCTTCATCGGGGCGACACTCCGAACTACTCTTGGTTGATCGCGGTGCAGTGAGCCCGTTGCTCGAGCGGGTTCTCGAGGCTCACGGGGGTCTCGAGCGTTGGCGCGCCGCCCGCCGAATCTCGCTCACATCTCGCACCGGTGGCCTGTTACCGCGTACGAGGATGCCGCGGCAATTTCGCTACGGCCGGGTGGCGGTCGAGCTCGACCAGATGCGAACCCGGCTCGAGCCGATTCCGAGCAACGGCCGCGTCGCGGTCTTCGACGCGGGCGAGGTTCGCCTCGAGACCTCCGCCGGCGACGTCCTCGAGTCACGGACCGATCCACGCTCATTGTTCTTCGGACGCTCGGGAATTAGGCGCAATCTGCGCTGGGACATGCTCGACGCGACGTACTTCGCCGGCTATGCATGGTGGAACTACCTCAGCGCGCCATTGCTGCTGACCCGCGACGATGTCGAGGTGACGGCGGGTCAGCTGTGGCAGGAACCCGGCGTCGACGGTCGCTGGCAGCGCCTAGAGGCGAGCTTCGCGCGGGCGCCGACGTCGGTACTGGCCACGCACTCGCCCCGCCAGACGTTCTACTTCGACGAAGACGGGCTGCTGCGCCGGCACGACTACGTCGCCGAGGTGGTGGGTGGCTGGGCGCGCGCGGCCCACTACTGCGACGCGCATGCCGAGGCTGGCGGGCTCGTTTTTCCGACGCGCCGGCGCGTGCGTCCGGTCGGCCCGGCCAACCGTTCGCTACCGGCGCCGACGCTGGTTGCGCTCGACATCTCCGAGATCGAGGTCGAGACGGGATAAGTTGGCGCGATGGCGCCTTCGGCGAAGCCCGTTCTCTGGCACATCCCCGTCTCGCACTACAGCGAGAAGGCGCGCTGGGCGCTCGCGCACAAGGGCATCGAGCACGATCGCCACGCTCCGCCTCCTGGCGTTCACATCGCGATTGCGCTGGCGCTGACGCGCGGCGCTCAAAAGACCTTTCCCGTGTTGCGCCTCAACGGTCGCAACATCGGTGACTCGACGGCGATCATCGAGGCGCTCGAGCAACACCGGCCAGAGTCGCCCCTCTACCCGGTCGATCCCGCCGAGCGCCGCCGAGCACTCGCGCTCGAGGAGTTCTTCGACGAGGAGCTCGGTCCGCAACTGAGGCTGCTGGCCTGGCACGAGCTCCGAAACGAACCGGAGCGCATGGGGGAGGTGACCTCGACGATGGTGCCCGGACCGCTCAGGGGACATGCCTCGGCCGAGAAGCTGTTCCGGGGATTCGGCGCGCACTATGTCCAGCTGCGCTTCCGCGTCGGTAGCGACGGCGCTGCCGCCGCAGCCAGGGACAAGGTGCTCGCGGCGATGGACCGCCTCGATAGCGGAGCTGGAGGCATCAGGTGGCCAATACCTCGCCGGTGACCGCTTTTCGGTCGCCGACCTGACCGCCGCGGCGCTCTTTTACCCGCTGGTCAACCCGCCCGAAGGGCCGCGGGTTCTCCCGGGCGAGCTGCCCGCTGGATTCGAAGCCTTTCGCGCGCCGCTCAAGCAGCGCCCCGGCTATCAGTGGGTCGAGCGCATCTACCGCGAGCACCGCCGACCCGCCTCGACCGCCGGCTCTCGCTACCAGCCCTCGGTCCCGGGCTCGCCCTTGTAGGGCCCCTCGATCTCATCGGTGACCCAGCCGCCGTAGAACGATCCGCCTTGCGGTCGCACCCGCTCCTCGCCGAGATAGCAGGCATCGACGCGCCCGGCGTAGAAGGCGATGTGGTCGCGCAGGTTGGCGAAGGCATCGCGCGGGTCGGGGTAGCGCCAGGCCGCCGCTGCGGCGCGCTCGGCGCCCGTCTCGAGATCGAAGTAGCTGGCGCGGCCTTTCCACTCGCAATACGTGTGCTGGCCCTCGACTTCGACGAGCAGCTCCACGCGCACGTCGGCGGCCGGGATGTAGATCGTCGGCGGGCTCGCGGTCTCGAGCACCCGCAGGGCGCGGTCGGAGCGCGCCACGACCTCGCCACCGTGCTCGACCCTAACGCTGCGGTCGCAGGCCTCGACGCGGGGCGGACGCGGGTAATCCCAGACCGATTCCTTCGCCCGCGCCGAGGCGGTCAAGAGATCTCGACGATGGCTTCGACTTCGACCGGGACGTCGAAGGGAAGCTGGGCGACGCCGATCGCCGAACGGGCATGGCGACCCGCATCGGCGCCCCAGACCTCGAGCACGAGGTCGGTGAAGCCGTTGATCACGGCGGGTGGCTTGTCGAAGCCCGCAGCGCATTGGACGAGGCCGAGCGCCTTGACCCAGCCGCTGACGCGGTCGAGGTCACCGAGCTCCTGCTCGAGCGAGGCGAAGATCGAGAGCCCGGTCAGCCGCGCGGCCTCATAGCCCTGCTCGAGGTCGAGCTCGCCACCAACGCGGCCGGTGACCAGAACCTCGGCGCCATCGACTGGCAGATGGCCAGAGATATAGGCGAGCTCGCCGTTGCTGCCCCCGGCTACTTTGACGAGGTCGAAGGGGAACTCGACTCCGGGCGGCGCGCAGAACGGCTGGGGCAACTCGAGTCCGAGCTCGTTGAGCCTGTCTGCGATGCGTCCCATCCAGACCTCAGCCTACCCTTCGAGTCGATGGTCGCATGGACGTAGAGAGCCCAGAGCCGCCGCGCGCATTGGGCTCGGGCGCGCCGCAGGACCGCGAGAGGTTGCGTGCGGTAGGGCTGCGCTCGATCGCGCGCCCGAGCCGTCTGGCGGCGCCGGTGACCAGCTTGAAGGGCGCTGGGCCCAAGCTTTCGGCCGCCGCGGCAGGGATCGGGATCGAGACGCTTTCCGACCTGCTCTGGCACGTGCCGCACGGCCATCGCCAGCAGGGCGATCTCAAGCAGGTTGGCGAGTTGCGCCTGGGCGAGGACGCGACCGTGATGGTCAGCGTGCGCGATGCAAGGGTGCGCCCGACGCGCCGGCGAAACCTGCGCCTGGTGGAGGCCAATGTCGCCGATGCAAGCGGGCCGATGAAGGCGGTTTGGTTCAACCAGGCCTACCTGGCCGAGCGCCTGCGACCGGGCACGCGACTGCTGCTCAACGGCAAGCTCGACCGCTCCGGATTTCGCGTCAAAACGCACGAGTTCGTCGCCGGCGCCGGCGTCGCTGCCGACACGGGCGCCCGGGCCATTGCGCCCGGTTCGAGTAACGGGCACACGGGAATCCACACGACGGGAGTCGTACCCGTGCATAACGCCACGCACGGGTTGTCGCCGGCGCGGCTGCGCGAGTGGATGTGGCAGGCGATGGCGGCGGCGCCCGATGCGATCGAGCCGCTGCCGGGCGAGTTGCGTGCTCGGCGCCGACTGCCTGGTGTCGCCGATGCCCTGCATCGCGCTCACTTCCCCGATTCGCCCGAGCAGGTCGCGCTGGCGCGCTCGCGCCTGGCGTTTGAAGAGCTGTGCCTGCATCAAGCGGCGCTGGCGCTGCGGCGCGGCGCGCGGCGCGGCTCGCGGCCCGGGATCGCGCTCGGATCGGCCGGTGGCCTCGTCGCGAGCTGGCTCGACTCGCTTCCGTTCGAGCCGACGGCTGGCCAGCTGGCAGCTTTCGACGAGATCGATGCCGACCTGACGGGTGCCAGGCCGATGCAGCGGCTGCTGATGGGAGAGGTCGGCTCGGGCAAGACCGTGTGCGCGCTCTACGCCATGCTGCGGGCGCTCGAAGGCGGCCACCAAGCCGCCTTGATGGCGCCGACCGAGACGCTGGCAGAACAGCACGCTGCGACGCTCGACTCGCTGCTCGCCGGCAGGGCTCAGGCGACCGGCTTCGCGCTGCTCACCGGCTCGACGCCGGCGGCGCGACGGCGCGAGACGCTGGCGCGGTTGGCCAGTGGCGAACTTGGCCTCGTCGTCGGCACCCACGCGCTGATCGAGCCCGACGTTGTCTTCCGCAGCCTCGCCGTCTGCATCGTCGACGAACAGCATCGCTTCGGCGTGCGCCAGCGCACCGCGCTCGATGCCAAGGGACCGGCGCAGGCCGCCCCGCACCTCTTGCACATGACCGCGACGCCGATTCCGCGAACGCTCTCGCTGACGGCCTACGGCGATCTCGATTCCACCGTTCTGCGGGAGCTGCCCAAGGGCAGAAAGCCGGTGAAGACCTGGATCGCCGGTGAGGAGAAGCGGGCGGGCGCATATGAGTTCTTGCGAGCGCGACTGCGCGAAGGGCGCCAGGCCTTCGTCGTCTGCCCGCTGGTCGCCGACTCCGAGCAACTGCAGGCGAAGGCGGCCAGCGCTGAGGCCGAACGCTTGGCGAAGGGCGAGCTTCGCGATTTTCGCGTTGGCCTGCTGCACGGGCAGATGCACTCGCGCGAGAAGGCCGCGGCGATGGCAGCGTTCGCCTCGGGGGCGACCGACGTGCTCGTAGCGACGACGGTGATCGAGGTCGGCATCGACGTCGCCAACGCGACGGTGATGGTGGTTGAGGCCGCTGAGCGCTTCGGCCTCTCCCAGCTCCATCAGCTGCGCGGGCGCGTCGGGCGCGGTGCGCACGAGAGCCACTGCATCCTCTTCGCCGACCCCGACTCGCAGATGGCAAAACGCCGCATGGAGGCGATCGCCCGCACCAGCGACGGCTTCGAGCTGGCCGAGGTCGATCTCGTCCTGCGTGGCGAGGGCGAGATTCTCGGCACTTTGCAGAGCGGCCTGCCGCGCTACCGGGTCGCGGAGCTGCCCGACGACGCTGAGCTGCTCGCAGCCGCTCGCGCCGAGGTGATGGCAATGCTCGAACGTTGCGGCGGGCTCGACGTGCCCGCCCTGGGCCCGTTTGCAGACGTCGCCCGTGCTCGCTTCGGCGACGAGCGAACCGACAAGATCGCTGCATGAGGGTGATCGCGGGGCGGTTGGGTGGCCGCAAGCTGATCGCGCCGCCCCCAGGATCAAAGGATGTGCGCCCGACTTCCGACCGCGCTCGCGAGACGTTGTTCGCGATCCTGGGCGATGTCTCCGACCTGCTCGTGCTGGATCTCTACTGCGGCACCGGCGCGCTCGCGATCGAGGCGATCTCGCGCGGTGCAGATTCAGCCGTGCTCGTCGATCGAGATCCAGCGCTGGCGCGTCGCAACATCGAAGCGCTCGGGCTCGAGCAGCGCTGTGAGGTCGTCACGGGGGATGCGATCGACTATCTCGAGCACAGCAACGATCGCTTCGGTCTCATCCTCTGCGATCCGCCGTATAGACTCGCCGACCCCCTTGGCCTCGAGCTCTCGCAACAGCTGCCGCCGCGACTTGCGCGCTACTCGCGACTCGTGGTCGAGAGCTCCGCGCGCAAGCCGCTCGTGCTCGACCTGCCGAAGCTCTCGCTCACTGCCGAGCGCAAGGTCGGCGAGGCGTTGATCCAGATCTACAGCAGGTGAGTGGGGTGCCCGAGAAGCGAATCGCGATCTGTCCCGGCAGCTATGACCCGGTCACCTTCGGCCACGTCGACATCATCACCCGCGCTTCGCACGTTTTCGACAAGGTCATCGTCTCGGTTGTGGGCCAGGCGGTGCGCAAGCAAAAGACGTTGTTCAGCCCCGAAGAGCGCCAGGAGTTTCTTCGTGACGCAACCGCTCATCTCGACAACGTCGAGGTCGAGATCTTTACCACGCTGCTGGTCGACTTCGCCGCCGAGAAGGGGGCGACGGCGATCGTCAAGGGCCTGCGCGCGATCTCGGACTTCGAGTACGAGTTCGAGATGAACCAGCTCAACCGCAAGCTCAGGCCCGAGATCGAGTCGGTCTACATCTTCGCCTCCTCGGATTTCAGCTTTCTCTCCTCGACCGGCGTGAAGGAGATGGCGATGTTCGGCGCCGACGTCTCCGACCTCGTGCCCGCCTCGGTGGCCGAGGCGCTGGTCGAGCGCCTCAAGCGGCCCTAGCGCCGTCGGTCGTTGGGCGCGAGATTGCAGAAGCAAGCGGAAATTCGCGCCTAGCAGCGCATTTATCGCTCGGCCGCGTAAGCTTCTGCATCGCTCATGGACGTTCTCGTACTCATAGACAAGCTCGACGACCTGATTCACAACGCCAGGCCGGTGCCGCTGACCGACCAGGTGCGAGTCGATCGCGAGGAGATCTACGACCTGCTCGACCAGATGCGGGCGACGATCCCCGAGGAGATCAAGCAGGCACGATGGATCGTCAAGGAGCGCCAAGAGATGCTCGCCGAGGCCAAGCGCGAGGCTGAGCGGGTGCTCAAGGAGGCTCGCGATCAGCAGGAGAGCCTGATTTCCGGCGAGGAGGTCTACAAGCAGGCCGAGCGCGCCGCCGAGGAGATCGTCGAGGACGCGCGCGAGACCGAGCGCCAGATCCGCCTCGGCGCCGAGGACTACGCCGACGAGATCCTCTCGACGCTCGAGGTCAACCTCGACAAGTTCCTCGCTGCTGTGCAGCGCGGTCGCGATCGGCTTGCCGGGCGCGACGAAGAGCCCGTAGAGGTTTCCTGAGCGGACGTCTCAGTCGTAGACGGCGCGGATAACCGCCAGGTCGTCGGCCTCCCAGACGATCTCGCCACCACACCACTGGGCCTGCTCGGCTGCAGGCGATGGCAGGTCGAAGCCGGGCTCAAGCGGAGTCACGCGGCGATCTTCGGGCACCTCGACGACGTCGCCGATGACCAGCGAACGCGACTGCTCGCGTACCCGGCGAAAGAGGTCGCGCTTGCCGTCGGCGTTGAGGTGGTGGATCGTCAGCACTGCGATCACGAGGTCCCAGGGACCATCGGGCAATGGGTCTTCGACGCGCCCGAGGCGCATCTCCTCCCAGCCGAGCTCGCGCGCCTTGAAGACCATCTCAGAGCTCGAGTCGAGGCCGGTGATGCGCGTTTCGGGGTAGCGGTCGAGTAGTCGCTGAGTCGTTTCGGCGGTGCCGAAGCCGAGTTCAAGCACGCGTTCAGGGGCGAAGGGGATCGCGGCGATCGTCTGCTCTTGCAGCTCGTCATAGCGCGGCACCTCCTCGTGCACGTAGTCGAGATAGGTCTCGGGGTCCCAGCGGCTCTGAGGGTTCATCGTGGTCGCTAACGTTGTTGGGGAGGACAGGAGATGGCGGCGGCTGAGTATCACACGATCGATCTCGACCGGCTCGCGCTGAGCCCCGGTCAGGGAAAGCGCCTCGAGCTCGAGGTCGATATCGCCGCCCTCGAGCTCGGCGGCTATGACTACGAGGTCGACGAAGGCCCGCTCGCAGCGCGGCTCGAGATTTCGCGAAACGCGGCCGGCTACGCAATGCGCATTCGCTTCGAGGCGGCGATCGCCGGCCCCTGTGTGCGCTGTCTCGGTGATGCCCGCGTAGCGGTCGCCGTCGACGCCCGCGAGGTCGACCAAGCGCTTGCTGACGACGAGGAGCTGCGCAGTCCCTACGTCTCAGACGGCGCCCTGGCGCTGGCCGACTGGGCGCACGACGCCCTCGCTCTGGCGTTGCCGTTGAAGCTGCTCTGTCGCCCCGAGTGCGCCGGGCTCTGCGCGGTCTGTGGCATCTCGCTCAACGACGCCGATCCCGCCGACCACGATCACGGCAAAGAGCTCGATCCGCGCTGGGCCAAGCTTCGCGAGCTGCAATAGCTACGTCCACTACCATGGCGCGCTCGACATGGCCGTCCCGAAGAAGAGAACTTCCTCGACGCGTCGCGACAAGCGGCGTGCCACGCATACGGCGGCGAAGCCGCGCACGAATGAGTGCCCTCGCTGCCACAGCCCGCGCTTGCCGCACCGAGTCTGCCCGACCTGCGGCACCTACGCCGGGCGCGAAGTGATCGTGCATGAAATCGGAGACGACGCCCCCGACGAGGGCTGACCGCTCGTGACAACCGTCGCCCTCGATGGGCGCGGCGCCGAGCGGGGGGCGGGGGTGATCGTCGCCGGTGCCAAGGCTGCTGCCGCTGACGGCATCTCCGTCCGCGTCTTCGGCGATCGCACGGCGCTCGCTGGACTTGCCGGCGTTGACAACGTCGAGGTGATCGAGGCCAGCGCGGAGATCACCAACAGCGATGATCCCGTCGCAGCAGTTCGCGGCACAGGCGATGCGTCGGTCGTGCGCGCCGCCGACGACGTCGCCGCCGGCGGCTCCGACGCGATCGCGAGTGCCGGCCCAACCGGGGCAACGATGACGGCGGCGCTGTTCGCGCTCAAGCGCATGCACGGGGTTCGCCGCCCAGCCTTGGCCCTACAGCTCGCTGCGCCCGGGCGCAGCGGACCCCCGTGTCTGTTGCTCGACGTCGGCGCCAATACCGAGCATCGCGCCAGCGACCTCGTCCAGTTCGCCTACCTCGGCTCCGCCTTCAGCCAGGCGGTGCTGGGAATCGAACGCCCGCGGGTCTCACTGCTCTCGATCGGCGAGGAGCAGAAAAAGGGAACGCTCGAGCTCGTTGCCGCGCACGAGCAGCTTTCCCAGGTGGAGGCGATCGATTTTCGCGGCAACGTCGAGGGTCGCGACCTGCTCGGTAACGCCGCCGACGTCATCGTCACCGACGGCTTCACCGGCAACGTCGCCCTGAAGACGATCGAGGGCACGGCACGAACCGTTGCCGACGCGGTCGGCGCCGCCGCTCGCTCGAACCCGGTTGCGGCCGCGGGCGGGCTGCTGCTGCGCCCCGCGCTCGCCGGCTTGCGACGCGAGCTCGACCCCGACCTCTACGGCGGCGCGATCCTGCTCGGGCTGCGCGGCGTCGCGGTCGTCGGCCATGGCAGCTCCGGTGAGCTCGGAGTGGCAAACGCGATTCGCCTCGCCGCCAGCGCTGTCGATCAAGACGCGGTCGGGCGTACTTCCGAGCTGCTCGAACGCTCTGGTGCGACCCGGGCGGCGATGCGTGATAGGAAAGAAGACTGATGAGTTCCACACTGACACGCCAGCAGGTGCTGGAGAAGGTGCGCGAGCATCTCGCGGCCGAGCTCGAGGTCGATGCCAGCGAGATCGGCGATTCGACCAGGTTCAAGGAGGACCTCGACGCCGATTCGCTCGACCTCTACGAGCTCGTGATGGAGCTCGAGGACTCCTACGACGTCAAGGTCTCCGAGGAGCAGGCAGCGCAGATCGAAACGGTCGCCGATGCCGTCGATTTCGTCATCGCGCACCTGCCTCGATAACCGTGGAGCGCGGTGGTCCCGTCGCCTTGCGCGAGCTGCTTGACGCGCTGCCGCCGGCTTTGCGCCTGCAAGCGCTGACGCACTCGTCCTGGGTCGAGCAGCGCGCCGACTCCTACGGCCGCCTCGCCTTTCTCGGCGACAGCGTCCTCGGCTTGGCGCTGGCCGAGCACCTGTTCAGGCGCTATCCACACGCCGACATCGGGCGCTTGACGAAGATGCACGGCCAGGCCGTCAGCGGTCGCGCATGCGCTGAGATCGCACTCGAGCTCGGCGTTCCCACACTCCTGCGTGAGACCGTCCCGGAGCGAGTCGAGGGTGGAATCGAGGTCGACGCCCTGCTTGCCTCCGAGCGCGCCCTCGCCTCGGTCTGCGAGGCCGTGATCGGCGCCTGCTATCTGCATCACGGCTTCGAAACAACTTCCCAGGCAACGGTTGCGGCATTCGCCAGCGAGCTCGAGATCGCCTCCGAACGGCTGCTTGACTTCAAGTCGGCGCTGCAGGAGCGCGTGGCGCGTGTTGGCGCACGCGTGCGCTACGAGGTCACCGGCGAGTCGGGTCCAGCTCACGATCGCTTTTTCGAGGTCGCCGCCTGCGTCAACGGGGAGGTGCTCGGCAAGGGCTCGGGCCGCTCGAAGAAGGCGGCTGAGCAGGCGGCCGCCGAGGAGGCCCTCGAGGGCCTCGCCTAAGCCCCGGCGGGCGTGATGCCGTCCGGGGTGATCGCGAGGCTTTGAGCCGACAATGCACCTGAGTTCGATCACGATCAAGGGCTTCAAGTCCTTTGCCGAGCGCACGAAGCTCGTCTTCTCGCCTGGCGTCAGCGTGATCGTCGGCCCCAACGGATGTGGCAAGTCCAACGTCACCGACGCCGTGCTCTGGGCACTCGGCGAGCAGAGCCCGCTGAGCGTGCGGGGCCAGTCGATGCAGGACATGGTCTACGCCGGCGGCGAGGGCATCGGGCCCAGCCGCTATGCCGAGGTCGAGGTGGTGCTCGACAACGATGACGGTGTCGGCGAAGGCGAATGGAGCGAGATCTCAGTCAGCCGCCGTCTCGAGCGCGGTGGCGAGGGCAGCTACCGGCTCAACGGCGCCCGCGCCCGGCTGGCAGATGTCGTCGACGTCCTCTCGGACGCCAACCTCGGGCGTGAGATGCACTCGGTGATCAGTCAAGGCCGTGTCGAGGAGATCGTTTCCTCCGCGCCGCGCGAGCGTCGCTTGCTCGTCGAGGAGGCAGCCGGTCTCGGCAAGCACCGAAAGCGCCGGCGCCGAGCTCAGCTCAAGCTCGAGCGCACACAGGACAACCTCGATCGGGCCCTCGATGTCGAGCGCGAGGCCCGAACCCGTTTGCGGCCGCTGAAGCAACAGGCCCAAGCCGCCGACATCCATGCCCGCCTCGAGCGCGACGCGGCGGAGCTTCGAGCTCGCTTGCTCGCCAGCGAGCTCAGCGGCCACGAGGCTGGGCTCGACGAGGCGAACCGCAAGGCAGCGGCCGCGCGCGAGGTGCGCGATCAACTCGACGCCGAGCTCGGCAAGATTGCCAAGCGCCGAACGGCGATCGAGGAGCAGCTGGCCGCGCGCGATCGCCGGCGCACTGAGGCTTGGGGCCGGCTCACCGCGGTGCGCGCGGCTCACGAGCGAATCTCCGTTCACGCCGAGGCGCTGGCGTCGCGTCGTGCCGACCTCGCCCGCGGCCTGGATCGCCGGCGCGCAGCGCTCGGCGCCCTCGCGGATGAGCTCTCGGAAGCGATCGGAGCCAGCTCCGGCGACGACCCGGTGGCGGCTGGCCTCGAACGCGTCTCAGAATCGCTGCAGCAGGCGATCGCAGCGCTCGCTGCGGCACGCGATGCCGACGCCGACCGCGTCCGCGCTCAGGAGATCGGCCGGGTTCGCGACGCGGCCGATCACGCGGCGCAGATGGCGCGGCGCATCGAGGACCTGCTCGGCAGCCGTCGCCAGGACTCGCTCTCAGATCGCCTCGAGCGTGAGGCCGCGCTGCTCGGCGCCCTCGAGACCCTCTGTGAGGCCGCCGCCGATGTCCGGGACGGCGCCGGTGAGCGCGCCGCTGCGCTCGAGAACTCCCTGATCGGCTCCGGCGAGGGATCCGAGGATGACGTCGCCGAGCAGCTTCGCGCGTGTTCGCGCGAGGAGGCCGAGCTGCAGGCGAAGCTGCGCGGCGCAGCCGATGCTGTCACCGATGCCGAGGTTCGCGTCGCCCATCTCGACGACCGCCGCAGCGAGGCGGCAGCCGAGATGAAGAAGATCGTGGCGATGCTCGGGCGCGAGGTCGAGCCCGTGAGCGCAGCGCTCTCCGAGGACGAGCGGCTCGCGATCGAGGCGAAGCTTCAACGCCTCGGCCGCCGCCGCGAGCAGCTCGGGCCGGTCAACCCGCTGGCCGAGCGCGAGTACGAGGAGGCACTGGCGCACGTCGAGAACCTCGAGACGCAGCGCACCGACCTGGAAACAGCGCTGTCGGAGCTGGGCGCGCTGATCCGGGAGACCGACCGCACGATCCACGCGGCTTTCGAGCAGACATTCGCGCTGACTCAGGACAACTTCAGCGAGCTGGTCGAGCACCTGTTCCCGGGCGGTCGCGGGCGGCTGCGCATGGTCGACGATTCTCGCGGGCCGAAGCCTGTGCTCGGCGGCGCCGATGCTCCCGGCGACGCCGATGACGCCGCTCAGGTCGAGGCCGAGGACCGAGGCGAGGCCGACGGGGAGGGGGACGAGTTCTCGACGCAGGGTGTCGAGATCGAGGTGACGCCGGCGGGCAAGGCGACGCGGCGGCTGTCGTTGCTGTCGGGCGGCGAGAAGGCGCTCGTCGCGCTGGCGTTTGTCTTCAGCGTCTTTCTCGCGCGTCCCTCGCCCTTCTACATCCTCGACGAGGTCGAGGCCGCGCTCGACGACGCCAACATCGACCGCTTCCTGCAGCTCGTGCGGCGCTTCTCCGATCGCGCCCAGTTCATCATCGTCACCCATCAGAAGCGCACGATGGACGCCGCCGAGGTTCTCTACGGCGTCTCGATGGGCAAGGGCGGCGTGACCAAGGTGGTCTCGCGCCGCTTTGAGCAGGAGCAGCCACCGCTGGCCGAGGCCGGTACGCCGGACGCAGCCGAAGCGGCCTGAGTCGTACTCATCGTTAGCCTCCGGCGCCGTGGAGTGGGAAGGAGTCATCGACGTTCCGGCCACGTCCTCGACTCAGGCTGCGGGGGCGGCCGGTTCGCAAGCGGGCCCCGACGAGCCCGAGCGGGCGATTCGCGCGCCTGCGCGAGCGCCTGGTCAAGAGCCGCCAAGCGCTCAGCGCGGAGATCTCGGCGAGCCTGTTCGATCGCATCGACGGCGAAACGTGGGAGCGCCTCGAGGAGGCGCTGATCCTCGCCGATGTTGGCGCCAAGGCGACTGCGCAAGTGGTCGGCCGGCTCGAAATGGAGGTTGAGGGCGGCTCGGTTTCCGGGCCCGATGCGATCCGCGAACGCTTGATCGAGCTCTTGGCCGCGCTCGCCGGTAAAGAGGATCCGCGGATCGACCTCGGCGCTGCCAAGCCCACGGTGATCATGGTCGTCGGCGTCAACGGCACCGGCAAGACGACGACGATCGGCAAGCTCGCGTCGGTGCTCAAGACGCGGTTCGGGCTCGAGGTCGTGGTTGCCGCTGCCGACACCTATCGCGCCGCGGCGATCGAGCAGCTCGAGACCTGGGCTGAGCGCGCGGGCACCCAGATCGTCAAGGGCAACGCCGGTGGCGACCCGGGTGCGGTCGTCTTCGATGCGCTTGCAGCTGCCGAGGCGCGCGGCGCTGACGTCGTCATCGTCGACACCGCCGGAAGGCTGCATACGCATGGCAATCTGATGGAGGAGCTGACCAAGATCCGCGGCGTCGCCGGCAAGCGCCTCGACGGGGCCCCGCACGAGACGCTGATCGTGATCGACGCGACCACTGGTCAGAACGGCCTGCGCCAGGCGCGGGCCTTCGCCGACGCCGTCGATGTCACGGGCGTTGTCCTGACCAAGCTCGACGGGACCGCCAAGGGTGGCATCGCGCTGGCGATCAGCGGCGAGCTCGGAATCCCGGTGAAGCTGATCGGCGTGGGGGAGGGGATTGAGGATCTGCGGCCGTTCGACGCGCAGGAGTTCGCCGCGGCCCTGTTGGAAACGTAAGCTGGTCCGATGTTCGATCAGCTCTCAGATCGCCTTCAGGAAACGCTTTCCGACGTTCGCTCGCGCGGCAAGCTGACCGAGGCCGATGTCGACAAGGCGATGCGCGAGATTCGCCTTGCCCTGCTCGAGGCCGACGTCAACTTCAAGGTCGTCAAGCAGTTCACCACCGAGGTCAAGGAGCGCTGCCTGGGTGCGGGGGTGCTCGACTCGCTCAACCCTGGCCAGCAGGTGGTCAAGATCGTCGACGAGCAGCTGACGGCGCTGATGGGCGGTGCCAGCCGCGATCTCGCCGTCGCCTCGTCGGGGACCACCGTGATCTTGATGGCGGGGTTGCAGGGCTCGGGTAAGACCACCGCCTGCGCCAAGCTCGCGAAGCTGCTTGGCGACGACGGCAAGACGGTCGGCCTCGCAGCTTGCGACACGCAGCGACCGGCGGCGGTCGAGCAGCTGGTGACGATGGGCAAGCGATGCGGCGCCGTCGTCTTCGAACAGGGCACCGAACGCAGCCCGGTCGACATCGCCGAGTGGGCGCTCGGCCAGGCTCGGGCGCAGAGCCTCGACGTATTGATCGTCGACACCGCGGGGCGCCTGCATGTCGACGCCGAGCTCATGGACGAGCTCGCCACGATCCGTAAGCGGGTAAAGCCCCACGACATCCTCTTGGTCTTGGACTCGATGACCGGACAGGACGCGGTCAACGTGGCCGAGAGCTTCGCCGAGACCGTCGACTTCGATGGCGTCGTCCTGACCAAGCTCGACGGCGACGCCCGCGGCGGCGCCGCGCTCTCGGTGCGCGCGATCACCGGCAAGCCGATCATGTACGCGTCAACGGGCGAGCGCATCGAGCAGCTCGAGCGCTTTCACCCAGAGCGCATGGCCAGCCGCATCCTCGGCATGGGCGACATGCTGTCGCTGATCGAGAAGGCCGAGGAGGTCTCCGACGCCGACCAGGCCGCCGAGCTCGAGCGCAAAATCCGAAAGCAGCAGTTCACGCTCGAGGACTTCCTCGTGCAGATGAAGCAGGTGCGCAAGATGGGCCCGCTTCAGAACGTGCTCGGGATGATGCCGGGCATGGGCAAGGCGATGAAGCAGATTCGCGAGGTCAAAATGGACGAGCGCGAGCTCGACCGTGTCGAGGCGATCATCCTCTCGATGACTCCCGCCGAGCGCGCCAACCCGTCGATGATCGACGGCTCGCGGCGAAAGCGCATCGCGCAGGGCTCAGGCACGACCGTTCAGGCGGTCAACCAGCTCGTCAAGCAATTCAGCCAGATGCGCAAGATGATGTCCCAGCTGGCCAAGGGCAAGATGCCCGATCCGGCGCAGCTGATGAAGGGGATGCGTTAGCTGAGCGGTCCTCGACGGCGCGCCAGTGCCAGCGGTTTACCCGCTAACCTCCTGCGCCGCTGATGGTACGAATTCGATTGAGACGAGTGGGGTCGCGAAAGAACCCGATCTGGCGCATCGTCGTCGCCGATCGCCGTTCCCCGCGCGACGGCCGCACGATCGAGACGATCGGCCACTACAACCCGCAGACCGAGCCTTCGGTGATCGTGATCGACGAGCAGCGCGCTCAGCATTGGATCGACCACGGCGCCAAGCCCACCGCCACTGTGGCGACGTTGCTTCGCACCAAGGGCATTCAGACCGCCGGCTCCTAGGCGCGCAGCCGTGCGTGAGTTGGTCGAGTACCTGGTTCGGGCCCTCGTCGACGATCCCGATGCGGTGCGCGTCGACGAGACCGAGACCGACGGCGCCACCGTGCTCGAGGTCCACGTCGGCGACGGTGATCTCGGCCGGGTAATTGGTCGTGAGGGCCGCGTCGCCAACGCAATCCGCACCGTCGCCAAGGCGGCCGCAACCGCGCAGGACGGCGGCCGGGTGATGGTCGAGATCGTCGAAGACGACTGAATAACCGCTCTGCGACAGGATTGGTTTCGTGCGAATCGACGTCTTCACGCTTTTTCCGGAGTGGTTCGGGTGGTTTTCGAACCAGCGCCATGTTCGTAACGCGGTCGGGCTCGGCAGCGAGCTTCGGTTCTTCAACTATCGCGACACGACTCCGCTGAGCGGAGGTCAGGTCGACGACTCGCCCTACGGCGGCGGCGCCGGCATGGTCCTGCGTGTAGACGTCGTCGACGCCGCATTGCGTGCAACCTACGGCGCGCCTGAGCTCGAGCCGGCCGCGAGCCCGCGTGTGGTCCTCTTGGCCGCCTCCGGGCGTCAGCTCGACGACACCCTCGCCAGTGAACTTGCGACCGAGCCTCATCTGGCGCTGCTGTGTGGACGCTATGAGGGGGTCGATGAGCGCGTGCGCGACGAGCTCGCCGACGACGCAGTCTCGATCGGCCCCTACGTGCTCAGCGGTGGAGAGCTCGCCGCGATGGTGGTCGCCGATGCCGCCCTGCGCAAGCTGCCCGGAGCGCTTGGACATGCCGAGAGCGCGCTCGAAGAGTCCTTCTCCCAAGCCCTGGGTGGGGCGCCCGAATACCCGCACTACACGCGCCCGGCGAGCTACAGGGGCTGGGACGTGCCCGAGATCCTGCTCTCGGGCGACCACGAGCGTGTTCGCGAGTGGCGCCACGAGCGCAGCAGCGAGCGCGGGCAGCCCTCGCGCGGCGACTTAGGACCCGCTTAGCGGGGAGTTGTCTACTATCTGGCGCCTGCGGGCTCCGCCGACGTCGATGCGGCGCCCGCCTTTTTCGCGCCTGCAACCAGCCAAAGAAGCGATCCACCATGAGCACGATCATCGAGAGCATCGAGCAGCGCCAGCTGAAGCAGGTGCCGCGGTTTGCGGCCGGTGACCGTGTCCGCGTCCATTTCGAGGTGATCGAGGGAACGCGGCGCCGGACACAGGTCTTCGAGGGCATCGTCATCGCTCGCCAGGGCAGCGGGGCGCGCGAGACCTTCACCGTGCGAAAGCAGTCCTTCGGCGTTGGTGTCGAGCGCACCTTTCCAGTTCATTCGCCGAAGATCGAGCGGCTCGAGGTGGTCGCGCGCGGCGCCGTGCGCCGCGCCAAGCTCTACTACCTGCGGGGCCGGGTCGGCAAGCGCGCGCGTGTGGCCGAGCGCCGCTGGGGTATCGAGGACGATCTCGTCCTTGCCCACAGCGAGGAGCCGGCGCCGATCGACTCCGAGGGCGTGAGCCAAGAAGAGGTCGCACCGCTGCCCCCTGCCGAAGGCGCGGAGGGTGAGCCTGAGCCCGAGCCGGAGCAGGAGGATTCCGGCGAGTCCCAGCCCGAGCCCGAGGATTCGGCCGAGTCCCAGGCGTCCGAGGAGTCCGAGGAGTCTGAGGAGTCCGAGGAAGAGAAAGCCTGATCCCGAAGCCGACAACGGGCAAGGGAGCGGCGCTCGAACTGGTTCTCATCGTCGGCCTGGCGATCGGCCTCGCGCTCGGAATCCAGGCATTCATCGTCAAGCCGTACCAGATTCCCTCGCCGTCGATGGTGCCGACGCTCGAGGAAGGGCAGCGCATCCTCGTCAACCGCTTCTCCTACCGTCTCGGCGCCGACCCGAGCGTGGGTGACGTGATCGTCTTCCACCCGCCGACTGGGGCCGAGCGCGGCAACCAGTGCGGTGTCACCCAGCCAGAGCGCAAGCAGGGCCAGCCATGCCCGGAGCCGACGCCTGAGATGGCCGAGACGAACTTCGTAAAACGCGTCGTCGCTGTGGGCGGCGATCGGCTACGGATCGTCAAGGGAATCCCGATCGTTGACGGTGAGCCCGTTGAGGGCGACTGGGAAATTCGCCCATGTCGCGGCATCGGCGGCTGCGATTTCGAGACCGAGATCACGATTCCACCCGATCACTACTTCATGATGGGCGACAACCGTGGAGCCAGCGACGACAGCCGCTACTGGGGCCCAATCCCCCGAGACTGGGTCATCGGAAAGGCCTTCTTCACCTACTGGCCGCCGAAGCGCATCGGCCTCCTCTAAGCCGAAACGCAACGCGTCCAAGGCTGTCGCGCGGCGCCGGCGCCGCGCCGCGAAGCTGTTCAAGTTCGATCGCGAGCTTGGCGTCCGCTTCGTCGCCGGCGCCGACGAGGCGGGTCGAGGATCGCTTGCGGGCCCCCTGGTCGCCGCCGGGGTGCTGATCGACTACGAGCGGTTATCGCTGCGCGACCGGCGTGCGCTTGGCGACCTTGACGACTCCAAGCAGCGAAGCGCCGAGCAGCGCGAGGCGATGTATCCGATCGTGATCAGAGCGGCCGCACGGGTGGCGGTGACGGTGCGCTGCGTGCGCGGAATCGACTCACGCGGCCTGCACGTGACGAATCTCGCGGCTCTGGCACGAAGCCTGGAGCGGGTCGCGGTCCCAGGCGCGGTTTGCCTCACCGACGGCTTTCGCGTGCCCGGGTGCGCGGTCGAGCATCGCGCGGTGATCGACGGCGACGCGCGCAGTGCCGCGATCGCTGCCGCCTCGGTTATCGCGAAGGTGACGCGCGATCGCTATATGCGGCGGATCGCCGACGAGTACCCGGACTACGACTTCGAGGGCAACGTCGGCTATTCGACGGCCGACCATCGTGCGGCGATCGTCGAGCACGGCCCCTCGGACCTGCACCGACGGTCGTTCGCCTCGATCGCCTACAGCCAGCTGCAGCTCGGTTAGCGCACTTCAGAACGCGCCCTCGAGGTGCTCATAGTCGGTGATCCGGCCCTGTTCGCCGAGGCGCAAGCCGACGACGTCGAAGCGCAGGTCGCGGTGGCGCGGGACGTCGTAGCCGCGCTCACGCAGCCAAGCCGACGCGAGGGCGCGAATCTTTGCCTGCTTGCGTGGTCCGACCGCCATCGCCGGCGTCTCGGGCCCGAGTGCCGAGCCGGCTCGGCGCGCCTTGACCTCGACGAAGACGAGCGCGCGCCCGTCGAGCCCGATCAGGTCGAGCTCGCCGCGGACATCGCCGACGCGAACGTTACGAGCGACGATCTGCCAGCCACGAGCTTGCAGCCGGTCGGCGACGATTTCCTCGGCCTCCCGCCCCAGGGCTTGGCGCTCAACGGTCATCGCATCAACCTAGGTCGGTCCGGCACACAGGTGGCGCGGGTGAAGTTGCGAGTTTGAGGTGCCTTTGCCACATCTTGCGTGCCACCGGTGCAGGCGGCGGGCCTAGGGTCGCCACATGCACTCGGCGGCTCGCACCTACTCGCTGATCGGCGTCGACGCCCGCGAGGTTCGCGTCGAGGCCGACGTCCGAAACGGTCTGCCGTCGTTCGCCGTCGTCGGCCTGCCCGACGTGGCGATTCGGGAAGCGCGCGAGCGTGTGCGCTCGGCGATCGTCAACTCCGGCTTCAAGTTCCCGCAACAGCGGATCACGGCAAACCTGGCGCCCGCGGACCTGCGTAAGACCGGCCCTGGCTTTGATCTCGCCTTGGCCGCGGCCGTGCTCGACGCCTCGGGGCAGTTGCCACCGGGCGTTCTCGACCGCGCGGCGCTGATCGGCGAGCTCGCGCTCGACGGCAGCGTCCGGCCGGTCGCGGGCGGTGCTGGCGATGGCCGAGGCGGCGAGCCGCAGCGGCGCCACGGCGCTGGTCGTCCCGCGCGAGTGTGGCGGCGAGGCGGCCTTGGTCGAAGGCCTGCGGGTGATCGCGATCGAGCGACTCTCACAGCTGGCGGACATCGGCGGCGATGACGAGCCCTCGCCGCCGGCGCCGCTGGCTCTCGCGATCAACGGCTCCTTCGCTGAGCTTCCCGATCTGGCGGATCTGCGCGGGCAGTCGACCCTCGCCTTCGCGCTCGAGGTGGCGGCCGCCGGCGGGCACAGCATGATCATGATCGGGCCGCCGGGGGCAGGCAAATCAATGGCCGCGCGCAGGTTGCCGTCACTGCTGCCGCCGCTTGATACCGGCGAAGCCGTCGAGGCGATCCGAGTCGCAAGCGCTTGTGGCCACCCGCTTGCGCCCCTGGTGGATGGCGTGCGTCCCTTTCGCGCGCCGCATCACACGGTTTCGGCGGCCGGTCTGCTTGGTGGCGGCTCCCCCGCGCGCCCGGGAGAGATCTCCCTCGCCCATCGCGGCGTGCTCTTTCTCGACGAGTTGCCCGAGTTTCGCCGCGACGTGCTGGAGGCATTGCGCCAGCCGCTGGAGGATGGCCGGGTGAGGATCTCGCGCGCCCGCAGCTCAGCCGAGCTGCCGTGCCGGTTTCAGCTTGTCGCTGCCGCCAACCCCTGCCCTTGCGGTCAGGGCCCCAACTCGCAGCTGTGTGAGTGCGCGGAGCCCTCGGTACGCCGCTATTCGGCCAAGCTGACCGGCGCCCTGGCCGATCGCATCGATCTCTGCCTGCGTTTGGGACAGCCGAGTCGAGCTGCGCTCACAGGGAAGCCGGGTCCGGCATCGGCGCTCGTGCGCGAGCGAGTGCTGGCGGCGCGTGAGCGCCAGCGAGCGCGCCTCGGGCGAGGGCGTACGAACGCGCAGATGACCCCCAAGGAGACGCGCGAGCGCAGCGAGCTAACGCCGCGGGCGTGGGCGCTGATCGGCGAGGAGCAGGCGGGGGCGAAACTCTCGGGACGCGGTTTCGACCGGCTCATTCGCGTTGCCCGCACGCTCGCCGATCTCGACGCGCAGGAAACGGTCTCGGACGAGCAAATTGCCGGCGCGATGAGCCTGCGCTTGGAGGGCAGATGAGCGGGGGCGCCGGACGCTGGTCGTTCGGGGCCCGGCGACGAGCACTATCCGGCCGGGCTGCGCGATCTCGCTCCGGCTGAGCGCCCGCAGCTGTACGGGCTCGGTAGCCGTGAGCTTGTTCGAGGCCTCGACCCTGACAGCGCCGTGACCATCGTCGGCTCGCGACGAGCGACCAGCTATGGCCTTCGTGTTGCCGAGGATCTCGGTCGCGATCTGGCCTCGGCCGGCGTCGTCATCGTCAGCGGCATGGCGATCGGGATCGACGGTGCTGCTCACCGCGGCGCGCTGGCGGCCGCGGGCAAGACGATCGCCGTGCTCGGCGGCGGGGCCGATGTCATCTATCCAGGCCGCCACCGCGGCCTGCACCGCCGCATCGTCGAGGCGGGCGCGGTCATCTCCGAGCAGCCGTTCGGCGCCCAGCCACGAAAGTACGACTTCCCGGCCCGCAATCGGATCATGGCGGCGATCTCGGCAGTCGTCGTCGTGGTCGAGGCAGCCGAGCCTTCGGGAACGCTGGTCACCGCCGATCGCGCCCGTGACCTCGGTCGCGATCTTGCCGCGATACCCGGGCCGATCGGCGTTCGTGCCTCGACCGGTACCAACTCGTTGCTCAAAGACGGCTGCCACCTCGTCCGCGACGCTCAAGACGTCCTCGACCTGCTCGCAGGTGTCGGCGTCGTCACGCTCGTGCGCAGCGGCCCGGAGCTGCCGCCCGAGCTCGACCGCGCGCTCGAGGCGGTTGAGGATGGCGCGGTCGCGCCCGACGAGCTCACCGAGGCGATGGCAATCGATGGCCGCACCGCGGCGGTGGCGCTGGCACGCCTGCAGCTGCTGGGGTTTCTGACGCGCGACGAGATCGGCGGCTACGTCAGGACCGGGCTGGCGCGCGCCGCGAATACCCTGGAGGAGTGACCGAGACCCGCTCCGTTGCTGCGTGCCTGTCGATCGCCGGATCCGACTCTGGCGGCGGCGCTGGGATCCAGGCCGATCTCAAGGCTTTTGCGCGCTGCGGCGTTCACGGCATGACCGCGATCACGGCGCTGACCGCACAGAACACCGTCGGAGTCGAGATGGTGGTCGCTGTCGCGCCCGAGATGATCGTCGCCCAGGTCGAGGCGGTCGCCTCCGACATCGGCGTCGACGCGGTCAAGATCGGCATGCTCGCCGACGAGGCGACGATCGATGCGGTCCTCGAGGCGCTGGACCTCGTCGCCGGGGCGCCGATCGTCGTCGACCCGGTCATGGTCGCTGAATCCGGCGCGACGCTGCTGGCCGCAGACGCGCGCACGGCGCTGATCGAGCGGGTTCTGCCGCGCGCGACGGTGACGACCCCGAATCTGCCCGAGGCCCGGGCGCTCAGCGGGCTGGGCGCAAACGCGACGCAGGTTGAGCTCGCCGAGGGAGTGCGCGCGCTTGGCCCCGACGCGGTCGTTGTCACCGGCGGGCACTCCGAAGACGGAACGGGAGCCGACGTCCTCGCGGATGAGAACGGCACGATGCGGATCGAGGGACCCAGATATCCCGATGGCGCGGCGCATGGCTCAGGCTGCACGCACTCTTCGGCCCTGACAGCCTTCCTGGCTCGGGGGGCAGACGTTGCCGACGCTGCGCGCTGGGCGCGCGAGATCGCTGCCGAGGCGGTCGGCAACGGTCTGCGCGAGCTCGGTCGCGGGGCGGGGCCGGTCGATGTTTTCGGCCTGACCGCGAGAGCGAGCAGGGACGATACGGTGGGCGGGTGAAGCTGGTGCGGATGAAGCCCGGAGTCGGCGACGTCGTCCTCGCCGAGGGCGACCCCGAGCTGGCCGCCGACGAGGAGCGCCTGGTGGCCGAGTTTCGCCACCAGCTCGAGCTCGGGATGTGGGCCGCGGTACCGCTCGCGGGCAACCGCCGCGGCAAGCGCGAGGCGCGCGGTGCGCGACTTCGCCGAGGTGCCGCGCGATGCCGAGCGCGTCGTCTTCTACCCACCAGCCGCCGGCGGCTGAGGTGGCGTCGCAGACGGGTCCCGATCTGGCCGAGCGGCGCGCGCGCGAGCTGCTTCGCGGCGCGGTCGGCGAGCTCGAGTACAGCGCCTACGAGGAGCTCGGGTACTTCAGCGTTGCGGCCGCGGTGATCCCGCCAGCGGCTACGCCTATCTCGTCTACCCACAGCGGCCCCTGGTCGCCTACGAGACCGCGACCGCCACGTTGCTGAGCGAGTACTGCATCCGCTTTCGCGACACGGTGAGCGCCTCCCCGACGCCGATGACGTTCTCGCAAAATGGCTGGCGCTTCACGGCCGCGAGCGCGAGCTGATCGCCACCGCAAGCGTCGATCGCCCCGGCCGCCAAGTCGACCCCGCACATGCGCGCCGCGATATCGCCCGGCTCGCGCGCTGGCACGAGCTTCGTGCGACGACTGGCGCAGTGGCTCGCGCCTAGACTCCGGGCGATGGCTTCCACTGATGGCGACGTGATCACAGCGCTGCCGCGTCCGCGTTCGGCAGCTGTCTTCGACGGCGCCGATCGCGCCGCTGCGCGCGCCTACATGAAGGGCATCGGCTTCGACGACGACGCACTTTCGAAGCCGACGATCGGAATCGCCAACACCTGGACCGAGGCGATGCCGTGCAACTTTCACCTGCGTGGGCTCGCCGAGCACATCAAGGACGGTGTGCGCAAGGCGGGCGCGACGCCGATGGAGTTCAACACGATCGCGATCTCCGACGGGATCACGATGGGCACGAAGGGTATGAAGACCTCGCTGGTCAGCCGCGAGGTGATCGCCGACTCGATCGAGCTCACCGCACGCGGCTATCAGTTCGATGCGATCGTCGCCCTTTCAGCCTGCGACAAGACGATCCCCGGCTGCGTGATGGCGCTGGCGCGCCTCGACATCCCCTCGTTGATGCTCTACGGCGGCTCGATCGCCCCGGGGCGCTGGCGCGGCGAGGACGTGACGATCGTCGACGTCTTCGAGGCCATCGGAGCGCACGCTGCCGGGACCATGTCCGACGCCGACCTCGCCGAGCTGGAAAACGTTGCCAGCCCGGGCGCCGGGGCCTGCGGTGGCCAGTTCACAGCGAACACGATGGCCTGCGCCTTCGAGGCACTCGGGATCTCGCCCGGAGGCTCGGCGATGGTGCCGGCCGAGGACGAGGAGAAGAACAGCGTCTCGGAGCAGATCGGTGAGCTGGTTGTGCGCGTGCTCGCCGATGATCTGCGCCCGTCGAGGGTGATCACCCGCAAGTCGCTCGAGAACGCGATCGCCTGCCTGAGCGCGTCGGGCGGCTCGACCAACGGCGTCTTGCACCTGCTCGCTGTCGCACGCGAGGCCGGAATCGAACTCGAGATCGATGATTTCGAGCAGATTTCCAAACGCACCCCACTGCTTGCCGACCTCAAGCCCGCGGGTCGCTTCGTCGCCACCGACCTCTACCGCGCCGGCGGCGTGCCGCTGATTCTCAACCGCCTCTCCGAAGCCGGCTTGCTGCATCGCGATGAGATCACGGTCAGCGGCCGCACGATCGGCGAAGAGGCCGACGCTGCCGTGGAGGAGAGCGGCCAGCAGGTGGTGCGACCGCTGTCGGATCCGCTCAAGCCCGAGGGCGGCCTCGCGATCCTACGCGGCAACCTCGCCCCCGAAGGCTCGGTGGTCAAGCTCGCCGGCACCGAGCGCAAGGGCCAAAGCGGCCCGGCGAAGGTGTACGAGCGCGAGGAGGACTGCTTCGTCGCCCTCAAGGCGGGCGAGATCGTCGCCGGCGACATCGTCGTCATCCGAAACGAGGGTCCGTCCGGCGGGCCGGGGATGCGCGAGATGCTTCAAGTCACCGCGGCGATCGTCGGCGAAGGTCTAGGCGAGGAGGTCGCCTTGCTCACCGACGGCCGCTTCTCGGGCGCGACTCGCGGGCTGATGGTCGGCCACGTTGCCCCGGAGGCCGTCAAGGGCGGGCCGATCGCCGCGATTCGAAACGGCGACCAGGTGACGATCGACATCGAGCGGCGCGTGCTCGAAGTCGACCTCAGCGATGAGGAGATCGCCAAGCGCGTCGCCGCCTACGTCTCGCCCGAGCCTGAGTACCCGACCGGCGTCCTCGCCAAGTACGCGAAGTCGGTCGGCTCGGCCTCCGAGGGCGCGATCACGGTTTAGCGTCAGCGAGGAAGGCGCCAAGCGTGCGGTTGAAGCGCAGCGGGCGTTCTGCCATCGGCACGTGGCCGCAGTTGTCGAAGACGACAAGCTCGGCGTTGCTCAGCAGGCGTTCGTATTCGAGCGCGTCGCGCGGGGGGACGACACGATCCTGTCTTCCCCAGACGATCAGCGTCGGAACCTCGACCTGCTCGAGGCGGTCGAGGAAGTCATAGCCGGCGAGCTCGGTCAGCGCCTCGACGAACGACTCGCCGCGCATCCCACCCTCGAAGAACTCCGAGATCAGCTCCGGGCGCAGGGCGTTGGGGTCGTCGAAGAGGCCGGAGAAGGCCATCGTTCGCGCGCGGCTGCGGCGCACGGCACGCGTCTGCGCCTGGAAGGCGACCGGGGTGCCGGCGGCCATCATCCGGGCGAGCACGGCGACCGGGCGCTTTCGCAGCCGGGCGCTCGAGACGCCCGCGGCTGAGACCAAGACCAGCTGCTCGAAGCGCTCCGGCTCGCGGATCGCCGCCTCGGCTGCGACGAAGCCGCCGAGCGAGCTGCCGACGATGGCGCAGTCGTCGACTCCGACCGCATCGCAGAAGTCGAGCACGAGCTTGCCGTAGTTGCGCACCGAGACTTCCCACTCGGGCGCGGGCGAATCGCCGAAGCCCGGCAGGTCGAGCGCGAGCACGCGATGGCGCTCGGCGAAGTGGGGGATGTTCTCGAGCCAGTTCTGCCAGCAGCCGGAGAGGCCGTGGACGAAGACGATCGCCAGCGGATGCTGAGCCGCCTCATCGGCGGGCCCCATCTCGACGAAGTTGACCTCGGCTTCAGCTACGTCGATGGTCTTGCGGTGCTCGGCCCAGTTGATCTCGAGCCACTCGGGCTCGGGATTGCCGTAGGGATCGGGTCCATCGGCGGGCGTAGGATCTGGACGGCTCAAGGTGTCAGACGAAGCTTTGCAGGCGCCTCACGCGTAGCCCATGCGTTCCAGGATGGGGATCTCGTGAATCTGCGGCGGTTGCAGATGGTTCCAGAGGATGCCGCGAGGCCTGTCGTAGTCGCGCTCGACCTCGATCACAGCGCGCGGGGTCGCGACCAGGTCGACCGGGAGGTCGTGGTCGGTCATCATCAGGTTCTCGCGCACGATCTGAAGTGGATGGCAGGTCGTGACCACCACGGTGTGGCTGTCGATCTTGCCCGCTTCGATCAGCAGGCCGTACTCGATGTCGGAGAAGCCGCCGCCCTTGCCGATGCGGGCGCCGTTGAGGTTCGCCGCGACGGTTCCACAGAGGACGATGTCGATCTCGGGCAGCTCGTCGTCGGCGACGATGCGACCGTGCTTGAGCGCGCCTTTGATTGTCGCGGCCTCGCGCACCTGCTCGGCGCTGAGGTTGCGTGGGTCGAGCAATCTGAACGGGTGTTGATCGCGTAGGCGGGGTACGGCCATGACCAGCGTCTTGCCCTCCTCGAGAGCACGACGGCGGGCATGCGTCTGGGGCGAGTCAGGGTTCGCCTTGATCGTCCGCGCGCGCTTCCAGGTGCGATGGCCGGCGAGCTTCTCAGCGGCGAGCTTGGCGCCGGCGAAGTTCGGGATCCTGCCCTCGGCGCCGGGGAACCGCGAGACGCCCTCGCGATCCATCGCTTTCCATACCGCTCGCCTCACCTGGTCCTTCGAGCGCATTGGCCCCGGATACTATGGCTCGTCTCCGATCTCATGGCCGACCGAACTTCCCTCTCGCGCAGCGACGAGCTAACCCCCGACGAACTCGAGGCTGCGAGCTCGCCCGACCTGCTCCCCGAACGCCGTCCGGCGGAGGTCATGCGCGATCTGCTGCCCGCGCTCGAGCCCGACCGCACGCTCAACGACTGGGGTCGCTCCGAGCGAGTCGAGGGAGTCTTCGACCAGACCCTGTACGAGTTCTTCTATCGCTACTGGTTCAGGGTCGAGGTCGAGGGAGTCGAGAACGTGCCGGACCGGGGAGGGGCGCTGCTGATCTCGAACCACTCGGGTGCGCTGCCACCCGATGCCGCGATGATCGCCAAGGCCATTCACGAGGAGCATCCCAGCCCGCGGCCCCTCTATCTCACGGTCGAGCATTTCTTCAAGGGCTATCCCGGCTTCTCGATGCTGATCCCGAAGATCGGTGGCGTCGCCGCACATCCAGCCAACGTTCATCGGCTGCTCTACGACGAGCGCCAGCTGGTGCTCGTGTTCCCCGAAGGCCGCAAGGGAACCGAGAAGCTCTACAAGGATCGCTATCGCCTGCGTCGTTTCGGCCGCGGCGGCTTCGTCGAGGCGGCGATGCGGGCCGAGGCCAAGCTGGTGCCGATCTGCGTCGTCGGCGCCGAGGAGGCGGCACCGATCTTCGCCCACGTGCCGGCGCTGCAGCGGCTCACCGGCCTGATCTATTTCCCGATCACGCCGACGTTTCCCTGGGCCGGGCCGCTGGGGATGCTCGGATACCTGCCGGCGAAGTTCAAGATTCGCTTTCTCGAGCCGATCGACACGGTCGAGCTCGGCGGGGCGGAGGCGGTGCACGACAAGGCCCTGGTCCAGACCGTCTCGCAGGAGATCAGAGCGCGGATCCAGGAGAACCTGCACGAGATGGTCGCCAAGCGAAAATCGGTCTGGTTCGGCTGATGGCTGACCTGACTTCGAGGCGAGTCCTCGTCACCGGCCTCGCCACTTACTGGGGCGCGCGCCTGGCCGAGGCACTCGAGGGCTTCGAGCAGATCGAGACGATCATCGGGGTCGACACGCGCGAACCGAGGCGCGAGCTCGAGCGGACGGAGTTCGTCAAGGTCTCGAACCAGCATTCGCTGATTCAGCGCATCGTCCGCGCGGCCGAGATCGACACCGTGATCGACACCAGGCTGATCGTCAACTCGCTCGCGGCGTCAACTCGCTTCACACACGAAAACAATGTCATCGGGACGATGAACATCCTCGCCGCCTGCACCGGTTCGGACTCGCCGGTGCGCAAGTTCGTATTCAAGAGCTCGACCCAGTTCTATGGCTCCGAACAGGACGATCCGGCCTTCTTCACCGAGCGCATGCGCCGCCCGCACAAGCCCGGGTCGATGCTCGAGCGCGACATCGTCGAGGCCGAGCAGGCCGTTGCCGACTTCGCCGACAAGCGGCCCGAGGTCACCGTCACGACGCTGCGTTGCGCGAACGTGCTCGGGCCCGATGTCGAGACCAGCTTCACGCGCATGTTTGCGCTGCCGGCGGTGCCGATGGTCCTCGGTTTCGACCCAAGGCTCCAGTTTGTTCACGAGGACGACATCGTCCACGCCCTCGAGCACGCGGCGCTGAACAAGCTCCCGGGCACATTCAACGTCGCCGCCGACGGTGTCCTGGCGCTCTCCGAGGCGATCTCATTGGTCGGCAAGCGGGCCCTGCCCGTGCTGCCCCCATTCGGCAGCCATCTGCTCCTCGGACCGCTGCGCCGGCTCGGCTTTCGCATTCCGGACGAGCTCGCGAACCTGATGCGTTTCGGGCGCGGGGTCGACAACCGCCTCTACAAAGCCACGGGCTTCGAGTACGGGTTTACCTCACGCGAGGCGGTCGCTCGTCTCGGCGAGCACCTGAGGCTATTGCCGGTTTTACGCGGTCGCACGGACGGGTATCACTACGAGCGCGAGGTCGAGGAGTTCCTGCGCTGGAGTCCTCATGTCAAACGCTCGCGCGGCACCAGCGAAGGGGTCGCCGCAGATCGTGAGCCGCTGGGTTTCTGAACCTCCGAGGTTCTGGAAACCCCTGCAAGCGGCTTAGATCTGAACTACCGGTTGCAACGTAGATGAAGCCAGGGGGTAGGTAATAAATCGCTCCCTACACTGATTGAGCTCGTGGTCAAGAAGATCCAAATAGCGGTCGTGTTTCTCGTCGTGCTGATGCTCGCCGGCGCAGTCGGTGCCTACGCCTGGGACTCCTCGCGCTCGGATGAGATCGCCGAAGGGGTGACGATCGGTGGCGTCGACGTCGGCGGCATGACCGTCTCGCAGGCCAGCGAGACCGTCGACAAGAAGCTCGTCGCCCCGCTGCGAAATCACGTCGTCGTCAAGTACGACGGGGTCAAGTATCAGCTCTCACCCAAGCAGCTGAAGGTCTCATCCGACGTCGAGGGAATGGTCGATCGCGCCCTCGAAGAGAGCCAGGAAGGTGGCCTGCCGACGCGCGTCTGGCGCTACGCCACGGGGGGCGAGGTGGATGTTGCGATCTCCCCGCAGATCACCTACTCCGACAACGCCTTGGATGAGTTCATCGCCAAGGTTTCGGCCGAGGTCAACACGGAGGCGGTCAACGCCACGATCGAACCCAGCTCCGGCGATCTTGCCGCCGTCCAGGGGCACGACGGCCGCGTGGTCGACGAATCGAAGCTTCGCTCGCGCCTCGAGGCCGCGGTGCAGAGCCCGCACAGCCGCACCGCCGCGCTGCCGGTTGAGATCGTCAAGCCCGAGGTGACGACGGACGAGCTCGCCGCGACCTATCCGACCTACCTGACGGTCAACCGCTCGAGCTTCGAGCTCACGCTGTGGAAGGACCTCAAGCCCGCGAAGACCTACACGGTCGCGATCGGGGCGCAGGGCTTCGACACCCCCGAGGGCCTCTACAACATCGAAAACAAGGCTGTGGACCCGGTTTGGAACGTGCCCAACTCCGACTGGGCGGGCGATCTTGCCGGAACGGTTGTCCCCGGTGGGGTGCCCGAGAATCCGCTGAAGGAACGCTGGATGGGCATTTACGCCGGTGCCGGCATCCATGGCACCGACGACGTCGGCTCGCTTGGCTCCGCCGCCTCACACGGCTGCGTGCGAATGGCCGTCGCCGACGTGATCGAGCTTTATGACCAAGTTCCAGTCGGCACCCCCATCTACATCGGCTGAGGCGGCTGCAAACCGGCGCATATCGGGACCTGCTTGGTTTTCGCCGCCTCACCTGAAGGCAAAGTTGGGCAGATGGCGAATTTGGGACGGATGAGCGAGCGAACCGTGATTGCGGCGACCCCTAGGGAGGATCTCGAGGCGAGCCCGGCCTGGGAAGCCGCACTGAGCGCTTATGCGCAGGAGCTGCGAAGCCGCGGCTCGTCGGCGCAAACGCTGCGTGCTTACGGGCGTGACCTGATCGAGCTCGCGGCCTGGGCCTCGGAGCGTCAACGCGAGCCGGGAGAGCTTGCCTATCGCGACCTTCGCGCTTATGCCGCGGTGCTCTCTGAGCGGCGCTTGGCCAAAGCGAGCGTCGCCCGCAAGCTGACCGCGACTCGCGCCTTTCACCAGCATCTCGTCGCCACCGGTGCGATCACTGCCAATCCCGCCGATCTTCTGCCGACACCCAAGCGCGACTCCCACCTGCCGCGGGTGCTCGGCCGCGAGGAGGTCGCAAAGCTCCTCGACCGGATCCCGGCGACGACGCCGCTACAGGTTCGCGATCGAGCCTTGTTCGAGCTCGCTTACTCGTCCGGGTTGCGCGCCGAGGAGATCGTCAACGCCGACGTCGAGGATCTCGACTTCGACGCGGAAACGATCCGCGTCACCGGCAAGGGCGCAAAGACTCGGGTGATGCCGATCGGTGAACCGGCCCAGCGGGCGCTGCGCCGCTACCTCGAGAGTGCGCGGCACGCGCTCTGCCCCCCGGCCGCTGAGAAGGCACTGTTTCTCTCGCGTCGCGGGCGTCGCCTCTCGCCCTCCGATGTGCGCCGACGGCTGGAGATATGGGTGCGCGAGGCGGCGGTTAGCGGGCGGATCTCACCGCACACGTTGCGCCATTCCTTTGCCACGCATCTGCTCGAGGGTGGGGCTGACCTGCGCTCGATTCAAGAATTGCTGGGACACTCGAGCGTGTCGACAACTCAGGTCTACACCCGCGTCGAGCCGTCGCGGCTGCAAAGCGAATACGCAAAGGCACACCCGCGCGCTTGAGCGCGCGACGATAACGTCCCTGCTGAGGAGAGATGGAAACGAACGTCAAAGCGGTCGAGCTACGAGAGCTGTGGCGTCGTTACAAGCTCGAGGACGACGAAAAGGCCCGCGAGCGCCTGGTCGTCGCCTACTCGCCCTTGGTCAAGTTCATCGCCGGGCGAATGGCGTCGGGCTTGCCCTCCCACGTTGAGGAGTCCGACCTGATCTCCTACGGACTGCTCGGCCTGATCGGCGCGATCGAGCGCTTCGACATGGAGCGCGAGATCAAGTTCGAGACCTTCGCCGTCGCCAGGGTCAAGGGCGCGATCATCGACGAGTTGCGCTCGCTCGACTGGGTCCCGCGCTCGGTTCGCGCTCGCGCGCGCGAGGTCGAACGCGCCCACCACGCGCTCGAAGGCGCTCTCGGACGCTCTCCGACCGACGAGGAGATGTCGGAGAAGCTGGAGCTCACGGTGGCGGAGTTTCAGGACGTCCTGCTTCAGATCGCGAATTCATCGGTGCTGGCGCTCGACGATCTCTGGACCTTCGCCGATCCTGAGGGCGGCAGTCAGATCTCGATCCTCGACACGATTCAAGACCCCGGCGCCGTCGATCCCGAGTCTGAGGCGCATGCGTCGGAGCTCAAGGATCGCCTCGCCGACGCGATCGAGGGCCTGCCCGAGCGCGAGCGTCTCGTGATCGCGCTCTATTACTACGAGAACCTGACCCTGCGCGAGATCGGCGAGGTCCTCGGCGTGACCGAGTCGCGCGTTTCCCAGCTGCATACGAAGGCCGTCATCGGCCTGCGCTCCCGCTTCGTCTTGTAGGTTCTCGGGATGCCCCACAAGGCTCCCGACCGCATCCGAAACGTGGCGCTCGTAGGCCACCGGGGCAGTGGCAAGACAAGCCTCGCCGAAGCGATCCTGTTCGAGTCGGGGGTCGTCAATCGCCTTGGCCGAGTCGAAGATGGGACCACGGTCTGCGACTTCGAGCCCGATGAGCAGTCGCGCGGCATGTCGATCGGTGCGGCCGTGACCTCGTTCGAGCACGACGGGCGCAAGGTCAACATGCTCGATACGCCCGGCGAGCCGAGCTTCGTTGCCGACACCCTCGGCGCGCTGCGGGTCGTCGACTCCGCTGTATTCGTCATCAACGCCGTCATGGGAGTCGAGGTCCACACCGAGCGCCTCTGGCGGCGCGCCGCCGAGGAAGGTCTCTCGCGGCTGGTGTTCGTCAACATGCTCGACCGCGAGCGCGCCGACTTCTTTCGCTGTCTCGAGTCGCTCAAGGCAGCCTTTGGCGTCCACGTCGTCGCGACCGAGATCCCGATCGGCTCCGAGCACGAGGTCCGAGGTGTGATCGACCTGATCGACATGACCGCGTTCGAGTACGAGGGCGAGGGTCGCGACAGCGCCCGTGAGATCGAGATTCCCGACGAGTTGCGCGCGCAGGCCGAGGAGTACCGCGAGAAGCTGATGGACGAGGTCGCCGAGAACTCCGACGAGCTCATGGAGCGCTATCTCGAGGGCGAGGAGATCTCTCATGCCGAGCTCGTCACGGCTTTGAAGAAGGGTGTCAACGAGGGCCATCTGTTTCCGGTCACCTGCGGCGTCGCCACGCGCAACCTCGGCACCAACCGTCTGCTCGAGGCGCTGGTCGAAGACCTGCCGTCGCCGGCGATGCACGGCGGCGCCAAGGCGCTTGACGCAGACGAGCACGCCGAGGAGATCGCGCCAGATGAGGACGGCGACCTGCTCGCCTACGTGTTCAAGACCACCGCCGACCCCTACACGGGCCGGATCAACCTGATTCGCGTCTACTCCGGCGTGCTCGCCTCCGACTCGCACGTGCAAAACGTCTCCAAGCGCGAGAAAGAGCGCATCGGCCAGCTTGCGGCACCGGAGGGCAAGGAGATGACGCCGATCTCAGAGCTCGGCCCCGGCGACATCGGCGCCGTCCCCAAGCTGCGTGAGACAACCGCGGGCGACATCCTCGCCTCGCGTGAGACCAAGGTGCACTTTCCCCCGCTCGATCTGCCGGCGCCTGTGATGGCGTTCGCCTATGAGGCGAAGACGACCAACGACGAGGACAAGGCCGCGACCGCGATCCGGCGCCTGAGCGAGGAGGATCCGACGCTCGACGTTCATCGCGACCCCCAGACCGGTGAGCAGATCATCGCCGGGTTGAGCCAGATCCACGTCGAGGTGATCGTCGACCGGATGAAGCAGCGTTTCGGCGCCGAGATCGTGCTGCACCCGCCGCAGGTGCCCTACATCGAGACGATTCGACGCGCCGCCAAGGCACACGGGCGTTATAAGAAGCAGACCGGTGGCAGGGGCCAGTTCGGCGACTGCCACATCGAGATCGAGCCCAACGAGGCCGGAGCGGGCTTCGAGTTCGTCAACGCGATCAAGGGCGGCGTGATCCCGGGCGGCTTCATCCCCGCGGTCGAGAAGGGCATCGCCGAGGCGATGGCAAACGGTGTCCTCGCGGGCTATCCGATGAAGGACGTCAAGGTGCGTCTATACGACGGCCAGCACCACAACGTCGACTCCTCGGAGATGGCGTTCAAGATCGCCGGCTCGATGGCGTTCAAGCAGGCGGTTGGCGAGGCAGACGCGTTCCTGCTGGAGCCGATCATGCAGATGACGATCGCCGTGCCCGAGGACGTCGTCGGCGACGTCATTGGCGATCTCAACTCGCGCCGGGGGCACCCGCTCGGGATGGAGCCGAAGGGCTCGGCGACCGAGATCAAGGCCGAGGTGCCGATGGCCGAGGTGCTCGACTACGCCCCGGACCTGCGCGCTATCACCGGCGGCCGCGGCGACTTCACGATGGAGTTTGCGCGCTACGAGGAGGTTCCCGGGCATATCGCCCAGAAGGTGATCGCCGAGGCCACCGCGACCGACGAAGCCGGCGTCGGCGCCTAGCGGCCGCGCCAGGCTGATTGCCGATGCCGGAGCGGGTCGTCGTCAATGTCGATGGCGGGGCGCGCAGCAATCCGGGCCCGGCGGCCGTCGGGGTTGTCGTCGCCACGCCCGAGGGCGAGGTGATCGAGGCGGTAGGGGAGAGGATCGGAAGCGCGACCAACAACGTCGCCGAGTATCGCGCCCTGCTGCGAGGCATCGCCCTGGCCAAGCAGCACGGGGCCAGTGAGGCGGACTTCATCGGCGACTCGGAGCTCGTGGTCAAACAGATCCGCGGCGAGTACAAGGTCAAGGACGCCGGGCTGCGCGAGCTCTTTCTCGAGGTTCAGCGCGAGCTGCGCGGCTTCGAGCGTTGGTCGATCAGCCACGTGCGCCGAGAGCGAAACGCCGATGCCGACGCGTTGGTGAACCAGGCGCTCGACGCGGCGTAGCAGCCGACAGCGCTGTTAGGCCTGCTCGGGAAAGCGTTCGTCGAAGCAGGGGAGCCCATCGTCGGGAATCGGCTCCCAGACCGCGGCGTAGGCGACGAACTGGCGGGCCTGCATGCGGATGCCGGGGTCGCCATCGATGACCCCCATGCGCACGAGCGAGATCTCTTCGCTTCCCGGCGCCTCGCCGAACAAAGCCGAGCCGCAGGCGCTGCAGAAGACTTTCGCGAACCCGTCCGGCGGTGCCCAGCGTGCGAGTAGGTCTTCGCCCGCGATGACGCGCACCGAGCCCGGGGCGACCCGGGCCGTCGCCGACGAGCTGCCTCCGGTGCGCCGCTGACAGCGGGTGCAGTGGCAGTAGCCGGCAGCCACCAGCGGCTCGTCGATCTCGAACTGCACACCGCCGCAGCCACAATGGCCTGTGAGCGCCGGAGAATCAGCCACGCCGGCAGCCTAGCTCGGAGCAGTCGACGAGGAGCTGTCGGCGGCGCTGCGCACCGCCTCGCGGGCCTCGCGGGGGTCGACCCCCATTGCGCCGAGCAGGTCGACCGCCATCGCCCGCACCTGGGAGACGATGGCGTTGGCCGACAGGTTCGCGGTCACCTCGAGCGCCTGCGTCGCGCGCGCCGAGGCATCCAGCAGCGCTCGCTCGAGCTCATCGCCCGCGTCGGCCTCGCCGCCGGTCAGGTGGCCCCCGAGGATGCCGACCGCGGCTGCGAGTTGGCGCACCGAAGCGATAGCCGTCGGCGGAACGCGGTCATCGCGCTCGATCGCTGCCCGGGCGCTGCGCGCGAGCACACGTGTGCTTCGGATCGCGTAATCGAGCTCGACGAGCGCGACCTCATACGGCGCGAGACCGGGTCGAGCCCCGCGCCGAGATGGCGCCCACACCGTGGTCTCCTGGCCGATGTCGAGCGCCTCGCGAACCTCCGCCGCGCGCCCGTCGAGGGTGCGCGCGCGCTCGAGGACAGCCTCGATCTCGACCAGGTCGTGCGACTCCAGCGCGGCGGCGATCATCTCCAGCACCGCCTGCAACTCGTTCAGCAGTGGCTCTGCCTTGCGGCGCACGATGCGCAAGGGGTCGATCGGCGCGAGCGCGTTGGCCAGCAAAGCGACGCCGGCGCCGATCAGGGCATCGATGAAGCGCGCCCCAGGTACAGAGTTCGAGGCGGAGCCCAAGGTGACGACGAGAACCGCCGAGATCGCCGCCTGATTGACCAGCAGCGGCGTGCCACCGGCGAGTACGGCCACCGCCATCGCCAGCGCGACGACGACGCCGAGTTGCCACACACCTGTGCCGATGCCGGCGATGATCAGGTCGGCGACGAGGATCCCCAGCGCGACTCCGAGCCCGATCTCCCAGGCGCGCCGACCGCGCTGGCCGACGGTGAGCCCAAGCGTGAGGATCGCTGCGACCGGGGCGAAGAAGGCCTCGCGATGACCGAGCAGCTCGCGCGCCAGCAGCCAAGCGGCAGACGCGGCGACTGCCGCCAGCAGCAGGCTGAGCCAGCTCTGCCGCAGGTCAGCGAGGCGCTCGTCGAACGCGCGACGCGAGCGCTCGCGAGTCTGATCGAGCAACTCGGACGGCATCTGGCGGGCGTTGGAAGCGATGACTACGTGGTAGCAGGCAGCGGGCGAACGATGAAGGGCCGCGCTCGGCACGGCCCTTCATCCACGGGTTGGTGGGCGCCGGCGGGCGCCTGCCCCTGCTTACTCGGTTGCAGCTTGCTGGAGGTTGACGCGCCCGAAGCCGAAGCTCGAGTCGCGTCCCGCAGCGCCGAGATCGTCGACGGCGCCGTCGAGCTTGGCGACGATCGCCGCTGCCGTCGAGGTCGGATAGCGCCCGCGGATCAGGGCGGCGACGCCGGCGACGTGCGGGGTCGCCATCGAGGTGCCCGAGATCGTGTTGTAGGCGCCGTTGTTCCAGGTCGAGGTGATGTCGACACCGGGAGCCGCGATCTCAACGTCTGAGTTGGCGTTGGAGAAGCTCGCGCGTTGATCGCGATCATCGGTTGCCGCGACCGAGACGACATTCGGATAGGCGGCGGGGTAGTTGAGGGTCGCGTCGCCGTCGTTGCCGGCCGCCGCGATCAGCACGCTGCCATTGGCCGCGCCGCCCTTCCAGGCGTAGTCGACCGCGTTTCGCAGCGTCTGGGAGTTGCCGCCGCCGAGGCTCATCGAGATCACCTTGGCGCCCTTGTCGTGCGTCCAGGTGATGCAGTTGGCGACGTCGGCGGTCGAGCCGGTGCCCAGCGGCCCGCCGAGCGCCTTGCAGATCGACAGCGGCGAGTTAAAGGCAACGCCGGTGACCCCAATGCCGTTGTTGGCGTTGGCCGAGATCGTGCCGGCAACGTGGGTGCCGTGCCCGTTGTCATCGGCGCAAGTGCCCTCCTGGATCGAGCCGGAGAAGATCGGCACCACGCCTTGAGAGCGCGCGCAGTCGGCGGTCTTGCCGCCGAGATCGGTGTGGGAGGAGAGGATGCCCGTATCGACGATGCCGACCTTGGCGCCGCCGGTGGAGGGGAAAGTGCCGATCCCGGCCGCGTCCCAGCCTTCCGGGGCATCGATGTCGGCGTCAGCGGTGCCACCCGTCTGGCCCGTGTTGTGGAGGCCATAGAGCTGGCCGAACAGGGGATCGTTGGGAACGGCCTGCGAGCTCAAGGTCAGGTTGGGCTCGGCGTAGACCACGAGCGGCGAACGCTCGAGCGCTGCGGCGGCGGTCGCCGGATCGCCTTCGACCGGCACGACCACGGCGCCGAGGCGGCGAACCGTCTGCACGGGCGCGCCGAGGCCGGCGGAGTCGTTGAGGGCATCGATCGCACTGGGATCGGCGGAAGTGCGGTACTTGACGATGACCGTGTCGGCATCGCCGACAGGTGCGGCGACGGCTGTGGTGGTTACGCACAGCGCGAGCGCAAGCGCGAGCAAAGCCGATCCGGCAGTGCGGTAAAGCAAAACGTTCCCTTTCCTCGAAGACTCTCGTGCGCGCGTCCCATATGGGTTCTGTAGCGCGCCCTCGGTTTCTCCCTACTTCCATCCCCACCGAGACAAGTTTCAAACACCGAAGCGTGCACCGTGCCTGCGCCGCCCGGGTGCCCACGGCCATCCCACCTATAATCGCCCGCTCGCGCGGCTGTAGCTCAGTTGGCTAGAGCGCCACCTTGCCAAGGTGGAGGTCGTGGGTTCGAATCCCATCAGCCGCTTTTCTTCCGAGTGATTCACCCGACGGCTGGTCGGGGTTGAAGACATCGACGGCGCGGCGCCACGACCCGTCGGCCTGTCGCCGGTGGAGCCCGACGTACTTGCCGCGATAGACGATGTGGCCGCGATCCCCCGCCTCGACGCCGAGCGCATAGCGTCCGACCTCCAAGGCGACGGGATTCCGCAGGCGCGATCTCCAGGTCGAGGACCTCCAGCTCGATCTGGGTGATGCCGAGCGCGATCCCGGTTCGCCAGTACGTCTCGATCTGTCCCCGGCCGGCGACCAATGGAGAGGAGGGCGTCAGCAGCTTCGCGTCGGCGGTATAGAGGGCGCCGGCGGCGATCGCGTCGCCGCTCGTCACCGCCGAAACCAGCTTCGCCGTTGCATCGCCCAGTCCGCTAGTCATGGGCGCCACCCTGGTTGACGACCGTTGCAGATCCATTGCAACGGCCGCGGGCGCGCGTGCTCAGGGCTCTTGCAGCGCGACCTCGACAGCGTCGGCAAGCGCGAGGCGTCGCCCTTTCTTCCGGCCGCCGGCGAGCGCGTCACCGTCGGTGGCGAGGATCGGCGCGGCATACTCGTCGCGCTCTGCTTCCCATTGCCCGATCGGCTGGCGCTGCTCTTCGGCCTCGATCGCCCCCCAGAGAACGCCGGCGCGCTCGACAGCGCCGCGCTCGGCTGCGGTTCGCGCAAGCAACGCCAGCATGTAGATCGTCAGCTGCCGCTCGCCGATCGCGGTTGCCTGCTCGAGTGCTCGGCGCAGGTGTTCCTCGGCTGATTCGAAGCTCCCGCTCTCGACCGCGATCTCGCCGAGGTCGGCGAGCGTCTGCGCGCGCCACCAGAGGAAGCCGGTCTCGCGCGCCAGCTCGGCGCTTTGCTCGAGCAGTTCCACCGCCCGCTGGTCGTCGCCTTCGTGGTGCGCGATGCCCCCCAGCGTGCCCAGCGCTACTGCCTCGCCTCGCTGATCCCCGAGCCGACGCTGGATGCTGAGCGCCTCCATCGTCAGCGCCCGGGCCTCGTCCGCAGCGCCCCGTTGCAGACGGGCCGCCGCGAGTCGATGGAGCACCTCTGCTGCGCGGGCCTCGTCGCCGAGCTCGCGGAACTCACGGAGAGCCGACTCGTAGAGCTGCTCGCCCTGCTCGAAGTCGCCCGCGATGAACGTCATGCCTCCCTGGGCGAGCAGCACTCGGGCGCGCAGCTCAGGCGGCAGCTGGTCGCTCCGTGTGAGCAGCGCCTCGAACCAACGCATGCCCTCGAACGGATTGTTCGAGACCCATAGCTGCTCGAGTGAGATCGCGAGGCTCGCAGCGAGCAGCGGATCGCTCTCGAGGGACCAGTCGAATGCCAAGCGGAGTTCATCCTGCTCGAAGAGCACGGCCTCGAACCGCTGCTCGCCTCCGGCCTCGGTCGACAGCTGCGCGGCCTCGGCGCGCCGCAGGAAGTACTCGGCATGTGCCCGCCTCAGTTGCGGCTCGTCGCCCGTCTCGACCAGCCTCTCGGTTGCGTATTCGCGCACCGTCTCGAGTAGCCGGTAGCGCATCCCGCCGCCTGAGCCGGGCTCGTCTTCGGCGCGAACTAGAGAAGCGTCAACGAGGCGCTCGACGAGCTCGAGGCTCTCGGACTCGTCGTCCTCCAGACATACGCCCGCAGCACCGGCAACCGTGAACCGCCCGGCGAAGACGGCCAGTCCGCAAAGCAGGTGACGTTCGGCCTCGGTGAGCAGGTCGTAGCTCCAATCCATCGCCGCCTCGAGGGTGCGGTGGCGCGGATCGACGATCCGCCGCCACGAGCTCAGGAAGCGGAATCGATCCCCGAGCCGGGTCGCGATCTCGTCCAGCGACAGCGCCTTCGCCCGCGCCGCCGCCAGCTCGATAGCGAGGGGAAGCCCGTCGAGCTCGCGGCAGATGCGGCCCGCGGTCTCCAGATGCTCCGGCGTGGCGCCGAGACCGGGCCGCACTGCGGTGGCGCGGTCCCAGAACAGACGCACCGCGGGCGCGCCCGCGATCTCATCCAGCGAAGCGCTCTCGACCGGCGTCGGCAATGGATCGACCTCGAGCAAGACCTCGCCCTGAACGTGAAGCGAGTACTCGACTGGTGGCAAGCACCCGCACGTTTGGACACCCGTGCAGCAGGGCGGTGACCAGCTCCGCACACCCGTCGACCAGGTGCTCGCAGTTGTCGAGGACCAGCAGCAGCTCCGACTTCGCCTGTCCGCTCGACCAGGTCCTCGGCTTGGGAATCTCCGCCTCGGGAGTCGAGCGCGGTCGCGACCTCATCCGGGACGAGCGCTGGATCGGCGAGCGGGGTGAGATCGGCGAGCCAGACCCCGTCGGCCCAGACGCCCGCCTGTTGGCGCGCGATCTCGATCGCGAGCCGCGTCTTGCCCGACCCACCGACCCCGCTGAGGACAACCAGGCGGTGCTTGCGCAGGAGGTTGGGAATCTCCTCGAGCTCCCGCTCGCGCCCGACGAGGCTGCTCACCGGGGAAGGCAGGTTGTGCCGGGCGACGGACGCGGGCACGGCTGGCAGATCGTGATGCAGGATCGCGCGCTCGAGCTCTCTCAGGTCTTCGCTTGGCTCCAGCCCGAGTTCGTCTCGCAACCGCTCTCGCGCCCGCCGATACGCGTCGAGAGCGTCAGCCTGCCGATCGCAGCGGTAGAGCGCGAGCACGAGGTGTCGCCAGAGCCGCTCGCGCAAGGGCTCCTCCTCGATGAGTCGCTGCAGCTCGGCAACGACGTCGCCATGCCGCCCGAGGTCGAGGTCGGCCTCGATCCGCTGCTCGATGCAGACGAGCCGTAACTCCTCGAGGCGTCTCGCCTCCAGAGTCAACGGCGCAACGTCGGACGTGCCGGCGTAGGCTGGGCCGCGCCACAGGGCCAGGGCAGCGTGCAGCCGTTCTGCGGCAGCGCCCGGCGCACCTCGTCGTATTGCGCTCTCGCCCTGCCGGGTCAGTTCCTCGAACCGTTGGGCGTCGACCGCCTCGGCCGCGGCATCGAGCGCGTAGCCCGCTGAGGTGCCGATGACCGTCTCGCTCCCCAGTGACGTGCGAAGGCGGGAGATGTAAGAGCGCAGGGTCGTCGCGGCGCCATCGGGAGGATTCCCGGCCCAGAGCTCGTCCGCGAGCCGATCGGCCGTGACCGGCCGGCCCTGCTCGATCAGCAAGAGCGCCATCAGCGAGCGCTGCTTGGGACCCCCGAGATCCAGCCGGCGGCGGCCGGCGTGGGCCTCGACCGGCCCGAGCACGCGGAACTCCAATGTCGAATTCGTTTCGGTCACGCGGCTATCGCTGGTGCAACGTTTTTGCAACGCCCATCGAAGAGCGTCCCATACAAGACCCCGATCGCTAAAGGGCGATCGACCGAGAGGAAGGCATCACATGACCAAGCATCGTTGGACCGGGCTCGTCGCACTCTCCCTGACGGTCGTCGCGTTGGCGCTGCCGTCCGCGGCCACGGCGGCCCCGGCCGAACAGTTCCTCGGCTCCGCCCCGGCGCCCGTCGAGACCTCGTCTGCCAGCGCGCCCACCGTGAGCTCCGCCGACTCGGGCTTCAGCTGGGGCGACGCCGCGCTCGGCGCGGGCGCCGTGCTCGCCGTCGTGACGCTCAGTGTCGGCGGCGCGCTCATGCTCAGGAGCGCGCGTGCGGAGCGCCGCGAGGTTCGGCTGACGAGCTGACGTGCACCATCCCGTCCCGGCGCGCATGCGGCTCCCGACTCGGGAGCCGCTTGCGCTACCGGTCCCGTTGGCCGTCGACGCGCCGGAAACTGGTAGCAACACTGGTAGCAGCGTGCCGGCAGCCCGCATGAACAAGCCACTTGGCGGGGGTTTTCAACATATCAGCCGCTCTTTCTGGACCTCCGTCTGATCGCGACCGCCGCGACTAGAGCGGCTCCGTAGTGCGGCTACTCCTCGGCCGCGGCGCCGGGCTGACCCAGCATCGCCGGCTCGTCGACGACGACCTTCCTGGGGTCTTTCGGATCGACCCGAACCGGGATCGTCGCGCCGGGCTGCATGCGACCGATCACAAGACGCCCGACGGGCTGTTTCGCCTGGGCTCTGTAGGACTCACGCTCTGGGAGCTCGACGTCGAGGTCCATCGTGATAGTCGGCCGCTGGTTGACGTACGGCCCGCCCTCGCTGAGGCTGACGATTGTTGCCTGGCCAGTAAGCCCTGCCACCTGCACGTCGGGATCCTCCGTCCCGAGTATCCGCTGGAGGAATCCCATGGACCGACCCTACCTCGTGGGAGCGATTCGTCAAGAAAGGCGCGCTCGGTGGCCGCAGTTGTCGCTAGCCGGTCGGTCCGCCGCTGGTGCGAGCTCGTCGACAAGCGCTGAAGCGGGGTTCGGGCGCTCAGAGGCCCTCGAGGAGCTTGCGCTTCGCGTCGGCGAACTCCTCGTCTGAGAGCGAGCCAGAGTCGTGCAGTTGGCTCAGCTTCTCGATCTGCCCGGCCACATCGTTAGCGGCGGGCGTCGCCTGCTGGCCGGCCGCCGCGGCTGCCTGCTGAATCGCCGCGTTGAGGTCCATTCCCGTGCCCTGGGCCGTGGCCCCGGCGCCGCCCCTCATCATCGCGGCAATCTGCTCCGCCTGTTGCTTAGAGGTCTGGTCGTGGGTCTGGACGTCATCCCAGTGGATCTTGAGGCGTGTCGGGTCAGCGAGATCCACGGTGACAGGCAGGGTCATGCCCGGACTTGGCCAGCGCTTGACCGAGGCCATCGCGGTGTGCTCGACCGGAGTGGGCTCCAAACCCTCGGCGCTGACCACGAGGTTCATCCGGCAGTTCGCCGAGGTCGCGTCGTCGGCAGGCATGGTCGCCGAGATGATCTGGGCTGTGCCGCGAACCGGCTGACTCATCCGCTTCGACTTCGCCCAATCTCCGAGCAGGCCCATGGTGCGAGCCTATCGCCCAGAGCGACCATTCGCTACCAGTTCCGGTAGCCGACGACGCCCCGGGATCACATGCGGACGGCTGGGCATCAACGAAGCCGCCCGTCTGCCTCGGGCTCAGCTCAAGGGCGCGCCTCGAGCACGAGGTTGAACGGCGTTTCGGTCGCACGCCTGACGCTGGAGAATCCGCCCTCCTTGATCACCTCCGCCAATCTCGCCTCGCCGGCCTGTGCCCCCAGCGCCAGGCCGACCTCTTGGTCGAGGGATGCGGGAGTGCAGATCACCGTCGAGGCGCCGTAGAAGACGCGACCGACCGGGTTGAGGTTCTCCTCGACGGCGTCATTCGCGTAGGGCTCGACGATCATCCAGGTGCCGTCGGGCGCCAGCGTTTCGTGGACGTGCGCCGAAGCGCCGACTGGGTCGCCCATGTCGTGCAGGCAGTCGAAGACGGTCACTAGGTCGTAGCCCTCGCCGGGGAAGTCGGCGGCCGCGGCGGTTTCGAACCTGACGCGTTCGCCGACTCCGGCGCTCTCGGCGCGCTGGCGAGCCTGCTCGATCGAGCCGTCGTGGTAGTCGAAGCCTGTGAACTGGGAGTTCGGGAAGGCCTCGGCCATGATCACCGTCGAGGCTCCGTGCCCGCAGCCGATGTCGGCGACTTCTGCGCCGGCCTCGAGCTTCGCCTTGACGCCGTCGAGCGCGGGAATCCACTCTTCGACGAGATGGGCACGGTATCCAGGCTTGAAGAAGCGCTCGGTCCCGTGGAAGAGGCGGGGATCGTGCTCGTGCCAGCCCATGCCGTCACCGCTCTTGAAAGCCTCGAGGATCTTCTCCTCGTCCGCGTACAACGAAGCGATCGAGTCATAGACGCCGAGTATGTAGACGGGGCTCTCCTCGTCGGCAAGAGCCATCGCCTGCTCGTCGGGAAGGGTGTAGCGGTCGCTGGCGGCATCGAACTCGACGTATCCGCCCGCGGCCTGATTACGCAGCCACTCCCTAACCGAGCGCTCGGCAACGCCCGCGCGATCGGCGACCTCCTGCGAGCTCAACGGGCCCGCATGTGCCATCGCCTTGTAGAGCCCGAGCTTCTCGCCGATCACCATCAGCGGGCCGCTGATGATCGCTCCCATGTCGGTGACGGCCTGACCCATGAAGGCTTCGAGCTTTGCCTCGTCGATGCCGGTGGCGTTCATGTCCCCTCCAGTGTTTGAAATGGACGGCAGGTTCCGTTCGATGACCCGAGCCGACCCTACCACTGCGTTTGCGGGATCCTGCTCTCGGACCCCGTCACACGCCAGGCCAGCGAGTAGCGTCCCGGGTGATTGGTCGGTCGCGCGACGCGGCGGAACGGAAACGAGGAGATGGCGATGGCTGAGCACACGGTTGGAACCCGCGAGGAATGGCAGGCGGCCCGCGATGAGCTGGCAACGCTCGAGGCCAAGCAGGCGGAGCGAAACCGGGAGATCAAGGAGAAGCGACTCGAGCTGCCTTGGGTGCCGGTGGACAAGGAGTACGTGTTCGATACCCAGGACGGCAAGAAGACACTCGCGGAGCTGTTCGACGGCCGCTCGCAGTTGCTCGCCTACAACGTCATGTATGGGCCCGACTACTCAGTCGGCGCGTGCCCGGGGTGCTCGAGCCTGGGCGACGAGTTCTCGGGCAGCCTGATCCATCTCAACCAGCGCGACGTGACGTTCGTCTGCTTCTCGCGCGCGCCGATCGACCGGCTGAATGCTTACAAGGAGCGGATGGGCTGGGAGTTCCCGTACGTATCGACCTACGAGACTGACTTCCCATGGGACTTCGGGCTGGCGCTGACCGAGGAGGAGGCCGAGCAGATCCCCGAGGTCCAGGAGATGCTCAGCGACCCGCCTGAGTGGCTGCAATTTTGGGCCGAGCAGGTCGGCGCCGAGCTCAAGGACGGGCTTCGCGAGAACCCGAGCTACATCGCCTTTGCGAAGGACAACGGGACCGTGTACTTCACCTACATGGTCTCGGCGCCGGATCCGTTCGTCGCTCCGCACTTCAGCATGCTGCTCGACCGGACGCCCAAGCCGCAGCCCGAGGACCCGACGAGCTACCGCAAGGACGAGTACCCGGACTGAGAGCGACGTCGAGGCTCAGGATTGATGTGCCGATAAGGCCGCGCGCCTAGGCTTCGCGGATGCAACTGGTGCGCGCGCGGGGCGTGAGCAAGACCTTTGGCTCCGGGCGGGCGGCGCGGCGGGTCCTCGACGGCGTCGACCTCGAGATCGATGAGGGCGAGATGGTCGCGATCCTGGGGCGCTCGGGCAGCGGCAAATCGACCCTGGTCAACCTGATCGGCGGCATCGACCGTCCCGACTCCGGCACGATCGAGGTTGCCGGGCTCGAGCTCGGGCGCCTCGACGAGCGTGCGCTGACCGCGTTTCGCCGCGACCGCATCGGTTTCATCTTCCAGCTCTTTCACCTGATCCCCGAGCTCACCGGCGAGGAGAACGTACTGCTGCCGGCGCGCCTTGCCGGCGTCGGTGCCGGCGCGCCCGCTCGCGCCACCGAGCTGCTCGCCGAGCTCGGCCTCAACGGCGCCGCCGACCAGCTGCCGCACACGCTCTCGGGCGGCGAGCAGCAGCGGATCGCGATTGCCCGGGCGCTCGTCAACGACGCCACCTTGATCCTTGCCGACGAGCCCTCGGGAAACCTCGATCCCGTCGCCGGCGCTCAGGTGCTCTCGATCCTGCGTGCTATTGCCGCCGGTGAGCGCTCGGTGATCTTGGTTACCCACGATCACGAGGCGGCGAAGATGGCCGATCGCGTGCTCGAGCTCGCCGACGGTCGCCTGCACGAGCGATGAGGGTCTGGATCGCCCCGGCGCTGGCGCGCCTGCGGGCGCGGCGCGGGCGCGCTCTGCTCGCGGGCGCCGGCGTCTTCGCCGCGGCGCTGATGGTCGGCACTGCGGTGACGATCGCCTACGGGCTCTCGACCGGCTTCGATCGCGCCACAGAGCAGGCCGACGCGCCCGACGTCATTGCCCGCTTCGACGCCGAGCTGCGCTCCGAGGTCGAGGAGCGCATCGGCCGCCTCGCCAACGTCGAGTCGGTCAGCTACCGCCGCGAGGCGCTCGACTTCGGCTTCTTCGCCAACGGCCGCTCGACCGACCGCACCGCGATCCAGACCGTCGAATCCAGCGGCCGGCGCGGCTACGAGGTCGTCGCGGGCTCCGACCTCACCGGCACGCCGGGCGAGATCCTCATCGAGCGCGGCCTCGCCACCGACTGGGAGCTCGAGGTCGGCGACTCGATCGGCGTTCAGTTCATCGGCGAGCTCGAGATCGTCGGCATCTCGCTCTCGCCCGACGGCGTCGCCTATCCGCTGAATTCGCGCCCGCGCGCCTATCTCTCCCAGGACTGGGTGAGCCAGTTTCAGCCCAACCCCGAGGAAGTCGAGGTCGCGCTGATCTGGGCCGAAGATCCCTCGCAGCTCGACTCGCTGCTGGTCCAGGCGCGCAGCGTCAGCTTCGGGCTCGACAACCTGCGCTTTGCCACGCGCGACGGCGTCCAGGCGCTGATCGACGAGGCCGCCGGGCTGATCATCGCCCTGCTCGTCGCGTTCTCGATCGTCGCGGTCGCGGCGGCGGGAATGATCCTCGGCTCGAGCGCGCGCGCCGACGTCCAGCGGCGGTTGCAGAGCATCGGCATCATGCGCGCCGTCGGCGTCCCGCGCCTTAGCGTGGTCGCACGCTACGGCGTCGATGCCGCGCTGGTGGCGCTGCCGGCCGCCGTGGCCGGGCTCGCGGCCGGAGCGCTCGTTGCCGCCGGGCCGAGCGCGCGGCTGCTCGAGATCCTCAACGAGCAGGCGCCCGGCGCGGCTTTGCTGGCACCACTTGCGCTATGCCTGGTCGCGCTCGTGGTTCTCGTCGTCGCGGTGACGCTGTGGCCGGCGTGGCGCGCCGCCGGTCGCCAGCCGGCCGAGATCCTGCGCGGGGCGGAGGTCGCGGCGACAGCGCGGCGCAGTCGTACCTCGGGCGGGCCCTTCGGCCTCGGGCTGCGCCTGGCGGCCGGCAAGCGCGGGCGCACGCTGTCGACCGCGGCGGTGGTGGCCGCGGCAACTGCGGTCGTGCTGTTGATGTTGGCGATGGCCTCGTTTCTCAACGACCTCGAAGACGATCCGGGCACGCTCGACAAGCGCTACGAGCTGACCGCGGCAGCCGATCCCGACGACGCCGAGCGAGATCGCGGCGATACCCGGCGTCGAGGCCGCGGCCGCGCGCTATGAGGTCGAGGCGACCTCGTCGTTCGAGCTTGGCCAGCCGGTCGAGGTGGTCGCCTTCGAGGGCGACCACACCCGGTTCGAGGCGCCGGTACTGGCGCGAGGGGCGGCGGATCGAGGGCCCGGACGAGGCGGAGGTCGGCGTCGGGCTCGCCGACGCGCTCGGCCTCGAGGTCGGGGCGACGCTGGCCTTGCAGCTGCCATCGGGGCGCGAGGCGCGCTTCGAGGTCGTGGGGATCGTGCGCGCGATCGCCAGCGAGGGTCGCATCGCCTATGTCGAGCCGCAGCGGCTGCTCGCTGCCGATCCTGCGATCGAGTCAGTTGTTGCCGTCAACCTCGAAGACGGCGCCGACGCCGGCCCGGTCTTCGAAACCCTCGATCGCGTTGATTTCGAGCCCGACAGCTCGGCGGGCTCGGCGACGACCGACAACCGTGCCTTCCTTGGCGTGCTGGCCGGCGTCCTGCGCGTCGTCGCAGCCGTCAACGTCTTGATCTGCCTCTACGCGCTGGTCCAGGCGCTGGCGGTGACCGCGGCCGAGCGACGGCCGACGATCGCCGTGCTGCGCGCCTCGGGGGCGGGTCGGCCGACGGTGACGATGGTGATGCTCGGGGCGGCGATCGCGGTGATCGCGATCGCCGTTCCGATCGGCATCGTGCTCGAGCGCGTCGTCCTCGGGCCGGTGGTCGCGGAGCTAGCCGCGGCGTACGCGACGCTGCCGCTCGGGGCAAGCGCCGGACAGCTCGTGCTGACGACGCTCGCGCTGCTGGCGATCGCCGTGGCGGCCGCCGCCTGGGTCGCGCGCCGGGCCGAGCGCGAGCCGATCGCGGCCGCGCTGCGGGGGGAGTAGCTCGTGCGCCGCCGATTTGCAGCCTTGGGAGCGGTCGCCGCGGTGGCGCTCGTCATCGCCGTGGCCGTCGTCGCGCTCTCACAAGGATCGGCAGCAGAGGCCGTGCCCGCCGCCGATGGCTCGACGCTGTCGAGCACCTGGATCGATCGCGACGGCGACGGCACGCTCGAGGTAGGTCCCGGCGAGCCGCTCGTCGACCGCACCGAGCTGGCGCCGGCGGCAGAGCCGGTGCGCACGCTGGCGACGCTCGGACTGCTCGCCGACGCCCACGTCCGCGACGAGGAGTCGCCGGCCCGGGCGCCGCTGGCCGACCGGCTCTCGCCGCGCGTGGCCGAGGCCTTTCGCCCCCAGGAGGCGCTCAGCGCCCAGGTGCTCGCGGCGACCTTGGGCTCGATCGCCGCGATCGAGCCCGACGCCCTGCTCGAGACCGGCGACCTGATCGACAGCGCGCAAGCGAACGAGCTGCGTCAGGCGATCGCCGTGCTCGACGGCGGGCCGGTCGACCCCGACTCCGGCGCGCCCGGCTATGACGGCGTCCAGGAGCTCTCGAACCCCGACCCGTTCATCTACCGCCCCGACCTCGACGCGCCGCGCTACCCGGGCCTGCTCGACCGCGCCCAGGAGTCGTTCGAGTCGCCCGGCCTCGAGGCGCCGTGGTATCCGGTGCTCGGAAACCACGACCTGCTGGTTCAGGGCGAGGTGCCGCCGACGCCTGCGCTGGAGCGGATCGCGACCGACGACCGCGAGCTGGTTCGCGTCGATCGCAGCCTCGAGGCGCCGAGCGAGAGCGAGATCGACCTCGAGCTGATCGACCGCTATCTCGCCGGTGGGCTTGCCGGGTGAGACCAGGCGCGTTCCGCCCGACAGCGAGCGCCGCCATCTGGCGGCTACCGAGGTCGTCGAGGAGCTGCGCCAGGCAAGTGCGGCCAGCGGCTCGGGACCGCGCCTCGACTACTCCTTCGACGTCGGCGAGCGCCTGCGGGTGGTGGTTCTGGACATCGTCAGCCGTGGTGGTGGCTCGAGCGGGTTGGTGGCGAGCGAACAGCTCGATTGGCTTCGCGGCGAGCTCGGCGCCGCCGGCGAGCGCTTCGTCATCGTCGCCACCCACCAGCCGCTGGCGAGCTCGACGGGGGGCGAGAGTGTGCTCGCCCTGCTCGACGCCGAGCCGCAGGTGATCGCGGCCGTCTCCGGGCATACCCACGCGAGCGCGATCGAGCCGCGCCAGACGCCGGCCGGCGGCTACTGGCTGATCGCCACACCATCGCTGGCCGACTACCCCCAGCAGGCTCGCTCGCTTCGCGTCGTCGAAACCGAGAGTGGGGTGGCGCTGGAGACTTGGATGCTCGATTCGGCGCCCGGCGAGCTCGCCGACACCGCGCGCGAGCTGGCGTTCCTCGATGCGGGCGGCGGTCGCCCGCAGGGCCACGCCGGCGCCGCCGAGGATCGCAACGTGCGCCTGTTTCTGGCGCGCTGAGCTTCGCTCAGAGGTTGGTCAAGGTGTCGAGCGTCTCCGGGTCGGGGAGGATTCGCACTGTGCGAACGAGGCCGTCCTCGAACTCCCAAAGCCAGGTGTTGGGCGAGTCGATGCGTGTCGCGCCCCGCTTGACGCGGATCCGCCCGTCGACGAGGACGCGTCCATCCTCGAGCTCGGTGAACTCCTGCGGGATGAGCTCGAGCTCGTCCCAGGTCGCCTCGACGTCGCTGATGTAGGCCGCGACGCCTTCGTGGCCCCTGTAAGGGCAGCGTCGCTGCCGGCAACCACCCCGGTGATCGTGTGGATCTCGATCTCCGGGTGGCTGTGGCGCTTGAGCGTCTCGAGGTCGCGCCGGGTGAAGGCGCGATAGGCACGGCGGATGAGCGCGATCTCGGCGTCCCCCACGACGGTTCAGCCCGAGTCTGAGTCGATCGCGCCGAGGAAGGCGAGCACCTCCGCCGCCGAACGCTCGGGCTCCGCGTCAAAGACGAAGTGCCCGACGCCATCGAAGGCGACCAGCTTCGAGCCGGGGATCTCGCGCTCGAACCGACGCGCCGCGCCGAGCGGCGCGAACTCGTCCTCGGCGCCCCAGAGCAGCAGCGTCGGAACTCCGAGCTGCGCCAGCTTGCCGTCGAACCGCGCCAGCTTGGCGAAGTCCATCGAGCGATAGAAATCGAGCGTCGCGCGCTGGCCGCGACCGTCCTCGTAGGGCTGCCAGTAAGCGTCGATGTCGTCGTCGTCAAAGGCGTTGCCGGCCGAACGCAGCAAGGCGGCGAAGCCGTCGCGATCGATCGCGGCGACGATCGCCTCCCCCTGCTCGCCGCGAATCGCGTCGGCCATCCCGTGCCATCTGCCGTCGGCGAAAAAGCCGGTGTTGGAGATCACGAGCGCGGTGACCTGGTCGGGGTGGTCGCAGGCCCAGGCGAGGCCGATGAAGCCGCCCCAGTCGTGAACGACGAGGGCGACGGGGCCGAGGTCCTGCGCGGCGACGAAGTCGGTGAACGCCTCGAGGTTGTGCTCGAAGGTGGCGGGGGAGTCGTCGGGCGAGTCGCCGAGGCCGTAGAGATCGGGTGCGACGCAGCGGCGGCCGGCGGCGGCGAGCTCGGCCATCAGCGGCTCCCACATGCGCGAGCTCTCGGGAAAGCCGTGGACGCAGACGACGGGTTCGCCCGCCGCGCTGGCCTGTGGCCCAGCTTCGCGATAGGCGAACCCTCCCTGCTGTTTGAGCTCGACCCCCCTCACGCAGCCGAGCGTAGCTGTTGTTGGCTAAGGGCCTAGCTCGATGGGCCCTGCGAGTCCTCGGCGAGGATGCCGTAGACCTTCTTTCGCGTCTCGTCGAGCAGCTCGCGAACCTTCGCCCGCTGGGCTTCGTCGGCGGCGTCGAAGACCTGGCGAACCGATGCGACGAGTTGCTCGAAGGACCGCTTGAGGCGAAACATCTCGGGCTCGAGGCCGGAGGTGACCTGATCCCACGGCGGTTCGCCCTCGTGGGACTGCTGAGCGGTGCGACCGGCGTCGGTGAGCTCGAAGCGGCGTTTGCCGTCGGTATCGGTGCCGCGGATCAGCTCCTCCTCTTCGAGCAGCTGAAGCGTGGGGTAGACCGATCCGGCGCTGGGCTTCCACATGCCCTTGGTCCGCTGCTCGAGCTCTTGGATCATCTCGTAGCCATGCATCGGGCGTTCGGCGAGCAGCGCCAGAACGGCGGCTCGAATGTCGCCACGCCGGGCGCGAGGGCCGCCGCGACCGCGACCGCGGCGGTGACGGGGATGGGTGCGGCAATAGGAGTGGCGAGGGGCTGGCCCTTCACCACGACCGTGTGATTGATGACGGTGATACATCTACGTCCCTTCGTCTAAGACCTAACGCGATATATCGTAACAGGTCGCTCAGAGCCGGCATTCGGCCGAGCGTCGGGTGACGCCGGACTATTCCGTGGAATCTGCCGCTCGACGACTCGCAGCGGTTTCGCAGGTGCGATCGGATCGTGAGCGCTCGCTAGGCTTGCCCGCGCACCCCGGCGCCTTGGCGGAGTGGCTACGCAGCGGCCTGCAAAGCCGTTTACGCCGGTTCGATTCCGGCAGGCGCCTTCGCTGACCAAGCCAAGATCGACGTCCTCCGCGGACTAGGCAGGCATCAATATGGCATCAAATAGCACCTTAGGGACCCTGCAGGGGAACGGCCTCGGGTGAGACGAGCGCAGCCAGCATGCCGCGGAATCGAGGGATCGAGTGCGGACGAGCCGTCGTCGGAGAGCACGCTGTGAAGACCGTCGTGGCGACGGTCAACCAGTTAGGCTCATCGCGTGATGGCCACACCGGGTCTGACGGGTCCGTTGCTTCAGCTAGAACGAATACGGGTTGAAGGGCTCCTCGGCCGCTTCGATCACGAGATTAGGTTTCCAGCGGATTGGGAGTTTGTGATCCTCCATGGGCCCAACGGCGTCGGCAAGACCAAGTTGCTTGAACTCATCAATGCGTTGGGTAACAGGCAGCTACTCACCTTTTTCGAAACCCCGTTCGACCGCTCCGAGTTTGCGTTTACCGATGGGACGATGCTCTCCTGCGCGAAGGTCGTGCAGGAGCCTCTGCCTGAGATGGAGGCGGGTGACGGGGAGGAGGAGCAGCTGCATTTCGTCGTGCGCGTAGACGGGGTCGAAACGCCGTATGTGTTGAATCGCTCGCAGGTGGCTCTGAGCAATCGGCGCCTCCGCATGGTCGAGCAGAGGGTTCCGCTAGACCGTGTCGAGGCGAACCTCTCGTACGACCACCAGTCCGACGAGTACATCGACCGAGCCGCTGTCGCCGCCAGGTACGGCCATTCGAAGGGAGTTGCTCATAAGGACTTCCCGACGGAGCTAAACGATTTTCTTGACCGGTTCAAAGTTCACCTGATCGAGACGCAGCGCCTGATTCAGGTTGCGCCAGTGGCCCCAGGAATGCCACACGCCCGCCAGCCGCCCGTGACCACCGTGATGCAGTACGCCAACGACCTGACCACGCGACTCAGGGAGGCTCTGGCGGAAAACTCCCAAACTTCCCAGCAACTCGACCGATCATTTCCTCGCAGGGTTCTGGACCGACAGGCGCCGCCCGAGGCCACGGAGCAGGAGATTCGGGACCGGTACGCCAGACAAAGTGCGCTTCGGGCGGAGCTTTCGGAAATTGCAGTCCTTGATGCGTCTTTCGACGATCTTCCGCTGCCGGACAGGCAACTGGAGAACTGGGAGCGCAGGATGCTCTGGATTTATCTGGAGGACGCCGACAAAAAGCTTGCGACATTCCGCTACCTGTTGGCACGCGTTGAGCTTCTCAAGCGGATCGTCAATGCTCGCTTTCTTTTCAACGAACTAGTAATCGACCGGGAGCGTGGGTTCAAATTTATTACGGACTCGGGCGAAATCGAGACGGATGCCTTGTCCTCCGGCGAGCAGCATGAACTCGTCCTCCTCTACGACCTTCTCTTTAATGTGCAGCCCGAAACAACCGTCCTCATCGACGAGCCCGAGCTATCGCTACACGTCACCTGGCAACAGCGGTTTTTGAACGACGTTGTCGAGATCGCCGAGCTCGCGTCACTTCGATTTGTGGTAGCGACCCATTCACCGCAGATCATCCATAAGTGGTGGGACCGGACAGAACCGCTGTATCGTGATCCGGCGCTCGACAGAGGAGACGATGGGGGAGACGAGGATTTGCCTTAGCCCGTGCACGCTTCCCTTACTGGCGATGACGTTTTCGCCGAGATCCTCATGCTCCGTACGTCTGATCCTCGGACCGTCCTCGTGCTCGAAGGGTCGACAGACTGCGCCGCACTGGACCCTCACATCGATGCTGCCTCGACCCAGACACCCCGGCCATTCGAAGTCGATGGTGGAGCGAGTGATCCAGCTCGTGGACGCGCAATCGATCGACCGGGTGCTTGGGGTGCTGGACCGTGATTGGGCGGGTCTATTGAGTCCGGAGAACCCGTCTCCGAACGTCGTTTACACCGACGAGTACGACCTCGACGCAACGATCATGTTCGCTGGAGATGTACTCGACCGGTTGATCTCGAGCGTCGTTGATCGCGCGCAGTGTGCAGCACACACGACTGGTCTTGGTGTGGAGGTGCGGGATATGGTCATTCGGGTAGCGGGCACGATCGGGGTAGGGCGGTTCGTGTCGATCCGGGACAGCGCGGACCTGCGATTCGATCGGCGATCGAATCGCAGGTCCGCGCTGTCCCGGATCGACACGAACCGCCCTACCCCGATCGTGCCCGCTACCCCAATGACCATATCCCGCACCTCCACACCGAGACCAGTCGTGTGCGCACTGCGCGCGATCGAGCGACAGGCTCGAGATCAACCGGTCGAGTACATCTCCAGCGAACATGATCGCTGCGTCGAGGTCGTACTCGTCGGTGTTGAACGACGTTGGAGACGGGTTCTCCGGACTGCATCGACCCGCCCAATCCACGTCCGGCGCCCAAGCGCCCGGTGCCATGGATTGCGCGTCCACGACTGGATCACTCGCTCCACCATCGACTTCGAATGGGCCGGGAGCTGGGTCAAGGCACAAAATCGATGTGAGGGTCCAGTGCGGCGCAGTCTGTCGACCCTTCGAGCACGAGGACGTCCGAGGATCAGACGTACGGACATCAGGATCTCGGCGAAAACGTCATCGCCAGTAAGGGAAGCGTGCACGGGCTAAAGGCAAATCCTCGTCTCCCCCATGAGACCTCCTCTGTCGAGCGCCGGATCACGATACAGCGGTTCTGTCCGGTCCGCCACTTATGGGCACTTGCGGTGAATGGGTCGCTACCACAATCGAAGTGACGCGAGCTCGGCGATCTCGACAACGTCGTTCAAAGACCGTATTTGCCCAGGTGACGTGTAGCGATAGCTCGGGCTCCCCGTCGATGAGGACGGTTGTTTCGGGCTGCAGCTAAAGAGAAGGTCGTAAGAAGGAGGACGAGTTCATGCTGCTCGCCGGAGGACAAGGCATCCGCTGGATTTCGCCCGAGTCCGTAACCCACGCTCCCGGTCGATTACTAGTTGGTTGAAAGAAAGCGAGGCGTTGACTTGAGAAGCTTGAACGCGTGCCAACAGGTAGCGGAATGTCGCAACTTTTTTTGTGTCGGCGTCCTCCAGATAAATCCAGAGCATCCTGCGCTCCCAGTTCTCCAGTTGCCTGTCCGGCAGCGAAGATGGTCAAAAAAGCGCGTCAAGGAGCTCTGATTTCCGAAAGCTCCGCCGAAGCGCACTTTGTCTGGCGTACCGTCCCGAATCTCCTGCTCCGTGGGCTCCACAGGCAGCTTGTCGGTCCAGAACCCTCAAGAAGAAATGATGGTCGTTTGCTGGGAACTCCGAGCCTCCCTCAGTCGCATGGGGGTTAGGTCGTTGGCGTACTGCATCACGGTGGTCACGGGCGGCTGGCGGGGCATATCCTGGGCCGCTGGCGCAACCTGAATCAGGCGCTGCGTCTCGATCAGGTGAACTTTGAACCGGTCAAGAAAATCGTTTAGCTCCGTCGGGAAGTCCTTATGAGCAACTCCCTTCGAATGGCCGTACCTGGCGGCGACAGCGGCTGGTCGATGTACTCGTCGGAGAACTGGTGGTCATACCAGAGGTTCGGCCTCGACACGGTCTAGCGGAACCCTCTGCTCGCCCATGCGGAGGCGCCGTTTGCTTCAGAGCCACCTGCGAGCCATTCAACACATACGGCGTTCGACCCATCTACGCGCACGACGAAATGCAGCTGCTCCTCCTTCCCGTCACCCGCCTCCATCTCAGGCAGAGGCTCCTGCACGACCGCTCGCCGCAGGAGAGCATCGTCCCATAGGTAAACGCAAACTCGGAGCCGTCGAACGGGGTTTCGAAAAAGGTGAGTGACTGCCTGTTACCCAACGCATTGATCAGTTCAAGCAACTTCGTCTTGCCAACGCCGTTGGGCCCATGGAGGATCACAAACTCCCAATCCGCTGGAAACCTAATCTCGTGATCGAAGCGGCCGAGAGCCTCAACCCGTATTCGTTCTAGCTGAAGCAACGGACCCGTCAAACCCGGTGTGGCCATCACGCGATGAGCCTAACTGGTTGACCGTCGCCACGACGGTCTTCACAGCGTGCTCTCCGACGAGCCCCGGCTCGTCCGCCGCTGGATCCTCCGGCTGGCTGCGCTCGTCTCACCCGAGGCCGTTGTCCCCTGCAGGGTCCCTGAGGTCCTCTGATGCCGTATTGATGCCTGCCTAGTCCGCGGAGGACGTCGATCTTGGCTTGGACAGCGAAGGCGCCTGCCGGAATCGAAGCCGCATAAACGGCTTTGCAGGCCGCTGCGTAGCCACTCCGCCAAGGCGCCGGGTGCGCGGCAAGCCTAGCCGAGCGCTCACGATCGCACCTGCGAAACCACTGCGAGTTGTCGAGCGGCGATTCCGCGGAATAGTCGGCGTTGCCTGACGTTCGGCCGAATGGCGGGCTCACAAGGCGGAAATATCTCGATATATCGCGTTGGGTCTCGAAGAGATACATGTACCACCGTCATCAATCACACGGTCGTGGCGAAGGGCCAGGCCCTCGCCGCTGCTATTGCCGCCATCCCCGCCACCGCCGCGGTCGCGGCCGCGGCGGCCCTCGCCCGACGTGGCGACATTCCGCGCCGCCCCTCTCTGGCGCTGCTCGCCGAACGCCGATGCACGGCTACGAGATGATCCAAGAGCTCGAGCAGCGAACCAAGGGCATGTGGAAGCCCAGTGGTCGGCTCGGTCTACCCCACGCTTCAGCTGCTCGAAGAGGAGGAGCTGATCCGCGGCACCGATGCGACGGCAAACGCCGCTTCGAGCTCACCGACGCCGGTCGCACCGCTCAGGCGTCCCACGAGGGCGAGCCGCCGTGGATCAGGTCACCTCCGGCCTCGAGCCCGAGATGTTTCGCCTCAAGCGATCCTTCGAGCAACTCGTCGCATCCGTTCGCCAGGTCTTCGATGCCGCCGACGAAGCCCAGCGGGCGAAGGTTCGCGAGCTGCTCGACGAGACGCGAAAGAAGGTCTACGGCATCCTCGCCGAGGACTCGCACGGCCCCTCGAGCTAGGCCCTAAGCCGACAACAGCTACGCTCGGCTGCGTGCGCGGGGTCGAGCTCGAAGCGGAGGAGGCCACCTATGCGCGAAGCTGGGCCTGGGCCAGCGCGGCGGGCGAACCCGTCGTCTGCGTCCACGGCTTTCCCGAGAGCTCGCGGATGTGGGAGCCAGGATGGCCGAGCTCCACCGCACCGGGCGACGCAGCGTCGCTCCGACCTCTACGGCCTCGGCGACTCGCCACGACTCTTACCCCCGGCCACCTTCGAGCACAACCTCGAGGCGTTCACCGAGTTCGTCGCCGCGCAGGACCTTGGACCGCTTGTCCTCGTCGTCCACGACTGGGGCGGCTTCGTCGGCGTCGCTTGGGCGTGTGCCCATCCCGACCAGGTCAAAGCGCTGGTGATCGCCAACACCGGCTTTTTCAGCGACGGCAGATGGCACGGGATGGCCGACGCGATTCCGCATGCAGCAGGGGGAGGCGATCGTCGCCGCCGTTCTCGATCACGACGGCTTCGCCGCTGCTGCGTTCGCCGGCAACGCCTTTGACGACGACGACATGGACCGCGTACTGGCTACCCTACGAGGACGGTCGCGGCCAGCGCGCGACGCTCGACTTCTATCGCTCGATGGACTTCGCCAAGCTGGCTCGCTTCGACGGCAAGTTGGCGGCTGCGGATTTCGACGCTGCTGTTCTGGGGCGCCGAGGACGAGTTCGGCGCCGCTCGGCGCCGCGCGTCGGTTCGAGCGCGAGTCCGCTCGAAGCTGGTCGCTTCGATGGCGTCGGGCATTTCGTCTTTGACGTCGGAGCCCCAGCGGTGGCGGAGGTGCTCGCCTTCCCTCGGCACGATCGACTCAGACACGGGCTGAACCGTCATGGGAAAGGCCGAGATCGCGCTCATCCGCCGTGCTATCGCGCCTTCACCCGGCGCGACCTCGAGACGCTCAACCGCTGCACCCGGAGATCGAGATCGTCCGGCAGCGAGAGCTCCGTACAGGGGCCGCGGAAGAAGCCGTCGCGGCCTACATCAGCGACGTCGAAGCGATTTGGGACGAGCTCGAGCTCATTCCACAGGAGTTCACCGAGCTCGAGGATGGACGCGTCCTCGTCGACGGGCGGATCCGCGTCAAGCAGGAGAGCGACACGCATCGACTGGCCGAACACCTGGCTTTGGGAGTTCGAGGACGGCCTCGCGGTGCGAGCTCGACACCTTGACCAACCTCTAAGCGAAGCTCGGCGCGCAGAACAGGCGCACGTTGCGATCCTCGGCGGCGCCAACGAGTGACCCTGCGGGCGACCGCCGCCGGCATCGAGGAACGCCAGCTCGCGCGCGGTGTCGGCGAGCTCGCCGGGCGCCGAATCGAGCATCCGAGTACAAGCGCCACCCCCTCCCCGTCGCCCGCCCACGCGCAGCGCTGGGGGTAGTCGGCCAGCGATGGCGTGTCGATCAGCCAGTAGCCGCCGGCCAGCCGCTGTGGCGCTGCGCGTCGCGTGGGTATGCCCGGAGACGGCCGCGATCACCTGCGGCTCCGCGTCGACAGGCGACACGCTGCTCGCCCCCGTCGAGCTCGCCAGCGGCTGGTGGGTGGCGACAATGACGAAGCGCTGGCCGGCGGCGCCGAGCTCGCCGCGAAGCCAATCAAGCTGTTCGCTCGCCACCAACCCGCTCGAGCCACCACCACGGCTGACGATGTGCCAGAACCACCACCCGCAGGCGCTGGCCAACGTCGAAGGAGTAGTCGAGGCGCGGTCCCGAGCCGCTGGCCGCACTTGCCTGGCGCAGCTCTTCGACGACCTCGGTAGCCGCCAGATGGCCGCTGTCGGGCGTCTCTTCACCCGGCAACCCATCGGCGAGATAGCGGTCGATCAGCTCGAGGTCGATCTCGTCGCTCCGGCGCCTCGAGGCTGCGATCGGCGCGAACCAGCTCGCGGTCGTCGGTCGCGATCCGCTCCAGGCGCAGGCGTCGGCGGCACCTCGCGTGCCGTGGTTTCCGAGCACCGGATACCACGGCGGGCCGTGGAGGCCGGGCGGACTCGACACTCCCTGGCGCGGTCGAGCAGGCCCGGGTGGCGCGGCGCGTCGAGGTCGGGGCGGTGAGTGAACGGGTCGGGATTTGAGAGTTCCTGGACGCCGTCATAGCCGGGCGCGCCGGATCGCCGCCGCACGCGGCGAGCGCCTGATGCAGCTCATTCGCTTGCGCGCTGTCGATCAGGTCGCCAAGGTCTCGAGCAGGGCGTCGGGCTCGATCGCAGGCGATCGAACCCAAGGTCGCCGCGAGGACCTGGGCGCTGAGCAACTCGGTGGCGAAAGGCCTCGGCCACGCGCGGCCGGTCGGCGAGCGGCGCCCGGCCAGCGACTTGCCTCGTCTCGGACGTGGGCGTCGCGGCATCCAGAGCGTCAGCGGCGTGCGCGCCCGCTGTCCGCCGGCGCCACTGCGGGTGCGGGGCCCTCGACGAGCGGCTCGCCAGGACCTACCTCGAGCGTGCCGTTGCCGTCGCGATCGATCCAGGTGCTCGACAGCGTCGAGCCATGGGCGGCGGGCGCGGGCACCTCTTGCCGATCCTTGTGAGAGCGCTACAACGGCCACGGCGAACATGACGAGCGCCACCGCAGCAACCGCTCCCAAGGCTGCAATCGGCGGCGCACCGACTGTCCCCGCAGCGCGGCCGCGATCGGCTCGCACTCGGCCCGGCGCGCGACCCAGGCAGCAGCCGCCCCCACGGCGATCGCCAGCAGCGCGAGCGTCCCGTCGGCGCGAGCTGTCCGGCGCTTGCCCCGAGCAGGCGGCGTCGCCCGTACGCCGCGGCTGCTCCGCGACCACCGGCCCGAGGAGGACGCGCTCGAGCACGATGCCGATCGGAACGGCGATCGCGATCACCGCGACCGCGGCCCCGAGCATCACCATCGTCACCGTCGGCCGACCCGCCCCCGAGGCGCGCAGCGCCGGCGATCGTGGCCGTCGCTCGGCCGCGGTCACCGCCAGGGCCTGGACCAGCGCGTAGAAGGCGGATCAAGACGTTGACGGCGACAACGCGCAGGACGCCGGCAAGCACACCGAGGAAGGCTCGGTTGTCGGTCGTCGCCGAGCCCGCCGAGCTATAGGCGACGCCGTCGGGCGAGAGCGAGATACCGACGATCTCGAGCTCGCCGATGAACTGAACGCCGATCCAGTCGCCGACCTCGAAGCCCCCAGTCGGTGGCGAGGCCGCGCTCGATGAGGATCTCGCCCGGCGTGCCGGTGAAGGTCAGAGCCCGCGACGACCTCGTAGCCGCGCCGGCCGTTGGATTCGACGGTCTGGACGGCGGTGCGGTCGGTCGAAGCGGCCGTTGGCGAAGAAGCCGAAGTCGAGCGCCTCGCGGCGATAGCTGACCGACTCGACGTTGGCGAGGCGGCCGATGCGCTCCTCAACCTCGGAGCGCAGCTCGGCGTCGAAGCGGGCAATGACGTCGGGCGCGTCGGCCTGCTCGTGGCGCGATCAAAGCCGGTCGAGAGCCCGTAGGCGATCGTCACCGCAGTGCCGACCATCAGCGCCGCGGCAAAGACGCCGGCGCCCGCGAGCAGAGCGCGCCCGCCGCCGGCGCCCGCAGGCGCGCCAGCGCCGGGGCGATCCAGACCCTCATCGCTCGTGCAGGCGACCGTCGGCGAGCTCGAGCACGCGATCGGCCATCTTCGCCGCCTCGTGATCATGGGTAACCAAGATCACCGAGCGCTCACCGGCGGCAATAGCACGCAGGATCGAGAGCACCTGAGCGCCGGCGACGGGATCGAGGTTTCCCAGGGGCTCGTCGGCAAGGATCAAGGTGGCGTCGTTGACGAGTGCCCGGGCAATCGCGATCCGCTGCTGCTCGCCGCCCGAGAGCGTGTGCGGCAGCTGGTCGGCGGCGCCGTTGAGGCCGAGCTCGGCGAGCAGCTCGGTGGCGCGAGCGGGCGCGCCGGCACCGACGCCGGCAAGGCGCGCCGGCAGCAGTACGTTCTCTTCGCCGGTGAGCTCGGGGATCAGGTGAAAGAGCTGGAAGATGAAACCGATGCGGTCGCGGCGAAACGCGGTCAGCGCACGCTCGTCGAGGCGCCC